>NZ_JQCL01000103.1:165825-166406 GCF_001438845.1 Lactiplantibacillus xiangfangensis
TAATGAATGAGTAGAAACCACCCAATGGAACATTTGAAACCGTTGCGCTGTGTGATGAAGTGTGTGTACCTGGTAATACGTGAAAATCAGCAAAAATTCCCATGATAATTAGCCTCCCTGGTTAATCTATTTAGTAGTGTTTTAAATTGCTTATTTGTTGAATAAGCCCTTAAGTGCTGAAACTAAGTTCAAGATGAATGAGTGTAATCCACCGAATGGGTCGTTTGAAACACTTGATGAATATGATGAAGTATGGGTACCTGGTAAAATGTGAAAATCATTGAAAAAGCTCATATTATTTGCCTCCCGTGGCAGTTAAAATTTTAATTTAGAATAAACCTTTGAGTGCTGAAGCTAAGCTCAAGATAAATGAGTAGAAGCCGCCTAATGGAACGTTTGAAACATTAGCACTGTGTGATGAAGTATGAGTACCTGGTAATACGTGAAAATCAGCAAAAATTCCCATGATATATTGTCTCCCTTTATTAATGTATTAATTTAGTTATAGTAATCAGCTTATTTGTTGAATAAACCCTTAAGTGCTGAAACTAAGTTCAAGATGAATGAATGGAATCCACCGA
>NZ_JQCL01000103.1:166416-225326 GCF_001438845.1 Lactiplantibacillus xiangfangensis
GCTTGATGAATATGATGAAGTATGAGTACCTGGTAAAATGTGGAAATCATTGAAAAAGCTCATGTTGTATATCTCCCTTAATTAATAATTTTTTAGGTTTAGCTTATTTGTTGAATAAACCCTTAAGTGCTGAAACTAAGCTCAAAACGAATGAATGGAATCCGCCGAATGGATCGTTTGAAACACTTGATGAATATGATGAAGTATGTGTACCTGGTAATACGTGTAAATCAGTAAAGAAACTCATAATTTTTGCCTCCTAATGGCGTTAAAAATTTGGATTTAGAATAAACCCTTAAGTGCTGAGATTAAGTTCAAAACGAATGAATGGAATCCACCGAAGATATCATTTGAAACGCTTGAAGAATATGATGCAGTGTGGGTACCTGGTAAAATATGAAAATCATTAAAGAAACTCATGTTGTTGCCCCCTTTTCTGATTAATACTTTTTTTAATTGATTTAGCCTTTTACGGCGTCAATCACATTGAAAACAAATTTACAAAAACATGAAGTGATTAATCGATTAAGCCATCATCATGTTAGATATTTTGATGGTCATGTTATTGAACTATCAGATTGAAGTTCTCATTCAATTTGTTCTTCCAACACATCATTGACTTGAAATATTTAAATAAATCGTTCAAGCCATTCAATCTTCATGTGAAACAAGTAACCTTGTTTACGGTTAAATAGTAACCAACCAGGCATACTTGCGTCAATAAAATAACTAATATTTGAATAAATACAGGGCAGTATCATATTCATCGGGCAAATATACACACTATGTACAAGTCACGCGTTTCACTATGATTTAAAAATAGCCCAATTTTGGCTTATTTTCGCATGTTTTAATGCACTTGAGCACCCTATATGACAGCGCTTAATCTACTGGTACTAAAGGGTTTTAATTTTACTGTTGCTGTCAGTAAAATGGTCTAAATTACTAATTAGCCATCTAATATCACTATTAATATTTTTTATTTTTTTAGACCAAAATACCCCCTTTTTTTGAAATAATTATTAATAATATTAATACAAAGTCATACTTCCTTCACAATTAGACAAAGTGTCAAACCCATCGTTTACCATGTAAGTACATTAAAAATTGCCAAAAAAGTCGACCATGATGACGCTTCCGTCACGGTCGACTTTTTTGTGTAACTCATCATAAATCTTTTGTTATTACCCGTGTTGATATTGCAAGCGATAAAAATCACGGTAACGGTCATGGGTCGCTATCAAGGTCTCATGATCGCCGTCCCCCGTAATTTGGCCGTCTTCCATAAATAGAATCCGAGGGTAGGCTTCAATCTGGTTGAGTCGGTGGACGATCGTAATCGTCGTTAATTCTGCTGGTAACGTCGCTAATAGCTGGGTCACCCGTTCCTGGTTCTGATTATCTAGGCTCGCCGTCGCTTCGTCTAAGATCAGCAGTGAAGGTTTACGAACTAAGGCCCGCACGATGGCAAGGCGTTGGCGCTGCCCACCAGAGACGTTTAAACCGCGTTCTCCGACGTCCGTATCCAACCCAGCTGGTAATTCATCTAACCAATCACCAAGCCCAACTTGGCCCAATAACGTCGTTAAACGTTCATCTGAGACCGGGGTTGTCGATCCAAGTAGTAAATTATCCCGCATCGTCCCGGGCATCAGATCAACTTCTTGGCTCACATACCCAATTTGGTCCCGAATCGACGGAATCGTATAGCTCGATACTGAGTGTCCGTTCACGTCTAGCGACCCGCTAGTTGGCTCGTAGTAAGCTTCTAGTAACGAAACTAAGGTCGTCTTCCCGCTCCCACTTTCACCGATTAAGGCAATCCGTTCACCACGGTTGATCTGTAAATCAATGTCTTTCAGGACCGGCTTATCAGCTTCATAGCCAAAGTTCACGTGGTCAAAGTTAACCGTGTCGATGGTACTTAACGTATCGCCACCTAACCGTTTGTCTTCAACCGGGCTATCCAAAATATCGTCAATCCGTTCAGTCGCACCAACCGTTTGTTGAACGGCGGTCACTAACCCCGTCACACTACTCAACGGCGAAATCATCTGAACCGCGTACATTAGAAACGCCACTAAACTCCCGATGGTCAGGGCCTTCGTCTGCACTAGGACCCCACCATAAACGATAATGACAAAAATGGCGCCTAGGAGCATGATATTTAAAATTGGGTTCAAAAATGAAATCAACTTAATCTGACGGACACTAAAGCCTTTGATCCGGTTGACCTGATCCGTCCCCTGTTGTTTCAGGGGCTTTTCAGCAACCATGGCTTTAACCAGTCGGTTCTGTGAAATCATTTGGACAGATGCACTATTCAAGTTGGCCGTCTCTTTTTGAATCGCCTTTGAAATCCGCGCCAAGACTTGGCCCATCGGTATAATGATGAGCGCCATCAACGGCACGACAATCAAAATAATGATCGTTAATTTGAAGTTTAACAAGAGCATCAAGGTCAACGACCCGATGATCGAGATAACCCCGTTAATGGCGTTTGAAAATTGACTGGAGATCAATTCAAAAATCGTTGACGTATCATTGACCACCCGACTAGACAATTCCCCAGTCCGGTTATGGTCAAAATACGGAATTGGTAAATCCACAATGTGTTCCCACAACGTACTCCGTAACTTGGATACCGCGTCAACCCCGGTATAGCTCAATAAAAAGCTCGACGCCACACTCGAAAAGAGTTGCACAATAATTACAACGGACAATTTTCCCAACAGTTGTCCAGACGTACCGTGATTAAACGCATCGATGAAGTCTTTCAGCATTAACGTAATGCCTAAACTACAAATCGTTGCTACGAAGGATAATAAGATACCTAAAATGAATAGCCCCTTCTTAGGACTAGCATTCGTCGTAATTAAGCGTAGTAGGTCCCTCGTGCCATACTTACGCTTAGGCGGTTGCTTAACCGCACTCGCTGCGTTACTCGCCATATGCTGCTACTCCCCTCATTGCCTGAATATCTGGCTGAACGACGTGGTCATTTCATTTTTGCCATACCTTGGCTTCAGAGAATTGACTACTGCGACCGTACGCCGCTTCACTCATTTCCGCTAATTGCTCTGGTTGCCGTAACAGTCCGAGAATCACCTTGCCTAATTCCACCAAATTGTTGGCCGGAATCAACCGCCCGTTTTGGCCATCTTCAATCATGTCGGATGGCCCGTATTTCACATCGTACGCCACCACTGGAACCCCGTGACTAAGCGCTTCAAGAATACCCAAGTTGAAACCTTCGTATTGACTTGTCAAGACCATCATCTGAGCCTGATCATAGACGGGCGCCAAATCGTGAACAAACCCTTTAAAACTAATAAAGGATTGCCACTGTTGCGAATTAACGAGGTTACGAAGCCGCTTTTCTTCCTTAAAGCCCGTCCAGGAGTCGCCATACCCGTAAATGTCTAACGTGACTTGCGGCAACTTCTCATGCACGTACGCAATGGCTTTAATCAGCTGGTCTAACTGCTTTTCGACTGACAAGCGGGCAACGGCAATCACTTTACCTGCCTGCCGCTTGCTAAAGTCTACCGGTTGCGCATCCAGCCGTTCATCACTAACACTGCCCACCGGAATCCCGATGGTTGGCACAATGTTATGGATATGGTTCGTCATATCATCACACTCAGCCTGAGTGGACATAATGAAACCATTCATCTGGTCAGCGTGATCGAGCCCAATTTGGGTATACGGCACGATTGGTGAATTGACCACGTCTAAAGGATCCAAGGTAAAGTTACTGTGCAAGAATTCGTACTTGCGCGCCGTAGTCGTCATTTCAACTAACGGGTGCATCCCCGCGTCACTACGGTCAACGATCATCGTCCCGTGCCCGCCAAATTCCGTGTTGATTGCATCCAAGAAGAAGGCCGTTAACTGATCCCAGTCTTCAAATTCATAGGTGTTCCCTTTAAAGTTGAGGACCCGTTGATGGGTCGCCACCGGTTCGTGGTGTTCATTGGGCCGGAAAAAAGTCTCCAAAACCGGTTGCTTCTTCGGATTCAGATGTTGCTCGAACACAATAATTTGATTTTCATCAAAATACTGCGCGACGGACAAGAATCCCCGCGTATCGTAGTAATCTCGGCGACTAACGGCATCCTGTGGATTTAAAATATCAACGTAATCAACGTTACCCTTTGGATTCAAAACGATCCGCTTGCGCCGCTGATTCCGTTGGATGACGTCAAATTCACGCGTATTGACCCGTACTAAGGTTTCCCCCTTAACGCGCGGATAGTTTGCCGCCGTCAGTGGGTCCCCTTCGTAATCGGTCGTTCCTTGAAAATAATCGTACATATTAACAACAAATTCATCATCAAGCCCGACTTGATGCATATTTTGATGCAAGTCGCGCACGTAATTACGCGTCACAATCATCGCCGGTACGCGGTGCTTCGTAAAGAGGCGTTGCCGGTTGATCATCGCCAGTTCGATGGCTGATGGTGTTGAATCAATTTTGCTCGTAATGAAAAAGTACATAACCTACGCCCTCATTTTTTATCATTCATGTGACAAACTTTCAACTGGATCCAACCGGGCAGCCATGTGTGCTGGCGCTAAGGCCGCTAATAAACTAATAACCACACTGACCGTCATTCCGCCTAGCATTGCAGTTCCAGAAATCCGCACAATTGGATACTTAATTAAACTATAGATAGCAGCGTTCCCCAGCACTTGCCATAACTGGCCAAAAATAATTCCCATAATTGCAGCTAACACCCCAATGGTCAGGGCTTCAGCAAAGAATAAGTGACTAATATCACGCTTACGGGCACCTAAGGCTCGTAAGACCCCGATTTCACGTGTCCGTTCAGACACACTGACATACAAGACCACGATAATCATGATGGCAGAAACTAATAACGCAATCCCCGCAACCCCGGTCAAGACGTTCGTTGCTAACCGGATGTAGGTGTTCAAGGAATCAATCAAGTCACCGATTCCAGTGTAGTTATACTGTTGCTTCTTATTGGAGCCCTTGATGGCCTTGATCTGATGTTCAACGGACTTAACATGACTCAACTTATCAATTTGTACAATGGCAAAGTTTGGCCGGTAAGTGACCTTCTTAGCGTTCACCATTGCTTTAGCCGTCTTAGGTGTCACAACGATGTTGGTATCGTTGCTGCTTGTGATCCCGCTAACTTTTAGCCGTTTCTTCACGGTCACGGACTTGTTATGCTTGTCGACCATGGCCAACTTAACCGTCACGCGTTTATTCAACGCTTGCTTGTACTTCTTTGTCCCAACTAGCTTCTTAGCGAGTTTCCGGCCAATCAAAACTTCATTAGTTCCGGGACGAGTCCCATTTTTAATGGTCTTGGCTAAAATGGTCTGATTATCCGTTTGTAAGCTAGCCGTAACCTTGTTCTTCTTATAACTAGTCTGGGTGCCCGCGTAGTAACCGAGTGTCGTGGATTTAACGTGCTTGATCTTGGCAATCTTGTTAATGTTTGCACTAGTAATTTGAGCATTCTTGGCCGCCGCCGTCGTTTCTTTATTGACCGCTGCCTTATAAGCCTTCGCCGTCTTCGCTTTGTCACGCGCTTTGGTGCTGACTTTGCCCGTCTTCTTACTAATCTGAACCGCCGTCGGGTTAACCTGCGACGTGATTTGGTGATTCATATAGTTTTGAATCCCAGACCCCAATCCAAGCATCACGACAATACTACTGATCCCGATTGACGAACCAAAGATAATCAACAGGTACCGTAACCACATCCGGCGCATATGCTGCATCGACATCTTAAACATTTGCCGAAAGCCTAGTACCCGGTAACGCGTAGGTTCCTTTTCAACTTCGTCAAACGGGGCCCCAATGACTAACTCATCGTGAATTTTCCCATCATCTAAATGCACAATGCGCGTCCCATAATCGGCAACTTCTTGTGAGTGGGTCACCGTGATGACTAACTTGCCTTCCGCAGCGATCGAATACAAGATATCCATGACATCCTGCGTATTTTCACTATCTAACGCTCCAGTCGGTTCATCGGCAATGATAATATCGGGGTCACTTGCCAGCGCCCGCGCAATCGCGACCCGTTGTTTTTGTCCCCCCGATAATTCATTTGGAAATTGGCGGGATTGCTTCTCCAAGCCAACGCGTTTTAGCAGTGCCTCACCCTGCTTCACCTGTTCGGCGTGTGAGATTCGCGTCATCTTCAATGAGAGTAAAACGTTATCCAAGACATTCAGATAACTAACTAAGTTGAAGTTTTGAAAAATGAACCCAACCGTTTCACGCCGATACCGGTCCATTTGACGTTCATTCATTGAACGTAACGATTTTCCGTCCAACAAAACGTCGCCATCATAATGATGATCCAAGCCCCCGATAATGTTCATCAATGTAGATTTACCACCACCAGACTCCCCGAGAATTGAAATAAATTCCCCGCGGTCAAAGTTTAGGTTAATACCTTTTAAAATCACGTTTTCCTCATGATTTAAGGTATAGGCTTTACGAATATCATGTAATTCTAAAAAGCTCATATATATGTACCTCCCGATTCTTTTTTGGAGAATACCCCAGAATACAGTTCCTCAGTAATAACTTTGCGATTTTTAGTGAATGATGTAAAGTGTTATCGAATACCAGGGGTAACTATTTATTAATCTAACAATTAGTATCTAAATCCCCGTGGTCACTGCTTATTGTTAGTAACAATCAACATAAACAAGTTGTGAATTTTCTTTGAAAATGCTTTCTCAGACCATTCAGATACCAGCAAAAGTACACCGGTTAATAAAGCGTTTTAGCTAACTAAACCCACACCTTCTTGCCAAACAAAAACCCGCCTTCAGGAAGTGATGTTTTCCTGAAGGCGGGTTCTTATGTTATCTGCTGTCAATTTTGAGCTATCATTCTGTTATTTAAAGAAACTCTTCTTGGCAACGATGCGATAAATGGCGTCACCAAGACCGGTTACAAACACGATCCCGAGGCCAACGTATTGGAGCCACGGGAGGCTATCTTTAATAGTAACAACCTGACTGCCGGCACCAAAGAGAATCAGGCCAAAAACAATCAGAATACTTTCAACTAAGTTCAACGTTCGCATGTTAACTTCTCCTCATCGACTCGGATTATTATTTCCATTATAACTGAAGTGACATCGTTTTGAAATCACCGCAACGATGCGTCACCCATTATCATCACGAGTGCAAGTAAGCAAAAAAACGCCGCTCGGACGCCACAAAAGCAATCCGAACGACGTTATTTTTTTATTTACTGTTAGTTTAGTCGTCTAAACGTGCAGTTAATTTCTTAGTTAATTCTTCGTAACCTGGCTTGCCAAGAAGAGCAAACATGTTGTTCTTGTAGGCTTCAACACCTGGTTGGTTGAATGGGTTGATCCCGTTCAAGTAACCAGAAATGGCAACGGCTGCTTCAAAGAAGTAGATCATGTAGCCAAGCGTGTAAGCGTCTTGTGAAGGAATGTTAACGACCATGTTAGGAACACCGCCATCAACGTGGGCCATAATAACCCCTTCAAAGGCCTTGGTGTTAACTTGGGCCATTGTCTTACCTTCAAGATACTTCAAGCCGTCAAGGTTTTCAGTTTCCTTAGGAACGTCAACGTCACTAGTGGCGTTTTCAACCTTAACAACAGTTTCCATCAAGTTACGACGACCTTCTTGGATGTATTGCCCCAAGGAGTGTAAGTCAGTCGTAAAGTTAGCTGATGATGGGTAGATACCCTTTTGGTCTTTCCCTTCGGATTCGCCCATTAATTGCTTCCACCATTCTGAGAACATCGCCATATTTGGTTCGTAGTTTTCAAGAATTTCAGTGGTGTAACCCTTCCGGTATAAAATGTTCCGGAAAGCAGCGTATTGGTAAGCTTCGTTCTTGCTTAAGTCGGCGTCAGAATATTCTGCGCGACCATCAGCAGCACCCTTCATCAATGCGTCGATGTCGGCACCGGAAACAGCGATTGGTAATAAACCAACTGGTGTTAAGACAGTGAAACGACCACCAACATCATCAGGGATAACGAATGATTCGTAGCCTTCAGCATCGGCTTCTTGCTTCAACGCACCACGTTTGCGGTCAGTTGTTGCGTAGATACGATCCTTGGCGCCTTCTTCACCATACTTGGCGATTAAGCGTTCCTTAAATACACGGAAAGCAATTGAAGGTTCAGTCGTGGTACCAGACTTCGAAATGATGTTAACAGAGAAGTCACGGTCACCAATCATGTGAATCAAATCGTTGACGTATGAAGATGAAATTGAGTTCCCAGCAAAGACAATTTGTGGGAATTTACGGTCTTCACGTGAAAGTGATGACCAGAAAGTTTCGTGTAAAAATTCAACGGCAGCGCGAGCACCTAGATATGAACCACCAATCCCGATTACGACTAAGACGTCAGAATCATTTTGAATCTTCTTTGCAGCGGACTTAATCCGAGCAAATTCTTCCTTATCATAGTCTACTGGTAAATCTAACCAGCCACGGAAATCTTTACCGGCGCCGGTACCTTCACGCAGCTCCTTGTCAGCAGCAGTGACCATAGCTTGCATTTCGCCAAGTTCGTTATCTTGAACAAACTTAGTTAAATTAGAGCTGTCAAATGAAATGTGTGCCATTTACTATTACCTCTTTCTATACGTATTTACAATTGATATTATACAATACGACCGAACCGAATGAAAAGCGCTTGCTCACTTTTTTCGTAAATTTTCGCAATTTATGTAAAAAATAAGTATTTTTATCATAAAAAAAAGACACGAATAAGTCATCATATCCGCGTCAATTCAACTTTTTAGGTTTATCATATTTTTTTATAAATGTAAAAGTAAAAGTTTTACTATGCTTTCATAAGTGATAATGCAATCCCACCGATGATCACTAAGATCGACCCGATGACGACGTACACCATTTCACGCTTCGTCTTATGCTCACCGAGCAAGAAGATACTCCCGAAGGTTGAAATAACGATTCCCATTTGTGACAGGGAGTACGCGATTGCTTGACCAATTTGAGCCATTGCCATGAACATGAACAAGTTACCGACACCCCAGACTAATCCAGTCACGATGTTGCGGTAAGTCGCACTTTCTTTCCATGGTTGTTCTTTGAACGACCAGATCAAGGCGCCAATCAGCATCCCGATTGCTTGTGGCATCACAACGGCTTGTGCGTTGACGTTCCCATAGTGGACTACGATGGTATAGCCAGCGTAACCGATAGTGGACAGAATCAATGCCCGGATACCGACACCCCAGTTTTCACTTCTACTGCGGTTAGGGTCACTACGGTCCGTTAACGATGTCAGGACAGCTCCGGCGATTAAAACAATCACTGAAATTGAACCGATCCAGTACATGTTCCCCTTCCATTCATTGAAGAGCAACACACCAGCCAAAGCGTTGGCCACTAATTGCATCCCCGTTGAAATCGGAGTCGTTCGTGAAATCCCAATCGCCTTCATAGACGTAAATTGTTGTCCCTGACCCACGCTCCAGAATAACCCAGAAACAATCCCGGTTACCCATACTGCGGTTGTCAAAGTTGGTTGTTCAAAAATCCAAAGGAGCAGACCAAAGACCAAGGCCCCCATCGTCATCCCAAGGGTCTGTTGCCGTGCAGAACCGCCTAAACGACCACTAATCAGGCCGATACTACCCCACGCAATTGCAGGAATCAGTGCAATTAGAATTCCCATTACTAATAATCCTCATTTCTATTTTTTCTCTCAATGCCTAACGACAAAAAATAATTCTAACAGTAAAGTAACCGTTTTACCAGTCATAATCAGCATTGCGTGGTTAAATATAATTATTTTTATATTTTCATGAATTCGCTTACTTATTGATAGGGACCGTTTTCAATTAATGAAAACGGTCCCTAAAATTAACGTTAAATTTTTTTTATTTTGCTTGTTTATTTAAACGAAAACGGCCTAGTTATCAAACGTTAGGACTAATACTTTCAAGTAATTACTTGCTAAGTAAGCTTTACGAGTGACAAAGTCTGCGGGCAAACGGAACGTGTCGCTGACCGTGTAAGTCCGGTCACTATCATCAAACGCAGCGCTGATTGCTTCTTGGAATTTCTTCATTGAGAAGTTGTTGGCGGTCGTTGCAACGATCATTTGACCATCGCGGCGAACTGCTGGCAACGCATTTTCCAAAAGCGCCGTTAAATCATTGGCAACTTGGAACTTTTGCTTCTTGACCCGGGCAAAGGTTGGTGCCGTTACGACCACAACGTCGTAGCTCAAACGGTGTTTAGCGGCGTAATCTAAGTAACTGTTCACGTCAATGGCCCGGATTTCCTGCTTGTCTGGGTCAATGTTGTTGACGGCTAACTGATCAGCTGTTGCGGCGGCACCCTTTTTATTCGTTTCAATCGAAATCGTCTTGGCAGCGCCAGCAACTGCGGCGGCGGCCGTAATCCCGTTTTCTTGACTAAAGAGGTTTAAGACCGTCTTCCCTTGTAATTCAGCACCAGCCATCCACTGACGAATTGGCCGCATGTCCAACAACAAGCCGGTCGTTAACTCGTCTTGCAAATGAACGGGGTAAGTCACGTCCCCTTCCGTAACTAATAATGGTTCGGGAGCAGCTTCACCAGTCACAAGCTGGCTCTTAAGGTTGGCTTCACCCACGTTAAACCGTAACTTTGCGTAAATCCCCTTGAACTGATGATCCGTAGCCGTTTCAAACGCAGCGTATAACATCTCACGTTGTTGGTAAATCCCCTGGGCATACCAAGTGAAGACGTAATAGTCTTGATAACGGTCAATCGTGACACCGCCAAGACCATCGCCATCAGCGTTAAATACCCGTTGTGGCAGGTTAGGATCAAAATTAGTCGACCGCCGAACAAGGGCCTGTTTGAATAGCTTCCGGAAATAATCCGTTGTTGGGGTTTCACTTTCGTCTCGGCTCAGCACCCAGCCAAGTTGGCGTCGGTGCTTGGCAACTAATGCATAACCCATAAATTGCGAGCTCGCCATCAGCGCTATGAATGAGCCGTCCGTTAACTTCATACTTGGATCTTTCAAGTCATCTTCTACTAATAACGGGTACCCGTCTTTGACTTTTCGTTGGGAATTACCTGTAATTTGTACTCTTTGCATTTTTTTCTCCTATTCGTTCTAAAACTTATCTAAAAAAGCGATAAATCGCTGTCTACAGCCACGTTAAGCGTACCATACTTGTCCCGGTATCGCTACGGAAACCCAGTCAAAACAAGTCACGGGCTACTAACCAGCAACCATCGCCGTTAGTAACCCGCTCATTGATTGGCAGGCTAATCCGCGTACGGACGCCCCCGCGTGTTAATTTTCACAAATCTTACTTGTCACACTTACAATTGATAATTGGTCTAATCCTCGACGATTGGTTTGTCAAATCCACTATCTGGGAAGGTAATCGTAAAGCAAGTCCCCTCACCGGCGACACTATCGACCTTGATTGTGCCCCCATGTTGTTGAACCAATTGATGTGAGATGGCTAATCCCAAGCCGGATTCACCGTACTTCGTATTTTTACGTGACGCATCCGCTTTATAGTAGCGTTCCCAAATATTTTTCACTTGTTCGGGAGTCATCCCAATTCCGTGATCCTGGACAGCAATTTCAACTGCGTGGTCCGTGCGGTGCGCCGTCACTTCAATCACGTTGTCCTGTGAGAACTGAATGGCGTTTTGCATAATATTAAACAACACCTGCACGAACCGGTCGTAATCGGCCCACACCGGTAACTCTTCCGGTACGGTCAGCTTAAACTGGTCCTCAGCCGCAGCGGCCTTCTTATCCAATTGCTCAACTAAGTTATGCAACACGGTGCTACCGTCAAAGTTCGTTTTATTCAACGCAATTTGTCCGGTGCGAATCTTTTCGTAGTCTAGATTTTCATTGACTAGTCGAATCAACCGTTTCGTTTCATTTTGCATCAGTTCAATCGAATGGGCCTTATCCTCTTCAGGAATGGCGTCATACGCCAAGCCTTCCAAGATCCCATTGATCGTCGTTAACGGTGTCCGCATTTCATGCGCAGCGTCGGCCATAAACTCGCGCCGCCGTTTTTCTTGACGCTTGATTTCTTCATCGGAAGCCCGTAAAGAACTCACCATGCCGTTGAAATCATCAGCTAGATCATCGATTTCATCCTTATGATTGCTTTCAACGTGAATATTAAAGTCCCCACTAGCAACGGAGTGCGTGGCATGTCGCAAGCGGTTGATTCGTCGGACCGAATACCGGGCTAAAATATAGCTGAGGAGTAGCGCCGCAACGCCAGAAACGAGCAACGCAATGAACAAGTTATTTTCAATCTGTTGTTCATTGGCCTGCAAAGTCTGTTCAAACGACCCAATCGAAATGGCCCCAACAAACTTGCGAACACCGTTATTTTTATAAAATAACGGGACCAAGACGTCGATGGTCCGTAACGCCGGTGTGTTTACCGGGCGGTCATGGCGCCGTGAGCGGAAAGTTACGTGTGGCGACTGCGTGATGGTTTTATTTTGCTTGAGCTTTTTCCAATCGCCAACCGAGATGTGCGGATCATAGATTGACCCACCTGGCACGGCAGCATCGCCAATGACCGTACTATTTGGATAAACCACCTTTTTGTTCGCGTCATACACAGAAAAGTGAATGTGCTGATCACGCAAGATTACCGTACCATCATTTAGAAATTGCTGATTAAATCCAACGACCTGATGCGTCTTGGTATTATACCGAATAGCTTCTTTTTCAATACTTGCGGCGTACTGTTGCAGTTGTTGCCACGAGTTTTGATAGATCATCGTCTTGGTCGTGCGAATAAACGCAAACCCCAAGACCACGACAACCGTAATAATGACGGCAAAAAAGGACAGCATTTGCTGATAAATCAGTTTCATTAATCCGTCACTCCACTATCATCAAACTTGTAACCGACCCCCCACACGGTCTGGATAATCTGGGGGCCAGCCTTTTCAATCTTTTGACGAAGTTTCTTAATGTGCGCGTCCACCGTCCGCTCGTCACCGTAGTATTCGTAGTCCCAAACGAGTTGCAGTAATTGTTCCCGTGAGAACACTTGCCGTGGTTTCTGGGCTAACGTCTTCAGTAGATCGAACTCCTTTGGCGTTAAGTCTTGAATCTGCTTATCAGCCAAGTAAGCCTCACGCGTCTTCGTATTGAGCTTAAAGTGGTCGGTCTGGACATCAAAATCACTGGCCGCATCACTTGGTTGTTCTTCCGGCACCGTCTTGCTGAGGTCAGCCCGGCGGTGAAGTGCTTTGATTCTCGCGATTAACGTAATGGGTGAAAAAGGCTTCGTGACGTAATCGTCAGCACCCATTTCTAATCCCAGCACTTGGTCACTTTCCGAGTCACGAGCCGTCAACATAATAATTGGTACAGTTGGGGAAACTTTGCGAATCTCTGCACTAACTTGCATGCCGTCCTTGCCTGGTAAATTCAGATCAAGGGTGACCATATCCCAGCCAGTCACATCCGTATTGAACATCTCAACGGCTTCGTTGCCATCGTAGGCGAAGTGCGCATCCCATTTTTCCTTCTTAAAAAACATTGCCATCATTTCTGAAACAGATTTATTATCTTCAATCATTAATAACTTCATTAACTGATTCCTCCAAGTCACTCGCTTATATTGATAAGCACGTTGGACGTCTTCGATAAGTTGCGTCCTGAACCTACTTATTATCATACCCCACTTCGGGCTAGTATTCAGGATAAGTATAACAACAAATTACTAACAAACCGTGCTAGATTTGTGAAAGAAATGTGTAAGCTTGGCCTCACTGTCCAGGCTTTCCAAAATTGATTCACTAATATAGTAGGAACCGGTCTTTCAAGGCGCCTTCAAAAAAATCGTTGATTTCTAATTAAAACACTTCTCAAGCCTAAATGCCTGAGAAGTGTTTGCTGGTACGGGCGGATATCCAAGCCCATTAATTTTTAAATGAATGAATTGGCGCGGGAATGTGACCCCCACGTTCAATGAAAGCTGCCGGTTGACTTGTATTCACCCGCATCACCGGTGCGCGACCGAATAGCCCACCAAACACCACTTCATCCCCAACGGCTTTCCCCGTTGCGGGAATGACGCGAACGGCCGTGGTCTTGTTATTGATCATCCCAATCGCCGCTTCATCGGCGATCATGCCGCTAATACTAGCAGCACTCGTATCACCGGGAACCGCAATCATGTCTAATCCAACCGAACACACCGCCGTCATGGCTTCTAACTTTTCAATGTTCAACCGGCCCGCACTGACGGCCCGAATCATCTCTGCGTCTTCTGACACGGGAATGAAGGCACCGGACAAGCCCCCAACGTGCTCACAGGCCATGACGCCACCCTTTTTGACAGCATCATTTAACAACGCCAACGCAGCGGTCGTTCCTGGTGCACCGACACTTTCCAATCCAATCTCTTCTAAGATTTCCGCAACCGAATCGCCCTCGTTAGGCGTTGGGGCCAAGGACAGGTCTACGATGCCAAACGGGACGTGCAGTCGCTGAGCCGCAATTGTTCCGACAAATTGGCCCATGCGTGTCACCTTGAAAGCCGTCTTTTTAATCTGTTCAGAGACCACGTCGATCGACGCGCCCCGAACTTGCTCCAATGCCCGCTTGACCACTCCGGGACCACTGATACCGACGTTGATGACCCGGTCCGCTTCACCGACACCGTGAAAGGCCCCCGCCATAAACGGGTTGTCATCCACCGCGTTAGCAAAAACGACGAGGCTCATACAGTTCACCGGGTCGTCGGCAGCAATTTGCTTAATAATCCGACCCATCTCACCGACCGCATCCAGGTTAATACCGGCACGCGTCGAACCCACGTTGACCGAACTGCAAACGCGACTCGTTTCTGCTAACGCTTGCGGAATCGAGGCAATCAATTTACGGTCGCCACTCTGATAACCTTTTTGAACAAGCGCGGAAAAACCGCCAATCAAATCGACACCCAGTTCACGAGCGGCTTTTTCCATGGTTAACGCGTAGGCTACGTAGTTATCATCGCCACTCGCCGCGGCAACGAGCGCAATCGGGGTGACGGCGATCCGCTTATTAATGATTGGAATCCCATATTCCGCTTGAATCTGATCCGCAACCTTCACTAAGTCCTTCGCACTGGTCGTAATCTTGTCATAGATTTTTTGCCGTGCGGTCGCACCATCACTATCGATACAGTCAAATAGCGAGATTCCCATCGTAATGGTCCGAATGTCTAAGTTTTCTTCAGCAACCATTTGAATCGTTTCTAAAATTGATTGACTTTCCATGCGGACCCCCTACAATTTTTGAATGGCGTCGAAAACGGCCTGGCGCTGAATTCGGATCGTCAACCCAGTCTCATTTTCCAACCGTCCCAAAGCACCCTGTGCATCAGCGAAGCTCAGTTGCTGGTCGTCCCATTCGCCAGACAACATCATCGTAAAATTATGGTCCATCAACGTTTGTGACATATCCACAATGTTAATCTTCAGTTCTGCCAACTGATTTGCAACTTTAGCAACGATCCCTACTTGGTCCTGTCCCACTACCGTAATAATTGCCTTCATCATTGGTCCCTCCAAATTCTGCTGTACTGGTCTTGATGTCCATATAATAGCATGAGTTTACTGAAAACGCATCCGTTACCCTACCCTAAGCCTTCATGAGAATAATAAGAGATTACTCAGAAACGTAGGGTCACCCCAGAAACTTTGTTATAATGAAAAACGCTTGTTAATTTTCAGAAACGAAAGGGTGGCAGTCTTGACGCAACAACATCATTTACGGGGCGTTATTCTAGCGAGTATCGCCTGTATTCTATGGGGAATCTCAGGGGTCGCGGCGAGCACCCTCTTCATCAGCAACCCGCACTTAACGGCCATCTGGCTGACGGAAGTTCGGATGATCAGTGCTGGCCTTATTTTGCTTATCTGGGGACAGTTAGCGGGCAAACACCCGTTAGCCATTTGGAAACAACCCCGCACAGCTTGGCAGGTTGTTAGCTACGGTTTACTGGGACTCATCCCAGTACAATGGTGCTACTTCGAAGCCGTTCGGGTTGGTAATGCCCCGATTGCAACCATTATTCAGTTCTTGGGACCATTCATTATTACATTTTACTTTCTATTTTTTAAACACGTTATTCCTAAACGCATTGAAGTCGTCGGCATGGTCATGGCCTTCGTCGGCACGCTACTCATCGTGACACACGGTCACCTTAATAGCTTGGCCATCTCACCGGTGATTCTGTTTTGGGGTGGTCTGTCAGCAATCGGGGTTGCGACTAATACCTTGATTCCACGGTCAATCTTGCCAAAATTTGGCGCCCTTTCCGTTACTGGCTGGGGATTACTGGTTGCCGGATTGTTCTTAACGCTATTTCAACCGATGTGGCGCGTTCATCTCACCGTCAACGCGTTTCAAATTGCCCTACTCATGGTGATCATCATTTTCGGTACCGTGGTGCCCTTTTTGATGTTTGCCCACAGTTTAAGCTATATTTTGCCGACAACGGCCAGCCTACTAGATGCCTTTGAACCATTGGCCGCAACGATCTTTTCCGTGCTCTTCCTGAACGTTCAGCTCACGAGCTTCGACTTGACTGGTGGGTTGTTAATTATTTTGGCTGTCATGGCGTTATCGTTGAACATGCATAAGATTCTGCTGCGTTTTCATCGCCGTCGCACGGATTCATAAACATAATAGTTGGCACGGTATAACAGCTATGCTAAACTAGTAGTGTTGAATTTGGGGGTGTTCTGGATTCGACAGGTATAGTTTGAGTTCGGATTGCGTTTCGTGCATGCATCACGTTAAAATGCCCAGTTTATTATAACTGCAAAAAATAATAACAATTCTTACGCTTTAGCTGCTTAATAGGCGCTTAACGTAGATCCTCCCAGGATCGTCCATGTCCTGGATCTGGGTCCTAAATTTAGTGGACTTACGCTCAATGCTTCCACCTGGAGCAACGAGAAGAGACTAATCAGGTTAGCTGTTGCTGAGTGCCCTGACATACGGCGTTTGTAACGGCGAAATTCAAATAGTATGAATATGAGCGTAGATATTCGAAGGGCAATATGCTTGGACGCGAGTTCGACTCTCGCCACCTCCATAATAGTTAGTCACCAACCAGAACTGGTGCGAAGAAATGCCGTGATTGCGGCATTTCTTTTTTTGTCTTAAAAACTGACCATCCGTGCTTGACTGTAACGTTACGGTACACCTTATACTGAAGCCATCACGTTGTCATCAAGATAAGGAGTATAACAATGAGCAAAGAAAACGACGCACTAACTAAAAAAATTATTGGCCTAGAAAAAGATGCCTTGAATAAATGGTTCAAAGGAGACACTTCCGGTTACCTTAACATTTGGTCCAAGGAAAACTTTTCTTACTTTGACAGTTTTAAAGCGCAACGGATCGATACTTACACACAAATTAAGCAGTTCGTCCTAGCAAATGTTGAGGGCAAATTATTCGCAGATAGCTACGAATTTAAAGCGCCTCGTGTTCAAGCTAGCGATGACATGGCCGTTTTGACCTACCAACTCTTTGCGGACACGTCCCTAAACGAGATGCGTTACAACTGTATCGAAGTTTACCAACGGGAAGACAATGATTGGAAAGTGATTCACTCCACTTGGTCAGTCATTCGCCCCATGGATATGAACTTTGAACCAAACAAAACGCTCGTTTAATCGATCGTTCAAAATCATCTCGAAAAACAAAAAGAATCGCCCAGAAACCAAATTGTACCTTTACTTGGTTTCTGGGCGATTTTCCTTTATTGGTGCCCTTTTTTACTAGCTAAATTTACAACAAGGACGATGACGAAAATGATTCCGCCATTTTCCATACCAATTAAGGAATCCGAAAACTGTGCATTTTGACTGTAAACCGTGAATAAATAGCCTAAAACACCGGCTAACACGGCACCTGATAAAACGAACTTAAAGTGCCTGTCCAACCGTTGTCACCTCACTAGACAGATTCACAGCATCGTTCAAATTTTGTTAAACTTCCAAACGAGCAATTAGAGCGGACACCGGGTAGCATGGGTGTTATAGTAACGATGAATATCAGCAATTGGTATTCACTCCGCAGATTTTCGTACGTTCCCAGCAGTTTTTTTCACCAAACCCGTGTCCCACGCGGCCAAGCCAGTACGCTTGACCGCTTTTTTATTTGCAACTATTATCTCAAATATATATTAAAAGCCCCAGTGAAGAACACCATTTCTGCCTTCACTGAGACTTTCTTAATCTGATGACACGTTACCCGCTAAATAGATAACCGTTGGCGACTGAATCCAACTTGCACGAGTACGCGATAAATTAATGGTACTAGGATAAAGCAAGCGACTGAATTGATTGTTGCAGCTAGGAGACTCGTAAGTGAACCAATCATTGCCACTTGCAACGTGGTCCCCACCATCAGCTCAATCACACCCGTCAACCAAGACGTCACGATTTTCGTTAATCCAGCTACCAATGAGACCCAGTAAAGCTTGACTAGTTGATCTTCCGTATTGCCAACGGACCGGTAGCTCCAACTCACCATGGCAGCCAAGATAATGGCCTCAATCACGGTTAACCAGGCTGTTGCCGCGTACCCGTTCAGCATATCAAATAAACCTAAACCAATTGCACCGGCTGCGGCCCCGTAACCAAAGCCTAAGAACATGACGGCAACCACCGTTAAAATGTTACCAAAGTGAATAAACGGACGCCCCACAACTGCGGGGAGCGGAATTCGAATCACGCTAATCCCAATAAAAATAATAGCGGCAAACAAGCCTGCAAATACTAACTTCTTTAACTGTTCTGATCTTCCCATTTGTTTTCCATCCCTCTTTCGCCATTGGCTTTTTAATCATTTTTTAATGTAATTACTATTCTAATCCCATTTGTACTAAATGAGAAGGCCGAATTATTGTTTTGAACTTGAAAATTCAACAACTCTAGCACTGGCCCGCTGATTCGCGTCAATCGCCTGAGCAACTGCTAGTAAATCATAGGCTGCCCGTGGCATCTGATAGTGGTGGCAGAACAAGTAATAGCCAAGGTCAACGGCAATTTGCCGTGAGACCGTGACACTATCCCCACTCACTTTCGGTCGGTGTCCAGCACGCATCACTAACCGTTTTAACACCACGTCTTCGCGAATCTCTTGATTAGCGCTTGCAAGCATCAGCTGGGTTTTTAGTTGTGTGTTATTCGCCCGTGTTTCCCAAAACTTTGCCTTAACCATCCTACTCAACTCCGTTCACTTACTCGGCTATATCATAGGAGTTTGCGCAGAAGTTCGCAACGGAACACACCCCGAAAAACACCGCCTTATCAGGGTGTTCAGCGTTTTTACAAAATAACTTATATACCTAAGCCCACTGTTCACTTGATAAATACTCGCAACCACTTTCCTAAGTTAATTTAAATTAATTTTATTCACGATTAAATTTATATCAACTCATTACTTTAGTTACCAAGCCTCACCGGGTTCCATGGCCCACATTGTTCGGTGATAAGGCCCGTCTTCTTCTGAATAGTAGGCGTTGATTAATTGTCCCATCTTGACCTGCGAATTTGAAAATTCACGGTACGCAGGAACTAGCCCGTTTAAAGCAGAAGGTGTCGTCGCCGTAAACTTATACAATCGAACTTGCCGGTTGGCTAACGCCCCTTTGCCCCGAATTTCAGCCATAAATTCAAATGGTCGTTTCGCCTGGTTGGACTTCACAACAATTGTCAACGGCTGACGGTCATTGATAATGTGATAGTTGTACTTGACCCCCGGGTTATGCTCTAACGCATCAGCGGGGGCCTTTATATAGGCTAAATAGTACATTGCCAGCAACCCCACCTGATCCTGTGTCGTTATATAAGACTGACTCTTAGGCACCAGTGTTCGGACATACGCCGGATCACGATTGACCCGGGGTTCACGATAACGCGTGTCTTCAGATTGACTGGTCGTAGTCGTTGCTGAAGATTTGCCCTGACTAGCTGATGAGGCCGCCGTTGCCTGCTGGGCCGTATTCGAACCAGTCACCGGCCAAACGCTTCTAGTAATCGGGCGCCTCGTGCCGACGACCATCAGGCGGCCTTGAAAACTACCAATTGTCAGAACCGTTCCCATTAAAATTGTGCCAATCATCAGGCCTAACTGGTTTTTCAAAATCTGTTGGCCTAGCTGCCTAGGTGTGGCTGACAGATCAATAATTACGGCGTTTTCCGCCAAAGCAGTTAATTCATAAAGTTGTTGCGCTACGAGCCGTTCTAACCAAAGTCTGCCGCCAAATGCAACGGTGCCCACGCCCCAGGTCAATGCTAGCCACAGCTGAGCGTGAGGCGTAAGGTCCAAGACGTCCAATAATTGTGCGGCAACTAAAATCCCAGCGACTATCACGACACCCCAGCCGATTCGAGCAACCAGGTCCAACCGGCGGAGTTGTGCCGACTTGCGAATTTCACTCTCAAAAAAGGCCCGCCGACTCCGCCGAATTTGTAGCGGCGTCATCGTCTTGTGGTAAGTCCCCTGAAAATCAATAAGTCGCGATTGCCACTGAACCGTTCGAATCCAAAAATAGCCAATTATGGCGATACAAACGACAATTCCAAACCACAACCATAGCTGCATTTTTCCGCCTTCCTTCATGAATTATTGCAATCATACCACGATGATGAAAAAAGGATTGAGCCCAGCTCAACCCTTTTTTCGTTCTTAATGGCGATCGTTATCGCGTAGCCCAAATAGTAAGACTAAAATACCAACAATTAGTGCCCCAACGAATACCATAAAGATTCCTGGGATTTTAATACCGGCACCCATCAACGCACCAACTAAGAATGGTCCGATGGTTGCACCGATTCGCCCAATCGACTGTGCAAAGCCCATCCCCATACCGCGAGCGTCAACGGCAAACTGTCCAGGCGTAAAGGCAATCATAATGCCCCAAGCCCCCAACGTAAAGAATGACAGCCACGCACCACTAATTAAGATCATCATTGCACTAGTGGCCAGTCCAAACGCCGCCGCACTGAGCATGGTTCCCATAAGGTAAACGGCTAACAAGGCTTTCCGTGGGACCTTGCCCATTAACCACGCAGCAAGATAGTATCCTGGTAACTGCGCCAGACTCATCAAAACGGTATAGCCAAAGCCATGCACGATAGAAAAGCCCCGTAATACGAGTACGCTTGGTAGCCATAAAAACATGCCATAATAGGCAAACATAATGACAAACCATAGAACACTCAAACAAATCGTTGCACGCCGGTACTCAACTGAGAACACTTGACGTAAAGCCGCCCCAAATGGCCGTTGATTAGACCGTTCTGCCGGTGCTTCTTCTGGTAAGTGACGACGAACTAATAACGCGTATAACCCCATTAGCGCGGTGATCAGCACCGTCATCCGCCAACCAAACTTTGGCATCACTAAAAATGATAACAGTGACGCTATGATCCAACCAAACGCCCAAAAACTATCGACCAATACGAGCATCCGTGAACGCTTAGTCCCCGTGAAGTTGTCCGCAATAATGGTTGCCGCTACTGGCAACTCACCACCTAGTCCAATCCCCGTGATAAACCGCACGGCGATAAACCAACCAACACTTGGTGTCACGGTCAATAATAAATTTCCAACTGAAAATAGCAGTAACGTCCCGATTAAAACGGGCTTTCGACCAACTTTGTCCGCTAAATAGCCACAAACTAAAGCCCCAATCATCATTCCCAGTGATGTTACCGCACTAACGGCCCCCAATTCACCAGCTGTCAGATGCCAACTCTGTTTAATGACTGGCATAATAAATGATAATAATGCAACGTCCAGCGCATCAAATAACCATGCTGTCCCAATCAGCATTAAGAGCTTATTGCCCTTCACTTTCATTATTGCAATCCCCCATCAATTGTCCTAAATAACAGCGCCGTTATATTTTAGGTATTTTATACCTTTAAGGTGCAACAAGGTTACCATGTGAACTAATCAACTGTCAACTACCCGTTTTTTAACCGGTAGACTCGCGCCGGTCGCCCAGAACCGCTATGCCGGTCAAATCCAACGGCTTCAAATAAATGCCCGTGGGTCTTGCGAAAGTTTGAATTGTCAATTTGATTAACAGACTCCCGTCTAAGAAGCGCGTATAATTCCCGGGCTTGTTTCAAAGTGAACGCGTCACCTAGCACCCTTAAAATCGTTGGGGCATAATCAAGGCGGTTGCGAACGCGTTGCAACGCCGTCCGGACGATCAGTCCGTGATCAGCTGCCAGCATTCCTTCAGTCCACTCCTGTTGGTAAAAAGTAGTTGGGCTTAAATCATCGGCAACCCCAGTAAACGTCAACGTCCCAGCAACGAGGTCGTCTTGTTGCTCCCGTGGCGTGACCGCAAACCATCGGACGTCTCTGGCACCGTAACCGGGAACTAGTTCCGGTTTAACTGGCAAGTAGACCATGTACGTCAACGCAAGCGTCCGCTCATCCGGTACACGCGCAACGTTGGTAAAGGTACCGAGTTGTTCCGGTTTTAGCCGTTTTAAGCCAACGCCCAACTTCTCTTTTACTAACCGTGACGCTGCCATATCAGCACTTTCATCCACTCGCAACGCCGTCGTCGGTAAGCCCCACGCACCGGCAAAGGGGGCCGCACTCCGTTGCAACAATAAGATGAGTAATTGCTTCGTCACCTGATCAAAACTAAAAATAACGTTCGTAATACTGACCAGCGGCCGTTCAATAACTTGTTTGGTGGTCATCTTAGAATTCCTCCTACAAAAAGGCCACGACAAATTTGTCGTGGCCGCTCATTTTTTAGTTCATTTGTTGCAACGCTTGAACCATCCAGCCATTAATGGCAGATTTTTCAATAATTGCTTTTTTGATTTCCCAAACGTCGGCTTTAATATAGCGTTGTCGGGCGGCCATGAGCGGGATGTTATGAACAACCTCTTGGCCTTTGTTAATTGTAACGCGCATCACATTACATCCTTTCCTAATGCTCAGGAAATTTGTAAATTATTCTGTGTATTTAATACTGGGGCAAGTATGTGATACTAAAAATATATTTATTCAAAATCCGAGATCCTATAATACTGGCTTGAAGTCAGCATTGCCTCAAACCAAGGTATAACTTTATCATACTCTGACAACAAAAGCGAATATGTTCTCTCTGAATCACAAATTTTATATTTTTTTATCGTCCGAAGTTGTTACCGTTGTCATTTTTAATTAGGCGCTTTACACTTAAGGTAACTTAACGAGGAGGGCTTTCACATATGCGTAATTATAAATATTTAGTGTATGGAGGTATTTCGGTTGTTTATCTATTTGCCCTATATGCTTTGTTCCACCTTATTCGTACAGCTTATTTTCTATTCTTTGTCTAGCCATAAACAAAAATCCGGAAGTTAATGTCGCCTCACTTAACAGGTCGCATTAACTTCTGGATTTATTTTATTTTTTATATTAAAGTCTAACGGTGCCACAAGTAACGATCGACCGCCATTGCGACGGCTGCGTTTTCATGGAGTTGACTATGTTGAGCAGCTTTTCCGTGGAATACTTTTTCGGTGTAATTCACATTAGTCCCGCGTAGTAGCGGCTTGATTGACCGTGCGGAGACGTTCGTTACCAAACTATCCGAGTTCGTGCCATCATCTAAATTGCCGATTATATTTAGCAGGTGGACGTTATGCGGGAAGTTCGTCCGTTTACCGGCCAACAATTGATACGCGGCGTGCACGTACTTAGGCTGACCAGAACTTAGAAAACTGTTCTGATTAGCCACGTCATCTTCCCCAACAACGCCGTCAAACGGACCGGCAATGGTCACCAATTTATTGATTTTTGGAAAATCACTTGCCTGTTTCGTCATTAATAAATTAACACTCGCCACACACCCCGCTGAATGCGCGACGATGTTATACGTCGCAAAATTCTGCTTTGCTTTAACAGCGGTGATGACTTTCGCTAGCCAGGCACTTTGTTGATCGTACTGCGCTAAATTATTTTGGAAAACGACCTGAATAATCGGATTACGCGTCTTTGCGGCCCAGCTCCCACTCAACGTGACTTGTCCACTAGGACTGACCGTCGCCACTAATACTTTATGCGCGCGTGCGGTCTGTTCCGCGTGTTGGATGAGCGTATTAGTCGAATTAGCGCTCCCCTGAAACCCATGAACGTAAAAAGTCGGTACCCGACTCGTCAACCACGGTGACTTGGGCTTACTGGTCGGCGCAGTCGATGATGCCGATGTCGCCGTGTGTCCGGAACGACCACAACCACTTAATCCAATGACAACCATTAATCCCAATACTAACCATTTCAAAAATCTAACCTTACGCAAAATATTTCGCCTCATTATTTACATTTACCAATTTCGCTTGACCGCAACAAGCTCATCTTTTAAATAGGTTGCCGCCAACTGCAGGTAGGTGACGTGCTTACCCGGTGTCGGTGCGTGTAACAGCCACCCATCACCAGCGTACATTGCAACGTGATGAACAGTCCCGTTACCGTGATCATGTGCAAAAAAGCAAAGGTCACCGGGTTGCGCATCAGCTAACGGAATCGTGGTCCCCATTAACGCCTGGTCACTCGCATCACGTGGCAATCGGACCCCAATTGCGCGGTGTAAACTGTAAACAAATCCTGAGCAGTCAAACCCGTACGCACTGATGCCGCCCCACAGATACCGCAAATCTAAAAAGTCCCTGCCTAACCGCACCATCTTTGCGCCCGCCGTCAAATGCTGATCAGCGAAAGCAAACTGGGTGGCACGTTTGGCCACTTTTCCGATTCCGAGTGGTGTTTGAACCAAGTCATAGCGATGGTCCTGACTATCCACTACGGGTAATTCCGTTCCTAACGTTAACAGCCGCAACGTACTGCCATCCGGACGTAGTAACGGCGTAAAACCGCGTTTAACCGTCACCGTGGTCCCAGTCCGCAAAGGCAACGGCACCAGTGAGAGCTGTGCCGCCCAAACCCAACCAGGATACCCCTGCGGATGCCGTGCATCGACTTGGGTTGCAACGTAACCGTACGCCCAGCCATCGACAACGCGGTCAATAACAAACGGGTCGTTAAATAGTGCCTGGGTCACCAACCGATTATTTTGCTCTAACGCCACGGTATCCGCATCGCTTAACCGGGTTAACCACGAAGACAGGCCGTCATTGTCTAAGGCCAGTCGATCAATGGACGAGACCCTAGGTTGCCGCCAAACATTAGCGACTGCAGCTGAAATTCGCGCTGTTTGCATATCAATCACCCCACTATTCTTAAATTTTACCATACCATTACTATACTCTGGAAACACCAGAACAGTAAGGTTGCTATCCTTTCTTGCCAAACTCAGCTATAAAATTAAAAAACAATGTGAAAGTATGCTATGATACTAATAATCACTTAGGAGGCGTTTTTTAGCATGGATAAAACCGATTTGAAAATTCTGAACGCCTTGCAGGCGGATGCCCGTATTTCGCTAAAGGCGCTGGCTGACCAGTGCTTTATCTCCTCACCAGCAATTTCAGCCCGGATTACGCGGTTAAAAAAGAGCGGGATTATCCGTGACTACCAGGCAAACCTAAACTACGAAAAACTAAATTATCACATCAAGGCTTACATCCAGCTTCAGTTGGAACCGACAGAAAAAGAGCGTTTTTACCCGTTCGTTGCCAGTATCCCCAACATCTTGGAATGTGATTGTGTGACTGGCGAGTACTCACAAATCTTAAAAGTCGTTTTTGAATCCACCCAGGCGTTGGATGAGTTCGTTAACCACTTGCAGTCCTTTGGCAAGACCAGCACCCAGATTGTCTTTTCTACGAGTGTTGCAAACCGTGGCTTAACGTTGCCAGTCGATCACGATACCAGCCAAATCAAGGAATAGCCGTGCGTAACATTACCACATCACGGTTTCCAAAATAAAAGGTCTACTCAGAAACTAAAATTTCCGAGTAGACCTTTTTCTTTTACGCAACCATCAATTGATAGTTACCGTTTCAATAAATTCATAATTGCCGTCTGGGTCGTTAATTGGTGTCTCGTCTTGAACATTTCAAGGGTTGTGCCACAGCCCAACATTAAAGCGACCCCGATTAAATTCAAGATAAGCGGTTGAATCGTTAAAAAACTAGCCATACAAATACTAATCAAAAATAGAATTGCGCCTAAAATCATTCCGGCAGTCAAACTAATGAAGCTGGTTTTCATCTCAAACACTCCCATTTGCGCGACTTATCAAGCAAATCGATTCATGATAAAAATTACGCCCAGTCCTGATAACCACAATGCGAACAGCGGTCCAAGTACTAACGGTCCGAAGCTGTACCAACCAACGATTCCAATAAATAGAACCTCAGCACTGTGCACCATCAGCAACAAATCCCGGTAGGCCCGGTAATACCATTGCCCAACTAATCCTAATGCAAACGCAACTAGAATCACCCCATAGAAAAAGCCGTGTACCATGTGACGAACACTCCTTCAACTTGGTTTTAAGAACTGCCCTTATTGTGACAACTTTTGTTAAAACTGGTTATCAATTTAATGTAAAGTTGAAGTTATTTTTGAGTAAACCCCTAAAGACTGAAAAAAGGCAACTACCAGCTTTCGCACGCCGCAGTTGCCTTTGAATACACTATTTAGGTTGAGCCTTTAAGCTCAACTTTTCAACGTTTAATTCTTTATCGACCCAGCCATCCACAAAGCTGCTCTCATGGCTAACCAAAATCAGATTACCATTGAAAGCTTGTAACGCCCGCTTCAAGCCTTCCTTTGTTTCGTCATCCAAATGGTTAGTCGGTTCATCCATAATTAAAAAGTTACTTGGAATCAGTTCCAATAAGGCTAACTTAACCTTCGTCTGTTCCCCACCACTTAATAAGTGCATCGGCTTCATTGCGTTGGCGGCGTTGATCCCACACTTCGCCAACTTAGTCCGAATCGTCTTCGGTAACATCGTCGGGTACTTATCTTGAATCGTCTGTAACGGGGTTAACTGGGGATTATCCCATTCCAAATCTTGCGTAAAGTAGTTGATTTTAGCCGAAGGTGAGAAGTTTGACTTCCCACTAATAGCTGGAATCACACCTAAAATCGACTTAATCAAGGTTGACTTCCCAACCCCGTTAAATCCCTTAAAGGCAAGCTTTTCGCCGTTAGTCATCGTAAACGTCACGGGTTCTAGTAACGGCTTACCATAGCCAACGGACAGTTTCGTCACACTTAACGCGTTTTGCGAACCAGTATCCAAATATGGGAAATTGAACGAGGCGTGCGCATTTTCTGACGGTGGATCGACCCGATCCAAATGCGATAGCATCTTTTCACGCGATTTTGCCATCGTCGACTTTGAACCGGCCTTGTTCTTCCGAATAAACTTTTCAGCTTTATCGATAACCACTTGCTGCTTTTCAAAAGCCTTGAGTTGGGCTTCCTTACGCGCTTCTTTTTGACGCATCGCTGATTTGAAATCACCACGATACTTAATAATCTTTCCAAAGGCGACGTCACAAATACAGTTGGTGACGTTTTGCAAGAAGTCATAATCATGGGAGATGACCATGACAGCCCCTTCGAAGCCGTTCAAATAGTCTTCCAGCCATTCAATATGTGACGTATCAAGGTAGTTCGTCGGTTCATCCAAGATAATCACGTCCGGATTTTCCAGCAGCAATTTGGCCAAAATAATCTTGGAACGTTGTCCACCTGACATTTCACTGATAACGTGGTCCCGGCCGATGGCATCTAAGCCTAGCCCCGTAATGACCCGTTCCATTTCAGTTTCAATATCATAAAAATTATTAGCTTCGAGAATTTCTTGAATCCGGCCAGCCTTTTCCAGCAGCTTGTCGTCCATGTTTTCCGCATAGTCGGCATAATGTTGTTGCATCTTATCATCTAATTCATACAGGCGCTTAAACGCGGTTTTCAGAAAGGCGTACAACGTCATTCCAGCTGGAATATCAGCGTATTGGTCTAAATACCCCGTCCGAATATTACGCTGCCACTTGATTTGACCGGTCAAAGGTAAAATTTGACCCGTTAAAATCTTGATTAGCGTACTCTTGCCGGCCCCGTTTTGCCCCACAATTCCCATGTGGTCAGCCTTTTCTAACGTAAAGTTAGCATCATCATACAGTTTCCGATCCGCAAAGCTTTGGGATAAGTCGGTTACTTCTAGTAAAGCCATTGTGTTTTCAACCTACACTTTCATTTCTTCACGTGATAAAACAGACCCCGTTATAAACGAGGCCTGCATTCACAAAGTTAGTGGGCTTACGCCATCACTAAGTCCTTGTCTAGTTCATATTGCATGTGGAAATACATCCGATCACCAATGGGTTTAATCCCCACGGTTTCATAATGGTAGCGGTCATAGAGCTTCTTCGCCCCTAAGTTAGCCATGTCAACATTCAAACCGATGCGTTTCATGCCATCGGCTCGTGCATATTTTGGCAAGGCGGCTAATAACTTACCGCCAATTCCGTGACCCTGGTAATCCGGGTCAACCGCAATCGAATCCAAGTACCATTCGTGCTCATAACTTTCTGCTTCAGCTTCAAATGCTGAACCAAACGCATCATTGTCCGCAGTGACTCGTGCTAAGACGTCGTCCACTGCGTCCTCATTTTTGTCGGGGTAGCCAAACGCGACCCCGACTACTTGACCATCGGCCTCGGCCACCACCGTCGTCGCTTTTCCAGACAAATAATCAGGTGTCCGGTAAGCGGCAGTAATGGCCTGCTCTAAGTCAGGTTCAGGTATGTCGTCTAGTTCCTCAAGTTGCATTTCATCAAAAATCATATTAATTAGCGGTGCTATCTGGCCCGCGTCGTCTTGATCGGCTGGTCGAATTGTTATCACGAATAGCCCTCCTTCTTTAGTAATTATTAGATTACTATGAAAGCCCGCACTTGTCAAAATAACCGCCGCCGCGTGGTATACTGATAAACGAAATTATTTTGAAGGGATTTGAGCTTTTGAATATTCGCGACATTGATCACATTACACTAACGGTTACTGATATTGCGCGGTCACTACGCTTTTACCATGAAGTGTTCGACCTACCAATTCTGACTTTTGACGGTGACCGTAAAGCCGTTTTAGTTGGTAAACAAAAAATTAATTTTCAAGTCATTTCAGAGCCTCACGAACCGCTAGCCGCAAAACCGACTCCCGGTAGTGCGGACCTGTGCTTCATCGCAAAGGACCCCATTGACGCCATCGAACACCACTTAAAGAGCTACTTCGTTGACATTGTGGAAGGTCCCGTCGAACGAACCGGGGCACACGGTCACTTGACCTCACTATACGTTCGCGACCCAGACAATAACCTGATTGAAATCAGCAACTATCATTAAGATACCTATATAATAGTAGAAAACGGTTTCTTTAACGCTTTAGTTCTTAACCATGAACAACAAAACTGGTAACCCCTTTTAACGGCGGTTACCAGTTTTCTTATTTGTACACTTATTATTGTCGACTAATCGGAGGTTGCCACTGATGGCATCGGTCGTGAAGGTGGCGTTTGGCCAATGATTCTTTGGCCTTACACCACGGACGGTCCGGAACAATTGCAAAAAAACGCAATTGTTCCGGGCGAGGGGTTAGACCGCTCCTCAGGCTAACCCCGGTCCCACGACCGCATGTCATCAGTGGCAACCGGACTTCCTATTCTGCCGCGCCAACCATATCGCCAGCGGTGACTGTTTGATCCCCATTGAGGGATAAGTTCGTCACGTGGTCCATATTAGTTATAACGACCATCATCGTTGTCTTTTTCCCAGCGGCTTTAATCGCTGCTAAATCAACCGTCGCTACGGCTGAACCCGCTGCAATCTGATCACCTTGTTCAACGTGTAATTCAAACGGTGTCCCGTTCATTTCCACCGTGTTGATGCCCATATGCAACAAGATTTCTAACCCAGATGCCGTCTTCAAACCGACCGCATGCTTCGTTGGAAAAATACTGGTGACTTCACCACTAACCGGTGATACCACTTCCGCATCCGTTGGTTCAACCGCGTAGCCATCACCCAGTAGTTTCTGAGCAAACGTCGAGTCGTCTACCGCGCTAATTGGCATCAACTGACCCGTTGCGGGTGCGTGCATGACGGTCGTTACGGGAACACTTGGCGCTTCCGTTGTTTCCGCCTTAGTTGGTGCGACCGTTTCAGCCGTCGGAGTCGCACTTAATTGACCCGTGAATAGTTGTTGTAAGGCTTCCGCAACAAATTGTACTTCCGTTCCAATTACGATATGAATGTTATGTGTATCCAATACGTTTAATCCGGGGACTCCCGCTGCTTTTACTGCATTTTGATCGACCTTAGCCGTATCCTTTAATTGTAATCGCAACCGAGTCGTACAGTGGTTGATGACGTCGATGTTATCCTGACCACCAATCGCTGCGTAGATTTTCTTGGCTTGGCGTTGATACTTATCGTCAGTTTCATCCACTGCCACCGTTTCATCAGCGGTCGCAACGACGTCTTCACGCCCCGGCGTCTTCAAGTTAAACCGCTTAATGGCAAAGTCAAAGCCGAAGTAGTAAATGACCGCCATTACTAGTCCTTGTACGATCAACATGTATGGTTGGTTCGCCAGTGGCATCCGGAAACTTAACAAATAATCGACAAGCCCACCACTGAATGAAAAACTAGCGGTCCAGTGCATCAGGGCCGCAAAGCCGGCTGAAACACCCATTAATACCGCGTGAACCAAATATAATGGCCAAGCAACAAACATGAATGAAAATTCCAACGGTTCGGTCACACCGGTAAAGAACGATGCAAACGCGCCGGCCAACATCAGTGAGCCCACTTCTTTTTTGCGTTCGGGCCGTGCGTTTCGATAAATCGCGTACGCCCCAGCTGGTAACCCAAACATCATCACTGGGAAGAACCCGGCTTCATACATCCCGGTCACGCCCTTAACCCCGTGGCTAGCCCAGAAATTACCAATATCGTTGATTCCAGCCACGTTAAACCAAAATACGGAGTTTAACGCGTGGTGTAACCCAGTTGGAATCAATAACCGGTTAAAGAACCCGTAGAGTCCCGCACCAACAAAACCAAGTTTTGAGATGCTCGTTGCAAAGGCAACCATGCCATCATAGAAAAATGGCCAAACGAAGTACATTCCCGCAGTAAAAAATAACATGACAAAAGCCGCCATGATTGGCACTAATCGTTTTCCACTAAAAAACGAGATGGCCATGGGGAGCTTAACTTCATGAAATTTATTATACAAGGCCGCGGCAATTAACCCGGCACAGATCCCAACTAGGACGTTACCGTTAATATATTGAAACGCGGTCTTAACGTGACTCGCTTTAATGTTGAGTAACGTTGCTAACCCGGCTGGTGCTAACATGGTCGTTGGGACCAAGTACGCAACCAGACCCGCAATTGCAGCTGAGCCATCCTTATTCGTCGTCATCCCAACGGCTAACCCAACCGCAAACAGTAGCGCTAAGTTATTTAAAATTACATTACCGCCTGAAATCATGAAACGTGATAAGATCCACGCCTTCGGTAAGTAGTTACCGAGCCCCACTAAAATCGCTGCCGCTGGTAACGTGGCAATCGGCAACATTAGTGATTGCCCGACTCTTTGAAAATATGTCTTCATACCAATTTCTCCTCGTCATCTTCTATAACACGTTGTAAATCCTATCACAACACGTCATTTGGTGAAAGCCGGATTCTCGCATTTATGTATAGACCAATTATTCACTAAGCGTTTCCATTCCCATTAAATTAAGTCTTGATTATACTGAAAAAAGTTCTGAAAATTTTCAGAACTTTTTTCAAGAACGACTTATTTAGTTGTCACGGGCTCAGCCGCCTGCTTAAATTGACGAACCGTTTCAGCCAGATGGACTTCATGGGTCACGAACTCATGAACCCGGCAAACGTAATCATGTTCACGACCGATTTTGGCGATGTACCCATTAATGTAATCGACTTCGGTTGGCCGGCCCTTTGAAAAGTCTTGATACATTGATGGATAATGATACTTATAAGCGCGGCTGACCGTTTCCACCGAGTCGATTTCTTCTTGGCGGGTCTCAATTAACTTAATGCCGGCCCGTTCACAGGCATCGTAAGCTTCATTAAACATCTGGGTCGCCATATCCTTAACGCCCGGATAAGCGATAAACTGGCCCATTTGAATTTCAAACATCGTGCAGAGACTATTTGTCACAGCGTTGAAAACTACCTTAGACAGACACATCCCCATAAAATTATCCGACCAAACTGGCCCTAATCCTGCTGCTTGAAAATCTGCCATGACTTGCTTAGTTGTTGCGTTCATTTCCCCAGCGTAGTTGCTCATATGCATCGTTTCACTACCCACGGGGCCCATGAAATCAACTGAACCGGGACCATTTAGCACTGTAGCAATCATCGCCGTCCCGCCAATAATATGGTCTTGTGGAAAGTAATCGTTGAGCTTTTCAAAATGTCCCATCCCGTTCATCGCCGCAAAAACGTACTGATCATCGTGGAACAATGGTGCATCCCGTTTTAGTTCGTCTGCTAACTGCATCTGCTTTTTAAACACAATCCAGACATCCGGATGCCCGTGATATTCTTCAGGGTAATAAATATTAATGGGCACCATGTGCTGATTTTCATGGTCACGGGCCACCATGACACCACCTTGTTGCCGGACCTTTTCAACGTTTGGTTGCCACGTCTCGATGAAGTCCACTTCAATGCCTGCATTTTCTTGTAACATAACACCGTACCGATATCCCATGGCACCCGCACCAATTACACCATATTTCATATTAAAAGCCACCCTTTCAATTAATCCTATGAATTTTTTATACTATGTGTTAAATCTTGAAACTAATGCTGAAAATCCATGTTAAAACTGCTATGTGTGGTTTAAAAGTCGACAAAAAACGCCCTTTGGATGCAATGATCCAAAGGACGTTTTCACGGGTTACCACCTTTATTCAAATAATGCTCGCGCACTATTTCTCAGCACGTTCAAAACAACTAAACGTGTGCACAATAATGGGTGCCCCCAGCGAATCTCGAAAAATTCGCGCCTACACTTGTCCTTTTATCAACTTGACGTGACACCTTCTCATCAATCGGTGCTTTCTGAACACGTCAACCTGACGACTACTACAAATGCTTCGACTTTGCTCATCAACTTTTAATGTTCTAACCATAATATCATTAACTAAATAAGTCAACCCACTTTGCTGAAAAAAACAGTTGCCCGTTATTTCTTAATGCCGATAGACCGTTTAGTCTTACAAGTCAGGCTACTAGCTTAATTTTATTAAGTTAGTGAGCTTGTTGACCGTTTAACGTCGTCAATAATGGTTTCCAGTCCAACGACCAGATCATGCCAAGCGCATGGTCGCCCGTTAAGACCCCCATCAACGGGCCGATTTCACCCGTCTTGACCCGGACAGCTGGGAACTGGTAGCGGAGTTCGCTCGCCCAGTCCTCAGCAATCTGCTCATCATTTGCGCTAATAACGTCCAACCGTACCGGCAACTGACTCGTGATAACAAAGCGGCCAAACTGTTCCTGAACGGCCTGTTGGGCATTCTTTAACGTCCGCTCTTTACCTAGGACCTGGATCTTACCGTGCTCATTAAAACTAATAATCGGCTTATTTCGTAAAACCATCGTTCCGGCCAAACTACTATTATTATAGATCCGGCCGTTTTTAACTAAGTGGCGCATACTATTGACGATTAACACCGTGGTCGTGGCCGCCCGTAAATGCGTCAGCTGTGCCATAATCTCATCCATATCATAACCAGCCAACGCCATTGCAGCCGCAAGTTTAACCATGTTAGCAGTCCCAGCACACGCTGTCCGCGAATCAAAGACTTGAACGTCCAAGTCTTTGACTGAAGGGGCGTAGGCCTTTAAGTTATTGACCCAGCCACTAATCCCACTACTTAACCCAACGACTAACACCTGATCATAGCCAGCCGCTTTCAGCTGATCAAAGACGACTTGCATTTCCGCCATTGAAATTTGGGAAATCGTTGGAATATCTTTCTCAACTTTTAATAACCGGTAAAATTGATCAGTGGTAATGTCACTATTCTCGTGATAAACGTGATTGCCAAACATAATGGGATCATTTACCACGGTTATCTTATAATCGGCGGCCGCTTGTGGGGATAAATTCGCGGAACTATCCGTTACTACCGCAATCTTCATTAATTTCACTCCAATTATGCGCGCGGAACAACCGGCGCACCCGTTTCTCCGGATAACCCGGACATCCCCACCACCTTAAAGCACGGCAGGGTTTAACGCCCGTAAAAAAAGACGCTCCCATACAGTATACTGTACGAGCGCGTTCTTTTTCAAATGGCAATCCCCGCTTGGACTGGTAACGCTGCCACCCGCTTCGGCCAAACCGCAGATTCCGCGATGGGAATCGCTGTGACGTGAGCTTCTGCCTCTAAATTGGCGAGTTGTTCTGGCCACAGGGTACCCGTTTGATAGCTTTGATTACCAAGCACCTTCAACGTAAACCGTTCCTCACTGGCATACCGTGTCAAAATTGCCGTCGGTAAATCGCTAAAGATGAGGTACGATTGGGCCAGCTGGTTAAAATGAGTGACCGTCAATTGGTGATGATTACGATTAAACGCAGCGCCCCGAATGCCCGTCCGGATACGCTGACCAGCCACGACCATATCATTTAAGACACTATTTGCCGTGGCGCTACTCCCAGCACCGGGACCCGTGTATAAGCTGTCACCAATAGCTTGACTCGCAATCATGATGCCATTTTGAACCCCGCCGACTTGGCTTAAGGCTTGGTCTTGCCCCACCGCAACCGGCGCCACCCGACAATATAAGCGCTGACCGTGTTGCCGCGCCTGTGCCAACAATTTAATCTGCCAGCCATTGACGGCTGCTTGGCGACACTGCGCCGCCGTCACGCTAGTAATCCCGACTGGCTGTACTTGCTTAACCGTTAGACCTTGACCAAATGCAAACCGGCTCAAAATAATCAGTTTGTAGGCGGCATCAATCCCCTGTACATCGTGACTGGGGTCTGCTTCCGCGTAACCTAAACGTTGCGCTGTTGCTAGAGCTTCGGCGTACGATTGCCCGGTTTGCGTCATCGCACTCAAGATATAATTAGCCGTTCCGTTGATAATCCCAGTAACGGATTGAACCGTATCAGTCGCATAACTGTCGGTTAGCGTCCGTAAGATTGGAATCCCACCGGCGACACTCGCCTCGTAGAATAAATCACAGCACCGTTGTTGGGCTAAGGCTACCAACTGATCCCCAGCAGTGGCAATCAAATCCTTATTAGCCGTTACGACCGACTTGCCATGCTGTAACGCCGTTATGATGGCGGCCTTGGCCGTTGCTACCGTGCCCATCACTTCGACGACCAGTTGGATCTCCGGGTCCGTCACAACCGCATCAATCGAATTGGTCAGCCGCGTCCCAACTGGCAAAACTACTCTACGGGGCGCATTCAAATGGTGGACGGCAACCGCTGCTAGTTGAAAACGCACTCCCTGCATCTGTTCAATTTTAGTTGCCGCTTCGCGTAACCGTTCCACCACCCCACTGCCGACGGTGCCTAATCCTAACATGCCCACTTTGATTGTCGTTACCATTTGATCACCCTCCTATAATTCGTGCGTTTGCCACTGTTAGTTTCAAGTCAACCATTAGACTAGTCCCACTTTTGCTAGATCCAACGTAGCCAACCAGTTTTGGTACAGTTGCCGACTTGCATCTGGCCAACTGTAATCAACCGTGCTTAAAGTCGATTCTTTAAAATAATGTTGTGGTAAGTTAATGGGCAGGTGCTTGCGGCGGTCCCGAAAATATTCATTTGCTAGCGTTGTTGCTTCATATTCCGGGTGGCCGGTCACGTAAACGGCCCGTTGACGGGGAGCGTTTAACACTAATGGTCCCACTTGATTGTTGGTCGCCACCACGTGCAAATCAGCTGGTAAATCTTCTGGCAAAATGAGTTGTGTGTGCCGAGACTGGGGCATCTTCAGGGCTCCATCCGTACTTAATCCCCGCGTCAGCCGTGAGTCTTCGTCAACGGCGGTCGCGGTGTAAATGCCAAAAATCTTTTCCGACACTTCTTGTTTTTGGACGTTAAACGCTGCGTACAATCCCGCCTGGGCGGCCCAACATTCAAATAACGTCTGGGTAACGTGCCGCTGCGCCCAACTAATGATTGCTAGGAACTCATCCCAATAATCCACTGCCTCAAAGTCCAACTGTTCAACCGGCGCCCCAGTGACGATCAGGCCATCAAAATGCCGGTCAATGACTTGATTTAACGAGACGTAGTTGGCAGCCACAACGGCTTTAGGCAAGCTCTTAAAGTGATGGCTGACTGGATACATGAACGTCACGGCCACGTCTTGTTCTACCGCCGCAAGCCGTTGTAAAAATTGCCGCTCCGTATCCTGCTTATTGGGCATCAAGTTCAAGATTAAAACTTGTAGCGGTTCCTTGACCGCTGCGTTATCCCATTGTCCCTGCGCCTTTAATAATCCATTTACTGCTGTGACTGCCATGTTGATCTTCCTCTCTTCTTTAGAACGCAAAAAAGCTTTCGTCCATTAGCTTCATATACTGAAACTAACGGACGAAAGCTTTCGCGTTACCACCGTTATTCATCGTCATCTCACAATGACAACCTCGACAAGTACCCACTGGATACTCCGCAATATATCGGTTGCCACCGCACCCGTAGCCTTACGACCCGGGTCATGACTCCAAGCTCATCTTCACCGTACCAACGATTACTTCTCTCACCAAACTGAAGCTCTCTGAAAATCGTTCGCACCGTTACTCTTCTCTTCAACGTCTTAATGTTTTTTAATTTAAAGTTAATCTAACACCTGGATGAGTGCCTGTCAACTTTCTGCTTCAAACTTTTCTTCATCCGCCTATTTAGTCCGAAAGTTAACTAATTATGACTAAATACTTTCTAAAAAGTAAAAGGCCTAAAATCACTGTAGGTTATCCACTCCGTCGGGGAGCACTGGGTGCTATGGGGGATGGCCCCCAGCCATAGTTCGGTCTGGGACCTCAATTCAAAGCCGACAGCCCACGTCTTTGAATTGCCCCGCAAGATTGGCGCAAAGAGCGTCCGCCAATCTTGCCGACACAGCACGCCAACACTCCCCGCCTTCGCTCAAATTAGCTTTCCTATTATTGATTCAAAAATTCATTGAATCATCGAAGGCTGGCGCTGATAACATCAGTCGTGAAGGTGGCGTTGAATCGGCAGTTTTTCTGCCGATTTTACACCACGGACGGTCCGGGACAATTGCGACTTTTGCAACTGTCCCGGGCGAGGATTGAGACCGCTCCTCAGGCTTAATCCGGTCCCACGACTGCATGTTATCAGCGCCAACCGGACTGGTAGGTTCAACAAGAGAATGTTTTTCATTATCAATCTTAATTATTCTGTTAGCATCGGCTGTTCACATTATTTTTTAATTATTTTCAAATTTATCTTATTAGCCAATTTTGCTGGCTACATCAGGGATTAACCCCTTAAAATTCCGACTGATTTCTAATGATTCTGTGAACAATTTCAGAAAAAGCCTTGACACGCTTTTTTCCTTTGCCTATACTAAACTCAATTAATAAACGAAAGCGAGGAACCAAGGATGACAAAGTTAGTGCTCAACTTGAACAGTTCATGGCAAAGCCGGCCGTTCAGATTGTAATTCCGTTGCACGGATACAATCTGGCAAACAGTTTGTATCTGTGCCGGCTTAACTTTGATATCCAAAGGAGTCTGCATGGGTTTTAGACACAGCAGGCTTCGGTTCCCTAAAGGGCAAACCAGGCTTACTGGTTTGCCCTTTTTTTGACGACTTTGCCCGAATCAGTTCTTCATTCTAAATTATTTTGAGGTGACAATATTGAAACGTATGATTGCATTTATTAGTGCCCTAATCGTTTTTCTAGGCGTCGCGTTCTTCGCGACCGGCAATAAAAAAACGACTAGTGCTCAAGATACAGCCGGTAAGATTCCAACGGTCGGCATCTTACAACTCCAGACCCACCCCGCACTTGACGCGATTCATCGCGGCGTGATCGCCGGCTTAAAGGAATACGGCTACGTCCCGGGCAAGACCGTTAAGATTGACTATCAAAATGCTCAAGGTGACCAAAGCAACTTAAAGACGATGAGTCAAAAGTTCACCAACGAAAACGCTGCGGAAACGATTGGGATTGCCACACCAGCAGCCCAAGCTCTAGCAACCGCGGCTAACAAGGAAACACCAGTTATCCTTGCCGGTATTACCGATCCATCCGGGAGTGGCTTAATCAAAAGTGACCAACATCCCGGTGCCAACATTACGGGGACTTCGGGTGAATCACCATTAAAGTCCCACCTAGATTTACTCAAGCAATTAGTCCCAAAGGCTAAAACCATTGGAATTATCTACACGACTTCCGATCATGGTGGCGAATACAACGCGAAGAAGTTTGCCCGGATCTGTAAACAAGCTGGTGTGAAGTACAAGCTCTACACCATCGCTAACACCAACGATATGCAACAAGTTGCCGAAACGATGGCTTCCCAAGTAGACGCCGTTTACGCGCCACAAGATAACGGGGTCGCCAGTGCGATGAAGACCTTAGTCTCCGTCACAAACAAAGCAAACGTTCCCGTCATTCCAGCAGTTGATACCATGGTCAAGGCTGGTGGTCTAGCCACCCTCTCCGTTGACCAGTACCAATTAGGGAAACTCTCAGGCGAAATGGCTGCCCAAGTTTTAAAGGGGAAGTCCCCTAACAACTATGCCATTAAGATTATTTCTAAAGGTAAAATGACGTTAAATTTATCCGCTGCCAAGAAATTAGGCATCAAATTCCCAGCCAGCGTGCTGAAGGAAGCCAAAACGAAAGGGGTTATTTACAAATGAGTATGATCGTATCTAGTATCGGCCAGGGCCTCTTATGGGCTACCTTAGGCGTCGCATTATTCTTAACTTTCCGAATCTTAGATTTCCCTGATATGACCGTTGAAGGCACGTTCCCACTAGGTGCCGCTACCGCCGTCATGGCAATCAGTCACGGCATGGGGCCACTTACCGCTTCGCTCCTCGCCTTTGTGGCCGGCGCCGTCACCGGACTCGTTACCGGCTTGCTATACACCAAGGGTAAGGTTCCCATCCTGTTAGCCGGAATCCTAGTCATGACCGCTTGTCTCTCCATTAACTTACGGATCATGGGCGGCAGTTCGAACGTTTCACTATTAGGAAAAACGACGCTATTTTCCAACCACTTTCTCGCAACGTTACCAAAATATTTCGACAGTGTCTTCGTTGGGTTAGTCGTGATTTCCGTCATTACAATTTTACTGATGGTCTTTTTACAAACGAACCTAGGCCAAGCCTTCATTGTCACTGGCGACAACCGTGAGATGGCCCGCTCAATCGGAATCAACACCGACAACATGACCATCATGGGACTAATGGTTTCTAACGGAATCATTGGTTTAGGCGGTGCTTTAATTGCTCAAAACAATGGTTACGCTGATGTCAGCATGGGGATTGGGATCATCGTCATCGCGTTAGCTTCAATTATCATTGGCGAAGTCGTCTTTGGTGAATTGACGTTAAACCAACGTTTAATTGCCGTAACCTTAGGGAGTATTCTCTATCAATTCGTCCGGTTACTCGTCCTTCAACTTGGATTCAATACCAACGACATGAACCTGTTATCCGCCTTGATTTTGGCCATTTGCTTGATGTTGCCACAATTCAGTAAAGCCCTACACCTAAACCACGTTTTGAAGAGAGGAGTTGCCCGTTATGACGAAAACTAATCAACCCTTACTTGCGTTAAACGACATCGTTACGAAGGTCAACGCCGGCACCCCTAACGAAGTCATGATTTTAAAGCACCTCAACTTGAATATTTACGACGGCGACTTCATTACCGTTCTTGGCTCCAACGGTGCGGGTAAGTCGACTCTCTTCAATACGATCAGTGGTGAACTCCCCGTCACCGACGGCCAAATCAAGTTACGCGGCCGTGACATTACCCACCTTTCCGTTGAAAAACGGACGGCCTTCTTAGCCCGGGTCTTCCAAGACCCCAAGATGGGAACCGCCCCACGAATGACGGTCGCTGAAAACCTCTTGTTAGCCAACCAACGTGGCAAACGCCGCACGTTGCGCTTACGCCGGCTGAAGCAGCACATGGCCCAATTCAAGGAACTGACGGCTTCCATGGATAGTAACGGTTTATCCGACCGACTCAATACCGCCACGGAAAATCTTTCCGGTGGCCAACGCCAAGCCTTGAGTTTCTTAATGGCGACGGAACAACGGCCCGACTTATTACTGCTCGATGAACACACGGCCGCCCTCGACCCTAAAACCAGCGAACAGCTGATGGTGCAAACTAATCAGCGGGTCACTCAGGAAAAATTGACTTGCTTGATGATCACCCACCACTTAGACGACGCTTTAAAGTACGGCAACCGCCTCATCGTCTTAGATCAGGGCCAAATCAAGTACGACGTTCGTGACGAAGAGAAAGCCCAACTTACGAAGGAACAACTTCTTAGCTTCTTCGATACGATCGAATAATTTTGACACGACAACCTAAAAATCTCCTTAAGCTAATCACTACGGCTTAAGGAGATTTTTTTCAGATAAAGGTTGAAAGTTGAGTTTGAGAATTAACTACTTGTAAACCAGTCCGGTTATTTGATGGTAATAGCAATAGTAAGACTGTTTTGAGCGCAGTCTGGTAGAGTTGGCGTGCTGTGTCGGCAAGATTGGCGGGTGAATTTTACGCCAATCTTGCGGGGCACTTCAAAGACGTGGGTTATCGGCTTTGAAGTGAGGGCCCAGACCGTCCTCTGGCTGGGGCCGTCCCCCATAGCACACCAGCTCTACCAGACGGAGCGGATCATTTAGGAATAGTTATCGTAACGATGTTAATAGTAATTTTAGACTTTTTAACCGTTAACTTTCACTAATCAGAATCAATAAATAGATGCCCCCGTAATTAATTATGTAACCGTTTTGTTTGCTAGTCCACCGAGGTAGTGTTATATTCAATTTAGAATAGTTCTAAACTAAAATTGGAGGTCGTCATAATGAAAGTTATTGTCGTTGGTTCTTCACATGGTGGTTATGAAACAGTTCGTGGTATTTTGGCCGCTCAGCCGGATACAGAGATTCAGTGGTACGAAAAGGGCGATTTTCTGTCCTTCCTATCCTGCGGGATGCAGCTCTACCTTGAAGGCGTCGTCAAAGACGTTAACAAGGTGAGCTACGCCACCCCTGAAGGTATGCAGGCTCAGGGCGTTCACGTTTTCCTCAACTCGGAAATTGCTAAAGTTCAACCTGATCAACATACGGTGCACGTCATTGATCACGCTAGCGGTCAGGAACGTGACGAAAGCTATGACAAGTTAGTCTTAAGTGTCGGTGCCGTCCCATTTGACCTGCCCGTTCCCGGACACGACCTTCAAAACGTCTACGCCATGCGGGGACGTGATTGGGCGATGAAGTTGAAAGCCAAGACGGTTGATCCATCCGTTAAAAACGTGGTTGTCATCGGCTCCGGTTACATTGGTATCGAAGCGGCCGAAGTCTTTGCGAAAGCCGGCATGCACGTCACGGTCATCGACCTCTTACCACGCTTGCTCAGCCTCTATTTGGACCAAGAATTTACTGACATTTTGACGAAAACCATGACGGCACACGGTATTTACCCCGCCGTTGGTCAAGGTATCAAGTCGTTTGAAGGTCAGGATGGTCACGTCACCAAAGTCGTAACTGACCAAGGCGAATACCCAGCAGACTTGGTTGTTTCAGCGGCCGGAATTCGGCCAGCTACCGGCTTCTTAAAGGGCGTTGTTGATTTAGACGACCACGGCCTGATCAAGATCAACGACCACCTGCAAACTAGCGAACCAGACATTTACGCCGTTGGGGATGCAACCTTAGTGCCATTCGCACCAACTGGTAAGGACAACCGGATTGCCTTAGCGACGGTTGCACGTCGCCAAGGTCGGATTGCCGCACAAAACTTATTAGGCGGCGATTTTCCAATGGTACCCGTTTCAGGTTCATCGGCCCTCTCCGTTTTCGACTATCACTTTGCCTCAACCGGGATTAAGGAAGGAACGAGTGATAAGCTAGGCGTCAAGAGCGCGTCAGTCCTAGTGACCGACACCATTCGGCCAAAGTTCGTTCCCGAATCGGACGGTAATACCAAGGTTTGGTTCAAGTTGACCTTTGACCCAGAAGACGGTCGGGTCCTTGGCGCACAAATCATGTCAAAAGCTGACGTAACGGCAAACATTAACGCCATTTCCGTCGCCATTCAAGCGAACATGACCGTGGCGGACCTCGCCTACGCTGACTTCTTCTTCCAGCCTGGCTTTGACCGGCCTTGGAACATCATTAACGTGGCCGCACAAAAAGCGCTCGTTGATTTGAAATAGTCCACTTTAAACCTTAATTACATCAAAACTGCGTAGCTACTCCTGACAATGAATGTCAGCGGTAGCTACGCAGTTGTTTTTATTATTAAAATCTGAAAATATTGCTGTCAACATTTTAATAACAGCAATAAGACTTTCCAAATCAGTCGTTCTAACGTAAGATTTTCCACCTCCGCTAAATCGATGTTAATATCGAAGCCATCGGAGGTTGTCGCTGATAGCATCGGTCGTGAAGGTGACCTTTGACCGGTGATTTTCCGGTCTTAGGCCACGGACGGTCCGGAACAATTGCGTTCTTGGCAAGTGTTCCGGGCGAGAGGCTAGACCGCTCCTCAGGCTAGCCTCGGTCCCACGACCGCATGTTATCAGCGACAACCGGATTTGAATATATGGTTAATAAATATTAATTAATCCCTGAGTCCCTTGGTCTCCCAGGCCCTTAACGTCGACCATGACTTCATAAAGTCGTTTGGCCTGAGCCGTTGCGACTAAGTCCAGACCCATGGCGTCCGCCTCACTCAACGCAATTCTCAAGTCCTTCAAGAAATGGCGGGCAAAGAATCCTGGGGTATAGTCATCCTTCAAGATGCGAGGCACGTAATTTTCCATGCTCCAGTTGTCAGCACCACCGCTAGATAAGGTTGCTAACACCTTCTGTGGGTCTAAACCAGCTGCCTTAGTGTAAAGTAACATTTCGGTTAACCCCGTCATCGTACCAGCAATCATAATTTGGTTGGCCATCTTGGCATGCTGACCCGTGCCAGCGGCCCCAAAATGATTGACCTTATGTCCGATAACGTTGAACAACGGTAACATGGCTTGGTAAGTTGTCACGTCACCACCAACCATGATCGTTAGCGTGGCGTTCTTTGCGCCAATATCACCGCCAGATACCGGTGCATCCAACGCGTGCATGCCGTGCGCCGTGGCGTAAGCGGCAATCTTTGCCGCCAGCTTAGGCTGACTCGTTGTCATGTCGACGACCGTCTTACCTTTTGCTAAACCGGCAAAAATCCCCGTCTCGCCAAAGTAAACTCCTTCGACATCTTTTGGAAAACCAACCATGGTGAAGACCACGTCACTTTGCTGCGCAACTTCGGCTGGCGAAGCGGCCCAAACCGCCCCTTGTGCCACTAAGTTGTCGGTCTTACGTTTGGTCCGATTATAAACTACCAACTGATGACCCGCAGCCATCAGATTTTGAACCATCGCGGCGCCCATGACGCCGGTTCCAATCCAACCAATTTTCATTTTTAACGTCCCTTTCTAAACCACCGTTAACTGACTTGACGTTGACGCCAAACGTGCACAATCATCGTCACAACAAATGCCACTAAAACAATGCCGCCAAACGCACTGGCGGGAATTTCAATCCCGATAGCCGGAATCGACAGGAATAATTTAATCGCAATGATCACGATCAAACAATACGCCATCGTTTCCAACTCGGGAATCTTACGCATTAGTCGCATAATGACCTCGGCAATCCCCCGCATGCAGGCGATCCCAATCATCCCACCGATGAGGACAATGACCGGGTTGTCCGAGATAGCAAGCGACGCTAATACCGAATCAATCGAAAAAATAATGTCCATCATTTCAATTTGTAACACCACCGACCAAAAACGACTAAGCCCTAAGAACCGGCGCTGACGACGTTGCTTTTTAGGCCGCGCCTCCCCCGGCTTTGGTTGTGTAAAGAAACGATAAACTAAATATAAAAGATACCCAGCGCCCAGAACTTTGATTTCCCAAAAACCAATTAGGTAGGTGCCAATGCCAATAATCAAAAAACGAAATAGATACGCGCCCCATAAACCATAGAATAATGATTTTTCACGTTCCTGCAAATTATCCAAACTCTGAGTTTGTGCTGCTAACACAACGGCATTATCAACCGACAGTAAGCACTCGATCACCGCCAACGACAGGATAATTAACCAATCCTTGGCTGACGTGATCACGCTGCCCCAATTAGCAACACTAAAGAAGGGTTCGTATAATTGTTCCAGTAAATGTAACACGCAACAACCTCTTTCTGTTTGTAAATAATTACTCTCTTCTAGTATACCTGTTATAGGGTGGCCTGAAATAATCAAACCTAATTTTCTGTAAATAATCGGCTGACTAATTAAACCCAAACGAGGTGTGCGGATGCTGTTTACATTAAAATGGCGTTTAAGAAATAAGTTAATTCATTTCTTAAACGCCATTTTAATGTAGTCATATGAAATTCACCCTAACGTTTAAATTCCGACATTAACCGGCGCAGTTCAGCATTATCTTCCGCCGTCCCAATCGTCAATCGTAGCCACCCGGGACGCAATCCCGTCCGTAATAAATACCCATTTTGGCGTAAATACTCGGCTAGCTCATCGGCTTGCGGGTCCGCAAAGAAAATAAAGTTCGCGGCGGACTCGTCAAACTGGTACCCGTTAGTCGTAAAATAGGCCTGCCAGTGCCTGCGTTCGACCGCGTTCTTAGCGACGGTTTTCTTCACAAAGTCTTGATCAGCCAAAGCGGCAACCGCTGCTACCTGTGTCAGCGAATTGACATTATAGGGCAACCGCACCGCCTGCATCGTCGGGGCGTACTTAGGCGCAAAGACGGCATACCCGATTCGAAAATTAGCCAGCCCGTATGCTTTGGAGAAGGTCCGCATCACAACAACGTTTTCGTACTTGGACGGTAACTGCATCGCCGTCGTTTCCGACGCATCCGGCACAAAGTCCAAGTAAGCTTCGTCAATCAGCACCATGGTCGTCGCGGGGACTTGGCGAATAAACGCTTCAATGGCTGACAGGGATTCCACCGTCCCGGTCGGATTATTCGGGTTACAGAGCCAGACCATTTTAACGGCCGGGGTCAGTGCACTCGCTAACCCGGCAAAGTCGACGTGGTCATTTGCAAGCGTTGGGACCGTTACGAGCTCAGCGCCCTCAATGGCCGCGTGCAAGCCATATTCTGAGAATGTCGGCCCTGAAACGAGGACTTGGTCACCCGGCTCCAAAAACGTCCGTGACACCATCACAATCATTTCATCCAGCCCAACACTAAAAACGAGCTGGTCGGGGGCGACCCGTTCCCGTTTTGCGACGGCTGCTCGGAGCACCCGCGCCTCGGCGTCCGGGTAACGATTTGCTTGGTCAAAAGACCAATTTTTTACCGCCTGCTCAACGGCCGGTGACGTTCCGTATGGATTTTCGTTAGCCGAAAGTCGGACCAACTTTTTTACGCCCAGCTCCCGCTGCAATTCAGCGAGCGGCTTTTCCGGGACGTAAGGTTGTAACTGTCGAATGCTTGCTTTCATAAGCACAGCCCCCTATAAGTTTTTGATTTCTGGACGATCCTTGTAGTCACTCATCTTGCCTTCACGCTTAGCCAACTCCGCCTTGATTTGGTCAAAACTGACCCCGCGTTCAACTAGCAACACTAGCACGTGATAAAACAAGTCCGCCGTTTCGTAGACCAGCTCATCATCCCCGGGGTTCTTGGCCGCCACAACGACTTCGGTCGATTCTTCCCCTACCTTTTTTAAAATCTTATCCAAGCCCTTAGTAAATAAGTAATCCGTATACGACCCCGCTTTAGGGTTTTGTTTACGTTCAGCAATCATTTGATAAAGTTCTTCCATATTTTGCATATTTAAGTCCCACTTTCTATTTAATCGTATTGAAAAAGCAACTGCGGTGGCCCGTGTGACAAGCCGGACCGTGCGGATGAACCGCAATTAACAAGGTGTCTTGGTCACAATCCAACTGAATGCTGACGACGTCTTGCAAATTGCCGCTCGTTGCGCCCTTGTGCCATAGCTCTTGTCGCGACCGGGACCAGAACCACGTCTGGCCCGACGCCAACGTCCGCCGGTAACTTTCCGCGTTCATCCACGCCACCATTAAGACGTCCTTAGTTTCTGCATCAGTGACGACGGTCGTTACTAAGCCGCCACCCTTCTCAAAGTCTGGTTTCATCGTACGACCACCCCTTGCTGTCTCAACGTCTGCTTAACATCACCAATCGTCAGTTCACCATAGTGGAACACGGAAGCAGCGAGCGCCCCGTCAACCGGGGTATTTTTGAAAACAGAGACAAAATCTGCGACCCGGCCAGCACCACCCGAAGCAATCACGGGGACGGGAACAGCTGCACTGATTAACCGATACAACCGTTCGTCGAACCCCGCCTTAGTGCCGTCCCGGTCCATACTGGTGACGAGCAATTCGCCGGCACCTAAGGCCACTGCGTGTTTTGCCCAATCGACTGCGTCGAGATCCGTCGCTTGCCGACCACCATGCGTGTACACCCGGTACGTTTGACTAGTGGCATCCCACGCCGTATCAATGGCGACGACGATGCACTGGTTTCCAAATTTGCGAGCACCCGCTTGAATGAGGGCCGGGTCGGCAACGGCCGCCGAATTAATCGCCGTCTTATCCGCGCCAGCGCGTAGCATGCGTTGCATGTCCGCAACACTACTAATACCGCCGCCAATCGTCAGTGGCATAAAAACTTGTGCCGATACCTTTTCGACCATGGTTGCCATCGTTTGACGGTGTTCGTTCGTCGCGGCAATGTCTAAAAACACTAATTCATCGGCACCCTGCTGCTGATAAGCACTGGCAATGGCGACGGGATCGCCCACATCGGTCAAATGCACAAAGTTGACGCCTTTTTTGACGCGGCCATCAGCAACGTCTAAACAGGGAATAATCCGTTTTGCAATCATCCGTCCACCTCCGCTAACGCTGGCAGCGTTACCTTACCGGCCGCCAACGCCTTGCCGATAATCACGTCCTGAAACCCACTGGCTTGTAGCAACTGGACGTCACTCAGATTCCGGACGCCGCCACTGGCAATCAGATTAGCTTCGGGACACTTTTCTTTTAACTGTAAATAGAGACCAATATTAGGCCCTCGAAGCGTGCCATCGCGGGCAACATCCGTCACGATAAAGTGTCGCGCCCCCGCTTGGACCATGTCTCGCATGAGTTGACTCATTTTAGTTTGGGATTGTTCAAACCACCCGTTAATGGCGACGTAACCATCCTGACCGTCAATTCCAATGACAATCCGTTCCGGACCATACTCAGCTAAAAGTCGTTTCACTAATGCCGGCTGGGTTAACGCCACTGAGCCCAAGATCAACCGGTCAATGCCTAGCGTTAAGTAACGCTGCGCAAGCTCAAAGCTCCGAATTCCACCGCCAAGTTCCATCAGGCCCGTAAAGGCCTTCCGAATGGCTGCAATCGTCGCGTAGTTTTGGGGTTGACCATCCTTAGCGCCGTCCAAATCAACCACGTGTAATTGCTGGAGTCCCGCCGCGTTAACGGTACGAGCCTGCGCAACGGGGTCGGCGTTAACGACCGTGGTCTGATCAAAGTCGCCCTGATAGAGGCGCACGCTCTGACCGGCCTTTAAATCAATTGCTGGAAAAATCATTAGCACTCACCATTTCCTTGAAAGCGGCTAACTGTGCTAAGCCCACCCGGCCGCTTTTTTCCGGGTGAAACTGCATGCCAATCACGTTCTTTGCCTGCACGATACTCGGGACCGTTACCCCGTGTTCAACCGTCGCCACGATTTCATCTTCCGGACACACCGCGTAGTATGAGTGAACAAAGTAAGTAAACGCTGCATCGATACTAGCAAAGGGACTATTTGATTGCCGGATCACATTTTGATTCCAGCCCATCTGGGGAACCTTCACCTTAGGACTAGCCGGCAACGCGGCAACGCGCCCTTGTAATAGCCCTAATCCAGCATGTTCACCATACTCACTGCTGCTTTCAAATAACAGCTGCATCCCTAAACAGATGCCAAGCAACGGTTTGCCGTGCCGCCCAAGTTGTTGCAACACGTCCACTAATTGGCGGGAACGTAAGGCGTCCATGGCAGCGGCGAAGGCCCCGACCCCTGGTAAAATCACGGCATCTGCGGCCGCCAAAGTTTGCGGATCAGCCGTCAAGCACGTTGGAACATTTAAATACGTCAACGCTTTTTGTAAATTGCGCGTATTACCGGTGTCATAATCCACAATCGCAAACATTTAAATCACGCCCTTAGTTGAGTTGACGCCAATAATGTCGGGATTAATGGTAACGGCATCCCGCATTGCCCGACCAAACGCTTTAAACAGGCTTTCAACTTTGTGGTGGGTGTTGCGTCCGTATAAAATCCGGGCGTGTAAATTCATCTCAGCCGCAAAGGCACACGCCTGAAAGAAGTCTTCCACCGTTTCGGTGTCCAGTCCGCCCAAGCGGGGATTCGTCAATTCGGCGTCAAAAACCAAGTATGACCGACCACTCAAGTCAACACTCACTTGGCCTAACGTTTCATCCATGGGAACAAATTCAGTGCCGTAGCGTTCAATGCCCGCTTTATCGCCAAGCGCCTGTTTGAAACATTCGCCCAGTACAATGCCCGTATCCTCAGTCGTGTGGTGCGGATCAACGTCCAGGTCACCATGGCACTTGACGATCAGTCCAAAGCGCCCGTGCTTTGCGAAGAGGTTCAACATGTGATTCAAAAAGCCAATCCCCGTATCAATTTCAATGCCGCTCTGTTCATCCAAGTTCAAACTAATTTCAATTTGCGTCTCTTTAGTGACCCGTTTAATCGTTGCTTGTCGCATATCGGTTCCTCCCTTTTAAAAAAGCTAGTCATAGTAAGTGTCGAAGCGCGATTCAATGGCCCGCGCGTGGCCTTCCAATCCTTCGACCCGCGCTAGCGTCGTAATCGCTGACGCTTCACGCGCCAACGCATCCTTGGTGTACTGAATGAAGGACGTCCGCTTAACGAAGTCGTAGACCCCGAGTGGTGAAGAAAAACGTGCCGTCCCACTCGTTGGCAAAATGTGATTAGGACCCGCAACGTAATCGCCCAAGGGTTCCGAAGCGTATTTGCCTAAAAAGACGGACCCCGCATTGCGAATTAGATTTAGGTATTGGGTTGGATCACGCAACTGAATTTCCAAGTGTTCTGGCGCCACCGTGTTCATTAAGTCAAACATGTCTTCGACTTGGTCGACCACCGCAATGAACCCTTTTTCATCAACCGCCTGTGTCGCAATTTCAGTTCTAGGAAGAACCTTCAACTGGGACGTCACGTTATCACTGACCGCCTGCGCCAACTTTTGACTATCAGTAATTAAGATTGGCCGGGCCCGACGATCATGTTCCGCCTGACTCAATAAGTCGGCCGCAAGTTGCCGGGGGTCCGCACTGTCATCCGCAATAATCCCAATTTCAGAAGGTCCGGCCACCATATCGATGGCTACTTGACCAAAGACTTGCTTCTTAGCGGTGGCCACGTAAATGTTCCCCGGGCCAATAATCTTATCGACCGCTGGAATGGATTCCGTGCCGTACGCTAAGGCTGCAATGGCCTGCGCACCCCCAACTTGATAAATCGCATCGACGCCCGCCAACTTTGCGGCGGCCAAAACTGCCGGATTAATTCCGTCTTTTTGGGGTGGCGTGACCATGATCACCTGTTCAACACCCGCAATTTTGGCTGGTAACGCACTCATCAGGAGTGTGGACGGGTAAGCTGCGGTCCCACCCGGAACGTACAACCCGACCCGTTTAAGGGGTAACAGCTTTTGCCCCCGTAACACGCCCGGTTGCTCCGCATCAATGAATCCCGTTGCCTTTTCCTTTTCGTGAAAGCTCGTAATGTTGCGCTTCGCAAGCTGTAAGGCTGCTTTGACGTCCGGGTCTAAGTTCGCATACGCGTCATCGATAACGGCAGCGTCCAACTTAAACTGCTTTGGTGCCACCCCATCAAACTTAGCTTCATATTGACGCAGCGCCGCGTCACCGTTTTGAATCACATCGGTAATAATGTCGCGGACCGTTGCTTCCACTTTTAAATCAGTCAGTTGCTGGGTCTTGGTCTGAACTAGTTTTTTTAAGTTGCTTAGATTTTCATTAATAATTTTCATTTCGAAAACTCCTTTGATGGCTGCGTAATGACGGCCGCTAATCGGTCAACAAGGTCATAAATGGCTTGTTGATGTTGTTTTAACGCTAAGCGGTTCACAACTAGCCGGGTCGAAACCGGCTGTAAATAATCATAAATTTGAAGTTGGTTTTCTCGTAACGTCGTGCCCGTTTCCGTAATGTCCACGATGGCATCCGCTAACCCGGTCAACGGTGCAAGCTCGACCGAGCCTTCAATCTTAATGATTTCAACGTCTTGGCCTAACTGGTCGAAGTAGCGTTGCGTAATACGAGGATACTTGGTCCCAATGATTTTTCGTTGCGGTGCCCGGGGGTCAAAATCACTCGTCGATGCGAGGACAAATTGACAAACCCCAACACCTAAATCTAACAGCTCATATTGGGTACTCTGCCGCTCCGTTAAAATATCGCTACCAACGATACCAATGTCGGCTGCCCCCCGTTCAAGGAAGGTTGTCACGTCTGGTCCCTTTGCCAAAATGAACTCGTACGGTTGGCTTTCTGAATCGAAAATCAAGCGTCGCTGTTTGTTGCGTACCAGGGAACAATCGACCCCCGCCGTTTCTAACAACGGTAAAACCTGCTGTTCAACGCGCCCCTTTGTCAGGGCAATTTTAATTCGCTCACTCATCATCGACGCCTCCCGTTAAATCAATCAACTGTGCCCCTAATCGTTGTGCTTCAGCCCGCGCACCGGCCAAATCAGATGCCAAACTCAACATCGCGTTCGCTTGCTTTGCCAAGTAGGCTTCCGCTTCCGGCCACTGACTCGCGTTGAAATAAATCAGTTTCTGAGGGCCCAATACTGGGGGCTGAGCAGCGAGCGTGGTAAGCAAATCAACGTTGATGCCCATACCAACGGCTGGTTCGGACTCGGCCTGAAAATTAGCTAGCAGCTGATCATAACGTCCGCCACTAAATAGGTAACCTGCGCCAGCCTGCGAATAGCCCCGAAATGTCAAACCAGTGTAATACTTCTGTGGCGCCTGACTACTCAGATCCAGTGATACGGCCTGATTAGGCATTGTGGTTTTCATCCACGTCACCACGCGTCGCAACCGTTTCAAGCTCGGTTGAACGTTTTCTGGTAGTGGTGCCACAGTTAATTGCGCTAAAACTTGGTCCGGCCGGCCAAATAAACGTGGCCACCCCTGTAGAAATGGATAAATGGCTTGATCCTGATAAGCCGCAATTAAAGCCTGATACTGTGGCACCCGCTTATTGAACAGGGCGTTTAAAATGGCTGCTTGGGTTGGACCGTCGCCCGTTAAGCTGGCCACTACGCGTTGCGCAAACTGCGCGTCACCTAATTCAATTTCAACGTCATCCGCGATTAATTCCTGACTAAGTTGTTGGGCAATCGTCAAACATTCAAATTCAGCCTTGATCGTGTCGTACCCGATCAATTCCACCCCGGCTTGCGTGACCTGGTTGTAAGACCCTGAAAGTTGGCGACTGACCCGAAAAATGTCACCGACGTAACTAAACTTGCAAGGTAACGAAACGTTTGTTGCACTGATAAAGCGCGCAATGGGTAAGGTCAAATCTGGCCGTAACACTAAGGTCTGCCCCGCATCACCAAGCAAGCGGTATAACTGGTAATTGCCTTTTTGGTAAGGATCAAAGACCGCTTCATTTTCTAGTAACGGTGTCGCAATTGGCGCCAGCCCCCGTTGTTTAAAATGGGCTTGAATCACCGTGATCAGTTGTTGCTTACGCTGTGCCCACTGCCCAAATTCGTCGCGAGTTCCTAATGGTAATAAGTGTTGTAACATGCTAACGCCTCCTTAAATTGCGCTGTTAAAAAAAAAACGTCCCTCTAGCAAATTTGCTAAAAGGACGTTTACACGTGGTTCCACCTTAATTCGTCATCAGCTCACACTGATAACCTCATGTTGACCGAAGTCAACTTGGATAACGAATCCAATTCGGCTGGAGCTAATGAGACTGGTTCACCCCAGCAGTTCATAGATGTGATTCGTTAATCATGTCTGTTCGGTTCGCAGCTACCCGAGCTCTCTGGATTGAGGGATGATTAATTACTTTTTCTAATCACGACTGTTTTATTAAAATTTGATTAGTTATTTAATTTAAAACTCATTCTAATGATTAACACGGCATCTGTCAACCATTAATTAATTTTTTTATTAAATGGTATCCGTGACCGACACTCTTAATATCGTGCGCATCGGAGCCATAAACTAGCGGAATGCCAAGCTTTTGAGCCCGTACCAAGATTTGATTTCCCGGGTAAAAATCATTACATTCTGGTTTGTATAACCCCGCAAGGTTCAAGTCTAATTCACGGTTCTGCTGCTTGATTCGAGCTAACGCTTGATCGACCAGAGCTAAGTTAGCTGAGTCTAACGGCGCCGTCAGCCCAAAGTAGTCCTGATATTTCCGGACCAGGCTCATATGCCCAATTCGTTGGGGCGTATACGGTCCGAAGTCCGCTTGCACTGAACCTAACACCGTCCGGTAATACTGCTCAAAGAGCCGTTGCGGGTCCTCAAACCACTGTGAAAATCCGGCTTGAAAGTCAGTCGTTGATAGATCAATGCACCAAAAGTGACCTTGCGCGCCCCGCATAAAGTGCACCGACAAAATATTTTCTTGGGTTTGAGCCCCGTATTGCGCTAAAAACTGTTTCGTCCACGCTTCGTAGCCCGGTAAAAAGTCAACTTCAAAGCCAATTGAAATGTCGATTTGATTGGCATACTTAGCCTGTAAGCCACGCGCCAAGTCTAAGTAGTCGTCGACTTGGTCTCCCCGTAAAGAAGCTTCGGTATAACCTACTGGGTCACCAGCCAATTCCGTTTGAAACTCTGGCGGTAACGGCGCGTGTTCAGTTATACAATAGCGTTGAAATCCCATCCGAATCGCCCGTTGAACCATCTTTTCAGTTGATTCACCACTACCATGGGGACAAAGTTCCGTATGGGTGTGTCCGTCTACTAGCATCTTCTCATCGCCTTTTAATATTTTAATCATATTCAAACATAGTTTAACGGCTAATACAAGTCAGACCGCACTTCGGCTAGGGCCGTCCCCTAGCACACTAGTTCTGCCAGACGAAGCAGCAAATTTAAACTTTCTCCATGCAATCGTGACACAAAAAAACTAGCCTTACAGTAAATGACTTACTGAAGACTAGATTAAAATTGATTCCTTATTTGCTTAGCCAAGTTCGAATACTTGGCCAACTTTCATGGTTAATAATCATCCGTGGTAACTGATTCATACTAGTTTGGTCCGTGACGATCCCCACGTTCAGCGTAGCAATCCCAGACGTCAGGTGTTGTCGACTTAGGAACCGGTTGATGCGGTCGGGGCCACTACCATACGGATACGCAAACATATCGGCGTTAACGCCCATGTGTTGTTTCATTTCACGCTTGCTCGTGGCAAAATCTTGCGTAAAGCGGTGGTATTCCTTCGGTTGATCAAAAATGGGGTTAAACTTTTTCGTTAAGTAGTGCATATCATGGGTATGCAACCCTAATGTCATAAGATCACCGGCTCGTCGTTTGGCCCCCTTGATTTCTGACCAAGTGGCTAATTGGGTCCCTTCACGGTAACGCCCAGTATTCCCCGTAATAATGAACACCGTAAATGGCAAGTGGTACTTTTTCATCGTTGGTAACGCGTTATCGATCATCGTTCGATCAATATCATCAAAAGTTAGAACCACGTACTTCCCTTTGATTGGTTGGTGACTGGCTTTCATACGCGCCATTTCCGCACTAGAAATCACTTTAACGTGGTGCTTGTGCAAGTAGGTCATTTGACTTGCAAACTGGTCAGCGGGCACGTCAAAATCATGTAACTGTGAATTACTGGATAACACCCGGGAAATATCGACACCCGGCGTATTTTTTAAAATCCGATGATAACAAAACACAATAATTCCGTTTTTAGTCTTGGCATCGTCAGCTGGTAACGCGTAGTTGGTGTCTTTTTCACGGTTAAACTCAAAATTCTTTTGCACCGTAAAGCCCATGCCCACAACGATTAAAATCGCGACGGCCCAAATTAATAGTTTACGCCTGCTTCTTTTCACTGTTTGTCCGCCCCCGTAATTTTCTTAAGCGCATTGCTGCGTATAGGCCAACCACCAGTGAAACTAGCGCGATAATGCCAATCACAATGCCGTATAACTTATAGTCAAGGTTTAATAACAAATAAAAACTAACTAACGAGTCACTGTAAATGTGCAGGATAAAACTAACGTTCACCACAATCACAAACGCCACGAACAGCCACAGCGCAAGTAAAATTAAGCTCCGGCCAACGGTTCGTGGACGACTCGTTTTCTTACGAATAATATAATGTCTTCTTTGTCCTGGTTGCATTACTTCAACCCCCGATCAGGACTTGTCCAAGTACCAATCCGGTCTGGATCCAAGATAAATGAAATGATGGCTGCAATACAGCTAATCAGGTTAATCATCCAGTAGTACAAAATATAAATCGGCACTAACAAGAAATCACGCCACTGTAGATAAGCCGCAGCTTGTGATGCCCGGAAACCAATTGCAAATTGTGTAAAACTAATGATCAAAAGAATCAGTAAAATATCCCCATCCAATTGAACCGTGTGGACAAACGCTAAGTTTAAGACCCATGAAACCAGGCTCAGTGCGGTACAAATCGCCCACACGTTACTGATAACCGTTTCTGATAATAGGGCGCGCTTACTGAGTGACCCGTGCATGAGAATATCCCAATTTCCAGCTAACACTTCTAGGCCACCTCGTGACCAGCGTTGCCGTTGCCGAATTAGGTTTCGAATTGATTCTGGCACAAGAATCCAGCAAATTGCCCGTGGTTCATAGCGCACTTGCCAGTTATGCCGATACATCCGCCAAGTAATGTCGATGTCTTCAGTCATGACGGCTGCGTTCCAGCCCCCTACTGATTCCAACGCTTCCCGCCGAAACGCCACAATCACGCCAGAAACTGTCGTAATCCGCCCAGCCAAAAAGGCCTGCGCCTTTTTGATAATGTCAATCACACCGATATATTCCAATAATTGGAGCCGGCCTAAGATGGTCGTTCGGTTACGAACAACCGGTTTCCCCGCAACAGCGCCAATGTGCGGATTACTGTTAAGCGTTTTGACCAACTCCGTCAACGACTGGTAATCCAAAATGGAATCCGAATCGATTCCCAAAATATATTCACCCGTCGCCACCTTCAGTCCTTGGTTAAGCGCGTTCGCTTTTCCTTGATTGACCTCGATTGGCACAATCTTAATCGTAAATTTATCTTGATAAGCTTTTTGTAACTCGTACATCATTGTTAGCGTCTGGTCGTCACTCTTGTCATCAATCAAAATTACTTCAAAATGATGATAATGTAACGCAGCAATTGAAGCGACCGCTCCCTTCAGCGTGTCCTCTTCATTATGTGCTGGTACCAAAATCGAAACAAGCGGCGACGTGGCCACCGTTAACTTTCCCCGCTGTTCAGACCGTTGTAAGCGTCCAAAATAAAGACACCCAATGATCCAAATCGCTGCTACTAAAATTGGATACCCAATCACAAAGTCGTTCATGACGTTTATAACCCACATGTATAAAAAACTCCTTTAATCCATTAACCCCGTTGTGTCCAAAAAATCGAAACGCAATTCTGAAATATTAAACAAATTATTTTACCACGATAAACTTAGTTAACCGGTTGAACGACATAAATCATTAATTTAACGTCATAATCGTTGCTATTGAAATTCTGTTGGGCCGTTTTCCGTCCCACGTTGTTCTCTAAACTTTCCCTAATTTATTCATATTGATTACAAAAATAGCCGTACTAATGATATGCTCAAATCAATCGATCGCCAGTATTTTCATTATTTTTAAAGGAAGTTATTATGCACGAACTCATCTTAAAACTTTATCAACTCGCCCTTTCCAGCCACATCGTCAGCACACTGCTTGAACCCGTTCACATCGTGATCCTACTCTTACCGGTAGCCACACTTGCATTAGCAATGATCGTTTTAACGGGTCAGCTCCGATTAAGAACAACGTTAACGACTCGTAATCTCATCAGTACCTACTCCTTTATCTGGTACATCGCCGTTGCCTACCTGCTAATTATCTTACCGTTGCCGACCCGTTCTTCAGTCAATGCGATGACAACGGCATCTTATAATCTGCACCCGTTCTACTTTCTTGAACAGTTGAAATTACTGACACCATTTCAACTACACGATACCAGTACTTGGGTCAGCGCCTTTACCTCATCCACTTTCTTTCAGCCATTTTTCAACATCTTGCTCTTTATGCCGATCGGCGCTTACTTAAAATGGCGGCACCACTGGTCATTAGGCCTGATTACCTTGATTAGTTTCACGCTATCGCTCTTTTTTGAAACGACACAGTTAACAGGGTTGTACGGTTACTATTCCCGTGCCTATCGAATGTTTGACGTGGACGATCTGCTCATGAACACTTTGGGTGGCATTATTGGTGCGGTCGGGCTCGTCTTCATTCCACAACGGTGGCGCAACCAGGATCACTCGCCGGTACTGAACTGGCAAAATCATCCCATCAACTGGCAGCGAATCGGTGCACTTTTAGTTGACTGGCTCCTGATTGCCGGTTTCGACAGCGTCTACTTTGTCCTAGTAAAACACTACGGCTGGCAACTACCACATGATTTTCGGTGGTTATACATTGCCAATATCTTAATATTTTTCATTTTGCCAGCACTGCTTACCGGAAAGACCATTGGGGGATTACTATTCAATAGTCAGATTCAATCTCAAACTGGGCAGCGCGCAACCTTTTTTCAAGTCATCATTCATTACGGGGGGCTCTACTTCGTTGGACTGCCACTACTTTTCTTGGACCTATGGCTCTTTAATCGCCTTGGCAACGTCCCTAGTCCGTCACTGAACCGGTTAGACGTCTACCTAGTCGTCGTGTCACTATTGCTCCTCATTATTAGCTACGATTTGTTGCTAGCTTTGTTTAATCGGCAGCACCGATTGTGGTGTGAACAATTGAGTCATACGCTCATCGTCTAACGCCTAGTCCTACCCCGATTACAAAAATCTACCTTTACGTTAGCCGGTCACTCGTGTTAAATTGAGAGTAAATCAAACTTCTGGAAGTTAAAACTATGATAAAAGTACAAGAATTAAGCGACGATTTTCGGTGGGTCGCGGTTAATAACTATACTGATAACGACTATCGGCAACTGATCAACGAAGAGCACGTCACCGATGAAATGCTAGGCTACGCCACCGACCAACATGAGCGTGGTCGGTTAGAATATGATTCCAAAAGTGCCATTACGACGATCATTTTCGACGTTGTCACCAATAACGAAGATGAGGGGACTTATACGGCTCAAGTCAGCTTTATGTTGATTGACCACACCCTCCTCTCCTTTACGACTGCGAATACTAGCTTTGTCGAAGACATGATTGCGGATGAGATCGATGCCGACTGGGAGCACGTCTTGCATCCGTTCGACTACATCTTTGAAGTACTCTACAAATTGTCACGGCAATACTTTTCCGCCATTAATCAAATCAATAAAGAGCGTCAAAACATTCAAACTAAAATGAAAAAGCAGATCCAACGATCCGTTATTTTGCAGTTGATGGATTTAGAAACGACGTTGGTTTACTTTTTAACTTCCCTAAAAAGTAATAACGACCTATTGCAATCACTCAAACGGTTTGCACCCGTAAAATTTTCAACCTCGCAAAAAGAACGGCTCGACGATATCATTGTTGAAGCTCAGCAAGGGTTGGAAATGGCTAACATTGCGTCAGATATTATCGGGCGCGTTTCCAACGCCTATTCCAACATCTTGGATAATAGTTTGAACAATACCATGTGGCTGTTGACCATCTTCTCGATCGTCCTGACCATGCCGAACATCGTCTTTGGCTTCTTCGGGCAAAACGTTGATCTACCGTTCATGAAGAATCCGTTCGGTTGGGAAATCACCGTGATCATTGCAATTGGACTATGCGTTTTGACCATCTGGTTACTACGGCGCAATTCGTTTCGTAAATGAATCTTAATACCACCAAAGGCCTTGCTACCAACAATTTTGTTGATAACAAGGCCTTTTTTATTTAAATAATTAAAAGTTGAAGGCTAAATTTAGTGACTGATTACGACTGTATCAGTGTTCAGGCTACTACAAATTAGCGACGTTTAAGCTGGTCCGGCTGACACTGATGCCATGTGGTCGTGGGACCGGATCGAGCCTGAGAAACGGTCTCGACCTTCGCCCGGAACACTTGCAAAAGACGCAATTGTCCCGGACCGTCCGTGGTGTAAGCTCGGCAAAAGAAACGCCGCGCTAACGCCACCTTCACGACCAATATCATCAGTGACAGCCTCCGATTATCCGACAATCATAGCAATAGTAAGCTTATTTTGAGCGCAGTCGGGTAACCTTGGTGTGCTGTGTCGGCAAGATTGGCGGG
>NZ_JQCL01000103.1:225378-296550 GCF_001438845.1 Lactiplantibacillus xiangfangensis
CGCGGTGCCAGACCGTACTTTGGCAGGCACCGTCCCCCCATAGCACACCAGGGTTGCCCGACAAAGCGAATACTTAGGAATAACTATCGCAACTGTTACGGTGTTAATAGCAATTTTAGACTTTTCAACCTTTAGTTAAATAACTAAAAGTTAAAAGTCATAAAAATCGGTAAACATGTCGCTTACATGCCGTCAAAATTCATTTAATTGAACGGCTGATATTGGAAAGCAATCCGGTCCGTTCGTGGTTGCCCCGGACGCAAGACGATGTTACCAAACCCAGTATGGTTGATGGCATCTGGAAGGGTCTGTGCTTCAACCGCAACTGCGTTATAGTCACCCCGCTGCTCCGCCGCGCTATCGAACGGATTGGCGGTAAAAATTACTAAGCCGTTCCGGTTTGAAAACACTTTAACTTGGTGATTACCGTTTGCATCCCCCAAGATAGCAATGGGTTGCCGCTCATCTGGCCGAACGACAAACGTCTCGTCGATTTCCTTTTTAGCCGTCATATTGACCACATCGTCTACGGCCACTTTCAACAACCGTGGACGGTTAAAATCAAAGGCCGTTCCCTTAACGGCAATCATTTCACCCGTGGGGACCTTTTGTTCGTCACAGACCAACCGTTGTTGACTATTAACTTGAAGTGACTGCTGAGCCAATGTGCACCGATCAATTGTCGTATTCCAATAAACGTGACTCGTTGGGTTGAATAACGTGGGCGCATCGGTCTTTCCCGTAAATTGAATCGTGACCCGATTACGGTTATCCAAACTGAACTTAATCACAACATCCAGGTTACCGGGGTACTGGTCAGTCGTACTCAAAATGTGTTTGGACAAGGTCACACTCACCGTCTCGTTTTCTTGCTCAAGCGCACCATCAAAATTAAGGGTGTTAAACCCGTGCGCTCCACCATGAATGGAAAAGCCCGTTCGGTTCATATCGACATGATAAGTTTTCTGATCAATTTTGAATTTTGCACCACTGAGTCTCCCTGCCACGCGGCCAATTGACTGTCCGACACAATAACCCACGCGCTGATAATCTGCAATCGAATCTAGTCCCCAAATCAACGGAACTTTTTGTCCCTTTTCATAAACGTTAAATGATTGCCAAATCCCACCATAACTTAGAATTGTAATTTCAGTCTTGGCGTCATTCGTTAACGTATACTGCGTGACTGTCTCACCATCAACGACTTCCACAATCTTTTGCTCCGTCTTCAACTTTCATCGCCCCTTATAACGTCTTAGTGATTTTAAAAAAAAGAAACCAATCACGTCATCGGCAACTGGTTTCTGAATTCACTTGATTACCGGCTTAATTCTCGCCCACTTCATCTTGGTAAGCCGCGTGTGCCTGCGTCAACCAATCTGCTGGTAACTCCTTTGTCGTCATCAAGTACTGATAGTCATACAAATTGGGTAGAAAAGGTAACTTTAGAAAAGCTTTGGTAAACGCATTGGCCGCAATCTCACTTGTCCGTAAGATCGTGCCGTAGCGTTGCCAACCAAATACTTTCGTTAACTTGACCTTGGCAAGCTGTTCATTAACGGGCGTGGCTTTTTCCATTTCCCAATAGTGGAAAAATTCATGTGCTAAGTGAATCTTCAACGCTTGATCATAAGATAACCCACCTGAACGCGCCAAATTTTCAATTGATTCTTTGTAATAAGTCACTTTTGCCGTATGGTTAGGCCCTTCTTCATATTGTGCTCGTAGTTTAGTTTTAAAGAGCTGACCCGATTTTTCGACCTTAACGATTTTAATACTCGCCTGCTCGTATAAACGCGTAATTGAGGCGGTCGATACTTGTGAAGCTGCTTCCTGACCAATTTCCAGCGCCTGAGTAATGTAACTCTTTCGTGCTTCAGGGGGAATCTTATTGAACAGCAGATCCTGTTTGAGCTCTAAATATCCTAAAAATTCATCTGAATATGCCATTAGTTTCCTCCTAAAGTTAGGTTACTTATAAGCAACGGCGATGAGGTGGTCGTCATCCTTCACCATTTCTAGTTCCACGTCGACAATTGACATTAATTGTTCAATCGTTTGCATCCCCGTCAAGTCTAGCATCTTTTCTTTGTAGAATAAGAAGACCTTGGGGATAGTCGCATTGGCATCCGAATACGTCGTGTGATCGTCAATAAATGGCACTAGCGCATCATCGACTTCGTTCTTCTTACAATGCAACGTAAACGTGTTCTTCTGTTTAAAACGAATCACACCTTCACGGTCAATGACACAACTGTCGGTCTTCTTACGCTTAAAGAACAACATGCCACTAACGGTCGTCGCGTTTAGCAGTTTCCAACGCCCCGTTTCACTATCTAAACCAACACTGTTGATATCGGCGCCAAGCGCATTAGCCGCTAATTCGCGGTACTGTTGTTCATCCAAAGCCGCTTCACTGAAATTCTTTTGCCGCAGTTCAGTTGCACCAGTTGCTACCGCCCGCACAACGTTGTGCTGTGCATCAATTTCAATGTTCACATCAACGGTATCTTCATTGGCACCAGATTGAGTAATCTTTTCGATAACGTCCGCCCGAATTTGCTTAATATCCTGGTCAGTTGGGTTAGTCAATGACCGTTCGATCTGTTCACGCACCATTGCTAAAGCGACCCCAATCGTTGAGATATATGGCGCATTTTTTGCGATTTTAAACTTATTTTTAAACGCTTCCGCTAATGGTGGCGTTACGATTGAAGCACTTCCGCCGCCACCAATAAAGGTAACCATGTGCGGATCAAGATCGTAATCCGCAATCAAATCTTGAATGGTTGGTGATAGCTTCGCAATGGCCCTGTCAACGACTTGGCGAGCCGCTTCCTTGCCCGTGATACCTAAATGCTGACCTAACGCCTCCCAAGCAATCGCATTACTCTCATCAATACCGTGCGCGTAATCGTCATCCGGCACGTAGCCTAATAAGTTAGCCGCGCCAGCAAGGGTGTACGAATACACTCCCTCATCCGTTTTAACAACGGCGTATTCCGCCGGGTCACTTGGACGTGGTGAAACGTATTCCACCGTCGGATGACTAAACTGATCTGCCGGTGTAAAGCATTCATAATCTAAGTTTGCAATGTGCGCACTCCGCGGACCAACGTCTACGATTTTGCCATCGGTAATTCGAACCATACTACCACCGGCAACACCTAGCGTCCGCACATCCAGTGAACGTAGGTAAGTCTTATGTCCACCAACCTGTGCGTATTTGATCATGACTTTCCCATTTTTAATAACAGAAATGTCCACACTGGTCCCACCGACTTCGAAGAAGATCCCATCACTCACTTTTTCGTACATCAGGGCACCGGCAACTCCCGCTGCTAGTCCTGAAAGCATCGTCAAGATTGGCCGTTTACGAACTTCATTGATACTCATGACACCGCCATCGCAGCGCATGATCATCAAATTACTTTTAATATTCGTATCAATGACCGCTTGTTCCGTCATGTTAGCAGTTTGCATCATCTTAGGAATTAACGACGCATTGATGACCGCCGTCCTTGTCCGCATTTTCAGCCCATATAATTCTGAGATTTCATGTCCACCAGTGGCGTACAGGCCCTTTTTCTGGGCAACATCGATCACCGCTAATTCATTAGTTGGGTCATCAACGCTGTACGCTTCACTGGCCACCATAACTTCACAGTTGTCCTTCTTTAAATCATCAATCGTGTCCGAAACAAGCTGTTCGGTCAACTTACCAGAATCAAGAAACCGGCTTTCCGTTTTGAGAAACTTTTTAGGTGCTAATTCGATTGGTGGCACCTTGGTTTCTTTTTGAGCACCTTTACCATCTAACCCGGTTCCCATGCCAATGATACCGACACTTGCAACGTCTCCTTCGAGTAACGCGTTGGTGGCTTGGGTCGTGCCATGAGCAATAAAAACAACGTCTTCAGGCGCAATGTGCCCTTTTGCTAGTAGTTCCTTAATAATTCGGACAATCCCAACGGCCACGCCTTCTTCGTGCGTCGTCGGAATTTTAATTTTGTTAACGATTTCATAAGTTTCGTCGTCAATGGCAACGGCATCCGTAAACGTCCCACCAACATCAATTCCAATTCTAACTTTTCTACCCATCAAGATCACCCTTTACTAATAAAGCATAAATGACGCAACAATCAGTCCAACAAAGGTTGAGGCTGCTAACCAGAACAACGTTTTCTTCAAAATATCATTAACATCCGTCTTGGTAAAATCAGCAACCCAGACGTTTTGTGAGTTAGTTGGGTCACAAACCGCTTGGACGTTACTATCTAACCGTAAGGCAACCATTGCGGCAACTGGGTTCATTCCACCAGCGACTAATAACGTTAAGATTCCTGAACCTAATCCCCAAACGTTTAACGGGCCACGATAAATCGCTAACGGTGATAATAATCCAAAAATCAGGATAAACATCAATTGGTTTTGTGGCACGATTAATTGAATGGCTGGTTTCAAGATTGCTGCAACTTGAGGTGCCATAACACTGTTGAGTAACATCCCAATTCCCATCATCAAACCAATCGCACCCGCAACATCTTGAATCCCTTCTACGGCAGCGCTGCTGACCACGTGCACTGGCTTTTTCGGTGTGCTTAAAATTAACGCTGCAATAATCCCGATAATAATAGAAATAACTAATGGCATCTTAAATGCAAACACGAGAACAACCGGAACAATTGGTGCAATTAAAGCAATCGAACGAACTTGCTTTGAGCCACCGCCCATGTTGCCGTTGGGCATTGCCCAGGCACGACGTTTTTTGCCGGAAAATTTGACGAAGAAAACAATCATTAAGATAGCAACGATAATGAGTGGAATCCCACAAATCCAAGACCATTTAGTAACCGTTGCGAGTGGTAATTTCAAAACATCAATATAAACGGCTAAAGTTGAAACTGAGAAAGTAACCCCAATCCCATTTGCTAGTAATAAGATAATCCCTGCAAGCGTGGGGGTTAATCCGGCTGAAATCATAATTGGAATAATAATGGTCCCAACTAAGATGACCATCCCTAAACCATTACTTGCGGCAAAGATAATGGAACAAACTGCAAGAAACCCTAGTGAAATTGCTAATGTCCGATCACCAGCCAATTCTGCGGCTTTTTTGATAATCGCTTCCGTAACACCAATTTTGCTCAAGACTTTCCCAAAAATTGACCCGAAGATCAATCCCGAAATAGCCGTGGACATTCGCATTGATCCGAGTTCCAACACATCTTTGGCAATGGTATATACCTTCTCATCACCTGAAATAACTGGGACCCCAGCAATCAGTGCCATAATAATCGCCATGATTGGCAGGGCTAGCAAAGTCGGTAATTTTCTGGCCATCATCAACGCAACCATGATGGCAAACACGGCAAGAATGCCGATAACTTGTACAGTTTCCATAGTACCCTCCAAAAAATTTATTTTTCGATATAACTGCCTTGTGCAATTAACGTTGTTTGTAACGCTTCCGTATCAATTGCCTGAACAGATTGACCGTGTTTAACAGCTTGAGCAGCCGCAGTTCCACAGGCTTGACCTAACGCCGTCATCGTTGGTGTGGTCCGAATCGCTGCTTGGGCTTCAAAACTTGCGGAAACACACCGTCCCGTCACTAATAAGTTGTTAAATTCATTCGTCACCATAATTTCATAGGGAATCTGGTAGTAACTGTCCATGACCTTACGATCAAAAGTCTGGCTAGTCATCTCACTGGCCGTCTTGGCATGTACCGATGAGGTTCCTTCCCCTTTAGGATTATGAATATCAATCGGATAACCATTATGGGCAATCGTCGACGCAAACTTCTTACTTTGAAGAACGTCATCCCCGGTTAAAACGTAGCGTCCTTTAATTTGCCGCGAGCCCCGAATTCCCACACTTGGTCCAGAGTAAGCAATTTTAGCATTTTGGAAGCCCGGAATATGATGGACTAAAAATTGATATAATTCCTGACACTGTTTTCGGCCAACCATTTCTGCGTGCGTTAAGCTCTTAGCATCAACCCCATTTTCATTAATAATCCGGGTTGTATTCAGAATAAATTCACCAGGGTTATTCGTTTCAAAGAAAAGAATGTCTTCACGCGGAATTGAAATCTCACCGTTGGCTTTGGCCTTTTTGAATTCATCGTTGAACCCAATAAAGGACAAATTGTGCACGTGTTTCATGACATTCAAGTCACGGTTAAGCCGTGGAAAGCGCGCGGGATCTTTTAGCACCGTCGCCCGGAGTTGCTCGGTATCGACCCCATATATTTTCAAATTCATCGTTAATGGTTGGGCTGCGTGGTCACTCTCCCGACCGTATTGGAATGGGACACCGCTCATGGTAGCCAAATCGGCATCCCCAGTTGCATCAATGAACACATCCGCAGTAATCGCTGATACGCCATCTTTATTTGTCACGTACAGTTTAGTAATTTGCTTATCTTGCTGCTCCGAACCTGTTAAATACGAGTGAAATAAAACGTCACATCCAGCCTCAGTTACCATCTGATCCAAAACGTATTTCAAACCTTCAGCATCAAACGGTGTGACGTAAGAGATATAGTTTGTTGAATCTAGCACATGTCCCGGTGAATAATGTCCTGCAACCAACCGATCAACGATTTCTTGACCAATACCTTTGATTACCTGCTTTTCACCCGCAAAAAACGTCATCATGGGACCAACTCCCATGGCAGTCAATGACCCGCCAAAGTAGCCGTGCTGATCAATAATTAATACTTTCGCACCATTGCGTGCAGCGGCAATTGCTGCACAGACGCCGGACACACCACCACCCATAACAACAACGTTATAGTGGCTTTCTTCTTTATTAATCTTAAGCATCGCTGAGCCTCCAAAGTTTGATTGTGTTAGCGCTTTCACAGTCTTAATATACAACACTTTCAATTTATGTCAACGTTTTTGAATATTTTTTTTAGTTTTTCTGACAGTTTCTGATTTTTTGAGAATTTTTTACAAACATCCTCGATTGAGATTGCCCCTGTTTAGGAGTACAATATGTAAGATAAACGCCGGTATAAAGGGAATTTAAAATACTTCATCAACAAATTAAGGGAATGAATACGATGCAATCTGCAGTAATTATGAAAATCTTGTCGTTGCAATCGAGTTTCACTGTCAGCGAGAACGACATTGCGCAGTTTGTGACACGTGAACCCGAGTCCGTTATTACGAGTACCATTACGGAATTAGCTAAAAAAATCAATACATCCGAAGCAAGTATTAATCGTTTTTGTAAGAAAATCGGTTATAAGGGATTTAATAGCTTTAAAGTCGCTTTAGCACAAAGTAACTTTCAACGTGAACAAACCACGCAATCCGCAACTCATGAAAGCAACACGATTGAAGAGATGTCGAGCGACTACCGTTCAATGATTATGAACACCTCTGCTATGTTAGAAATGAACACCATTCAAAAAGCAACTAAGCTCATCAAAACCGCCACCGTGGTCCACGTGATTGCGCTCTACACCACGTCTTTTGTGGCGCAGGAATTTTCATTTAAACTACGTCAATTAGGTATGAACGTCAGAGTTTATACGGAGATGCTTGAAGTCCAACTTGGTATGGCTAACATGGATAAAAACTCCGTTGTCATCGCAATCGTGCCATCAGTGGCCAGTCGTGACGTGATTTCATTTATTACGACTGCTAAGGAGCACAACGCAAACGTTGTATTGATTTCCGGTAACGATAGTACCGAAGTCAATGACTCCGTCGACGTAAAACTCATCGTTCCCGATCATATGTTGGCGCATAATCCACTCATCTTTTCTAACTCACTGATGTTTTCCTTCGTAACTGATATTCTAATCGCTGAACTAATCTCCAATGACAAGAATTTAAAACAACGCAAGCTGAATAGCGACACCATCATTAATTCATTTCAAAGTGCCAATAGCGGCTTGTTTGAACGCTATTAACCTAAAACAGGGAACGAAAGTCATCATTTTCATGACTTTCGTTCCCTGTTTTAGGTTTAATTTATTTCAGTAAATCTGCCGCCATGGCATAGTCCCCGACCGTAGCCGAGCCGTTATTTGGCACTTGTGACCGCACAATCAGTTCATCTAAGTCCGGTAACGCAACGTAGTTATTGTTCAACTGTTCCACGTATTTGCGAATCTTAGGCATTTCAGCATCGCTTAACACGGAACCCCCGAACACAATCTTTTCGGGTGCTAAATTCAAGTAAGTGTTGAAGGCCAACTGCGCAGCGTAGTAGCTGACGTAGTCAAACACGACGTTATCCCGTGACAAATCTTCACCACGTTGACCAGTTCTTTTCTCAATTGCTGGACCAGCGGCCATTCCTTCAAAGCACCGGTTACCATGGAACGGGCAAGCCCCTTCAAAGTGATCATCGGGATGCGGCACGACCATCGTATGCCCCATTTCCGCGTGGGCCCGACCGCCAATAAAATGGCCATCCTGAATGGCACCGCCACCAATTCCAGTCCCAATCGTGAAGTAAACTAACGAATGGTTAGCTTCACCGGCACCGACCCGATATTCGCCATAAGCTGACGCGTTAACGTCCGTGGTAAACGCAATCGGCACATTCAGGGCCGCTTTTAACGTCCCCACGATGTCTGCGCCCTGCCATCCTTTTTTAGGTGTAGCAAGGACGTGGCCGTACGTTGCTGAATCCTTGCGAATGTCAATCGGACCAAACGAGCCAATTCCTAACGCATCGACAGGGTGAGCTTCAAAAAACGCCACACATTTTCCTAAGGTTTCTTCAGGCGTCGTCGTCGCAATGCGGGCACGCTCCTGCGTCTGCATCGTTTCGTCTGCGACCGCTACCACAAACTTAGTTCCGCCAGCTTCAATACTACCCAATCTTTTATTCATCTACTCATAACTCCTCTTGATTTCGTTTGAATGCGATTACATTATAGCATTTCAGAAATTACCAGTCATCCCGAAAAAAGTAGCCACTTTACTTTTAGCAGTTAAGTCTGTGATATCAGCGACAACCAGACTAAGTTTTATCTTTAATAACTAGAGGTTGAAAGTTAAATTTATGAATTGGTTATTGTTATATCAGTATTTAAACTAATACAAATTAACTACTTGTGAGTGAGTCCGGTTATCCAAATCACAATAGTAAATCTGTTTTGAGCGCAGTCGGATAGTCTTGGTGTGCTGTGTCGGCAAGATTGGCAGACGTTTTTTATCTGCCAATCTTGCGGGGCGATTCAAAGACGTGGGCTGGCGGCTTTGAATCGAGGTCGCAGACCGTAGTGTGGCTGCGGCCGTCCCCCATAGCACACCGAGGCTATCCGACGGAGCGGATAATTTAGAAATAACTATCACTACTATTACGATGTTAATAGCAACTTTAGACTTTTCAACCTTGAGCTTTATAACTAAAAGAACCAGCAACTCATCGATTGAGTTGCTGGTTCTATTAAGCTTATTGCATGTGTAATAAGCCCATCTTTTCCATTGTTTCAGCAATTTGTACGGAGTTCCATGCGGCACCCTTTAACATGTTGTCCGAAACATCCCACATCTGGAAGGCTTGTGGCGTTTCTTGATCTGGACGAATCCGACCAACGAAAGTATCGCGGGAACCTTCAGCATCGTGAGCTTGTGGATAAATTTGATGATCAGGATCGTCTTGTAATACGATGCCCGGAGCTTTTGCCAAAACATCTTGAATGTCTTTGACCGTTGCTTTAGGATCTTCAACTTCAAAGTAAATTGATTCTGAGTGCGCTACAGGAACGGGAATCCGTACACAAGTAGCGGTTACTTTGATGTCTTTACTATCCATATCATCTAACATGATCTTTTTGGTTTCGTGAATCATCTTCCACTCTTCATGAGTGTAGCCATCTTCTTCAAACACGTCGATTTGTGGTAGCGCGTTAAAAGCAATTGGGTAGTGTTTCTTGTCGCCAGAGACTGGTAAGATATGGGCTTCCATATCCTTGCCATCAAGGTAAGCTTGCGTTTCATCACGCAATTCCTTTAAGGCCCGGTTTCCAGCACCACTAACGGCTTGATAAGTTGAGACAATGACCCGTTTCAGCCCAAAGGCCTTGCGGATCGGTTCGAGAGCAACCACCATTTGGATCGTTGAGCAGTTCGGGTTAGCCACAATACCGTGGTGTGCCTTTAATGCTTCTGGGTTAACTTCAGGAACGACCAATGGAATTTCCGGATCCATCCGGAAAGCACTGGTATTATCAACAACTACCGCCCCCCGTTTAACAGCTTCTGGGGCAAACTTTTTCGATACGGAGCCACCCGCTGAGAAAAGGGCCAAATCAATTCCTTCAAATGATTCGGGAACCGTTTCTTCAACAGTTAAAGGTTGACCGTTGAATTGCAATTGTTTCCCTGCTGAACGACTTGATGCCAATAGCTTAACCGAATTGACTGGTAAACTTGTTTGTTCCACCATTTTGATCATCCGTGCACCAACTGCACCGGTTGCACCGACAATCGCGACGTTATATCCACTCACTATGAAGACCTCGCTTTGATAGTTATTGAAACATTATTATAGCACGATTTTAAAAATTAGAAAACAATGAGTCAATTTAATTATAAATTACTAATGTCAATTAACATAGACTTGGACCCATCCGGCGTATACTAAAGGCAATCAAGAAAGTGAGGGAATACGATGTGCACTAGCCTAACTTATACGGATACTACCGGTCAGCCGTACTTTGCCCGAACCATGGACTTCCCCACCACGACGCCTTGGCGACCGATCTTTTTGCCACGCGGTTATTCTTGGCCCACCGGGTTAAGTTTTACGCGTCAAACCCGTTACGCCATCTTGGGGGGTGGTCGGTTACCGCAAAATTTTGCTAGCTGCTTAATGGCTGACGGTATCAACGAAGCCGGTCTCGCTTGCGCCGAGTTATACTTGCCACACGCCGTTCATTACCACTCGGATGAACAACCAGGGACCGTTAACTTAACCCCGCAAGGATTTATTAACTGGGTTCTCGGTGAACATACTAGCGTCACTGATGTCTTAACTGACCTTGCCAACGTCACTTTGGTCGCCAAACTTTGGGGTGGTGACGACCAAGTTTATCCCTTCCACTGGTCGCTTTGCGATCGCAGTGGCCACAGCGTCGTGATTGAACCAACTACCAAACTACTGACCGCACAAGTTAACCCCAGTGGCGTTTTAACCAATACACCCGTGCTGGCACGCCATTTAGCGAATCTGAACCACTATTTAGGCGTCACTGGCTCCCAGTTTTCAGCGACCACCGTTAGCGCCGCCAAAAATTGGTTAAAGCAACAACGTCCCCTACCAACCGGGCCACTCCCGACGGACCGCTTCATTCGCACAGCGATTCACCGCTTAGGAACCGCCACACTTACGCCAGAGCAAGTCAAACCAACTTTACTTTCCTGGTTAGCGGAAGTTAGCCTACCCTACGTTCCTGAACGGGAATCACTCAGTCATAATTACACTCATTACCGTAGTATTATCGATTTGCAAGCAACGACCTATCACTTTATGCCCCGCCATTCAGCTCAAGTTCGCACCATCCCATTGACGAAAACCATGAGCACAACTTGGCACGTCCCATTCATTTACCGGGCAAACTAGTGTCGTTGCTTCAAAAAGTGATCAAATTCAGTATTAATTGTTTGGCGAACACGGGTATCTTCTAGATCCGCCTTCGTCATTTTTTGATCGCCAGTGACCCGACTAACGACCTGTAGATAACCAAATAAAACCTGACTCGGATCCATGTGGTACTGACTTGCCAACGAGACGGCCAAATCATAACGATCCGGCCCCATCAGTGCAGAATAATCCATTTGTGTACATCCCCTTAAATTCGTAAGTTGATTGGTCTAACCAAGAGAACAATCTTTGTAAGTAATTATTTCAGTTTGTTTAAACCTAATAGCGTTTTAGAATAGCATAATTCGGATTAAATTACTGGAATTAGTCTCGGCCACCAAACCAACCACTCAAATCCCCGCACAATATGGTAAGATTATCTTAATAATAGTAAATATATTGTGGGAGAATCAGGACGAATGCGAAAGTTATTAAAGCCTAAATTTTTATTTTTATTTTTCTGGATTATTGCAGTGTTTGCAAGCATTGCAGTTCTACCAAATCTCGAATCATTTTTAACCCATCAAGAAGTTCGCACGACTCAATCGGGAGCGACTAGTAAACAGCAAATACGCTGGGGACACGGTCTAGCGAACACTCAATCACTTACCCTGGTCTTTAATAATCCCGGCGGCAAACTAACAGCTTATCAGAAATCCCAAGTCAGCAAAACACTTTCTAACCTCAATTTAAAAGCTGACTATTATGGCATCAAACAGTTACGTACGAATCAGATGATGACCAATGATAAGAAGTTACTAACCGCCAGCGACGGTTCAACTGAGATTGCCGTTGCCGCAGTTAAGTCGAGTGCGGAAAACTTACCAATCGTTGCTGAACAGATTAATAATGCCATCACCGTTTCAGGGCTCAATACGGCCGTGACCAATCCGCAATTGGTTGCACGCGCACACACTAGACAACGCGTCCGCGAAGTCATCAGCGCCTACCTCATTGGTAGTGCCGTGATGCTACTAGTATTAGGCTTTATTTTCCGCTCACTACTGGTTCCCCTCATCAATTTGTTAACGCAAGTGATCGTCTTAATCACGTCAACGAGTCTGGTGACTAACGCGCAAACCACTTGGCACCTCCCATTTTCAACCGAAAGTGTCGTACTAATTAGCCTGGTCAGCTTGCTAGTCACCAGCCTACTGACTTGGTCCTTCATGCGCGACTACTGGGCTGAAGACGTCCTTGCCGATGGTGATAAGGTCAGTCTGGCAACCATGGCGATTCAATATAAACGTTGGTTAGTTGTCCTATTACCCTTAGCCATTATTGCGCTCGTGCTTGGACAGACGAGTTGGCTATCACTAGCGTCAGCTTGGACGTTAGCCATCACCCTAGTCATAGCTGCCCTAGCGACCCCGACTCTCAACTACGCTTTTACTGCCTTACTTGGCGAAAGTATTTACTGGCCCGGGACGCGGGCTTGGCGACCACGTGCCAAAAACCTATGGGGACAATTCGCTCGCCTTAGTCACTGGCAACCCATCCTAGGGTTACTCGCCGCTGCAATTTTAATCGTTCCCGGATTATTAATGGCTAAAGTCCAATACGCGGACGATAATTTACGGCCAACTCATCAGGACCAACTCTCTTCTGCAGAACTAGGCCAACAAATTCTAACCGCTCATTTTGGCAATGGTGCCGCTGAGCCAATCGTCGTTACGATTCACAACGCGAAACCCATGACGACGCAAACAAACTTACAGGCGCTAGATGCCTTAACCACCAAACTTCAAGTGGTTAAAAACGTTGCCCGGGTCGTTTCAGTGACTCAACCAACTGGCCATCGCCTCAGTCCGTTTTACGTTAAAAATCAAATTGCCCTGATCAACGCCGACTTAGCTGGTAAGCAAGTCACGGTTACCGGTCTTCAAAAAACGATTGCAGCTAACCAGCAAGCCTTACAACAGGCTGAAACCAAGCAACATGCAAAGTCGGTTGACAAGCTGTCCGATCGTTTAAATAACGTCGCCACGACCAATGACGACCTGCTAGAACAGATTGCCGACTTGAATGATAAGTTGGCAGAACCGGCATCGACACCTAGCCATACTAGTCGCATTAATCGGTCATTTAACAAGTTAGATCGTTTAAATAGCCGCATGACTCGCCAACTTAACGGGCTGGTCGATCAACAAAATACGGTCGCTGAACAGGCTGGGCGCGCCAATCAAAAGGTTCGCAAAGTCAATAAATCTTTAAAGAAAACGACGCAGTCCCTTCAGACACTGCTGGCTTCACTTAAAGTCACGAGTACTTACCTTACCGGACTGTCCAACAGTCAAATTGGTCAAAGTTTTTATTTGCTAGCTAATGGTCATCTCAACGACGACTACCAAAATAGTCTCTTTACCAACGTCAGCAGCGATCAACACACGACGCAATTGACCATTACACTGAGCACTTCGCCAACTAGCGCAACGAGTTTAAAGACCATGAAAACTATTAAACAAGTGGTCAAGCACGGTTTATCCGCGACAACGTTAAGCCACGCAACGTTCACCACCAGTGGCGTCACGAGTCAACAAGCTGCTCATCACCAGCTGATTTCAAAGCACGGCTTGACGTGGACCATTCTAAGTCTAGCCATCATTGCGATTTGTCTCTGGTTAACCCTGAGTTCGTTTACGTTAAGTGCCTTACTCACAACCGGGTTAACCCTGCTACTCATTGCAAGCTGGGGTTGGACACAGTTGATTATGACCACTTGGTTTAACAACGGTCCCCTCAGTAGCAGTGTCTTCCTCTGGGGCGTTGGGTTATTAAGTCTCCATTGGTTGAGTCTCACCCTGATGACCGTCCATCGTAAACACTGGCTTCAACATTTCGATGACGCACAGTTACTTCGCCACTTCTACTTGTCTGGTCAATCCGTTTGGCCACTAACGCTTTTTGAACTAAGTTACTTGCTACCATTACTGTTAATGTCTGACGCCAACTTACACGCGTGGGCCGTTATGGGACTAGTTGGTATCACCATCAGCAACCTCGTGGTACCACTCGTATTACCAGGTCTAATCACTTGGACCGTCCGGCCACCAAAAGGACTCAAGAATTGGTTAATAAAACACCATATTTTAACGGCTAAATAATATATAAAAAGAATGGATGACTGCGTTTCGAAGACGTAGTCACCCATTCTTTTTTGCTATCTAACGTTCACTCATCACTAACAATCTTCAAATTAATTAGAACGCCGACGGTAGAAATGTAACCCCAACGCAACTAGAATTCCTGCCAAAACTAGGCCTAGAGCTGCATATAACCGTTGTGGTTGCTCATTAGTCTGCGGTAGCGTCGTCATTGAAGAACCCGTGCCTGGTTTAGTACCAGTTCCGGGTTGTCCAGGTTGATTGGATGACGAACTACCACCGTTTGCACCATTACTGCCGTTACCTTGATTCGAAGACCCTGGCGCCGTGACATTAGGATGTCCTGGTGTTGGCGTTTCGGTCCCCGGATTTTCAGGAGCAGGCGTACCCGTTCCAGGTTTTTCTGGTTCAGTGACACCGGGTTCTTCAGGGGTCCCAGGTTCTGGCTTCCCTGGTTCTTCCGGTGTTCCCGGTTCTTCAGGCGTCCCAGGTTCTGGCTTCCCTGGCTCTTCTGGTGTACCCGGTTCCTCACCACCACTCGTTTCCGGTTCATCGGTTGCTTTAACAGCCACCGCCGCCGTTTGACCAGCAGTAATCGTAAATGGTAATGGCGCGGAAGATAAGTCGTAGTTTGTTGGCGCTTTCGTTTCAACAAATTGATAGTCACCAGGTGTCAGACCATCTACCGTTAACTGTCCTTGCTCATCAGTTGTGAGGCCGCTTTTGATAACCGTCCCCGTCGCGTCCTTTAAGTCGTACACTGCACCGGCTAAAGCCTTGCCATCAGTCGCATCGGTCTTATTCAGTACGACCGATCCCGTTTCTGGTTCCACCGGTGTCTTCGTATCACCTTGACTAACTTGAACTGGTGTTGCGGTATCCTGTGCCGCGATGGTGAACTTGATTGGCGTACTGTCAAGCTCGTAACCAGCTGGCGCTTTCGTTTCAACAAACTGGTAGTCACCAGGTACTAAATCGCTGATAGCGATCTCACCATTGGCATCAGTCGTCAATCCGGATTGAATCACCTCACCGGTCGCATCTTGTAACTCATACTCAGCACCACTTAACTTAGCCTTGGTCTCAGCATCTTGTTTACTAAAAATAACTTTCCCGACGGGGTCACCGGCACCGATATCGTTGCCATTATCACCATTACCAGTACCACTGCCACCGTAGCTAACGTTGCCGCTAACAGTTGAGCCATTCATCGTGGCCGTATTAGTCCAGTTACTGCTTCCACTTGAAACATTGCTTAACTTGCTGTTGTAAACCATGTTGACCGCAGTGGTGACATTGCTAAAAGTAAACGTGAGGTTGCTACCATTGACGCTCACTTCCGGTGTAATGGTGCCACTTTGAACAAAGTTTCCCGCGTCATTATAAGTACCAGTGTAAGCAATCACTGACCCTGGCACAAACGTCTGATTGGGACTCAACGTATCCTTGACCACAACCGTACCAAGACTTTGGTTTTCAGGATTAAAGGCAACGTTCCACGTCAATTTTGAAGGTAACCCGTTGTTATCATACCCACTAATCCAACCTATCTTGTTAACGATCCAACCATAGTGAACGTCTGAATCCGACGTCCCCTTTGCATAAAATTCTAGCGTCCCCGACCGATTAGTTCCAGTCTGAGATAAGACGTTATTAAACGTAATCGTCCCCGTTGTCTGTCCAGCTTTGATCACAAAGTTCCCGACCGTTTGACCGTTATTGTCAACGATTGGAAAACTCAGATCAACCGGTGCAATCGCACCATTTGGCAGTTCAACCGTTGCAGTGTCACCGCTCGCAATCGGTTGGCCGTCACGAATGGACCAATCATACTTAACCGTATAATCTTCCCATTTGCTTAGCGAACCTGTATCCGAAACCACCGTCCCATGGCGGTCAGTAACAACTGCACTACTGCCAGTTAGCCCATTGGCGGGGATTTCAGCCGCTTTGGCGACCCGTCCCAATGCTAGAACCGTCGTAAAAACTGTCAACAGACCAAGGAGGACTGCAAACAATCTGACTCGCATCTTTTACTCCCCCATTCTCTCGTTCACCGCTATTTACCAAACGACCTTTTGTTAACGTAGCAACGATGATAACTATAGACTAGCACCACCGCTACTTTAACAAAGTCAACAATATACCCAACCGTTCACAGTTGTATACCAATAAGCTTGCTTGGATAGTTTTCCAAACAAATTCGCCCGTTAACAAAAAAAATAAGCACCCACCCAAAATGGTCCAAAGGGGGCTTCAAACACGCGTTGCGACCATGATAATCGCAAGGGTTTGGGACAAACTAAAAAAGTCATTCAGAAAATTTCTGAATGACTTTTCCTATTATTAGGTCCGCAACGTGAACCCTTGCATCCCCGTTTATAACGTATACTGCATGGCTTGGTGCTTCAAACCAGCTTCCATAAAGATGGGGCCAACTGCTTGAAACCCTAAATGCGCATAAAACTGCTGCGCGGTCACTTGGGCACCTAGTTCAAGCTGCTGATAGCCTTGCGTGCGAGCATCACTGATTAGCCGTTTAATCAAAGCACCCGCATACCCGTGTCCCCGCGCGGTCTTTAAGGTCGCCACCCGTTGAATATGTCCCGTGGTTGCATCATTGGGCGTGATCCGGGCTGTGGCAACGGCGTGCCCTTGGTCATCGTATAAAACGTAGTGCCACGTTGCGGGCGTAACCGTATCTAACTCTAGGTTAGGATCAATGCCCTGTTCTTTAATAAAAACCGCCTTACGAATCATGATTGCATCCGCGTAGACCGCCGAACTCGTTTGATTGCTTTGCTTAATCTCCATACCTTTAGACCACCTTTTAATGAAATTGAGCTTAACCGTTTTGCGTGCCAACGTCAACTGCCCATTTAACGCATTCTTAAAGATGTTAGCGATTGCGAGGTGGTGACTTATGTTAAAATGATTTGATGACTGCTATTTGAGTCATATCCAAATTTCTCGCAAATGAGGTCTTTACACATGCTTACCAAACTCCGTCAACACCTCAATACGCGGATTGGCTTCTTTTGGCTACTAGTTATTTTATTTTGGGCCAAAACACTTTTTGCGTATTTAGCTGAATTTTCATTAGGCGTTTCGGATATCCTGCAAGTCTTCTTGATGCTAGTCAATCCAATTGCTATTACGGTGTTTCTCTTTAGTCTGGCGTTTTACATTCGTAAAACCGGTTACTACTATTACATCCTCTTATTGATTGATGCTTTAGATACCGTTTTACTGTATGCCAACGTTATCTACTACCGCGAATTTACCGACTTTATGACCGTCAGTACCATCACCGGTTACTCTAAGGTTAATCAGGGCTTAACCGGTTCTTCACTGGCGCTGACCAATTGGTACGACTTCATTTATTGGGCTGATATTTTAATTATGCTGGCCCTATTTATCTTTCATCGGATCAAACACGACGACCGACCGATTCCTAAGCGAACCGCTTTTGCCTTCACTTCGGTGGCCATCGCCGGTTTCGGGTTAAACCTGACCTTAGCAGAATCCAACCGTCCCCAGCTATTAACGCGGACCTTTGACCGTAACTACATTGTCAAATACTTGGGACTTGATGCCTTCACCGTTTACGACGGGATCAAGGATGAGCAAACCAACCACCAACGTGCCAGCGCAAAGAAATCTGAGCTGGACACCGTCAAAGAATTCACGGAATCACACTACGCCGCTCCGAACGCGAAAATGTACGGTATCGCTAAGGGCAAAAACGTTATCGTGATTCACTTGGAAAGCTTCCAGCAATTCCTCATTGATAAAAGAATCAATGGTAAGGAAGTCACGCCATTCTTGAATAAGCTCTACCACAGTAATTCGACTTACGCCTTTAAGAACTTTTTCCACCAAGTCGGCCAAGGAAAAACTAGTGATGCCGAAAACATGCTAGAAACGAGTACTTACGGGCTATCGACTGGGTCACTGTTCTCACAGTTGGGCTCAGACAATACGTTCCAAGCGGCCCCCGCAATCTTGAATCAACGGGCCAAGTACTCCTCCGCCGTTTTCCACGGGAACGTGGCTAGTTTTTGGAACCGGAATAACACTTATAAAAATATGGGTTATCAGTACTTCTTCGACGCCAGTTACTTCGATACGACTGGTGACAAATCAACTGGGTACGGTTTGAAGGATAAGTTACTCTTCAAGAACTCCGTTGAGTACTTAGAACGGCTGCAACAACCGTTCTACGTTAAGTACATTACGGTCACCAACCACTTCCCATTCACGATGGATAAAGAAGATACTGATTTTAAGACGACCGATACTAGTGATTCTGCCATCAACGGCTATTTCCAAACTGCCCACTACTTAGACCAATCAGTGCACGAATTCTATAACTACCTGAAAAAAACTGGTCTGTTAAAGAATTCAATGATTGTCTTGTATGGGGACCACTACGGCCTCTCCAACAGCGAAAATGAAACGTTAGCGCCCATTTTAGGTAAATCAGCGAGTGACTGGACCTCGTACGACAACGCCCAGTTACAGCGGGTGCCATTCATGGTTAACATTCCGGGCACGACCGGGGGTAAAATCGAATCAACATACGGTGGTGAAATTGACGTCTTGCCAACCATCTTGCATTTGCTAGGAATTTCTAGCAAGCGCTACATTCAATTTGGGACCGACCTATTCTCTAAGGATCACGATCAAACGGTCGCATTCCGAAACCGCGACTTCGTTACACCTAAGTACACCGTTCTCAATGATAAAATTTATAGTAACGAGACGGGTGAACAAATCGACGCGACGGAAGAAGTCCAAAAACAGGTCGACGCTGATCAGAAAAAGGTGAACAAGGAACTGAGTCTCTCAGACTCCTTAAACAATAAGAACTTGCTACGTTTTTACACACCAAAGGGCTTCAAAAAAGTCGACGCAGCAAAATACAACTACGCTGACGGCCTTGAAAAAGAAATCGAACTTCAGAACAAGTTGAAGAACGGTTCCACTAGTCTCTACTCGAAGTACGGCAACAAGTCGACTGAGTCGTTGTACCGCACGGATGCACCAGAAGACAGTCATAAGAAGACTGATTCAACGCGGATCAAGATCACCAATCCTGATGACAACGATACTTCAGCTACTTCTAGCAGTAGTTCCAAATAAATAGTCTAAAAACAGTTCAACACTTAGATTGAAAGTCCCGCGCAGAAATTTAAAATTTCTGCGCGGGACTTTTGCTTTATTATCAGACATAGCGAACTGCCCGGTCTGGCACCTCAATTCGCAACCCCGCTCAATCGTAGTTAATGCTAAACTATAAATAAATCTATTTAAGGGGGCTCAATCAATGGGCGCTTGGCGTTTTTGGTGGGATGGTACCCGCCGCTTTTGGAAAAACTGGGGCAGCTACGTTGCTTTGATTTTTGGCACGAACTTAGTCATCAGCTACCTCGCAATTCCGTTTTTCAACTGGGCACTAGAACTACTGCTCAAATCTCAAGGGGTCACGTACGTTTCGTATACTAACCTTGGGCATATTATCATCCGGTACCCGTTAGCGGCGGTCGGGATGATAATTATTTTACTTGCTCTTATTATTCTAGTTTACTGGCAATTTGCCTTTCTGCTACTTGGCATCATGAACATCTTTCGGGGACGGCCGCAAACCGTGGTCGCCGTTTTACGTGAGACGTTTTCTAGTCTTCACGATACGTCGATCAGTACCTTTCTCTTTTTCATCGGCTACTTTATTGTCATTTTGCCATTTGGAAGTTTCATCTTCACGACCCCACTGCTAAATAAGGCCCAGATTCCAGCCTTCATTGTCAGCTACCTGCTGGATAACCCGTGGATGGCAGTTGGCCTAGCAGTCTTCTATCTGGGCGCCGGTTACATCGGAATTCGGTTGATTACACTGTTACCCCTGATGATTATCGACCAATTACCTTGGAAATCAGCTGTGGCGCGCAGTTGGTCCCAAACGCGTCACAAAACACTACGCTACCTCTGGTACATGCTCGTGATTTTAATTATGGTCACGCTAGTCGTTTCATTACTTTACGCCACTATCTACGCTGCCCAACTGGCACTGGATAAAACGGCTTGGGCCATGGCAGCGGCCACCGTTAACCTGTTCATCATGGAGAGCGTCACCGAGATCATCATCTGCTACACAACGGCCATCTTTATGATGCTGATCATTGCCTGCTATCGACAAGACTTCACGATTCTCCGACAACGGCCTTTCCACTTTAACGAAGCGCCCCGTTTGCGACGTTTCACACGCAGTAGCGTCATCGTCGGACTAGTCCTTGCTAGTGGTCTATTGGTGGCTTTTAACCTAATCTACTTGAACGGGCTAGCCATTACCAAGCCACTCATTATTTCCCACCGGGGTGTCGACGACGGCAACGGCGTTCAAAACACGATTCCAGCACTCGTTAAGACAAGTCAGTTGCATCCCGATTACGTTGAAATGGACGTCCAAGTCACGAAGGACCATCAATTTGTCGTGATGCACGACCCGAACTTAAAAACGCTAGCGGGCATTAAAAAGAAACCTGGAAAATTAACGCTTAAACAGTTGGAAAAAATTACCGTCCGTGAAAACGGCTACGCAGCTAAAATTCCAAGCTTTGATGCGTATCTAAAGGCTGCTCATCAGCGCCATCAAAAACTGTTGGTCGAAATCAAAACCAGTTCGGTCTACACCAGGGCCGACACGCAACGTTTTATTGACCGTTACGGTAAAACACTTATCGCCCATCACGATCAAGTTCACACGTTGAGCTACCGGGTCATGAGCGACCTGAAACACTTAGACAAGCAACAATTTGTGAGCTACATTTTGCCGTATAACCTGACATTCCCACATACCGATGCTAACGGCTACACCATGGAAGTGACAACACTCAATGATCGCTTCGTGGATAAAGCCGAGCGTTATCACAAAGCCGTTTACGCTTGGGACATTGATGATACCGACCAAATGGATCAGATGATGTTCATGGGCGTCACTGCGGTCATTACGGACAACCTCCATGAAATGCAAACAGAGGCTAAGACCAACACTGAAAATCCTAGTTACGCGAAGTTACTGTTGACCTTTATGAACGAGCTCAGTCTGACGAGTAATGACTAGGTATTTTTCATAATATTTGCTCCGTCGGGAAGCCCTGGTATGCTATCAGTGTCAACCAGATTAGGTTCATAAAAAAGGTCCTTATCATCAGCAACGAACTGATGATAAGGACCTTTTTCAATCTAATGGTGCGCGTTTTTCTCAAATAATGTTGTGCTGTGTAACGGACTGCGGCGTTCTGGATATAGCCGCATCATTAACTGGTTGACCGCGTTCGGTGCTTCACCGAAGCCACTGGCAATCAAACCTAACTTCCCAGGATAGGTTACCGTATCCCCAATGGCCGTAATTCCGGGAACATCCGTATTCATCTCGGTATCGACATCAAACAGATGGTTCGTCATGGTTGGCACAACGTCCCAATTTCGAATCACCTTATTATCCGCGATAAACCCATAATTAACGATCAAATCGTCCACGGCTAACGTTTCCTCTGCGGTTCCCCGGACTTCTTTCATACTCAAGTTAAGTTGCCCCGATGGTGTTTCAGCGAGCGCTTTAATCAAAAATGGGGTCTTGATTTCAACGGACGACGCCTTCAACAGGTCGACGCTGTGCTCCATTCCCCGGAACTGATTGCGCCGGTGCATGATGTACACTTTTTTAGCTACCTTTTCCAACATCAAAGCCATGTCGATGGCCGAATCACCACCACCGGCAACTAACACCGTTTGGTCCTTAAACTTATCCAGACTAGGAATATGATAAAATAGCTGACTGCCCTCAAAGTCACCGGCATTATCGACTGCTAAGCGCCGGGGTTCAAACGCCCCGCTCCCGGTCGCAACAATAATCGCCTTCGTATGTGAAACCGTCCCGTTGACGGTCGTGACCGTAAAGTCACCCATGGCGCCACTCACATTGACCACCGCACTACTTAGTGCGACATCAATTGGGAATTGCTTCATTTGGCTCGCCAATTGGCTAACCAAATCGGTCGCCTTAATGGCTGGGTACCCCGCAACATCGTGAATCATTTTTTCCGGGTAGAGGGCTTGGACTTGCCCACCCAACGTTGGAAGACTCTCTAATAACTGGACCCGCGCATTGCGCATCCCTGCATAAAAGGCTGCAAACATCCCAACGGGACCGCCGCCAATAATGGTCAAATCATATTCTGCACTCATGCTTTCACTACTTCCTAATCGTTTATTCGTTGGCTTAATTTTAGAGGATTCACTAAGGTTTTGCAAAACCAATTTCCCAATTTTCAACTATAATGGGTTTAGAAAGGAAAGTGATCGTGTGCGACGCTCTAAAATTATAACTTGTATGGCAATCGTCAGTGCGGCCGTTGTCACTCTGAGTGGTGCTTATTGGCAGTGGCGCTTGACACCCCTAAAACACGTTCAAGTCCAATCAACTAACATTCCGACCGTCTTCGTTGCCGGCGACTATGCGAAGGCCTTCTCAACTAACGGCTTCGTTCACCGACTGAGTGCGACCCACTTAATGACCCGGGCTTTGATGGTACACGTTGCTAAAAACGGGCACGTCGTCGTTAAACAGTTCGCGCCACTACGGCACAACCCGACCATTCAAGTCGTTTTTGCCGATAATCACCATTCCAAACGCCAAGCGCGGCAACTGGCGACCGTTATGCACCTACTTAATCAGCGTTACCACGTCCAGCAATTCAACGCGGTCGGCCATTCCTCTGGGGGCAACATCATTTTCGATTACTTGACCGCTAACCATCAGGAAGCTCAACCACACATCCAGCGCTTCGTCTCCATTGGGACCAACTATCCAAACGCCGCGCTGCAGCTTAAGCACTTGCCGCAACAAACTAAGATTCTAAACATCGCCGGCCAAATTTGGCGGACATCGGGTGACGGCGAAGTCCAATTAAATGGCATCCTCGCCTTTAGCAAGTTATTGACCGCCCATCACTTTGAAATTCAAACTAAAATCATTCACGGCAACCCGCTACGGACTGAACACTCGATGCTGCATATCAACCCGACCGTTGATGCTCAACTAGCAACTTTTCTATACGGTACTTCGAATTCTTAAATATAATCATCATTTTATCAATAGCTACGGAGATCACCTTGATCTTGCGTAGTTATTTTTTGTCCCTAATTAAAGGTTGAAAATTCTAAAATTGTTATCATCACCATAACAGTAACAATAGTCATTCCTAAATTATCCGCTCCGTCGGATAGCCCTGGTGTGCTATGGGGGACGGTCCCAGCCAAAGTGCTGTCTGCGGCCTCGATTCAAAGCCGACAGCCCACGTCTTTGAATCGCCCCGCAAAATTGGTAGATAAAAACCACCTGCCAATTTTGCCGACACAGCACACCAAGGCTATCCGACTGCGCTCAAAACAGTCCTACTATTGTGATTTGGATAATCGGAGGTTGTCACTGATGATATCAGTCGTGAAGGTGGCCTTAACCGGTGATTTTCCGGTCTTAGGCCACGGACGGTCCGGGGCAATTGCGTTTTTTGCAAGTGTTCCGGGCGAGGGGCTAGACCGCTCCCCAGGCTAGGCCCGGTCCCACGACCACATATCATCAGTGGCAACCGGACTAGCTTATACAAGTAGCTAATCCCCACCGATTGTCCAACAGAAACGACAATAGTAAAACTAATTTTAGCGCAGTCAGATAGCCTCACGTTTGACTACCTGACAAACGATTATTACGACTAAACCATCCCACGCTAACCATGTTAGATTAGCCTCGTTCGCCACTCCCAACGGCAATCCCGTTGTTTTTGACGCGAATTCATTTTAAAGATGGTGATAAGTATGACTTCACGGCCCATTTCAAACCGACAATTTCAACGTTTTACGACAACAACGCAAGCGACCACACACGTTCGTCATAATCAGCGCGCGGCTAGTAACTTAGCCCAGACTGATCAAAAGCAACGCGTCTTACGGCAACACCACACGCTAGTATTGCAAAAAAGCGATCACCACGTTTTACGTGGCAATCGCAGTATGACTCTGACGACTAAACATCACTAACTGATGTTAGGTCCATTTAAGTTCAGTTAAACGCGCTCTTTCAATTAGAACGTCTTTAACTGAACTTTTTTTGATACCTGGCTAGCTTGTTTAAGAATCTAAACTAACTATGTTAAAGGCAGCTAATCCTTTTCATGATCAAGTTTATTAAGGGCCCGCTTCAAAACATCTTGCGCGTCAGCGTCTAGCGACGGGTAAGCTAATGGTAATTCCCCCATCCGCTGATTGATGATTTCTGAAACGCAGAGACGCGAGTACCACTTGCTATCAGACGGAATCACGTACCACGGCACTGATTTTGACGCCGTTTGTGTAATTGCATCTTCATAGACCCGTTGGTAGTCGTCCCAGTATTTCCGTTCCCGGACATCAGCTGCTGAGAACTTCCAATTGTGACTTGGAATCTCAATCCGGCGAATAAACCGTTGCTTCTGTTCCGCCTTCGACATGTGGAGGAAGAATTTCAACACAAGGTACCCATTACGTTGCAAGTATTCTTCAAAATATTTTAGATCCTCAAACCGTTGCTCAAAGAAGGCGTCGTCCACTTGTTCTGGCTTTTGAATATCCCCAATGTGGGCGTTCAGAATAATCTCCGGGTGCACGCGGCTGACCAAAACGTCCTCGTAATAGGACCGGTTAAAAATGCCAATCATCCCTCGCTTCGGGACCTGGTCGTGGATACGCCACAAATAATCATGGGCGAGTTCGCGACTACTTGGTTGTTTAAACGACGTGACTTGGCAGCCCTGAGGATTGACCCCACTCATGATATGCGCAATCATACTATCTTTGCCCGCAGCGTCCATGGCTTGAAAAATAATCAAGACGCCACGCCGGTCTTGTGCGTATAGTTTGCCCTGTAACTCCGTTAATTGCTTAATATTTTTCGCAATCTCCGCTTTAATGGCCTTTTCGTCCGTGTACTTTTCATCTGGCGCCGTCGCTAATTTTGTTAGCCCTAACGTTTTCTTACCCGTATACCGATATTCTTTTTCAAAATTCACTGCCTGAACTTCCCTTCATCACCGGTTGATCATTGGCGTAGTCAATTAATCAATTTACTTTGACTGTAAGTATAAGGCAGCGATTACATTTTGACCAGTCATTCCCCGGTTTCATAATCCGAACAATTGCTAGTTTTATCCGCTTGGTAATTCGCAGTCAACCGTTGTCACAGCCGTCTGAAACGTTTACAATTAAATCATAGTTCTACCAAGGTTACCAATACGGTGAATACCTAATCAGGGAGGATGTTACTAATGGCAAAACGCAAAATGATTTTAGACTTGGATACGGGGATCGACGACGCACTGGCAATTGCTTACGCGGTCGGCGCTCCCGACGTTGATTTAATTGGGATCATTAGTTCATACGGTAACGTGGTCGTTCCACAAGCGGCCGACAATAGTTTACGGATTTTGGAATTACTTGGCGCAACCGATGTTCCAGTCTTTCTAGGTGAACCACATTCCAGTACGACCGAACATTTCGACGTTATGGCGATTTCACAACAGATTCACGGAAAAAACGGGATTGGCGAAGTTGATTTGCCAGCACCTAAACGTGCCGTTGAAACGCAGTCCGGCGTGGACTTCTTAATCGATGCCGTTCACCAGTATGGTGCCGACCTCACGTTAGTGCCAACTGGTCCGCTAACCAACTTAGCCGCAGCGCTCAAAAAGGCACCAGATATCGCGACAACGATTGGTAATGTCACTCTCATGGGTGGTGCGCTGACCGTTCCTGGTAACGTCAGCCATTTTGCCGAAGCAAACATCAACCAAGACGCAGAAGCAGCTAACGACGTCTTCACCAGTGACTTAAACTTGACCATGGTCGGATTAGACGTCACGTTGCGGACCTTGTTAACCAAACACGAAACGCAACAATGGCGTGATTTAAAGACTACTGCGGGTGCTAAGTTTGCCGACATCGTGGACTACTACATCGCCGCTTACGAAGTCACCAGTCCCGATTTACACGGCTGTGCCTTGCACGATCCATTAGCCGTCGGGGTTGCCTTAGACCCTAGCTTCGTCACCACGTTAGACCTCAACATGTTCGTTGAAGCAGAAGGTGTTGACTACGGCCGAACCATTGGCGACCCGGCCCGACTCAACGACCCAACCAACGTGACGGTTGCCTTAACAGTGGATAAAGATCGTTACTTGAAGACCTTTATGACCTACTTAACCACCCTCTTTAAAAAGAACTAACATCACTATTTAAAACCAAAATAACACTGTCCCACCGTCAAAATTTGGCTGGTGGGACGGTGTTATTTTTACCTCAAGCGCTAAACGTGGTAAATTGAATTAAAACGATTTGAAAGTGGGCATCATAATGGCACAAAAATACTACGCCGTTCGGCAAGGAAAACAACCGGGCATCTACCGGACCTGGGCAGAAACCCAAAAACAGGTCACCGGCTTTTCGCAAGCTCAATACAAGAGTTTTGCCACTGAAGCGGAAGCACAAGCCTTCATGCAAGGCAAAACGACAACACCAACCAAGAAGTCACGTACTAGCCGTACACACACAACGACCGCAACGCCCCCCATTAAAGCGGACATTACGGTCTACACTGATGGGGGCTCGCGTAATACTGGGAACGTTGCGGGTGGCCACGTCAAGCAAGAAGACCGGGCAGCCTGGGCTTACCGCATTGAACTTAGCGACCAACTCGCAACCGATTCCGGCGGCGAATGGGGCGCAACCAATAACCGCATGGAAATCATGGCCTTTTTACGCGCGTTGGAACAGCTACAGAAGTTGGGCCAAACCAACACTCAGATTCTATTCGTATTAGACTCACAGTACGTCCTAAACGCCGTCACTAAGGGGTGGCTTGCCGGGTGGAAACGGCGCGGATGGAAGCGCAGTGCCGGTCCCCTAGTTAATGCCGAGCTTTGGCAAAAAGTTGATCAACTCCTGCCCCAATTTAACCACCTGAATTTCAACTGGACCAAGGGCCACGCCACCAATCAAGGCAACGTCTTTGTTGACCACCTGTTGAACCAAACTATGGATCACATGGTTCCCGGCCAAGCCGCACCAACAACGACGGCGACGGTCACTGCCCATACCAAGACACCTAGTACCCCTGCTCCTAAAAAGCCAGCTCAACCGGCCGACCCCGCCGTCGCTAAGAAGTCCGTTGACGCCATCCGGAAAATGTTGCGAGACGCTGGACTTAACCAGGATTAGCCGCTCCGGCTGTCGAACTGATTTAAATTTCACCTTATTGCACTCAAGCATCAAAAAAGCTCGCCCCTGCTTAAAACAGGGACGAGTTTTTTCATTACCATCCTAATTGTCTTCATTCTTAGTAACTATCTCATGTTCTGAAAAATCAATCATGCTTTACGAGTCCGCATTGCGTTGATCAACACCACCAGATTTAATAAGATCAAAACGAGTAAGACACCCAAAGCCGCCGCAGATCCCAGTGCAGTCCGATGTGCATTACTACCACTGGCTTGCGTTTGGACTAAGGTGATGACCGCCGAAACAATCGATGTCCCGGTCGCTCCCGCAAATTGTTGCAAGGTATTAAAGACCGCATTTCCATCAGCTTGCTGCTTGACGTTTAACTGACTTAAACCACTAGTCATTGTATTTCCCATCGTCAGTCCCATACCGACCATAAAGATGATATACAGCACTAAGATGAGCGCACCCGTTAAGTGCAACCCAAACACCGTAAATAAGGCCACGGCTAGTGCAATAATTGTACTCCCGGTTAAAATCGGCTTTGCGGCACCAAAGGAATCCAGAATCCGTCCCCCTAGAGGCGCAAAAATTGCGCCGATTGCCGCCCCGGGTAAAACAAATAAGCCGGCTAATAAGGCCGATTTGCCGTTAACCAACTGAATGTAGTTTGGCAAGATAAAGGCTAAGCCCAATGCATTAATCTGAATTAAGAAGAACCCTAGCAAATGCCAATCAAAGGAACGCGTTTTAAAAATCGTTAGTTTAATCAATGGCTGCTTTGAGCGCCGGGTGAACCAAATAAACGCCGCTAGTCCGATTAACCCTAGGACTAGCCACCCAATCACTAACCACGGTTGCGTCCCTAATTGTTGCAAATGACTAAAAGCCATCGTAAATCCAACAAAGACCACCACAATTGCCAACCATCCCGCAACATCGAAGCCAGCTTTAACAGTGGGAGCCGCTTGCCGAATCGAAAATAACCCTAACAATAGTGACACGACTAGTAACGGCAGTAGTAAAATGAAAATCCAATGCCAACCGAGACCGCTGACAACAAGGCCACCAAATGTCGGTCCTAAAGCGGGCGCAATGGCTGTGATTAGCGTCCCAATCCCCATCAAAGTCCCCCGCTGCTGGTCAGGCGTCCAATCTAAAATGATATTGAACATCAGCGGTAACGCGATCCCCGTTCCTAGCCCTTGAATCAGTCGTCCTAATACCAACATCGAAAAGTTGCCAGCAATGGCGTCAATCACTAACCCGGCGATAAATAACAAGTTCGCCGTCACAAACAACGTCCGTGTCCGAAAACGTCGTTTTAAAAATGACGAAATCGGAACAATAATCGAAACGACCAGTAAATAGGCCGTGGTCATCCACTGTACCGTAGCCGTATCAATATTGAATTGTCGCATCAAGACTGGGAACGTGATGTTCATCGCGGTTTCAACAATTACCCCGCAAAACGACAGCAACCCGGTTGCCACGATTGCGAGAATTAATTTTAAGTCAACTTTTTTTGTCATAATTCAGCTCCTAACAGTTGATGGTTCTAATACGAACTAATTAGTTAGTATAACACACTCATTTAAAATTTAAAGGGCTATTTTACGTTGACTTGCCAGACTAGTTTACCTATAATGCACATTAGTTAAATAACGAACTATTAAGGAGATGCACCGCATGGAACGTTCTATCGGGATTGCAATCAAAAAGGCCAATAATGCCTTATCTCGTGACTCAGATCACTTTGCGAAACAATTAGGGTTGACCGGCATGCAAATCAGTACGATCAACTTCATTGCGGCCCATGAAACCACCCAAGATATTTTCCAACGGGATCTAGAACATGAATTTAATATCCGCAAGGCAACGGCTTCCAGCCTAGTGACGACCATGGTTGCTAAGGACCTTTTAATTCGCGTCCCCGCCACTAACGACGCCCGTTACAAACGCCTGTTGCTAACGCCGAATGCACGCCAACTGGCCACCAAAATCGAAGCCTTTTTTGAAGCTAGTGAACGCCGCATTCAGAACTTACTCGGTCCCGCCTTTGAATCGACCTACACTCAGCTAACACAAATCAGCACGGACTTTACCGCAAAAGCAACTGAGCAATCAAAAAAAGACTAGCCCATTGGTTAGTCGTTTTTTGATTGCAGCGAAATTCAAGCTCCAAACTTTACTTTTAAATTGATGATTGTGGGCAACGTCGCCGTATTTAAAAAAAATGTTACGCTTAAATCCAGCCAACCTGTTTCAAACCGTTAGCAATTCCATCATGGTCACAATCAGTGGTCGTTAGGTCCGCCAACGCCTTAATCTCAGGCGCGGCGTTTCCCATTGCAATCCCAGTACCCGCACTCTGTAGCATTTCGCGGTCATTTTGATTATCTCCGAATGCGACCACGTTTGCGGGTGCAACGTTGAGGGCAGCCGCCAGTTTCGCAATGCCTTGAGCCTTAGAACCTACCTTAGGAATCACGTCGACTCCACATTCGTGGAACCGAACAAATGAGAATTCGTCAGGATGTGGTAATTTGGCGTCCACCGCTTTAGGATAAAACATCATCGCTTGGTAAACGTCGTGATGTAAATAATAATCTGGCGCATAGTCTAATTCTGGCGCTTTAAACGTATTAAGCACCGAGTCCGTCAGCTCAGACGGCTTCGTGTGAATATGTAACCCGTCTAGCGATTCAACCACGATATCAACGGACTGCTGGTCGGCAGCGTGAATCAGCTTAGCCAAATTTTCACGGGACAAGGTGTGTTGATGCACTTGCTTACGGTCAGCAAAAGCTGCCGAACCATTGCATAAAACGTAGTCGCTTAAATCTAACGCCTCAATAACGGGCCGCGCCATGGCCAAGTTTCGTCCAGTAGCGATTGCCACGTGAATCTGATTATCCTTTAACGCTTGAATACTGGCAATCGTGCTGGGCAACAACTGCTTTTTACTATTTAATAACGTATCATCAATATCGAACACTGCTAATTTTGCGACCATGTTTCAAATGCCTCCAACTTACCGTTTAATAAAATCTGATTTGATCAATTCATGGGTGCGACTCGTTCCGATGGCTAGTCGAAACGCGGCTTGCCCTAAAGCTTCCAAGTGATGATCAATCGTGGAGAAGTGCAACAACCGACTTGAAAGTAAATTTTCTTGTCCAATGACTGGAATCGGTGGTTGGTGTTGATCCACAAAGTACTGGTGGATCCCCGCACCGATATCATCCCCATTGGAAAAAATGGCATCGACCGGGTGTTCAGCTTTTGCGAAATATGCCCCGGCCTGGTAGCCGTCGTCATAAGTGACCGCACCCGTAAATAAATTAGTGTCCGTGAGCTTACCGTAGACTTCCTGGTAAGCCCTGCGCGTCACCCGGGTGCTTGCACTAATCACGTTATTGCGACTAAGCACAACACCCATCGTTTGATAGCCTTGTGTCTGGGCCCACTTAAGCGCGTACACGTAGGACGCCATCCGGTCTGTAAACGCCGCGGCCAGTTGCCGCTCATCACCGGGATCTTCACAACAAACGATTTGTCCGTACTTGCGGTAACGCTCCAACGTATCTAGCGAACTACTCCGAGAAGTGAAAATCAATGCGTCATACGCTTTCCCCCGCAACTGTTCCAAGTAGTGCCGTTCAATGGTCATATCGTAGTTCGTCGGTAGCAACGTAATTTTATACCCCGCTGAAAAGCCCGCCCCAACAATGCCGTCAATGACCCGTGCAAAATACGGATGGTTCGCGTATGGTAATACGACACCAATCGTCTTGGTTTGACCATTACTCAAGTCGCGCGCGACCCGGTTAGGAACGTAATCCAACTGTTGCATAATTGCTTCAATCTTTGCCCGCTTATCATCGGCCACGTACTTCTGATGATTAATCACCCGCGAGACTGTTGAAACTGAACAACCTGATAACCGCGCAATGTCATGAATATTCGTCACAACAACCGCTCCCCCTTCTTTAATCATTCCATAACAAAACCTGGGATGTTTCATAAAATTACCATAATTTATGAAACCGGTCCCAGGTCAAGTGTTTTTTACCAATTAATTAAATTATCGCCCAGAATCGGCCATTTTTTCCAGTCAGAAACTGACACTTAACGACGGCACTGCTTGATACCGGTCGCTAACATTTGAATCTGTAACAAAGTTTCGTCATCCTTCACGACTTTAGGGCGGCCATTCACAATGGTTTCATAAAGGTCATCGTAAACCCGTGAGTAATCCCCAACTTCTGAAACCACTTTTTCTTCATGATACTGACCCGCATCATCCATGTACGTCAACGTGCCGTAGTTTTCCGGTTGGTCAACCCCAAAGTCCGCGTGGTTTGGCATGTAGAAACGTTTTAAATCGGCCTCTTGGCGATCCTTGTCCGCCTTGACGAACATGCCCTTTTTCCCGTAAACCACAAAGCTGGGTCGCGGCTTGATACGGAAATAACTCGATTTAACGGAGACTTTCAACGCACCATAGTAAAGATCAATGTCGAAGTAGTCGTTCATCCGGTCGGCACCTAACAATTGGCGAACGTCGTAGTGGACGTCATCGGGATGCCCGAAGTAAGCAATCACTTGATCTAGGGTATGGCACGCATGCCCGTAAAGGTAACTAGTATCCAATGAAAAATGGTCCACGTTGGTAGGTACTTCCGGCCGGAAATAGTCAAAATGCATTTCGACTTCTAGTAAGTCACCTAAGCGGCCGCCTGCGATGACTTTTTGCATGGTCAAATAATCCGAGTCATACCGTCGATTTTGATAACATTCGACTAACAAGTTCTTCTGCTTAGCTAAGTCAAATAGTTCCTTAGCTTCCGCGACGGTCTCAGTAAACGGCTTTTCTACCAGCGCATTTTTACCATGATTTAAAACGTCTTTAGCGAGGCTAAAGTGCGTTTTGCTGGGCGTTGAGACAACCACTAATTGGATTTCTGGATCATTATAAATATCATTGATATCCGTCGTGTAATGAACCCCATCGATTGGCGTCCAATCCTGGCGTCCAGAACGCGAATAGATGGTTTTAACTTTGATCTTATCCTTAAGCTTCAATGCAAATGGTAAGTGGTAACGGTTGGCGCTCTTACCGTTACCAATGTAGGCAATCGTTAACATGTTGATTATTCCCCCAATATAAGTTGATAAGTTAATTATACGGTGTTGCCACCACAAACCAAATGATTTCACTTAACTTGTTTTTTTCGATTACTGGCAAGTAAATTATTAAGCCATTCGCTGTGCAGATGATGTCTTGTCGTTCCAAAGTGGAGTAAAATTAAATAAACTAACTAATCAAGGGGGAATTTTGGCGTGCAAACTGTCTTTTTAGTACTACTACTTATCGCTGCCGTCGTTGCAGCTAACGCCGTTTATGCCCGTTTTAACCTAGTTCCAGTTGCTTTTTTACAAATTGGTGCGGGCTTATTATTATCTTTAATTCCACTTTATCAAAACTTTGAATTGGAACCCGAGATCTTCCTTTTCGTCATTATTTCAGTCCTCATGTTCAATGATGGTCAAAATACCAGTATTCGTAAGCTCAGCCGCAATTTTGGCACGACCTTATCGCTGGCAGTCGTGTTAGCCATGGTGACCATCCTCATCGTTGGGGGCACGACTCACCTACTGATTCCACAATTTTCACTAGCTTTGGCACTCGCGCTTGGTGCAATCATTACGCCGACCGACGCCGTTGCCGTTTCGTCAATTACGACTAAGGTTGCCGTTCCAGGCCGGGTGATGGACACCTTGGAAAACGAATCCTTGTTTAACGACGCATCCGGTATCGTTGCGTTTAACTTGGCCATCGCATCGCTAATTACCGGTCAATTTTCCGTGTGGCATGGAATTGGCAACTTTTTCTACGTCTTTGTCGGTGGGATCTTAGTCGGACTCTTTCTTGGCTACGTCATTGTGGCGGGTCGAATTATGCTCATCAACATGCGGGTCGATACGCCTTCCGTAATCGTGCCCTACACACTACTGACCCCCTTCGTCGTTTACTTTTTAGCTGAAGGTATTGGCGTTTCTGGAATTCTAGCGGTCGTCGCTACCGGACTGATTCACGGGATTCAGTCTGAACGGTTACGCTTAACGACTTCCCGGTTACAAATTGTCATGACCACAACTTGGTCGATTGTGGCCAGTATCTTGAACGGAATCGTCTTCGTCCTTTTAGGTGTCTCATTACCAAGCGTGATCAGTCACCTACAACAACGTGATACCGGTTCCGTCGCCGTCTTGATTGGCCTCGGAATCTTGCTCTACGTTTTAATGACCTTCGTTCGCTTCTTGTGGCTGCGGTTTGACCTAGCCAGGATTCGCGCATGGAACAACCACGAAAAGACGCGCAACGCCTTTGTAGTGGCCTTAAGCGGGGTCCACGGAACCATTACACTGGCCATGGCCTTTTCACTCCCCCTAACCTTAAACGGGGCCGCCTTTCCTTACCGTAACGATATTATCTTCGTAGCGGCAGTCGTCATTCTGACGAGCTTGCTAGTGCCAACGATCTGGTTGCCACTGACCTTACCAAAACAAGTTGAAAAAGTCACTGAAGCGGAACTAGCAACGGCTAAGTCCGAAATGGTTGCCGACGCTATCACAAGGCTACAAAACAGTCACAGCGATAACCCGACAACCAGCCAAGTCACCATGATTTTAGAGGGACAACGGGCTTTAGACGGACGCCCCAAACGTTCACAGCTGACCGAATTATTTGATCAGACCTACACCATTGAACAGCAAACCATTGACCAGATGGTCGCACAGGGTAAAGTGTCAGATGAACTGGCCGAACGCTACATGCAAGTTGCTAGCAATACCCGGCTACACAATCAACGAACTTTCTGGCAACGATTCGGTTTGTTCTTCAAATTCATGGTGATTGGTAAATGGTCGCGAAATCAACGGGCCCGTGCACGCCGCAAGGAACTTCACCAGTACAAACCGCGCGCTGGCCAGACCCGCGAACAGTTGACTGCTCGCAAAATGGAGATGTGGACACAGCTGCGAACGGTCGAGCAACAACCCTACGCGGCGGTTCGTCAATTTCTAACGAGTCACACGACTCCGGATAACCAGCAAGCCATTGGGATTGTTCGGCGGGCATATGATGAACGCCACCGTCGCCTATCTGGAAATCGAGATTCTCAGAAGGACCAAAATGAGATGCTGATTGAGGCGTTCCAACTAGAATACAACTTTATTCAAAGCCAAATCGGCACCAAAAAATACAGTGCTGAACTAGGAAACCAACTCTACGAACAAATTTCAACCGACCAACTCGTATATTTACAGTCCGTCAACGCAGATTGATTTTGCTTAACCATTCGTCAAACCGGCGGATGGTTTTTATTTTAAAAAATAAAGTGCCCCATAATTGTTAGAATTGCTGATCTAACAATTATGGGGCACTTCAATTCCTAATAGACTGTTTTTGAGCTAAGCGCGTCGGCGCCGAATTCCAAACCAGCCGACTAACGAGAACATTAGCCAACCAATTACCATTAACCAAACTGATTCAGATTCATCAGTTTGTGGCAATGTTTGCGCAGCTTTACGTGGCGTTGTTTTAGGCGTCATATTTATCTGAGCCACCGCTGGCGTGACTGCAATAGTCACTGCGGTTGGTTTAACTGGCGTTTCCGGAACAACTGGTGTCGTTGGTGAAGGCATCACGTGATCTGGTTGCACCGGTTGACCTGGCGTAGTTGGTTTCATAGGTGTTTCAGGTGTTTCAGGTGTTTGCGGTACTATTGGTGTTTTTGGTTCTTCCGGTGTTATCGGAATTACCGGTTTCGTCGGCGTCTTTGGTTCTTCCGGTGTTGTCGGAATTACCGGTTTCGTCGGTGTAGTCGGGATTAACGTATTTGCCACCGTTTGTTCCTGGTTAGCTACTTCAGCGGAAATCACAATTTCTAGTGCTTTCGTACTGATTTGATAACCAGCAGGTGCAGCTGTTTCAACTAAGGTGTACGTGCCTAAGGCTAAATCCTTAAAGGTGAGTTCACCATTAGCATCAGTCGTGCCTTTTGCTACCAAGTTACCTGCCGCATCCTTTAATTCAAAGGTCGCACCAGCTAATTTGGTTCCAGTCTCACGATCAACCTTGGTAATCGTTAATTGACCTTTAATTGCATCATCCGCAACTGTTTGCGTCTGGTTAGCTACTTCAGCGGAAATCACAATTTCTTGTGACTTAGCACTGATTTGATAACCAGTAGGCGCAGACGTTTCAACCAAGGTGTACGTACCAAGGGCTAAATTATCAAAAACAAGCTGGCCATTAGCATCGGTCGTGCCTGTTACCACATTACCCGCTGCATCCTTTAATCCAAAGGTCGCACCAGCTAATTTAGTTCCAGTCTCACGATCGACTTTGGTAATCGTCAGTTGACCCTTAATCGCATCATCCGCAACTGTTTGTTCCTGATTAGCTTGTCCAGCAGAAATCACAATTTCTTGTGACTTTTCGCTAACTCGATAACCAGCAGGTGCATTTGCTTCAACTAAGGTGTACGTGCCTAAGACCAAATCCTTAAAAATAAGTTGGCCATTAGCATCGGTTGTACCCGTTGCTACCAAGTTACCTGCCGCATCCTTTAATTCAAAGGTCGCACCAACTAATTTGGTTCCAGTCACACGATCAACCTTGGTAATCGTTAGTTGACCCTTAATCGCATCATCCGCAACCTCTTGTGCTTGGTTAGCCGCTTCAGAGGAAATCACAATTTCTTGTGAGGTCGTACTGATGTGATAACCAGCAGGCGCAGACGTTTCAACCAAGGTATACGTGCCAAGGGCTAAGTCCTTAAAAATAAGTTGACCACTAGCATCAGTCATACCCGTTGCTACCAGGTTACCTGCTGCATCCTTCAATTCAAAGGTCGCACCGGCCAACTTGGCATCAGTCACACGATCAACTTTAGTAATCGTTAGTTGACCCTTAATCGCATCATCCACAACTGTTTGTGTCTGGTCAGCTTGTTCAGCAGAAATCACAATTGCTTGTGAGGTCGTATTGAGTTGATAACCAGTAGGCGCAGACGTTTCAACTAAGGTGTACGTTCCTAAGGCTAAATCCTTAAAAATAAGTTGGCCGTTAGTATCAGTTGTTCCCGCTACCACGTTACCCGCTACATCCGTCAGTTCAAAGGTCGCACCAGCTAATTTGGTACCAGTCGCGCTATCAACTTTGAGCACCGTCAGATTACCTTTAATCTCAGCATCCGTAACCGTCACTGTTTGATAGTTAACTTGACTATCCAAAGTAACGTTCTTAATATCAGAATTCACGGTATAGCCTACAGGTGCTTTAGTTTCTTGGACCTGATAAGTACCTTGTTTTAGATTAGCAAAAACAACTTGACCATTTTCGTCAGTTGTTTTCTCAGCAACCTGCTTACCATCAGCATCCGTCAGCGTAAAGATTGCACCAGCTAACTTATGACCAGACTCATCAGTCTTATTGACTGTAATCGTCCGATAAGCGTTCGTTAGTGTAACCGTATTGCCGACCGTAGCTTGACTGGCTTCATAGCCATCCAATGCAGATTCCTGCACCGTGTAGATATAAGGAGTGCCTTTAGCGTCACTAGTTAGCAAATTATCGAATGACCCTTGATATTTATTTTCAGGAGTCAAAGTCAAAGTTTGTGTAGTTGGATTACCATTCAGATACAAGGTCACTGTGACATTTGGTGTCACTTCCGGAGCGTTGACCCAAACTTTCTTAACCGCCAAACTCGTCGTTGGAATTGGATCATCAGAAACTGTTTGTGTAACGAGATAGGTATTAGTCGTACCATCAGACGGAGCAACAATCGTAATTTCACGTGACGTTTTGTCTAACAAGTAGCCCTTAGGTGCAACCTTTTCAACTAACAAATACCTTCCGGCAGCCAAGTTTGCAAACACCACTCGACCACTTTCGTCAGTCTTTAAACCAGTTTGCAAAACAACACCATCAGCTGTTTGTAATTCATAAACAGCATCCGGTACTGCAGCCCCGGTTGTACTATCATTCTTATACACAATCAAGTCATAAGTCTTCCAATCTGCTGAACCTTCAGCACCATAATGATATGAAGGATTCGAATTAACAGTTTGGGGTTTGTCATCACCTTCTCCAGGAGTGGTAGTTCCGCCTTCTCCAGGAGTGGTAGTTCCACCATCTCCTGGATCAGTCGTACCGGCTGGTGTATAGGTGGCACTTGCATTGTTAGCATAGGTCTGGTCAGGCTCAATTGAAGCCTCATAAAAAATATTAATAGCAGTAGTAATGTTTCCTAAACTGATGGTCATCTGATTACCATTTGTGGTCACACTTATAGCTGTAGCTGATATGTCCTTAGCAGGTGTAAATTTTTTATCCTTAAAGCTGTAGGTACCAAGTTTACCCTGATCTCCAACTGCTTCATTTGGAACAAATTGTCCGCCAATATAGTCACCACTTTCAAAGGTAACATGGTCATCATCACTAGTACCGTAAGTCTGATACTGGCCTAGTTGATCAACAACCGTGACATTGTTCCACGCTTCGCCACCAATATTCACAACTACTTGCCATAGCATATACGTTTGATCCTCAACTTTAATTGGCCAGCCAACCTTATTAATTTTAGCTTTGTCATCACCAACCTTAGGATCCGATCCAGATACATAAATAGATAACGTTCCCTTCCGGCTAGACACGTTACTTAACTTACCGTTAAAAGTCAGTGTTCCATCTTGAGCGCCATTAGCAATTGAAAAAGTTCCAATTGATACACCAGCGTTATCAGTCACGTCTACCGCAGTACTACCAATAGTAGCTAGAACATTGTCAGGCAATTTTACCGGCGCTGTATCCCCATCTTTGACTGGTACACCATCATCAATCCACCAATTATATGTTACCAAATAGTTTGAATAGAGGCTGAGCGCATCACTCGCACTATACTTGTTACCCTTGCTATCCGTCACAGTAGCATCATCCGCTGAAAGTCCATTAACTGCAAACTTAGCTTGGGCTGCTAAAGCAGCAAGATTACTGTAGCTTAATTTCATTAAACTAGCTTTGGGTAGAATATTAAGCGACCCTTTTTGACTAGTCGTGACGGGCGAATATTGTTGCGTCACCGTCTGTTGCTTACTATTTTCAGCATTATCTGATTTAGCTTTAGTTTGCACTTTAACCGAATCACTTTTGCTATCCTGAGGTGCGGAACTGCTGCTGGAAGATTGTTCCTTATCCAACGTATCAGACGAAGCTGAACTTGAGCTTGCAGCACTGCTACTAGAAGAGCTCGCTTTACCCGTCGTATCGGATGAAGTTGAACTCGAGTTTGCAGAACTGCTGCTCTGGCTAGTCGACACTGGCGTTGAAGAACTGCTTGACGTTGCACTACTTTTAGTAGAACTACGCGTTGACAGGACAACTTTCTTTGCTGGTGTCGTTGACTTTTCACTTGAAACTGATGCTGCATCGACAGTTGATTTAGCGGCAGTTGTCGCCGTTGAATCTGCTTTAGCGGCGGTGGCATTGGTTGCTAACAAAGTCAGCAACGTTGCTGTCCCCGCTAAAAAAGCTTTAAAGCGTTGATTCGTATTATCTAATTTCATCATTTTCCCTCCCTTCTATAATGAGATTGAAGGTTAAGGTCAATCAGAGGTTAACCTAACCAATTAATTATAATCCCAATTGCATGAGCATAACAATGATTGAAACAGAATATTGTCAATCCAATCAACTGTTATTTTGACGACCACATAAAAAAAACGTATTCACTGGATGTCCAAACAGTTGACAAGTTCTGAACCAACTTATACATTGAGGACTAAGAAAACCCAACTGCGGGTTCTCTATCTCAGTGTGACCACTTAGGAGGATTTTTTATGCCATCGAAACAAGCCTTACTAATCATCGATTACACCAATGACTTTGTCGCTGACCAAGGCGCGCTCACGTGCGGACAACCAGGGCAACTGCTTGCAACGCCCATCGTGACGTTAGCCGACCAAATGCGTACGGCGGGTGACTGGGTCCTATTGCCAACCGACGTCCATACGCCCAACGATCCGTACCATCCCGAAAGCAAACTGTTTCCGCCCCATAACGTTCGTAACACTTGGGGACGTGAGCTATACGGGCCTTTAAAAGACTGGTACGCCGAACACCAAGATGAAGCAACCGTTTGGCAATTCGACAAGACCCGTTACAGTTCGTTTGCCGGAACTGATCTTGATCTGCGTTTACGAGAACGCCACGTCGACACCCTGCACTTAGTTGGGGTCTGCACAGATATTTGTGTTTTACATACTGCCGTCGACGCCTACAACTTAGGCTATCAACTCGTTATCCACGAAAATGCCGTCGCGAGCTTTGACGCCGCCGGACACGACTGGGCACTGCGTCACTTTAAAAACACGCTCGGAGCCACCATCGTTTAAGCCTAATAAAAATAAGGATTCAGAAATTTTAAAATTTCTGAATCCTTATTTTTATTTAACGGGGGTCAACCCACGCATTAAGACTTCCACCGCTTCCTGACTGGCCTTATCAGCGTCAAAGTCAGCCGTTGGTGCAAGGAAGACCTGTGGGAAAACGTAGCTACCAAGAATGCCTACCAAATAACGAATGATACGCATATTTGGCCAATCTACCAATTCACCACGATCTTTAAATTGCTGTAATACCTCGCCGACTTGCCCATTCACGACCGCTTCCACCTTACCTGACAGGTCCGTAATAATTTTAGGATTACGCAGAATTTCTTGAGCAAAGACCTTAATTTGTTGCCGATTTTCAACCGCAAACGTCATCCGATCCTGAATGGCATACTGCAAAAAGGACTTTAAATCGACTAAATTATTGGTCTTGAGTTCATCGAGAAATTCAGTCGCCACCATCGGCACCACGTGGGCTACGATGGGATCCAAGATTGCTTTTAAAATTCCATCTTTAGTCTTGAACTGCTTAAATACTGTCCCTTCTGAAACGCCGGCAGCCTTAGCAATTTCACTAGTACTTGTCCGATCAAAGCCCTGTTCGGCAAACAAATTCAGGCTGACTTGCAAGACCGACTGTTGCTTAGCGGATAGGTCAGACTCTCGCAACGTCTTTTTAAATAAGGTTTCAACATTATTGACTTGCATCTAAATTCCTCACGTTCATTTTAACTTTTAATCAAGTATACGGCACGCTGACGACCACGCCAACCGACAATCTACCGTGGTACTTTTCCAAACTGACACTTAAACTTTTCGATAACGTTTTAACCCAATAATGTTTAAAAGCGTTAAAACCACTAGGAAAATTAACAGGATGCCAATATCAAATCCCAAATCAAAGATCGAGGTGCCGCGCATCATAATATCAGTAACGGCATCACCAGCGTATTTAATTGGAATAATGTAAGAAATCACCTTGACCCAAGTTGCCATCGAATCCAGTGGAATAATTCCGGAGAAAAAAATTTGCGGGACAATCACTAGCGGAATAAACTGCATCATTTGGAATTCGGAATTAGCAAACGTGGACAACAGGATTCCAAAGGCTAACGCCACCAACGCTAAAATCAGGTTAATAACGATTATGCTCGCCATACTTCCAACAACTTCAGTCCCGAGCATCCAAACGGTAACCAAAACGATTAGAATCGTTTGAATGACTGCCAAGATACCGTAACTCAACATGTACCCAAAGACGATGGAAGCACGTCTGACCGGCGTTGCTAACAGCCGCTCCAGGGTTCCAGTTGTTCGTTCTTTTAATAGGGCCATCCCAGAAATCAAGAAAACAAAGAAGAACACGAAAAAGCCCATTAAGATCGGTAACATCTTAGCAAAGTAGCCAGTATCCTTATCCCCATAAACGTAGTGATTCGTAATCTTAGGCGTCTTTTGACTGGTTGACTTAGTCGCGGTCGTCGTGGACGTAGCCTTCGTCGAGGCGACCCGTTTAGCCGCTACCGCACGTCCGCCAGTCTTAGCTGTGGTTGCTTGTTGTTTTTGAACGGCTCGCAATTGGGCCTGCATCTTGACCGTCGCCTTGGTACTCTTCTTCAAAGCCGACTTCAGCTGCTTAATACTCGTTGCGGTCACCGCATTCCTAAAAGCTAACTTCACGGTCGCCGTCTTCGTTGAGTCCGTATTGGCGTAAGTCAAGCTATAATCGTTCCCATTTTTCTTAACAATGGCATCAATATTTTCCTTGGCCAACGCTTGTTTAGCGGCACGCTTAGTATCATATTTTTTAACGGTGACGTGCTTAATGTCGGCCATTTGCTGATTCAACTTATGGCTAACCGAGACAGTCCCAACCGTCACATCAGTTGATGAATTAGTATTAAAAATAACACTCATCAGTAACATAATTAAGATTGGTGCGAAAAACATCAATGCTAATGTCCGCTTGTCACGGAAGAGTTCCTTTAGCACCCGGTTCATAATTGCAATTGTTCGCATTACTCAGCACCCTCCGCCTTCAAAAAGACCGCTTCAATCGTTGCCACTTGATATTGCCGTTCCAAGGTAGCTGGTGTATCAAATGCCATCACCTTTCCATCCAATAACAGGGCCACGCGGTCACATAATTCTGCTTCGTCCATCACGTGGGTCGTAATCAAAATACTACGACCTTCATCACGAATCCGGCTAAGTTCAGCCCAAATCTGCCGCCGCAAAGCTGGATCGATTCCAACGGTTGGTTCATCCAGGATCAACAAATCGGGCTTACCCATCAGCGCAATTGCTAACGATAATCGTCGCATCATCCCACCGGAATACCCAGCGACCCGCTTATCCAAGTCTGCAGTCAGGTCAACGACCTTAGCCACGTAGTCCACCTCGGCGTTAAGGTCACGCTTAGCGATGCCTTTCATCAAACCGTAAAACTTTAAATTTTCACGTCCAGATAATGCGTCGTATAACGCATCCGTTTGGGCCATGTACCCGATGCGGCCAAGTAATTCTCAGTTAGGCATCGTTGTATCAAAGACTTTAGCCGATCCACCACTAGCGACTTCCATCCCCAGTGCCACCTTGATGACCGTCGACTTCCCAGCCCCAGATGGCCCAATCAGCCCAACGATTTCTCCTGGATTGACCGTCAAGTTAATATCTTTTAAGACCATTTGATTGCCAAACTTTTTGGCCAGATGTTGTAAATCAATAATTGCTTGCGCCATACGCTTGCCCCCCCTAATAAAATCACACTGGTTAGCTTAGTGAGTGAGCGATTACTCACTTAATAAAATCTATTATAGTGAGTGATTACTCATTGTCAATCTTTTTTATCAACACTCAGCCTTAAGACCAACAAAAAAGCAGTAACTAACGCGCCACTGCGGCGAATTTAGTTACTGCCAATCGGTAAAGTATTTTGACAACTAATGGTACTAATCTAACTTAGGTTCGACCCACTTTGAGAGAATCCAAACGTTTAATGCCCCTTCGGCTAAGATCACAATCGCCATGACAGCGACGCCTACCCACATGTTATCAATAACGCCGCCATTGATTGCCTGACTCGAAAGGAAACTAAGCCCGCCAATTAAGGCGCTAACAAGCCGCAGGGCGATCAACATGACACCAATGTAAATGATCACGTTTACGACCCCTTGACGAAAACGTGGCAAAAAGCTGCTGGCCGCGTTCGTCACGAAGTGGACTAGGCTGATCGTACTCCAAATTAGTAAGAGTGCCATGATACCAACCACGACCGCAGTTAAGCCAAGTTGGACTAAGTTGACCTCACTGTTTAGCTGGCTAAGCCCTTCCGGCACCCCGTTGAAGACTTTGCCCAAACTGTTATAACCAATCAACAAGGTTATGCCGAATAGAATTCCTTGAACTAACCACAGGTAGATTTGGTTGGCCAACGACGCCCCTAGGTTAAGCAAGTAGAGCTTCCAGTCGCTGATGGGAATCAACCGGTACGTTTCCGTCATGACCGTCCGCTCATTTTGAACAGCTAACATGACTAGGCTGACCACGCCAGGAATCATCATAAAACCGCAGAGTGTAAAGAACGGCGTGTAGGCATGAAAGTCGCCCATAATTGCTTGCCAGAGACCTGAAATGACGAGCATTAACAGTTCAAACGCCACCACCCAGTTCATTAAGACAAACCGCGGCCAACTTAATTGCTTAAATAACGCCCAACTCTTAGTCATTGTCAGTCCCCCCTTCGTATAATTGTTCATAATAAGTTTCAATATCCATGTGCTTTTGGTCTCGAATCGTCTCAGTCTCCTCATGCACCACGATCGTTTGATCCTTAACAACAACGATTTCATCTAAAATCGGCGCAATTTCTGAAACGTAATGGTCACTCACTAGTAACGTTGCCGTGTCTGGTAGCCAGCGAATAATACTATTAATGATCTTTTTGCGACTCATACTGTCGATCCCACTAAAAGGTTCATCCAGTAAGTACAGGTCAACTTGGCGACTTAACGTCAAAGCAATAATCAACTTTTCGCGGGTTCCTTTCGATAAGGCGGCCAATTTTTGCTGCCCATCTAAGTCTAAAAACTGTGCCAATTCCTGATAGCGCTGACTGTCAAAGTCCGGATAAACCGCGTCATAGAACTGTTCAATGCGACTAATTTTTTGATTAGGTGCAAATCCCTTCAAGTGATCCGTAAAACTAACGTGTTGTTTACGGCCGACCGGTGTACTGGATCCACTGACCGTAATGGCGCCAGACCCCTTCGCGCTTCCGGTGATTAACCGCATCAAGGTCGTCTTGCCGGCACCGTTTGCGCCTAATAAACCGACCACTTTTCCACCCGCCAGCGTCAACTGCACATCATGCAAAATATGACGTTGATTACGGTTATATTTTAAACTTTCAATCGTTAAGATGGCTGTCATCTTGATTTCCCCTTTGCTGGACGTACCGCTGAACACTGGTGATAATCTCATCATCGCTCAAATTTAAAGCGTGTAATTCGTGATAAACCGTTGCGAGTTGCTCTTGCACCAATTGTTGCTTCAACGTCGCTATTTTTGGTTGGTCTTCGGTCACAAAGTTGCCGCGACCCCGCTGTGAAACTAAAAAGCCTTCCGCAATCATCGTACCAAGCGCGCGTTGGACCGTATTCACGTTCACAGTAAGGTCTAGCGCTAACTGCCGCACTGCGGGGAGCTGCTCACCCGGCTTTAACTTGCCCGTCACCATTTCATGGTAGATAACTTGCTTAATCTGTAAATAAATTGGGACTTTATCGTCAAATTCCACTGACTTACGCCTCCCTAGTGTTCTATTTAACTATTACAATATAACACTGGGTCAATTTTTGTGCAACCAAAAAGTCATTAGCTTCCCTGACAGCGCTTTCATTTTCAACTTGATTGTTTCCCCGACAGCGCTATACTTGGATTAAGGGGATGAGCACATGCTTAAAAATGAAAATGCGATTACTTTGACCACTGCGATTGACGTTGCTTACAACGATCCCGCAGTCCAAGCAGTCCCAGAATTGGTTCAGCTATTATTAAAAGCAGCTCAAGCTCTCGACTGTGTGGCTGATCACCACCAAGTCGCTAGTCAACTCAATCACGACTTAGCCACTTGGGGACGCGCCCACACCAGCGGTCCCGCAGCTTTAGATGCGCTCTACTTGGCAACGCTCAAGGATAGTACCGGATTGGCCTATCAAATGCCTTACCAACAAGCGTAATCATGATTGGCCTAAAAGGGTTCGGTCCACTGATATCAGTGAGCCGAACCCTTTTAGTTAATTCACGTATTGGGCTAAAAAGCTAGCCACGTGTTGTTTATAGTTTTGATAATTTTGGGTAATCGCCGTTGTGTGCCCAGCGCCTTTAACGAGCCACAGTTGCTTAGGCTGGTGCGCATTTTGATACAACGTTTTACCCATACGGGGCGGCACAAAATCGTCCTTGGTTCCACTAATAATCATAATCGGCAACCGGTTCTTTTTGATTGCAGCGACCGCGTCAGCTTCTCTGAAGTTATAACCCGCGCGCAACTGGGTAACCATACTCGTCACGTCAACCAATGGGAAGGCCGGCAGATGATACATTTGCTTAGCTTGATAGCTGATGATGTCCTGCGCACTGGTAAAGGGACTGTCAACCACGTACGCCTTAATTTGTGGAACCTGGCGCTCACCACTTGCCATGGTCATCCCGGCTGCCCCCATACTGATGCCACTCATCACGATCTGCGTCGTCCGCGTGCGCTTAACGACCGTCTTAGCCCACTGCAAATCATCGCGTCGTTCCAACCAGCCGTAACCCACGGCCTGACCCTGACTATCACCGGACGCCCGGGAATCAGGAACCAGCACATTGTAGCCCAGCTCGTGATACATCCCCGCCCAGGCGCCCATTAAAGATTTATTTCCCGCAAAGCCGTGAGCCAGAACGACCGTTTTTCGCGCATCTTTATTGGGAACGTACCAAGCAACTAACTTCAAATGGTCTGGCGTTTCAATTTTCCAAGTTTGTTTTTTTACGTGTAAGTACCAATATTTTTCTCGGTAGACCGCGCTCTTTTTCGATAACCGCGTGCTCTGAGTAATGAATCCTTTGTCACCGCGGGCAATTGCCACGTGGTAAAAATAACTGCCGGCACCAATCAGGCCACCACCAACGATAACGATGATAACGCCTAACGTTATCCACAACTTTTTCACTTGCGCTCCCCCACTTTCATCCTTAAATGAAGATTCACGAATTTACAGCGTGATATTCGATGAATTTTCGCCACACCCATAATAATAACGTTTATAATTGAAGATAACTAGACCAGATTGGGAGGCCCAAAAATGCATTATTCAGAAACTTGGGATTTAGACCGAATTTTTCCGGGTGGTATCAGCTCGCCGAAGCTTCAAGCGAAAATCACAAAGATTACGCAACAACTCGCTGAAGCCAGAACCGCGCTGACTAATTGGCGCACTGACGCTGACACACCCGACAACGACTGGTTCGTTCTCATTGTTAACGACTTACAAAAGATTCAGGCTGGTCTTGCCCAGTGCGAAGTTTTCGTTGTTGCGGTCCAATCCGCTGACGCCAAAAACACTCAGGCTGGGACCATCTTGAACCAACTCTATCAACTTGATAATCAGTTAGATAACCTGCTGAATCGGTTCAAAAAGGGCTTGGTTAATCTTGATGACTCAACGTTTAAAACCATTTTAACGCAGCCAGCATTAAAAACCGTTGCCTTCAACCTGACTGAGATGCGCGAGCAGGGACGCGATCTTTTAGCCGATTCAACTGAAGCATTGATCAATAACTTATCCTTAGACGGTTTTCAGGCGTGGAGTGACCATTACGACACCCTTGTTAACCAGCTCAAAATCAACTATACCGACGAACACGGACAGACCCATCAATTATCTGCCGGTCAAGCCCAAAACATGCTAGCAGCGGCGATGCCTAATGCGCAACGCGCGCAGTTAATGCAAAATTGGGAAGCCACCTGGCAAGCAAACGCCGCCCCCTTCGCCGATACCTTGAACCACTTAGCTGGCTTCCGCCTGACTAACTATCAAGCACACGGCCTGACCAACTTTTTGCAAAAGCCGCTAGAACTTAACCGAATGAGCCAAGCAACCCTTGACGCGATGTATCAGGTCGTGGCTGAGGATAAGGGCTTGTTGCTTCACTACCTCCAACGTAAAGCCGCGTTGTTAGGTAAATCACAGCTCGATTGGCAAGACGTGGAAGCCCCGCTCGACTTAGGCGGCCAACCTACTAGTCAAACTTACGACCAAGCCGCTGACTTCGTGATTACAAACTTCCAGAAGTTCAGTCCTAAAATGGCGCACCTCGCCAAGTACGCCCTCGAGCACCGCTGGGTTGAGGCTGAGAATCGCCCTAACAAGCGTCCCGGCGGCTACATGGATAACTTACCGGAGACTCAAGAATCACGCATCTTTATGACCTTCACGGGGTCACCAAACGACACCGCAACGTTGGCCCACGAACTAGGACACGCCTTTCACGCCGACGTTATCAAAGACTTGCCACTCTGGCGGCAGGATTACGCGATGAACGTCGCCGAAACCGCATCGACTTTTTCAGAGTTAATCGTGGCGGATGCCAGTGTCAAAGCAGCCTGCGACCCCAAAACTAAGCTACAACTATTGGATACTAAAATTCAGAATCCATTAGCCATGTTCTTAGATATTCGGGCGCGCTTCCTCTTTGAGACCCGCTTTTACGACGCGCGCAAACGGGGAATCGTCACCCCTGACGAGTTATCCACGCTGATGCTTGACGCACAAAAGGAAGCCTACGGGAACGCCTTAACCACTTACCACCCAATGTTTTGGGCTAGCAAGTTGCATTTCTACCTTTCAGACGTTCCGTTCTACAACTTCCCGTACACGTTTGGTTATTTATTTAGCCTCGGCATCTACGCCCAAGCCAAGCAGCAACCCGACTTTGAGGACCGCTACATTGCGCTACTTCGCGATACTGCCAACATGACCACCGAAGAACTCGCACAAAAACACCTCGGGGTTGATTTGACCAAGCCAGCCTTTTGGCAAGCGGGGGTTGCGCTAATCAAACGCGATATCGATGAATTTATGGCGTTATCCGCGCCACTACTATAAGAAATGGAAGTGATCACATGTTTCCTGAACGTTTAAGAGCCCTCCGACGGGGACAAAAAATGACGCTGGCCGAATTGGCCACCGCCTTAAATGACCAACCCGACGCCGACATTACGACCCGTCAAAATACGGCGGCCCAAATCGGAAACTGGGAACGTAATTTGCGAACCCCTTCCTACTTGGAAGTACGCAAGTTAGCTGAGTATTTTAACGTCACAACGGACTACCTGTCTGGTCGCGCCGACCAAGAAGAATACGATCTCGGTCGCATCTTTCTCTCCGGTAAGCCACTGACCTTTAACGCTGAAAAGCTCAGCAGTGAAGACCGATACGAACTGTTTCAATTGATGAACGGTTACCTTCACGGTCGCCAACAGCGTCCAGCACCCGATACGACCGGGCAAGAAGAACTGGACCTTCACTTTGATGATTAGGAGTCTTTATGAATCCCAAAAAACTAAAACAATTAAAAAAGCGGGCTAAGCAGCAAGCCACCCCGCCTTACATTGAACAGATGCAACGTTACCGAACACTTTTCAAAGATGACCCCAAGATTTTAGTCATGATCAATAACGTTTTGGAAAGCGACCGGCTGTTAGCGGCCGGGCTTCCCCCGCAACAATTACCCGTCCTACAAGTCCCTGACCACTTCCAGGACGAACTCTTTGCGCGGATCAATCAGAGTTTCGCCATTGGGGACCCTGCCGGTGACGCCGAATGGGAACGCCTTTCCGACGCCCTTCCAAAAGTGGATAAGTTACTGCGCGACTTTCGGGATTACGTTGAGGATAAGTACGGCATGTGGGCCTACATCAGTGCCCCGTTCCTAAAGGATCTCGCTGACTTTGTCGGGGACGCCCCCGTTTTGGAAGTCATGGCTGGTAACGGCTACGTTTCCAAAGGGCTACGCCGGTTACATCCTTCACAGACCATCTACACGACAGATTCTAAGGCTTGGACCCACGAAGCGAATAATCAGACCGGCCGTCAGCCTGTGACCGCTATCGAACCGTTAGATGCCATCAGTGCCTTCAAGAAATACGCCGACCAAGTCAAATACATCATTATGGCGTGGTCACCGGATAAATTGACCATCGACTGGGAGTTACTACAAGCGATTCGTGCCAGTGGGACGAACATCACGTTGATTTGCATCGGTGAAAAGTACGGGGCCACGGGTTCCAAACAATTTTGGAATCACGCGGACTATCAGTCCGGCGAAGCCGTCGAGCAGCTTAACCGCCACTACCGGCCATTCGACCTGATTCACGACCAGGTGTATCTTATTCACTAGTTAATGGAACGAGAGTGGGACAAAAGACGGGTTGCTACCGAGCATAGCCTAGAAATACGAATGATTGTGCATTTTCAATCGTTCGTATTTCGTAGCTAAGCGGAGGAAGCAGTCTTTTATCGCACGTTTCGTGCTATAAATATTCGGAGATGCAAAAACGAGTTTGGGTTTTGTCCCAAACTCGTTTTTGCATCCTAAGTTATAACGTTTTAATGACCCGGGCAGGAACCCCCGCTACAACGGTATTAGCTGCCACAGATTTGGTCACCACGGCGCCGGCACCCACGATAGCATTCTCACCAATGGTCACCCCCGGCAAAATCAAGGCCTTGGCACCGATCCAGGCACGTTTTCCTACCTGAATGGGTTTCAAGTCCAAATCATGGCGATGCTCTGGATCAAATTGATGATTGACCGTAATCAAGCTGGCGCCGGGACCAATCAAAACATCGTCGGCTAGCGTGATGCCACCCAAATCGGTAAACATCACGTTATTGCTAACGTAGACCCGTTTTCCCATCTTGATATTGGCACCGAAGTCGGTGTAAAACGGTAGCCGAATTTCGACCGACTCATCTAACGATTGCCCCGTAATCTCACTCACCAGTGCCCGCGTTTCCGCGACATCGTGTGGCTGGTCATTGAGTTCCTGAACGAGCCGTTGATTACGTATTGACCGCTGATGCCGCTGCACATCTATTTGTGGTGCAAACATGTTTGTCCATCCCCTATAAGTTTTGAATTCAGTATAAGGGGCACCCGTAACAATGTAAAATGCCTATCTTTCATAGGACTCGATAGCTTTTTAGCATAAAAAGAGTGGGCCAAAAGGCGGTTAGCTTGCGAGCATTAACGTGAAATCAGCGATTATTCCTGGGTTGGGAATAGCCGCTGATTTCGGGTTAAGCGGAACAAACTGCCCTTTGACCCACGTTTCGACCATAACAATAGGAAAAGCCAACCAGAAATTTTCTGATTAGCTTTTTGAATTTGGTCCCTAACGCTTCCCTTATTAAAAGAATCTTTTTAATATCGACTTAATCCAACAAATGCGTCGCCAAAAAGTCAACGGCCGCTTCATGCATCCGGTGAGGCACGTGATGCACCCCACCATCCGCACGTTTAAAGACGGTCTGTGCTAAGGCGGCGTCATCTTGATACCGTTCTTGAAAGTCAGCCACATACTTGTATGGCACCATCTGATCCGCCGTCCCGTTAAAGAAAAACATCGGGCGACCATTCAACCGGTCCACGTGCTGTGACAAGTCAAATTGACCAATCTGATCATACGTTTTCGTTAACAGATCCGCTGGTAATTGGGCTTTTAACTCGGCCGGAATCTGTGCCACTTGGTCCTTCGCAAAAGCAACTGGTTCTGGTGACCCAATTAGGGAAACGCCAGCAACAACGTTGGCCTGAGTCGCCATGATACCAGCAGCGGTAATGCCACCCATGGACGTTCCCATAACGCCGACCTTTTCAGGATCGGTAATGCCCGCGCTCACCAGTGCATCGACCAATTTGGGAAACTCCGCGACTGAATGGCCAACAATCGACCAAAAATGTTCTGGGTGTCGATCTAAATCAACCCCTTCGTTACGACTGCCGTGCAGGTACGCCGTGGGCAAAATCACGCGAAAGCCGCGCCGCACCAAATCATAGCTTGCGACCAATTCAGATGACGTCTGCGTTGTCCACCCGTGATAGTCAATAACGGTTGGTAGCTTAGTTTGGGCCTGACTAGCCGCAAACACGTGTAATACCGGTAAATCCGCAATTTTCGTGGTCCGAACGATCACGTCTTCAAATACATTGGTTGTCATGTTTATCACCATTTCCAAGATTAATAGTTCATATTCTAGCAGAGAACGACTTGCAAACCAATCAAAAAACGTTAATTACCGGTTCTCTTCCCGATAATTAACGCTTTGTTAAACCTTACTTTTCTAAGGTATCTAAGAAATCTTCAACTTGTTTCTGGGTCTTACGGAACTTGTCAACGTAACGACCAGTTTCTTGACCATCTTCAATACCGACAAAACTAGGAATCCCCATGACACCCATATCTTGTGCGATTTCAATATTCGCATCGCGGTCAACCGTGATCCAATCATATTGATCATATTTAGCTTCGATTTGAGGCATCACTGGCTTGATAAAGGCGCAATCCGGGCACCAATCCGCCGTGAAAAATAACATGTGTTTGCCAGTTTTAATGCGTTCGCGGATTTCCGCGTCACTTAAAGTTGCTGTTGCCATTTCAATGCCTCCAATTTAATTATTAATCATAGTTTAACACATACTAAAAGTAAGTAAAGCGTTTTGGCTTACTTTTGTGCTTTTTCAAGCGCCTGCTGTAAATCGGCTTGAAGGTCCACCACGTTTTCAATCCCGACTGACAGCCGTAACAAGTTCGCCGTAATCCCCTTAGCCGCTCGTTGTTCTGGGCTTAGATCCGCGTGCGTCTGAACCGCTGGCACTGTGACCAAGCTCTCGACACCACCTAAACTTTCAGCAAATGAGACGACCTTTAATGCCTGCAAAAACTGGTCAACATCGGTCCCCGTAGCTAAGTAGAAACTGATCATACCACCCCGCCCAGGATACAAGACCCGTTCAACGTACTGATTTGCCGTTAAAAATTTGACTAGTGCCTGCGCGTTCGTTTCGTGTTGGTGTAAGCGCAGCGGCAACGTCTTAAGACTCCTTAATAATAACCACGCGTCAAACGGATCCAGCACGGCGCCCGTCGTAACTAGGTTGAATTCTAATTGTTTAGCGTCCGCTTGATTTTTAGCGACCACCGCGCCAGCCAAAATATCATTATGCCCAGCAAGGTACTTTGTCGCTGAATGTACTACGATATCGGCACCTAAATCGAGGGGCTTTTGAATCAGTGGCGTGTAAAAAGTGTTATCCACGATTAACTTAATGTGGTGTGCGTGAGTTGTCGCCGCGGTTTTCTTAAGATCAATGAGCTTCATTGTAGGATTGGAAGGTGTTTCTAACCAGAGTGCTACCGTATGCGCATCAATCAACGCTGCTAGTTCACTTTGGTCCTGTCCATCCCATACTGCAAACGTCAAATGGTAGTGATCATGTAATAAGTCAAAGAACCGGTAGGACCCACCGTATAAATCGTCCGAAATAATAATTTTATCCCCGCTATGAAAGAGCGTGAAGACTAGCTGAATCGCTGCCATTCCGGAAGTCAATGCGTAAGCCGCTACCCCGTGTTCCATTTGTGCTAACGTCGCTTCCAACACGCCACGTGTCGGTTGCGCTTCCCTTGGATAATCAAACCCCGTAGACTGCCCCAGTCCGGCATGCCGGTACGCAGTGGATAAGTAAATCGGGGCAGAAATTGCGCCCGTTTTGACGTCATCCGTTCGGTTCCCGGCTTGTGCTAACAACGTTTCAATGTGCCATTTTTCATTAGAATTTGTCATATCAATCACCCTCGCTCAGTTTGCTCTTACGTTTTTTAGTTCATTAAAATCGGCTTAACCAATCCCCAGCTACACAAAAAAAGCCCCCGTCCTTCATGGGACGACGGCTTCGTGTGACCACCCAAGTTCAATAGCGGGTCACCCCGCTAAACTCACTAAGTTGTTTCCAACTTGCTGGGGTATCGGCCAGTGCCGCTAGCGCAGCCCAACGACCGCCACTAGGCATTCCGAGTTCATCTTCACAAAAATCCAACCGACCGTTTTCCACTTAACACGGCTCCCTGTGCGATTATTTTTAAGCTACTCTTCTCATCAACATGTATTTTAATTATATTCTCATTCTACTCTAATTATAAATAAGGCGTCAAGCAAGACCACCGTTTTATTTTGCATTACTGATCATAGTGTTCTAAAGCCGCCGCGCGAATCAACGTCCACGCACTATTCGTCTGAAATTGGGTCGGGTGAACGGCTACTTTACTTAGGGCTTCCGCGTCATTGGCAAGTTGCCATGCCCGTGAACGGCCGCCAGCATGGCATACATCCAATACGTCCGCTTGATCTAATAAGTATTGTAGCAAAGTCGTTAAGGGTTTAGGGGACGCCACTAATTGTAGCGAAGTGACTTGCGCGGCCATCAACCAGCACCGCGCCTGATCGGCCAACCCCCGCAAACGGACGGCGCTAGTTTGACAGTTGTCAGTTGCGGGTTTGAAGGCCTGAATCGTTAAACTCAACAAGGCTGCCGCGACGTTCAGTAACGATGCGTGTTCCAGCACAGCTAGGTCACCTACCAAGTACCATTGCCGGCGAAGTCCCGGTGTGATTTGAAGGCCTTGCTGGTTTGCGACTTGGGCAATCTGATTGAGTAACCGCGAATAAGCCGTATGTGCTAACCGGTCATTCAACACTGCCAACGTTTCCTGTGGATAAATTTCACACGTCTCGTCATTCGGGTCCCAGACAAGCAAGTCGTAATCCGCACTATTTTGAACTGCCAATACGGCCGCCGTGGGATCTAATTGCCACTTCTCCGCTGGCTCAAAGTCACGACCGATCAGTTGTACTGTGTATTTACGCACCGTTATCACCCCCTCAAGTTTACAGCCCAGCTTAACACCTTACGGTAACTGTAAGGCAACCTAAAAACTTGGCCTTTTTTTATCACTCGTACGGGCAAATCTGTTTACAACCCAAGTGTTGATGATTAGACTAACAATAATGATTCAATTTAAATTGACAATCAAAAGGCTGGTTGACACCCTTAGGAGGAATTAAATTGTCCTACACAATTCAAGAAGTTGCTAAGAAAATGGCCATTTCTACTTACAGCATCCGGTACTACCATGACCACGGCATGCTCCCTTTCGTCAAGCGTGACGAAAACAACAACCGGGTTTTCGAAGACGTCGATCTTGAATGGTTAAACCTGATTATCTGCCTGCGTTCCACTGGTATGCCCGTCGAACGGATTCAACACTACTTAAAGCTTGTTCAGGAAGGTGAACAGACGGTCCCTGAACGCTATGAAATGATGAAGGTTCAGCAACGCCGGACCTTAGATGAAATCAACGATCTCCAAAATCATCTCAAGACTATTAATCATAAGGTCGATCACTACGCCGACGTTTTGATTAACAATAAAGTCGACACGATTGTTCCTTCCAATATGGAAGAAGCTGAAAAACACGAAGTTTACCAGGAAAACCCGTCGTAAATTTAAACATCCAAAAAGGACTTGAGAACGTTCACTGACGTTACCCAAGTCCTTTTCTAATTTACATTTAGCTTAGAAATGAATGTACTTAAGAATCACGAGGAAGTACACCAATATAACTACCGCGAGTCCGAGCGTTTCTAGTAAAGCAATCCACTGACCACCCGCAGTTCGGCCCCGTGGTCCAAAGCACAAGTAACCCCCACCACACAATACGGCTAACGTGCCAAGGTCTAAGCCCCAACTATGATTGAACATATAAACAAACGGGCCAATAATTGCTGCAACTAAGGCGACCCACTTAAAAATAACTAGAATTCGGCGTCCGAGACGCTTATCTTTTTCATCATATATTTCATGTTTAACTTTCTTTTTCTCCGCTGCCATTCCAACGCACCTCAATTTCACGTTCAATTAGATTAACCATTCTAGTATGCCGTAATTAGAGGTACTTTTCAAGAAGGCGCTTACTGGAACTTATTACAAAGAACGTCCCGGCTATGTGGGACGTTCTGCTTGCCGAAGGACGCTGCAATTTCACAGCGCCTTCACGATCTTTTTAATTAGATGGACTGGTTGCGACCACGCGCCAAGTGCTGCCATTTGAAAGGGATTGTTGTTCCAAGCTTCCCTGCGCGTTGACACGGAACCGACCGGCTAAGTGATCCGCTTCGGTACTACTATTTTCATAAACGTCAACGTAAACTAAACCTGACCGTTGATATTGCTGGAAAATAAAATCATCCTTAGTGACACTCGCGCCTTGATACTGCTTCTCGACTTGCGCCCAGGCCCAATTATTGACTTGCGTCGTTGTTAAATTATTTCCAGCCGTTGAACTGGTCGCCGTAGTACCGGATTGTGATGAACTCGTCGCAGCCGTTGAAGCCGACTTACTAGAGGCAGTGGTTGCGGTTTTACTTTCACTACTAGTACTTTCCCCACTGCTAGTCTTGGACTTTTCCGTGCTACTACTATCACTAGCTTCCGAACTACCTTTTTCAGCCGCAGCCTTGCTGCTAGCCTTACTACTAGTCACAACCGATGAGCTCACTTCTGACTGTGTCGAAGAAACGTGGTCACTCTTAGGCCAGAGGTACACACCGCCACCTAAAACAGCGAGGCCGGCGACCACGATGCTGCTAACTAACACCTTTTTCATAACTAATCAACTCCCCAAAAATTAATAGTTTTGATGCTAACTTAACAATACGCTACCTGGGGTCATTTTACCAACGATTACCTGAGTTAAACAAAAAACTTAACATTTCATTACAACAAAAAAAGCGCTCAGAAATTAATCCGAACGCTTCATTCACGGCACTGGTAAACCAGTGGGGGTGACATTCCACAATATCAGTGACCCAAGCACTCTGAAATACGTCAGAGAAACGTGCCCCGCTATCAATTTAGTCACTAGCCGCTCGCGCGGAACTTCCATTGCTGGAAATCTGACTTTATCGACTCATCGCATTCACTACCCTATCATCTTTGGTCACTAATTGCAAGCTAATCAAAAAAATCGCCACCTTGTTAGCACGCGGCTAACTGGGTGACGACCATCAGGCACAATGATTTGGCTTGGCTCCATATCATGAAGCTATCATACCGAATCACTGTAAAGATATCATTGATATTTTGTAAAACTTTCACCTAAGCGTCCGCTTCGGTGATTTGGTTTAATCGTTCAATTTGTGAATCAAGCCACGTTGTTAATAACTTGGCCGCACCGTCCTGATCAGCCAAGACGTCATCGGCCGTACCAAGCTCATCAATTCGTAATCCTGAAGGCAATGCTTCAGATTCCGCAATCATGTATAACCGGATTGGCATCGTTTCGTCAGCATCCGTTACTTTGCCGATTTCCGTCAAGTTAGCCAAAGGAAGGTTAATGACACTCGTCTCTAGCCAAAAGCTCACAGCGGGCTCGTGAGTAGTCGTCAGCGTTGCCTGTGCAAGCTGATCAGCGGCCACATCCTTCAAAAAGTTCGTCAGCCACGGTTGCACTTGCTTCGTCAACGTCTCATATTTTCCATCCAGAGTCGTTACGCTAAGCTTCTCAGCAGTGACATCATCAATAAATGCTTGTACGTTTCGTTGCATATTATCCCTCGTTTAGTTAGTTTTATGTCGCCAGCGTGTCAATAAGACGAGCGTGTAGAAGTTAATCCCCAACCCAATCGCGCCAATGACTTCCAATAACAACTTAATTTCCATTCCAGCCGTACTTTGATACCCCGCCATTAAGGCGTTGACTAGCCCTAATGAATAAATCAAGATAACGATTCCGAGGACGTAAAAGCCGAGCATTCGGTTTAAATACACTGCTAAGATTCCAACGAAATAGAGTACTAATGCAATTAAGAGCCCTTGCCACATTTCTGGTAATGAAATTAGTTTGGCTTGTAAGTGAAAATGGCTAATTGACATCATCCAATTGACGATACCGTAACAAAAAAAGGAAACAAACGCAAATGCGACTAAGCGAGTCAGTTTCAAAAAAACACTCCCGTTATTGGGCGATTAAATCAATAATGTCTGTCCGGGAAATACCGGTAAAGTACTGGTTCAAGTCAAGTGTTGCTAACTTCTCAGCAATCACATCATGATCATACCGGACTCCGGTCAACGCCTCTTCAACGTCGTGGACATCACCACTACCGAAGAAATCACCGTAAAATTTTATGTTCTGAATGCGCCCATCGTGCACTGACAAGCGGGCATCAATTGTCCCCATGTCAAAATGCTTCCGGCGCTTGACGGAGAATTCGGGTGATTTTCCGTAAACCCAATCCCAATTAGCATAATATTCTTCGTAAATTTTATCAATAGCCTTTTGTTGTTCTGGTGTGACGTGGTATTCCTTATCGGCAATCTGATCAAGTGAATCCACGTGGAAAAGTTCTTTCAATAAAGCATCTTGAAATTCCGGAACGGTGATTTCTTGATACTCAGGCGCCAAGTATGGCCGCAAATTAGTGACCCGACTCCGAACGGACTTAATCCCCTTTGATGCAATCTTATCAGTTGGAACAGTCAAAGCTTGGGGGACAACGTCTAAGTCCACGTTGAGCATCAACGTTCCGTGTGAGAACGTCTTGCCATTTCTGGAATACATCGCATTGCCAGAAAACTTCTTGCCGTCAACTAATAGGTCATTACGGCCACTGACCGTCGCAGTAGTTGCGCCCATGTCGTGCAAGGCATCAATGATTGGCTTCGTAAACGTCTTAAAATCACCAAATTCTTGGCTATCACTATCCACCACAAAGCTAAAGCAAAGGTTACCGAGGTCTTGGTACACCGCTCCCCCACCAGATAACCGCCGAGTAACTTGAATGTGATGGTCACGCACATAGTCCGCGTTAATTTCTTCCAGTGTATTTTGATTACGCCCAACAATGATGCAAGGTTCCTCGTAATAAAACAAGACTAACGGTTCATCAAAATCAACATTGTTCATTAAATACTGTTCGGTGGCTAAGTTGCGACCGATTTCGTGATCTTTCATTGCAACGTAATACATAGTGGATTCAGCTCCTCAGCTTTAAATTACTTTAATCATACAACAAGGCATAAAAAAGGACCCACAATGTGAGCCCCGTTTTGGAAGAATCATTCAAAATTTCGTGTGGAATTCTTCATTCCTCAAACACCATTGATCCACAATCCACATCCATGAACGTTCTGATTGGCGGCAACCCGCTCTCCGTGGATAATCCGTGCCATCAATAGATGGAGTTTGGCCAGCCAGTTATCCGAAATTAGCGGAAACGCTGTATACTGCACTAGCTATCACTTGACGGGTTTGTTACAACAATAGGGTAACGTTTGATACTGACCTGAGATTCTTCCGATAAGCCCAATATAGCACAGAATGTAAGCGATTGCAATAACGCTCAAAAAACAACCCGGCCAGCACATGCCAACCAGGTTGCCTGAAGTTAATGGCGGTCGTAATCGCCATCTATCTTACTAGCTAAATTATAAAACCGCCGGACGGATAAGACAACTTACTTGCTTACCGGACAATTGCGACATAGTGAATTGCACCGCTACGACTTAAGTATCGTAACCAAGTGTATCCTTCGGCTTTAACGGTACCATCATAATAGACGACGTCACCAGCATAATACTCACCGACAACCCCTGCCCGCGTCGTTGGTGCCGTGCGAATATTCGTCGTCGTTGTAAACCGGAAACTACCTTTTTGTGGCGTAACCCGATCTGCCTGACTCGTTACCGCACCGACTTCAACGTAGTGGCTGGCACCAGAATAAGACTGATACCGTAACCAGGTCTGACCATTAACGGTGACCTTAGCATTGTAATAAACCGTGTTACCGGCGTAATACGTGCCAACCGTTGCTGAATTACGGTCTGCCGCATTCTTAATCGCAGTCGTGTGGGTAAAGTGGTAAGCACCCGTTGCGGGTGTCACTACGGCCTGACTAAGATTTGGCCCTACGTTTGCTGGCGTAACTTGAACATAGTGCGTTGCACCGGAATAAGAAACGTAGCGTAACCAAGTTTGTCCACCGACTGTGACTTTAGCGTTGTAATAAACGCGTTCACCCGCACCGTAAGTACCGACCGTGTTGGAATTATTATCCGCCGCACTCTTAATTGCTGTATTTTGCGTAAATTGGTAAAATCCAGAAACGTTTTGAACTTCTGGCTTTGGTGCTGCAACCACGTCATCCCCACTGGTGGCCACGTAATGTGTCGCACCGGAGTAAGAAACGTAGCGCAACCAAGTCAACCCATCGGCCTGCACAGTGCCGTTATAGTTAACCTTTTGGCCAGCGTCATAGTGTCCAGCAATCGCCGCACCCTTTGAAGCACCGTTACGAATATTAGTATTGACCGTGAAGGTGTACGAACCGGTGCTTGGTAACGTATTACTTGGCGTCGTTGGTGCAACTGGACCTGGCGCTGGTGCTGGGGTGGCGTCCTTAATCATGACATAATGATTCATGCCCGAATAAGATAAGTATTGTAGCCACGTTTGACCATTTGCGTTCACTTTAGCATTGTAATAAACGGATTCGCCAGCCTCATAGGTCCCCACTACGGCTGAATTCTTATCAGTCGTATTGTGAATAGGGGTTGCTTGCGTAAACGTATACCGCCCACTTTCAGGCGTAACTTGACCCTGGTTGCCATTGTCTTGACCAGGTTGACCGCCCAGTGCTTCGCTATCCCAATCTTGTAAATAATAGCTGCGAATAACATTGATCAATGAACTAGCGTAATGCGGATCCGTCGCGTAACCATCTTGTTGTAATAACGCTGCCACGCGCCGATAATCCGTAACACCTAGTAAGTTCTTGTACCGTGGATTTTCAACCAAAAAGGCCCCGTGATCTTCAACACTCGCTGACCAATTTGGGTACTTCCGGAAAGCAGCTTTGACCGTAATGTAGCGATGACCATCCCACTCTTGCGTATTAAAAACAATCGATTGGCCGTTATATGACCCTTTGATACCAAACAGGTTGTTCCCCTTTTTGGCTAATTCTGAAGCACCCCAGCCGCTTTCCAAAATCGCTTGTGCAGCGGTAACTGAAGGTAACACCTGATATTTATGCCAACCTGCAATAGCGCCAGCTTTAATTTCATCTAAAAAGTATTGCTGTGGGCTAACCCGAGCCGTCACCCGATCAGCTTCAGCCACATAAACTTCTGGTTGCGGTGCTGGCGTAGCAGCCACCGGTGCCGTAACCAAGGTTTCAGCTTCTGGTACTACCGCATGACTGGCAACACTAGCGACGCTGCTTTCAGTTGCCACAGCACTGTTTGCATTTGCAACACTAGTAGCACTGGCTGCTACGCTAGTTGCTGTACTTGCTGTCGCACTTGTGGCCGCACTGGCCTTGACACTTGCAACACTAGCCGCCGTACTTGCTTCCGCAGCACTCGCTGCTAAGCTTTCAGCGTTGTTAGCCAAACTAGTTGGTGCTGAAGCTTTAATTTGAGTATCGCTACCAGCAGCTGCAGCTGATTTACTTACGGAACTGGAACTAACCTGACTAGCTGGCGTCTCTGCACTGGTTGCACTGGTTGCGCTACTAGCACTAGTTTGACTTGTACCCTCAGCACTCTGAGCAACGCCCGACTGTGTTCCGCTAGTAGCTTGGCTACTTGCTTGTGAACCAGTCGTTTGCTGGCTTAGCGTAGTGGTTACGAGACGTGTTTGGTTGGCCGTTCCAGTAGCCGTGGATTCATAAGTTGTTTCTGTCACCGGCTCAACCGTCTCTTGATTATTCGCCGGTTTAGTCGTCGTATCCGCTTTACTGAGCATCGCTGGTAGTAAGGCAGTGCTTAACATAAGAGAAGCAACAATTTTAGTCATTCCCATTTTCAATTCTAAGTCCCCAAACTTTCTGTAAAATCTGACTTTCCCAACAACAGTTAACTTTAAAACCCAAACCTGTTAAACCCTTTTTAGTACAATCCCTAAACTACACCGTTATGGTATCATTCTAACTTATCATCTTCAAATCACATATTTACATATTGTTTTATTTATATTACATTTTTTACATTTGTTAATACCGTGTCTATAATGCCATTAGTTAAAAATTAATATCATTCGTTTATCAATTTATTGACATTCTAAAAATATGTACTTATCAAGCGATAATCAGCTACTATTTTATATAATTTATTTGATATCATTCATTTAAAAAATATTACAGTCATTTTTAAAATAGTTGAGTAGGCACAATTATTTGTAACCAAAAAGTTAAATTAGATCTCGAAAATAAAATTACTAGTTATAAATTTTCATATTTTTTATGCTAGTTTACAGAATCTCTGGTCTAAAAGACTTACAGGCATCCGATTTAATGCTAAAATAAATGTAATATTAGCCATATCAAACGGGGGTAACCATAATGCTACAACAATATCAAAATATCTTGGTACCAGTTGATGGCTCCAAAGCCACTGAAGAAGTTTTAAGACGCGGCATTGAAGTTGCGAAACGGAACAAGACCCATCTAGACATTCTCAACGTACTAGAAGTTAACCAGTTCAGTGACACGTACGGTGGCGCTGTAAGTGGCGACGTCATTTACAAACTATCTGAAGACGTGCAAAAGCGGTTGGAAGAACTGAAACAACGCGCAATCGATGCCGGTGTCACCGATGTTGACATGCACATTCGTTTTGGTAATCCTAAGACGGTTATCGCACGTGAATTCCCAGCTGATCATCATAATCAGCTCATCATGATTGGGTCAACTGGCCTTTCAGCCGTTGAACGCTTAATGGTCGGCTCAGTCACGACTTACGTTAGCCGTAATGCGGTTTGTGACGTTTTAATCGTCAAGCCAGTCCAAGCATAATTATGTTAATAAAAACATCAAAAAAAGTTTGAGACACCCGTCTCAAACTTTTTTTCTAGTATCAATCCAAAACCTAACTTTTGAATGAAAGGTCGATCGCCAATGCACTGGACTTTTAATCTAATAATTCCGGCTAATTTAGCCCACCAGACGGTTCGCGACTGTCTAAGGGCCTGGCTGATTCCGAAACGGATTCAGGGACAGTTACGTCAGAATCGCCGGATTTGGTTGAATGGAACGACCGCTTCCGTTGCGAGTTCCGTCAACTTAGGAGACCAGCTACGACTCGATTTTGTCCCCAGCGACTTTCGAACGCCCGTCTCAAGCTACTTGCCAGATACTTCCCGTGTGGTCGATATTTTATTTCAAAATCACGACCTACTAGTCGTTAATAAACCCGCCGGCATCAAGTCACATCCCAATCAACCTGGCGAAGTTGGTACCCTACTCAATTTTCTAGCAGCCATGCTCCCTGAAAAAATGGGCGCACCTTACATGGTCCACCGTTTAGATCAGATGACCTCCGGCGCAATGATCGTTGCGCTGAACCCCGTGGTCGTCCCAATTTTAGACCGTTTAATCAGTGAAAAACAGATTCACCGCACATACTTAGCCTGGGTCCGGGGACACTTTGACTCCCCCACCGGTCATTTCACGGCACCAATTGGCCGTGATCAAACGGATAAGCGCAAACGCTGGGTCAATACCCCGGATGCCCAACCCGCTTTGACTGACTACCAAGTTCTGCAAACAACGGCTCACCAGTCCCTAGTTCAACTTGAGCTCCATACCGGTCGAACCCACCAATTACGAGTACACCTTGCGGCCAGTCAGCACCCCATTATTGGCGATCCATTATACGACGCACAAGCCGCGAATGCGCCCCGTCTGCTATTACACGCCATTAAAATCCACTTAGTCTTGCCCTTTGAAGGCCGGCAAGTGAGCGTTGTCGCACCGCGGCCAGCGGTTTTTGACCAGCCGGATGAAATTGAAACCTTTTAACCGCTACCCGACGGAACGATTAATTTAATACAACCAAAAACAGGCGATTTAGCGGAATTCAATCCCATTAAATCGCCTGTTTTATAATGACTTAATTAAAGTAACTGCTTATTTCAAACCGTGCCATTGCCAGTCATTAACTTCTGGCAAATCAGTCCCGGCATCACGAATATAAGCATTGTGCTTTGCTAACATGTTGTCCATGTCCTGTACAAAGGAAGCGCCCTTGTCGACCATTTCTGGTTGAACGGCAATTGCGGACTTCGCAATGTCAAAGCGATCCATCTGGTTCATCACACGTACGTCAAATGGCGTTGTGATGTCCCCGTTTTCACGGTAACCATGAACGTGTAAATTATGGTTGTGACGATCGAAGAAGATGTCTCGTACTAAGTCTTCATAGCCGTGGAATGCAAAGACAACCGGCTTGTTCTTAGTAAAGTAATGGTCAAATTCTTCGTCAGACAACCCACGAGGATCTTTCTTAGGACTACGTAGCTTCAAGATATCGATGACGTTGATAAAACGAATCTTCATATCTGGGAAGTTATCATGCAAGATCTGAATTGCAGCCAAAGTTTCCAACGTTGGTTCCGTACCAGCCGCCGCAAAGACGATATCTGGTTCGCTACCTTGGTCAGTGCTTGCCCAGTCGATGATACCTAAACCATTGTCAACCAACTGCTTAGCTTCATCAATACTGAACCATTGCTGACGAGGATGCTTAGACGTGACAACGTAGTTAATTTTTTCTTGGCTACGTAAGACAACGTCCCCAACGGCTAACAAACTGTTAGCATCGGCTGGCAAGTATTCGCGGATGTATTCCGGCTTCTTTTCAGCCAAATGAGTCAAGGCACCTGGATCTTGGTGGGTGTAACCATTATGGTCTTGCTGGAAAACAGTTGAAGCCGCAATGATGTTGAGTGACGGGTACTTTTTACGCCAGTCAAGTTCATTGGCTTTCCGCAACCACTTGAAGTGCTGGGTCAACATTGAATCCACGACCCGTAAGAACGCTTCGTAACTGGCAAATAAACCGTGCCGACCAGTTAAGACGTAACCTTCTAACCAACCTTCAGCTTGATGTTCGGACAATTGCGCATCCAAAATCCGGCCTGCTGGTGCTTCGTATTGGTCACTGTCTGGGTGAATATCTTCCAACCATTGACGGTTAGTTGCTTCAAAAATCCCATATAAGCGGTTAGACATCGTTTCATCAGGCCCGAACAACCGGAAGTTGTCTGGGTTCTTCTTGATGACGTCACGCAAATAGTCTGACCATACAATCATATCTTGCTTAACGTTTGCGCCACGCTTGGTCGTATCAACAGCGTAATCGCGGAAATCTGGTAAGTTCAAGGCTTTAGGGTCAACCCCACCATTGGTGATTGGGTTAGCAGCCATTCGACTTTGACCTTGTGGGATGATGGCTTTGATATCATCCTTCAAAGTCCCATCTTCGTTAAATAATTCTTCTGGCTTGTAAGACTTCAACCAGTCGACTAAGGCGTCAGCGTGTTCCATGTCGTTTTGATCAACAGGAATTGGAATTTGGTGCGCACGGAATGAGCCTTCGATCTTTTCGCCATCCCATGATTTAGGACCAGTCCAACCCTTTGGTGCACGGAAGACGATCATTGGCCACATTGGTAAGCTTGGGTCGTTGTTTTCACGCGCGTTCTTTTGAATTGCTTTGATCTTTTCAATGGCTTCATCCATTGCTTTAGCTAATAGTGGGTGAACCTTTTCAGGATCGTCACCTTCAACAAAGATTGGTTCCCAGTTCATGCTTTCGAAGTACTGCTTGATTTTGGCATCAGGTGTCCGACCAAAGATAGTTGGGTTAGAAATCTTAAACCCGTTTAAGTTCAAGATTGGTAGTACGGCCCCATCGTTGATTGGGTTGATGAACTTCGTTGATTGCCATGAAGTTGCTAATGGCCCAGTTTCGGATTCCCCGTCACCAACAACGACGGCGGCAATTTCATCTGGGTTATCTAAGATCGCACCAGTACCGTGTGAAATTGAGTAACCGAGTTCGCCACCTTCGTGGATTGAACCTGGCGTTTCGGGTGCGGCATGTGAGGCAACCCCACCTGGGAATGAGAATTGTTTGAAGAGTTTTTGCATCCCTTCAACGTCTTGCGTCATTTCAGGATAGATGTCGGTATAAGTGCCGTCCAAGTATGAGTTTGAAACCATGACTTGGCCACCATGACCGGGACCTTCGACGTAGAACATCTTTAAGTTGTACTTATTGATAACCCGATTTAAATGGGCATAAATAAAGTTTTGACCCGCAATTGTACCCCAATGGCCAATTGGATGGACCTTAACGTCACTTGCCTTTAAAGGCTGTTGTAATAGTGGATTATTTTTTAGGTAAAGTTGACCAACTGAAAGGTAGTTTGCTGCCCGCCAGTACTTGTCTACTTCTTGCAAATATGCTGGTGATGAGTAATCTGTTGCCATTTCAAAACACTCCTTAATTTGCGATTTGATCGATTTCCATGAGTAACTGTTATCGTTTACAGGTTCTATTCTACCAACTTATTTAAAAAAATCAACCTTTTTGTTAATTGGGACGGTCCAATTTTAAAATTCAGCTAAAAAAAACGAGCCCGACCCTTGGTGGTGACCCGTTTTCGCATATCATATTTTTTTAAAAATTTAGTTTAATTGCATAATCTTTGACTTAACTACCGTTATCCTTACCCATTCGTTGAGACAAAGGTCGTATACTTCATATAACGGTAGTGCAACCGCATATTCGAGACTTCAAACGGTGTCCCATCATCTAAGAAAAAGATTCCACTCATCACCCCAACGGGTTCAACTGGCTGCAAGTTTAATAACTGCTGATCCTCCGCATTTGAACTGTCCGCAGATATCGATAGAAACGACTTCGTTACGGCTGAGTGTAAGGTCTTTTGAACATAGTTAAAAATTGAACCACTGACAACTTGCCGATTTAATTCTGGAACTAACTTGATGGGAATGTAGCCCGTCTCAATCATAAACGCCTGCTCATCAAGTAAGCGCAACCGTTTAATCTCATATACAAATTCGTCTGGCGCCAAAAACAAGTCTTGTTGCAACTCTAGACTTGCAGGAATGACCTGAAAGTCTAATAATTGAATACTAGGCTTAGCCCCTTCCGTATTCAAACTATCAGTAATTCCTAAGTTTGTGCCTTCATATTTAAATGAAGACTGATTTTTAAGATATAATGGATTAATAAACGTTCCTGATCCACGTTTTTTGAAGATCAAGCCTTGGTTCGCCAGCACGTTTAATGCACGTTTGATGGAACTTCGGCTAACCTGATATTGCTCACTAAGACTCCGTTCATCTGGCAACTTTTTATCGCTAAATTCGTTGGCCATAATGCGTTTATTGAGGTCGGTGATAACTTGTTGGTAGACTAAATCTGCCATCATAATCCCCCCTTATCGTAGATTTCTTGCCTTCAGTATAGCAGAGTTTTAGGGCTTTGGGTAAATTGCACCGGTCCATTTTTAAAATTGGGTCGCATTTTATAATTAAGAGGGATAGATATGTCGAAAAAAAGTAAGAAAAAAGATCAATTAGGTAAGACACTCGTCGAGAAAATTCTCGATAAAGCTAATATTAGTTACCAGCAGTATGAATTTCCCACCGAAACTGAGGGCGACGTTGAACAATTACAAGTTGACCACCTCGGTGTCGATGAACATCATATTTACAAGACGCTGGCGCTAATTGGCAATAAAACGGGGCCCCTTGTCGGCGTACTTCCCATAGATGAACATCTTAGCTACAAAAAATTAGCAAAACTTTCTGGAAACAAAAAAGTGGGCATGATTCCTTTAAAGGATCTTGAACGTACCACTGGTTACCAACACGGGGCCAATACGCCCGTTGGTATTTGGGAAACTAAAAAATTCCCGATTTTCATCAACGAGAGTGCTAAGCAACAGGGCCACATTTTGGTTTCTTCTGGCAAAATTGGTCGTTCGATTGAAATTGATGCCAACGATTTACGTAAACTCGTTCATGGCACCTTTGGTGAACTAACGGAGTGATCATGTGAAAGAACTTGTTGAAAACAACTTATTGGTCCTCCTAATTACCCTTGGTATTCCCGGTGGCTTCGCCGGCCTGCTAACATTCATTAATCGCCGTAGCAAGGCGAACCTCGTGAATCATTTTGGGATTAACAGTCAAGTTTACTGTGGCTTTTTAGGGATCATGCTCCACGAAATCAGCCACCTCATTTTGGCCATTATTTTCAGGCACGGTATTCAGTCGGTGCAATTGCTCAAACGACCACACCTCCACCCGAATACCGATGATGCTGACGACCTCGCGCTTGGCTACGTCAACCATACTTGGAACCGTCACGACCCCTATCAGGTCATTGGTAACCTGTTTATAGGGATTGCACCGATTTTTGGCTGTACCGCGGCTTTGCTCGGCCTCGATCTCTGGTTAGCACCCGGGCTTGCCCAATCCATTTTGAAGCTGGCAGAGACCCCGTCACGACCAGATTGGTCTGGCAGCTGGCAAGCTTTAGTTTCAACACCGGTTGGGTGGTGGCAAGCGTTACTCCTACTCTTCTTAACCGTTACGATCGTGCTGGGCGGGTTCGACCTTAGTCCGGCCGACTATGAAAACAGTGCCGTTGGCCTATACAGTACGTTCGGGGTGATCGTCGTGGTGACGACCATTCTGACGTTACTCGGCATTACTAGCTGGATTCAAGTCTTAGTTTCTTGGGGATTCACCCTCGCAATTATTTTGTGTTACTCCTTGATCGTGTCACTGATCGTCATGTTGATCACTCAGATTTTGACTAACCGCGCTTAAATAAAAAAGGTATTTCAGAAATTTGTCTCATTTCTGAAATACCTTTTTTATTATCATTGTTTTAAAGGACTGCTGCTTTACTCGTCATCCGCCGTCCATTCAGCTTTAAATTGATCCACAAACGCGTGCATCACGGCCGTTCGCCGTTGCGCTAACGCCTGAGCTGCCGGAGTATTCATCAAATCCGCCAGTTTGAACAGCTTTTCATAAAAATGGTTGATGGCCGTTCCTGGTTGGTTGCGATACTGTTCCTTGGTCATGTGCAAGCGTGGCGCCACCTTTGGATCATAAATCTTTTCGCCAACGTGTCCTGAATAGTAGAGTGCCCGGGCAATCCCAATGGCCCCAATCGCATCTAGTCGGTCCGCGTCTTGCACAATTTGACCTTCTAAACTCAGTTTTTGAAGACCGCCAAATGACTTGCTAAAGGACATGTGGTCAATAATATCAAAAATGGCCGCTTGATCATCATCGGATACCACCAACGTCGTCAACTTTTCCGCAAGCGCCGCGTGGGCCTTTTGGGGGTCAGTCATCAACTTATCATCGATCACATCGTGCACCCAAGCCGCCGCTAGCGTAAGATTCAAGTCCGCCCCTTCGGCGATTGCTAACCGCCGCGCAAGCTGATTGACCCGTTGCAGGTGATCAGTTCCGTGACCACTGTGATCCTGCGCTAACCGGTCTAACGCGTACGCTTTTATTGCTGTTAACTGTGTATCCGAAATCATTTTATCATCCTATTCTTGAGTTTGATAATAAGCCCGTAATTTTTTGATCGTGCCCCGGCTAAATGATAAACAATCCCCATTTAGCATATTGACGTGCCCCTTGTTGAAGTCAACGGTCACTACTTTGTCCAAGTTTAACGCGTAACTCTGGAAGTCATTAAAGAAGTGTGCCGTGGTTAACTGGGCCTTAATCGTATTCAAATTTTTATGCACAATGTAAGCCTGACTATCAGTCACAATCCGCGTCGTGCGGAGACCGTGGATTTTCTCACAGTAGAGAATATCCGTAAGCTTTATCGTTAATAATAACGCGCCACTGTGAATCGTCAAAGTTGGTTCTGGGATGGCCTGTAGCTTTGCCAGCCGTTTTTTGATTACCTGCAACACTTGGCGAACTTGCGGAATGAACCGGTCACGGTCAAACATATTTGTTTTTGAAATAAACCCCGTGGGCGTCGTCATCGCACTCAACGTCTCCGGCATCATATCATCACGAATCGTGACGTAAACAATGAAACCATCCGGATCATAGTCACGGATTTTGGAGGCTAACTGAATCCCATTAATTTCACGCTGGAGCACGATGTCTAAAAAATAGATGTTTGGACCAGTGCTCGCTTTAACGGTTGCCAACACATCGGCCGGCTGCCAAGCAGACGCTAACTCGTAGTTAAAATGTAAGTCATCTAACTGCGCTGCGATGATGTCGTTTAACCAGAGACGCTGCGGTTCCTGATCGTCGCTGATAAACACCTTCATTAATATCACTCTTTCTCATCGTTAGATTATTTCCCGAACGTATCAGACGGCTCAATACGTTTAATTAAATAACCGTTTAGATTGTTTACAATTGTCTTTTTTACTCTTTAATCATACTAAAGCAGTCTGCTAACGGCAACTGAAAACGGAACGTTGACTGAATTATTACTTCATCAGTCACTCCGTTCCGCTGCAAAAACTTATTTTTCAATTTGTTGTGGTTGAACCTGAGCTTGATTGATCCGTAACAGTTCGTCAGTTCGCAATTTGTTAACAATTAACTGTGCCGCAGCAACGGTTAACCCCCCACTAGGATCCTGATCAGAAATTGATACCGGTGCATCCAGATGGTGCAGTTGCGCTGTTAAAGCCGTAATAAAACTATCATACGCCCGTTTAGGATAACCAGTGGCCGTTACTTGATCGATTCCCTGACGAATCTTATCTAGCGGATAACTGGGCTTTAACAGACTAATGACAATAATGTCTGCCAGCTGCATAATCTGGTACTTTTTCTTGATTGGTGACAAGATGACTTTGTGTTTCACGTAATTATTGATCATCGCCGCAGTAACCGGATCAACCCCTAGTGGTTGTAACGTTTCGTTGATCAACAATAAGACTTGGTCCATATACAAATCAAAATTAGGTAACTCCGTCCATTTAGGTAAAATCACCTTTTGCATGCGTGCTTGCCAATCCGCGTAAGTCCGTTCATTTGCCATCCGAACCCCTCCTAACATGTTAGTATTATTATATACAGATTATCTAGTCTTGTAAACTAGGTAAGCTTCAAAACCAGTTTATGCTAAGAATATGGTATTATTTATGGGTTGCAACAAATAATTAGAAAAGTAGGTCCGATTTAATATGTACGAAATGACAAAGAAACTCCGCGTTGGTGACGACGTTAAGGAACGAATTCCTCAAGCTGTAATTGCCGGTTTATGGGACCGACTGAAAGCCATGCGCTCAGAAAAGTTATTGATTGATTCAACGATGGCCGTTATGTTTAGTGATGACTATGAAGATGATAAGATCTTTTTCATGACCCTACAAAAGGCTGGGGCGTTTGCCAACGAATATGAAATGGCCTATGACGGTCCTAAAAACTTTCTTGGTAAGGGTACGATCATTATTTTCAAGGACCGTCCCCGGACGATTCAAATGAGCATCTCAGATGCCAATAAGGAAGCTGACAAAGCAGCTGCTGACAGCGACACCACTTCAAAAGACTAACTCAAGCGACATCAAGTTTAATAAAATGCGACTAAAAAACAGCCATCAAAAATACTGATTGCGATAATCCCTTTATGGTTGTCAGATGAAATACAATAATTCATCTGATGATTA
>NZ_JQCL01000015.1 GCF_001438845.1 Lactiplantibacillus xiangfangensis
TTTGTTCAGTTTTCAAAGGTCTAATTCGTTACGTTAATTCCTTAACGCAACTTAATTATCATAACATCTCAAGTATTTCATGTCAACGATTAATTTCTCAACCGTGATTAACTTATTTGTTATGGCTGCCATTGCGACAACAGAATATATCATATCAATTTTCGAAATCATTTGCAACAACTTTTTAAATTAATTTGAATTGAAATTCCGTTCCCCGTAACAACAACGTTTACTAATATATCAATTCAAATTGAAAGTGTCAACGATTTTTTCACTCTTTTTTCAAACGTGACACACCCCTACACTTATTACTATAATATTAACCAAAGGAGTGATCTATTTGCTAGCTTGGCTACCCTTCATCCTAATCACCATTATCTGCGGTTACCTCGCCAACCGTCTATGGCGGTCAGCGTCTAACCCCTGGTTACGTTTCAAGCGACTAGGACTACTCGGATTCATCTGGGTTCTGACCGCCTTTTGCTATACACCAACCGCCTATAACTTCAGTGGCGACATCATTCTGCACTACATCCAATGGGGACCCGTTAAACTCAATCCCGTTCCGTTTCAGCAACTCGATACCGAATTCTGGTTAAACGTACTACTTACGGTGCCACTCGGTGCCTTGCTTGGCTGGAATTTCCCCCACTGGTCCTGGCGCCAGATTATCCTGGCCGGTCTACTCACCGGGCTCTGTCTTGAAAGCGGCCAATTCATTCTTGATTGGCTCGTCCATATCAGTCGCTGGGTCGAAACCGACGACGTCCTTACCAACTGGGCAGGTGTCCTCTTAGGATACACCGCCTATCGCCTGTTTCGTCACGTTCCAGGATTTAAATGGCTTCAAAATTAAAGGAGTTCTTTCTATATAGTATGTTTAGCCAATTGCAAAGCTAATGCTCATAGTCATCAGACTAATCTTTTCGGTATTATAAACATTGTTTCTAGCTAACATTCAGATTTCACTTGAAGCGCTTAAACTAAAAAACAACGGAAAGCTCAAAACGGCTGCCATAGCCGTTAAAGTTTTCCGTTGTTTTCGTTTTATCCGTGTAAGCTAACGCTTTGTTTCATCACTAACACGTGTCATTGAGTTACTTTTCAAAAAACAGGTCAAAAATGTGGCTCCGGTCCTGATTCCACACTTGATTATCGCTCGTTGGATAGACCCGGTTCGTCAACACGACCATCCCAACTTGCCGATCCAAGTCAAACGCAATCGCCGGACCAGTGTAGCCAGTATGAAAATACTGGTGCTGCCCATCACGTCGTTCCCAGCCTAACGTCCGACCATGCTCATCAAACTGGCCTAACCAATCAAACACATTCTCATCTAAAACTCGTTTACCTTGGTATTCGCCAAAGTTTAACATCATTTCAATAAAAACTGATAGGTCCGTTAACGTGGAGAACAGTCCCGCATGGCCACTTTCACCATTTAACAAGAACGCCTTGTAATCATGAACTTGGCCTTGAATTTGGCCTCGCCGGGGATCAAACTCTGTCGGTACAAACCGAACCTTGGGACGATTCAAGTTATAACCAGTATTGGTCATCGCAAGTGGATAACAAACGTGATCCTGAATACTCCTCGCTAACGAACCATCAACCGTCCGAATGATCCAGCCTAATAAAATATAGCCTAAATCAGAATAAAGATACTGTTCACCCGGCTTACTGAGTAATTTTGATTCATACACCGCCCGAATTAAATCTTCGCGGTTCATCTCCGACACATTTTCAATGTCAGCTGGTAAGCCACTATTATGTAGCAATAAGTTTTGAATCGTAATCTCAGGATGCGCAAAACCCGGTAAAAATCTTGCAACCGAATCTTCTAGCCGGACTGTGTGGTCTGAAAGCAGCTGAAAAATTCGTGTCGTCGTCGCAACGACCTTAGTGACTGAAGCCAAATCGTAGATCATCGACGCGTCCAGGCCAACCGCAAACTGGTCGTGGCCCTGCTTTCCGTGATAATACTGGTTAATTCCACGTGGCGTAATCAAGCTAAACGACGCACCATAGATGTCACCCGCCTCAATACAACTATCAATATACTGTTCAATTTTTTCGAGCATAGACGTGCCCCCTACCTTTCGTCATTGGACATCCCATAACGGGACGCTTACCGACTTTAGTACCCCTTAATGATAACGGACTTCCCCGTAAAATCAATAACTTGCCTTTAAATCGTTGAGTCGCTCACAGTATATCGTGTCAAATTAAGTTATGCACAATATGTCCGATATACGAATGGAATATCGCAATCATTTTGAGCCCTATTTTATTTAAGATACTTTACGTTCCGAATTCTATATCCTTCAAAGCTTACAAGTGCCTTGGTTCAGGCATTATGAGATTACTTCTCGTTTCTTAATCAAAAAATTATAATTAATCTTCGTGAAAACGTTTACATATTACGCGAATATTGGTATCATTTTAGACATACAAGGATTGCACATAAATTATGGAGGCGACTCAAATGATTACAGTTGATAAAACCGAAACTCCTAAAGCTTGGAAAGGTTTTAAGGGTGGCCATTGGCAGGAAGAAATCAATATCCGCGATTTCATTCAAAATAATTTTACGCAGTACAACGGGGACGAAAGTTTCTTAGCAGGTCCTACGGAAGCAACTAAGATTTTAAATGATAAAGTCTTGGCTTTGAAGAAGAAGGAACGTGAAGCCGGCGGTGTCCTTGACGCTGACACAAGTGTTGTTTCAACCATTACTTCTCATGCACCTGGTTATATTGACAAAGATTTGGAAAAAATCGTTGGTTTGCAAACTGATAAACCTTTGAAACGTGCATTCATGCCATTTGGTGGTATCCGGATGGCCGATGACGCTTTGAAGTCATACGGTTACAAACTTGATCCTGAACAGGACAAGATTTTTACTGAATACCGTAAAACTCATAACCAAGGGGTCTTCGATGTTTATACTCCTGAAATGCGTAAAGCACGTCACTACAAGATCATCACTGGTCTTCCAGATGCTTACGCACGTGGCCGGATTATTCCAGACCTCCCACGGGTTGCTGTTTATGGTATCGATCGTTTGATGAAAGACAAAGCTAACGACTTTGAACACATTGGCGACGGTGAATTAACTGATGAAGTTATCCGCCTCCGTGAAGAAGTTTCTGACCAATACAGAGCTTTGAAAGACATGAAAGACATGGCCGCAAGCTATGGCTACGACATCAGCCGTCCTGCTGAAACTGCTCAAGAAGCCGTTCAATGGATGTACTTTGGCTACTTAGCAGCTATCAAGACTCAAAACGGTGCCGCAATGTCCGTTGGTCGGATTGATACCACGATGGATATCTTCATCCAACGTGACTTGGACAACGGTGTTATTGACGAAGACCAAGCCCAAGAAATTATTGACCAATTCGTTATGAAACTACGGATGGTTCGCTTCATCCGTACTGAAGAATACAACTCACTGTTCTCTGGTGACCCAATCTGGGCAACCTTATCCATGTGTGGATTCGGCTTAGATGGCCGTCATCACGTTACCAAGACCGCTTTCCGGATCTTGAAGACCTTGGACAACATGGGTGCCGCACCAGAACCAAACATCACCATTTTATGGGGCGACCGTCTGCCAGAAGACTTCAAGCGTTATGCAACGCAAGTTTCTATCGACAGCTCAACGATCCAATACGAAAATGATGACTTAATGCGGGTACAATGGGGTACCGACTACTACGGCATTGCTTGCTGTGTTTCTGCACAACCAGTTGCTGATGGTATCCAGTACTTCGGTGCACGGGCAAACTTAGCCAAAGCAATCCTCTACGCCATCAACGGTGGCCGTGACGAAATTGCTGGCGATCAAGTTGGCCCTGCCTACGAACCAATTAAATCAGAATACATCGACTACGATGAATTCATGAAGAAATTTGACAAGCAAATGGACTGGTTAGCTGACACTTACGTTAACTCACTGAACGCTATCCACTACATGCATGACAAGTATTACTACGAAGCAGCTGAATTAGCTTTGAAGGACACCGATCTTAACCGGACCTTCGCTACTGGGATCTCTGGCTTATCACACGCCGCAGACTCACTTTCAGCAATCAAGTACGGCCATGTTAAAGTTATCCGTGACGAACGTGGTATCGCCGTTGACTTCAAAGCCGACAACGACTTCCCTCGCTACGGGAACAACGATGACCGTGCTGATGACATCGCAAAGTGGTTAGTCAAGGAACTCTACACGAAGATGAACACTCATCACCTATACCGTGGTGCTAAACTTTCAACTTCTGTTTTGACCATCACTTCAAACGTTGTTTATGGTAAGAACACTGGGACTACCCCTAACGGCCGTCAAAAAGGCGAACCATTCTCACCAGGTGCTAACCCAGCATACGGCGCTGAAAAGAGCGGTGCTTTAGCTTCACTTCTTTCAACTGCCAAATTACCATACCGTTACGCAACTGACGGGATTTCCAATACCTTTGGTGTAACACCAAACACGTTAGGCCATGATATGGAATCACGTAAGGATACGTTGGTTAACATGTTGGATGGTTACATGACCAATGATGGGATGCATTTGAACATCAACGTCTTCAATAAAGACACCTTAATTGATGCTCAAAAGCACCCAGAAAACTACCCAACCTTGACTGTTCGGGTTTCTGGCTACTGTGTATACTTCGCAGACTTAACCAAGGAACAACAAGACGACGTTATTTCACGTACGTTCTTCGACAAGATGTAATTAATTAGAAGTTAAGAGGCGAAGGCTCATGGCAAACAGCAAAGTTTCAACAACTGAACAATCGACAAAGGAGCCTTTGATTGGCTACGTCCATTCCATTGAAACGTTCGGGTCAGTTGATGGTCCTGGTATCCGCTACGTGGCATTCTTGCAAGGTTGCCATATGCGCTGTCAGTACTGTCACAACCCTGACACTTGGAAACTCAACGTCGGCGATCAAATGACGGCTGATGAGATTCTGGAAGACGCGCAGAAGTACCGGGCTTTCTGGGGCAAAACTGGTGGACTCACCGTTAGTGGTGGCGAATCACTAGTCCAGATCGACTTCATTCTGGAACTGTTTGAAAAGGCTAAGGCCATGGATATCAGTACTTGTTTGGACACTTCGGGACAACCGTTTACGCGGGAACAACCGTTTTTCGACAAGTTTGAACGTTTGATGGCCGTTACCGATATCTCACTTGTAGATATCAAGCACATCAACTCCGCAGAACATAAGAAGTTGACGCAATATGGTAACGAAAATATATTGGATATGATTCAATATATGGCCGCACACCATCACGACATGTGGATTCGTCACGTGCTCGTGCCGCAACGGACTGATAATGACAAATATTTAGCTGAACTTGGCGACTACATCGCTAAGATTCCTAATAACGTTGTCCAAAAAGTCGAAGTGCTACCGTACCATACTTTGGGTGTTAAAAAGTATCACGAAATGAAGATCAAGTATCGGCTTGAAGGAATCGAATCACCGACTCCCGACCGGGTTGCTAATGCTGAAAAGCTATTGCACACCAAAGACTATACTGGTTACAAGACGTGGATGCCACTTCCAAAGATTTAACTCAAGTCCTTTCATGACTGAGAAGTCGCTGACAATTGTCGGCGGCTTCTTTTTTGGTCCAAAAAAATACAATTTATACTTTCATCTGTTCCAGTGGACCCTGCTAACATGTGGTCGTGGGGCCGGGGCCAACTTCCGAGCAAATAACAATAGTAAAACAGTTTTAGCGAAGTCAGGCAGAGTTGGGAGATGCTGTGTCGGCAAGATTGGCAGATGTTCCTTAACTGCCAATCTTGCGGGGCAATTCAGAGACGCGGGTTATCGGCTTTGAATTGAGGTTCCAGACCGCACCATGGCTGGAACCGTCCCCCATAGCACCCCAGCTCTGCCTGACGAAGCGGTTTACAGCACAAAAAAAGGAGCCGTACGTTAAGTACCAGCTCCCATGCTTGATATTAATGCAAGCCTAACTGCAGCTTGGCTTCCCGGCTCATCATGCTTTCGTTCCAGGCCGGTTCAAACGTGATTTCAACTTCAATCGATTTGACCCCGGGTACCTTCATTAAGGCATCGTGGATGGATCCCGCTAACCATTCCGTTAAGGGACACCCGACAATCGTCAGGGTCATCGTCACGTTCGCAACCCCTTCAGGACTTAGTGTCACGTCATAAATCAATCCCAAGTTGACTAGATCCACCCCTAATTCTGGATCAATGACCGTCCCTAATGCTGCGAAGGCCTGTTCTTTAAACGATTGCTCACTCATATTTACCGTCCCCTCTAAGCGCTTTCAATTATTAGTTTAATTATACCGGTTGCTGACCTAAATTCAACACGTTTATCGCCCCCTTTCCCATTAAAAAGTCGCCTTACAAATTAATTTTAAAAAAACGACGTTTAGGGTTGCAAGCGCTTACAAAACCTGTTAGTATACTAAGTGAGGAAAGGAATTAATCCTCTTAGCAAAGCTTCTCAACGTAAAGGGGTTGCCGCTTGAAGTTAGGCAACTGGTTCCACCGTTTGGGTCGTTATCGAAACCGTTTTAAGCGTTGAAATGCGTTATCGGTCTAATGAATGTCGCGAGACACGCACTGGATGGCTGAACGTTAACCCTTGAATAAACGATAACCGCAACAGAATTAATTGGCATTAGCACGACTATCAGATTTTAGCTTCTTAGTTAGAAACAGGTGTCACCAATGACCAGTTGAAAGTTCCATTAGTACCAGTTCCATTGTAGACTCAGGTTCCAAATAGTTTAAACGGAGGTGCATGTCTGTTACGAAGACATTCCTAAGTTTTAAACGCGAGATCGACTTTCGTTAAAACCCGTTTGACGAGTCGCAATCAAGTAAATCTTTACTTTCGATCGACTAAAGCAGATAGATACAATAAATACGGGTTAGTCCGTTAGAAGTTGGACACGCGTAAAATTGAATAGCATGAAGGTGTAACGTATTAAAAACACTGAACAATTATTTCTTGCTAATCAGGATTATTCCTCATAAGTAGGACTCGAGTTGAGAAGCCTTGGGTCCTATTTTTTTGCGTTCTTTTTTGTAATCGTTTACACAGCTAGCTGGAACTCGTATACTTAAAGCATTCAAAACGAGGAGGTTTTTATTTTGAAAACCATTAATTTAGGTCACAGCGGCTTACAAGCTTCCGCCGTCGCCCTGGGCATCATGCGTATGGACGCCCTGAACGTCGATCAAGCCACGAAAGTCATCGAAACTGCCGTGAACTTGGGTATTAATTACGTCGACTCTGCCGATATTTATGGCGGTGGCAAATCATCTGAAATTTTCGGTGCGGCCCTAAAGCAATCTAGTGTTAGCCGCGATCAGCTTTACATTCAATCCAAGGGCGGCATCGTCCCTGGCAAACGCTATGATTTCTCCAAACAACATATTTTAGATGCCGTTGACGGTGAATTAAAGCGCCTAGGCGTCGACTACTTAGATAGCTTTCTCCTTCACCGCCCCGACGCTTTAATGGAACCAGAGGATGTCGCAGCTGCCTTTGACAAGCTTCAGGCTAGTGGCAAGGTCCGGCATTTTGGGGTCTCCAACTTCAACCCGGGTCAGGTGGACTTACTTCAAGCCGCGCTCAACCAGCGCCTGATGATCAACCAATTACAATTCGGTATCATGCATACTAACGCCATTGACTTCGGCTTACACACTAACATGCAAGATGACCGTAGCATCGATCATGATGGCGGCGTGATTGAATACGCCCGCTTACACAAGATGACGATCCAAGCATGGTCCCCTTATCAATACGGAAACTTCGCCGGGATCTTCTTAGATAATCCTAAGTTTCCTAAGTTAAACGCAGCTATGCAGGACCTTGCTGACGAAAAGCACACCAGTAAGAGTGCCATTGCAACGGCCTGGATTTTACGCCATCCCGCTAAGTTCCAAGTTATCTTAGGCACAATGAATCCAACCCACCTCGCTGAAAATGCGGCGGGTGCGGATATCAATTTGACCCGGCAAGAATGGTATGACATTTACTTCGCTGCTGGGAACGATTTACCGTAAGCCTAACTAGGCACGGACTCGATATTCGATTCTAGCTAAAACGTCCTTCAGAAAGTCTCAACTTTTGAAGGACGTTTTTATTTGTCATCGTGGTGTCTTAATGAAGCTGCCACGTTGCCACCATGATTGCACCACTAATAATGAAGCTGATAACGTATCCAGCAACGATCCACCACTGATAACCGGCCAACTGTCGTGGTTGTGCCTGCTGATACAGCCAGCCATAGAAAATCAAGCACCCCAGACTGATGGGCACCATGAAAACTAGCCCCAGGATAACGTCGACCCAGCCATCCGGTGTGAGTAAACCATAGCTAATCAACAATACGGGCCCCGCAACTAACAACACATTCACTAGCCATTCAAATAAGTGATACCGCTCTGAAAAGCGCAATTTGCCCATCTCCACTACTTTTTACGGCTGTCATAAGCCCGTTTAGACTTATACCCTGATCTAAACACGGTCTTCATGACATCGACGTGCCGCTGCTTAGTTGCCTCGGCCTTGGCTCCAAAAATGAACCGCGCCCATTCCCGCTGATAGCCAGGCGTCAGCTGGTCAAAGAAACTGGCTAATTGTGCGTCAGTCGTTAACAACTCACTAACACGTGGAATATCTTTTTCGTAAAAACTCAATGGTTGAGTCGTCATCATCAATCCCTCCTCGTCGTTTATTTAATTTTAACGTAAGAAACTAAAATTCCCCAACAATTTAAGTTTTAATATTTCGAATTTCAGTAAAAATGCGCTATCATTAATAGTGTGAGTGTTTAAGCCACAACTAATAACATCTAAAACCACTAACTATCATGACACGTTATCATCAAGGGGAGCCCTGCTATGTCAAAATTCGATATTACACTCATCACTGCCGACCGCGCTAAAGGCATGCTGACTGAGTATAAAGACCAACGTAAAAATTCCGTTCCACATTTAGCGCATCCCGGGCGTTACATATTACCTGATTACAAGTTAACCCGGCGACGGGCCGCATTCAAGATCGTCAAACACACCTTCTTAACGCCCCACTATAAGTCATACGTTGCTATGGACTCCGACAACGGTCACACGCTGTGGTTTCACAACTTTGGCTCTCTAACCGAGGCCTTATTTTGGTTAGAGACCGGGTTAAAAATCAGCGATACTGACTCCCATTCTAATTACAAGGAATGGGTAACCAAGCACACGGACAACATCACTGCGTTTAAAGATCTTTTACGTGAAACTAAAAAGGCCCAACCTAAGAAAAAAAAAGCGAACCACAAATAGGCGAAAAGCAGGTTACGACTAAACGAGAGTACCTCTCTAATTTAGTCGTAACCTGCTTTTTTATTATTTATTGATTACTGACGGCGGCCGTCAAATAGATTCCAACGCGACAAGATACTCAATCCTAGTAACACCAAACCTAAGAGAACGACTTTAAGCGGATTGGTCTCGTCGGTTTGCGGGAGTTGTCGCTTTACCTTCCCCACAGCTGCCGCTTGTGCGGGGCGGATGACCGGTCTAAGTTGTGGCGGTTGTTGCGATAAATGAGTTAGCACCTGCTCACTAGCATTGACCCGACCCGTGACTGCGAGGCGCTCCGCCCGTCCCGTTATCCCACTGAGTCCCATTAGAAGGCCCATTGTTGCCACGATGCCAGTCACTAATTTCGTCAATTGCTTCATCATTAAAAGTCCCCTTTTATTAACAGAATTTTGATTCAACTGCCCTTAAAAAGTTGCTACTTAGTATGATGCTTAAACTGCTAGTGTGGGGTACTAACTGACCGCCACAACTTCAGTATATAAAATCAATGTAAAGCTTATGCCACGCTTTAGTAAATATCCGTTAAAAAGCTAGTAAACATCACCACTTTGCAATTGATTCCAAAAGAATGTGCGACAAAACTCAAAAAGCCATTCAGAAATATCAACTATTTCTGAATGGCCTCCCTTATTACTATGGTCGAAACGTGTGACAAAAGGCAATTTGTTCCGCTTAACCCAAAATCAGCGACCATTCCAAGCCCGGGAATAATCGCTGATTTTACGTTAATGCTCACAAACTGACCGCCTTTTGTCCCACTCTCTGAATTTCATTTTTAATTAATCTGTTTCTTGCGCTGACTTTCGAGAGGCACGCCGTTCGCGCGCATAGTCCGAATTGGTCGAGATTTCGATATCACGAGCCAACCGCTTGCGCCGAGCCAATTCGGCCGCCTTGGCATTTGCCTTAGCCGCTTCCTTGACCGGATCCGTCGTCAAGTCGTGATGAATCGAATATAGCAAGATAAGCGCAACAATCGTCAGTGGGAACCCCGACATCGCACAGATCGCCTGAATTGATTCAAAACCACCGACCGTCACTAACCCTAATGAGAACAAGAGGAAAATAACGACCCAGCTCATCCGATTAAAGCGACTTGGTTGTTGACCAGGTGCCAATTGCTTACTAGTAAATGACGACGTGATGAAGGCAAACGACGAAACCGTCGTGGCCAAGAACACGAAGCATGATAGGCAGTACAAGGCTAACATGATCATCTTCAATGGCAAGGTCGATAATACCGCTGCAATCACGGCCGCTTGTCCCTGCGTATTTAGGATGTGAACCAAGTTAACCGCACCCGTCCGTTGTAAGAACAAGGCGTAACCACCTAAGACCGCGTAAAAGCTGACACAGCCTAGGGAGCCCCATAGCAGCATTCCGCCTAAGACCTGACGAATTGTCCGCCCACGTGAAATCCGTGCAATGAACAGCCCCATAACGGGCATAAATGATAACCACCAGCCCCAATAGAAGATGGTCTGGCGTTGCATGGCCGTTGCATGACCATTAGGTGCCGTGTTCGTGCTTAAGCTGACAAACTTATTGATAAACAATCCGATACTGTTAGTTTCGGAGTTTAAAATGTATAAGGTTGGGCCTACGACTAAAACTAGGACTAGGAAACCAATGGCTAACCAAATATGAGCTGAGCTCAACCGGCCAATTCCTTTTTTCAAACCGTTGAAAACGGCGATCGCGAAGATCACAAATAACAAGGCGAATAAGCCTAGTTTCAAGCCCATGTTATCAGGAATCCCAGTTGCAGTGCTGAGGACTTTAGAAATAACTGGGATTTCCATCCCGACAGACGTCCCAACACCACCCATAATCCCGATGATGACTAAAAGGTCAATGGTATTTCGAGCAATCCGCTTAGCCATACCAGGGCCTGCTAAAACGGTAATAGCCGCACTCAAGCGTTGAACCTTGACGTGCTTGACATACATCGCATAAGCAATCGCAATGGTTGCGGGTGCAAACATCATCCACGCCATTGGGCCCCAATTAAATTGGCCTAACATATGCGCGTAATTATACGCTGAAGTTGAGAATGGCTTAACGCCAAAGGAAGGGCTCTGTAAGTAACGCAATGGATCGACGATACTCAACATTAAAATGCTGGCATCGATCCCGGTCGCGTAGACCATACTACCCCAATGAAACGTTGAAAATTCGGGTTTGTCCTTGGGATCGCCTAGCTTGGTCTTCCCAAGTTTGCTGAATCCTAAGTAAATAAAGAAAAGAAAAGTAATGACGTATACTGACATGTATAACCAACTCATGTTGTTCGTTAACCAGTTCAAAACCCCGGTTAAACTCGTTTCTAATGAGTGACCACCTCTCAACAAAATGATTGAAGCCACCGCAAAGAGACCAATTGTTGGTAAATAAACCCACCAATCAATATTCTTACTTTTTAAAATAATAAACCTGCTACTGAATATATACTCTCTATATATCAATATAATTCGTGGTTCTTCCTACCTATATACCCCGGTAGTCCCCACGCGTAAATTTCCGACTAGCAATCGGTACATTCCCTCGAGTTACTCCTCGAAGCACTCAGTACCCTGACTGAATCAGGTTTAATCGGCTTTGTCATCTGAACTCTGTTTGTGCTAACTCAAAATCAGTAGCAGAATTTCCTTCTTTCCGTTGGTTGAGTTCCGATAACGCCATACTGAAAATTGTATGATTAATTGCATAATCGCGTTGGTGTTGATCTATATTTTAGCGCTGATTAGTGTTTCTACTTGTGCTCGTCTCTGTTATCGAGTCGATCACGCTGACACACCACGTAACGATTAATGGTTACATTTATCTTGCTAATGGATAACCCCCTTGATGCATCAGATAAACAAGTCCGCTTTGCCGTCACGCCCAGCAAGTTTAAAATGACGTTCCGTGGTACAAAAAAACACGCGACAAGGGTAACGGATTACCACCTGTACAGCGCGCCTGGGCTTATACAAATGCTGATTTCAGTATTTTTTCTGATATCTGATGTTCATGTATAAGTATACTAGTATTATATTAGAAGTAAAATGAATGACTTGTCAGCGCTTAATCCCTCATATAATAGGGTTAAGACCGCTTTTAAAGCCGAAAAACCGGCTTTTTTTCAGAAAATAGTCATAATTTTTCGAAACCATTAGTTTTTTATTTAGAATCATTCTTAACTGTTGATTTTATTTATTTAAATGTTATGCTTACAACTAGAATAACGAAATCGGTTTCAATAAGCAATAAGGAGGGGTTCATGATGCGGCATTACTACAAATTAACACTTACTGTCAGTGTCGGAATCATTGCGTTAATTTTACAGTTTGGCTTCCATCAACAACTCGCTGCTCAGCTGATCATCACTTTATGGGGATCACTAATGGCACTATCAATGCTAGTTGAAATGATCAAAACACTCCGGTCAGGTAAATACGGGGTGGACCTGCTAGCAATTACCGCCATCGTGGCCACTTTAGCCGTCAGTGAGTACTGGGCCGGACTAGTGGTCCTGATCATGCTGACGGGTGGTGACTCCTTAGAAGATTACGCCGCCAAGCGGGCCAACACCGAACTGAAAGCCCTGCTTGATAATTCACCACGGACCGCGCACCGCCTCATTGATGAAAATTTGACAGACATTGCGGTCGAAGATGCGACGGTTGGCGACCAGCTAGTCGTTAAACCCGGCGAACTTGTCCCCGTTGACGGTCACCTAATTCAAGGGACTGCGCTCTTTGACGAATCTTCCCTGACTGGTGAATCAAAGCCCGTCGAAAAAAATATTGGTGACGACGTCATGTCTGGTGCCGTTAACGGTGATAACGCCGTTACAATGGTCGTCGACAAGTTGGCCATTGATAGTCAGTACCAACAGTTAGTTAAATTGGTTAAAGAATCCGAATCACGGCCCGCAAAGTTCGTTCGCTTAGCTGACCGCTACGCCGTGCCATTTACGCTAGTCGCCTACGTCATTGCAGGGATTGCTTGGGTGATTAGCGGTGACCCCCACCGGTTCGCAGAAGTGCTCGTTGTGGCTTCACCATGTCCGTTGATTTTAGCGGCGCCGGTCGCCCTCGTTTCCGGGATGAGCCGTACTAGCCGAAACGGGATCGTGGTTAAGACCGGGGACATGCTCGAAAAAATGTCGACAGCAAAAACCGCGGCCTTCGATAAAACGGGGACCATTACTAGCGGTCAATTGGCCGTTAACAAAATTGTGCCCCAAGCTGATTTTACCACGGACCAAATTTTACACTTAGCCGCTAGTGCGGAACAAAACTCCAGTCATATCTTAGCCCGGTCGCTGGTCAAGTACGTCAGTGACGCGCCTCTGAGTCCAGCCACGAGTCTGGAAGAAGTTACCGGTAACGGAATCACCGCAACGGTTGATGGTTACGAGGTTAAGGTCGGCAAGCTAAAGTTCGTTGACCCCGACACCCAGCACCAGTCGCTGGCACAAACGGCGATCTACGTCACCATTAACAACGTCTACGCCGGTTACGTGACCTTCATCGATAACGTCCGGCCCGAAGCCGCGGATACGCTTAAAGCGCTCCACGCGGAAGGCGTTAAAAACGTCATGATGCTGACCGGTGACCAACAAGTTATCGCCGACAACATTGCGGAGAAAGTCGGGATCGATACGGTCGCAGCCGACTTACTACCCGCCGATAAGATCAAACATTTAAAGAACGTTCCGGCAGCCGAACGTCCCGTCATCATGGTTGGGGACGGGGTCAACGACGCACCGCCCCTCGCCGTTGCCGACGTTGGGATTGCGATGGGTGCTCACGGTTCAACGGCAGCTAGTGAATCCGCCGACGTTGTCATCTTAAAAGACGACTTGAGCCGAGTTGTCACGGCCATCCAGATTGCTAAGGATACGATGCAAGTCGCCAAGCAAGCCGTCTGGATTGGAATCGCCATCTGTACAATTTTGATGCTGATTGCCAGCACCGGGATTATTCCCGCACTGTTCGGCGCAATGCTACAAGAAGTTGTCGACACGGTTTCAATCCTTTGGGCCTTACGAGCGTTACGTGATCGTTCAGGATCAAACGTTAAACCCGTTGGCTCAACCGAAACGCGTCAAAGTTAACTAAGGATGTGAATTTAATTTATGCCACAATTACCCGAATGGGTGCTTCGGTGGTCACAGAGCGCGTTAACGTTCATTGTGGTCCTAACCCTCGTATCCGTTTTCCTATTACAAATTCCGCTTAAAGAAACAATTCTTGTCGATTTTGCCTACATGCTCCTTACGCTACCAGCTGCTTGGTACCGGGAACATCATAAGGCGTAAAAATAGTGATCAGTTTTGAGAACAATCTCGAAACTGATCACTATTTTTTTGCTTAGTTGCGCTTCGGCGGGGAGAACCAGTGTACTATGGGAGGACGGCCTCAGCCATGGTTCGGTCTGAGGCCTCAATTCAAAGCCGGTAACCCACATCTTTGAATTGCCCCGCAACATTCGTCGGCTAAGAACCGCCGACCAACGTTGCCGACACAGCACACTAGTCCTCCCCGCCTTCGCTAAAATTAATTTTATTACCACTATCGCTATCAAATAGCTGGAGGTTGTCGCTGATGGCATCGGTCGTGAAGGTGGTCTTAACCGGTGATTTTCCGGTCTTAGACCACGGACGGTCCGGGACAATTGCGCACCTTGCAATTGTTCCGGGCGAGGGTCAAGACGTTTCTCAGGCTTGACCCGGTCCCACGACCGCATGTCATCAGCGACAACCGGAACAAATTATAAATAACTGTTTCGTATTAGTCCTTAATTTCGACCGATGTAAAATCAAACTGGTCATAATCGAACAGACCCCGCGCCGTTAACTTTAAAGTTGGAATTACAGGTAACGTCAGAAATGACAACGTAATGAAGGGATCAAATTCAATCGGCTGGTCACAAATCTGGTTATAAGCTTTCTTAATCTCAGTTAACTGCTGTGCGGCCACTTGATATGGTTCGGCTGACAATAAACCGCCAACTGCCAATGACATGTCCGCACAGACTTGCTGGTCGTCACTGACCGCAATTCCACCGTTTGTGCGGGTAATCTGTGCGACGGCTCGCAGAATCGCTAAATCAGATGTACCGACAGCGACAATGTTATGCGCATCGTGCGCAATCGTCCCCGCGACGGCCCCGTGTTTTAATTTAAACCCGTGGACCAGCCCAACACCGACCTTCCCAGTATTACGGTGGCGTTCGATCACGACCATCTTCAAAATGTCTTGCTCTAGGTCCGCTTCAAAGTTAGCCGTGGGTGCGACTTGCTTAACCAAGTGGTCCGTTTCAATGTGATTGGGTTGTACCCCAATGACGTTGACCCGACCGCTAGTTAAAGGCAATTGTAAATCTTTTAATGATGCGTGTTGATGAACCCGGGTCGCAGTAAATGGTAAGGGCTGAGTGGCTGGTTGGGCTTCCGCCACCCACTGGCCGTTTTTCATCGTCTTAGCAATCGTCACGTCATTCGGATCGTCCAAAACAACCAAGTCCGCAATTTTGCCAGCCGTTAAGCTGCCCCGGTCCGTTAAGCGGTGTGCGACCGCCGCGTTCAAACTCGCCAACGTATACGCCAAGGCAGGGCGCATCCCGTTACCAATCGCCAGCTTAACGTTATAGTCGATCGACCCTTCCACCATCAGATCACTGATAGTTTTATCATCGGTACAAAAGGCAAACCGACTAGCATTCGCTTCATTAACTGCGCCCATCGTTGCGAGGACGTCGCGTTCAACGGTGCCTTCCCGCAAAAATACGAACATCCCCGCTTTAACACGATTCAGGGCTTCGATAACCGTCATACATTCATGGTCGGTATCCAAGCCCGCATTGACCATCACATTAAGTTGGTGTGGGTCCAGTCCAGATGCGTGACCATCGGCGTGGTAGCCATACGCGTAGGCATCGCGAATCTTCGCCGTAATATCCGCATCGCCACGTTCAACGGCGCCGTAGTCCATCACTTCGGCCAAGCCGTGAACACCCGGCTGACCATATAACGGACGCAAATCAGCAGCGTGCAGAGTAGCCCCATTGTCATCAAACGGCACACATGGGACCGACGACGGTAACATGAAGAAAACATCTAACGGGGTTTGTTTGGCATCATCAATCAAATACTGGATACCCGCCACCCCGGCGACGTTCGCCAACTCGTGCGGGTCAGTCGCAATGGCCGTAACACCGTGTTGTAACAAGACTTGTCCCAACTCACTCGGTGCCACCATTGAGCTTTCCATATGAACGTGCGCATCAATCATCCCGGGAACGATCCACTGGCCGCTAGCGTCCACGGTTTGTTGTGCATGGTACGGTTCACCTTTTAAGTTGCTAACGACCTTACCATCCTTAATCCATAAGCTCGTCGCTTCAAATTCACGGGTAAACGTGTTTAAAACCTGTGCCCCGGTAATGACCATATCAACTGTTTTCATCACTATTTTTCTCCTTCTGCCTATTGGAGAAAGCAAACGGGCCCGTACGGCAAAAAGAGCAGCTGTACGGACCCGTCGACTCAATTCGCTTATAGTCCAGCATTTACGGTGCTGGGTAGAAACTCGCCATCCTTATCACGGCATTATATAGGCAATTTGTTTTGGTTTTAAGTTGTCGCTTACCTTACCAGAATTTTTTCATAAATGCAACTTCAACTTCTATAATCCTTTTGAGCGATTAATGTTCTCACTCGCCCCTGATTAGGCTAAAATTAAAGTATATAAATAATGATAATTAAATAGCTATAATAGGAGCTGATTTTATGATGATGATGAACAATCCGACCATGTTATCCTATATTCGCCGGGAACAGTCGGTGCTGGGTAACATTGTTGCAGCGTATCCTGAACAAATCACACGGGCCTTGGCAAACGTCCCCCGGTCACAACACTGGTTAATCTTGGCAACGGCGTCCAGCCGCAATGCGGCTAACACCGCCCGGCTATACATGCAAAAGATTGCGGGAATCCACGTAAACGTGCTGGCCACCGACCAGTACCTCACTTACGAAACTGCCGATCAAGACGTTGACGTCATCGTTGCGGTCTCCTTGACCGGTGACGATGAACAACCTTGGCCGCCCTTAAAAAGGCTCACGCAGCAAGTCAGGCCTATACAATTGCCGTAACGGCCCAACCAGATTCCGAGCTGGCTGGTCAGTGTGACGCCACTTGTGACCTACTAACTGGAAAAGAAACGATTCCTTACATCACACTGAGTTTTCAAGCCATCGTTTTGACCCTTATGTTACTCGGCTTGCGTAGCGCCGCCGATCAGGGACGTTTAACGGAATTAGCCGCCAACCAAGAACTTGACGACTTTAGCCTCATTATTGAAAAGATGAACTATACCGTTCAGCAGGCCAACGACTTCTACCGTAAATTTACGATCGACTTCACTAACGCGCCGGAGTTCACCGCCATTGGTGCTAGCGTTTTAGCCGGCACATTAGCCGAGATGCAGACCAAGTTCACGGAAATTATGCGGGTACCATCGCGCGGGTACACCCTCGCCCAATTCACTAAGGGCGGTTATCTGGGTGCCCATGAGACCCACCGTCAATTTTATGTTGAGCTCACGACCAATCCAACCGTCATGGCACAACTACAAGCTGTCAAAGACTACGAGTCACGGTTGACGCCCCACATTTACACCATCAGCTTAACCGGGGAAGCGCCCACTTTAAAGGACGAACAGACGTTACAACTAACGGCCGTAGAAGATCCTTATAAGGCGCCACTACTCGCCATCATTCCGTTCCAAGTGTTGGCCTGGTTCATTGCCAAATCAAAGGGAATCAACCTGAATCACCCAATCTTCACGGATTTCCATGACCAAATCAAAATAGCTGAAACGGGCATTTAAAAAATAACCAACGTCAATTTAAATAGACAAAAATCGTTGTCTTCTAATCTACTTAGACTAGAAGGCAACGATTTTTAATTTTTTTTTACAGGTTGAAAGTCATAAAAGCTAATACCAGCAACATACCAACACTAACAAAGTCGGTAAACTTGCCGCTTCCGGCCGCCCATGATTTCACCTGCCACGGCAGATTCATCATGATCGACCTCCAGCTAAGGTAACCTTTCTATGAAAATTGATTTAGCTTGTTTTTAACCAATCCTAGCGCAGCCGGCAGAACCAGTGGGCAGTGTCGGCCATGTTGCCTGGCGTTGTATGCCATGTGACATGGCGGGTCGTCTTGGAAGACTTGGGCTTTAGGCTTTCAAGCGAGGCGGAAGACCGTACTCTGGCTGCAACCGACCCCACAGCCCACTGGTTCTGTCCGGCGGAGCGATGAAGTATCCTACTTTTTTTGTCATTAACCTTTGATATGACAACGATTATGCCTATTTTAATGTTTTCAACCTTGAGTTTCTTTCAAATATGACCATTTTAATTGATTTCTGCGGCTTGAACACCCTTCTTAGCTTTAGCCGATTTTTCTTGACCAAGGTGTGCAATCCCAATACCAGTAAAACCACTGATAACGGAAATGACTGGGCAAAGTAAACTGAAGAAGGCGAATGGTAAGTAGTCAACCGTTGGAACACCTAACGTCGTGGCTAAGAAGACACCACCAACGCCCCAAGGAACTAAGTAGTTGATGACGGTCCCGCCATCTTCTAAGACCCGTCCTAAGGCTTGGCCAGCTAAGCCGCCATCGTTGAAGGCTTTCCGAAAGGCCCGTCCAGGTAAAATAATGGATAAGAATTGTTCACCAACAAAGACGTTAACGCCGATACAAGTTAAGATTCCGGCTAAAATGAGTTTACCATCACTATTTAAGTGCTTAGCAATTGGTGCCATGATTTGGTTGATCAACCCGAATTTAACCAGTAACCCCCCAAGGGATAACGTGACAATAATCAAGGCAACCATGCTCATCATGCTAACAATGCCACCCCGTGAAAGTAAGGTATCAACACTCGTGTTACCAGTCTTAGAAACAAATCCAGTATTAATAATTGCGGTTAACTTAGTCATCGTGATCTTTGGTTGTTCAAATAAAATCAACCCAGCAGAGACGAAGATGTTTAATAACATGGTTGGAATGGCTGGCATTTTAAAGCCGGCACAGACGAAGACCAAGATGATTGGTAATAAGGCCAAGGCGGATACGTTGAAGTTACCGTTCAAAACGGCGACCGTTTGATTGATTTTAGTTAAGCTGGTGCTGGCGTTATTATGACCTAAAATAGCAAATAAAATTAATGTAATCACACCAGCTGGAACGGTACTCCACATAATATGTTTAATGTGGGCAAATAGGTCCGTGTCAACGACGGCGGAAGCTAAGTTGTTTGTTTCAGATAATGGGGATAGCTTGTCGCCAAAAATCCCACCACTAATGATTGCGCCAGCAACGAGGGCTGGGTTCAAGTTCATGGTTACGCCCATTCCGAAGAAGGCAATCCCGACCGTTGAAGTTACCGTAAAGGCACTCCCAACAGCCGTTCCGACTAAGGTGCAAACGATGAAGACGGATGGTAAGAACCACTGGATATTAATTAGTTTGAAACCAATAACCATTAAAGTTGGGATGGTCCCAGCGGCGATCCAAGTTGAAATCATCGCACCGATTAGAATGAAAATAAAGATGGGAACAATTCCTTTATCGATACCTTCCTTGATGCCGGCGTTAACGGCTGGCCAAGGGAAGCCACGAAACATCGCCCAAGCAGTGACAACGCCCATCGCTAATAAGACTGGTACTTGTGGTGATAAGTGGAACCCAATGACACCTAAACTCATAATTCCTAAAACAACTAACAAAACGATTGCTGCTTCTAACGTACTAACTTTAGGCGTATCTTTTGTTTTTTTCATATTAAAACTCCTCTTTTGACTGAATAAGCATTAAACAACTTCATTCAGTACTAATATCGAGCAAGTCCGCCGCATCGCTTTATTTCCATCCTCGTCATCCTCTTCTCTCATCATTTTTAATCACATTCAAATAAAAAAATCGTCCCCGCTGTTCATTAAGAACAACAGGGACGATTAGACTAGTCGCGGTACCACCCAGGTTGCGTTTGGATCCACTGACCCAATACGCCACTCACTAGAAGATAACGGTTCTAGTTATTACCCGTCCAACTGAAACTCGGTTACCGTATTTCAACTACAATTCCTGATCGGTTCGCAGCAACCACCGACTTCCTGACACTCAGAATTGCACCTACTTGATGTAACGTTTAACGTTCGTTTATTAACTTGTGTCTAACAATACCATCATCATTTCTAATCGTCAAGTCATTATTTTAATCTTTTTGCCATAAATTGATTTAAGACCCTCAAAAGAGTCCGGATAAAACGCAAGAACCCGTTCAGAAATATCGAATATTTCTGAACGGGTTCTCCTATTATGATGGTTGAAACGTGCGACAAAAGGCACTTTGTTCCGCTCTTGAATTACCACAGAAATTCAATCATTGATTGTGCGACCTTTGGATTTTGATTTAACGCACAGTGGGCCGCCTTCGCCCCACTATAAAATTCTTCGTGGTAGCCCGCAAGTCGATCCCGTAATAAGTAGCTGACCGAGCGTGCAGACGCCACCCCAACGTAACCGTCGTTGTTATAACCGTTATTCGTATCCCCAACCACGTTGAGCAATTGAACATTCTTAGGGAAATTCTTACGATACTTCAACATTTCCGAAAAATGCCGTGTAAACCGCACCGGCTTGGCAGCGAGCTGCTTAACGCGCCCTTCCGTCTCTGCGTTTAAATAACCCGTCAGCCCATCAAACGGTCCAGCAATCGTGACAACCTTATTCAACGTCGGTAAGCGGTGATCATGCCCATACTTTAACGCTTGGTTCACAATATCATTTGAGCCGAGTGAGTGGCCCACTGCGTTGTACTTGGTCACACCATACTTAGACTTAAGCTGGACTAAAACCTGATGTAACCAGTAAACCTGTGTTTTTTGTGAAGCGTGACTATCTTGAAAGACAATTTGGACCATCGGGTTTTTCATTGATTTTTCCCAGTAGCCTTTAAAGCCCATCACGCCATTTTTATAAACGTGGACGACCAATGCTTTCTGCGCCGCACCGGCCTTTTCTGCCTTATTAATTAAATAATTCGTAGAATATGCCCCACCATTATAACCGTGTAAAAATACGGTCGCCGTATCCGATTTCTGATACTGGTTACGCAACGTTTTCGCACGGTGTGGGACTAATTGACTCGTCACTTTTGTAATCTTAGTGCTCCCGCCACCGGCACCAATCAGTACCACGGTTGCACCAATCACAAAAGCTAGGAGCAAAAATTGAATGACTATTCGAACTCGTTTTACCAAAACTAACCGTACCCTTCATTATGTCTAACATGATTCATTTTACCCGTTTGATTGAAAATAACAATTAATCGTTTTGGCCTTTTTCATTTAAATTCTGATTATCATCGTAATTATTTTCAATTCCAAAATCGTATTAATATTCTTTTCCTATCAAGACCACTATAATTAGAATGATGGTTAGTTGACTGAACTAGCCGTGACTTTAACTCACGGAGGGATAGCGTTGGACGATCAAACATTCAAGTATCCGGATAAAGCGGCGTACGAATTTGTTAGCCATGCTTTAGCTCATAAGGGTATTACCTATAAAGAAATTGCAGAAATCACCTATAATTTACAAATTAAGTACGTGCCTCAGCTCACGGTGGCGGAATGTGAAGCTGAAACTAAAGAAGTTCTCCATAAACGCGAACTGTTGAACAATGCGATGGTTGCCTTAGAATTAGACCGCCTCGCCACCGAGGGACAACTCAAAGAACCGCTTCAATCAATTGTCGCTAACGATGCCGGCGTTTTCGGCGTTGACGAAGGCCTCGCACTCAACATGGCTAATATTTACGGCACAATTGGTGTGACAAATTACGGCTACGTCGACAAAGTTAAGGAAGGCATCATCAAAAAACTCGACGAAGATAAATCGGGCGTTGTTAATACGTTCATTGATGACCTCGTTGGCGCGATTGCAGCGGCCGTTGCTGCTAAGATTGCGCATAAGTACGCATAGATTAACAAAAAATAAAATAAAGCATCTACCTGTGCACATCAGTTTCTGACGACAGGTAGACGCTTTATTTTATTTTTTGATTTTCCCCAAAACTACGGCAGCAACTCTCAAGCCAGTAGCTTTAAGCCATCTGATGCTTAGCCATTGCTTGCATCTTCAAGACGCGTTGATCCCGTGGAATAAACATCCGGATCTCATCTTGGTTGAACCCACATAGTAACCGATGATCATCAAAGATAATTGGTCGTCTTAACAACTGTGGTGTTTCACTCAACACTTTAACGGCTTCACTCAACGGCATATCCTCAATCGGTGTCGTTTTGCTGAGCTGCTGATAAGCATTGGACTTTGTACTAATTAAATCATCAATTCCATCATACGTATACTGCAACAGGTGCTTGATTTCGGTTTCCGTCAATGGTTGAGCATTCATATTCCGTTCGTGAAACGGGATTCGATGTTCTAACAACCAACGATGGGCTTTGCGACAACTTGCGGTACTTGGTAACACACATAAGTTAATCATAATATTATCCCCAATCTTGCTTACCTAACAATGCAACCCCCATTATTGTGCACTGTAATAGTTGACGTCATTAATTAACAACATAATCATAGCAAAAGTCAGGGAAAAATGCTACCGTTTTCAGGGAAATAAATAAATTAATTTGATGACCGCAGTTTATTATTGACGATATACGGATTTTATCTATACCAATTATGATATTTTTTGTTTTTTATTCGGTTGGTAATTGACCGCTTGCCAGTAAATAATCTCGCAGTACAACGGCTTGATTGTGTTCTTCATCCTTAGCGCCGTATAATAGAATTACGTTGGACTGTTTTAATTGCGTTGCAACTTGCTTGATAAAGTCCGCCGTAATCGGGTTTTCATCCAATTCCGCGCGATACTTTTGAACAAATTCTGGGTACTTAGCTACGTCGTGATTGAACCATTTTCGTAACTCCGTTGACGGGCCGATCTCTTTGACCCAATCGTCCAAATGCGCGTTGACCTTGGATATACCACGCGGCCACAAACGATCAACTAACAAACGGTAACCTTCCAAATCAACTGGTTTTGTATAAATGCGTTCAAGTTTCAATAACATTTTGCCATCTTCAATCTTTTAGAATTCGAGGAATCTATTTTGACAACACCATCATTTGCAACGGCCGACTTCTTTAACGGCCGTCCCACTACTGAAATTGCTAAAACCCTCTTGGGTACAACTTTATTATATCGCACTGGCAACAATTTGACTGGCGGACGCATCGTTGAGACCGAAGCTTATCTGGGCACTCATGATACTGCGGCACACGCGTACAACGGTCGGCGCAGTAAATTCACCGAGCCCCTCTACCATGAAGCTGGTACGCTTTACATATACCAATTGCGAGCTAACCTCCTGTTCGACATTGTCACCCAACCAAAAGGCGTCCCTGAAGGAGTTTTAATTCGGGCACTCGAGCCTACTCACGACATAGACCAGATGCTTGTGAACCGTGGAAAGAGTGGGGTGCAAATCACAAACGGCCCCGGAAAATTAGCCCAGGCACTGGGAATCACTGATCAAAAAGATAATCTCCGTTTAATTGACGACAGTCCATTCTCAATTAGCCTTGCGGAGTCCCGTGAGCCTGGTCACATTCAGGCCGTTCCTCGCGTCGGCGTTAACCCTAACGCGGCTAGCGGGCAACTCCCCCTTCGGTTCATCGTGGCTGGTAATCCTTATATCAGTGATAGTCGCAAACGCGATTGGCGCGAAGATCACGGGTGGCAAGCCTAACTAGCGATTATTACGTCTAAGAAAAACAAACCGCTTCTAAGAAATCTTAAAATTCCTGAGAAGCGGTTTTCATTTTATTTAAGTATTAAAATTCAGTCGTCCTAGCCGTTCGTAAACAAACTGTGGGAACTAGCCCTCACCGACAATGACTTCAACTTGGCCCCGTTTAGGCACAAAGTTGATATTATAAATCGGTTCGCGTAAGACCTTTTCGTATTCTTCCAAAACATCTGATGGAAGCGGCGTGTGTTCACTCAATTCGCGCATCAAGTCATCAACGGAGTACACTTCATTCATATCAACGAAGATACGCATGTTGCTGACCACGTCATTGAGTAGTTCCGTTAAGATTGCGTTGGGCTTACCATTGCCGTCCGTCACGACGATCTGGTTACTATCAATTTCCTTATGATCGATTTTGGTTAGCTTTACAATGTCAAATATGTTTAACATTTCAATCCGTCCTCCGTTAATTTCTTAAGTTTGCTATATTTTACCACACCGTTTACAAGCAGGCAGGCTAAATGCTACCGGTTAACCTGTCTAGTGAACGTTCGCCCGATTAAAAATTTTTTCTTGGACTTTAGGCATCGGCAGCTGGTCCAATTCGGCGAGTAAAACACCTTTTCCGGCAAAATAAGCAAGGTCGGCTGGTTGCACTTGTCCACCAATCAGTTGGATCGTCCACTTTTGATGGGTAAACGTGTGGGTGACCGGCCGCAACTTCAGCATCTTTGCGGTAAGTATTAGTCGGTACTCCCGCTTGAAATAGGCCGTCACGGCAGCCAACAAATCAGCGGTTGACGCATCCTCTTCCAAATCCAGCTCATCCACTTTAATCAACGGAACCGTCCATAAATTTCCTAGCATCCCGGTACTTGGCCGCTGGACCATCAACCACTGATCACCCATTTGTGCCAAAACCGCAACGTACGCCACTGGTTTTGGCCGTGGCTTTTTAGTTTTGACTGGATACGCCAATTCCTGACCATCTAGGTAAGCTTGGTTAAAACGTTTGACCGGTGAATGGGCCGTATCCGGTTGTCGCGCCGTCATATAGCTGGACCCGAGATCCATAATGGCTTGGTTGAAATCACCGGGACGATCATGGGGCATAATTCGGGTAATAGCCTGCTCAAAAACTTGGCGGGTCTGCGGCTTAGCAATGTCATCGTCGATTTTTAACAGGCGGCTAAAGACCCGGTAGGCATTTCCATCAACGGCCGGGACCGGCTGATTGAACGCGATGCTGGCAATTGCCCCAGCCGTATACGGCCCAATTCCCACGAGGGCTTCTAAACCCGCAGCAGTCTGGGGCCACTGCCCATCGTAATCGGCAAGTAGCTGTTGCGCACAGCGTTGCATATTACGTACCCGGGAATAGTAGCCCAACCCTTCCCACGCCTTTAAAAGGCGCGCTTCTGGCGCATTCGCCAAGTCAGCCACTGTCGGAAACCAATCCATGAAACGCTCGTAATACGGGATTACCGTTTGAACCTGGGTCTGTTGCAACATAATTTCGGAGACCCAGACGTGGTAAGGTTCGTGGTCGTGACGCCACGGCAAGTCCCGCCCTTCCTGGTCATACCAGTCCAAAAGCGTGTGTTGAAAATCTTTAATCGTGGCGGCGTTCCATTCTATCATTTAAAAATTCTCCTTCTAAAAACGCCACGCAACTCCAATTGGAGTCCGTGGCGTCAATTGTTTCAGTGACTTAATCTAAGGTACCCGCAAGATCGACCAACGTTTTTTCGTAATGGTCAATCACGCTTTCATCTTGAAAATCAGCGTTAAAAACTGCTAACGTCAAGTATTCTGGATACTTTAAGATGACTGTCGCTAAACGGTCATTCGTTTCAGGGTACTTTTGATCTTCATTATTTAAAATATCTAAACTTGCTTGATAACAAACGTTCGCTAAGAATAAGTAATCAACAAAGTAGTTAAATCCTGGCTCGTTTTTTAATTTAAAATGCGCCCCAACATCTACCGTTTCCGTAATATTGTTTAAATACTTCGAAACAATTTCTTGGTACTGACGTAGTAACTCCACTTTAGCTTTTGCATGTCCATCTTCTGCCATGTAAAATCCCCACCTAACTTGTATCTGTGAGAATTATAACATATGCCGCAGACCCTGTTGAATGTTCTGGGCTAACCCAGCCAACTGGTCATACTGCCACTGCCGTTCAGCAGTGATAGCCGCCGCATCATTGGGCTTCGTTAGGTTAATCAGTTTAACCGCCTGATCGGAGGCCCGCAGTGCGTTTTCGTCCGCATCTGCCGACGCAACCGCCCAGCGAATGCAATCAATGGCCGCCGCACCGATCGAACTCGTACTGTTTGAGTTCAACGCCGATACTCTAGCCAAGGCTTGCCGTACCTGATAAACACTAACCAAATTAACTTGCCATAGTTCATTGGCATCGATGGCTAACCGAAGTTGCCGATCATAACGTTGCTGATCATCCACGTAATATAATGCTTTTTTAGCGATAATCAACGCCCATTTTGCCAACTGCTGTTGTGAGAGTTCACCCGTCAAGGCTTCGATTTGGGCCCGTATTCCAGGGTCATCGTCAATCGATACTTTAGGGTGACTCGGTCTAAAACCTTCCGTCATCACGCATTCCTACTTTCTTCATAAATCCTACAACGATCCGGACTCACTCTTTCGAGCCCGTCCAGCTAATTATGTGCTGGTAACTACAGATTGTAACAGAAATCGCCAAACTTTGCGCCATCAAAACTTGTAAATTTCTGTAATTTTTTTGTATCTGATTCTTTACTACTTAGGGTATAAAAAGGTCGGTAACCAGGTGCCTCGCACCCAATTGCCGGCCCTAACAAACACTATTGAATTTCAATGTGGTGCGTATCCGCAGCGGCTTTCTTTGGCAAGGTCAATGACAAAACCCCGTGTTCATACCGTGCTTCAATCTTGTCAACATCGACATCTGGTAATGAGTACTGACGCCCAAAGCGACCGGATTGACGTTCACTCGCGATAATATTACCGTCGTGATCACTTTCATCACTAATGCTATCACGCTTAACCGCAATCGATAACGTGCCGTCACGGTATTTCAAAGCGATGTCCTTCTTATCGATTCCGGGAACGTCGACTTTCATCGTATACTGTTCGTCATTCTCTTTAATATCGGTTTTTAATACCGAGCCATTGCTTGTCACATTCATGAAGGAACGCCCCAACCCATTGACCAGGTCATCCATCTTTGTTAAATCGTTAAAACGATCAAATAAATCATTGTGCCAATTCATCATATCATTAGCCATGTGCAATCACCCTTTCAACTTATTACATCTTTATGATAGTCGCTTGATAACTAAATGCAACGATTTAGCACTAAATATAGTCGAGTGCTAAATCGACTTCTATTCGACACGGTACGCTTCCATATCTACGGGAATGACCCGCACGACCTTGTAAGGCGTAATGGTTCGATTCTTCGTCGTTGTTGTCAGTGGCCACTGATCATGGGGCCGATCAGCGAGTTCCAGCCCAATTAACATCCGAATACGGTCCAAAATATCAGCTACCCCAAACGCGTTGTCACCCTGATTAAACGAGGTTTGTAACATCTTAATCTCCACGTGTAGTCGGTGACTAGCAAAACTAAAGGTAACCGGGACGTACACGACTTCGTGCGTTGTCGCCGGCTGCGCTGCCAGAACCTGATCTAGCTGAGCAATAAAGGTTGTAAATTGATCCATCGATACCACCCCCATCGATTTATCATTATTATACTGCAAGCGCTGTCAAAATCAAAAATAGCCCAGCAAAACTAGTGTAAACAAAAAAGACTAGCCATCGTCACCGACAGTTAGTCTCGCTTTAAAAGTGTGTTCGAAATTAGTTATTGGATAATTTCTTAGCATCTTCGTCGATCGTTTCAAAACCGGAAACGCCGCTCTTCTTCTTTGGGTGCTTTGCACGTTCTTCTTCAGCTTTTTGAATCATAGCCTTTTTTTGTTCCTTGCTAAGCTTTTGTGCCATGATTATCGCCTCTTTTATCTTGGGGTAGCGAAGACATTCTTCGTTACAATCCCTATTATAGGTCTAATTTCAAAAAGTGGCACAAATTTGCATTAATTTTTTGAAACCCCTTGCTTGCATTCTGTAATTATTAGATTTACAGTTAAGATGTTCAGGAGGGATCAAAGATGAAAAAAGTATTAATTTTAGGTGCTGCGGGTCAAATCGCCCGTTTAGCCGAACAACAATTTTTAGCAGATGACGATTTTGAACTCACACTTTACTTACGCAACGCGCAACGCGTTAGCGACCTCAAATCTGACCGGGTCACCATTATTGATGGCGACGTCACGGATCAAGCAAAGTTGACCAAAGCTATGGTGGGACAAGACGTTGTTTACGCTAACCTCGCTGGTCAAAACATTAAGGTCCAGGCCGAAACCGTCGTTAACGCCATGCACGCCACGAATCTGAAGCGGATCATTTGGATTTCAACTTTAGGGATTTACAATGAAGTTCCCGGCAAGTTTGGGGAATGGAACAATGCGACCCTTGGAAGTTACCTCACCCGTTACTTCGATGCTGCCAAGGTCCTCGAAGATTCCGATTTGGATTACACAATTATTCGTCCCGCTTGGCTGACCAACCACGATGAAATCGACTACGAAACGACCCAAAAGGGCGAACCTTTCAAGGGTACCGAAGTTTCACGGAAGAGTATTGCGGCGTTAGTTGTTAAGCTTGCTAAGACACCAACTGACAGTGTTCGGACTTCACTCGGGGTTAACAAACCTAATACCGACGGCGACAAGCCTGCTTGGTATTAAAACGATTCTCATATAAATAAATTTGTTTAAAGCGGCTTACTGACTAAAATCAGGGCCGCTTTTTTAATGGCGTTTTCATTTTTAGTCCTATTAAATCAAGGTTTTAAATTCGTGGACCTTTCGGGTTGACGCTCCAAAATCACGGTGTTAAATTGTAGACTCAATTTGAAAATGACCGGGATATTTTAGCCCAGTTTTCAAGGAGGATTTTGCTTTGAACTTAAAATGGTACGTAAAGAAATTTAACGGTCTAACGACCACGCAACTACACGATATTTATCAGCTCCGCGCCAAAACGTTCGTCAAAGAACAGGCCCGTTCCTGCCAAGACCCCGACGACGCTGACTTTGATGCCCGACACATTTTTGCTTACGATCAGGGAAAACTCGTCGCTTACGCCCGCATTTACGAGCACGATGGTGTCGTTTTCTTCGGTCGCATCACGACTGACAGTCGTTATCGCGGGACCGGTCTCGGCAAGAAGTTAATGAACCACGTCATGGCAATCTTAAAAGTCCATTATCACGACGCCACGATTGAAATTGACGCGCAGACGCACGTTCAGAAATTTTACGAAAAATTTGGGCTAACCGCCGCCGGGGACCCTTATATTGACCTCGGCGCCGAGGTCATCAAGATGCAAGCACCCGCACGTCAGTTGGTGTTAGCGTAGCGCTCAACTCATCATTAAACTTAATGGCTAACTAAACTGATCAATTATCAGCCTAGTTAGCCATTTCCTATTTCTTAATCTGATTGTTGCTTTAGTAAATACGCTGCCAGTTGCCGTAAATCCTGATCAACAACTGGTTGATACTTCTTAAAGCGCTTCGAATACGACGGATGATAAAGCGGAAATAACGTGTAGTTGGTCGCTGTTAAATCAAAACGCTGCTGAGCCGCATCCCAATACCGAATCGGCAGCGTCAGCAACTGACCATGCACGGCACTGATCTTATACTTGTTCCCTAGCAACCGCTGAAGTCCCGTATTTCCAAGCGGGACGATGATTGAACCACGCAACGCCGCCAATTCAGCATCCAGTAATGGAGCACTTGCTTCTACTTCCATACGGGTGGGCCGCCGATCGCGTTTCTTTCCCGTTTGACCAATTGAATAAGGCCGTGAACGGACAGCCCCAGTTAAGTAAATCTGATCACGGGTTAAATTGAGCTGGCTTAACCACCGATTCAATTCCGTTCCAGCCGGTCCTTGAAACGGGTGGCCCACCTGAGCTTCAGTTCTTCCCGGCGCTTCTGAAACCATTACCAGCGTGGGCGTCAAACTTCCTTCACCAGGAACAAAGCCTTCCAAATGATCAAATTGCGTTAGTAGTGCGCGGCCTTGAGCTTGCTGTTTTGCTGTCAATAACGTTGCCAACTTTTCCATCTCCATTCAATACTTACCATCATTCTAGATTCTAGCAAAGAATCGTGGAAAGCAATAACAATGTACTTATTCAATCCATTGCAAACAAAAAACACTGTGAAGAAATTTTCCACAGTGTCGCTAATTCTTTTTAAAATGGATTTAAACACTCTCAGGATCACTCCGGAAACGTTGCAAAACGTAAATTGCAATGATGACCAGAACGGAACCTAAAATTTCGACCCATGACACCGTTAACCCCAAGAAAATAATGCTAAGGATAAACGTTACGACGGGTTGAACCGCATCCACAATGCTGACCACCGCGGAAGGCGCGTATTGCAAGCTGTGTAGCAGGGAACCGAACGCAAAGATGGTCCCGATTAACACGATTGCACCAATTGAGATCACCAAAGTTGGTGTTATCTTCGGTGCTCCAACCCAAACCGGGTGATATAAGTTAAACAGAATACCCGCAATCAGTGTTCCCCAACCTAGGACTACTACTGGCGAGTTTTCAGCCACAATGTGCCGTGGTAACACGACGTACAACGCAGCGGTGACCCCGGAAAGGATTCCCCAAACTAGCGCATCCATCGGAATTGCTAATTCATGAATATTTCCCTTCGTAATGGCTAGAAAGACCCCTAATAATGAGATTCCGAATGCAACTAAGTCTGTGCGCATTGGCAACTCACGCTTAAAGACCAGCGTTCCTAGAACGATGAACAATGGACTTAAGTATTGCAAGATCGTCGCTGCCGCCGCAGTTCCCCTTTCAATACTAATGTAGAACGTATACATATTCGCCATTAAGCCCACGGTTGCGTATGCGACTAATTGGCCCACGGACGCCCAGGATTTAAATACGTTAAAAATCTTCGTTCCCTGCTGAAAGAACCCAATTGCTAGCAGGATCACCCCAGCAGACAATGTCCGCACGGATAAAAACCAGTCGGCCGGAATTGCTTGGTTTTGAGAGACAAACTGCATCACCGTACCTGAAATTCCCCATAACGTTGAAGCCAACATGGCCCACATAATGCCCTTCATGTAGCGGCTAGTTGTGATATTTTTCAAATCTTCATTACCCCAATTTAATTGATGGCAACATTATACCGGGGCATAATTAAAACTCACTGATAATTCCATGCTAATTTTACATATAAAAAAAACGTCATCACCAGCATTTGGCACCAACATTTTCATTAGAAAATTGATATTTATTTCTAGAATAATTTACCGACATAAAAGTGAATAAACATCGTAATAATACCAACAATCACGTTCCGAATAACCGCCGTTTTCACGTTTCCTTTACCCAATAGTGCGGATAAATAACCGGTCAACGCAACCGCAACCGACACTGCAATAATTGTCGCTGGCCACTGAAAACCAGTGGGAGCAAACGTCATCGCAACTAACGGAAAGACACCACCAGCCGACGCTGAAAATAGTGAGGCAAACGCGGCATCCCAAGGGTTCATATAGTGGCCTAATTCCATGTCGTACTTCACACTGACCACCGTTTCCAACGGCTTCTTGGATAACAAGTCCTTCGCAATTTCTAACGACGTCTCTTCCGTCACACCAAGTACCATGTAGTGCCGCTTAACCGCCGCTAATTCACTGGCGTAGTCCGTCTTAAGTAGCTGACGTTCTCGTTCAACGACCGCCTTTTCGGTATCCTTTTGGGTGCTAACTGAAGCGTACTCCCCGGATGCCATTGAAAAGGCGCAGGCTAACAAGTCGGATAGACCAGCAATGAAGATCGTAAACTGGTTGGTCGTCGCCGCTGCAACACTGAATAACACACCGACAACGGTCAGAATACCATCGTTGGAACCAAGGACGCCGGCCCGCAATGAATTCAGCTTTTCATCCATCGTCTGTTTAGCTTTTTTAGGTTTTACTTTTGAAATCTGCATATCTTCGCTCCCCTTGACCTAATTTACTCAGGCAAATAAGTGGCCAATAAAATACGTGACCAGCATCGTCAACAGCCCGGAAACAACGTTACGAAAAATCCCGTGACGCCGGTTCGCATTCCCCAAAATAGCTGCGACGTACCCGGTAATTGCTAATGCGATGGCCACTGAAATGACCGTTGCAACCACTTTAATTTGGGGTGGGAAGAAGGTAATTGAGACCAGTGGTAAAATCGACCCGGTCGGAAACGAAATCATGGACGCAATCCCCGCCGCGTATGGACTGATAAATTCGCTCGGATTAAAGCCATAATGCTCACGGACCGTCGTGACTAACGCATCCTCATTCATCATTTCACGCGTTGCTTTACGCGCCAACGGTTCACTGATGCCTTGATCGACGTATTTTTGAGCGACCCAGTCGGATTCCCCCTCATAGTTTTCAGCCAGCGCCTGTTTCTGATGCGCAATCGCCATTTTTTGCGAATCTTTTTGCGTATTAACGGAGACATACTCGCCCATTGCCATTGAAATCGTTCCGGCCAACATGCCCGCTAACCCGGAAATTAAAATTGAAAAACTATTCGTAGTCGCCCCAGCGACCCCCACAACAATTCCGGCAACGGATAAAATACCATCATTCGCGCCCATAACACTGGCACGTAAAACATTAACCCGCTGCGCTAAAGTCATTTTCTTTTTCATATGGCGATGCCCCTTCGTCTACTTTATAATCATTATTACTTAGTAGATATTATATCTTTTCGAAAATAAATGCAAGTCCTCGTTTTAATTCGTTGACAATTAAAGTTATGCTCACCTAAACCATAAGCTAGTGTAACATCAATTTAACCTTAATGTTAGTCATGGCAAATTGAATCATCAGTAAATTCAGTCATAAAACGCACTAAAAAACGATGCTTCGAAAGTTACACGCTTCCTGAAGCATCGTTTATTAAGTGACCAGTCACAGCTAAGTGGAATGGTCCCATTTTGAAAGCTTTAGTTAACGGCGTTGAACTGCTGCGTCTCACTTAAAGCATATTCTGTCGGATGATCTGCTTTCATCAAATCATCCGTTAGTGCCACCCGCGTAATCGTTTGGTCCCCATAAGGTTGGATGTAAAATGCAGGTTCATCCATACTCATGTAAGCACGGTACTGGGTATAATCCGCACTACCATCCGCCTTGATCTTGACACCCTTAGGAATTTCGACCGAGTTTAACATGTGTGATAACGCGTTGACCGCCTCTGCATCGGTATCTACCGCAGTTGTGTTCTGACGCATGTAAACGGTCCGCACAAACCGAGAGACGGACGTGTAATCACCCGGCATACCGAGCGCACCTGAACCAGGGCCAAACGCTTTGACCGTAGTGTCACCGTATTGGCGATCTGGGTGTGGCGTTGGTTGTAACGCAACGTAATTGCTTAAGTTTTTCATATGCCATTCAAAATCTGGGGTGTTCGTCATGACACCAACCGGATTCTTTAAGTAGTGTAAACCGTCTTCTTCAGGTTCCAAGACGTAGGTTGCCCCACTGCGATCACTAATGATCCAATGTAGTGGAACGACTATATTAAGTAACGGTGCAGCTGCATTGACGATATTGATTTCACTCAAGCGTTCGCCCAGTTCCGCCGTACTCTTCACGTTACCTAAGACCCACATTAGTACGTCATGGGGCGCAAGGTTAATGGCGCCCTCAGTTGGCTGGTCATTATAGTGAGCCTGGCCCGCGAAGTACAGGGCAGCTGCGCTGACGCCGTATTCATTGACCCCGTCGATCAGCACGTAACCATTTAAATTACGACCAGTACCAACAAAACTATACGGTGCATCGAACCCGTCATCGTTAACCGCACCGGTAAAGTGATGGTCCCGTGGAATTGCAACGGGACGACCCTCGAGTTCAAACCCAAAATCCATTGTCCGAGCTAAAAATTGATCACCCATCGTTGTCTGATACGTTAAACTTGTACACATCGCTCTCACATCCTCGAATTAAGTAACTCTATTTTATCATCTAATCCCAATTAAAACCGTTTTCACAAAATTTATTTTACTCTTATCAGTTTAGCCTTTCATTATCAGTTTTATTTATAGTCTTCAAGTTATCACATTAAATAAAGACCAGACTCTTATAAACTAATCCGGCTGGCGCTGATAGCATGCAGTCGTGGGACCGAGCCTAGCCTGGGAAGCGGTCAAAAGCCACCTTCACGACTGATACTATCAGCGCCAACCTCCGAACATTCAACAAATTTAGAACATCAATAATAGAAAAGTTATATTTAGCGCAGGCGGGTAGGATTGGTGTGCTGTGTCGGCAATATCAGATAGCGTTTTGTGCTGTCTGATATTGCGGGGCAATTCAAAGACGTGGGCTATCGGCTTTAAATTGAGGGTCCAGACCGTACTTCGGCTGGGCCCGTCCCCATAGCACCCAATTCTACCCGCCGGAGCGGTCCACTATTACAACGTTCGTTTATTATTGACAACCACAAAAACCCACAAAGGACTACGACAACCATGAAACGGTATCGTAGTCCTTTGTGGGTTTGATTCAACTATTCGGTGTCACCATCGTACGGCGCAAGTCAAAATTGGGGGTTGCCTTCCGTCGCATCACCTTAATTTTTAAGCCGGAGTGTCATGGCATTGATTGCCACGATGATGGTACTCAATGACATCACGACCGCCCCAACCATTGGGTTCAATAGGAACCCAATCGGTGCCAAGATACCAGCGGCCAATGGGATGGTGATGACGTTGTAACCAGCGCCCCACCAGAGGTTTTGGGTCATCTTTCGCGTGGTCTGCCGTGCTAAGTCCAAGAAGTCCACGACATCATTCGGGTTGCTCTTAACCAGTACAACGTCCGCAGAATCAATTGCAACGTCGGTCCCAGAACCAATCGCTACCCCGACTTCTGCTTGAGCCAAGCTAGGCGCATCGTTCACACCATCACCAATCATCATGACGTGACTGCCATCTGACTGGTACTGCTTAACGAGCTTGGCCTTATCTTCTGGCAATAAACTAGCGTGAACCTCAGTAATTCCAAGCTGCTTAGCAACCACTTGCGCACTCTGCGGGTTATCCCCGGTTAGCATAACTGGTGTGATGTGTTGTGCTTTGAGGCTATCAATTAAGTTTTTAGATTCTGGCTTAATCTGATCCCCTTGCGCGACGTAGCCGAGGACTTGGTCATCGGCCATCAAGTAGCTAACCGAATTACCCGCACTTGCGAGCCGTTCAAAGGTAGCTTGATCATAGGTCAACTTTTGACGATCAAGGTAGGCTGCGGAAACGATTTGATACGTCCGACCAGCCACTTGACCACTCAAACCGACCCCGGTAATCTGATGAACATCATCCGCGTTAACTAGCGCCAACTTGTGTGCCTTCGCCGCCGTTAAAATCCCGACTGCTAACGGGTGACTGGACCCCGTTTCCAAGCTAGCCATGATTTTCAAAACATCGTCAGCTTTAAGTTCGGCATCGCTACTTTGATAATCCGCAACCTTAAAGTTACCCGCCGTTAACGTCCCGGTTTTATCCATCAACGCATAGTTCAATTTTTTAACTTGTTCCATCGCATCCCGGTTACGAATCAACAGTCCGTGGCCGGCCGCAATCGCGGTACTCCGTGCAACAACTAATGGAATCGCCAATCCCAAAGCGTGGGGGCAGGCAATAACCAGTACCGTAACTGCAATGGAAAGTGCCAAGGCCAAATTACCGACTAACAACCACGTAATAAACGCAACGATTGAAACGGTCAACGCCGCGTAGAAGAGTAGTCCCGCAACCCGGTCGGCCATATTTTCCTGTGAGGACTTTGCGGCTTGCGCATCACTCACCAACTTCATAACTTGTGCCAAGTAGCCGTCTTCACCGGTCCCAGTGACGGTCATTTCAAAGGTCCCTTCACCGTTAACGGAGCCACCAACCACTTGATCTTTGACTTTCTTTTCAACTAACCGTGCTTCACCAGTAACCATCGCTTCATTGACACTAGTTGCACCACTGACGATTTGACCGTCAGCCGGAATTTTTTCACCGGCCCGCACTTGAACTTGATCACCCTTAACTAACTGGGCAACCGTCACGTCCTGCACTTCACCGTCCACAACTTTATGAGCGGTACTTGGTAATAGTTTTGCTAAGTGATCAACGGCAGAACCCGCATTCATCACGGTATTCATTTCGATCCAGTGCCCTAATAACATAATGTCGATTAAGGTTGCGAGTTCCCAGAAGAAGTCGGTCACCATTGGCGTGACGTGCAACATATCATTCGCAATCACCGCGTAAATACTGTAGACATACGCCACGCTGATTCCCATGGTAATTAAGGTCATCATCGCCGGCTTGTGGTTAGCAAGTTCCGCTTTCGCACCACTAAAGAATGGTTGCCCGCCGTAAACGAAGAGAATCGTGCCTAAAACGGCAACTAGGTAATCGGACCACGGCAGGAACGTGAACTGAAATGGTAGCCGTACCCCCATCATTGGACTCATCACAATAATTGGAATCGTGAGTACTAGTGAGACCCAAAACTTTAATTTCAGGTTGCCCATGTGCATCATTTGACCATTGCCCATGTCCATATCATCCATGTTCATATCCATCTTTTTCGAATCCATGCCATCCATCGTCATGCCGTCTGTTTTCTCCATTTTCATCTGAATGACCTCCCTTTGCCTTTTTGGTTTACATTTGTAATTCATGGTCAAAGTTTACAACCGTAAACGAAAAATGTCAAGCTTTCGCCTTCGGAACCTTTTGGTCGCAGAAAAAAAACACCACGGGTTGCAACCGTGGTGCCATCATTATTCAATAAACTAATCATCTTAATAGGTAAATTAGTGGTTAACACTTTGTACCCGGGACGCAATCACAATCAACTTCTTCAGGGGCCGCTTCAGCTTTAGCGGCCAACACCCGTTGCATCTCCGCAATATCTTGCTGACTGAGCGTTAAATTCTTAATCACGTCGGTCAGCGTCTGACCGACCCGCATCTGACACAAGTGGCTGAAGAGCGTATTCACCGCCTCATCCATCGACGGCTGTTCTTCAACCGTTGGGTAATAAGTAAACGCGCGCCCGTTCTTTTCTGCCCGGAGCGCGCCTTTTTTGATCAATCGACCTAACAAGGTTTTAACGGTGGCCGATTTCCACCCCATCTTATCTGCCATGATTTCAGACATTTGACTACTTGTAACGCTGCCTAAGGTCCAAGCGACCCGCATAACTTCCCATTCTGCATCACTGATATCAATTCTGGTTTGAGTTTCCATCGGTTACGCCACCTTTCCATGTATTTTAAGTATAGTTTACAGTCGTAAACACAAAAAAGCAATTAATTTCCCCAATCGTTAACTCAAGCATAAGCCAAATTTTCCAAAATATAAATATACTAATGTTCAATTCTTACTTTGATTGCTTATATTAGGTTATTTATCAAACAAAAGACAAAAATGATTACATTATTATGTGTAATCATCTACATCCTTATTAAAATTAGGCGACTGAATGTGTAAATTCTCCGAGTAACGTCGTCAACGTGGCGACCGTCGCCGGGTAATCTGCAGGGTGTTGTAAAAGATAGCTCGTAACCTTGCTTTGGTACAACACGGTCGTTGCTGATTGACCATTGGTTTGTAATAAAGTCCGTCGAAATTCATTTAATAGTTGTTGAAGCCCCGTTTGTACGGGGTCTTTCAAATCAAGCGTTAACGCGGCTCGACTAATCGCGTCTAAAACCTGGGTTTGTGTGATTTTTGCATGTACTGCCATTTTGGTTCCCCCACTCGTTAGAATAGTTATTAGTATACACCGTTATCATGATTTAACGGTCTTTTTTGTCGTGAATTGTTTCAATGGTCAATGTATGTTAGGATATTCCATTACTTTAAAACGGAGGCCTGGGATATATGAAACCTAGTTCTAAATTCATTCAACGTGTCCAACAATTTATGCGGGGGCGTTATGGCCAAAATGACACCCTCAACCGGTTCCTTACTGATTTGGCGTTGCTCTTAATTGTGATTAGCCTCTTCAGTCGTTCAATCTGGCTAACACCCATCGCCATTTTACTGATTGTTCTAAATTACTGGCGCTTATTTTCAAGAAAAATCTATGTTCAAGTTGCCATCAACCGCGGATTTGAACGGATTTGGCTCCCGCTAATTCGCCCACTGACTAAGTTAAAGTACCAGATCGTACAGCACTGGCGCTACCGGTTCTTTCGTTGTGAAGAATGCCATCAACGCATTCGCATTCCGCGCCACCACGGTCATGTGCGGGTGACTTGTCCCAAGTGTGGGCACCAGTTTGAAGCCCGTACCTAAAGCCTATATTTCAGAAATCTTTAAACTTTTTTCAGAAATTACTTACGAAGCGCGCCTTTTTCTGTTACAGTGACCTATTGTGCCTACTGTACAGACAAAGGAGCGTATTTTTTTCATGAAATCAAAATCATCAACCAATCCAACCCTTATTATGATTGGATTATTACTTGGAGGATTCGTCGTGATGCTTAGCGAAACCGCGCTAAACATTGCCCTCCCCCAACTAGAACAACAATTGCACGTCAATACTGGGACCATCCAGTGGCTAGTCACTGGCTACCTCTTAATGGTCGGAATCGTGCTTCCACTATCCAGTATGCTAACGAAACATTTCACGACTCGCCAAATCATCATCTTCGCTTTAAGCGACTTTATGGTTGGGGCCGTAATTTCAGCGTTATCTAGTAGTTTTGCTCAACTCTTAATCGGTCGGATGATCCAAGGGATTGCCACTGGCCTATTATTACCACTGATTTTTATCGTTTTACTTGCCATCTACCCACCCGAAAAACGGGGCTCCGCCATGGGATTAGTTGGCTTAGTGATCATGTTTGCACCCGCCATTGGGCCAACCCTTGCTGGTATCATTTTAGGAGCGCTCTCATGGCAATGGATTTTCTGGTTATTTGTGCCACTATTAGCGATTGCTTTAATTATTACGATCTTTTTCATGCAAAACGTTTCTGAGTTAACCAAACCTAAAGTCGACGTTCTTTCGATTATTTTATCTTCACTTGGTTTTGGTGGGCTCGTTGTGGGTGCCAGTTTAGCCGGAGATAAAGGTTGGGGTAACCCACTTGTCATCGGTGCACTCGTGGTCGGCATCGTCTGCTTAGCCTTCTACGCTTATCGCCAATTACACTTAGACGCGCCTATTTTAAATCTCCGTGCCTTTGGTTTTAAAAAGTTCAGTGTCGGGACAGCCTTAGTCATGACTGACTTTGGGATTATCATGTCTTCGATGTACCTCCTACCCATGTACTGGCAAAAAGGATTGATGGTTCCGGTCGCTTTAACCGGGGTCTTACTGTTACCAGGTGGGATCGTTAACGCGATCGTATCCGCTACTGCTGGTCGCTTATTCGATGATTACGGCGCCAAATACCTGACCCGGATTGGTTTTGCAATCACCTTTGTTGGGGCTTTAATGTTAATTTTTGTCACGACCCATACCGCGTACTGGTACGTCGTTCTTGCCCACGTCCTTTTAATGATTGGGGCACCGTTAGCAATGTCACCAGCCCAAACTTACGGTTTAAACGCGCTGCGCGGACCCGTTGCAGCTGACGGCAGCACTATTTTGAACACCTTACAACAGATTTTAGGTGCATTGGCGACCGCCATTGCAACCAGTCTGTTAGGTATTGGACAGAGTACTAGCAATGCCGGTGGCGCCACGGCGTTCGTCCACGGCGTTCACTACGGCTTTTGGTTCACGCTGGCCCTATCCGTATTAGGTTTCTGCCTATCCATGATGGTCACAAACCAAAAGGAACCCGCTGAAGATCCATTAGCTCATGATGCTGAATCAGCTGGTCAACCCGTAGATAACAATTAAAAATACTAACGATTGATTGAAAAAGGCTACTCGGAAATTTTTAATTTCTGAGCAGCCTTTTCTCTCACCGATAATGATTGCTTTTTTCTGATTTCTCCCCCACAATCAAAGTGAAGCTTAACGGAGGCGTATCAAAGTTTATGGAAATAACGATTGACCTTATTATCGGTACCAGCATGGTCCTCGCCATTCTCTGTTGGATCTTAGCTGGTTATTATTATCACCAAGTTAAAAAACGGATCGGTAGCAGTTGGCTGGTTGGCGGTCTACTCATGGCCGGGTTAGCCGGCTTCTTCATCTGGACTGCTATTCCGCTATGGACCAGCTTATAGGAGGAGCAAAATGAATCCTGAAGAGATTTTTCAACGCTATCTTGATAAATATCACATTAGCTTACAGCATCCCGAACACGGCATGGTATTACTGACTTCACCGGTCTGGCCTAACCACCCCGACCTTCAACAATCCGTTCAGACGGCCATTCAAGGTCTGAATGGCGTTCAAAGTGTCACCGCTAGTAGCCCCGAGCAATTGATCATGCGCTATGATTCCAGCCAATTACGCAAGCTCAATCCGCTCTCACTATTTAGCACCGAACGCCGGTTAAGCCACCAATATCACCAGGCAGGATACTAATTACAATCAATATCGGTACCAGCGACTCGTTCAGTCACTGGCACCGATATTTTTTAATCAACTAAAAGGATTGCATGCTCCAAAATTACCGTCAATATTTTTAAACTAGTGATAAGCTTAGTTTAAGACTACCTAAAGTTAGTCTAGGGGGGATGTTATCATGTCACAGTCGCGCCATAATGCATGGTTCGCTATTTTATTAATTATTTTAGTTCCGGGATTGTTTTTGCTAGTTCCTTTGCTCACTAGCCGAGTCGTCTCCGTCACTTATTCTGGCATCGTTCAAGATTTGGTCATCTTGGTCGCCATCGGGATCCTTAACCACTATCTATTCAAGATGCCCATCAATTGGTGGCACGCCCAGCACGGTTGGAAACAGGCCCTAGCTTGCTTACCAGCCATCATCATCTTACTCGTGCCTAAAATTCCTAGTGTTTTAAAGTTAGGTCAACTGACTTTCAATCCCATGATTTTCTTTTACGCCGGCTATATCCTATTAATTGGGGTTACGGAAGAATATATCTACCGCGGGGTTTTACTTCCGCTATTAGCCAAGGCCCTGCCGGGAAGAACACTACTGGTCATTATCCTCGACAGTTTAGCCTTTGGTAGTATGCACCTCATTAACCTCACCGGACTGAATCTAAGCTACGTCCTGCCACAAATGCTACTGGCCGCCATAACGGGACTATTACTTTGTGGCGTTTATCTCAAAACCAAAAATCTCATTTGGCCAATTTTGATCCACGCGCTTAGCGATATAAACATGATTGCTTCATTCATGTACCACACGCACAATCGCACCGGCCTAGCTATTCCACGGACAATTTCGTTGGGAGTATCAGCAATTGCTATCATCCTATTTATCCTCGTTGCGGGATTTGTTTATTGGCAAACCCGTCACCTTAACCTCAACAAGCAATTCGCTGATTAATCGGCAGTCAAATTAAACAGATAAAAATTAGCGCCATAAAGCCAAATTTGGTTTTATAACGCTAATTTTTATCCATTTCCGCACGAGTCCATTTCAAATGCGACTTCAGGTCTTTCAACCTTTAACTAACAAAAAAACCGAGCAACCATCAGTCGTAATGACGGTAGTTGCTCGGTACTTTTTGCAGTTAATTAATACTTAATGGCTGCCATGATCTTGCCTTCATCACCGCTAAAGTCAATGATTTGGCGTTTCAGGTTGGCCGTCCATGCTTGGCAACCCGCCGCAGCTAATTGCTTAACGGCGTCAGCTAAGCTCAATTTGCCGGCAACATAACTGGTTGCCACCTTTTCAACCGTGGCCGCGTCTTCTTCACGCGCCACTGAGGTATTTAAGCCGTTAGTCCGGCGTTCAACGATATAACCATTTTCACCGAAGTACGCGGTAGAACCAGTCAGTACGTCGTATTGAAAATGTTGAACACCAAGGTCAGATTCCTTTTTAGCAATCGTTGCAAAGTCCGCGTGGTCACCTAAGTCACTGAGCATTTCATCAATTTCAGTTAATTTAAACATCATGACACCCCTTCAAATTTTACTTACATCACCATTGTAATCCAAATTAGCTTATTTGGCTGGTAACGGATAGAAAATCCGCATGAGACCCATGTAAATCAGCCCAATTAGGATCATATCAATAAAGGTCGCACCAGTGACGTTCGCTACAAAAGCGATATGCTTAATAGCGATATAGAGTCCAACACCAAGTCCCCAACAAATCAGAGCGATGAGGTTGAACCCGTGAAAATACCAATATTGACCCTTAGAACTAGCCAGTTCGTTTACATCGTAATGCTGATGATGACGCCAATAATAATCGACTAACATCACACTGATCATTGGTCCTAGGACCATCCCGATGTAATCAAGAAAAACCGTAAAGGCCGCCAAGAAGCTGCCCATTACTAATGGAATCAAAGTGACGAGGGTCGCTATAATCGTTACGGCCCACAGTGCCGGCCGCAACCGAATCTTCGGAAAAATATTGGAGAGTGCAGAACCCGCAGCTAGCAAATTAACTGCGTTAGCCGTCATACTCGTCAAGACGATTACTAATAACGCCAGCACCCCTAATCCTAAGCGACTAGCAATCGTACTTGGGTCAGAGTTATTTGGATCATAAGTTCCGGCAGTAATTGCGATACTGATGGTCGCTGCCAGTCCAATAAAGGCAAACCAGAATACCCCGGTAAACGCTCCTAAGAACGGCATCCGCGTTGCACCCGAGCGTTTACCCGTGAACCGGGTAAAATCGGCCCCAGCGGTCACCCAGGCAAGGTTGAACGCCGCTAACGTGTCCATCCCGGCACCCGCTGTCATGTGAAAGCGCACTGGCGCGTGCCAATTAAGCATGTCATGAATCGTAACGGTCTTAAATACCACGACCGTTTCCCATAAAACAAACAGGATCACTAAAATAATTCCAATTCGCTCAATCATCTGAACGGAGCGTTGCCCAACCGACACACTCAGCAGGTGCAGGACGCTCATCACAATAATTCCGATGATGATCCCCTTGGCACCACCGGGATGACCATAAACCGGCCACCCCACTAGGTCGTGCAGCAAGTAGCTGACCGATGTCGCCGCAATGAACGTGTTCACTGCGGTCCACCCAACGTACTGCGTTAAGTTAACAAACGACGGCACGTAACTGCCGCGAATCCCGAATGCGCCACGAATCAAACTCATCGTTGCCGCACCCGTCTTATAACCCATAAATCCAACTAACGATAAACATAAGTAAGATAGGGTAGAAGAAGCAATGATAACCTTTAACGCAGTGAGTAAACCACAGGCAGCTAACACGCCACCAACGTACCACGTTCCGTTATTAGCATTCGCCCCGATCCACGTGGCAAACATGTCCCAATTCGACATATGACGGTGTTTTTGCGCCACCACTTCAATTTGATACTTTGATTCCTGCTGCACACCGTTCACCCTCTCTACACAATGCTTCCCATTGTATTTTCATTAGGGAGAATGGTCAAGTTGATTTTACCCCGTTCGTCCATTGCATAACCCATTTATTCGCCGTAAGATAAAATCAGATTAAACTGATGAAGGAAGTGGCGCGTTTGAAAGGGCAAATAGAAGGCTGGCGACGGAACTTAGCCGTTCTCTGGCTAGGAACATTTATTGCGGGAATGGGCTTTTCCGAAGTCATGCCGTTCTTATCGCTATACGTTGGTCAAATGGGTGATTTCACTAAGGGTCAACTCACCATGTACAGCGGCTTAACGTACGCCGTGACTTTCTTTGTGATCGCCATCGTTTCACCGCTGTGGGGTAAACTAGCAGACCGGCGGGGACGTAAATTAATGCTCCTCCGTTCTTCACTAGGGATGGCCGTAGTCATTGGTTTGATGGGCTTCGTTCACAACGTCTGGATTCTCATCTTGCTCCGGTTCCTCCCGGGACTGTGTGCCGGATACATCCCCAACGCTAGTGCCTTAATCGCGACCGAGACGCCAAAGGAAAACAGCGGGACCGCAATTGGTATTTTGACTACCGGTTACGTCTCCGGTAACTTGATTGGCCCAATTCTCGGTGGGGTTTTAGCACAAGTCTTTTCCATTCGGTTTACGTTCATTATTACTGGGATCTTATTACTGATCGTCTTCGTTTTGAGTCTGACACTGGTCCACGAACATTACCAACCCAATCCAGCGGCCGTGGCCCAAAAAAATGGCAGTCTCTTGAGCCAGTTTAAGAATCCGACGTTAATCATTACCCTCCTAGTTTCAACCATGATTATTCAAATGGGGAATAACTCAATCACCCCAATTATCAGTCTCTACGTTCAACAATTGATGCACAACGTCGGTCCAATCACCGTCGTCGCTGGTATTTTAGCCGCATTACCCGGAATCTCAACGTTATTATCCGCCCCGCGCCTAGGTCAACTTGGCGATACCCGTGGGACTGATCGCATCTTAGTCTTTGGGTTTGTCTTTGCCATTCTGATGTATTTCCCACAAGGATTCGTCTCAAGCATTTGGACATTAGGCTTGCTGCGCTTCATGATTGGGATCTCAGATGGGGCACTTTTCCCAACGGTGCAAACCCTGTTATCGAAAAATACGCCCCAACATTTAACGGGAACGATCTTCAGTTGGAACCAATCCTTTCAGGCTATGGGCAGTATGCTCGGCTCACTACTCGGCGGGGTCATCTCAAACTGGTTTGACTACAGTGGCGTCTTCATCTTTACCGCTTTGTCACTCCTGCTAAACTTTATTGTCGTTTTGATTTTTATTCCTAGTATGCGCCATCCATTTGCCAAAAAAGCGTAATCTAATAGCGGATCTTCATCATGATTTTATCTGTCAGGGTGAAGATCCGCTATTTTAATTATTTAAATTATTATTGCATATATTTAGCCATGAACGCTGCAACCTTTTTTTCGTACAATTCAGGATGCAGGGTCATCGATTCCGCGTGCGCCGCATTTGGAACAACCCACAGTTGCTTATCCGGAACCGAAGTTGCCCGGTAATTTTCGTAAACCATCTTCGTAGGCACAAACTTATCACTGCCGCCATGAATAAAGAAGATGGGTAGCCGGTTCTTCTTTAACTGGGCAACTGAACTAGCTTCTAAAAAGTTAAAGTGGGCCTTAGCCCGTGCCACCCAACTGGCGGTATAAAGTAACGGAAATTTTGGTAAATGGTATAACTGTTTCAATTCATACCCCAGTTCATCACTGACACTGGTATAACCACAATCTTCAATAATGGCCTTCACTTGTGATGGTAATTTTTCACCACTCATCATCATGACCGTGGCACCACCCATGGAAACCCCAAATAAGCCAATTTGACTATTGGTCCCATTACGACGAATGACCTGCTTCGTCCACTTCACATAGTCCAAACGGTCCGGCCAACCAAAACCGTAGTAGTTTCCTTCACTCTGCCCGTTACCCCGATCATCTGGTGCCAGCACATTGTAACCTTGCCGGTGCCACAACCGAATATAACTAGCCATCTGTTCCTTATTTCCCATGTAACCGTGTGCGATGACGATTGTCTTGCTGGTTTTAGTTGATGCCGGGATATAGTCCGCGACCAACTTTAACTGATCGGTCGCCGACGTTTCGTGCCACGTCTGCTTAGTGACTCGTTTTAGCCAAGCTTGATTTTTTTGCAGCGTTTGATGACTCTTCTTAGAGCTATGGTGCAAAACTTTAGGTGTGGGTTCAAATGCAAAGTGGTATAAATAAAAGCTCCCACCCGCAACACCCAGTGTGACGACCGTACAGGCTGCGACGATCGCAATTAACCATTTCTTACGGGTTGTCATTTCTTTCAAATCCCCTCTATGTAAACTTAGCCTAATGTTTGAAGTGTTAGCAAGTGGGTACCGACCGTCCGTGCCGCCAGTTGAATCGTTCGTTCCGTCGAATCCGCTGGCTGGTTCAACGTATTTTCCCGCAAAACTCCTTCAAATGCGTGGCTAAACTGCTGGTACCTGAGCTTCACTTGCCGGGTATCGCGAATCGCTAAAATTGCTGACCCAATTTGGGACAACGCAAAGTCCGTTTTTAAAATGGACACGACCAAGACGGCAACCACGTGGTTACGGGTATAACGCCGCCCCGCGGGCCGACTGAAAAGGTGTTGCTTAACGTAACTATTGACCATCGTCTTAGTCACCAGTGGTAAGTCTAACGGCACCATCATCTGATTGACCAACTGTAATAACTGGTCGATATAAAGTGGCATGGTTGGTAAATCGTTCCAGCGGACGAGCTGAAACGTTGCTAATTGATTCTGATCAGTCATTTTAAAATCCTCCAAAGGCATGCTTTAATTTACCTTAATCTGAGTTCAAATTCAAGGAATACTAGTGTATTAATTATGTTATGTAGAATTATAATCTATTTAATTTTTAAGTAAAGTATGAGATGACTTGAAACCCTAGCCCCTTTTCGGATAAAATACGGTTACAATCTTAATTACTGCAGTCCAGAAAGGAAACTTCCCATGAACAACGTTTATTTAGCAGCTCCTTTTTTTGACGACGCGCAAAAACAACGCATTGAACAAGTTAAAGCTGCGTTAAAAGCCAACCCCACCGTCAATTCCGACGGTATCTTCATTCCTGAAGAACATCAATTTGAAGAAGAACCATTCGGTAGTCGTGCTTGGCAGCAATACGTCTACGCTTCCGATATGCGCCAGGTCCACAGAGCCGACATCGTGGTCGCAATTCTCGATTTTGATATGACCAGCGCCACCAACGAACCAGATTCTGGCACCATGTTTGAAGTCGGTGCGGCGGTCGCTGAAAAGACACCCGTCCTGATCGTTCAATTTGATGCCGACAAGGACCTTAACCTGATGATTTCACAAGGACTAACGGCCTACTTCGACGCCAGCAAAAACGGCTTAAAAGAACTCGCCACTTATGATTGTGACGACTTACGTTCCAAGCCCGCCAAACGGCCCGTATTTTAAGGGATTTTACTAAAAGCTGAACGATGTTACGTCGTTGCAGGTGGAATTGGGTATGACCAGCTAGTGCCGCTTCTACTGCTTCCTTAATTAAAGGTTCAGCCAGCTGACTTTTGGGTTCCTAAACGTCGTAATATGCATCGTACGGGGCTTAATGACCGATTATTAAAACAGGATCGACGTCAAATAGAGCGTGTATTTTCACGTTGGGTTAGTCCTTTTAATCCAGAAAAGGATCGTGCACACTTTGCAAAAGGATTTCAGGCAAGACTAGAGCAACGCTTGTTAGTAGATACCATAAATCAACTAGCACCAAGTGTAAGGGACTATATTATGGAGGTGTCATCATGCCTAAAACTATCAAATCAAGTCAGGATGATAAAGTCGTTTACGAAGCAACAGTCACCAGCAAAGGCCAAATCACTTTGCCTACAAAATTTCGACAAGCGAATGGTCTCACTCACGGCGACAAAGTTAAGCTTATCCAAGACACCGCTAGCGGAAATATCCAGCTCGAAATCAGCGCGCCAGAAGATAGCCTAACCTGGGACGAAATTCTGAAAGACATTCCAACTGAAGTCGTCCAATTCAACAAAGACGGCACCGTAAATGCTGAAAAATCTCCAAACTTCGCCGCCTGGATGAAAGAAGATGACGACGATTAACGAACATATCCTAATACAGTCTTCAGCTAAATAGCTAAGGCTGTTTTTTAGCTATACTAGGCTTCAAGGGAGTATTTTAGTAATGACTTATCCAGATAAATATCAAATGACTATTAAGCAGGCCAAATTTTTTGCACATAAAAACCTCGTGAATTTAATCTATGACAACTCAAAATTTGAAGGTACCCAAACAACCTTGCCACAAACCCAAACCATCGTTGATGGTATGAGTGTCGCTGGCGTTTCAACTGATGATGTCGTGACAATCGTTACTTTAAAACGTGCCTGGCAATTCGTCATTGCTAATGCACAACCGTATACCATCGAAATCAGCAATAAAATTAATGCGAAAGTTGCTGCGGCCGATTCTCTCGATCCCGGCAACTTTCGCACCGAAAACGTCAGCATTGATGGAACCGACTACGTCCCGCCAATTTTAAGTACTGAGGAAATCACAACAACGATTCAACAAATTTTATCACCAAAAGATGTTGCCTCTGAATCCATGACTGACAAGCTTTTGAAGCTACTACTAACCATGATGCGAAGCCAATTCTACTGGGATGGAAACAAACGAACGGCATTTTTGACAGTCAATTACTTAGCAATTAATGCTGGCATTGGTCTATTTAATGTCAGTGAGAACCAGCTACCAACTTTTAACACGTTACTTAGTCACTTTTATACGACTAACGAGCCGCACGAATTAATGGATTGGCTTTATCAGAATTGTATTTATGGATTAAAGCTTTAAATGATACTTCATTGACTAGAGTGGGACAAAAGTCGGTTAGCTTGCTAGTAGCATTAACGTGAAAATTGCGATTATTTCTGAGTTTGGGATAGTCGCTGAATCCCAATCACCTCGACACCTCATTACGTCAAAAAGAAAGTGCTACCTAAATGCGTAAAACATTTAGGTAGCACTTTCTAGAATTAAACTACTTTTTCAGTAGCCTCTCATTTCTGAGATACCCTTTTTGCATGCTAATCTATTCAACGACTTCCAATTGTGCGGCTCGTTGCCGACGTTGTTGCCACCGTTTATTAATTTCCAAGACAATGGTTGGGATGAAGACACCAGTTAGCGCAATCACCCAAGCAGACCATGGAAGCACTGCGAGGCTGAAGAACTGCCGCAGCGGTGGCACAACGGCGATGGCCAGTATCACTAAGATTCCTACGACTAGTCCCCGATTCAATAGTGGGTTACGTTTGAACGTTGCCCAGCTCATTGGCCGGCGATCTTTAATCGCGTAAATATCAATCATTGACCCGAGTGCTAACACTAAGAAGACCATCGTCATCCCAATTGACGCTTGGTTAGCGGCTAAGCCAAACCGGCCAATGGCGTAAATGCCTAACGTTAAAATCGTAAACGTTACGGCCCGGACAGCTAATCGTGACCCTAAGCCACGCGCTAAGATGCTTTCATCATTTGCCACCGGTGGCTGTTGCATGGCCAACGGTTCGCCCGGTTCCTGACTGATAAAGAAGCCCGGAATTCCATCAGCTAACACGTTAACAATTAGCAACTGTTCCGCTAGTAGCGGCGCACCCCAACCAAACAGGACAGCCCCGACCATCAAGAAGATTTGGGCAAAGTTAACCCCAACCAAGAACTCAACGGCTTTGATGATGTTTTGATAGACCGTGCGCCCTTCTTTAACGGCCGCAATAATGGTTGCAAAATTATCATCAGTCAAGACCATGTCGGCCGCTTCTTTAGAAACTTCCGTCCCGGTAATCCCCATGGCAATCCCGACGTCGGCGGCTTTCAGCGCCGGCGCGTCATTAACGCCATCCCCGGTCATCGCCACGGTCTTGCCAAGACTTTGCCACGCTTGGACGATGCGAATCTTGTCGCTTGGTGACACCCGTGCGTACACGGCAATCTGGTCAATTTGCGCCCGCAATTCATCATCTGAAAGGGCCCGTAGCTGTTCCCCGCTGATAGCCTTAAACGGCGCCGTTAAAATGCCAATTTCTTCTGCGATGGCACTGGCCGTCACTAAATGGTCCCCCGTAATCATGACCGGCATAATGCCAGCCTGCTTCGCAGCTTGAATAGCGGGGATGACTTCGGGACGCGGCGGATCAATCAACCCAACGAGTCCCGCTAAGTCTAAGTCCCGATTCAGGTTATCCCAATCATCGCTTGCCACCGTGCTTGGCACAATCTTATAACCGACCGCTAAGACCCGTAACGCGTCACGGCCAAAGGCATCGTGGGCTTGTTGGCCGGCCCGTAATCCGGGCGTACCTGCTTTAAATGGAAGCCGGTCCCACGCCCCCTTTACAATGACCAGTTGGCGGTCATCCGCTAACTGGTGAACCGTCGTCATCATCTTTTTAGTCGAGTCAAACGGGTCCTCTGAAAGTCGCGGGGTCTCAGCTTCTAACGTCTGGCGCGTCATTTGGTGCGCCGCCAACCAGCGAACTGCGGCTAACTCAGTCGCATCCCCGATGGCCTGTTCTTCACCATCGACCTGCGTGATTTCGGCATTCGTCGCTAACCCCAAGTACTTCATTAACGTCGTTCCAGCCGGTGAAAGCAGGTCACTCGCCGTTGCGGTCCCACTTTTAGGTGTCCAATACTTCGTAATCGTCATTTGATTTTGGGTCAGTGTGCCGGTTTTATCCGAAGCAATCACATCCACACTACCGATGGTTTCCACCGCGCTGACCCGCCGCATGATGGCGTTGCGGTCAGCCATCCGCCGCACACCGTGTGAGAGGCTGATTGTCACAATGATCGGCAAGGTTTCGGGAACGGCCGCGACCGCTAACGACACGCCAATCATTAAGCTGTCACCAATTCCTTGATTTTGAACCCAGACACTGAGGGCAAAAATAATCGCACCACCTAAAACGGCAAAAGTAGTTAGCCAGCTTGATAGCCGGTTTAACCGGCCTTGAAGTGGTGTTGCCCGTTGTTTAGTCTTATTTAACAGCCCCGCAATTTGGCCTAATTCAGTGCTCATTCCGGTAGTCAGGACTTGAATTAAGCCCGTTCCGGCAGTCACAGCGGTCCCAGCGTATACTTGTTGTTCTTCAGTAACTTCATCAGCAGCGTAAGCAACCTTTTCAACCGGGACGCTTTCACCGGTCAAGACGGCTTCATCAATCGCTAAGTTTGTCCCCGTTAAAACGAGTGCATCAGCAGGCACTTGGTCCCCAGCTTTTAGTACCACTAAGTCACCTGGCACAATTTCGGTAGCGGCAATCGTCTGAATCGTCCCGTTTCGTCGAACGTTAGCAGTCGGGAGACTCATTGATTTTAACGCGGCCAAGGACTTCTCCGCGGAGGCTTCCTGGTACAAACCAATCGCGACGTTAATCACTAAAATGGCGCCAATGACAATGGTTTTCGTCCACCCACCATTTTGGGCAAGGGCTAAATAGGTCGCCAGCCCAACTGCAAAGAGTAACACTAGTGAAGACACGTCACTCATATGTTGCCAAATTTTACGCCACAGTGGAACCGGTCGTGCGGCAACCAATTCGTTAGATCCGAATTGAGTCGTCCGTGACGCGATTTCCGCGGTTGTTAAACCGGAATCGGGGGTCTGTTTGAACGTCTTCTTGTCAAAATTCATAGCATACTCCTCCGTAATTCGATTATCGTTACAATATCCATCACCTTATGATAACGGATACATTTACCCAATCTGCGCCCAAACTATGAATAATATTTGAATCCGTACACCCGTGGCGCGCAGGCAAACCAGCTAGCAAGTCATTTTCTAGGAAAAATTCTATGGTTTACGTTCAGAAATAAGTTAAATGTGATGAATATTGTTATAATAGTAATCAAATACTAATTGGAGGCCCGGGTGCATGCAAATTAAATTAATCTCAACAAGTGACGTGCACGGTTATCTCGCACCGACGGATTATAGTCGGCGCGATCACGTCGCGCCCTTCAGTCTCAGTCGGGCTGCCACTTTAATTGCGCAACTGACCCAGCAAGACGACGACCAAGTGTGGCCAATCGTTATCGACAACGGTGATTACGTTCAGGGCTCACCGCTAACTTACTTTATCGCACGGCGACACCGGGCTCTCGCCCCACTATACTCGCAGTTGGCGAATTGTAACCACGTCGCTGCTGGGGTTCTCGGTAACCACGAATTCAACTACGGGCTTGATTACCTCGACCTGTGTGAATCCAGTCGTCATTACCCCATGCTGACCGCTAACATTCACGATGATCAGCAACGAACGTTATTTTCACAACCCTACACCATTCTCGAACGGTCGGGTGTCAAGGTTGCCATTTTAGGGCTAACCACTCAGTTCGTCAGTCGGTGGGAACAGCCTAAAAACATTGCCGGACTACACTTTGAAGACGTCGTCGAATGTGCAAAACGGTGGGTTCCAAAACTGCACGAACTCGCAGACGTTGTCGTCGTGGCTTACCACGGTGGCTTGGAACGCGATCCCCAAACGAACGCCCCCACGGAACGACTCAACGGTGAAAACCGGGGCTCAGCTTTGCTAGCAGAAGTGCCCGGAATCGATGCCATGATCACGGGACACCAACACCGCAAACTGGCCGTGACAATCAACGGCGTCCCAGTCACCCAACCAGGAATGAAGGGGGCTAACGTCGGCGTGATTACCTTAGACGTCGATGACCAACGCCAAATTATTCGGCGCAAACCTAACGTTATCAGTGTCAAAGAGACCCAACCGAACGCTGACCTAATGACACTTGTTTCACCAATTAACGAACGAATGGAAGATTGGTTAGACACGCCACTAGGGCAAATTAACGGCGATATGCTGGTACATAATCACTTAGATGCCCGCTTGCATAATCACCCGTACATCGACTTTATCAACCGCGTCGAGATGGCCGCCACCGGAACCGACATAGCGGCCACCGCCCTTTTTAACGATGACGTTCCCGGGTTACGACAACACGTGACCATGCGTGAAGTCATGAACAGTTACGTTTATCCAAATAAACTTGCCGTTGAAAAGATTACGGGTGCTGACTTGAAGCGCGCGCTTGAACGCTGTGCCAGTTATTTTCTATTGAAAAATGGCCGGGTCATCGTTAATCCTGAATTTTTAAAGCCTAAATTACGACACTACGTCTACGACATTTACAGTGGCATCGACTATACTTTCGATTTAACTAAGCCCATCGGACAACGACTCGTTCGGTTAGACTATCACGGTCAACCCGTCACGGATGACCAACCACTAACCGTCACGTTAAATCACTACCGCGCTGGTGGTGGGGGAAACTATCCGATGTATGGGACGGCTAAAATTGATCACCAGTTGCCGACCGACATGACGGTATTAATCGCAGACTATTTCGCTGAACATCCGGTTGTGACGGCAAACCAGCCGACCAACTTTAACGTTAAGTACTAATTCTTAAATGGTGGTTTATTGATAAACTAAGTCGGGTCGTCACTGATGGTATGCGGTCGTGGCCTAAGACCGGAAGTTCACCGGTCAAAAGCCACCTTCACGACAGATACTATCAGTGACAACCTCTTAGTATTCAACTAATTTTAAATCATCCACAATAGAAAAAGATCTTAGCGAAGGTGGGCAAAATTGGTGTGCAGTGTCGGCAACATCAGGCAGCGCTTCTTAGCTGGCTGATGTTGCGGGGCGATTCAGAGACGTGGGCTGTCAGCTCTGAATCGAGGTCACAGACCGAACCATGGCTGTGACCGACCCCACAGCACACCGGCTTTGCTCACCGAAGCGGCCATTAATGTTAAAACTAAAGGGACTAATTTTAAGTCTGATGGATTCATCAAACTCAAAATTAGTCCCTTTTTGATTAGATCAGTGTTTATCACTAGTCAGTTACTTTTAAAAATTAGAAATCTACCTTATCTGGATCATTGGCCAAACCAGCGACGCCGTGCATCCCGTCGATTGTCTTCATATCAGCATCGGTTAACTCGAAGTCAAACAATTCTGTATTTTGCGCAATGCGATCAGCATGTACTGATTTTGGCAATGGCAAGAAGCCGTGTTGTAAGGACCAGCGTAAAACGACCTGTGCAACACTCTTATGGTACTTATCAGCAATTGTCTTCAACTCTGGAATACCAAAGATCTTCCCAGTGCCAAGTGGACTGTAAGCTTCGGATAAAATTCCGTGTTCACGGTTATAAGCAACCACTTCGTCTTCCGTATCACTAGGGTTCAAGAAGATTTGGTTAACTGCGGGAATCACTTTAGCCGTCTTTAGCAAGGCATCCAAGTGCTTTGGCCGGAAGTTAGAAACACCAATTGCACGTGCTTTGCGATCAGCGTAAGCTTCTTCCATAGCCCGCCAAGTGTCCGCGTTTAATTGTTCCCAATTGTCACGCATGGCAGCTGGATTTGGCCAGTGAATCAAGTATAAGTCCACGTAGTCTAACCCTAACTTCTTCAAAGAGGTTTCCAAAGCTGCCTTGGCAGCTTCGTAACCGTGGTCCGCATTCCAAAGTTTAGTCGTGACGAATAGGTCTTCACGGGCAACGCCACTATCGGCGATAGCCTTACCAACGCTGTCTTCGTTACCATAGGCTGCGGCCGTATCAATGTGCCGGTAACCGGCCTTTAAAGCAGCCAGCACGGAATCGTATGCAACTTGACCATCGGGCGTTTGCCAAGTTCCAAAGCCAACAATGGGAATCTTTGTTCCGTTATTTAAACTATACGTATCGGTGAGTTTTGTTAAAGCAGTCATCAAAGTGCCTCCTAAGAATAGCGCTAAAAACAACGATGCGTTTTCAGTGCTTCATTAGGTTAATTCTACCCTGAAACTAGGGGGCGCCGTCAAACAATCTGTTCTAATATTAGTGACGATGATTCGATTTCGTGAGAAAATAGTTTTATCTAATTGAACAACACTTTATTTATTGGGGAGGCTGCATATTGTGGAACAAACAAACGTGATGTTGCAAGCCACACTGCTGGCAGGTGCCATTTTACTCGAAAATGGTGCCGAAATTGAACGGGTGGAAGATACCATGCAACGCATCGCAACCAATGCTGGGTACCCCGACGCTCAAATCTTTGTCCTACTGACCGGTATTACAGTCTCCTTACCGGAAGCGGCGACCAGCCAAGTGCGGGCCATTCATCGTCGGGGAATGGACCTTGAAAAGGTGGACCAGGTCAACACTTTGTCACGCCGATTTGCCGCCCACGATATCGACTTAACACAATTTGCAACCCAGTTAGACCAAGTCAATCAAGCCGTACCCACGTTCCCTTTCAGCTGGTTATTAATTGCTTCAGCAGTCGTTAGCGTTCCACTAATGGTCGCCTTTACCGGCCACGCTACCCCGGCTGATTTAGTGACGTGCGCCCTCGCCGGCACCCTCGGCTTTTCCACCTATTATTGGGTCAACCGACTCGGCTCAATTCGCTTCTTAAGTGAATTTATGGGCGCGTTAATTATTGGCCTAATTACGTTGATTGGTGAACACGTCGCCCCTGGCAGCTACCATCCCGACGCCATTATTATTGGTGCAGTTATGCCATTAGTCCCCGGTGTCGCAATTACCAACGCTGTCCGTGACACGATGACGGGCAACTTACTAAGTGGCCCCGCCCGTGCCATTGAAGCAATTTTATCCGCATGCGCCATCGGGGTCGGTATTGCCCTGACGTCATTTTTCTATTAGGAGGGAACTCATTTTGGGACACTGGATTTTAACAACTGGGATCCTCCAACTCGTCTTGGCCTACTTCGCAACGGCCGGCTTCGGCGTTCTCTTGAACATCCCCCGGCGCGCCCTCAATCTCAGTGGTTGGGTCGGCGCTGCGGGTTGGTTGACCTACGAATTTTTGTATTTCTTATTACCAACCAGTATCAACGTCAAACTAGCCGTCGGTAATCTGATTGCTGCGGTGGTTATCGGGGTTGCTAGCGGGTTAGCAGCACATTATAAGCACATGCCCATGATTATTTTCAACATTCCTAGCCTCGTTCCGTTGGTTCCCGGAGGACAGTCTTACCGGGTCGTCCGTAACCTCGTGACTGGTCACCCCCACGTTGCCTCGGAGTACCTCGCACAGGTCGTCATCATCGCCGGCGTTATTGCGATTGGCTTCTTAATCGCTGAATTTATCAACCGAGTGACGTGGCGGCTCATTCATTAAACTCAATAAAATCAAATAGTCTAGACTAAAAAATCCCGTGAATAAGCAACCAATTTAGGTTGTTCATTCACGGGATTCTTTAGTTAATCGTTATTTTGAAAATATTAATGCTACATCAAAGTCTTTACTGCAAAGTAAGCAATCACAACTACCCCAAGGACGATTCGGTACCAACCGAAAATCTTGAAGTCGTTCTTCTTGATGTAATCCAGCAAGAAGCGAATGGCTAAGTAGGCCACAACGAAGGAAACGATGACCCCAACGGCTAAGACAACGCCTTGCAGGCCAGCTAAGGAACCACCGTGGGCGAAGAATTTCACTAACTTCAAGAGTGACGCCCCAAACATCGTTGGAATCGCCATGAAAAAGGAGAATTCAGTCGCAACGTACCGTGACGTTCCAATCAAGATGGCCCCTAAAATGGTTGCCCCAGAACGGGACGTCCCTGGTACCAATGATAAGAGCTGGAAACACCCAATGAATAAAGCTGTCGTATAAGGTAACGTCTTCAAGTCAGCGAACCGTGGTGTTAACGCCTTGTTATGGTTTTCAATCACGATGAAGAGAATCCCATAAACGATCAAGGCAGCGGAAACCACGCCCCAGTTCATTAAATGTTCATCCATCCAGTCATTCAATGGTAACCCAACGATCACCGATGGAATCACGGCAAGGATCACTTTACTCCACAGCACCCACGTATCGCGCTTTTCGGTACGATCTTTACGCGGTGACAACGGGTTCAACTTATGGAAGTACAAGACGACGACCGCCATGATGGCCCCTAATTGAATCACCACGTTGAACATGTCCGTAAATTGCGTGGACTGTTGCATTTTGATGAATTCATCAACTAACACCAAGTGACCCGTCGAACTAATTGGTAAGAATTCAGTAATCCCTTCAACAATCCCCAAGATTACCGCTTTAAAAATATCTAACACAAGCGAATTCCTTTCTTTTTAAAGGCCCGGTTCACTAAAAACCGCGCAGATTAAATTGGCAGCCATTTTGACTGTCAGCTTATTCACATTATAGCAAGCGACTATCCGAGATAATAGCATTCAAGGGTATCTTTTTCGTAAAGATTACTTAGTTAGCGCTGCCAACGCTGATTCAAAGGCGTCTTGAGTTTGGTCGTCAAAACAAACAATCTCAATCAACGTAACACTTTTTGCAGTGCTTGCGGCCGTCTGCTGCAACGTTTGTAAGGCTAAGGGCGCCGCAATCGCTAGTGGAAACCGATAAACTCCGGTGCTGATCGATGGGAATGCCACCGTTTGACACCCTTGCGCAGCCGCGACATTCAAGCTGTTCCGGTAGCTATTGGCTAACAGCGCTACCTCGTTATGCTGACCGCCCCGCCAAATGGGACCGGGCGTATGGACCACGTATTTGGCGGGCAACTGGTAGCCCTTCGTCAGCTTAGCTTCACCCGTTTCACAGCCGTGGAGGGCCCGGCAAGCCGCAAGTAGCTTGGGCCCAGCTGCGCGATGAATGGCACCGTCCACACCGCCGCCACCTAACAAACTCGTATTCGCTGCGTTAACGATGGCATCCACCACGACTTTAGTAATGTCGCCACGAACAATTTTAATCGTCACCATGCCTATGCCTCCCCTAAAATCAGCCGGACGCTCATTTGCGCCTGGCGCTTCAGTTGAGCAGCCCCTGGATTTTGTTTAGCTAACAGCTGGAGGCCACTCCGAACTTGCATTAAACTTGCCGCTACCTCAGCCGTCGTCGCTGGCAATTGGCTGGCCCGTGGTATCAATAGACCGGCCAAACGCGATTGCAGATTCGTATAAACCGTTTGGAGTTGTGCCGCCACAACCGCATCCCGGGCGCCCACTTCGGCCATTAGATTAACCATCAGACAACCTGTTGGCCACTGATCACTTTGAAAAGGCATCAGTAAACAGTCCGCTAACACGGCAAATAATGGCGTCTGGCGCGCACGGTCCCGTTCGATCAACTGCGTGAGTTGCGCATCCAGAGTCGTTTGGTATAACTTTAAGCACTGGCGTAACGCCACCGCCTTACTATGATACTGTCGGTAAAATTGCGAGCGCGATAACCCACTTGCCGTCACCAAATCGGCGACCGTCGTTTGACCGTAACCCGCTTGCCAAAATTGAACCATCATCGCCGTTTTAGCGGTCGTTTCTACTGATGCCATTCAAATTCCCCCAATCACTTAGTCTGCAATTAAATACTGAATTCCACGTACGATTGACCATAAGTAACTGCCTAACGCAACAATGGCTAGGACCGCCATTAAGACAACGGCTAGCCACCCGCTATTAACAAAGTTATTCATGACCATCCCCGTCACACCGAGAATAATCACAAAGATGATACCCATTACTACCGGTAATAAATGCAGCCAGAATGCTTTGCCCGCAGCCCGGTGTGCATCCGGATTATTCCCCGTCAGTAACCACACGATTAGTGGAAACAAAACGGGTAAAAAGATAATACTCAGGTAGCTCAAACTATTAATTACGCGATTATTGGTCATTATTAAACCCCTCTTCATCCCTTTTAATCCGAGTATAGCGAACCCACCCACCACTCGCAAATGATAAAGATAACTTAAAAAGGTTAGAAGTCTCTCAAATTTCGTTGCCCGACTCAAAAGACATTGGGTGAATCTGCTATAATTAAGGCGCATTAGTTAAGATGCGGAGGAAATTATCATGGCGAAACGAATTAGTTTTAACTTTAAATGGGTCGCGTTGCTCGCCACCCTAGTATTTAGTTTAGGCAGCTGGCAGGCCATGGCGCACGCCGACGATACCAGCGATGAACCGATTGTCACACTGGGAAGTAGCCTAACCAGCAGTCAAAAGTCAGGCACCATCAAGACGTTAACAAGTGCTTTAAGTAATGCCGACAACTACCAAACTTTAACCGTCAACGGGGACACCTTGGTCAAATACTTGAACCCAGCCGGTGAAAGTTTCACGAGTAGTTCGGGCGTTTGGTCCAGTGCGATGATTGAAAAGACCAGTTCCGGTTCGGGGATCAACGTTAAAATTCTCGACTATAATGGGAGTAACAATATCACGACCATTACGGCTGATCAATATAAAAACGCGGCGTTAACCGCGGGGATTGCGGATGCCAACATTTACATCACGTCCGCTACGCCGATTGATGGCTCGGGTGCCCTTGCCGGGATTTACGCCGCTTACGCTAAGAACGGTAATAGTTTAAACGCTAAACAAGTCAGTGCCGCCCAAGACGAATTGGGGACACTGAGTGGAATTACTAAGGATAATAAGAACAAAGACGGCTACACCGATGCACAGTTAAACAATGCGGTGGCTGGCGCTAAGCAAGAAATGGCTAAAAAAGGTAGCAATGTCACCAAAAACGAAATTACAACGATTGTTAACCAACAAATCACCAATAATAACTTAACTAATGTCATTACTAACAATCAGAAGACTCAAATCATTAACTTACTAGTTAAGGTCAGAGACTCGGGCGCGCTAGATTCATCTAGTTTTAAGAACCAAGCAAGCTCCCTCATGAAAAATATCCAGTCTAACGCTAAGGGTGTTTTCAATAAGCTTAATACCAAAGAAAATCAAAATTTACTCCAAAAGATTTGGGACGCAATTATGAACTTCTTCAGTTCGATTTTTAAATCCATTTTTGGATAATTGATTCTTAATAAAGGGCTGTAACTTAACTAACTCTTGAAAACAGACGTCTAACCAAAATTTGGCTGGACGTCTATTTTTCTGTTCATGCACATCTTAACTGTATCAATCCATAGTAACAAGTAACAGTCAGATTATCTTACCAACAAAATTCCGGCAAGTTAACGACTTAATTCCTGCCGATAAGGTCAAAATCTTCAAGACACAAACACCGGTGAAATTCGTGCAAACTTAATAAATAACCGGACAGCCTTAGTTGGGACGCAGCACTAAAAGATATCCCCATTAAATACGCTGCTGAACTTATTTCTAGATTCACCAAATAGACTTTAAGAATGGACAAACTTAGCAACCTGTTGACCTAAGTATTCCGGTGATTCAATCAAACCATCATTAACCCAACGAATGGACATGTTAACGACGGCACCAGAAAAGAAGTCTAGGTAATATGGTTCGGCTAATTTTGAACTGTGGTTGTCGAGACGTTTTTGTTTAAGTAGTAATTGAAAAACAGTTTGAAAAGTTTGCAACAAGATATTTATTTTATTATTTTTAATCAGCAACTGATAAGTCTTCACGCCAGTTTTGGTCAGTTTAAAATAGTGAGTCATTAAAGTAGCCAAGTCAACTTGAACCGTACTACTAGGCAGACGACGCAAATAATGCAGCATCGCTTGCGCTTGAGCGGCTAAAATAATTTGATCAAAGTTTTGATAATGACGATAAAAATAGGTTCGCGAAACGTTCGCATTTTGACAAAGTTCAGTAATTGAAATACTTATCATGGGTTTTTGAGACATTAATTGTAATAGGGCCTGATAGATTGCTTTTAAATTTTGTTGCTTTTTTTCTTGTGGACTCATTGGTAACAATATCTCCTTTTTTGTAACCCAAAGCTAGCATAAGTGTAGCCTACTTTATAAACTAGTGATAACACTTTTCATTTCGAAAAGAGTAACTCTAAAAAACGTGTATTTAGAAGAAACAGTAAGGATGATAATAGAATGGAAAATTTAACATTTACGAACTTAGTTTTAGGCGGTTGGCTTTTAATCACTGTTATTCGGCGCCAAATTGCACCCCGGGTGATTCGGTTTAAAGCAAATTTTTACATTTTAATCGTCCTATTGGGAATAGCGTCAGTTGGTGATGCGTTTACCAAACAGCATTTGCAGATTACCCCAGTCCAAGGACTGATTTTTGGTCTCCTGAGCCTGGTCAGTGCAATTGGGTTTGCACTTTTACGAGCATGGTCTTATCATTTCTGGGTCAATGAAGATGGGATGGTAATGCGTCAGGGAAGTTGGGTAACTATTTTATGGTGGATTCTAGGAATTGGGGTTCATTTAGGGGTCGATCAATTGTGGACCGGTAGTAGTGTAACATTGTTACTATACCTTGGAATTACTTTGGCTGTGCAACGTGGTTGGGTCTGGTGGCTAGCGAGCCGAATTTATCCGAATGAAATTAAAGCTAACGCTCGACAGCAATCAACTGAAAGACGTCATCGGCGACGCTCTTAATCACTAACCCAATATACCAAGAGTCTGGAAAAAAATTCCTACCTTTTTTGAGCTTAAGTATATCCCACTATTTTTAAGGCATTGAGCCCCCCAAAAAAAGTGGTGTCAATCGCCACAGACCGGCAATTGACACCACTTACTTATTTAGATTATAGGTTTAGTAGGGCTTATAATAGGCAATATTGTCAAACTTTTTAGTGCCTTGTTGCTTTGCCATCGCCGCTGTACGGTAAAATGTCATGTCGCATAAGACCTCCGCGCCCCCAGCATTAATTAATACGTCCGTTGACTTGCCATTAACGGTCTCTTGCTTAACGCCGTAATACGTACCGTCACCAGCGCCCTGATTCCAACCACGCACATCAATCAGCTTGATACCGTCGCGATTAAACACGCTACCAACTCGGCCCCAGTCGCCATGAATATCAGACCGATCATCGGGGTCACTGCCATTATCGTTATACCAAGTAATCGTAGAAGGCTTTTCACCTGCAAACGATTCTGTAACTGTGTGTGCCGTAATCGTTGTCGTGTTCATCTTACCCTTGTCATCAACTGAGTACCAAGTCCCCTGCATTGACGAGCTAATGTCGTACGGCTTTGGTTTGTTACTATCACTGCTACTGTCCTTAGTTGTCGTCTTCTGACTCTTAGTTGGAGTTGTTGCTGACTGACCATTCACAATTTTACTGAACCCGTCGGCTAAATCCGTATTGGCCGTGGTTTTAAAGTAAACTTTATTTTCTTCGTTACCCTGATTTTGCTCAGTAATCAAAACCACTGGCTCGCCCTTATGCAAAGTAAACAGGTAGAGGTGTGAGCCCATTGAGTTTTCATGCTCTGAGTCCGAGTAGATCGCCACAACTTCGTAATCAACCGGACCCTTCCCATTATCGGACCAAGCAAAAGTCGCAGCTTGATTATTAGCCATTAAATTATCTTTCTTAAATTGGGCCGGATACTTCAACCCGTAAAAGTCCGTGTTATTATTCGGACCGTAGCTGTCGTATTCTTGCTTCATCGTCGTTCCCCAACTATCCATGAAGGAAGATAGCTGTTGGCTCTTCTCATCGTTCCAAAGGCCACCCTTCTGGCTAGTACTGTGCTCGTCTGACACTGATGGTCGAGCGGCCAGCTTGCCAACGGACGATGACTTACTTTTAGCTACCTTAGACGATGAACTGGACTTGGGCTGTGACGACGTATTGCTCCCCTGATTGCTGCAAGCCGCCAGTAAACCGCTTAAAACACTGACCACAATAATGATACCCTTCCGCATTTTTGTGAACCCCTTTTAAATAGATTGATTTACATTTTTATTAAAGCACTTTAAAATTAGCAATTCAATTTTGATTGACACTAATCTGGTCACCGTGTTCACTACTGCGTTTCCACAGGCACCCCTAGCCTAAAAAATGGCCCAGCAACAAAAATTGCTGAACCATCTTAAATGTATTACGCTTCTGCGCGTTTAATATCTGTATAAGTCGTCTTCTTGGATTGTTTGCTGGCGTTTTCGTTAACAAACTTGTCCATGAATTCATCAACTAAGTCTAACGTTTGATACTGCTTAGCTAAATTGAAAGACTGACGCCATTCACGGTTACGTTGTAACAGTTCAGTAAAGACTTCGTGTTCAACCCGTGCCCCTTCTGGCGTTAACTTCAATACTTTATTACGCCGATCATGATCTTCGGCTTCTTGGTATAAGTAGTCTTTACGTAACAAACGGCCAATTAACCGTGAGATAGCTGACCGAGTGACACCGTGACTTTCAGCGATATCCATCAAACGAATTTTACCCTTAGCTTCTGCAATATCGTATAAGATGTAAAATTCGTCTAACGTAATCCCGTGTTCTGTGGCTGGTTCCGCAAACATATCCGACAAGTTTTTAAAGCCATGTAAGTACATGTGGCTAAATCGGTTAAAAAATTCCATATCGTCATTCATTTTCAAGTCTCCCTTTCATTCTAAAAACCGAATTATTACTCAAGCAACCTCTTCATAATTCGCCCCATAGCTTTTTCTAAAAAAATTAGTAAGCGTCGTTCATCATTTCCCCGCTTTAAAGTGTACTAGTATATTTTAAGGAATACAAGTTTTTAAGGTTACTTTTAATATTAAATTTGTATTTCAGCACGTAAATTAATCGTGGAATGTTCGTGTAAATTGGTAATAAAGGCTTGATAGTACCGATCCGTACAATACTTAGCCGTACTCAAGTAGATCTGATTAATCTTTTGCGAGTCCTCACCTAATAATAGGTAGAACGCATGATCAATATTCTCTGCAATCCCCTCGACACTAGCTCTAAGAAGCTTACGCTTAAAGAACACGGCCATCCCACCAGATACGGCAAAGTTGGTGGCGTATCTAATCGTCAAGGTCTCACCGTCGACCCCAATCGCTTCAAGCCAGTCCAAGGTCACCAAGACGATCTCCGTCGTCAGCTCCGGACTTTCAAACACATCTTTAATAAAATGTTCGATGGTCGGGTTCTCATCTAGCATCCGCAGTAAGAATCCCATTTGGATCATGGTTCGTTGTTCAGGTGAAAGTGCCGTCAACTGCTCATTTCCGTAAACAAATGCACTAAGCATTAATTCATTCAGCATGGTACTTAGCAAAACAATTTTCTTAGGGAAATAGTGTTGTAACAATGATTTACTGATATCACACTCGTCTGCAATATCCTTCATCTGAACATTATCGTAGCCTTGCTCGGCAAATAATCGAAATGCAGCGTTCACAATTTCCATCCGCCGCTGCGTATTCCGTTTTCGTGGCATGAATGGTACATCTCCAATCATGATTAGCACTCATCACCGCCGTAACAAGTCCCAATCACCTTCGATTTGGTTATTAGAAATCAAATGATCCTTATAATTACGTTCACTAAATAAGCTATACTAATATAGCTTTCAACGCAAGCACTATTTAGGGGCTGTCGTAAAATTTAATTTATTATTGATATAAAATCATTATATAATTCGTTTTGCACAATCTTTTGAATTTCTATTTTTGACTGGACAATAACTGGTTTTTACTTAGGGTTTTTCGGGTTTTAGATCATAACGAATGTCTTTTACAATAATAAATAAAGCGCTTTCACATCCGCTTATTTGTGATAAGATTAATCTATCAACTGAGACAGGGAGGCACTATTATGAGCACTAAGAATTCATACCCACTAGCCGATATTGGCCGTAGCAACCCCATTTTTTCACAAATTCGTTCCACGGTTGAAACGGCATTCTATGGAAACAACATGACCCACATTACCGACGTCGCTACCGCCTACAAGCTAGCGACTCAGGACCCCGGTACAGTCAAAACCGATTTACCAATCTATCGGCCAACTGATTTAGGCCTGCCTGAAGACGCCAAGATGCTCGTCGCCAACACCGGTAAAGTAGTTGGTCGAACGGCCCAAGCTCGCCGCATTCTCGGCAACGCTGGGGTTGACGAAGCGGATATGGCCGGCCGTTTGCGCCAAGCCATCTACGCCAGTCGGCAGCAGCAGTTTATTAAAACCGACGTTTTTGTCGGCCTCGATGAAGACTTTATCGTTCAGGCACACTTAGCCGTTCCTGAAGGATTTGCCAACAACCTGCTCTCTTACATGCTGAACTTTCAGCCGTTAACCGCCGCCTACAAGAAGATGTTTGCTGATTCCGTGGCTTATCCTGAAGGCGACATTTACATCTACGCCGACCCAACGTACCACGATCCCGATTACCCGGACGGCTTAGCCATCTTCGATCCTAAACATAACGCTGCGGCCATTTTGGGCATGTCCTACTTTGGCGAACTCAAAAAATCAACGTTGACCCTCGCTTGGTCAATTGCCCACCGCCACGGCTACGTTTCTTGTCACGGTGGCCTAAAAGCCTTCCACTTTAAAGACAAACAGGACCAAGTCTTCGCAATGTTCGGGCTGTCGGGTTCTGGTAAATCGACCCTGACCCACGCTAAACACGGTTACAAGTACGACATTACCGTTTTACACGACGACGCGTTCGTGATTAACCGAAAGACTGGTCGTTCCGTTGCTTTGGAGCCATCTTACTTTGATAAGACCAACGATTATCCGATGACTTCGAACGAAACCAAGTATTTCATGACCGTTCAAAACGTTGGGGTAACACTGGATGCTAATAACCGCAAAGTCCTCGTTACCGAAGATCTCCGCAACGGGAATGGCCGCACTATTAAATCCCGTTACGCTTCCACTAATCGGGTTGATAAGGAAAATGCCCCAATTAACGCCATCTTTTGGATTATGAAGGACGACAGCCTGCCTCCCGTTATCAAAGTGGACGATCCGGTCCTAGCCGCAACGTTCGGGGTAACCTTGGCTACTAAGCGGAGCACCGCTGAAAACATTATCGGCGACGTGGATCGTGACGCCCTAGTCATTGAACCATTCGCCAATCCATTTAGGGTCTACCCGCTTTCTGAAGACTATCACGACTTCAAAGCCCTGTTAGAAGAACAACACCTTGATTGTTACCTTCTTAACACCGGTTTCTTCGGCGATAAAAAGATTCCTAAGGAAATCACCCTTGGCGCCTTGGAAGCAATCGTCAATGAAAGTACTGAGTGGGAATCCTTTGCCGGTTTAGACCACATGCAAAACTTGAAATTGGCTGATTTCCCCGTTGATTACGACAATCGCGATTATCGTAAATTAGTTGCCGCGCGCTTGGCTATCCGGGCTAATTTCGTCGATCAATATCAGCATAGTAATAACGACCAGCTACCACACGAAATCACAGATGTTTTGATGAAACTGCACAAGCAACTGCTTCAATAATCTGTAAAACCATAACTCGGATGGCATTCATTCCCCGTTTTAAATGAATTAAGGTTATAATAAAAGTATCAGTTACAGAGCACTGAGCTTTTACGAATTCTAACAATCGGGGTGAGGAGCATGGAACTACCATTAAGTCAATTATCAGAAAAGATCATTGCGTTTGAACGTGATCACCACTTCACGGATAATGATCTGGCCTTTGGCAGTCAACTATCAGTTGAACGGATTCACAACATTAAATCCGGTGAAGTAACACCAACACAAGAAGAGCTACAATTATTGAAGAAATTCATAAACAGTAAGGCTAAAGCTTAACCTTTACTCATTAGACATAAACACCCCGCAGTTAGACTGCGGGGTGTTTGTTTGTATTCAAAAAGAGCCCGGGTTTTATCCCGAACTCCCTAATTAACGATTTAAATGTTACATGTGGATAGCAAAGCTTGGTGTGTAGTAAGCAGTGCTCTTGATTGAAACCGTTTCGCCGTAAGTAGGTGAAGCGATGTATTGGCCACCGCCTAAGTAAATCCCTACGTGGTAAGGTGCGGAGTCAGAGCCCCAGAAGACCAAGTCGCCGGCTTGAGCTGAACCAAATGATACGTGAGTCCCAACGGTTGCTTGGGCGTAAGTGGTCCGGCCAATTGAACGACCAATCTTAGCGAAGGCAGCTTGCGTAAATGCAGAGCAGTCCATTTGTTCGTATGGTGTGCCTAAGAAAGTCTTAGCTGCACCGATGACACTACCGTAATTAGCAGCTGGGGCAGGCGTCGTAACCTTCTTTGGTGCAACGTATGAGGCAGCTTTAGCAGGTTGAGCAGCTTGTGATGAAACTGAACTTTGTGACGCTGCTGAACTCTGTGAAGTTGCGGCACTTTGAGGAGCTTGTGAACTAGTTGAAGTTGCTGAACTAGTTACGGCACTTGAACTAGCTTGTGAAACAACGGAGCTGCTTGAAGCAACACTACTGCTTGCACTAGCTTGTGAGGTGCTACTTGATTGAGCTGCAACGGAACTGCTTGAAGCTGCTTGGCTCGTGCTACTTGCACTAGTAACAGATGAGCTAACGGCAGTTGCAGAAGTTGCTTGGCTGCTAGTTGAAGTTGCGGCACTAGTTGACGTTGCACTGCTTGCACTAGCAGTAGTCGTCTTAGTAGCAGCTTTCTTAGCAACGGTTGAACCAGTCTTAACACCAGGAATATCGATCTTTTGACCAGCAATGATTAAGCTAGGATTGCTTAAGCCATTTTCTTCAGCAATCTTTTTAACTGAAACATTGTACTTTTGTGAGTATGCCCAAACGGTATCCCCAGCCTTAATGGTCATGGAATCAGCGTTTGCAACTGCTTGGCTAGTTACCAACAAACCAGCTAAAGCAGCCGTCCCTAACATTACTTGTTTAATATTTACTTTCACTTTGATAATGATCACTCCAAAAAGAATGTCACGTATGTACTTCAAGCCAAGGTCTATACTACTCAATTTGTGTTACATGCAAATACCAGCTAAATAACAATATGTTACGAAGGTTACAGAACCTTAACAATAATTGACTGCCGTAACATTCCCAGCCTAAAACCTTGTTAAATCAACATGTATTCCTGGCGACTTTTTCTTTTTGTAATATATGACTTGAGAAAAAAACTAGTAAACTCAATTAAAAAATGGAATTCACAGTGTTTTTTCTGTAAATTCCATCATGTTAATCGTATTAAACATAACTTTATTCGGTAAATAAGCGTTTTCAATCTTATCGATGGCGACGATGTGCCCGGGGCAATCCGAGTAACCAGCGAATATCATTACCCGTAAAATTGAGTTTCAAAAATTGGGTCTGAGTTGCTTGGTCGTACATATGATTTAAAACTTGACCACCTAGTGCGATCACTTTATCCGCGATGGCCTCATCAAATAAATATTGGCGCGTCGCAATTGTCATCTCGCGAACTGCAAAGATCTTTTCCGCATCTGCAAATACTTCAGCCGCGGTCCGTTGTAACTGTGCTTGCTTAAACTGTTCATAAGCCTCGTCTAAAACTGCTTCGGCCTGACTTGTTAATTCCGTCGTTTCACTCATTGTGCCACCCCTTTCAATATCCTTATTTTAACGAGTTTCATTCCATTTAGCCACGCTGCACCATTGCATTCATAAAAATCTGCTATACTAGACAAGCTTGGAGGGAAAATCAAATTGACGAACGATAATGAACGTTACTATCAACCAAATGACATCAAGGATGCCTTACAAACAATTCAAAAATTATTCAACACCTATGTTGACGCCCCACTGACTACTGAACTGGTCACGTACCACCAAAAATTGGTTAACCAACTACAAACAAATCTATTACCACTGGCTAATCAGTCACACGATCAGTTACGCGTTGACCAGATCAATTCAATGATGGCCGTCATGCAAGATTGGTTAAAATTACGCTTGAGCGGCAAAACCTTTGGCGGTAAGATGCAACATTATAAATTTGTTAGTCGCCAAAAGACACAGTTTAAACGGCGTGTTCATAAGATCCGTGGGAACGCGAACCACCGGGCCAGTCGCCATTGATTCACCTGGAAAGGCTTGCACCACGGCTGATTTGCGGTATACTAAAATAGTACTCGGGCCCTTAGCTCAGTTGGGAGAGCGCCTGCTTCGCATGCAGGAGGTCGTCGGTTCAAATCCGGTAGGGTCCATTGCGTGCGTTTCATTGGATATAATAAGTATCCAAGTGCTGCTACAAGGTTCTTATTTTTGAAACATCACATATAGAATCATCTAATGGCATTTAATTCTAAACTAAATTAATCGATAGTGATAGATATGAATAGAGAGTGAGCTAGAAATTAGCTCACTCTCTATTTTTCATTTCATGCCATTGACACCAACCTCTTCTTTAAACTTTAGGGGTCTGTATCATGTATAACCAATAACTGTCATGGTCTCTTATTACGACTGCATACGAAAAGGGTTCTCTGGACCGGTGTATCAGTCGCTATGTGAGATACGAGCTGCATTCAACAATCATTACCAGTAATAGCGAGCTCTCGACCTGGGTTGAAATTTTTAAAAGCCAAACCGTTACCGCCGCTATTGACACTACGGAGATGGCCTAATGAAAAGTCCCTAGTCCCGTAGCCATTCCTACTGCGGGATACCCTGACTTTTATATTCCACGACAGTTGCCTCAACGCAGGTGCTAGAACAAAATAGCGCGACCACGCAAACTGCAGAGAATGGCAAAAAGCATCCCCACTTCTTACCGAGAGAATGCGCACCATACCTAAACTATTCAGTTATGACTTTAACTCGATCATTTAACGCCATAATTGTTTTCTTCAAGTCACTAGCGTTAGGGCCAGATAAAATGTAATAGCCAATACGATCATCAGAATTTGTTGGTTGTTTAACTAGTTGTCCTGGCTGCACCACTAATTCTGAGCGTTGAAACCCCTTAGTTTTTTCGATGTCATCTAATCCTTGTATTGACTTGAACTTACCATCGTTCGAAGCAAATAAAAAACTAATAGCAGCGGCATCGTGATGTCTGGGTTCAATTACAACGGTCTGATTTAAATATAATTCGATTGTTTTTTCAAAGATATTAATCCCGTATGCATCCTGAATTAAGTCAGAGGTAATACTGTCTCCACCCGGGCGACCATTTACTTCGACGACCCGCGCACCGGTATTGGTTACCTTAATTTCAACATGTGTCGGGCCATTATGAAAATCAAGTGCACGCGCGGCCTTATAAGCCGTATCAATAATTTCCTTTTTCCGATCTATATCAACTGTTGTGGGAAAAACATGCATTAATTCTACAAAGTACGGCGGCTTAGTTGTCTGTTTTTCTGTCACTTCAACAAAGGCAATTTTATCGTTATTTAAGAAAAGCTCCACACTAAATTCGGGACCTGTCATGAACTCTTCCAAAATAAATTCATCGCGTACTTTAAAGTTCATATAACTTTGTTTTAATTCAGTAATTTGGTCAAAGCGTAGCCGCAATTGCGCCGTGTTTTCAATGTAAAAGACATCAATGCTACTAGCCGTATTGGTAGGCTTTAAAATTAGTGGAAAGCCAATTCTTTCAACTGCATGCAAAGCTTCTTCAATCGTCTTAACAACAGCAAATTTAGCTGAGGGGACGTCTTTTTTTGCATATTGAATTCTAGCCAGATCCTTATTTCTAGCACATTTCGCTGCAAAATAAGAATTACCAAACATATCAAGCTTTTCAGCAACTTTGGCGGTAACCGCTGTCGCATAATCTGTAGCCGGAATTATCGCATCAAACTTCTGATATTTACTATCACGAATCGCTCTAAGAATACTCTCACTATTCCAAACATCAGCAATTAATAAATCATCGTAATCCCCAGTGTATCCAAATTTATTGGGATCATCAGGATTACTGACAACACAGATGACTTCACATCCTAAATTCTTTGCGGATTTGACAAAAGCTATGCCATAAAAACTTGGTTCAATTAACAATACGCGCTTTTTCATAGTTAATTTCCTTTCATGTTAATTCTACTCATCATAATAAGGCTCCATAAGGCACCAACAAGCATAATGGCTGCCATCCAAAGAAAACCAATATTTGCACCAAAAGAATCATTTGCAATTCCCATCAGTGTTGATGCAAAAGCCTCAATCAGTTGTGCAATCCCATTCCAAATAGAGGTTGCTCTTCCCATATATTGCTGTTCGACCTGTTCCATTAATACTGTATTGATCACAACCCGTAATGATGAATTACTTAACCCAAGAATAAAGGTACAAACGATTGTTAGCGGAATAAGCTGTGTTAAGTACAGCGTCATCAATCCGCCTGTTGCAAAAATAAAAAAGCCACCAATAATATGTTTTTCACTAAATTTATGAATTAACAAGCCTGTGATTAACCCAGCTACCAGTCCGCCAATCCCATAGCCCATATCAGCTAACCCATAAATGACACTGTTAGCTTTCAAAATTGTTGAAACATAATCTGGTGAAGACACATTAAATAATTGTGTCACAATTAACGGTAAAATTGAGATAATTCCCATACTAAGAATTAGTTTATGATTCAGAATGTAGTAAACACCCGCTATATATCCTGTAGATGACCGCTTCGTATCTGTCGGAACTGAGGTATCTCTTTGGATTGACATTATTAACAAGACGGCAACCAAAAACATCACCACATTGATTACTAAAATTGTCACAAATCCTGTGTAATTGAGAATAAGACCAGAAATTGCGCCAGCCGCAAACATGCCTACTTGTAACGAGACTTCAATAAAAGAGTTAGCAGTTCCTAGTAGTTTCTTTGGGAGAATGGCCTGTACATAGCTCCGCGACGAGGCCATGTAAGTTATCCAGCCAGCACCGGTTAGAATTGCCAACCCGTACATTACCCACAGATTGAACCCGACCATTCCAATGACTGCAATGATTACGATCATGGGAATTGCACGGCCCAAAAACGTCCATAGAATAACTGACTTTCTAGAAAATCTATCAGTTAATATCCCAGCTAAAGGTGACATCAGGAATCCCGCTAATACATTAACCGTTAAGTATAATCCTACTAATTTATTTGAATTTGTTGCTTGCAGCATATACCAATTTGCACCCACTGTTGTTAAGCCAACGCCGAAACCAGAAATGATGTCGGCCAAGAAGAAGTTTCGAAATTCTTTTTTACACAATAGCACTGATATATTCAATAGAATTCATCCTTTCATACTCAACGTCGACCACCTTTGAATTATGCACCGCTAGCGTTGCTAATTCATCACGAAAGGCTTCTTTACTTGATATGGATACATCCAGTCCCGCCTTCACCTTCTTTTATGATTTGATTGATTTTTTTGGCATCATCTAATGCTTTTAAATCCATTTTTATTTCCAATGATCGATTAGCTTCACCAATAACGGTTGCGTATAAATCCATACCTAAAAATTCACAAATGTATTTAAACTGTTCAATAATGATCTGGCCTTTTTCTCTGGGGTTATCGCCACCAACTAAGACCAGCACAATCTTTTTATGCTTAGCTGTTTGTCGAAACTCTGGATCTGTTTTCAAGCTTTCGGACCAACGATCAATAAAGGTTTTTAATAATGAAGAAATCCCATACCAATAAATGGGGGTTGAAAAAACAACTATGTCGGCATGCTTAAATTGTTTAAAAACGACATAGTAATCGTCCTTTTGGCGCGGCCATGACTCTGAAAAGCGAAAATCCTTAACATCTGCTATCTTCATATCAGCCAACCAAATTTCATCATATTTTATGCCATCTAAAACTTTAGTCGCTAAATACTCTGAATTAGATAGCATTCGAGTTGAAGAATTAATTAGAACAATATTTGTCGTTTTGATATTTACCCCACTTCTTTAATTTACCTGCCTGTGCGCTAGCAATTTTGGCATAGGGACTTTTAGAATCTCCTTCCATCACATCGATACCTCTTACTCTGCAGTTGCTAAAGTGATTAGCGCATGGGTAGTTGATTTGTGTTGAATGACTTCACGAATATCTTCAAAGCTGTGACCGTCTATTTCTTCAACCTGAAAGCCATCTGATAAGAGACATCCTTTCAAGTAAAATGTCATTAAAAATCCTTCATTTGAGGCTTTATTTCGATTAACAAGTTCATTTTATAGTCAAAATTTAATGTTGTACTATAATGTAAAGCAAATCGTCAAAAAGAGGTGTTTTCAATGACCCATGGGGAACTGATTCGTAATTTACGAAAAGAACGCGGCCTTGCGATAATCCCTTTATGGTTGTCAGATGAAATACAATAATTCATCTGATGATTA
>NZ_JQCL01000016.1 GCF_001438845.1 Lactiplantibacillus xiangfangensis
GTGGTTTAAATCTTAGTTTTTTCATTATTTAAACTGACCCCAATAATCATCATCTGATTCAACAATTTCATCGTCAGGTAAAACATGGCGTTTAATTAACTGATCACGTGCAATTGCATATTCTAACGAACCTTCTTTAGCTTTTAATGCTCTTTCTAGCCAGTCCATTTTTTCTTGTGAAACGATGGCTACTGCGCGACTATTTGAACGAGCAATATAAACGGTTTCGTCTTCGTCATTAACTTG
>NZ_JQCL01000017.1 GCF_001438845.1 Lactiplantibacillus xiangfangensis
ACGTTTGAATCTTTGATGGGTAAGACAACTTGTTGCATAGTTTTAGCTCCTTAAAAAATTGATTTTTAGTACAAATTAAAGTACAATATTAAGTACAACGAAAGGGTGGTAAATATGACATTAGCACTAACACAGAGCGATTTTCGCGCTAACCTAAAAAAATATTTAGATCAAGTTAATGACGAAGACGAAACCGTTTATATTGCTCGTTCAAATAGTCGCGC
>NZ_JQCL01000018.1 GCF_001438845.1 Lactiplantibacillus xiangfangensis
TCACGAATTTAAACTAGCGACTAAATCAATTTATAATTGGTTAAATCAAGGGAAAACTGAGTTTTCTTTAAATGATTTGCCTGAACATGGCGTGCGCCAACGGCGTAACCTTGACCAACGTTCTAAATATAATCAATCATTAGGACGGTCAATTGAACAGCGACCCATCGTGGTTAATCGACGTAATCGCATCGGTGATTTTGAATTAGATACAATTGTTGGCCCCCGTGGGCATAGTAAGGCAGTTTTATTAACCTTAATCGATCGCAAATCACGGTTCCTTTGGGCCTACCGATTAAAAAACCGGACAGCAGTAACTGTTAATGAAGCCCTAAATAAGTTTCTAGCAACTTTTAATGGCCCGGTGCATAGTTTTACGGTGGACCGTGGCACTGAGTTTAGTGGGCTAGTATCACTTGAAGCACAATACGGTATTAAGACCTATTACTGCCATGCTTATACGCCAGCTGAGCGCGGCAGTAATGAACGATTTAATCGGAACTTACGCTATTTTTATCCTAAGGGGACTTATTTTGAGCACATTAGTGCTCAAGGCTTGAAAACCACCTTACTCGAAATTAATCAGAGACCACTTAAAATACTTGACTGGCAAACACCTTATCAGGTCATGCTGACCAATTTGTCAAAAAATTCGGATTAAATTTGCAATCTACCATGTAAATAAAGATCAGTCTGTTAAAATCTTTGGGTTTTGGCAGACCGGTCTTTTGTTGAAGTGAAGAAAATTTAAACATTAAGATTATTTTTGGCTCGTGACAATAATCATTTTGTATACCCAAGTAATTAATCGAGCGTTGCAAGTATCAAAGTGTCTCCCCGTTAAAGGGCTTAGATATATTAGATGCAACTTTTTTGACGTCTTGAATATATAATGAGTAAAGTGCTTAGATAGAACAAGCCAGGTCACAACTTAACAGTTGTGGCCTCTTTTTTGATGCTGTATAATTAAAGGGTTAGAACCGTGTCATTACTTAATGACATAAATAAGGAGATAAAAAGATGAAATATGGCTATGCGCGGGTCAGTACCACTGATCAAAAATTAGCAAATCAAATTGAGTTACTAAAATTGGCAGGAGCAGAAAAAATCTTTCAGGAAAAGTTTACTGGCACAACTACTGAACGACCGGAGTTTCAAAAACTGTTGCGCGTTCTAAAAACAGGCGATACTTTGATTGTCACTAAGTTGGATCGGTTTGCACGGAACACGCGCGAGGCATTAGCCATTATCCAAGAGTTGTTTAAAGAAAATGTCAAAGTTAATATTTTGAACATGGGCTTAATTGATAATACGCCGACTGGCCAATTAGTCTTTACAATATTTAGTGCTTTTGCGCAGTTTGAACGCGATATGATTGTCACGCGCACACAAGAAGGTAAATTGTATGCCAAGCAACATGATCCGTCATTTCGGGAAGGGCGACCGAAAACGTATTCTGATGAACAGATCAGATTTGCTTATGAGTTGCGAAAACAAGGCATGACTTATAAGATGATTGAACGAAAGACGGGGATTAGTAAACGCACGCAACAGCGAAGGTTTAAGTCGATTTAAAAATAGGTGTTTTAAGAATTGAATGTTTAATTAATCACGTACGACGGGGATTGCCGCTTTATTAAACAGTTGTGAGAGAAATTTATTTAGGGATTTTAAGCATTATTTATACCTGTTGTGCTATTGAGGTTAGTTGTGATAAGGATTAATTTGTACTACAAAAGGCCTACTCAATTGTTAGTTGAGCAGGCCTTTTGTGGGTATTTTGATTAGAGCTATTAACTCTATGCTAATTATAAGGCTTAGCTTTCAAATGGAACATACTATTATCCAAATTATGATTTGTTAAGGTGGTGTTGTCATAGTTACTGAATTGAATCAATTGGGCAGAAACAAGAAAAATTTAACTAAGACCATGGACACCATTCAAAATTAAGGGAACGTCATCCTAAATCTATTGCCAATGGCGGGAATTGTTGATTTTTATTTATGCCAACTCGTGACCACATCTTATCATTGGATGGTATGAATGATGTTGACAGAAAAACTAGCATTAAAGACCTCCTTATTATATATAGTAAAGGATACTAAACGAAATAGATTAAATATAGTATCAATATATCATAGTAGTCTCTCTGCTCATTTTGGTAAAAGGGTAGATTGTGTTTTAACTTTTGTTTTTTATGAAATCTTTGATCAATTGATAAATTAATTCAATTTCATATGGTTGGATTTCAATATTGAATTTTTTTCTATAGGTTTAAAAATTCCGTTGGACAATGTGAAAAAATCTCTTTCTTGGCTAGTCAATGTCATTTTATTTATCAAATTATCGGAGCTTGTATGATTCATAATCATTCGTTCGATCATTAGCGAGAGATGCATATATAAATTGAGCTTTAATCTAGGATTGAATTTAACATCATATAAATTTTCATAATGAGTAACAATGTCTTGACTATCCTTAATTACAATATTGGGGTTCAAGATTTGTAAACGTCCACGAATGCCCTCGATTGAAAGAAACTGTAGTAAGCGATCAATCAATAATTTGCAATCTACCATTTGAGCCGGATTTCATGTAAAATAGCGCTACCAATCCCGATTAACTAGCTGGAAAATAAATAACGGCAATGATTAATTGGGGAAACTAATGATGAAAATTAGCCGCTTTATCCGATAAAAGTGATCACTTTTGGTCGATTTATGAAAAGTCAACGAGGATTATCGATAATTTTAAGCGCTTAACTAGTGAATTTTGACGGGTTAATTTGTCGGGAGTTCTGATTACAATGACACTTAACTAGTCATTTTATTGCGTGGAGACGTGGTACTGACTAATTATTTTTCGGTAAAGCAGATAATTGATAGAAGTTGCGCATCGTGTAGTCAATTGTGGTCGGTTAACGAAGGCGTCGATTAATTAAGTATTATTATAGTAGGTTTATGCCAAAAGTAGCCCATGACGATCGCTACTAAAACGTTACTGGGTTAGTATTATGCCATAGCTGAATGGTATGTGGTTGTCGTTGTGGACTAGTCGTCAAACTGTCGGGGGTTCGGGACTGTACTTAGTCAGGAAATTAGTTGGATTTTCTCCGTTAAGGTTGGTGAATTGTTAAATAAAAACATGTGGTATTTTGGTTGGGAGAGTGGGTCGTCGATTGGGGGAGACAACTAGCAGGTCTGGATCGTGTCCGTCTTAAAGCGGTTGCTAGAATAAGCATATCGCATATCTAAATAACGGGTTGTCAGCATGCTCTAAGGCCCATTATAAAGTCACTTAGCAACTGAGTAACTTTGTAATGGGTGTTGGTGGGGGGACACACGTGCTTCAGCACGGATTTATATAGTAGAAAAAAAGATTGCGAATCAGAAATGATCCGCAATCTTTGCATTTATTTATTAATTTAAAGTGGCTTTTTAGTACCAGCCATTAGCAAGCCAGTGACTCTTGGCGTTGCTCCATGAACCATAACGTGAAGCAACATAACTGTTAGCAACACGTTCTTGGTTGGCAGCGGAGTTGTCACCGTTTAAGTATGAAGCACTTAATTGGTACTTACCGATGTATTGACCGTTACGAGCAGAATATGAACCACCAGATTCTTTACCAGCAATCCAAGCCTTAGCAGCACTATCAGAACCATTGTTGCTATAGTTTGATGTTGAACTAGACGTTTGAGTCATCGTCTGAGCAGCAGGTTTGCTAGTTTGTGTTTGACTTGATTGGGTCTGGCTAGCTTGGCTCGGTTGAGCTTGAGTTTGACTAGTCTGAGCTGATGATTGTGTCGTGGTCGTTTGTTGAGTCGTCTGTGTTGAAGTCGTTGAGGTTGTTGAAGCTGTTGATGATGAAGCTGAGCTAGTAGCACTTGATGAAGCTTGACTAGTGGTTGCAGCAGAACTTGAAGCTTGGCTAGCAGCTGAAGAAGTAGCAGCAGAACTAGTAGCTTGGCTAGCAACTGATTGTGAAGAAGCACTAGTTGCACTGGCACTCGTTGCAGTTGAAGCAGCTGAAGAAGTAGCTTGGCTAGTTGCTGATTGTGGTGCAGCACTTGTAGCAGCAGAAGTCGTGGTTGTTGTAGTAGTACCATTGACTTCAAGCTTATCACCAATGAAGATTAAGTTAACATTAGCTAACTTGTTTGCCTTTTCAATGGCTGAAACTGAAGTGTTGTGAGCTTGGGCAATTGCTGAAACAGTATCGCCGGCCTTAACAGTATAAGTATCAGCGTTGGCAACCGTTGTTGAGATAGCGAATAAAGCTAATGCAGCAGTTGATGATAATACAAGGTTTTTGATTTTCATAATAATTAATACACCCTCCTATAATTTGCGTGTGTTCGATTATTTACATATATTTTCTATTGGTCGAGCAGTTGATGTCTCAACCAATCAACAGTGACTAGTATAACTAGTGAGTGTTTGCAGTGCAATAATCAGAACATTACGTTTTTAGGGGGTGCTTGTAATATAAGGCCGTTTTTGTAATGAATTGTAATATTTGGTAGATTGTAAAATTAATCCGAACGCTGTTCGGATTAATTTTACAATCTACCATTTCAAAAAAGCCCTCTATTCCGCATAATAGAGGACTTTTTTGTGTGCATTCTGCTTCATTTAAACGGACAAGTATACGTCTAAAAGCTGAACGTGTTGTCTGAGGGCGCGTGATTATTTACTTTTTAGTTTATAGTCAAGCTTATCCTTTGTTTCCATCATCGATACCAATTCATCGTAAGTATCACGTGTTTGGGGAGTTAGTGATTCAAGATAACTTTCAATCATCAAAGAAACCATTTCACTAGCTGAACGCTTATCAGCTGTTGCTTTAGACAAAGCCAAAACGGCGTTTCTGGTATGATTATCAACTCGCATGTTTACATCGAAGGTAGGAATTTTTTCCGCACTATCTTCGCCAAAACCTGCTTGCTTTCTAGAAATTGATGATACATTTACGTTTACCTTCTTATCAGGACTTTTTACCTGATTATCATTATCGTGTTTCAAAAGTCCTCCCATATTATTCTGCCTCCAATCTAGATATTAATTCAGTAGCAACAGCCGTATATGTGCTGTGAGTAGCTTTATCCCAAACAGAACGACTGCTTTCAGTGATTCCAGTAAGGTCGTATCTCTTTACTCTTTCCATAGCAGTAATGACATTTTCAAATATGTTGTCTTCCCCAAATTCTTCTACGGCCTGTTTAAGAACGGCATTGTCAATAATTGATTGCCCTTTTGTAAGAACTGGAAGAATACCCGCTACATCTACTTTTGCTCCAAATTCGTCAATTAAATTCGTTTGTAAATAGCTTAAGAAACTTTTTGCTCCCAGCAATGCTCTTTGCTGAGTTTGTAGCATAACAATGATCCAATCGCAGCACATAAAAACGTTATCGTTTGTTAAACTCATTGTAGGGCTTACATCAAGAAACACGAAGTCGAATTTGCTAGATATATTTGACAAAGAGTTTTTAAGATAGCTGACTTTAGCTTTTTCATCAATGTCTTGTTTATCAACCCACCGACTGAATAAGTTCATATCAGCAGCAGCTGGTATTAAGTCAAGACCGTTCTTAATGTTAATGATGCCGTCATTTAAGTCTTTTCCGTTAATTAGTAATGCGAAAAGAGATGGGTCAATTGTGATGCTGGAATTTTCGTGACTTTTTGTTTTTATCATTAAATCAGTTAGGTTTGCTTGAGGGTCACAATCTACCATAAGCACTTTATATCCCATATTTGATAATTCCCAACTGATTAAGGCTGTAGTAGATGTTTTACCAGTACCACCCTTTTCATTGGCGCAACTAATTATCATTTTTTAAAATTCCTCCATTTGTACACGGTACACGGTGTACTGTGTTATATGTACAGTGTACCGTACTCAGTACACAATGTACAGAAAAAAATACTTAACAATTGAATGCGGAATGACGGCTTTTTTATGAAATTGTTTAAGTGTACAGTACACAGTACCCAATACACGGTGTACAGTTTACAAGATACAGTGTACAGTGTACAGTGTACACTGTACACAAGAAAAGTTGACTAAAAATTTGATAACTGATATAATGATAACCGTAGTCAAAATAGAACATAAAAAAACACCCACCGATTCCCGTCGGTGAGCGCCACATAAAAGTCAACTTGTTTAATGACTATTATATCATGGCCGGTGCGATTTTTAAAGCCCTAGGGGACAAGCT
>NZ_JQCL01000019.1 GCF_001438845.1 Lactiplantibacillus xiangfangensis
TGATGGCGGTATTGGCGAAGTGGTTAACGCACCGGATTGTGGCTCCGGCACGCGTGGGTTCGATTCCCACATACCGCCCTTTGATTGGGTTATAGCCAAGTGGTAAGGCAATGGACTTTGACTCCATCATGCGCTGGTTCGAATCCAGCTAACCCAGTTGGGTTTGGGCAAAAAATGATGGCGGTATAGCCAAGTGGTAAGGCAGAGGTCTGCAAAACCTTCATCACCGGTTCAAATCCGGTTACCGCCTTTCCTGAAAAGGTTATAATCCTGATCAGTATTAATAGTTTTATTTTGCCGGCGTGGCGGAATTGGCAGACGCGCTGGACTCAAAATCCAGTTCCCGTTGAGGGAGTATCGGTTCGACCCCGATCGCCGGTACTAAGAGGTTTTCAGATAGCTCTCAGTACCTTTAGGAAGTCTTCATATCGTTGATATGAAGGCTTTTTTGTTTTTTCTAAAGGTATGCGAAGGTATGGAAAGTACTTTTGGGGTGCACATTGGTGCACATTTCACGTTTTCTAACATTACAGAGTAGGGGACGCCGGTAAAAGTTTAACCGTGTCCGCTAACCCCTTGTCTGATAAGTGATACAACAATCGTGGTGCACATCAATGGTGCACATCGGTGCACATTTGGTGCACATTTTGTAACATTTAAAAGTTCTCAAGCGCATCGCTAATTAGGTCAACTTGCTCATGCCGTAATTCAGCGATAACGTGCGCATAGACGCGTTGCGTGATTCCCACGTCTGAATGTCCAAGGCGCTGTGAAATGACGTAAATTGACACGTTTTTGTAGATTAGATAACTAGCGTGAGTGTGACGCAAACCATGAAAGGTAATTTTTTTAATGCCTAGCTTTTTATGTGCAGTACGCAGTAGCTTGTTAACTGCATTATCAGTAGGAACCTTAGTACTATGCTTACCAATAAAAATCAAGTGAAGGTCATTCTGAACACCGGCAGCTACTTGCTCCTGGTGCAAATCGCCTAGAACTTTAATTAGACCGTCAGTAATTGTAATGACCCGATTAGATGCTTTTGTTTTTGTCGGCAAGAAATCGCCATCACCTTTATAGTCCAACGTTTTATTGATACGTATCGTCTTAGCTTTATAGTCAATATCACTCCAGGTTAAACCGGCAACTTCGGAGTAGCGGGCACCAGTTAATAGGCTAGTCAGTATCATGACTGCACTCATATTATTGATGGATGCTTTAGGAGCAATAAAATCTTTTAGTTTAGACATGTCCTGCACATCTAAATAATTATTGCCTACTTCAGATTCGGCATCGATACAATTAGGCACAGTAGTTCTATTTGTGAAATTGTGCCGGATGACACCATCTTCAACAGCATCAATAATGCACGCACGGCAGTGACCCGCAATTTTTGCGACTGTCTCACGCGAATAAGTGTCAGCAAGTCCATTCAGAAATTCCTGATACATAGATCGTGTAATATTACCGATTTTCATATCATCAAAGTAATTGGTTATCTTATCTTTTGTAAATAAATAGTTCTTTTTAGTAGCTGCTGCAATAGTTGGCTCTTTAAAAGTTTGATACCATTCGGTAAAATAGGCCACGAACGATTTAGTGGAGCTAAGAATATCATCGCCCTGAAGTTTGCTGACCTCATTTTTGTGGGCGTAATATTCGGCTTCCTTTTTTGTTTTAAAGCCAGCCTTATTCTTATAGTGACGTTTTCCTGATGCATCATAAAACGAAATTCTTACGGCCCATGATGAGCCACGTTTATTTATACTTGCCATTGTTATTATCCTTTCTATTTTTCCCGGGCAGGATTCATAAAATCGGATATTGTAGGCAACACCTCCTTAAATTGTGATAAAATTATGTATATAAAAAGTGTGGAGTTATCCACGAATTTTATTTGTAAGCACATCCTAGTATCTTGGCGGGTAGGGGGATGTGCTTTTTAGTAACTAGTCGGCTTTTGGATCATTTTTTAGATGTCCACGCCATACCCAGCCACGTAAAGAATGGTTGGAATTAGTAACATAATAATAAATAGCGCCACTACGAACTTTTTGTGAACGAGTAGCAGTCCAAACGTAGGAAGACTTAAAGTTTTTTAGATTATACCGTTTCTTTTTACCAGGATTGTTGTAAATCCAGGCATTTTTAGCGGACTTGCGAACTAATTGTTTATCTACTGATAGGCTGTCATTGTAAACGGTCCAATATTTAGAATAAGGAGTGATCCAATTAGCTTTACTTGATCTGTCCATTACCCAGAAGTAACGGCTGTTATGCGCGTATCCCGCTTTTTTCACAGACCAATCGTAGTTTGACGTATGCTGTACAGTGATGACGGTACCACGTTTTAATCTTGATCTTTTAACAATATAGTTATTTTTAGAAGACTTATGATTGCGAATCTTGTAGATTATTGTTGACTTAGTAACTATTGCTTTACGTGGAGATGACCACCATTTACGACTATGCGTATTGTCTGAAATGTAAATGGGCTTTGTCGTAACATCAGAACTACGAACATATTTATATGTTTTGTCCTTGGTAATTAGAGTAATCCACGGTTTTGCATTGGGATTGTAAGTTTTCATTACTTCCCCATATGCATCACCATCATCTAAAAAGTAGTTCCTATTTGCTGCGTACGTGTCAAGAAAACTGTTCTTGGCATATATTTCTGTTGCTTTTTTTGCCTGCGCAGTAGTTTGGAACATTCCAAACGATGCAATCACAACCCCCGCGGCTATTAATCCATGTTTCAAGTAATTCATCCCCGAATATTTCAGCTTTTAAGGACATCAGTATTTGGTCACAAAATTATTTTCCTCGGTGCATTTCTCGAAAGTGCGCAAATAGTAGTACAAAACATCCTAGCGAAATCGTAAAACAGATAATCATCCAAATAATCCATCCGTAGGTGGTAAGCCAATTAATAATTGCAAACAATATCATTAGTCCGATATACCACCACATCCATTTAGTGAAAAACTTGTACACTAACCATCCAAAAATGATCATGAATCCTAAAATAGCCAAATGAACATCTCCTAGTTGATAGCTATTCTTTCCTTACTGCGAACTTTAGTGAACGTAATCGTATTACTTAAATTTACCCGGTAGCCCTTGTAAACTGTTCCATTGGACACCTGAGTTTTAAAGTAGTTGATTGCGTTTAAAACGAAATCTTCTGGTAATTCAAGTTCGGCTGCAATTTCATAATTGGTTTGTAGTCCTAAGTTATAGCATTTGATTAAATCGTCAATTGAAATTGCAGACTTATATGCCAATCTGCGTGCAAGCAGTTCTTGCTTCCGGTTGTTTAGTTGTTTTTGGTTAACAATTAAGCCTACCGATGTGAGAAAGTGCATGAACTCTTCGCGTAGGATAACCTGTTTATCAATCTCTGGTTGGTCAGGTTCTAGTATTATGTATGGCTTACCTTTTATATTCTTGTAAGCACCATAAAGACCTGTATCACGTTTTAATCCCCGAAATTCGATAATAGTTGCGTATTGTTCATACGTCGCTTCTAGCTCTTCCAATTTTGACAATGCCATTGAATCACACCTTACTTATCACCATTAAATTTATTAATTCGATCATCAAGATACTTGCTGATTTTATCAGCTTCAGTATCATTTATATTGTGACTAGAATCAGCCTGGTGAGCGGCCAATGTTTCGATGAAGGCATTATCATTTTGAGCGCCCAGTTGGTCAGCTGCAAAGTTCAATACTTTTTTCTGTCTATCATAATGGAGCTTAGATACTACTGTATTTATTTGATTAGCCGTGTCTGTATTTTTAATTCCCATCAAATATGTGAGATCTACATCTAGTGCATCAGCTATATTAGAAATAACTTCAACCGGAACTTTTTCAATGTCGCCTTTTTCATAACGATAAATAGTTGAACGGGAAACGCCAATCTTTTTAGCAAGCTGATCAGCAGTTAATCCTTTTTCTTCACGGATATGCTTCATTCTTTCCCCAACGCTCATAAGTAATGCCTCCTCATATAATATAAATAAAGTATATACCTGTGTCGCAAAATTGCAACGGTTTTATGTCGCATTATTGCGATTTTTATATTGACAAACGCAATTATAGGCCTTATGCTTGATTCATCAAGTCGCAGGAATGCGACAAGAGGGAGGAGAGAATATGTTAGATATGAATATGGACCGCCTGAGAGGTTTGTTAGTTGAACGTCATGTGACCCAGGATGAATTAGCTGTTGCATTAGGAATTAATCGAAGCACTCTCTACCGGAAAATTAGTGAGGGCGGGAAGAGATTTACTGCTGAGGAGATATTTAAAATGAAAGATTTTATTCCATTAAGTGATCAAGAGGTTATTGATATTTTTTTAACTAAGAAAGTCGCATTAATGCGACGAAAAGAGGCGATTTAGGTGAATAAAGTTAAATTATTCAATTTTGAACAAAATCGGGTTCGAACAATTGAGGTTGATGATGAACTGTATTTTATTGGCTCAGATGTTGCTCGTGTCCTTGGGTATTCAAATAGTAGTAAGGCTGTAATCGTTCATGTAAGCAAGGAAGACAAACGGATGAAAATGATTGCACATTCCCAAAATGGGAAGGTGTCTGAATCTAAAACGACAATCATCAATGAGTCAGGTCTATATGACTTAATTTTTGACGCTGCCCGTCAAGGTAAGAACCAACTAATACGTATGAAGGCTAAACGGTTCCGCCATTGGGTAACAAACGAAGTCTTACCATCAATTCGTAAGCATGGTGCTTACATGACTGATGAGAAGGCATATGACATTACGCATAACAAGGATGCACTGGCCGACTTGCTGATGCAGGCCGGGAACCAGTTAAAGCAGAAGGACTTGGTAATCCAAGAATTGAAGCCCAAAGCATTGTTTGCTGACGCGGTAGCTACTAGTAAGACTGATATCTTGATTGGTGACTTGGCTAAGATGTTGCGCGGCAACGGCATTGATACCGGCCAGAATCGCTTGTTTGAATGGATGAGGGTCAATGGGTACCTGATTAGTCGCTACGGTTCAAGCCGTAACATGCCGACACAGAAAGCAATGGACTTAGGGCTGTTCAAGGTTAAAGAGACCAGCATTACCCATGCGGACGGTCATGTGACAGTAAATAAGACCACTAAGGTTACTGGCAAGGGGCAGCAGTATTTTATCAATAAGTTTTTGGCAGTAACAGAAGCTTAGAAGGGATGATTGAAATGAAAAGAAAGCCAGAAAATGTACGTGAAGCATTAGATAGATTGCTTGTTTACAATGATGCGTTGCATAATCCGTCACCAGCACACTTGAGTGGAACAGTAGTAGTCGATGACACAGTCAAGGAAGTTCAGGACAGCAATTATGAAATGTTAGCCGATTTGGCTGATCTGTTGGGGATGCAGGAGTTATACGAGGAAGTAGGTTCTGAGCCAACAATTTTACGATAGGGAGAGACATGTATACAAATATTGTTTTCGCTACTATTTGGATTGTTACGATTAGTGGAATAGTCATGATGAAAAAAATAGACCCAAGTAATAGATTCTACTGGGTCTACGCACTAACGGTCGCAATTGTATTTACAATTTATCGATTTCTGCACGTATGGTAGGCAGGATGTGCTTACCAAGTAAGCTGGCTAGCTTATTATACGAATCGGCACTGAAATCCATTTTGCATGTTTCAGAAGAATACTCAGCAAAGTAGTTATGCTCCTTAGCAGGAATATAAGGAAGAATCAGATAGTAAGCTTGTGTGAACTCATTCAACCGTTCTCCCATGTCTGAAAAGTTAGTGATTTTTTCATCAGTAACCGGGACAACCGAAAGGGCCCCGACAGCTAGCAGATAGTTTTCTAGCAGTTTCCGCTTATGCAAGACCAATTCCCTATGGTTTTCTTGTGAGTAGTCTAATTTCTTTATTACAGATAAATGATGATTATTTATTAGTGTAGTGATTACTGGTGACAGTAAGGCAATTACAGCGATGATTGCGGTAATAGTATATGACGTGTCGAAAGTCATGGAATGTATCACCTCGGTTAGTTGGATTAACTAAATTATATCGCATTGCAAAGTGAGAGGCGGTGAGTACATGAACCATTTTGGTTTAAACCTGGACCCTAAAGAAACAGACTCATTCCTGCAACGCATGGTGGGGAAAGTAATTACCGCGATGCTACCAGTTTTAAACGATCGGTTGCTGGGGGATGAGTTGATGACACGTCAAGAGCTGGCTGATTGGCTAGGAATTTCCTTAAAAATGACGGATGAAGCATTTATTTTTAAGCCTGGATTTCCTTATTACATGGTTGGAACTAAGAAACGGTACTGGAAGCGGTCCGTGATTAAGTGGATTGATGATAATCAACGTTCTTAATATCCCGGGCAGGATTCAACGTTGATTGTCAGATTTGAGAGGAAGCTAATTTTATGAATGTTTTAGCCATTATTGGTATAGGAATTGCTTGTTTCCTGATTATGGCGGATGCAATTGGTTGGCGGGAAGCGTTCAAGCGGATTCAGAACATGTTTGGAATTTAGAAAGGTAGGTATGTCTGCTATGGGTAATGCTCAAACTATATTTGAGGGGCTACATGACCAAATACAAAAGAATCGTGATCTATTTGAGCTCAGAAAACTTAGGGATGCCATCATTGATGCAAGCAAACAGGGGAAAATGGGAATGACATGGGGTCACTCAGTAATTGATGATGACGTCGCTAACGCTTTGCTAAGTGAAGGGATTGTAGTCATCAAGTGTACAAGTAAAAATGACTATTTACTTGATTGGTCGGAAATTTATGAGGAGATGTAGCAGTGTGAATTACAAAATAGTACCACGTAAACCATTTGAAAGATGGTCAAAGATGCAAAGTAAAACCTGTCACCGGCGGCAACCAGTGGCAGGCACAACTGACGATCTGCTTAGAATCGTATCCAAGGTCTATTTTAAATCAAAGCTAACTTGGCGGCAACGCTTATGGAGGTGGTTGCGATGATTAATCGTGCAGTGCTAGTAGGCCACTTGACGCGTAATCCTGAACTACGCTACACGAGTGGTGGCGCAGCCGTTGCGACGTTCACCATTGCAGTGAATCGGAGCTTTACAAGTCAAAATGGCGAACGACAAGCCGATTTCATTAATTGCGTAATTTGGCGCAAGCCTGCGGAGAACTTCTCTAATTTCACTAGCAAAGGTTCACTGGTTGGTATTGATGGTCGTATCCAAACCAGAAACTACGAAAACCAACAGGGACAACGGGTTTACGTCACAGAAGTCGTCGTTGATAACTTCTCATTATTAGAATCACGAGCAGAGGCCGATAAGCGACGTGAGGAAAGCAACAGTTACTCACAACACCAGCCTGGCTCAACGGTACCTACAAGTGATTCTGGGGAAAACAGCAGTGCTCCTAGTTCAGCTGGCAATCAGAACGACTCATTTGCTAATGATGGTGCTGAAATTGACATCAGTGATGATGACTTGCCATTTTAGGAGGTGGATGAGATGGCCAGAATACGGAAATTGGCCCAAAACAACTACACGGTTATTGATAACGCAATAATCCGTGATAAGTCATTGAGCTGGAAGGCTAAAGGTGTATTTGCCTACTTATGGTCCATGCCTGATGATTGGGAATTCTATGAGACCGAGGTTATGACGCATGCTAAAGACGGTCGCGACTCATTACGAAGCGCGATTAAAGAATTGCAGGACCACCATTATATGCAACGAACACGATCCCGAAATGAAAAAGGTCAAGTTAAGACTAGTGATTGGGAATTGTCGGATAAGCCTATGTTGGAAAAACCTACACAGGATAAACCTATGCAGGATGACCCGACACTACCAAGTACTAATGGACTAAGTACTGATTTACCAATTACTGATGGTACTAATGATGATGATGAAGGCCATCCCCAAACGGATGATCCTGTTAAAAAGAGCTGGGTAAACCTATGGACCGATGAACCTAATACGGTTGTTGGCGCTAAGTTGCGAGAATGGTCTCAGAATCTCAATCCTGAATTAGTTTGTTTTGCTATCCAAGTAGCTGGTGAGCATTCGGTTAAGCAAACAGGAGCCCTCAAGTACTTAACTGCTGTTATCGATGGCTGGTTGAAACGTAAAATCACAACCTTAGATCAGGCTAAGAAGGCTGCTGAAGAACACGATAAACGGCGATCACAAAGAAAGCCTCATGGCGGTAAGAGTCATAAGAAACAAGAGATAAAACCACATTGGATGGAAGACCAAAAGACTGGTTACCAGGCTAAGCCCAAAAGTAAGTTGACTGACCAACAGCGCAAAGAATTAGAGGAACGTGTAAAGAGGCTAGATAAGCCGAAAGAGGTGGTATAGGGATGTTACAGGATTACAGTGCTGTCGTACGTGCTGAAGGTGATTTGGTTGTCATTCGGTTAAGCGATGACCACAATGCTAAATTTATCAAGCCTGGGGATGTCGTTGAACTTGGGTTTGAAGATGGTCGGACCATTACAGCAAAGCAGCGCGCTAAGTGTTATGCAATTTTTAATGAAGTTGATGACTGGAATGGCAATCATGATCGTGAACTCACTAAGCGGCAGCTGAAAAACACGTTCTTAAGTAAGAATCACATTGCTACGCCATTTTCATTAGCAAATTGTTCAATGACGAGAGCCAATAATTTTATCGAATTTTTGATAGATTTTTGCATGGATATGGATGTTCCGTTTGGCAGTAGGACCTTGGACCAGATTCAGGGCCAGTATGGATGGGAACGAACGTGCTTGAAGTATAAAAAGTGCTGTATTTGCGGCAAGCATGCAGACATCGCCCATGTTCACGCGGTTGGTATTGGTCGGGACCGAAATCATATTAATAACGTAGGTAACCGTGTAATGCCACTGTGCCGAATGCACCACGTTATGCAGCATAAGGTCGGTATTAAGAGCTTTATGAACGAGTTTCAAGTTAAAGGCGTGGAGGTTACGCCTGAGCTCCAACGAGAATTAAAAATTGGTAACTGGCACGTTGACTACGGCGAAGACATCAACATGACGAGAGAAGATGCTTAAATGCCAAGAATTGATAGTCGAATGTTACTTGAGAGCGTTCAGGAAGTGGAAAACGAATACCATTCAGTGAATATTGCACCAGCTAAGGCCATGACAAAAGTTTGGCATTTATCTGGGGCTGTCATCCCTGATGATCCACAAAGAGTATTTGTAACCAAACGGACGTACACGGTTATACGAGTGAGCGTTAATCATGGGTTGTCAGTTTCAGCAATAGCAAGCCTTTTAAATCGTAGCCCAAGCGAAATTGACAAAATGGTGCGGGCATACAAATGCAATGAGTTAAAGATTACGAAGAGGGGTTATAAACATGACAGAGAAAAGTATTAATTTTAATTTATCAGAAATTAGTGGTGGTGCAGTTCAAGAAAAGCTTGACCGGGAAATGAAGCGGGTGGCTGCTAACATCATTGATCCAAATACCGATGCTAAGAAGAAACGTAAAATCACACTGACTATTACCCTTGCACCTAATGATTCTAGGACAGTGGTTGATGTTGATACCGAAGTTAAGTCAGTTCTGGCACCACAGTCAGCAGTACCAACGACGATTATGACTGGCCGTAATTTAGATACTGGTGAAATTGCAGTGAATGAACTTAAATCTGGTACGCCAGGGCAAACGTACATTGATGACGATGGCACGGTTAAAACGGATACGGGTCAGCCGGTTGAAGAAGTTGAGAAGGAACAAGCTACTGCTAAAAGTGGTTCTAACAAATTAGTTGATTTTCAAGCACAGAAGAAACAGGAAAACTAGGAGGAATTAATCATGGATATGACTACTGAAACACTACAACACATTGAAAGCCAAGCCTTAACGGCGGCAGGTAAAAAGGTTTATACGGATGAAAGTGGCAAACAATTCTTAATTGGCGATGATGTGCGACCTTACCACCGTGATGGTCACGCAGATGAGGCAATCGAGACAAGCACGTTATCTAGTATTGTGACTTACATCAAGTCAGGAATGGATAATCGGAAACATGTATTGATTCATGTAGTTTCGCCAACTCGAGTTGATTTGTTAGGAGATTTAGATGACTACGGCGCTCGTGAAGAATTAATGACAGCGGCGCCGACTAATGACGCAATTCGTTGGGGACACTTTTATGATCGTGAATCGATGAATATTTTACTTCAGTCCGGTTTCCGGTCAACCAGCGATGGTATGACTACGGATGACCGGGATGCCATTGTTAAGTTTATTGGTAACTTGGTCCAGGACAACAACTCGGTTCACGTTCAAGACGATGGTGTAACTCAATCGGCAAATGTACGCCAAGGGGTTGCCAATCAAGCAGAAGCTAAGGTGCCTAATCCAGTACTGCTAAAGCCATATCGAACATTTACGGAAGTCGACCAACCAGAAAGCCATTTTATTTTTCGGATTGATGCGGATATGGAGGCTGCGCTGTTTGAAGCTGATGGTGGTGCTTGGCGACAAGTAGCAATCAACAATGTGAAAGACTATCTAAGTAAGGCGCTTGCTGACTTAGCGGACGTTGAAAATAAAGTAACAATCCTAGGCTAAGACATGGAGCGAATGAAGAGATTGATCAATGCAGTAGTGGACCGATTTAAAGTGGCAATAGTTATTATTGCGTTCACTGCGGCACTGATATTACTAGCAAAGGTGGCAGCGCTGTGGTATTACACCGCGCTGTTTTAAGAAGGCGTTGAAGATGGAATTAACTGAAGTTGTAATTAAGTGCTATCAAAAATTGTTGAGACTTGGCACAAAGTCAGATGCAGATGCGATTTTACTATATGCGTATCTATTATTGTGGAACAGGACTGGTAGTCCGGTTCATGTTAATCATTTTCATGATGATGTAGTCAATGAGGACGTATTTATTGCGCGTTTCTCAGATAGTAAGCAGGAGGAAACAGAATGAAACGAGGGGATGACGGTATTTTAATCCCAGAATTAACACCGGAAATTATCGAACAGGCATTTGAAACGTTTGGAGATGACTAATAAATGAAAATTAAGATAGTTCCACCAAAAGGCAGCAGTGAAAAACCATATGTAAAAGAATTTAATAATTGGGATGAAGTTAACGCCTACTTATTGCGTAAAAACGAGCCAATATGGGAAGCCATCCCGCAAAATGAAGCAGTTAACTTTGATATGAATGAAATAAACTAGAATCAAACTTTCATGATTAATATTCTTGTTTTATGAAGAGGGTAAAAATATGACACCCGAAGATATTGTAGAAGGCCAAAAACTTTTTGCTGTTTATATTTTGCAAAGCGAAAAATATCAGACTGAAAAAGTCGAAGTTATCAAGGTTAGTACTTATTTTATTTATGTGAAGGATGAGCATGGACATTTGGCACGATACATCAAGAAAAAGTCATTTCCGCTTCAATATGATATTGGCTTATCTGCTTGGTTCAATAAAGTTTACCTGACTGATAATAAAAACCAGGCGAAGCTATGGGAGCATTGTGCTAAATGAAATTTCTAATATACGAGGAGAGAAAAGTATGAAAAAGAAGTTTAAGATTCGTGATTTGTTATCAATTGAAGTTCATCTTGATACTGATGATGAAGATGAAGAAATGCAGTGGTTTCCCGTATTTATTAATACTCCCAATGGTGTTATTTCTCAGTTCTCACATCCAGGAGACTTGGATGATGCATTGGAATTTAGAATGAATGAAGCTAAATGAGATTCCTGTACTTGATGCTGAAAGCAAGGAGAGAATGCTTTGAAAAAGAAAGTAGCTTACGGAATTGTGACTGCAGCCATTGCATTACTGCTAGGTGGCTGCCAATGGATTGATGATTGGACATCTGATTTTAAGCAGCAGATGGTTGGTCTACCAATGACGGTTGAAACCTATGATGACAATGCGCAAAAGATAGATAATATTCGCGGGAAATCATTATCAATTAAACGTGACACAAAGTTTGATCAGACCAATGAAAAAGGCACCACCACGAAAGAATCTAAGGTTTTAGATATTACGCTAGGTGGTAAGCAAATCACACACGTTGGTAGTAGCCTTATTGCTTACCAAAACGGACTAACCAATGTGTTAGATAAATACCCTAAACGCGCCGAGGTAACCAATAATAATCCCTCATTACCGTTTATGAATAGATTTGTTAATGAGTATAAAAACTATTTCACCGGAGCAAAGAAGGTCATCCTGATTAGGTCACAGACAGGACAACCCCTTGCAACCTTTGCGGGTAATAAGGTTAGCTATAAAGCAACGAGTGTTCCAAGTAGTACATCGTTATTGATAGATGGCAAGCGTCTGTTCGTATATCGCTGTGACTACACGATTTATACGAGGGATGCACTGCTAAATTAATAATATGATTTTCAGAGGGAGATTAAATAATGAGCGAATTAGTTGATCAATCTGGATACTACTTAATCAATCAGGGAACACTTAAAGGAAAATTTTGTGCCATGATTTACGATTTGGATATTATGAAATATATTGCGTTTAACGATAAAGGAACACCAATCACAGTATTTGGTATAAATGAAATCGTTAGATCAGTTAATCTTGGTGAGATAAGCCTGATAAAAGAAACTAACGATACGATTCAGTCCATGATAGCCAGGCAGAAGCAAGAGAATAAAGATTCACTGCTAGATTAGCAACCGGGGTGAGAGAATTGACGGAACTAACGGATGAACACATTATCAAAGTTGCAGCGCGTGCTGGCGCTTTGGCGTTTAGAGATTATCAGTTAAAAATCAAAAAGTCTAATTATGAAAAAAAGTGTCGCAATATTAAATTGATTCTTGAAAATTATCACTACTTGGAAAAACATGTCAATGTTGATTTGCCTGAGTTGAATGCTAAGGATCAAGAGACAGTGGCAGTCATCCCTAAGTGGGAGCTTAGTGTGTATGCCATGCTTGGGTTCAAAGCACGATCTAAGTTGATGATCGAGTATATTAATTTAGTACTCAAGGCCTACAAAGAAGATTGTAGTTACAGTACTGATGAAGCAGTGAAGCGGCGGTACCTGGTTATTAAATCGCTGTATTTAAATAACCCGACAATTAATCGAGAAAGATGTGCAGAATTATTTCATGTCAATCATCGAACGATTGATAGGGATGTAACCGCGTCACTGCAAGACTTGTCAGTGTTATTGTTCGGAGCGGATGCTATTAACGACATGAGTATGATGTCGTAAACATGTCGCAACAACGCCCCAAAAGCCTGTTATATTAGTAGTATCAGCAAGTGACAGAGATACTAGTTATTTCCTTGAGTGTCATCGTGGGCTAATTGGTTAAGCCACAATGAGATGCAGGTTCGAATCCTGCCGATGATATAGGTGATTGGAAGCTAAGAGCCAGTCACTAAGTGTAGCTTGAGCTCGGTTGGGTGGAGCACTGAACGTATGTTTAGGAGCGTAGGTTCGAGACCTACAAGTTACATATGGGAGGTGAGCAGCCTCTTTAATTCTCAGTAATGAAGTCCAGTTAATAGCTGGGCTTTTATGTTTATAAGGCAATTAAGTCAGCAAGTTAGGGATGATTAGTGATGCGTATTAAAGTTTGTCGTAAGTCGGGATGCACCAACAAGATTCCATATGACCAGAGCAATCCGTTCTGCGATGAGCACCGTAACCTGTATCATCCCTCAACTTGGAAACAGACAGAGCGACGTCAGTCTTATAGCAAGTACAATCGATTCAAACGCGATAAGGAAGCTAACCAGTTCTATCATACTAAGCAGTGGTCAGGTATTAGTAAGGCGCTAAAGACTCAGGCTTGTAATACATGTGCTATTTGCGGTCACACGTACGACAAATCAGGGTATCTTGTAACTGACCATATTATTCCTAGACGCGTTGACAAGCGACGACAGCTAGACCTGAGCAACCTATGGGTTATTTGCAAGAGGTGTCACTATTGGAAAGGTGAACTTGAGTCACAGGTTTATAATTCTGATTCGTTGGTTGCAAACATAGATGCTAGTCATCGATGGAACCGACAGAAAGTTACACACTGGATTTTAGAAAAAGAAAATCAGACGCAGAATAAAAAGTAGCTGCGATAATTCGTTGATGGGGCCCGCCTATGTGCGTCAGAGAAGAGCTCACACATTGCCGTCTCTTTCTTTCACGAACAGAAGTCAAAAAAATATTGCTTTTTTAAAGGTGCTTAATGCTGATATATCGGCGATTAAGCCCTTTTTTAGTGGCGAAAATTAGCCATGAATCGACAAAAATCACAACGAAATTAGTTGAAAGGAGGTGTAAATCACGATGGATTCCAAGAAAAAGGCGCTTAAAGTCATTACTAACGATAAAAAAATTACAAAGATGAACGGGACCGTTGATTTGGATGATATCCAGATTACACCCCCGGCTCACTTGCTGAAAAATGCGCAGGCCCTTTGGCGAATTTTGATACCAGAAATTAAAAAAATGGGCTATTTGAAGCGGGTAGATCAGTCTAATTTAGAATTGTACTGCACATACTACGCGCTTTATTTAGATGCTGAAGATGAGCTTCGGGATAATGGGGCATATTTAAGGTCAAAAACAGGTAAACCCTTAAATAAGGCGCCTCAGGCTATTCAACTAAATGATTGTGTTCGTAATATGAAATCCTTGGGGTATGAAATGGGTTTTTCGTTCGATGCAGGGCTACGACAGCTAACTATTGCTAAGCCACATGAGAAAAAAACAAAAACTCCACTGAAAGAGGTGAAATTCGGTGCAGACGTATGATTTTACAGGTGTCAGAACCATTAAGGCAAAAGTTAAGCCATTTCAGGCAGAGTATGAGCCACTTTTAAAACAATATGATGATCCTGCCACTAAATATGCGTACCGTGTCATGTTCACTGATGATTTTGTTACTGGCCGTGATTGCCAACTTGCATGTATTAGGCATTTAAACGATTTGCTAAGAATCGGAACTGATGGTTTTAGCTATCAATACAGTGTAGATATGGTTAATGCAATCGAATATTTTACGAGGCTGCTACCTAATCCTGATAATATGGCACAAAAGATTGAACCACAATTATGGGAATCATTTATTCTTGATAGTTTAATCGGCTGGCGTACTAAAAATGGGACGCGTTATAAAACGGCAAATATTTCAGTTGCACGTAAGCAAGGAAAAACCTGGATTGCATCTATGTTAATCAATTTCTATTATTTCGTTGTTTGTGCTCAGGCATCTTCACAAGATTTGCTTGTTGCCAGCTATGATAGTGATCATGCAAGTAAGTTATTTAATGATGTTTCGATTCAAGCTAAGCAAATTATGAGATTAGATGATTTTAAGGACTGGGTGGCTGAAAATGACGTGGAAGCACAGTCCTATCAAATTATTGGTAAAGAGAACAAAAACACAGTGCGCAAAGGTACATCACAAGGTGGCGGATTTGATTCTTTCCATAATGCTATTGCTGTTTTTGATGAAATAGGTAATCTACGACCGGCATTAAATGAAACTTTGAATCAGATTACATCTGGACAAAATGGAATTCATAACAAATTGTTTGTAAAAATTTCAACGGCTTATCCGGATATCAAAGTTAAATTCAAAAGTGACCAGGACACAATGCGTTCAGTTATTGAGCATGATGCAGATCGTGATGGTGATGATGTTTTTCAAATCCTTTATAACCAGGATTCGGAGGAAGAGGTGTTTAAGCCTGAAACCTGGGCTAAATCGAATCCTTTACTCAACGAATATCCAAAAGAAAAATCCGACAGCTTACTAGAATCACTAATTGCGGACCGTGACCAAAACGAACGTGAAAGCACTTTGGAGACTTTTGTAAATAAAACGCTGAACTTATGGAGCCGCCGCTTTCAAAACAGCTTTTTATCGTTGGATGTTATTCAGAAAAACATCATCGATGATTTCGATGTGGCTGGCAGGGATGTCTATATTGGATTTGATGGTAGTCAGACAAACGATAATTCATCATTTGGCATGGAGTTTCCGTTCATGAACGGTAGCAGCTCGATGTTTTACGCCATGGAACATAGTTTTATACCGTTTGCCCAGGCCAAGACCATTGAAGCAAAATCAAAGCAAGATGGTTTGGACTATCGCAAGTTGGAACGTGAGGGATTCGTTGACGTGACCAATTTGCCTAGTGGGGTAATTAATAAGGACCAGGTCTATCAATGGTTGATAGACTTTGTTCGACGATATAACTTGAAAGTTAAAGCTATTGTTGCTGACCCTAACCTTGCAAGCTGGTTCGTCAATAAAATTACGAATTACCAACCTGAATGGCCAATTTTAACCTTAGCGCCAACATCATTCAATTTATCAACGCCGACCAAGGACTTTCAAAATAATTTCATCAATGGCAGCATCAATATTTTGAATGACCCACTGCTGATTGATGGGCTAAATAACGCCATTTTAAAGGAAGATAACGGTGGTGCGATTAAGATTGACCGTCAGAACCGCACTAATGATCATATTGATACGACTGATGCGTTAATCAATGCACATTCAGAGGCGCAGAATTATTTTGAGGACTTTCATCAAGACGGAAACAATCCGCTTAATGACATGAACAAAAAACAGCGCCGTAACTTTTTCAAATCAATGTTTGGCGCTTGAAGGTGGTGATCGGATGTCTAAAGTAATTGAAACATGGCTGTCTAATTGGTTTACGGTCGTGTTGTTTATTGGCGGTGCCGTCTTAATTGCGGTAGCTGCCTTTTTATTTAACTTAGTACTAGGGTATTTGGCTAGTGGCGTTGAGTTATGTGTAATTGCTTACATTCTGGATAAAGAACGGGGTGGGCAATAATGGGGCTATTAACACCACGCAATTATAAGCAACATAAAATTAATAACTACGTCTATCCAAGTGGAGGAGGATTTACGCCCCTGTTATCTTCAGTAGGTGGTAAGCAAATTAGCTATGTTAGTGCAGGCGGAGCCCTGCGTAATATCAATGTTTTTAGTGTGATTAACCGCATTGCCAGTGACGTCGCATCAGCTCATTTTAAAACTGAGAACGTTGCGGCATTACGACGATTAGAACAACCTAGTTTGCTGATTAGCCGTTTTTCTTTTTGGCAAGGCGTTATAATTCAACTTTGCTTGGGTGGAAATGCATACGTACCCCTTGTTGGCCACAATTTAGAGAATGTACCGCTATCGGATGTACAGGTCAATTACTTACCAGGAAACGTTGGAATTAGCTATACCGTAGCTGAAAGTAACGAACGCCCTCGAATGGAACTGAGTCAAGACCAGATGCTCCATTTTCGATTGATGCCAGACCCTAGTTATCGTTTCTTGATTGGTCGTTCACCGTTAGAAAGCTTGAGGGATGCGTTAACTGTTGATGCTAAAAGCAATGAGAGCAACCTTAAAACTTTGGAAAATCAGATGAGTCCGGCCGGCAAGCTTAAAATATCTGGGCTGATTAACAGTGATCAAGATTTAAGTGATGCCCGTGATATGTTTGAGAAAGCTAATGGTGGTGCTAATGCCGGCCGATTAATGACGTTACCGGATGGATTCGACTATGAACAGTTTGAGATGAAATCAGATGTATTTAAGGCACTGAACGAGAATGCTAGTTACTCTGCAGCTCAAATCTCACAAGCATTCGGTGTTCCCAGCGACATTCTGGGAGGCGGTACATCCACAGAGTCCGCTCATAGTAACATCGAACAGATTAAAGCAACGTATTTATCTAATTTAAATACTTATGTTAATCCAATTGTTGACGAGCTGCGCAATAAGTCACAGTCACCCGATTTAGAGCTAGATATCAAGGATATGCTAGATGTTGATGACTCAATTTTAATTAGTCAAATCAAGGATTTACGTTCTGCTAATGCTATTGACCCGGTGCAGGCCCAGTACATCTTGAAGCGTAATGGATTCTTACCTGAAGATATGCCGGAATTCAATCCTAATTTAACAATGAAAGGAGGTGACTCAAGTGCTGATAAGGGTTAACGGAATGATTACAAATAATGATGATGCACCTATTTACCGTGATTGGCTAGGAATGAACGTTATAGCACCAAATGACGTGATTGATGCGTTACCAAACGATAATTCGCCGGTCACACTTGAAATTGCAAGTAATGGTGGTGAGGTTGATCCAGCTACTGAAATTTATACGGTACTTCATAATTATAATGGCCAAGTAACTGCCTCAATTATATCTAATGCGTACTCTGCCGGGACAATTATTGCGATGGGGGCGGACAAGGTTCAGATGTCTCCGGGAGCAAAAATGATGATTCACAATGCCTCAAGTGGTACGGAAGGCAATTATCACGATATGGATAAAGCATCCGGGATGCTTAAAGCAACAAATCAAGCAATTGCTAACATGTATGCTGAAAAGACTGGCAAACCAATTCAGGATTTCTTGGATTTAATGGATCAAGAAACGTGGTTGACAGCGGATGATGCTATTAAGCTCGGATTGGCCGATGAAAAGCTGGACTTTAGTCCTGAACCCATTACTAACGCAGTTGGGAAGTTAATGCCACGACAAGTAATGGCCAAGATTCATGATCTATTAAATGAAAATCAAAAATTAAAACAGAGTAGCCAAATGAATAGGCAACCGAGTGAACACCAGAAACTGGTGGACGCAAAGTTGGCTATTTTTTATGGAGAGGATGAGTAAAAGTGAAACCAAATGAATTACAAGTATTATTCAATAAAGTAAGTGCCCATTGTGCCGACTTGAATGCACAGTTAAATGTCAAATTGGCCGATGATCACTCTACACCAGAAGACTATCAAAAGATTAAGGACGAGCTTACTGCTGAAAAGGTTCGTCGCGATACCATTGATAAGCAGCTTCAATCGCTGTCAGAAGCCACTGGTAACGATAATGATAATCAAAAAAATTCCGGTAACGGGATGCAATTGGGTAGTAATTCTAAGGATTCTCAATTGAATACTCAGAAGCAGGAATTACTGGATTATATGAAGCGCAAGCCAGCTAAGAACCAGGTTAGCTCAACAGAAATGTCTCCAGTTGTTCCAGAAACCATTATTTATAATCCTTCATCGGAAGTTAATAGTGTTGTTGACTTAGCCAATTTACTAACTAAAACGCCAGTTACTACCAAAAAGGGAACATATCCAGTTAAAAAGCGTGCTGATGATTATTTACCAAGTCAAGATGAGCTGAAAGCAAACAATGAATTAGCAGCGCCAAATTTTGATGATGTTGATTGGTCTGTTGAAACGCATCGTGGGGCACTTACTATCTCACAAGAAGCTATTGACGATGCAGAACCATCTGTACTAGACATTGTAGGCCAAGATATTTCAGAAAAAGCTGTGAATACGCATAACCATGTGATTGCACCAATTTTAAAGCAGTTTACAGCAAAATCTGTAACTCTAGATACTTCTCATTCAGTGGATGACGTTAAGCATATTCTTAATGTTGATTTAGATCCCGCCTACGTACCAGTAATCATTGCCTCACAGTCATTTTACAATTCATTAGATACCTTAAAAGATAAGAACGGCCAATACATTTTCCATCAGGATATTACCACTCCTTCCAAGGGGACATTGTTAGGAGTTCCAGTTTACCGAGTGGGTGATAAATTATTTGGTGATTCTGGTGACAAGAATGCATTTATCGGGGATATCAATCGTGCTGTATTCTTTGCTGATCGTAAGGAAGTTAACTTGTCTTGGGAATATGATCAGGTTTATGGGCAATACTTAGCAGCGGTTTTACGTTTTGGGGTTAGTGTAGCAGATTCAAATGCTGGCTTCTTCGTTAGTGTGACGGATGGCACGAGTACTGGTGCAACCACCAGTACAACCACTGATGCATCTACAAAATAGTGGTGTTGAGAGGCGTGTTCTAAGGATGCGTTCGTTTAAATGATGGCCAACTGTATTGAATTGAGGTGAGAGGATGGCAGACGTTGCAGGGGTTAGTCCTAAAGATATGCAGGATTACCTATCACTAGATGATGACGTTGATACATCAATTTTGAAAGACCTGATTGAAGAAGCTGAAGACGGAATTATCAGTGACATTGGCTTAGATGTTAATGTTGATAAATATCGCAGCTATAAGCAGTTTAATCAGGCAGTTAAAACGATGGTTGATTTCAATTACTTCAATCGAGGAAATCTAGCTGAACTGAAACTTGCTTATCCGCCTAGCTATCTTCTGATGATTAACAGAATCCGGTGGAAAATTCGGAGGGACAGCAATGAAGATGTCAGTTAGCCGGTTTTCGGAGCGAGTTACGCTGGGTAGTTACCAACCAGTTCCGAATGACAATACTGGAGATTATGATAATAAATTTGTACCAGGCTTTGACCTTCATTGTGCGCGCTATCAGCGGACCATGGAGCAAAAGGTTCAAATAATCGGTACAGCGTATGAGGAAACTATCATACTGGCTGTTCGAAGAAATTCCAAAATTGATAAATCGATGATTGCCCAGTACCAGGGCAACAAGTATCAGATTGTTGATTTTTCAAAGGATAGTTCTGGATTGCCGGTTGGGTATGATCTGATGACGTTGAAGCTTAAAAAGTAGGTGATTGAATGGAACTGCCAGTAGTGACAATGGCTAAGGTAATCAATTCGTTTAGTTTGCCTTGGTTAGATAATGTTTTTCGCGGGTCAATCCCGCCAGCATACCTTGAAAAAACGGATAATACGACGATGCTAATTACTGAATCAATGAATGAACCTCAGGTGAGTCTTAATGGGCGGCACAAGGGATGGTTAATGGGTACTGAGTTACAAATTTTTTATAAAGTTGGCGCGCAGTTCAATACTCAGGATGCCGAAATTGATTTAACTAGCCGACTAGAGCAACTAGGATATAAGACTGAAACCCGAGCGCGCGTGAAGGACCCTGACACCAATCAAGTGACCAAGGTCCTTTTTGCTACTTGGGATTTATTAGGAGGAACAGGTAATGAGACATAATATTTCGCGGGCAACTATTGCACAACTTGATGATACAGGGAAACTGCTAAGCGGTGAAAAAGGGCTTTCTACAGATGGTCTATATGTTATTGATCATAATGAAGAAGGGTTTGCGACCCTTAATATTACTGGGATTGAAGCTGCCGGGGTTGCTGTCTGGTTAAACGGGCAACTTAAGCATAATTCCTATGGAAAATCACAGCCAGTCATTGCAATGACTGGAGCAATTGATTTTGAAATGAAACAAAAAATTAAAGGCTTCGTGAAGACTAAGAATGGCGGTTGGATGCGGAAATTACCTAAACCACATATTGCCATGATTGCTGAATCAGAGGGTTGGGATGGTGAAGTCTACTATGAATGTTTTGCTAACTTAGATTTTATTGAAGAAGCATCTAACAATTCAACCGATAATAACAATGAAGTTGATTCAATGGATACATTGAATGCTACTGCGAATGCACCACTCTCCAAGGATGTCTTTACCGATGGAATCACACAAGAACCATATATGATTGCTATGAGTAGTGATGACTTTGACAAGGATAAGCTTTGGGGCGAAGTGTTTGGCGGCTATACTGCACCGGCTAGTGGTTCAACTCAAGCTGGCTAGTCATGGCAGCCAATGACTTGGACAAGCAATTAGATAATTGGTTAGGTCAAGTGAAAGACCTAATTCCCGACGTTGAGACCAAGCGAAAAATGACTGCTGCGGGTGGTGAGGTGCTAAAAAAGAATTTGGTGCAAGAGACTAAGTCAAAGCATTATACCGACAGAAATGGGACTAGTCAAAATCCACATTTGGCGGATGAGTTGGCAGTTGACCATGATGACGATGGTAATTCTGGGGTCGGATTTCATAAGAAAGCGTACATTGCCCGTTTTCTTGACGAAGGTACAAAATACCGACCAGGCGATCACTTTTACGAAGCCACCATTAACCGTAGTAAGAAAGACGTTTTGGATGCAATGCGGACAGTCTACGATAAAAGTACTAGTGAAAAGCACTCTTAGGAGTGCTTTTTGCATACATAAAATAAATTTAGGAGTGGTAAATAATGAAAACTGTAAAAATTAATTGCAAAAAATATTTTGGCGTTAATAAGGCAACTGCTGTGTTTGTAAGTGTTGAAATGATGCAAAAGAGTACCAAATTCAAGACCTTGATGCTGGAATCTGAACTTGAAGCGACTAAGGCGCAGCTAAAGATTAAAAATGAAGCTGATCAGGTTGATGATTCAAATCCCGATGAAGCTCCAGAACTTTCCCTGGAGGAGCAAATTGCAGAAATCGAAAAACAAATTGCCACTGATGAAAAAGACACAGCGCAACGTAATAAGGTCTTAGCGTTCATCCAAGAAACTATGCGCTATTCCGAAAAACAAATGACACAAATCGCTGATAATCATGATGATTTGGAGCTAGTACAAGGCGCTGTCTATATTTATTACCGAATCCAAGGGATGACTGACAAAGATTTAGATAATGCACAGGAAGTGGAAGCGTCAAAAAAGTAAAACCTCTGAAGGCCCAGATTGCCGAACTAAGAAGTGAAATTGCAGACTCTAAAAATCAGGATGAAGACATTGATTTGTTTAAGCAACAGCTATTGATGAAAGGGGTTTTCCCGGAGGACGTTGACAAACAACCGTTCTTTGAATTTATTCAAACTTTGAAGGCGCGGGAACGTAAAGACCGGACTGAATTGATTGACCCGGCCGAAGCAATTTCACAGACGTACGGCAATAAGGCTAAAAGGAGGTAATTAAATTGGCGACTGTTCAGAACGAACTTAAAACCAAGATTTCGGTGGATGGCGTCGGTGCCATCCATACTTATAAAGAATTAAAGAGTGTTATTAGCGGAGTTACCGCTGAATACCGTGCTGAGGAAGCTCAGCTAAAGTCTCAGGGTAAATACACTGAAGCAGCTGTCGTTAAAGCTAAGGGCCTTTCCAAGGCATTAGAACTTCAAAAGGCTAAGGTCAATGAGCTTAAATCACGGCAGAAAGATTTAGACCTGACTACTCAAAAGGGTATTGAAGCTAATGCCAAACTGGGCACTGAAATTAGTAACGCTGAGCGTAAGTTATCATCATATACTCAGCAGCAGGACAAGGCTAAAAATAGTCTTAAATACTACGCAAGCGGTTTATCTGAACTGCAGCACAATTATCAGCAAAGCTCTAAGCTGAGTGAATCTTTTGTGACCCGCTTGATGGCGGAGGGCAAGACTGCCGAAGCAAATAAGCAGAAGTTGAAGGGCTATGAAGGTTCTGTTAGCAACCTTTCAAAACAATTTAAGATTCAAGAATCAGAATTGTCAAAGTTGGCCAGTTCAAGCGGTAAGTCTAGCGAGGCGTATAAGCGTCAGCAGTTGCGTGTCAACGAAACAGCCACATCGCTTGCTAAATTAAAAGGTGAGACTAACTCGCTTGAAGACTCAATGCGTAAGGCCAGTGCCAGTCCGTTTGCTAAAGCGATGGATAGTGCACGTCATAAACTCGGGTTATTAAACAGTGAAGAACGTAAGAGTACTGAAAACGTTAAGCATTTCGCATTAGGAAGTGCAATTGGTAACAGTCTAGCTAATGCTGCGGGCAGTGCGATGAATCTGGTTAAAGAAGCTGGCGCTGGAATCATTCATGCCGGTTTGGAATTCAATAAAGAAACTCAAAAAATGAATGCCGCATGGACAACATTAACCGGTAGTGCCAAAAAAGGTACTGGATTTGTTACATCAATTAATAAAATGTCATCGGCATTTGGCCAATCTAATGATCTCGTTAATGAACTGGATCAACAGTTCTATCACGTTTTGGATAAGAAGGCACCAACCGAGCATTTAACTAAGTCATTACTTACCATGGCTGATACTTTGGGGATGTCTGGCGACCAAGTTCAAAGACTTGGCCTTAACTTTACTCATATGATGTCTTCTGGGCGTATGCAATTAGGCGACTTTAATATGATTAGTGATCAACTGCCGATGTTTGGTGAGCGATTGCTTGATTATGAACGTAAAGCACAGAAAAACACTAAACTTAATATGTCTGATCTGCGCAAGCAGATGAGTGCCGGAAAAATCAGTGCTAAGGATGCAGAGGCCGTTATGAATGGCCTTGGTAACAAGTATAAAAAAGCTTCAGAGAACATGATGGCAACGGCTTTTGGCGCTGAACGGTCCATTAAATCCCAGTTTTCAAAACTATCTGGTGATTTGGTGGCCCCTTTTAGTAAGGTACAAAATCATATTTTTACATCGGTGTCTAAATGGGTAAGTGATAAGAAAACTGAAAAGGAATTCACTAAGGTTGGGACATCTGCATCTAAGGGATTCTCAACTATTTCGACAGCTTTTGAAAAAGCCATGAATGTTAAATCTATTCCGCGCAGCATGAATAAATTTATGGAGAACCTGGCCAAGGGTGTTACTAGTACTTCTAAAGCAATTGCCAAACATGCACCCGCTATTATTGGATTCTTTAAAGATTTATGGTCAACCACTAAGATTCTTGGTTCGATTGGAACCGGATTTTTCAAAGGAATTGCAAGTGGTATTTCATTTGTCGTCTCACCATTATCAAAGATGGGAACCAGTAGTAAGCATGTCAGTACCTTAACCAAGGGATTGGAGAACCTTTCAAAGAAAAAGTCAGGATTACAAACTTTTGGTCGCGTGCTAGCAGGAATTTGGGCGACAACTAAGGTAATCAAGTTTATTGGTGCTGTTCAGAAGGCTGGTACAGTTTTGAAGTCAACATGGGCTGGACAGGCAATAATTTCTGGCATGTCTACCATGATTAAAAATGTGAAGCTATTTACTGAGGTTACCAAGGGAGCAACATTAGCTGAAAAAGCCAGTTTTGCCATTCAAACGGCAATGGAAGCAGTTAACCCATTCGGTTGGGTTGTGCTTGCTGTTGCTGGATTAGCGGCACTGGGTACTGGGATTTATGAGGCCTACAAGCATTTCAAGCCATTTCGGGATGCTGTAAATGGCGTAGGCCATGCGATGAGCAAATTATTTACTGGTAAGTATGGTTGGGAAAAAACCATCGGTAAGAAATTATCAAAGGTGGGCTCAACCATCAGTAAGTGGGGTAAAGGTGCCGGTAAATTTGTTTCTAAGCATAAAAAGGAAATCTTGGCAGGCATTGTTAGCCCGTTCGCTGGTTTGTCAGCTTGGTTCTTAAAAGATACGAAGACTGGTAAGAACGTCCAAAAGTGGGCTAAGGGATTTAGCAAAGACGTTAAGAAAATGGGACTTAAAAAGGCGATGGATAAGCAGATTAAGTCTGCCGGCAAAGCCTTTAGTAAGTCTAAGTTTGGCAAGTGGTTTGCAACGATGTCTGATGCGTTTAACTCATGGAAAAAGAAATTTTCTAAGAGTTGGAGTTCGCACTGGTCCGCTATGACTAAGAAACTGCATAATGGCTGGAAGGATTCAGTCAAAAACACTAAGAACTTCTTTTCATCGATGGGGTCGCATTTTAGCTCATTTAAAAAGTCCTGGTCACATAACTGGGATAAACATTGGAATGATATGCGGTCAAACCTACATTCCTATTGGAATAAAGACCTAAAGCATACTAAAGTATTCGGGACTTCTATGGGCAAGTGGCTCGATGACTTTAAGAAGATGTTCAAAGGTGGCTGGCGTGGCCTTGGCAAAGGTGTTTCAAGTATCTTTTCGGATATGTGGAAAGGATTAAAGCAAGCTGCACAAGGCGGGATGAATGGTACGCTCGATATTGTCAACGGCGGTATTAAAGCAGTCGATGCTGTAATTCATACGTTTGGTGGTAAAAGTCAAACTATAAAGCCGTTGAACCACGTTAAACTAGCAACTGGGACTGGTTTCTTTTCTGGCATGCGTAAGCCCATCACCAAGCCAACGCTTGCCGTTTTAAATGATGGTCATGATTCCCCAGAGACTGGTAATAAAGAAATCCTCATGAAACGTGACGGTCGTGCCGGGGTCGTTCAAGGTGTTAACACTGAAATGATGTTGGAGGCTGGGGATGAAGTTTTTAACGCCTCAGAAGCAAAGAACATTATGGCAATGCAAGGTGTGACGAGGTTTGCAAATGGGACTGGCTTCTTTGGTTCTATCATGCACAGTGTCTCCTCAACGGTAGGCGGTGCAGTTGACTGGGTCGGTAATAAGGTAAAAGGGCTGGAAAAGTACTTCAAAACCGCTGAGAATGTCATTGCGCACCCGGTTAAGTCGTTAGAAGGCCTTTTTAAGTGGACTAATGGCAAGACCAAGGGCGTTATGACTGATATTGGGGAAGGCCTGTTTAAGGACACGACAAAGCAAGCCAAGACTTGGTGGAGTACTTTATGGGGTGCTGTATCAAGTAAACTAGATGGAGGTACTGGATCGGATTCAGGATTAGTAAATGCAATGGAAAAGTATGGCGCTACCAATAAGTATGTTTGGGGTGCTGCGGGTCCTAGTGCATTCGATTGTTCCGGATTGGTTGAGTATACGCTAAAGAAGATGGGTATCAGTTTTCCACGTACTTCTGGTGAGCAATATCGGGCATCTAAGCACGTCTCTGACCCGAAGCCTGGTGACTTGGTATTCTTTGGCCCCGGCGGTAGCGAACACGTTGGTGTTTATACGGGTAACGGAAAATTTTATAGTGCTGAAAACGAGAAGGATGGTATGGGAATTAGCAGCGTTCATGGCGGTGGCTATGGTTCATTTGCTGGCTACGGACGTGTTCCTGGACTGTCGTCTGGTGGTGGTAGCTCAAGCAAATCAGAGCCGAAGTCTAAAGGCTTGTTAGGCACAATCAAGAATCAAGTTGGCGGTGGCTTTTGGTCGTTCATCAGTAAACTTGCTGACATGTTTGGTGATGATGGCAGCGGTTCAATTGAGGGTGGCGCAATCACCCACAGCATGATTAATCGGGCGCTAGGCATGGCAAAGGTGCCACGCCGATACTGGTCTAAAATGCAATCGGCTATCATTAAAACGGCTGACTCTGAAAGTGGTAACCGCAATATTACGCAAACAATCTCAGACGTTAACTCTAAAAACGGCAATCCCGCTGGCGGGCCATTACAGTTTACTAAGACGACATTTGACGCTTTTGCGTTCCCAGGCCATCATAATTTTCGGTCAAGTTTTGACCAGGTCTTGGCATTTTTGAATAATTCTGATTATTTAAACGCTACCGGCAATACGTCAATTTGGAATCACGCTAAGTACGATTGGCTGCACAGTGGTCCTCAAGGTCACAAGCGCTTTGCGAACGGCGGTCTTGTCAGCACCAATCAACTAATTGAAGTTGCTGAGAAGAACCGGCCAGAAATGGTAATTCCACTCACGCTAAAGACCCGAGCTAACCAGTTGATTAAACAGGCTAGCTCAATCGTTAATGGCAATCGTGATGAAAATCAGGTTGCTGGTGTTGGTGGCAATGACGGTAAATTGGATAAACTAATTAAATTAGTGACGGCATTGTTGGCTGGTCAAGGTAACGTCAATGCGATTGTTGCAAAAAGTGATGTTGTGAATGCTGTCAAAGCAGACAATTTAGCTAAAGCACAATACAGCCAGATGATGGGTTACTAAATGAAAAATAGGCGTCTCTTAACTAGGGGCGCTTTTTACATAGGTAAATTTTAATAAGGAGGTAATAAATGTGACGCTAGAATACGATGATTTTGAGTATGCAGGATTGAACAGCCGCGAAACATTGCAGGTAGAGATGGGGAATGTAATCCTTCCGAGTGCACCCGCAATGGCAGAGCAAACAACTGACATTCCCGCAAAGTATGGGACACAGTTTCTGGGGACGGACTACACAGGACGGACAATCAATATTCCGGTTACCGTCTATTGTGCTGATAATCAAAGACTTTTTAATCAGGTGATGCATAATCTGGCCGGATTATTACTGAGTGACGATCCAGATAAGAATGGCGAAGAATACCCGCTAGTATTTGGATTTGAACCTGATGTCACATACTGGGGGCATATTACAGCAATCAGTGACCCTTCCCCGATTAATACCGGGATGTTTGACGCAACGTTAACAATTACTTTTGTTCAATCAGACCCGCGGGCAACTAAGCCGCAAGTCGAAACGCCACTTAAAGAAGGATTGAACACGATTACCGTTGGTGGGACGGCTAGAACAGAGCCAGTCATCCAAGCAGTCGCAAAACGTGATCTGAAGTATATCGGTTTTTCCCTGAATGGTGGAATATTTGGGCTAGGACCGGAAACGGATGAGGACCAAGCTGATGCCGTACAACCGGATGTCAGAGTAGTTGATGACCCCATTGCGACAATGGCGATGTGGACAAATGATTCAACAGCTGTTTCCGGAATGCAAACCAGCGGTAGTAATGTCTATCAAGGTAGCTGCGAAATTAGTAGTAAGAGCACCGCTATGATGGTCAAAGACTTTGGCAAGATGCCGACAAAACTTGGGGATACTTCGTATGGTCCGGCTTATCGGTATACCGGCCTTACGAATGCGTTAACTGACTGGCGGGTGCGTGCGGGTTTACACCATATTAAGTATTCTGGTACACATAATGGCCGCGCAATGGGGCGTTGTGAAATCTTGTTTCTAGATGCTAACGGTAATACTATTTTACGGTTTGGGTTCGTAGATATTAGCAAGGGTGCGCGCCCGCTACTACGTTTACAGCTGTGTGAACCTGGTAGCAAATTAGCCAAGGGTGATGGCACTCATCATAATCTTTATCATGACTATGGTCCCACTGGTTCGTTTAACCATCCTACGCCACAAAAGTTCAAGGTGAAAACGGGGACTAAAACTAAAACCGTTGTAAAGAAATCAAAGAATAAAAAAGGTAAAGTCGTTAAGAAGACCATCAAAGAGAAAAAGAAACAATATGTAAATGTCGTCAATAAGGAGGAAAAATCAGCTTTAACCTCTGCTTGGATTGTATTAGATATTACAAAGAAGGGTAATGTTTTCATATGGTCCTTAACGCAGTACAACACTAAAACTGGACAGCCCTACAAAGATACAACCAACCATTTAGTTGTAAAAGGAAAGTATGTAGACACAGCAGGCAAGTACACGACGGCGCTTGGTGGCGTCGGTGCCGTTTTTTTAAAGCGGCCAATTACTGAAGACATCAGCAAAATTAAGTATAAGGATCCATACATGACGATTACTGGTATCCAAATTTGGCAGCATACCGAGCCAGAAGCTTCCCAGCCGACCTTCATTGCAAACGCGGGTGAAGAAATCGTGATGGATTGTGAAACGGACACAACTACCGTTAACGGCCGGTTAGTCTCACCAGTATGGAGTACTGATTATCCTAAATTACGCCCCGGTGTGAATAATTTAACGATGGTTGGCGACTTAAGTGATGCTCAGATTACACTTAAATATTTACCACGCATACTATGAGTTTAGAGGGTGCCTTAGTGGGCAGCCTCTTTTTACATAGAAAGGGGGATGACAATTGTCTTTAACAAATCAGTATTTGATTCTTGATAAAAATTTAAAACGAGTTGGAACACTGACTATTGATGGTGCCACCCAGTTTTCAAATGATAGTATCAAGATTCAGTTAGCGGATAGTGATAACACCAGCACTAGCTATGATGATGACGTTAATGTGGGGACTCAAGATAATTTTAGTGGAACTATTAACCTTAATGCGCAATCCAAAAAGTTTGACCACAGTGGCTCCGTGGACGTCTTGCAGGGTCAGCCTGACAGTGATAAAGCAATTGCTGGCAATAACTTAGCCTACTATGACGCTGTGGCCGGTCACTGGTACGTGATGCGGATTTACAGTACTGATGAGGCGAATACGGGAGCTGTAAAGCATATTACAACGCTAAATCTAACGAACTTAATGCTGTACACTTTGGCGCACCATTACCCGATAGCCATGCCGACGACTAGCACGAGCATTCAGGATGCGTTCAAAGAAGTGTTCAGTAGCACGGGCTGGACGCTCAAGTTTAATACTAATAACACTATGGTTAGTTCTTTTAGCATTGACGGAAAAAGCAAGGCTAGCACATTACTACAAACGTTGCTGCAGACTTATAACGTTGAAATTGATGCGTACGTTGAAATTGATAGTCAGGGAAATATTCTTAGTAAAACATGTGAAGTGGTTGATCAGCTAAATGTAAATGTTGTTTACAATGAAGCCATTTTTGGCCGAAACATGACTAGCATTAAGCGGACGACGGTCTTTAATCCCATTACGAAGCTAATTCCGTATGGTCATAATGGCAGCACGATTGCGAAGGCTAATGGCGGAAAAGCGTACATTGTCGATGAAGATGCTAACCGTGAATATAATCCTGACTGGCAACTGGGAATGTATTATGAAGGCGTAATTACCGCCAATTCAATTGAACATCCGGCCGGATTGAAGGCTTGGGCTCAGGAGATTATGAAACTTTATAACCACCCGCGGAGCTACTACGAAGTTGCGGTTACGCCTGATTTCAACCCGCCCCTAGGTGCCACAATTCGTTTTAAAGACGAATTGATTAAGCCCGTTTTAGATGCACAGGGACGAGCCATTCAACGGACAATGAGCTTTGCGAACCCTTATGGGAATACTGTTGGTTTTGGTGAATACGTGACCGTTATTGCTAGTACGCCTGCCTGGTTAACGGGATATCAGAATGCCTTATTGTCAGCGCTAGATAAAGCACGAACTGATGCCAGTTCAGTTCGTCCGGTCGCATCAACTCCTGATGGTGTGAACTTTAATGATGCGGGCCAAACTAAGCGGGTTATTTTAGGTGCTTGGGAATCTGGAACTAATATCAGTTCGTATATTGATAGCAAAGGTTTTATCTGGCGTCGTTACAACACGGATGGCACTGTTGATCCTGGATATAAGGCAACCGGGTATTTGATTAATGCACCGCGGTCTGCTGTTGGTACGTTGCACGGAACCATCGAAACTGGATACATTCAAGATTCGCCAGAGGTTAGCCTAGATACAACTGAAATTACTCATTTGGGAGACTTTAACCCAATAAATACAACGGTTGGCACCATGAATGCCGTCCAATATATGTGCAAGCTAAGCAATGGACAGTATATTACGTCGCGTGCCATTAACAAAAAAACAACCAAGGATACCTTGTACGTCCTTCATAATGCGGACTTTTCGACCGTAAGCATGATGAAGATTACAAATGGTGGTCACGGCGCGAGTTTCTCCATTGAAGAAACAAGTAGCGGCACCTATATTTGGGCATCAACATGCATTGATATGAGCAGTGAAAGCTATGCCATCAGTCGCTTTCCCTATGTAGCTGGAGCAATAATCACGCCAAGCGATAGTAGAGTATCTAAATACTATGACACCGGGAAAAAATGTTTTGTGAATGCTGATATCAAACACGGTTATGTATTATGCGGTTATCCAGATGGCCATCAAGATATTTTGAAACTGGCAGCCATTCAATCTGGAAACTATGACGTTTTGTATTCGTTCAATATTACCAATTATGGCTTTGAAATTGGAAAAGGGAAGCAGACCTATCAATCCCAGGTTTTGGATTTTCCATACGTTTACTGGCAGTCCGGAAATGTGGATATGCATGATTCACGTATGGTTTACGGCATTAATGTAGTCCATAAAGGACAAGAGTTCGCGATGAATTACTTACTTGATATGGATTTGAAAATGACTGATGACGCCCAAGAACCAGAAACTTGTAATGTGCTTTACGACGGACAAGGCAACAGGAAGCTTTTAGTGACCTTCAATTGTATGAACGCTGCGGGAACAGAAACGGAACGAGTATTCACAATTCCGATTAAAGTACGCCCCACAGCAACTGAAATCAATACGGAAATCATTGAGACAGATGAAGAATAGAAAGAAGGTGTGATGAAATGACAGAATCAAATCCGGTTCAAGTCACTTTATCGGATGATGGCATCAGAATTAACGCAGTTACAGATCAGGCTAAGTCTACTGATCAAGATGTGAAAAACTTGTATGATCCTAATATGATGTCAGTCATCGAAAAACAAGGTACTACAGCACGATTTGCTGGGGAAACGTCGCGCTACAACGTCCTTTTAGCCCGTGCCAAAGATGCTGGTATTGATACTAAGGAGCTAGAATCTTCTTATGCAACCTTGAACACCTTCATGGGGACGGTTATCGGCACCGGTGACAAGGCAAGTGATATAGACCGCGACAAATATGCGGAGGCTTTAGCCAACTTTAATAACAAAATGGCATTGATTCAGGACGCGCTTCAATCGTCTTTTGATAAGGATATAGCAAACGCAAAATCAGACGTCGCGGTTGCTAGTCAAGTCGCGTCAAACGCTGAAATCGTAGCGTCGCAAGCAGTAGTTAAAGGTAATCAAGCCAGTGCCGCCGCTACTACTGCCATACAAGCCGGCAAGGACGCCAGTAATGCGTATGACAAACTTAAAATCAGTAACCGAAATTTAGCGTTAATGACGGGGCCGGGCTTTGTCGACACTAATAATTCTACCGATATTTTTCTAGACCAAGACGTTTTAACTTTGAGTGATCCAGTGTGGGTTAGTTTCGATTGGTCTACTGAAAAGGCGGGAGCATGGCGACTTAATCAGGTTCAATATTTGAGTGCCGGGACACCCCTTTGGCACGACATTTTTGTCGATTCAAACAACGGCGAAACCGATATTTCAGTAACTAATCAACTTTCTGGACACTATTCGGGACTAATATATTGGTACCCTATTCAAAACAACACAACGTCGGTTAGATTACACGTAAACCAGCATGTAAGTGTTGGTAAAGTCACGATTAAAAATTTCATTTTGTCCAATTCCTCGAAAGAAGTAATGTATACCCCTGCCGAAACAGTTTTAAGTAACGCGGTTATAGGCAACGCGCAAATTAAAGATGCGTCAATCAACACCGCTAAAATCAGCGAATTGAGTGCTAATAAACTAAGCGCCGGGACAATCGACGCAAATTTGATTAATGTTAAAAACTTGAACGCGTCTAACATTACCGCCGGAAAAATCGGCGCTAGTCACCTAGACGTGGGTTCTTTGTCTGCTTTATCTGCAAATATGGGGACGGTTACGGCCGGCACCATCAAAGGAGTTGACATCGTTGCGAACACCTTCAGTACTGCAAACGGTACATTTACCGTAGATGATAAGGGTAACGTTACGGCCACTTCGTTGTCATTGATTGGAAACAAGAACTTCGTTTACAACTCTGAACTAATGGCTAACGGAGCGGGATGGAATATAACTAACGGTGGGTATGTAACAACAACATCAGCGCACAACGGAACACCAGGAATTGGAATAAATTCAACGGCGGGTGCCGGTGTGTGGAACGTGTTCGGAGAATCAAAAAAAGTACCTTTTACCAATTCCAACAGTCATAAGTACAGTGCCTCAGCCTGGTTCATTGATTGGGGTTCACAGGCCGGTGCGGCTTACCAATTTACACTTGCCTTTAATGATTCAAATGGTAATCGCTTGCCTGGATTTGGTGGGTATAGGTACTATGCAACTGGTCGATTCCATGATTGGCAACTGTTTACGATTAACGGTGTAACCCCGCCCGCTGGCTCAGCTACAGTAAGTGTTCAATATTGGCTCTCTAATGGACAAGGCCACGCAGCGTTTAGCCAACCGATGCTAACTCAAAGTGATAGATATCAAGGCTATACATCCGATACCGGTAATATCTTATCTGCTGGTCAAGTAATCTTAGATAATAACGGAACTTTAACAACTACCTATGATGGGGTTGATCAAGATTCCAACAATCATTATCATGCTTGGAAACTTAACACGGGTACTTTAAAAATAGGTAGCGGTTATATCGTTGCAAACTCAAACGGTTCAAGAACAATTGATGGTGCGACTCAGAATGTGGGTAATGTTCAAAGCACACTTGCCGCTTCATATATTAAGTTCACCAGTGCAACCGGTGGGCGTACATATATGGACGCTGATCTGATTTCACTTTCCACCGGAAGCCTAAATGACTTGGTGGTTATTAACTCTAACGGTATCCATATTGCGGACCAAGGCATCGAAATCAAAGGTGGGGTTAACGCATCGACAACATGGGGTCAATTTAATCAGATTCGGATTGGACAGTCAGCCCACACGATTAACTCAGTTGATGGATCTTTGATTGGTTTCCAAAGTGGTTACGGTAATACAGGTAATTTTGTCCGGGTAAAGGCAGCAGGTTATGATATGCCCAGTTTAGCATCTCTAAAGAAGGAAGTTATTCCATACGATGATAAAGGTAGTGTAGTTGCAAATACTGACCTGGCTACGTACAAATACAAAGCTGAAGGAAACACGGACGGGCAACATATGGGACCGATTCTTGACGATGTGAATGATAAAAAAGCTTATTACACGCGACAGGAAATTACCGCTTTTGACGGTTCTGGAATTGACACAACTAGATCACTATTCTATGGCTGGTCGGCAGTTAAGGCATTGCAGCGTGAGAATGAACAAATGCAGATTCGCTTGAGAAAACTTGAAATTACGGAGGAAACAAATAATGGCTGATAATTTGCAAATTACACGAGTTGAAAAGAATCGTAATGGGGACGGCACGAGTGTATATTATACGTTTGCTTTTCCGGTTACCCAGGACAACATGGATGGTTACGTGGTTTTGGACAATGGAACCTATTTAGCAGCTATGCGTGAAGGAACAATCGAAGATCCAAATATGGGTCTGTACAGTGCTTGTATGAATAAAATTGTTAGTGATATTACACCATATCTAACTACAACTGACAGTGAGAACGGTGTGAATACTGACACGGCAGATACAAAGGAGGCTTAAATTATGAATATTGATGCACAAGCTTTAATTAACAAGCTAACGAGTAACTATGCCCAAGCAATTGCCGTTAAAGACCAGCAACTAGCGATGGCTCAAGTGCAAATTGACCAGCTAAATGCCAAGTTGGCTGAAAAGGAGGCGCCTAAAGATGGCAAAAACGCTTAGTTTTGCTGATACTTCACCACAGACGGTTAAAATCGGTGATACTACCACTAGCTTCACGCTAGTATGTGGTAATGATAATGTGGCCACTGACTTAACTAACGCCACTTCAATTACCGTTAAATTGGGCAATGATAGTGGTTATCTTAAATCGGCCACAGTTGACCCAGCTAGCTTAACAGACCCAACGACTGGTCAAGTTACCGTTAACTTTAATGCTGACTTAATGACTAGCCTAACCGCTGGTAGCTATGCCATTGAAGTATGGGTGGTTGATCCTACCGGGACGTCAATCTACCCTAGTGATGGGTCAACTGGTTTCACCATTACCAATAACATTCAGAGCACTAATGGTAGCACAATTACCACCATTACTTTTGATGACTTTGTGAAAGAACTGAATAAAGTCGCAAGCACGATTAAGGGTGATAAAGGTGACAAGGGTGACAAAGGCGACACAGGTGCAACTGGTCCACAAGGCCTTAAAGGTGATAAAGGTGATAAAGGTGATACAGGGACTGTTGATAACGCTGGATTAATTAATGCACCTGCATTTCAGAGTTTACAAACGCAGGTGCAAAACAGTGCTGTTGGGACTAATCTATTAACAGGAACAAGCAATGCACAAAACTATACTGCGTCCGGTTCTGGGTGGGTACTCAGAAGCCAGTCAAGCAATGGCACAAACGTATCAATTCCATGCACTCCGGGGGCAAGTTATACGTATTCTGCAATCGTTAAAAGTACGACATATGATTGCTACCCAGAAATCAAGTTTTTCGACAGCGGTAAAAATTTGATTACAAATTCTCCTAATGTTACTGGTAAAGATATTGGCATGCGAAAAACTACAGCAGTAGCTCCGGAAAATGCGGCTTTTGTGGTAGCGCATATGGTATTAAATAACCCGTCGGATTCGCAGACGATGGTATTTAATAGTGAAAAGCTAGAAAAAGGCAGTGTAGCTACTGATTGGTGTCTTAATCCATCAGACATTTTGACGCAATCGGATTACGCAAAAATAAAAGCTGCTATTGTAGCGCTAGGGGGGGCATTGTCATGAGTTTTGATTTAAGCGAATTTTTAACAGAAGGATTAATTAGCAGTGTTAACAACGGGTTGATTCCATCGGACTTAGCAACTGTATATGCTGGCAATTATCTAGTAAAATCACTGATTACCCAAGCTCAGGTTACTCAGGTATCTGATGCAATTACAGCCTACAAGGCCGCACAGGCAGCAGCGGATCAAGCGCAGCAGCAAGAGGTAAATCAGACATCTGCACCGGAAGACACATTAAAATAGGAGGCAGACAATTGAATAAACACAAGTTAAAGGCACTCATCTTAACGATGGGCGCCATTTTTATGGCCTTTTTAATGGTCAATGTTACCAGTCAGGCTTCAACTAGTCGTGAACAGGGGGTTGATTGGTCTAAGTATAACGGCAATAGTGGGACATTCGGCTATAGCACCGATAAGTTTGTACTATCACAGGCGGGCGGCTTTTATGGCGGTACTAATATCCCTCAGACCACGTATGACAGCCAAGTTAAATCAGCTCAACAGGCTGGTAAACGAGTGCACACCTATTTATGGGACGGTGTTGGTGGCAATATAATCAACGCCAAGGCAATGATGGCATATTACTTGCCACGGATTAGGACGCCCAAGGGTAGTATTGTCGCACTGGACTATGAGGATGGTGCTTCTAATAGTGTTACAGCCAACACTAATGCCATTCTAGCCCAGATGAAGCTGATTAAGGACGCTGGGTATACACCGATGTATTACAGCTATAAGCCATACACATTGGCACATGTTGACTATAAACGGATTGTACAACGGTTTGGTACATGTCTTTGGATTGCGGCTTATCCTGATTATAGTGTCCGTAGCACACCATATTGGGGAACTTTCCCAACTATGAACGGTGTTGCAATGTGGCAGTTCACTTCTACCTACCGTGCTGGTGGATTAGATGGCAATGTTGATTTAACAGGCATTACTAAGTCGGGCTATACGACTGCTAGCAAGGCTAAAGCACAGACCAATGTTAAGAAGGCTCATAAACAGGCAACTAGGAAGGCCACCTTTAAGGTCGTTAAATACAGCCAACGAGGGGTGTTCTATCCTAGCCGTACTCTGGCCGTACGATACACGGATAGCGACAAAGTTAGCCAAGTGGCTACCTACTACAAGGGTGAAAGCGTGACTTACAATGCAGTCATCATTGAACACAACTATGTATGGGCACGTTATACCCGTTCAAATGGACTGTATGGCTTTATCAAGCTAGGTGTCACCAACGGGACAGCCTATGGGAAGCGAGTTACTGATCGGCTGGTTAGCCATACGTATTACACAGTTAAGTCTGGCGACAGCTGGTGGACAATCGCGCAACGCAACGGCCTAAGTATGACTACATTAGCTAGCCAGAATGGGAAGTCAATTTACACCACTATCTATCCTAGTCAGCGATTGGTGGTGCGGTAATGTGCTTTCTAAGTTTGAAATGGCTGTAATTGGAATGATGACACATCAATATTTAGTACCACCACATTACATCATGGGATACTCATTTACTGAATGGCTAACTTTATTTTCAATCATTGGAATGTTTATCGCTGCACTTTCATGGTTAATCAAGACAATCATTGTCTCACCACTAAATGCACAGATCAGCATTTTGTCATCTAAGATAAGTGACATGAATGTGGACCGCGAAAAGACAGCCAAAATTACTGATGAGTTATTAAAGCAACATTCAGAAATGCTGCGAGACCATGAAGCGCGTTTGATCAGACACGATGAAGATATCAAAACGCTATTTAAAAAGGGAGATTCACAATTATGAAAAAGAGTACTTTAAAAAATCCAGATGGCACCTTAAATGGCAAATTACTTGCGGCGTTTATTTCACTGGCAATTATTGCTATTCAATTACTGCTTTCTATTTTCCACATCAAGTTTACGGGTGATTGGGGAACAATTATTTTACTGATTGATATTATTTTAATCATGCTAGGGATGCTAGGTGTGGTTACTAATGTTCAATTTGTAAATTTACCATCAACGGATGATGAAGCAAAGCAAATCACGAAAATTGCGAATGATGTAGCGAACGATGAAAAAAGTACGTCAATTTCAGAGACTAGTTCGGGTACTTCTACGGGTTCATCCCTGAACGATGGCTCAAAACACGCCTGACAACACTGAAAAATGGCCTAACACTGGTGACATGACTGGTGTTAGGCCGTTTTTATTTTGTTGCATCCCTTTTGTAATAACTCCATCCGAGTCAGCAGGATGTGGAACTATTCAGTAAACCAAACGCGAGTTCTTTGCACCTGTCGCTGGCTGTGTGGTGTAGTAGAAAACTACCTCCTTCGTCCGCCCATTTTACACCGCAAGCGGTG
>NZ_JQCL01000020.1 GCF_001438845.1 Lactiplantibacillus xiangfangensis
AATTTCCGCATTTAGTTCAAAATAGGGTTCCGGCTTAAAGTTTTTGATTGCCTGGTCTCTTTGATAGACCATACACAAGGCTGGCAGCTATAGGTAACTAATCGAGCACGCTCTACGTACCAAATTTTTATCAATATAAAATACATTATGGGCTACCATTCATACCAATTAACCAGTCGCTAATTTTGTGATTACAAGTGCATGCCCCCATCTTCATGCCGGTTTCGAGTTTGGTGTTGCCGTTGCTTTTTCGTCATTTCCCACTCAGTCTCCTTTAGTCCACGTAGTTGCTGCTTTCTTAGATAGTCCGTGTTCTTCGCATATAAAATGGTTATTAAGGCTTCGTCCAAAATATTAGTCAGGTAGTTTTTCGGGCTAGTTGGGTAATAATTAATGGCCTGATAGTCCTTAATTTGGTCTTGCTTATATTGATCAAACCGTGTTGTCTGTTGTTTCAAACGGGCTTGCACCATTTCAATTTGTTTGTGATCCAACTTAGGATCTTGGCCACATTCGCCGATAAACAGTTGCCGGGTGCCATCATGTTTTAAGACCCGTTGTAATCGGTGGTTCTGAATATCTTTTAATTCAATTTTACCTAACAGGTAATTCAAACCGGCTTGGTGTTGCTGACTAGTAAAGACTACCGGTGGCTGCTGTTGTAATTGACTAAGATCATCGGCGCTTAATGGCTTTAATTCTGGGTCATAGTAAACCACAGCGGTATAGATTTGCTCCTTATCAATCGTCTCTAGCTTATCCAGGTCACTGTCCGGAAAAGCAGTCGTTAGAATGCTGTCGTATTGGGTTTGCACCACGGCTTTAACTTCCCGCATGACCCGTAAATCTTTGACCGCTTTAGAAATGAATTCGAGTTCGTTAGGTTCATAAACAGCTAGCATGCCCCGATCAGTATGCTTCAAATCGTCTAACTGGTGACCATGTTTGGCTAGTACCGTGGTTAATTGCTTCTCAATTGTTTGGGCCTGCTGATTAACTAACTGCCAGCTGGTATACGGCCGCTTGGTAAACGTCAATAATTGCTGGGTCAGTAAGTCGTTTCGAATATCCGCTAACCGTTCTGCTAATTCGCTACCTTTGAAAATTGTTTGTTCGCTATTAGTTTCTTTAATCAGTTCCCGTCGTTCAGCGGCGGTTGTCTGTTCAAAATCAAGTTCCGGATAAAGCTTTTTCGTTGCTCGTTCCACCACTTTATTTAACAACTGATTAGCTTGTTCTAGTGATGTCGTTTGCTGGTCAATGGTCAGTAGTTGTTTGGTTACATCTTCACCAACAGCATGTTTAATTAATAAGCTGTTTTTCCAATTAAACAGCATGCGCTGTTTATCATCTAAATGTTCTAAATCGACATAGGCTTTCAATTGCTGACTTAGATGACTAATTGTGTGTTTTTCAGAGAACGATAGCTCGTCAGTTAACGCGTCAAAATGTTCATGATTTCTTATCTTTTCGTCAAGATTATGATATTTAGCTTGAGCGTTTCTTTGCGCTCTAACTTGTTGATTAAATACTTTTCGATTTTTTCTTTGGCTGTTAATGCCTTCGTGTTGGGTAGGTGTCTCTTGAATCCCTTGATCGACAAACGATTTTTCACTAATCCGATCCGGAATATTTTTTTGTGCTAAAGACTGATTAACACTTGTTGCCCAATTATGCCGCCACTCATTAATTTTTTCCTTTTTGTCCCAATCAACCAACCAAATTTTTCTTTGTTTTGGAAACCCGCTTTTGGTTAAAAGTTGCTTGCCATTTTCATCTTTAATGTACTGCGTCTTTGCTTTTAATCCCCAACTACCATCGGGGTTAAATGGGCGATTGGTTAACATCACATGTGCATGCGGATTGTCTGGGTGATCGCGATGAATTGCTACGTCAGCTACCATACCTTGATCGACAAAATTTTCTTGCACATATTTTGTCAGTAATTCTTTCTGTTCGGATTCACTTAATTCTACCGGTAAAGC
>NZ_JQCL01000021.1 GCF_001438845.1 Lactiplantibacillus xiangfangensis
GTGCTTGCACTTTGGGGTTGTAGGACTGAACATTTGAGTTACCAAAGAGTTTGATAGTCGAAGGATTTGGGAAAATCCGCCATAGATGGTGATAGCCCAGTAGATTAAATCAAGCTCCCTCAGTTCAGTATCCTGAGTACGGCGGAACACGTGAAATTCCGTCGGAATCCGGGAGGACCATCTCCCAAGGCTAAATACTACCTAGTGACCGATAGTGAACCAGTACCGTGAGGGAAAGGTGAAAAGCACCCCGGAAGGGGAGTGAAATAGTTCCTGAAACCATGTGCCTACAATAAGTCAGAGCGCGTTAATGCGTGATGGCGTGCCTTTTGTAGAATGAACCGGCGAGTTATGATCCCGTGCAAGGTTAAGACTTAAAAGTCGGAGCCGTAGCGAAAGCGAGTCTGAAATGGGCGTTTTTAGTACGAGGTTGTAGACCCGAAACCAGGTGACCTATCCATGTCCAGGTTGAAGGTGCGGTAAAACGCACTGGAGGACCGAACCCGTGTAAGTTGAAAATTGCTGGGATGAGGTGTGGATAGCGGTGAAATTCCAAACGAACTTGGAGATAGCTGGTTCTCTCCGAAATAGCTTTAGGGCTAGCCTCGGATTAAGGATCATGGAGGTAGAGCACTATTTGGACTAGGGGCCCGTCTTGGGTTACTGAATTCAGATAAACTCCGAATGCCATTGATTCATATCCGGGAGTCAGACGATGAGTGATAAGATCCACCGTCGAAAGGGGAACAGCCCAGACCACCAGTTAAGGTCCCTAAATGTATGCTAAGTGGAAAAGGATGTGGAGTTGCATAGACAACTAGGATGTTGGCTCAGAAGCAGCCACCATTTAAAGAGTGCGTAATAGCTCACTAGTCGAGTGATCCTGCGCCGAAAATGTACCGGGGCTAAGCATACTACCGAAACCGTGGATGCGACCATTAGGTCGCGTGATAGGAGAGCGTTCTAAGGGCGGTGAAGCAAGATCGTAAGGACTTGTGGAGCGCTTAGAAGTGAGAATGCCGGTATGAGTAGCGAAAGATAGGTGAGAATCCTATCCACCGAATGACTAAGGTTTCCTGGGGAAGGCTCGTCCTCCCAGGGTTAGTCGGGACCTAAGTCGAGGCCGAGAGGCGTAGACGATGGATAACAGGTTGAGATTCCTGTACTAGTTAAATGCGTTTGAACGATGGAGGGACGCAGTAGGCTAAGATGTGCATTCTGTTGGATTAGAATGTCCAAACAACAAGTCTTGTGAAGAGTCAAATGCTTTTCACTTTAAGGACAAGTTGCGATGGGGAGCGAAATTTAGTAGCGAAGCGTCTGATGTCACACTGCCGAGAAAAGCTTCTAGTGAGTATTTAACTACCCGTACCGCAAACCAACACAGGTAGTCGAGGAGAGAATCCTAAGGTGAGCGAGTGAACTCTCGTTAAGGAACTCGGCAAAATGACCCCGTAACTTCGGGAGAAGGGGTGCTGATCGCAAGATCAGCCGCAGTGAATAGGCCCAGGCGACTGTTTATCAAAAACACAGGTCTCTGCAAAATCGTAAGATGACGTATAGGGGCTGACGCCTGCCCGGTGCTGGAAGGTTAAAAGGATGGGTTAGCTTCGGCGAAGCTCAGAATTGAAGCCCCAGTAAACGGCGGCCGTAACTATAACGGTCCTAAGGTAGCGAAATTCCTTGTCGGGTAAGTTCCGACCCGCACGAAAGGCGTAACGATCTGGGCACTGTCTCAACGAGAGACTCGGTGAAATTATATTGTCCGTGAAGATGCGGACTACCCGCGACAGGACGGAAAGACCCCATGGAGCTTTACTGTAGCTTGATATTGAGTGTTTGTACAGCTTGTACAGGATAGGTAGGAGCCATAGAAACCGGAACGCTAGTTTCGGTGGAGGCGTTGGTGGGATACTACCCTCGCTGTATGACCACTCTAACCCGCACCACTAATCGTGGTGGGAGACAGTGTCAGGTGGGCAGTTTGACTGGGGCGGTCGCCTCCTAAAAAGTAACGGAGGCGCCCAAAGGTTCCCTCAGAATGGTTGGAAATCATTCGCAGAGTGTAAAGGCACAAGGGAGCTTGACTGCGAGACAGACAGGTCGAGCAGGGACGAAAGTCGGGCTTAGTGATCCGGTGGTACCGTATGGAAGGGCCATCGCTCAACGGATAAAAGCTACCCTGGGGATAACAGGCTTATCTCCCCCAAGAGTCCACATCGACGGGGAGGTTTGGCACCTCGATGTCGGCTCATCGCATCCTGGGGCTGTAGTCGGTCCCAAGGGTTGGGCTGTTCGCCCATTAAAGCGGTACGCGAGCTGGGTTCAGAACGTCGTGAGACAGTTCGGTCCCTATCCGTCGCGGGCGTAGGAAATTTGAGAGGATCTGTCCTTAGTACGAGAGGACCGGGATGGACATACCTCTGGTGTACCAGTTGTGCCGCCAGGCGCATCGCTGGGTAGCTACGTATGGATCTGATAAACGCTGAAAGCATCTAAGTGTGAAACAGACCTCGAGATGAGATTTCCCATTCCTTTATGGAAGTAAGACCCCTGAAAGATGATCAGGTAGATAGGTTAGAAGTGGCAGTGCGGTGACGCATGAAGCGGACTAATACTAATCGGTCGAGGACTTAACCAAGTAATTGGTGTTCAGGTTCATGTGAGATATATTTGATATTAGCTAGTTTTGAGGGCACAAGTTCTCAGTAGTGTGGCGACGATGGCGAGAAGGATACACCTGTTCCCATGTCGAACACAGAAGTTAAGCTTCTTAGCGCCGAGAGTAGTTGGGGGATCGCTCCCTGCGAGG
>NZ_JQCL01000022.1 GCF_001438845.1 Lactiplantibacillus xiangfangensis
GGAAGCTGATCTTTTTTGTCCGAACAGCGTTCGGATTAATTTTACAATCTACCAAAAAAACAAAGACTTCTTATCATCGGTACAGATGGCAAAAAAGGAATTTGATGCAGCTGATATTTCAAGGATTGAGAGCGCATTGGATTATAGATACAAATACAGCACATACTAAAAAACGCCTCATCGCCGGAATCAAATCCAGTGGTGAGGCGTTTTTGCGTCCATGAAGTTATGCCTATACTTCTTTCGATTCTGGTGCAAATATTCTGAAAGATAGTCAAGTAACCAGCAATTTCTGATTACACTTCTTTGGTTAGTCCTAATTTTAGCAATCAATTTTGGAGTGGCTGAATTGTTGGGCAACGCTAATCGTTCTTTTCAAAGGCATAATTGATTGGAACCGGTGAATTAAAAGTCTAATTCTTAGAAATTGATTGGCCTTCTCTTTCGTTAAGCTCAATTATAAGTCTAGATTTTTGGAGGTAATCAATTTGGTATTTGGCAGTTAATTGAACTAAGAAAGGACCGAGACTATCATTATCAGGTTGTAGCTCATCTAAAAGCTTCAGATATTGATGTAACTCTTCATCGGTACATTTCTTCTTGAAATATCCCCAGATATGTTGATAAGTCGTTACTAACGTTTTTCTTGTTGGTGAAACTGACCCGAGTGAATCAAGAATTTTATCTAACTCTTGTGACTTTTGTGGCGTCCATTGATTATTTTTTGCCAATAAACGAATGTGGTCATATTGTTGCTGTGATTTCGACATTACCCAATATTTATTTACCGCCCAAATTTTTTGCCAATTCATATTTCGTCTCCATTTCAAGTTACTACACGTAAGATCCCACTAAGCTACCTTATTGAAATCCATTTAAAAATGGCCACCGGGTCACTTATTTGTTACTAGCGTTTGTTGAGTTTACAAGTGGATACGATAGGGTACACCCTAACGCTGTAACGGGCGTTCCCGCCAGCACCTAGCCTTAGCTCAGCACTGAGACAATTTAAAAGACCATCTTCAAACAGTTCCCAACGTTGCCTTGCACCACATGGCAACTCTCTCAGGATGGTGACTGTCCTACTCATCTTCTCGTTAGTTTCTCATATAAATTTAATAGTAATTATTATGCGTAGTTGAACGCGTGTCAAGGATAATAAGAAAATATGAATTCATATTAACTTTCACTCATTTTAAAATTGGCTTTCATCTTGTCTGGAAAGATGTCTGTGTCTTTGGTGAATATCTTTTCTAAATACGTTTAAGGTAAACACTAAAGGGAAATACAGCTATCATTTTTGAAAAAATTTGCAATTGTGCTCAATTTTCCCCCGCAAAATAATGCAGTGAATCACTATTAATTGTTTTTGACGGATCACTGACAATACGTTAATTTAGACTAATTTCCCAGTAGTTACCAACTGAATTTAGGTTGGTTCAAAGGAGTTCAATTTGAGTCCTAAGAATTGTTAATAACGAGTGCTTAAATTATTATTGGTGGTTGGATTGAGTAACATGTCAAAAAACATGACATGAATAGTGACACATGACAAACAGTGGTATAATATGAGAATTCCTAATTAAAAGCCAATCTTCTTATCATATTTCAGAAAACTCTATATGAAATCAAAAATTTTTAAGAATCAAGATGAACCCATGCAATCTTTAAACACTCGTCATGTGAAACTTTCAAATAATTGCAATTGCTGGAACAATTGGTACCGGACTGTTCCTCAGATCTGGGTAGTACGATTAGTAAAACCGGCCGTCAGTAATGTTAGTTTACTTAACACTAGGGTTATTTTTCTTCTTTATGATGCGGGCTATTGGTGAGATGTTTTATGCGTGTTTTACACAGCATACTTTTGTTTCATTCATTTCAAAATATTTGGGGCCAACAATCGGACATTTTACTGGTTGGGGTTACTGGATTTTGCATAGTTTAATTAACTGTAACAGTAACCACTATAGAGACCCTAGTTATTAAATGTATAAAAAATCAAGCTTTCATAGTCACTGTTCATTACTTATTGCTGATTTATAACAAGACGAACTCGGTTCGTGTTTAGGGAGAATCATGGTTTTCTCACCTAAAAACAGGTTTACGTACCATGATGCTAATGGCGTTTAAATTAACTCTGCAAGAAGATACTTACATTAACGGATTTATCCATAAAGTGTCCCTTGCAAACTTACTATGGAGGAAATTTTGAAGCAAGAATTAAAGGAAACACCTCAATTACAACGATCAATGACCGCGAGACAGATGGAAATGATTTCTCTTGGAGGAGCAATCGGGGTTGGCCTGTTTATGGGGTCCACTTCGACAATTAAGTGGACCGGGCCATCGGTGTTACTAGCCTACATGTTTGTTGGACTGATACTTTATATTGTCATGCGAGCGTTGGGTGAGATGATCTATGTAAACCCTGGGACAGGATCGTTTGCTGATTATGCAACTGAATATGTACACCCGTTAGCAGGGTATCTAGCTAAGTGGGCAAACATATTTGAATATATTATTGTTGGAATGTCGGAAGTTGTCGCTGCAACTGAGTATTTGAAGTACTGGTGGCCCCACATTAACGCGCTTACATCGGGAGTGATCATCATTATATTTTTGGTTGCCGCGAACCTTGTTAGCGCCAAGGCATATGGATCATTAGAGTTTTGGTTTGCAATGATCAAAGTATTAACGATTATTGCCATGATTTTACTGGGTCTTGGCCTAATATTGTTTGGGTGGGGCAACGGCGGCCATCCTATTGGAATTAGTAATCTCTGGTCACATGGTGGTTTCTTTACCGGTGGCATATCGGGATTTTTCTTTTCAATGTCGATTATTGTCGGTTCCTACCAGGGTATCGAACTACTAGGAATTTCCGCGGGAGAAGTTGATAATCCACAAATAGCCATTATTAAATCCGTTAAATCCGTTTTATTTCGTATTTTGATTTTCTATGTTGGCGCTATCTTTGTAATCATTACAATCTATCCGTGGAACCAGTTGGCCAACATTGGGTCGCCATTTGTGTCAACTTTTGCAAAAATTGGCATCACTGCAGCTGCATCAGTTATCAATTTTGTAGTATTAACAGCGGCCTTATCCGGTGCTAACTCGGGTATCTACTCATCAAGTCGAATGTTATTTAAATTATCTCACGAAGGTGATGCACCCAAAATTCTAGGTAGATTATCTAAGCGAGTTGTGCCAGATGCCGCCATTCTAGGTATATCTGGAGGAATATTATTAGGATTTATTGTGGATACATTCGCATCAACTTACAGTAGCTCAGCATCCAACTTGTTCGTAGTCGTCTTCAGTTCCTCAGTTTTACCAGGTATGGTTCCCTGGTTCGTTATTCTACTAGCTGAATTGCGGTTTCGGAAGAACAACCCTCAGTTGCTGTCATGTCATCCATTTAAGCTACCACTCTACCCATTCTCGAATTATTTTGCATTTGCAATGTTGTTGGTTATTGTAGTCTTCATGTTTATAAACCCAGATACACGTATATCTGTATTTGTTGGCGCGTCTGTTTTGCTTTTAGCCACTGCAGTATATCTGCTTCGGCACCATACTAACAAACTCTAATTTGCATCATTAATTGGAAAACAATTTCGGTATATCGAAGTTTTGTGAAGTGAACCCTTACCAAATAAATATTCAATAATGACCTGGATGTAAGCTGATTACTGAGACAACTTTTAAGAGAGGGTATAATGAATAAATCATCTCTCAAAAGAAAGGAATTTTTACATGCCAACTCGTTACGACAAAGAATTCAAACAAAACATTATCAACCTATATAAGCAAGGCGAATCAGCTGCCCAACTGGCCAGAGAATATGGCATTGGCTATTCAACAGTTCATAAGTGGATCCAGGGCCAGGCCAAAACTCAATCCGGTAAATCGCCAGACGAAATCAAAGCGATGGAAAAGCGACTGGCTTCGCTGTCTGAGGAGAACGAAATCCTAAAAAAAGCCCTGGGCTTCCTTGCGCAGAAGTAACCAATATCTTTGATTACATTCACCAAGAAAGCCATCACCACCAGGTAACCAAGATGTGCCGAATCCTCGGTGTTTCCAGAGCTCAGTATTATCGTTATCGATCCCCCAAACCTTCAAAACGCCGGGCCGAAGATGCGGACTTGAAACAACGGATTCTGCGGATCTTTGCGGAATTTAAGCAGCGATACGGTGTTATGAAGATCCACCATGAATTGAATCTGGAACTTCAACCACTGCAGCTTCGGTGCAGTCCACGACGGATTTCCCGGCTCATGAAGGAACTGGATATCCACTCCGTTACCGTCAATAAGTGGAAAGCGGCTTCGGCTTCCAAAACCAAGGTTGAACAGCGTCCCAACTTGCTTAAGCAGGATTTCTCGACCACTGGTTTAAATCAAAAATGGACCGCTGATATGACCTATATTCAAACGAAGCGTAATAGCTGGTGTTACTTATCAACCATCATGGACCTGCACTCACGACGGATTATCGGCTATTCGTTCTCAAAAAAGATGGCTACTGATTTAGTCTTAAAGACCCTGGAAAGCGCGGTTAAAAATCGAACCATTACTGGGGACCTGATTATCCATACGGATTTAGGATCACAGTATACCAGCGATGATTACAATCAACGTTTAACTGAACTACATATCCGCCACTCATACAGCCGTAAGGGTTGTCCGTATGATAATGCGCCAATGGAATCCTTTCACGCTTCCCTCAAAAAGGAATGTGTTTATCCAGTGCCGTCCTTTTTGAATATGTGCATGCTTTCTACAATAGGAAGAGAATTCATAGTTCACTGGGCTACCAGACCCCCTTACAAGTTGAAATTGCAACACTTACGAGCCAAATGGCCGCCTGATTTAATGCTTTCCAGGGTTCAAATAAGTTATTAATCGCGATTAATGATTTATTTGAGCTGTGGAAGGTAAACGCGGTTCTGAATGTCTCTTAAAATCTGTCTCAAATATTGACTTCAATCCAACGCCGGCTTTTATACAGCTAAGAAAATTTTATAATGAAGACTAGTAAAATTTGCATTTCTTATTAATTGTTGCATACGGTTTTTAACCGTAACTATCAACTGCTATGAAACACATTGTAGAGACTAACATCCATCGTATAAACTGTATTATTTTGATAAATATGTTTCTATTTGGAAACTAAGACTTATAATTAGCATAGAGTGACTAACTCTTTATCAAAATACCCACAAAGGGCCTGCTCAACTAACAATTGAGCGGGCCTCTTGTAGTTCATATCGAACCCTATCACAACTAATATTATATAGAAAGCTAGTATAATTTAATGCCTCCAATTTCAAAATGAATATTTCTCAAGACTACTTAAACCAAGCAGTAATCTTTTTAGTAAGCGATTATTTAAGTATTCATGTTTAAGCTAATTTAAGCCATCTTAAATAAATTTAGAAGCTATCTTTTTCAATTAACTTAAATCGACGCTGCTGCGTGCGTTTACTAATCCCCGTCTTTCGTTCAATCATCTTATAAGTCATCCCCTGTTGTCGTAACTCATAAGCAAATCTGATCTGTTCATCAGAATACGTTTTCGGTCGCCCTTCCCGAAATGACGGATCATGTTGCTTGGCATACAATTTACCTTCTTGTGTGCGCGTGACAATCATATCGCGTTCAAACTGCGCAAAGGCGCTAAATATTGTAAAGACTAGTTGTCCAGTCGGCGTATTGTCAATTAAGCCCATATTCAAAATGTTGACTTTGACATTTTCTTTAAACAACTCTTGGATAATGGCTAATGCCTCGCGCGTGTTCCGTGCAAACCGATCCAACTTAGTGACAATCAAAGTATCGCCTGTTTTTAGAACGCGCAACAGTTTTTGAAACTCCGGTCGTTCAGTAGTTGTGCCAGTAAACTTTTCCTGAAAGATTTTTTCTGCTCCTGCCAATTTTAGTAACTCAATTTGATTTGCTAATTTTTGATCAGTGGTACTGACCCGCGCATAGCCATATTTCATCTTTTTATCTCCTTATTTATGTCATTAAGTAATGACACGGTTCTAACCCTTTAATTATACAGCATCAAAAAAGAGGCCACAACTGTTAAGTTATGACCTGATTCGTTCTAGGTTAGCGACGTTTTTTGTCCAGAAACATGAAATATATAAATTCCAATATAGAGGTTACCTAGATCATTGAATAACCCTATAACAAATTAAAAGCAAAATAACAGCCCTTAAATTCACAGGTAGTGGGTTTAAGAACTTTTCTAATGCGTTTTTCTGAAAGACTATTATATTTTATTGGCATTCATAATTAAATAACAGCAACTGTTAATCTGGTTGTAATAGTATAAAAAGAGTTACTACTTAATTTTCATAACTACTAAATGTTTACTTTTTAGGATTATTTAAAATATCTCGATGATAAATTTTCTTTTGGATTAAGTACTGATCCTGATCTTGAGTAATAAATAACGGAGAACTTTCTTCTATAACATTGCTAAACTCCAAACCATACCATGAAATAGGTGAGGCTGTAATTTTCTGCAAATAGATGCGTCCGCCAATCAATCTCCTATCTAACGAGCTTAACTGATCATTGACAATTAAATCCGCTGGTTGTTCCTTTATAATAACAAACTTAAAGTCGCCGACTTTCCGTTGTCGCTCTGTTGAATACGTGGGTATTTGTGGCTCTAAAATACCTTGTTCCACTAGATGATTTACAATTTGATGTAAATAGACACTAACGGATTGAGATTTCCTAAACCCTAAGTACAATTGAACGTTAACAACATTATGTGTCTCAAGTAAATCAACTGTATAATTACTTTCATAAGGTGCATTGGTTTCATTGACTGTAACAAACCAATAAACTTTAGCTCTTTTAGGTTGTCTGTCGAGAATAGAATACATGGTACTACGCTTAATTTGGTAATCACCCTTAATCTTAGTCATATACACTAAGTTAGTCGTGAACAAAGGTATTGTATTGTCTGCGCTTAATTTAGAGAGTTGATCACGATAGTCAAGAAGTGAAACATACTCGCTTTCTTTTTCATAATGTTCTCTTCGTTTATTTCCAAAGTACCAAAGCCACATAATATAAAGAATACCCAACATGATTGTTAAGGTAACATAACCGCCATGAATAAACTTAACCAAACTTGAAATTAGAAAGATTAGTTCAATAAAACCAAAAAACAAGGCAATTATAAGCGCCGTTCCCTTATTTAGGTGTTTATTTAAAAATTCATGCAAAAGCACGGTAGTCATAAGCATGGTAATAGTGATTGCTAAACCATACGCAGCCTCCATTTTTTGTGAGCTACCAAAGAACCAGACTACACTGATTGTTATTATACATAGTATCCAATTAACAGTTGCAATATAAATTTGATTTTTTATATTACTTGGATGTCTAATAACCATTCTAGGTAAAAATTTTAAGCCAATTGCTTCATCGACTAAAGTGTAAGAACCCGTAATCAACGCCTGAGAGGCAATGATTGCAGCGAGTGTGGCTAGCAAAATGCCAACTAGGTGCCAAGGCCCTGGGAGCATTTCATAAAAGGGATTTAAGTTCGATAAGTGCCTGTAAGCAGTGTCACCTGCATGTCTAATTATCCAAGCCCCCTGACCTAAGTAATTTAAAAATAGGGTGCTATATACTAGTGGCCAGGTTACATAAATATTCTTCTTGCCAACGTGACCCATATCGGAATATAAAGCCTCTGCTCCTGTGGTTGCCAAAAAGATACTTCCAAGTATAAAGATTCCCACTTTGTTAACTGGACTGAAGAGTATCTTAATTGCATAATAGGGAGAAATAGCCTTCAATATCATTGGATAATTGATTAGATTAACGATTCCAAAGACAGCCAAAAAGCCAAACCATAAAATCATCACTGGTCCAAAGGATTTCCCAATCACACCTGTTCCAAAACGTTGAATCATAAATAATACGAGTAAAACAACTGTTGTGATAATCAAGACGTTATGTTGAGAATTACTAAACACCACAGGGCCAAGGTGTTGTTTTTTTAATCCCTCAATGGCTGAGGTCACGGTTACTGCAGGTGTTAATGTTCCATCGGCCAAAATAGCTGCCCCACCAATCAAAGCTGGCCAAATTAACCATTTTGCATTTTTTCGAACTAAGGCATATAAAGCAAAAATACCGCCTTCATGCTTGTTGTCGGCTTGCATTGCAATGACAACATACTTCAACGTTGTAATAATCATTAATGTCCAAAATATCAAAGAAACTGACCCAATGACGTATTCTGGAGAAATATTTTCCATTTTACCAGCGTCACCAATCAATGCATTCATAACATACAATGGTGAAGTACCAATATCGCCGTATACAATGCCTAAAGTAACTAGTGCTCCTGCAAGGGAAACACGTTCTAGTTGCTTATTCATAATTACTTGCCTCCAAAGTCATTTCTTGAAATATGGCACTGCAAAATAGTAAGCCTAAACACTAAGAAAAGCAACTATGCCATATACATCATAATGAAATCACTTTAAAGAAGTTCATAATTTACGATATACTGATTGAAGCCATAAATTATGGGTCTTTGTAGATTGCAAGTTTAATCCGAATTTTTGGACAAATTTGTCAGCATAACCTGATACGGTGTTTGCCAG
>NZ_JQCL01000023.1 GCF_001438845.1 Lactiplantibacillus xiangfangensis
TTGCCTAAACAATTTTAATTATTTGATTGTCTACTTGACACGGAGCCGCGCCTTTTCTGATTGGCTTTTTGAATTTTGCCCCTAACTCTTTTGTTACTGTTATGGCACGAAACGTGCTTTAAAAGAAGCCACGTTAATGTTCATAAACTAACCGCTTTATGGAACAGACATGTTTAGTCAGCTTGCGCAATTGCTGCTTGACCAAGCAGGTTGAGGTAGTTGAATGGCCGGTCAAAAGTTGGTTGGAAGAACATGTCAACAAACCCTAAGTCGTCAATGGTGTTGTGATTTTGAATCATGACGGAAATCGTGTTGGCAGACTGAGAAACGTCGTGTTCGCTCATGAATTGTGCGCCAAGAATTTCACGGGTCTCAGGATTGTAAACCAACTTCATGAGGACTGGTTTGGTTGTTGGCATGAACTCTGGCCGGTAGTTATCCTCTAAGGTCACGGCAACGGCCGGGACGTTTTCAGCTTGCGCGTGTTCAACGGTCATCCCTGAAGAAACGATAGTTTTACCAAAGAGCATCAAGCCGGAAGTTGCTTGGGTTCCCATGTATTTCCGGGTTGGTTTGAAGATGTTCAAGCCAACGAGGGTCCCTTGACGAACGGCGTTAGTTGCTAATGGAATGTAGGCATCACGTTTCGTTGGGTTGTAGTGAACGGCTACTGAATCACCAGCGCCATAAATGTCAGGGTCAGAAGTTTGCATGTAATCGTTGGTCTTGATGGAGCCGTTAGCGTTCATGTCGACCTTGCCCTTGAGTAGGCCGGTGTTTGGTCGGAAGCCAACGCACATGATGGCCATGTCGGCGGTGTAGCTACCTTGGTCAGTCTTCACAGTTACTTCGGAACCATTGTCGCTAAACCCTTGCACCATTTGACCAAGGGCGAGTTGAATGCCGTGGTCGGTGAAGTCTTGTTCAACGCGGTCGGTAAATTCGGCGTCCAAATACTTATTTAAAATCCGTGGTAGGCCGTCGATTAAGGTCACTTGTTTGCCTTGTTGTTGGTAAGCTTCAACTAATTCGGTTCCAATATAGCCACCGCCGATAACGATGACCCGTTTAGCCGGTTTAGCAGCTTCCCAGAGTTTTTGAGCGTGATCCCAGTTTTTGCAAAGGTAAACGTTAGGGCTGTCGATACCATCGATTGGTGGAATGACAGGCCATGAACCCGTAGTCATGACTAACTTATCGTAGTGATCGGTTTTAACGGTTCCACTTTCAAGGTCCGTTACCGTTAGTTGATGATTTTCGGTGTCGATGTCAGTGACGTCGTGTTGCATGTGAACGGTGGCACCGAGTTCCGCTAATTGTTCAGGGCTGGAATAGAAGAGACCTTGAGGATCTGCGACTTGGCCACCCAAGAAGAGGGCAATCCCACAAGAGAGAAATGAGACGTTGTCGTTCCGTTCGTAAACGGTAACCTCAGTGGAAGGGTCCGTGGCTAAAATTTGTTTAATGGCAGCGGTGCCGGCGTGGGTACAACCAATAACGATAACTTTCATGAAAAACAGCTCCTTATAATGTGTTAGTTTTCACAATAATGATTGTGTATAATGATTTAGACAACAATTTTATTGTACTAGATTAAAAAGAAAACGCAACCAATTATAGTTAAAAAGCTTAACTTTTTCGGCAATCAACCGATAATTAAGTGCTGATATTAAGGCCTTATCGGGATTCTTGCTAGCTAAGTCGGAGTATTTACGGGAGTGATTGTTTAGAATTTATAAATTAATACGAAATTGATAACGACAAATAAAAGCTCTCACAAGTTTGATTTGTGGGAGCTTAAAAATAATCTTATTTTTGATAGCGATAGGTTCGGGTAGTCGTTAGCTGAAAGCCGAGATCAGTTAAAATCTGTTCGCATTGGTGATCGGGCTGTTCTAAATGAACGGTGAGCGTCGTTAGCTTTAATTCAGCTAAACCAAACGTGACCAGCCGCTGGTAAAGTTCGTGGAGAACGTGGTCCTGAGCGTTGTCAGGTGTAACGGTCACGCTAATCGTGGCTTCTTTATTAGCGAGGTCGATGGGATCAAACCCGGCCTGCCCGACAAAGTGACCATTGATGCGGTCGGTCACGCCCCAGACCAGTTTTTGATCGCGGAAAATCTCCCGCATGGTTTGGTTAATTTTGGTGGCCGTAGCCGGCATTGTGATGGGCTGGTCCGCCATCTCTTCGTACAAGTGAAAAACGTCGATGGCCCGGGCTTTAGTCAGCCAATCGAACGCGTAGTGCTCCGTCAAAATTGGATGATACTTTTCAAATTGCGACATATAAGGCTCCTTTTACCATAATAAAATTAAATAAAAGCCCGGGAACCTTCCCAGGCTTTTAAAGTTGTTAAAAGTTAGTGATTACCAGATTTTGACCCGTTTCTCAGGTGCGAGGTACATCGGATCATCTGGTTGGATATCAAAGGTTGTGTAGAAATCGTCCAAGTTCTTTGGTTGAACGTTAGCCCGTAACTTAGCGGGTGCGTGCACGTCGATGGATAGCAACAACTGCATGTACTGCTTAGTGGCTTTCATGCGCCAAACCATGGCCCAATTAGTAAAGAAGGCACTGAGGTCAACGTCGTCTTCACCCTTAGCAGCTTCTTCAGCACAGCTAAGCCCGCCGGCATCGGCAATGTTTTCGGAAACGGTCAAAGTCCCATTTACCTTGGCACCGGCAAATTCGAGGCCGTCAAATTCACTGATCATAGATTTGGCGAGTTCCTTGAAGTGCGCAGAGTCTTCGGCCGTCCACCAATTGTGGAGGTTCCCGAATTCATCAAACAATGCCCCGTTATTATCGAAGGCGTGTGAGATTTCATGGGCAATTACGGCACCAATCCCACCGTAGTTAGCGCTGGAAGACTGTTCTAGGCTATAGAACGGTGCTTGCAGGATAGCAGCGGGGAAGACGATGATGTTCATGAACGGGTGGTAATAAGCGTTAACGGTGTCCGCACTCATTTCCCAACGCGTCCGGTCCGTTGCTTGGCCCCACTTACTGAACATTTCTTTACGCGCAATGCGACTGAAGTTCAAGATGTTACTCAAGACACTGCCGCCTTCTTCAGCGGTGTGCGTCTTGAATTTTGTGAAGACTGGTTCCAATTTGTCAGGGTAACCGACTTGAATCCCGAGGTTGTTCAGTTTTGTGACCGCCTTTTCACGGGTGGCTGCGCTCAACCAAGTGTTGGCTTGCAACCGGCGTTTATAAACGGCAATCATCTTTTCGACCATGTGGTGAACGTCAGCTTTAGCGGCTTCACCAAAGTATTTGTGGCCGTAATATAGTCCGACAACTTGATCAAACGTCCCGGCAGCTAAGTAGTAGGCGCTCTTGGCCTGGCTCCGAGCTTCCTTTTGACCAGATAAAGTCCGTGAATAAGTGGTCCCAAGGGTCCGAATATCATCGCTCAAGTAACCGCTCATACGCTGGACCAACTTAGTCTTCATCCAGCTCTTCATCAAGTCGAAGTTTTCAGGGTTGACGACTTCGTTAAAGTGGTCGAAGTAGGCTGGTTCTGGCAAGATGACGATTTTAGGATTTCCGTTGATCACGGAGTAGGTAATGGCTGCTAAATCCAAGTAGCGACTGTCGTTGGCAAAGTCTGAGAAGTCGCGCGGATTATACATTTTACTGTAATCAGCGGCTTCTTCAGCACTTTTAACCCACGGCACGATCAACCGGTCGAACTTCAAAGCATCGTCGACGGTTGCTTGGGCGGTATCAGCATCGTAGCCCATTTTTTGGAACAGCGTGGTCATCATTTTAGCGTAGACGGCGAGCAACTTCGGTCCGTTCTGGTTTCCTTCGTCGTAGTAAGTCTTGTCAGGAAGAATCGTCCCTGGCGCTTGTGCGAAGAGGGCGTTGACCTTGGTGTTTTTCATGTCAGCGTCGACGTCCAAGCTAAACGGTAATGGCAAACCGTCGTAAATCCAGTCAGGCATGCGCGTCTGTAAATCAGCTAAGTCACTTAAACTGTCGATTTGCTTTAAGCATGGCTGTAGCGGTTTAGCGCCGGCAGCGTCACGCTGCTTAAAATCTTTAGTCAATTGATAAAATTTGATGAACTCGGCTAACTGGGGATCGTTCGGTTGAACATCGCCCGCGGCCATCGCATCAAAGTCATGCATTAACGTTTTTTCAATGGCGTCGACTAAATCCATGAAACCACCCGTTGACGCGTGGTCGTCCGGAATTTCAGCGGTCTGCATCCATTCACCATTGACGGCGTCGTACAGGTCCTGTTTTACTGCTGCTTGATTAACGGTTGCCATTAAATCCACTCCTTAATAATATTTATAATACTGGTTTAATTATACCTTAGATTACGTGAAGTGGCGGGTTGTGCGTTCGCCGAATTATGATGATTGGTCAAAAAAAAGCCTCGTTAAACGGTTGGCGTTTGACGGGGCTAAACTGAGTCAACTATTCGGCAAGCAATAGTTGGTCAGCGTCGTTAATTTGAATTGTTTTACCGGCCTTCTGGGTGATCAGCCCCTGTTGTTCAAACCGGGTCAGTTTCCTACTGATTGTTTCGGGGGTTGTGCCTAAGAAGGTAGCTAAGTCTTTCTTCTTTAGTGGTAGTTTAAAGGTATCGGTTTTCAGTGATGCCGCGGTTTCCGTTAAGTAGTTCGCGAGGCGGGCTTCGACGGATTCCGTCGCCGTACTGGTTGTTTGGCGTTCAAGCTTAGTCAGCCGTTTTCCGAAGACGTTTAAAACGTTAATGCTGATACTTGGGTACTTTTGCATCAGTTCCTGAAAGTCTTCGCGGCGAATGCTGCAGATGTCGGTCGGCACCAAGGCTTCGCCAAATGAAGTGCGGCGCTGGTTCTCAAAGAGTGCGGCCTCACCGTCAATATCGCCGGACTGTAATAAGTAAAGTAACTGTTCACGGCCATTTGCGGCCAGTTGATAGACCTTAACTTGACCCGCTGAAACGATCATCAATTGATCGAGGGGATCATCCGCGTTAAAAATCGTTTCACCAGTTTGGTAGTGGTGGTGGCGAACAATGGACTCGATCGTATCGAGTTGGTCAGTTGCTAATTCTTGAAAAATGGGAACGAGTTGAACACATTCATGGACTGCCATGGTAAAAACCTCCTTAATAAAGCCACCTATAGAATAGCAGATTTATTGTTAAATTTATGGAATCAGGGGCTGAAAGATAAATATTGCAGTTACCGCCTCCGGTTGTCACTGATAGCATGCAATCGTGGGACCGGTTTAAGCCTGAGGAGCGGTCTTAAACCTCGCCAGGGCCAGCTGCCAAAAGCGCAACTGTCCCGGACCGTCCGTGGTGTAAGGTCGGCAAAAAAGCACCGACCCAACACCACCAGCACGATTGATACTATCAGTGACAGCCTCCAGCGTTAGATGACAACTGTAAAGTTGAACTTAGCGGAGTCGGGCAGAATTGGTATGCTGTGGCTTCAGACCATACTCTGGCTGAGGCTATCCCCATAGCATACCAGTTCTGACAGACGAAGCAGTTAAGAAATCGAAGGCTAATTAAATGATCAACCTTCAACAAAATATAGTTTAACCGAAAAACTTTATTGGTTTCTTGACGGCGGTCAATTTTTTATCGGCAATTTCTCGTTAAGATAGGGTCATCAAATGAAATCACGGAGGTTGATATTTATGAAAATCATTATGCAATTAGGAACTTTAACTTGCCCGTCATGCATGACTAAAATCGAAAAGGCCGTTGCAAACCACGACGGTGTTGAAAACGTCAAAGTCTTATTCAATGCTAGCAAGGTCAAAGCAAACTTTGACCCGGATGTCACCAACGCCGATGACTTAACTCAGGTCGTTACGGGTTTAGGCTACGAAGTTGAAAACGTTAAGGTAAAATAGGAGGAACCCCATGAGTGAATTAACCATTGAAGACCAATACGCAGCAGAATTAAAACAAAGTGACATTGACCATCACACTCCAACGGCTGGTGCGATGACGAATCACATTTTATCAAACTTAATGGTGGCTTACGTCAAATTAAGCCAAGCCAAGTGGTACGTGAAGGGTGCACAATCATTTGATTTACGCGCCGAATACCAACGCTTACTTGACTTAAACGTTCGGCAGTTTGCAGAACTTGGGGACTTACTATTGGATGAAAATCAAAAACCATCCTCAACGACGGCGGAATTGGTCAAGTATTCCATGTTGGAAGAAAACGGCGCTTTTAAGTATCAAGATGCCGCAACGACTGTGGCAGCAGTCATTAAGGACTTTGATACCGAAAACCTCTTTGTTGACCGGGCAATCAAATTGGCCCAAAAAGAGGAACGTCCAGCATTGGCCGCTTGGTTAACGAATTACCGTGGTAGCAATAACCGCAACATTCGTGAACTACAAGCATACTTAGGCAATGATGCCCGGACTGGTTTGGATGAAGAAGACGAGGATGACGATGATTAAATTCTAGTCAGTTAAAGACCACGGACGACTGGTGCTGTGTGGGCATATTAGTTACCCGTGGTCTTTTGTGTTTCTAAGAGGCGTGCGCTATACTAACGACAACTAATAAAAGGGGGACCAAGTGTATGTCAATCAGCACCATTATTATGTGGACGCTTGTGTTCATTATTGCGACCGGATTCGTGACGGTTATTTCAACGGCAGTCCTCTTACGGCGAATGAAGAAGCATCCCCAAGATCCCACGGATGCCCCTAAGGATGACGATTGGAAACAAGATGACTGGAACCATGATGATTGGAAAAAGGGCGACTGGAAAGATTAATCAGTTGGATACCCTGATAGGTATAAAAAACGAGGTGGTGACTTTTGTCACGGCCTCGTTTTTTTCATACATTAACAATGTTTAGCCAAAGGTTGAAAAATCTAAAACTGATATTAACACTGTAACAGTAACGATGATAGTCATTCCCAAATTATCCGCTTCGTCGGGTAGCCTTGGTGTGCTATGGGGGACGGTCGCAGCCACACTGCGGTCTGCGACCTCGATTCAAAGCCGACAGCCCGCGTCTTTGAATCGCCCCGCAAAATTGGCAGATAAGAAACACCTGCCAATCTTGCCGACATAGCACACCAAGGCTACCCGACTGCGCTCAAAACAGACTTACTATTGTGATTTGGATAATCGGAAGTCGTGAAGGTGGCCTAAGACCGCCCTTTGGCTTCCCCCGGTCCCACGACCGTATGTCATCAGTGGCAAACGGGCTAATTTACAAGTGATTAATTTGTATTAGTCTAAACACTGATCAATCCTTAAATTTAACTTTATTTAGTTATTTAGTTTTTAGAAGTAGATCCAATGAGTGTTCGAATTTCTGAACGTCCATTTGATCTGAGCCGTCAACACAATTGATAATGTTGCGCGCAATCACTAGCTTCATTGCCTTGTCGATGCTAGACTTGACTGCCGAAAGTTGGACTAAAACGTCGTCACACGGCCGGTTATCATCCATCATGCGTAACACACCGTCCAGTTGCCCAGCAGACCGTTTTAAACGGGACTTAATCTGTTTACTTGTAACGTAACCTTCATCGGTAGTCGTCATTAAAGTAGCCTCCTTAATTGAGGGCCTTTTTAAGCTCGGCTTCAAAATCGGGTTTTGGCCGTGCACCAACCATGTGGCTGACAACTTTACCGTCCTTCTTGATTAAGAACGTTGGAATCCCTTGAACTTGGAACTGGGTTGCGATTTCCTTGTCATTATCGACGTTCAATGAAACGAAGTTAACCTGGTCCTTGTAGTTGTCGTCTTCTGAGAGGGACTTCAAGATTGGGTCCATCATGCGACATGGTGGGCACCAATCGGCCCGAAAGTCGACAACGGCGATCCCAGTATCAGTTTCTTTTGCAAAGTCTTGATCATGAATTTCTTTAATCATTATGATTCCTCCAATGTAAGTCGGTTATTTCAATAAAACTAATATACCCCCCTAGGTATACTTAAGCCACTAAAAAGTTCTTGGCGGATGTGATTAGTCGCTTCGTCGGGTTGCCTTGGTGTGCTATGGGGGGACAGTCCCAGCCAAAGTACGGTCTGCGACCTCGCTTTAAAGCCGACAGCCCACGTCTTTAAAGCGCCTCGCAAGATTGGCGCAAAATTTGCCCGCCAATCTTGCCGACATAGCACACTGACTTTGACCGACTCCGCTAAAATTAGTTTTGATGGTGTTATTGTGGCAGTAACTTATCAGCGCCAACCGGATAAACTAATTAGGCTTATTTTATTAGTCCAATCATTGATCTAACGATGGCTAATTCTTTAGTTAAAACCAACAAAATCCCCCTCGTCAGTGAGCTAAGACTCAATGACGAGGGGGATTTTGGTTAGTGTGAAGTTTTAATTAAGCCGTTGCTGGCTGGGACTTCATGGCGGGTTGGCGCTTGTCGAACTTAGTTTGGAAATTGATCAGGCGCATCGCGTTGAAGATAACGACGAGGATGCTGGCTTCGTGGACGAACATCCCACTGGCCATGTAGATGTAGCCAAAGATCAATCCGATTAGTAGGAAGACAACCGTTGCGATGGCGATGAAGATGTTTTCGCGGGTGTTTAAGACGGTCTTCTTAGCTAAACCGTGCGCGTGGACGAGTGCTGGGAAGCTTGATTGCATCAAGACCACGTCGGAGGTGTCGATGGCAACGTCAGTCCCGCTACCCATAGCGATCCCGATATCAGCGTTGGCAATCGATGGGCTATCGTTGATCCCGTCACCGATAAAGGCAACCGTGTTACCGTCCGCTTTGAGCTTTTTAACGTATTCAACCTTTTCTTCTGGCAGTAAGTTAGCGTGAACTTCGTCTAAGTTAAGTTCCTTAGCGACGGATTCGGCGGTTAACTGGTTGTCGCCGGTTAACATCACGGTCCGTTTGATTCCTTGCGCCTTCAGTGCGGCGAGTGAGTCCTTAACTTCGGGCCGAATCGTGTCCGCGATTCCAAATATTAATTGAACTTGGCCGTCGACCGCCATAATCACGGTTGATTGACCAGCAGATTGTAAGGCGTTAAGGTCATGTGCTTGCTTAGGTGTTAAACCGATGTCATGTGCGGTCATCATCTTTTGGTTCCCGATGACGATTGATTGGCCGTTAACTTTGGCGCAGATTCCTTGGCCCTTAACGGTTTCGGTATCGTCTAAAGTCGGTGCGGTATGCGTTGTTTGTTTTTCAGCGTAAGTAATGATGGCTTGACCAAGGGGATGATCCGAAACGCCTTCGATGGCGGCGGCTAACCCCAACTGGTCCGCGACGTGGTCGGTATAGGTGTTCATGGTCGTCACGGCAGTGTTGCCTTCCGTTAACGTTCCCGTTTTATCGAAAACTAAGGTATCAACTTTGGCGAACGTATCGATTACTTCGCCACCCTTGATAAGGATTCCACGTTTGGCACCGTTCCCGATACCAGCCACGTTGGAAACGGGCGCGCCGATGACCAGGGCACCAGGGCATCCGAGGACGAGGACCGTAATGGCTAAGCGGAAGTCACGGGAGAAAACGAAGACTAGGGCCGCTAAAACTAAGACGGCGGGGGTATAATATTGTGCAAAGCGGTCGATGAATTTTTCAGCTTTAGACTTGGTGTCTTGGGCTTCTTCGACTAATTCAATAATTTTAGCAAACGTCGTGTCGTCACCAACTTGGGTGGCCTTGATTTTAAGGTAACCATTTTCGACCATGGTGCCGGAATAGACGTTATCATGAAGTTGTTTGTTGATCTGACGGGCTTCACCAGTAATGGAAGCTTCGTTCAAGTAGCCGCTACCTTCAACGACTTCGCCGTCAACGGGTACTTGGCTCCCAGTTTTGACTAAGACAACGTCGCCTTCGTCAACATCGTCAACGTCGACTTCTTCGGTTCCACTGTCAGTGACTAACGTTGCGGTCGTTGGTGACATGTCGGTCAAACCTTTGATGGCGGTCCGGGTCTTTTGTAATGTTTTACTTTCAAGGTATGATCCGAACAAGAAGAGGAACGTAACGATGGCGGATTCGTTAAACTCACCGATGACGAAGGCCCCAATGACGGCGATGGTCACGAGCAGTTCAATACTGAAGACCTTATTGCGAAGGGCGCTGAAAGCCCGGACGGCAATTGGCACGGCCGCAATGACGGAAGCAACGGCTAAGGTAACGGTGTAGCCGGGTGTAAAGTTCAAGAGGTACTTACTTAGCATGCCGAGGACAATGAGGACGCCGGTTGCTAAAGTAATTTGATTCGTATGTTTGGTTAGAAAGATTTGGAATTTCATAATTAGATGCGCTCCTTAATTGATTTGATGGCTCTAGTATATGAAGAATTCCTTGATAACAAATTGATGGGGGTCAAGTTTGGCCTTTTTATTGAAAAATTAGCATTTTGAGGAGGAATTTAAATGAAGTATCAAGTTGTGACGGCCAATAATTCGTTGATGCCGGCCTATTTTCAGGGTCGGTGGGCGGAAAAAATCGTTGCTGGTCAACCTGTTATGTACAGCACGAATTTAGGGGCGGAGTTTGATTTTCGAGTCAGTTCAGCGAGCTGGGTTCGTTTGAAACTCTTACCCTGCGCCGTTGAGATGCCGAGTTGGATTGCGATTCAAATTGATGGGTTACCGTTTCAACGCCAAGCCATGACAGCGGATGCCATCCAATTAACGATGGACCAACGACCGCACGTCATTCGGGTTGTGATGAGCGGAAATACCGACGAAGACCCAGTGTGGACCGGCGATGGCGGTTTTGCCGTTCAGCGTTTGACTAGCGACGGGCAACTTCAACCTGTACAACTCGGTAACCGTAGCATTACCTTTATTGGGGATTCCATAACGGCCGGGTGTTGGGTCGCTGGCCAGAAGCCCGCTGAAGATTATCGTGGGGAAGCGAACTACGCAGCCGTTGCTAGTGACCGTCTGGGAGCGCGTAACGTACGGATTGCTTACAGTGCGGCGGGGTTAAGCAAGCCAGGAACCGGGGGCGTGCCCCCGTTAGTCGACGTTTTAACGCAGTTGGATGCCACAACGCCGTGGACGCCCATTGCGACGGACTTAGTTGTGATCAACGTTGGGACCAACGACGGCCGCGAATCAGCGGAGGCGTACTTAGCCCTTTTCAGTCGATTCTTAAAACGGGTTCAAACCCTTTATCCGGACAGTCAAATTGCGGTGATGATTCCGTTTAGTCAGCGCTTTGACCAGATTATCCGCAAGGCGGTGGCGCAGTTTAGCACGGTTGAGTTAATTGAAACGGCGGCGTGGCAGCCGGGCTTGACCGATCACGTTCACTTGAATTTGGCGGGGTCACAAGTCGCGGGGCAAGCGTTAGCGCAAGTCTTACAACAACGTTATCCCCAATTGTTTTTAGAAGGATAGAGAGTGGTCCAAAAGGCGGTTAGTTTGCGGGTTAAGCGGAACAGACTGCCTTTTGGACCACGTTTCGACCATAATAATAGGGAAAGCCAACCAGAAATTTTGGCTCTAGAATATTGGGTGTTGATGGATTTCCATCAACACCCAATTTTTG
>NZ_JQCL01000024.1 GCF_001438845.1 Lactiplantibacillus xiangfangensis
TGCGTGGGAAGTCCTGTTTTCGGCGGGGCTTCCTTTTCTGTTTCCATTATAGCATGTCCTTTAAAAGCTGGCTAACGTTTCAGACTTTGATCGTATTCAGGATCAGGTTGTTTGATTTCCGGATTTTCTTCAGCAAATGCTTTCAGTTGTTTTTGAGTTCGATCACTAATTTCTTGGTGCACATCGTTTAACTGATTTTTTAATTGCGCTTTTTGTTGTGGACTAGTTGCTTGCTGAACTTGTTGTTGCAAGCCTTGATAGGACTTATTAAGATCATGGGCTGATAGCTTTTTTAGATCATGC
>NZ_JQCL01000025.1 GCF_001438845.1 Lactiplantibacillus xiangfangensis
CCTGAATTGTCAAATCAAGTGCAACACTCACAACCCATTCTTATCAATTGGTCTAGCTTAGTCGAAATCGGGTAATAAGGACATGGCAGTCTGGTAGCCCAGAACCTTGCGGGGACGAGAGTTAAGGATATCCTGGATGGCCTGAACGTTCACAATACTTAGCTCTTTCATGGACTTACCCTTAGGAATGAACTCACGGATTTCACCATTCAGATGCTCGTTACTGCCACGTTCCCAGGGCGAGTACGGATGAGCAAAATAGACATCCGGTCCCTTGACCTGGGAAAGTTTGGAAAACTCAGAACCGTTGTCAAAAAGCACCGTTTTGAAGTGCTCCGGTCCATAGTCGTCAACAATGTTCTGAAGCGTATTAAGGCAGGTATCGGCGTGGTAATTCGGTATCTTGACAATGATGGCATACCGTTTTGCCCGGTCAATAAGGGTCATTAGTGCTGGTTCACTGGCCTCACGCTTGCCCTTAACCAAGTCGCCTTCCCAATGGCCAGCGACCTGACGTTCTTGGGCCTCTACGGGAAGCTCTTCGATGGATTTCCCGAAGTTACGCTTGTTTAGGCGTTTGTGTGAACGATAACCGGATCTAGCGTGTCGCCGCAGCTTCATGGGTAAATCGCCATTCTTTAATTTCAGGACACCCGCGTCGATATAGCGATAGACAGTGGGCACTGAAGGACACCGGTCGTCCGGGTGATTGACCTGATAATAGTGCACAAAGGTATCTACGCTTAAAAGACGTTGGCGTTTTTTGAGCGCTTTAGTTAGCTGTAGGAAGAATTGTGGTGCCTTGTCAAGCCAGCTCTGGGCGTGACAGGCTTCACGGGCTTTATTGTGTAGTAATTGGGCAGACTCAGCCCAATAGACCAGTGTAGGTCGTCGATTAGGGCCTAGCTGGTGAACGCTCCCTCGTCGAATTTCACGACTGATGGTGCTGGGACTTCGGTGCAACATTTGGGCGATCTGATGGCAAGAACGGCCATCAGATCGCCAGTTCATAATAAGAGTCCGTTCGGCAGATTGGAGTTGTTGGTAATGACTAGTCGTGGTACGCTTAGATTGGGTCATGGAGACACTTCTTTCTTAATTCGTCGTTGATTTAAGAATAGGTCTTCATGGCCTTTTTGGTCCAATTATTTAAGTGGTGCACTTGAATTGTAAATCAGGC
>NZ_JQCL01000026.1 GCF_001438845.1 Lactiplantibacillus xiangfangensis
ACTAACGATGTCCTGGTGGTTTATACGATTGATAAAGATGAACTAGTCTTAATTGGAATTCGAGTCGGATCGCATGAGCGTTTATTTCCTGGTCAAAATCGTGCTAAAAGGTATCGAAAAAATGACAAATAGAAGAAGTTATTTCTATAATATGAAAATAAATAACCCCTAATATCTACATTATAGATATTAGGGGTTATTCTTTCAATGTTTTTGAGGGGTTATTTGTATATTATAGTCCCTAATATAGGGACAAAGCTTATTTGAAAGTTTTTCTCAAACACATCATGTATTTTAGACTGTGCCACTATTATTCTCTGTTATAGGCAGACCAGAAACGCCCTTTTTTGTACATTTTATAAGTTCTTTTTTCAGTCAAACGTGCACGTTGTAACCGTCGTTTTTGCATTTTCCATCACCCCAAATCCTTACTCGCTTTTTCACTTTAATCATTTATTTATATATTTCATATTAATGATAAGTATACCGCTTTTACTAATAAACCGCCTAATGATTATTGTGATTACAACAAAAAAATAAGTACCCACTCAAGACCATGCTGGTCAAGATGTGGCTACTTATTTAGTCGGTTATGATTGACGTTTGTCATTCAATTGTTTTTCTAATTCTTTAATCTTCTTCTGCTTGCGGCGAATGTACCAGATCAGCAAGATGATCAAGAGTAAAATCAAGAGGCCAATGCCGATATACAGCCACCAGTTAGGGCCCTGCTTCAAGACCGCCGTATGATTCAGATTAGTGGCCTCGCCCTGCGTAATCACGAAGTTCTGCTTAAATTGCCAGTGCTGCTTCTTGGATTTGACCTTGACGACTGCGGTGTACTTGCCAGCCTTCAGAGCATTTTGTCCGGTTCGCACCGGTAATTTGTAGATTGAACTGGGTGCCATCTGACCGTTAGTCAAATTTTGATGGTAGACTACTTTTTGGCCGCCACGATGGTAAATCTTGATCTTCGTTTGGACCTTATTCAAGTAGGCCGCCGTGTGGTTCACTAACGGAAAGTTGATGACGTTGCGGCCGTTGAGTTGCTCGACCGTGATCTTGTTCATCGTGAGGTGGTTCGTCGTCAAATCGCGATCACCATGCAGAACAACGGCTTCAGTATAGGCATACTGATTATTGACCGCGACCGCCTTTTTTGTTTCAGCGGCCGTTGCCTTTTTCAAGAAAGTCAGCCCACCAGCCAAGATACCGTCATACGATTTGGCCGGCATCTTGATTTGAAACTTGACGGTCTTAACTTGTCCCTTATCCAGCTTAACTTCGGACTGGTCAGTCGTCACCAGTTTGGCTAAATCATACGGCAAATCCGCACTTTTATTTTCAGTCGCCCGCTGATAAGCTACCACACCATTGATGTTGGTCGTCGCCTTGGAAATCCCAACATTGATCGTAATTGGCGCATTCGAGGTGTTGTGCACCTTCACCGCAATGGTCTGGGTCTGTTTTGGTTTTAACTTCAAATCAAAGTACGAGACGTTCGAATCGACTTGACTACTCGAACGTACCGGACTGATCTCAAATCCCACGGCCGAATCAGCCTTCGCTGATTGGGCCATGCCACCCATGAACAGACTCATCACACCGACTAATGCCGTTGCTAATAATGCTCGCAATCGTTTCCCCACACTCATCACGCCTTTTCTCTCAAATTAAGTCAGGATATTGGTTCGACCAACATCACCATACCACTAGTAGGCTTCACGCTCACTTTAGTTAGATGGCGTAGCGCCCAAGTTCCAAGTCAACGTTGTCGTGTAGCCTTGAGCGAGCTTAGGCGTTGCACCCGGAACAGTCAGGCTAGAACTGCCGAACTTAAACGTCGAGATTCCGTTACCGTCACCAGCTAAAGCTGAAGCAACCGTGCCTGCAGCGCCATTAGTGGTCGTACCGCTCGTCGTCGTTCCAGGAGTCGTCGTTCCAGGAGTCAAAGTGGCGTTCCCCGTCTTAACCGTTGAATCACTTGAAACTTTGGTGCTAACAACCGTCAAGGCAGCGTTCGTCAACGCTGAGCCACTCGCATCCGTCTTCGTATTGAATTGTTGGCCTTGTGCCACGGTCAATGCCCAGCCGGCATTCGTCCCCCGCAAATCACTAACTTTTACCGTTGGCGTGGTCGAAGCATTCAAAGTCGCATCAGCTGCCGAAATCGTATCTTTCCCAAATGAAAGGTTCGTATTATCCACTGACAATGATAGTGTCCCACTTGAGAAGGACACATCACCTGTCGAATCCGTATCCGCGGCGTTTGCAACCACCGTACTTGTCCCTAAAAGTCCAGTAACAACCATTAATCCCAAAACCATTTTTTTCATTACAAACTGCTTCCTTTCAAGTACCTGATTTATTCACAAAGAGCCTCAGCTCTGGTACAGTTAAATTGCTAAACGAAGCCACATGAGAGAAGATGGCTCTATATTGAAAACTTTACAATAAATGGCATTAAATTTCAACCGCGCGTTTTATAATCAAGTTAGCCAAATACTTTTAGCTAATTGATAAGGCAAATTCTATAATTAATCCGAACAGAAATTAAAAAGCCCAAAGCAATCACTTACAATGGTAGTAGCTAATTCCAACCAATATAGGGAGTGATTACTTTGGGTACATCTACTTTATCACGTTTTCAACGTGGCGCACTAGCACAACTGGTCAATGAGGGGAATAAATCTTACCAAGTAATGACTGACGCCTAAGGCGTCGCCAAAGCTACGATTAGCTATGAGTTGGACCGGGTTAAACCTTATGATTCAGAATTAGCTCAGCAAGATGCAGATCGCAAAAGGCGGAATTGCGGTCGTCGTTCG
>NZ_JQCL01000027.1 GCF_001438845.1 Lactiplantibacillus xiangfangensis
GGGCTTTCAAGCAAGTGTCGGCATGATAATTGGGAAGTTTAACGATGATCTCTAAGAAGCTGTTTAGTATCTTTGTAGAATAGCTAAACTACAGGTATAATTTACATAGAAAACTGGAGTTAGCTTATGTAATCTTTTACGCATCACCATGGTAGCAATATTACACGTGAGGAATTTAATCTCATCGGAATTTACCATGAAGGCGCACACAAGAGCACTGCACTAAGACAAATTGACTTATACGATATCTTTTGCGCACTGCTTTATACCATGAAGAATGGGTGTACTTGGCGTGACCTTTCGGGTAATTTTTCAAAGTGGCATTAGAATATTAATATTAAAGGGGAAGGTTTAAGATATGGCAACATCAATTCAGGTAAATAAAAAATCAGTTGAAGAAATGCTCACAAGCGGTGCAAAAAGAGAGTTTGTGATTCCAGAATATCAGCGACCGTATGCTTGGTCGACAGATGAGATTAATACATTGTGGGAAGATTTAGTCAACTTTGCAAATCAAAAAAGTGAAAAGACATATTTTCTAGGGGCAATTGTCTTTTATGAAAACGAAAATGGCGAGCAGGAAATAATTGACGGACAACAAAGGTTAACGTCATTATTTTTAATGTTGCGAGCAATTTACTCTAAGTTGGAGTCTATGAAAAAAGACAAACAAGTTATTGGGCTTCAAACACAACTAGGAAAAACCATATGGGAAACTGATCCTATAACACAAGAACCCAACAAAAAAAAGGTTCTTATTAGTTCTTTAGTCTTGAATGAATCAAGTAATGAAACATTAAAATCAATATTAATAAGTGGAAAATCAGATTCATCTGAAAAAGACAATTATTCCAATAACTTCAACACATTTTGTCAACTTATTGATGGATACGCTAAGGAAGAACCATTTCAATTTTACGAATTAATTGTACACATTCTAAAAGATGCGATACTGTTACCTATCGAAGCCGACACACAAGATACGGCTCTGACTATTTTTTCAACGCTAAATGACAGAGGAATGCCGCTCAATGATGCTGATATTTTTAAAGCAAAGATATATAACTCTCTTAGCGCCGATCTCAGGGCCCCTTTTATTTCTATGTGGCAAGATGTAAGTGAACGATCCGAGGCTGCTGGAATTAATATTCAGGCGTTATTTGCCTATTATGCCTTTACATTAAGAGCTGAAGATAATGATAAGGATACTAGTCGTCCCGCTTTGCGCAAATATTTTGGACGCAATAATTGGGAAAAGTTACGACAGTCAAGAACAATGAGTGACATAGAAAGAGAAATGGATATTTGGGAAACAATTAACACTAGAAACATAGCAGAGTGTCCAACTTGGTATAAAAATAATGAAGTGCAACAACTTCTGGATATACTTACAAGCTATCCAAATGAATATTGGAAATACACAATTAATACTTATTTACTGATTAAAGGGAATGATAAGCCTGAATTCACAAAAGAATTTGTCGTTTTTTTAAAAAAATTTATAAGCGTATTGGTATCTGGATATCTTATCAAACCAACGGTCAATGCAGTAAAACAACCAATAATGAATTTAAATGCATCAATATTCAGCAATTCTCTTAACTTTAGTGGCTTCAAGTCTTCCTTGGAAGAGGCAATTGAGAACGTGATTGAACCACCAGCAAAACTAATACCTATGCTACTTAAGATCATTGCCTACGATGACAGCAAACAAAGAACACTTCTACCGTTTAGATTGGACGTCGAGCATATTCTTCCTAGAAAATGGCAAACAACGAGTTTATATGGCTATTCATTTGACCAAGTTCAACCGTATATTGAACATCTGGGAAATAAAGTCCCATTTGAAAAAAGGCTAAATATCCAAGCGGGAAATAAGTATTTTGAACAAAAAAAAGGAAGGTATTCTGTATCTAAAGTTGAAATTGTAAAACAACTTTCTCAATATCAGGGTTCTGAATGGGGAATCTCGAATATAACCGAAAGAGATGATAAATTAAAAAAGATGTTGAAAATGAAATTATCGTTTTGGAATAAAGGACTTTAGGTAGATTGCAAATTTAATCCGAATTTTTTGACAAATTGGTCAGCATGACCTGATACGGTGTTTGCCAGTCGAGTATTTTAAGTGGTCTCTGATTAATTTCGAGTAAGGTGGTTTTCAAGCCTTGAGCACTAATGTGCTCAAAACGAGTTCCTTTAGGATAAAAATAACGTAAATTCCGATTAAAGCGTTCATTACTACCACGTTC
>NZ_JQCL01000028.1 GCF_001438845.1 Lactiplantibacillus xiangfangensis
ATTGAATCCAGATGTGATCGTTAAGAAGACAATCTATCGGAGTTCTGCAAGAATTACAAATCAGCAGAGAGATCAAGTAAAAAGAGTTTTGCATAAGCAAGGGTATCAGGGGAGAATTAGTAGTATTCGATATACTCGGGTAAATTACAAGTATTCTTTTAAAGTATCCGTGAAGTATCAGGGGAGTGTTGGTAAGTTTTTGGTTAATACAAAGAATGAGACAGTTGAATTTAAGGGAATGGTCTAGGAGTAATCCCAGTGAATTTCACAAACTCATTTTCCCCAATTAAGGCCAATCTGCAACCTATACCACTTCTTTTTTGGGCAAGTTCACAAAGATAAAATAACGGAATGTGGAAGTGCCAGGGCGTGATGAGGTTACTTGGGATAAGCCGCCTTATGTGAAGTAGAAATTGGTATACTAAAAAAGGCTCCCGGTTTAACACTGGAGGCCTTTTTTCTAGGTTACATATTTTGAGGATGAATGTTTTTATCTTTGTAGCTTTTACTTGGGTGCTGTAACATGATGAATACTGCTTAGTTTTTGGTGCCGTACCCCGCAACAGATGCGTCGCTTCGTTGGTATTATCTTAAATGCTAAGTACCGAGTTGAGAAGGATCATAAAGATATTGGCGTCATAATCCCACTGGACGACGAAGAACTGAAATTTTTAATGACTAAAGCCTTGAGACGTTACTTTAACGCCCTAAGAAGCAATGAGAAGCACATCAAGAACGTGGAAAACTACCTGTACGGCACCATGCAAAATCTATTTGGTGTTTGGTGGAATAAACAAGCGGCTAGAGAATACGCGGCCAAACACCCCGAAGAAGAAAAGCCGGCCGACAACGACAACAGTGGGTTGTACTACTAGTCCTAAAAGGCTGCAAAATCCTTTCTAAACGGTTTTGAGACCTACTCACCTTCCCTTTATGCTTAAGCTATATTTAACTGGCTTAAACAGAAGAACAGGGACTTTTAAATAAGTGTCGGAGCTAACTAGCTCAAAAGTTCAGCCTTTAGATCAATGCCAACCTCAAGTGGTCTGAGGCCAGGGTTTTATCCGTTGATCAGATACCCAAAAGGTAGTATAATGGTAGTAGTAAAAGAAGGGAGATGAGACAATCATGGCAGTTAAGGAAAAGAAACGGGTCCAAGTCAA
>NZ_JQCL01000001.1 GCF_001438845.1 Lactiplantibacillus xiangfangensis
AAAATGAACTGGTTTCCTCATAAAGTTCCTCATCAACAGCCGTTGACAAAGAGCCAAAAAAACCGGCAACGGAAATTACTTTCCATTGCCGGTTCGATTTAGCCATTTAAGCTTTTAAATTACGCTTTAGTAACGTTAACAGCTTGTGGGCCACGATCGCTTTCTTCAACGTCGAAGTTTACAGCTTGGCCTTCGTCAAGTGACTTGAAGCCGTCTTCTTGGATAGCTGAGAAATGTACGAATACATCGCTACCGTTTTCGCGAGTGATAAAACCAAAACCTTTATCGGCGTTAAACCATTTAACTGTTCCATGTTCCATAATAAAAAATCCTCCTAGTGCTTTTTGCACGTATAAAATAATGTAAATCATGATTCGGTGCAAATGGGGATAGTTTATTGAAACGATCTGACCAAAATTACCTAACCAAGCTACATGAGTAATTGTAGCATAATGTCCTTAAAAAAGGTACCCAATCCCCAGTATTTCCTAAAATACTTTATGTCGTGATAAATAAAACAGAATAACTAGCGCCGTCATGAAAATTTTGTTCAGGACGATGCGAATATTTCATTTTATTTTACGAACACGTTATGGGCTGCTTTATAACTAACTGGAATCTGCTGACCAGTCGCTTTAACTTCAATCGTGACGGGGCCTTCAAAGGGATCGTGCTTTACAACCGTGACTTGCTGACCAATTTGCAACGCAATGTCGTGCAAATACATCAATAAGTCATGGTTATCAATAAAGCGTTCAATCGACACTTCTGCGCCGTCTTCCGTGTCAGCCAAGCTCGTATGACTGTCTTCTTGGTAATGGCCATCTTTATCTGGAATGGCCCCACCGTGCGGACAATGCTTGGGGTTACCCAAAAAGGCTTCTAAGGAATCCACCAAACGTTCACTCGTGACGTGTTCCAAGACTTCCGCTTCCGAATGGACATCGGGTAGACCATAGTTCAACTTATCAACTAAGAAGTCTTCCCAGATTCGGTGCTTGCGGACAAGGGTCTCCGCGTACCGGATGCCCTTTTTAGTCAGCGAGATACCAGCGTAAGGCGTATGCTTAGCCAAGCCTTCCTGCACTAATTTGCCAACCATTTCCGTCACGGAACCGGCTGCGATGTCTAAGCTCAGTGCAATCTGCTTGTTGGACACCTTTTTCTTCGTACCACCAAGTTCGAAAATAATTTTTAAGTAATCTTCCTTCATGGGGGTCATGAATATACTTCACCTCAACTAAATATTTACGTCTCGACTCTTATCTTCAACGCTAATTCCACTATGTTACTACAACCAATACGAACCTACCACTAGTAGCTCAAATAAGGTCCGGCAAAATTTTGTAAATCACGACTAATCGTGTCATAATTAAATTGTAGCGCAAACCAATCAATTTGGTTACACTTACCGCAATTTATTTGGGACCGTGCTTCAATACTAAGGAGGAACCGCATCGTGAACAATGATGCTCAATTATCAATTACCCAACTTAATGAGAGTTTACAGCGTAAGGCCGTAGAAGATTTCGCTAAATTCTACATGGGACTTTTCGATGTTAACAACCTCGAACTGATGTCCAACTATGACGTGGTCAAATACATGACCGACATCAACGAACATCTGACCTATGGCCGTTACATGACCAAGAAGCAGCGACTAGCCGATAGCGTCAGCTTTTCGTTTACCGATTACCGCAGCATGATTGATCAGCTTGATCAAAAGTACTTCGAAAACGGTAATCCGGCCACTGCCTGGAATGAATGGTATGCCACTCACTTCTTACAGCTCGCTAATTCATAATTAACCACATTATATTGATCAATTGAGCCTCGGCCAACGCCGAAGCTTTTTTTGTGGTCTCATCCACCAACACAGCCGCTATACGCCCTATAACAAAGGACCCAAGCTTTCCCGCATCACTTGGGCCCCACTGGTAAGTATCATCACCGGGCGATTGAATACTACTACTAGTTTCAATTACACGTTGTTTTTATGCACGATTTCTACCCGGTTAAACCGGGTTTCTTCAGCGCTGCTTCGCGCTCTGTTGTAAATCCTCTTACAAAGTTAAACTTCAAAACACGACCAACATGACAACGGTCAATCCAGCCATAAGATCGATTGACGAGCGGGAAACTTGAATGCCCAAGTGACTGACCGACACTTACCGACTTAAATCTACCATTAATTAACCGTTTTCACAAGTTAGAAGTCGGGCACGCCCAACTTATTTCACTGGATATACCCGATAATGGGGCTTTTCATCCTTAATGAAACAATACAATTCCTGCTGGTGGTCTTCATCAAAATACCCCAATTTGATCATATGATGACCGTCGCGCTCTTCCATCCCCTGAAACGCACTCATCACAAAAATCCGCATCATTTCCATCTGCGCCCCGTGTTCATCAGCCCGCTGTGCAGCGGCAGCCAGCGTAAAGCCTTCATCCAGCATCATTTTAATGAAATGAACTCGCATCAGCGTCCCGTACGAATACCGGTGAACGACATTTTTTTCGCTTACTTCAATACTATGAATGTAAGCTTTTTGTTCCCAGTAACGAAGTTGGGTCTGCGAAACGCCCGTCATCTTGGCAAGATCACTAATGCCAACCGTAAACTGATGTTTATAAATTTGGGCTTTAAACTTCTTAAAAAAAGCTGCGTCTTGATTGTTCACATCTTTACCCCTTTTCTAATAATTTCAATATTCAGTATATATTTTTTAGCATTAATGTCAAGCTTGTTGACAAAGGTGCAAAATCCGATTATATTAGACAACGTACATTTTTAGAGAGAAGGGATCTATTTGTCAACAACTGTTGATACGCACGGCAAACCCTACAAGCGCGGTTTGCTGATTGCAATTTTACTGATTGGTACTTTTTGTACCGTTCTTAATCAAACGATTTTAACGACGGCCTTTCCAACTTTAATGAAGGCATTCGACATTACAACATCGACCGTCCAATGGTTAACGACCGGCTTCATGCTGGTCAACGGGATCATGATTCCCGTTAGTGCCTGGCTTAGTTCCCGTTTTTCCACGAAATGGCTTTACTTATCAGCCATGACGATCTTCGAAATCGGGACTGTGATTGCTTGGACCGCCCCTAGCTTTGCTTTCTTATTAGCTGGCCGGTTAATCCAAGCCGTTGGGGTCGGGGTCACCATGCCACTGCTACAAACCATTATGTTAACGATTTTCCCCGCCGATAAACGTGGCGCTGCCATGGGGACGGCCGGAATCGTTATCGGGCTTGCACCAGCGATTGGCCCAACTTTGTCCGGATGGGTCATCGATAACTTATCTTGGCGTGACTTATTTGGCCTAATCGTTCCCATCGTTGGCTTAGTCCTTATCTTAGGATTCTTCTTTATGGCTGACGTTTTGGAGACTGCTAAACCCAAATTAGATTTCTGGTCACTCGTGCTCTCCACCATTGGATTTGGGAGCCTATTATACGGGTTCTCATCCGTTGGGGATAATGGCTGGACTTCCACTATCGTGCTTTCCACCCTTATCATCGGGGTCATTTTCATTGCTCTGTTCATCTGGCGTCAATTAACAATGAAAAACCCATTTCTTGAGTTACGGGTCTTTAAACACTCTGAATTTACGATTGCGGCTATTTTGAGTTCCGTTGCTAACATGGCAATGGTTGGTGCCGAAATGGTCATTCCACTTTACTTACAAATTATTCACGGCTTTTCTGCCTTTGAATCCGGCCTCTCACTATTAGCCGGTGCCTTAATGATGGGGATTATGAGTCCGATTACTGGTCGCGCCTTTGACCGTTTTGGGGCCCGGCGCTTAGCCATCTTAGGGATGTTCCTGTTAACGGTCGGAACGCTACCATTCGTCTTTATTACGCGTGATACTGCGACGATCTACATTGTCTTCCTGTACGCCTTACGGATGTTTGGGATTGCAATGGTGATGATGCCTGCAACGACCGCCGGGATGAACGCCCTTCCCGTTGACTTAATGGGTCACGGAACCGCCGTTAACAACACGACGCGTCAAATCGCCAGCTCCATTGGGACGGCTATCTTGACCTCCGTCTTATCCAACGTCACCACCAGTGCCAAACCAGCGCACAGTCTACTCAAGAGCAACCCGCTTGGTTACAAGGATAGCTACTTTAACGCAACGTTAGGTGGTTACCACGCTGCTTTCTGGGTTGCGGTGGCCTTCTGTGTCATCGGACTCGTTGTCGCCTTCTTCATGAAGGACAAGCAACATTCCGTTAAACCAATAACTGAGGAGGTGCACGATTAATGATTTTAGTTCTCTTAGTTTTTAGTACGATTGCGCTATTCCTGTCATTTATTTACGTTCATCGCAATTCGTTACGGCTAACTTTAACCGTCATCTTTGGTCTGTTGCTTCTGACGTCGTTAGTCTTCATTTCCAAAAATGACGGCCAGCACTACGGTATGGTTCAGACGACGACAACCAAGACGACCACGTTAGCCTCCGCAGGTAGTAGCAAACAAATGGACTTATTACTCTATCAATCCGTTGGAACGGCCGACAAACACCGTGTTTACATTTACAAGAACACGGCGAGCCAAAAGAAGGTTCAGCACACTAAGGCTGATACCAAGGTTGCCAACCACGTTAAGACCACGACTGGCACACCAAAACTGGTCACCAAAACGACGCGTTGGACTTATCAAAGTAATGCTTCGAAGTTCTGGTTCGGGCTTGCCGACAACGATAGCCAACTCGTTAAACGAACCAATTACTTTTACGTCAATAAAAACTGGGTCGTTCTTAGCACGACTCAAGCTAAAGCCTTCAGTAAGCTGATGAAACAACAACAAACAACGCTTAAAGCGCGCGCTAAGGTTTACGTTCAAAATCAGGTCAAGGCCGCAATGGTCAAAAACCCGACAATGAGCCAAGCGCAAATTGCTAAGATCAGCAAGGCAGCTGCCGCGCAATACCAGGCTAACGCCATTCAAAGTATGCTTGCCACGGTCAAACAGAACCAATAATCACACCTTATTAAAAGAACCGCCCATCGTTATTGAATGGGCGGTTCTTTTAGTACCAACTAACAATCAAACAACAAAGTGAATTAATCAACTAAAGGTTTCAAATCATTAAAAACCTGATACCAACAAATTCAGTAACTTTGTTGCTTCCGGCCGTCCATGATTTCACCTGTCACGGCGACCTCCAGCTAAGGTGATTGCTCAATGAAAATTGATTTAGCTTATTTTTAACCAATCCTAGCGCAGCCGGCAGAACCAGTGGGCAGTGTCGGCCACGTTGCCTGGCGTTGTGTACCAAGCAACGTGACGGGGCGCCTTGAAAGACTTGGGCTTTAGGGCTTTCAAGCGAGGCGGAAGCCCGCACCTTGGCTGTAGCCGACCCCCACAGCCCACTGATTCTGTCCGGCGGGGCAATGCAGAATCCTGTTTTTGTCACTAACCTTCGATATGACAACGATTGTGCCTATTTTAATATCCTCAGCTTCTAGTTAACCAATCAAAAACGGTTTTTCCGGAAGTAAACCTTCCAGAAAAACCGTTTTTTGATAACGTTAAAATTAGTTGGCTGCACACTGTTCGCACAGTGGCATTAAATCCTTTAAGTCCTCGACGGAGGAGCCATTTTCTAAGAAGCAATTGACCATATCTAGCCAATATTGATCGTCCTCACTAAAAACTGCGTGAGTATCCTTGCATGGCAGTAATCCCGCTTGCGTATAAGTAACGATTTTATCAGCAGCGACCCCGCTTTGGGCTGCTAATTGTTCCAGAGTCATTTTCCCGTACCATTTGTCCTTTCAAAAAATCAATGTGCTTATGTTACGCCCGCTGGTTTTGAAATGCAAGCAACAATTTCATGACGGCTAAATTAAATTTCAATGATAACAATCTTCATTATTTTCACCAATAAGTGTAAACTATAATCTATTAACTTTTTTATTGGTCGTTTGGAGGTACGTTATGGATTCAAGTCTCACGTTTAAAAGCGGGATAAAAGACGTCATTCCCACCGTGTTCGGATACATTGGGGTTGGCCTGGCAATGGGCATCGTGGCCAATACAAGCCACCTTTCCGTACTGGCCGTCCTAATAATGTCTCTGATCGTATACGCCGGTTCCGCACAATTTATTATCATTAGTATGCTACTTGCGGGTAGCCCAGTTTCAGCCATCGTTCTCTCAACCTTTCTAATTAATTCACGCATGATTCTCATGAGTATGTCGATCGCGCAATATTTCAAAAAGGATTCATTGATGCAAAACATCGGGCTGGGTTTCTTGCTGACTGACGAGACCTTCGCGCTCAGCATGAACAAGCTCAATTTAACCCACCAACGGCTCAAACCAACCTGGTTGCACGCCGCTAACGTTGTTGCCTACCTCGTGTGGGCGGCTGCGACGGTCGTCGGTTGTTTGTTAGGAAACCTAATTACCGACCCCAACCAGTTCGGACTCGATTTTGCGGTCGTTGGCATGTTTATCGGGTTACTCTACCTCCAAATCATTACGGACCGTAGCAAGCCCCTGACGACCCAACTATTGGTCGTTTTATTCGTCGCAATTGCCATGTACTTTTTGATGCGCTTTTTCCCGGGAAATATTGCATTATTACTGGCCACCTTACTCGGCTGTAGTTTTGGAATGGTGGTGAGTCCGAAGTGAGTTCCTACATTCTAGTTACGATCCTACTCTGCGGACTGGTGACGTGGCTATCCCGCGTCGTTCCGTTTGCCGTCATTAAAAACATGGCGATCCCGCACTGGTTGATCAGCTTTCTCTCCTTCGTTCCGGTCGCCATCATGACGGCCATCTTCGTTGAAAGCCTATTAACGTACCATGCCGGACACTGGCCGGGATTCAACTTACCCAACATTTACGCGTCAATCCCAGCCATCCTAGCCGGCGTTCTCACTAAGAGTTTACTCGCCGTCGTCATTACTGGCGTCGTTGCCATGGCGCTGATGCGTTTAATTGGTTGGGCTTAACAAACAATATATAATCATAAAAGCCGGTATTTCATTTGCTGAAATACCGGCTTTTATGATTATTTTTGTATATCAAGCTAATTAATCTTGTTGATCGACCCGTTTTGAATGGTTGAAGTGCCGGTTTAAAAAGTAAAACGGCACGGCGATAACTAGACATCCCAGTCCCATGATCAACTGGAACGCGGAAGCTTTTGACAAGAGCCATAAGCTCACCACGACCGCGACAATTGGCAGTACCGGTCCAAATGGCACCCGGAAACGGCTGCCACCTGGCGTCATCTTGCGGCGCCGGAAGACTAGTACGGCTAAAATCGTCGGAATGTACTGGGCAAATCGTGAAACCACTGAAATGGCCGCCAACGTTTGAAACGTCCCTGAAATGGCCAGTGGCACGGCGATTACAAATGAAACTAACATTGCGACGGCTGGAACACCACGGCGGTTTCGATACCCAACAACCTTAGGCATAACCCCGTTATCCGCCATCGACGACCCGATTCGGGGCAGGTAGAATGACTGTGCAGTCGCAATCCCCAAGATGGAAACTAACGTACCGACCGCTACGATGGTCTTTCCGACGGGGCCAATCATTTTTTCAAGCCCAGCTTGAATCGGCGCAGGATTGCCTGCTAAGTGGGACCCTAAGACCCCAATCGACACGACTTGAATCAGAATATAAAGTAGCGCGACCACGCTGAGAACGACCACAATGGCGAGTGGAATCGTTCGCTGTGGATTATGAAATTCCTGTGCGGCAATCGCAATCGCCTCAAAACCAGTGAACGCGTAAAAAATTAAAATTGCTGCGGAACCAAATGCGCTATTGAAGTTCGTCGTCGTGACCACAAACGGCGTAAAGTGTGCGCCGTTAACAAAGAATAATCCCACGATGACAAATAAGACTAGTGGAACGAGTTTGGCAATCGTCACCACGTTATTGACTAACTTAGTTAACGACACCCCTGAAATATTGATCAAAGTCAGTGTGCCTAACAAGACAAAAATCGTGACCGCTTTCCACACCGGCTGTTGGATGACCGGAAAGATTGCACCTAACGCCGTCGCAAAGGCCGTCGACATCGTGGCCCACGCAATAATACTGATGGCCCAAACGCTGAATCCGACCTCGTAACCAACAAAGTCGCCAAACGCTGATTTAGCGTAAAGGTACGGTCCCCCGTTAGCCTTAAAATACGTCGCGTCTTCCGCGTAACATAACGCGATCGAAATAATGAGCAACATATCAAAAATAAAAACTAAAATACTTGCGGGACCAATCAGGCCTTCCGCTTGTCCGGGCAGGAGAAAAATTCCTGACCCAATAATTGAATTAATTCCTAACAAAATAACACTTAACATGCCAAACTTGGCTTTCACCGTTATCATCTCTCTCTTTTTTTACCACGATTCTATTATTAACGAATCTTCGTTAGCTGGCAAATTTAACGAACGCACTTCGCCCTACTGGAAGGGTTACTTTTGTCCTTTACCCCACAAAAACTTAATCAGGGTCCGATCAACCTGCGGATTTTCGTGCAGCTTGCTATGGCGCGCCAACTTACCGGTAAACCGTTTCTCCCGATAAGACTTGGCCCGCGGCGCCACCAAATATTTCAACGCTAATGACGACACGTTCGGCACCGTCCCGTCCGTATGTCCACCAATGTCACCATACAAGTTCAGCACAGCGACCTGATGCGCCGGTAATACTTGGCGCAGCTTAGTCATCTGCCGGTACGTGGCGTTCATTTTATTAGGACGCCCGTTTGCAGCCAGTTTTAGTCCCGCTGGTTGTTGGACGCTTTTCGGCACCCCTTTGAAGTCCAGTCCCGCAAAGTGGCCCGCAATGTTGACCTGCTTTCGCAACTTAGGTAACCGGCGATTCTGACTATTTTGTAGTGAATAGTAAATCAACGAAATGTTACCCAGTGAGTGCCCGACCATGTTGAAGGATGTGAAGTGATACTGTTTTTGCAGTGCCACAACAACATTTTTAGCCCACCGGTCGTGTTGATTAAAGTTCAATTCCCGATTATTGGCGTAATTCACTTCCACGATCGGGTTAACAGCGCCTTTTTTGATTCGGCCCACTAATTTCACCTGACCGTTCTTCGCAACCATCGCGCGGATGACCGTATTAGTCGCACCGGCCTTTTTTGCCGCATCCACCATGTGTTCTTCGGCATGGTAGCTACTGCCCCCACCGTGGAAAAATAGCGTCGGGCTATTCGTATGGACCACGTTACTAGCCACTGGTTGACGACCACAACCGCTCAGACCTACCGCTACTAATAAGAGTAGTCCGAGCCAACCTACTTTCATCTTCAAACGCATTAACGTTCCTCCTCTGATTAACTGTCCTTAACTATACAGCCTTCAAGTAAGTCGAACACAATCCTAAATTTCAAAAAAGTTGAAATCGTTAGTAGCGGTGTACGATGGAGCAACAAGTTAATAAGCCTTTCAATTAAATAGCCATAGTTGCAGCGACTGGTTGCTCGCCCTAAGATGCTATCCAAAAAGGAAGCGCGGTCTATGAAAATCCTAAAATCGTTTCTAAGTAGTTACTTTCGCGTTTTGATATTTTACATTGTCGCGATGTATTTAGTCACCGCCCCGCCAACGGGGCCCTTCACATTCAAGTGGACGCTCTTCAACATTTTACTGACCGCTTCTTACAGCCTATTTTACCCGGTGTTAATTTATCTTTTCCCGCACTTCAAGAAACCACGACTAGTATTAACTTCAGTAGGCACTAAAGCGTTGCGTCAAGGAATCCAAGACGATCGTGACAGCGGCCGCGGTTACCGCAACAGTATCAACCCAGTCGCTAGTCGTGAACGTCTGTTGATGGAAAAAGAAACCAAGGACGGCCTGATGACTTTGGAACTCTCATTTTTCATCCAAGGGGGTCTATTGTTAGTTGCCATTCCAGTTTTAGTCGGCGCCCTCTTGTTTCATTTAATAAAAAAACATACTAAAAACGGTTCAAAAAACCACCAGTCCAAAATTGAACTGGTGGTTCGTCTGTTTAATTTAAATTAGTTGGCTAGAATCTTAATACCAGCCGTTTGATTGCCAGAAGCTTTGTGCTGCGGACCATGAGCCGTAACGACTGGCCACATAGTTTTCAGCAACACGTTCTTGGTTAGCAGCAGAGTAGTCACCGTTCAAGTATGATGAACTTAATTGGTACTTTCCGATGTATTGCCCATTACGAGCAGTATATGAACCGCCGGATTCCTTGTTGGCAATCCATGCTTTAGCGGCACTGTCGCCATTATTGTTTGCTACTGGCGCAGCGGGTGCAGCCGGTGCTTGTTGTACCGTTGCAGCTGATTGTACGGGCGCAGCTGCAGATTGTGGTGCTTGGCTTTGAACAGGTGCCTGTGATGCGGCAGCTGATTGTGGTGCTTGGCTTTGAACGGGTGCTTGTGAAGCAGCAGCTGATTGTGGTGCTGCGGATTGCGCTTGTACGTTGGCAGTTGAAGTTGGCGTTACACCATTGATTTCTAATTGTTGACCAACGTAAATCAAGTTAACGTTCTTTAACGCGTTAGCTTTTTCGATGGCAGAAATCGTCGTGTTATGAGTTTCAGCAAGGGCACTTACCGTGTCGCCAGCTTTAACCGTGATGGTGTCGGCATTTGCAGCGGTTGCCCCTAAAACTAGCAAACTAGCTGCGGCGGCAGTTGATAATAATAAACTCTTGATCTTCATAATATAAATTCTTCACTCCTGTGATTTTGTATTTAGTAATCTGTAGCACTGCACCCCGTGGGTTGCAGTACTTAACAACACGAGTTAGTATACCGACCGAATGTAACAGGCCAATAGCAACCGGATTACTATTTGGGCCAATTTCTGTAATATATCGGGGATTTCGTAATATTTTGTAACATTAAGCCCGGAATTGGTTGGGTATGTTAGTTTAAGTTAACCTATTCAATCTGCATTCTTTCCCATGAAACCGCTCTAAATTGGCGCCCGTAGCTTTATCTTATGCCCTAAAGCAAGTATAATGATGGAAGCATATTTAGTTTTCGTTAGCCTCAATGTTTAATTGAATTAACACAATTTAATTCGGTAAGAAACCATTACAATTCTCTAAACCACTTTACTTAAAGATTGTAATTAGGTAAATTGACAGCGGACCACTAAGTATTCTATAAGATAAGTATTTTAACCATTCAAACTTTAAAGATTGAGAGATGAACATACATGTGCGGTTTTGCTGGTTGCTTAACTGATCGGACGAAGACGGATAACGCCGCTTACGATCAGACCATCCACGAAATGACGAAAATGATTGTCCATCGGGGACCCGATGACGATGGTTACTTTGCCGACGACAACATTACCATGGGGTTTCGGCGTTTAAGTATCATTGACTTGGCCGGTGGACATCAACCATTGTCTTACGATAATGAACGTTACTGGATGACATTTAATGGGGAAATTTATAACTACGTTGAATTGCGCGCGCAATTAAAACAAGAAGGTTATGAATTCAAGACCAACTCCGACTCTGAGGTTATTCTTGGCATGTATGCCAAATACAAGGAAAACGCCACGAAGTATCTCCGTGGGATGTTTGCCTTTGTTATTTGGGATAAACAGGAAAAGACCCTGTTTGCGGCTCGGGACCAATTCGGAATCAAGCCGTTTTACTACGCCGTCTCTGGTGACGACTTCTACTACGCTTCTGAAAGCAAGAGTATCTACAAGATCTTAAAGGATAAAACGTTTGATAAGAACGCCTTGCAAGATTACATGACCTTCCAGTTCGTGCCAGAACCAGAAACACTGACTAAACAAATTAAAATGCTCGAACCGGGCTGCTCACTAACTAAGAAGTTAGGGTCAGCACCACGGATTGAACGCTACTATCACCGTGAATTTCATCCCGTTAAACGTTCCGAGGACGAATACGCCCAAAAGATCAAGGACGCTTTGATTGATTCCGTTAAGATTCACATGCGTTCCGACGTCCCAGTTGGTTCCTTCCTATCTGGTGGGATCGATTCCTCGATCATCGTGGCCATTGCTAAAAACTTTAACCCGAATCTTCAAACCATCTCCGTCGGCTTTGAACGCGAAGGCTACAGCGAATTAGACGTCGCCCAAGAAACCGCTGAAAAGCTCGGCGTGGAAAACTTCAGTATGACGATTACGCCAGAAGCCTTCATGAAGGCCTTCCCGCACTTCGTTTGGAGTATGGATGATCCGTTAGCTGACCCGGCCGCTGTGCCGCAGTACTTCTTAGCTAAAGAAGCTGTTAAGCACGTTAAGGTTGCTTTGACCGGTGAAGGCGCCGATGAATTATTCGGTGGTTATACGATTTACCACGAACCCGAATCATTGAAACCATTCCGTTACACGAAACCAATCAACGGTGCGCTGAAACGGATTGCCACGATGATGCCAGAAGGAATGCGCGGTCGCTCATTCTTAATGCGCGGGACCACGCCATTGGAAAACCGCTACGTTGGTAACGCCTTTATCTTTGGTGAACAGGAAAAACAATTGTTCATGAAAGACTACAATCGCAACCATCCTTTCCAGTCAATTACGCACCCATTCTACGACGAATCAGTGGATTACGATCCAATTAGCCGGATGCAATTTATCGATATGCATACTTGGCTTAACGGTGACTTGTTGCACAACGCTGACCGGACAACGATGGCGCACAGCTTGGAATTACGGACACCATTTGTGGACCGTGAAGTCTACAACCTGGCCGCTGAAATTCCAGCTGATTTACGGATCAGCCACGGCACAACTAAGTACATTTTACGAAAAGCCGTTGAGGACATTGTTCCCGCCCACGTCTTGCACCGTAAGAAGTTAGGCTTCCCAGTGCCAATTCGTTTCTGGCTTAAAGATGAAATGTACGATTGGGCTAAGCAAATTATTAACGACTCACAAACGGACCAGTACTTTGATAAATCTTACTTCTTGAAGTTATTAGACGATCACAAAGCTGGTCTTCGCGATAACTCCCGGAAGCTCTGGACCGTTTTGACGTTCATGATGTGGCACAAGATTTACGTTGAAAGTGACCACTTAATGGATAGTCCTGAAGCCAACGCCTTAGCATCAAAAGTCGAGGAGTAACACCCGATGGAAATTATTGTACAAAAATTCGGCGGCACTTCCGTTAAGGACATGGCCGCACGTAAACAAGCCTTGAAACACGTCCAGTACGCGGTCGACCAAGGTGATAAAGTAATCGTCGTTGTTTCCGCCATTGGCCGTAAAGGAGCGCCCTACGCGACCGACTCATTACTTGGTTTAGTCGGCGCGGACCAGTCTCGGCTCACTAATCGAGAATTAGACATGCTCGTTTCCGTTGGTGAAACCATTTCAACGGCAGTCTTTACCGAACTCGCCCGTGAACAAGGCCTCAACGTGACGGCCATGACCGGACACGACGCGGGAATTGTCACTAATGATGATTATCAAAACGCAAAGATTTTGCGCGTTGACCCTAAACCGATTAAAGACGCCTTCGTCGATGCCGACGTGGTTGTCGTAACTGGTTTTCAAGGCGCAACCGAAAATGGTCGCATCACAACGATTGGTCGCGGCGGTTCCGATACTTCCGCTGCCATTCTTGGTGCGGCTTTACACGCTAAACGGGTCGACATCTTTACCGACGTTAACGGCATGATGACGGCTGACCCCCGCTTGGTCACCCACGCGCGCTTCATTAAGAGTATCAGTTATGAAGAACTCGCCAACATGGCCCACGAAGGTGCAAAAGTTATTCATCCCCGCGCGGTTGAAATTGCTGAACAAGCCCACGTTCCAATGCGGATTCGGTCTACTTATCAAGAACCGGACGCCCTTGGAACGTTGGTCAGTGACCGCACAACAACGAAGATCGAACACTACCGGACCGTTACCGGGATCGCGCACCAAACTGATTTAACCCAGTTTACCGTGCCAACCGATACATTAAGTTCGAGCGAAATCTTCCAGTTGATGGCGCAACACGGGTTAAGCGTTGATTTTATCAACATTACGCAACACCAAGTTGTCTTCAACTTAGTGGACGGCGACGCAACCGTTGCCAAAGACTTACTCACCAACGCCCACGTTACCTGTCAGGCCATTGGTCACTGTGCCAAGGTTTCAGTCGTTGGTGCCGGAATCACTGGGACGCCCGGTGTTACGGCCCGGATCGTAACGGCCTTGAGTACGCAAAACATTGACATTTTACAATCGACTGACAGTTACACCACAATTTGGGTGTTAGTCAAAGAAGCCGATTTAAAACCAGCCATGAACGCGTTACATGACGAATTTTTAGGCATTGAATAAATTCATACTAATGAAGCGTAGCCGCATCTTACTGAATCAGTAATGTGCGGCTACGCTTCATTTTTATCCAACTGACTTAACAAACCACTGCTTTAAATCTGGCCCTTTACGCCCTACCTCGACAATTCGCTTATTTGCATGTATTCTAGAAACAGTTATTTACGGATTCTATTGAAAAGGACGTAACTAAAATGAAAGCAAGCGTATTAATTAATAGTTTAAAATTTAAGCAAGTTAAACCCGCCTTGCAAGATGACTTTGACGTCACCATGCTGACACAGGATACCCGGGAAGTTAAACCCGGCACCATGTTCATCTGTGTTGACGGATACCACGTTGACGGCCACGATTTAGCTGGTCAAGCCGTGGAAAAAGGCGCGAAGATTCTCGTCGCACAAAAGCCCATCGATGTGAACGTCCCCGTTATCTATGTGCAAAATACGGAACGGGCCATGGCTATCTTAGCGGACGTCTTCTACGACGCACCGAGCCAAAAGATGCGGATGATTGGGGTCACCGGGACTAACGGAAAGACCACCGTCACCCACCTGATTGAACAAATCTACCGGGACCAACAACAGGCTACCGGTTTAATTGGAACGATGTACCGCAAGATCAAGGATGAAAAGTTACCAACGGCAAATACGACCCCGGATGCTATTACTACCCAACGGACACTTGCCGCAATGCGTGACGCTAACGTGGAGACCGTTGCCATGGAAGTATCCTCAATCGCCCTCGTGCTTGGACGGGTTTGGGGCATCGACTACGACATTGCCGTCTTCACCAACCTCACCCAAGATCACTTGGACTTCCATAAAACCATGGCTAACTACGCCGAAGCTAAGGCCATGTTATTTGCCCAATTAGGTAACAAGTACGGCGCTAATGGGACCAACAAAGTTGCCGTCCTCAACACTGACGATCCAGTGGGCCGCGAATTTGAACAGTACACCGCCGCGCACGTCTTAACGTTTGGGCTCAAACCAGACGCCATGATTAACGCGCAAAACGTTCAAATTCAGAGTCACGGTACTGAATTTGACCTTTCCGTCTTCGGTCACGTCACCCACGTCACCATGAAGCTCATCGGGCAATTCAACGTCTACAACATGTTGGCCGCCTTTTCAGCCGCATACGCGAGTGGGATTCCCGAAGAACAAATCATCGCTTCCCTTGAAAAAGTCACCGGGGTCAAGGGCCGTTTTCAAGCCGTGCCTTCACATACCGGCGTCAGTGTCATTGTGGATTACTCACACACACCAGATGGCCTGTTAAACGCACTTGAAACCATTCAAGACTTCGCTAAAAAAGATATTTACTGCGTTGTGGGTTGTGGTGGTGACCGTGACAAGGGCAAACGACCGAAGATGGCTAAAATTGCCGTTCAACGTAGCACTAAACCAATCTTCACTTCGGATAACCCCCGGACAGAAGACCCAACGGCCATTCTTCACGACATGGTCGCCGGCGTTCCGGATGCTGGTGTTCCCGTCTATGAAGACCGTCACGTGGCGATTGCAAAGGCCATCGAAGCGGCCCAACCAGGCGACGTTGTCTTAATTGCTGGTAAGGGTCACGAAGATTACCAGATCATCGGTCGCACTAAGCACCACTTCGACGACTACGAAGAAGCTGCAAAGGCGTTGGCATTGAAGCCAACCATCAACTAGTAATAATAATTCCAATCATATAAAATAGTCCCAGTTCGAAGCCAAGTCTGACTTTGAACTGGGACTATTTTTAATTATATTCACAGTACTAATTATGCTTAAACTATCCGCTCCGCCGGACAGGGTTGGGTGCTATGGGGGACAGTTCCAGCCACAGGACGGTCTGGAACCTCGAGTCAAAGCCGACAATTCACGTCTTTGACTCGCCCCGCAAGATTGGCGCAAAATTCCCCCGCCAATCTTGCCGACACAGCACACCAGCCCTGTCCGACTCCGCTAAAACTAACTATATTGTTGTTAGTTCAGTCGGGTACTCGGAGGGTGACGCTGATGACATCGGTCGTGACGGTGGTGTTAGCGCGGCGCTTTTTTCTGCCGAGCTTAAACCACGGACAGTCCGGGATAGTTGCGTTTTTTGCAGCTATTCCGGGCGAGGGGCTAGACCGCTCTCCAGGCTAGCCCCGGTCCCACGACCGTATGTTATCAGCGCCAACCGGACTGGTTTTTAGTCATCTACCCGACTACAAGTAACTGGTTTCGTTCCAGCGCTTAATCGTGAAGTTTTGGTTATCGTACGTTTCTAAGACCGTTAAACTATCGTTGTCAACGATTCCCGTTCCGACTGTCTGACCGTTTACGACGAACGGCTGACGCAGGTCTTTGACCGCAACGTTCAACAATGCTTTAATGCCAAAAGTAGTGGTTAAGCCGTGTGAAACGATCAAAATCGGTAAGGGACTGTCCAAGCCGACCGTTGCGACGGCATCGTGAATCGCTGCCGTCACCCGGTTTAAAAATTCTGGGTAGCTCTCACCACCAGTAGATAACTCAGGTTGATACTTTTCTGGTTGATTAACACATACGTCATACTGCTCATGTGGCTCAACCGTCGCCTCAATTTGACCTTCCCACTTGCCAAAATCCATTTCTTTCAGCCGTGAATCCAGTGTAATTTCATCCTGCCAGCGATTAGGCGCTACCACGTACTTGGCCGTGTTTAATGCCCGTAGCTGGGGACTACTGTACACTCTGGCAAAGCGAACGTCCTTTAAATACGCTCCGGCCCGCTTGGCACCATCAATGCCACTTGCAAGCAATGGCGAATCACAGCCACCGCCCTGAAAGCGGTGCTCGACGTTATACTTCGTCTGACCATGGCGAATAAAATAAAGTTCCATTTCATTTCCTCCGTTCAGAGGTTACTTCAGAAAACTAGTTTCGTTCCATTTTTTCAAACTAAAATGTTCGTTATCTGTCGTTTCAATGACCGTTACACTGCCATTATCCACAATGCCGTTGCCAATCGTCTTCATTAACTGGCCATTCATATAAAACGGATCACGTAGCTGTGCGACCGGCACGCCGAGCAAAGTCTTGACCGTCATCGTCGTGACTAACCCATGTGCAACGACTAGTAAGGGGAGCGGGTTATCAGTTCCAGCCGCGGCCACGATTTTACGAACCGCCGCCGTTGTCCGGGCTACAAACGCCGCGTAACTTTCGCCACCACCAGCTTGGCTAGGGTCGTATTTCCCCGGTTGTTTTAACAGAACTTGCGCGTAAGCCCGTGGTTGTACCTCATTTTCGGCCTGTCCGTCCCAGGCGCCAAAGTCGAACTCTTTAAAACCAGGTTCGACGGTAATCTCCGGTTGCCACTGATTTGCAGCCACCACGTATTTCGCCGTATCCATTGCCCGCTTTTGCGGACTGCTATAAACTTTGGCGAAACGCGTATCAGCTAGATACTTGCCAGCAGCTTGTGCATCAACGATTCCGTCCGGTAGTAACGGTGAATCGGAACGACCACCCTGAAAACGGTGTTCCAGGTTGAACTGCGTCCGGCCGTGCCGAACAAAATAAATTTGCATGGGACTTCATCCTTCCAACGATCATTATTCTTCTCTATTCTACCCGTGTTCCTTAAATTGATAAAGTATCCGCTTACGCGTGGCCCGTAAAAATTACTGAATAACAAATAAGGGCAGTCCCACGTATTGATCGTAAGACTGCTCTGATAATAGTTTCAACTTAAAAATTTAGGCTTCGGTAGCCCCTTCAGTAATCGGTTTGACCATGTGTTCATACGGATGCACGCCAATCATTAGCTGACCGTCAACGGTGAACCCTTGACGGTGGTATAACTTGGCTGCACGAGGATTGCCGTCGTCAACGTTCAAACTGAGTTTGGCAGCACCCAAACCACTAACCAGCTTCGGTAACGCCGTTAATAACTGACTGCCGACACCGTGACCCTGCACTTTGGGGTCCACGGCCAACATGCTTAGGTACCATTCTCCAGGACGTGCTTCACCACCTAATTCCAGTGGCGCCGTAAAACCGGATTGTTCGCCAGAGACATGCTTTAACAAGTTGTTGACCGCAACCTCATTATGAGCTGGGTGACCAAACACGACCCCAACGACCTTATCTTTAAGGGTCGCCACGAACGTTTGCGCTAACCCATCGAGATTTTCCGGCAACGAATAGAGCTTGGTTAACATGTCTAGCAAGTCAGCCTCACTAACATCCTTTAACACCGGCATCTCCATGTCCCGATAAATCATTGCAATCAACGGTGCAATCTGTGCGCCATCTTGTGGTTGTGCTTTGCGAATCTGCATACTCATTATTAACCTCCGTCGTTTTTTCTACCCTAACAAACCTTTCGATGCATCGTCAATCTTTTAGCTTGCCCTGATTGCGGCGATGCTCGACCGTCATCACCCAGGTCGTCACTGGTACGGTCAAAATAACCCCCATCAGAGAAAACAAAACCATGATGACTTCCGCGACAAAAATCTTATTATTGATCACACTACCAAAGGAGTAATGTAACCCTGAAAACCAAATAAAAAGCGCCAAAAAGCCCCCGAAGAAGCCGAAGAACAACGTGTTAAACGTCGTCCCAATAATTTGCTTACCAACACTAATCCCATCAATATAGAGGCGCTTAGTTGTCACCTGCGGATGTTGTTCGATAATTTCACTCAATCCAGCCGCAATGGCAATGCTGGCTTCCGCAATCGCACCGAGTGTGCTCAGAATGGCTTCTGTCACCGCGACCCCGACAAACGAAACACCGATCGTTAGCGACATGCCTTCCAAATCTTCACTGTCTTCTAAGCTAAAGCCCTGCGCCATGATCCAGTGCTCGACCGGAAAAATAATGAGAATTAACACGACCATTACGATGAGTGCGGCGATATAAGCCGTTTTGGCTGCCAGTTCATTGTCTTCGCCAAAGAAGATCGTGAAGGCCAAGATAATCGTGCCGATGACTAGTGAGACGCCCATCGCTGGAAAGCCCCACGAGATCAGGACGACCGCTAGAAATAGCAGGCCAAAGTTAAAAATCAAACTGAGAAAGGCGGTCGCGCCGGTTTTGCCACCGATGATCGTCATCAAAATAAATAATACCAAGCCTAAAACCGTAATCGTACTCATGATGGCTTCACTTCCTCCCCTGGCATCAGCCGACTAGCCAGCCAGCTTGCCACCGGAATCGCCAAAACAATCCCAATCCCAGAAATCAAACTCTGGACCATTCCAAGGGACATGTTCATCGTGAAAGTGTAGCCCCAATTATTGCCGTTTCGCAAATAGAGCAACGTCATCGCAAACGTATCCGCCATAAAAATTAGGAACAAAACGTTGATGAGCGGTCCCATGATTGAATGGCCAATTTGCAACCCAGATTTAAAGATCTGGTTAGGTTCAATGTCTGGTCGTTCCGTCTTCAACTGAAAGAGCGAGGCCACGATATCCGTCGACTCGTCCATCACGGCACCCAGCGACCCTAAAATCGTTTCAACTAAAAATAGGGGACGCGGAACTTGGGTGACGTACTGCATCGATTCATAAGTCACGCCGCGTTCATGCGTCACCGCAAACACGGTCAGACTAATCACGACAGCCAGGCCGGTTCCAGCTAAGGTTGCGCCAAAGGTGACCCACATTTGCCGGCCCCATCCCAGGACGAGCCACAAGGTCAACGCCGCAAAAATAACGGCGAGAATCCCGAATAGCGTATAGACGTGCCCACCGTTCGTCGCCAAATCAATTTGGATGGCGGCGTAGAATAGCGCCGCGTTTAAGGCCACGCTCAAAAAGGCCATAAAACCACTAAATCGCATAATTAATAGTAATAAGGCAAACGCTATCCAGACGACAAACGCTAACGCCGTATCCCGTTTTAAGCCCTGAATCGTGACCGCGCTGTGCCGATTGGCCGGAATCCGAACGAAGACCTGATCCCCGCGCCGGTAAGCTTGGTCCATCGCACCGGATTGCGTATAACTGTTTTTGATCCGGTAAGTTTGTCCCTGATGCTTGTGGTTCAAGATGCGCACCGTGACGGTCTGGACAGCATCCACATCCTTATTTTCAAACTCATCGGTCGTTTTCGTCCGGCTACTAGCCGTGACGTGCGTAACCTGGGCGACCGTCTGCCGGTAGAAGCCGGCGTTAAAGCGCGTTAGACCCACGCCAATTAGGCCGACCACCACGATAATGATGGTCAGCCACAGGCCCCCGCGTTGTTTTATCCGCTGTTTCAAAATTTCACCCTTTTTCGTTCTATGCTAACTTTAAGCTTAGCACTTCACTACTATCAGCAGTGTTCTAGTCAACCATTCTTTACCAGAAACTAAGCTTCTACTCGAACTCTTAAGGCTTTTAACCAAACTAACTCTTCACTGGCATTGCTCCGTTGCGCAAACTTTAAGCCAGCATCAATCAGTTCAAGCGCGCGCTTAGACTGATGATTGATTTGCCACTCGTACACGGCTTGTAACTTAAAGTTAGCCAGTGGCTCATACCGTTTAAGCAATTGCTGAACGCCAAGATCCTGATACCACCCGATAATTTGGGGCGCCGGATGTTCACTGAACAAGTTCCAATAGAGCGTCGCAGTCATGTAGCGGGCCAAATCGGCTGGCGGCACTAAGTTAAAGCTTGGTTCCAACCGGCTCAACCCCGCTAACAGATCCGGTGTGCTCAGTCCATGCTGTAGTCCCCACTCCAGAATTAAAAAGGCTTGGCGAACGACCAAGTAATTCTGGTTGCCACCGTTACGAGGCATCACGATCATTGCGGCATCCAAATCAGCAACACTGCCAGTTTGCATTTTTAGAGCGGTTGCGGTAGCCGTGACGTATGCGGCCGTCATTGCAGCCGTCGATTCACGGGCGGCTCGAAACTCCTGTGCGGCGGTCGGACGGCCATGAAAGTTCATTGGCAACAGCTGACCAACTTTTAACGTATTTGCCCAGACCCAAATAATAAAAATAAATAACCACAGATTGAAGTCCCAAGTAAACTGCATCATTGTGACTAGACTCAAAACAATTACCAATAAATTAAACAGCCCGCCCCCAAAGCAGTACAGCGCGTGGTTAAATCGTTTAGGATCGACCGGTGGCATTGCAACTAAGTGTGGGTAAGCCGTCAGCGGGCGTTGAAATTTCCAGTGGCCGTCAACTTTACAGAGTTGATACCGAAACCCAACTAGGGCGACGACCCGTGCCCCAATGAGACGGTAGCCAACCCACTGCCCGAGATCATAAATCAAGGTGGAAAGTAATTCACTGGCAATTAGCGCCAACCCTAACCACCCGATTGTGGCAATAAATGATCCAACAACCTGCATTTAAATTCCTCCAACTAAAAATTGATTTTATCGTCATTAATAGGCCCATTATACCAAAATAAGGCGGTCCGTTACGGTTACCCGTAGCGAACCACCCATTCATTTGACCAAACCTTTACTTTTGGCAACGGTCACTGCTCATTAAAAATGCGTCCCCTCGGAATTGAACCGAGATCGCAAGGACCGAAATCTCGCGTGCTATCCGTTACACTAAGGACGCCCGTAATTTCATGTTACCACTTTTTAACGTCGACGATGCTTGACCACGGTGAAAAAGTGCAAAATACTAGCCAACAAAATGTAAAAGATAACGACAAAGGCGCCGTAGTACGTCCAGAAATTAGTAAGTGGAATCAGCCGGCCCAAACCAGCTTCAATCCCCATAGTCAGTAACGCCATAACGGCAATCATGAAGAACAGTTCAACGTAACGTTTCATCGTATTATCATCCCTTTCCACTTTATGAGCCGCCTTTTGGCCCACACGCTCGCCTTCCGCCTGCTTCTTAGGTGTTAACGCCTGCATGCCCCAGGTGTGCGTAATGACGATCTCGCGCAACTTAATGAGACCGCCCATCGTCAAAAACTTGTCCATGGTTTTAAACGCCGCGTCGGTGACCCCGGTCAGGTAGTTTTCAACACCCCCAGCGTAGCAGTCGGTAATTGTAACGTAGTGCTTATTTTTAAACTGATCCGGGACGGCTTCGCCAACAGCGTTATAGCGGGCAATTCGACTACGGAAACAGTCCAAAAAGTTCTTCATGACCCCGGAAAGACCACCTAGATAGGTCGGCGCGGCCAAAACCCACACGTCAGCCGCTTGCAACTTAGCCGCTAATTGGTCTAACTCAGGATTAGGTAACTTATCATGATCCGGAACTAGCGCGTAGTCGTTTAAATTAACTAGTTCCGTTTCAGCACTGGTCGCCGCACCTTTTAACACGGCTTTCAGCATTTGACCCGTGACCCCATCCGGATTATGGGTGCCTAGAATTCCAATGACTTTCACAACCATCCCTCCTTATTCGTTACTTTTATTTTACCGCACTTTTACGTTCAAATACGTATACAAAACGAACGCAAACCATTAAAGTGACTAATGATGTTCACTTTTAACAAAAACGATTGACAATCAATTAAGGTCTTGTTTTAATAAACGTAAGTACAACTTTACCAATCTTGTACAGTCTGTTCGACAACTTGAAGACTTTAAAATAGCCCACCTATTCCGGACTAATACGCAGACGAATAGGATGGCTTTATTGCGACGTTTAGGGCCGCAAACGCCGGGATGGCGTAGTTGTTCACTTTGAGAAACTGCATGCCAGTTTGGCGTACGCACCAATGGGGAACCGTCGTGCAGTCTCTCTAAATTGAAGCCGAAAGGACACAGTTAGATATGGCTAACTATCAAGAATCTGAAGTCGCACTCGCAAAAAGCGCAACTTTAATCAACATTTTTTCTGAGAAGATTCGGCGCCAAATCATCATTGCTCTGGGGAACAGTGACGATGGCCTAAACGTGACGGATATTACCGCCATGGTCAACATTTCGCGCCCCGCCGTCTCACACCACTTGCGTTTAATGCGCGAAGCGGGTGTGATCGACATGCGGAGTAACGGGGTCGAGCACATTTATTTTCTCACCTTGCGTGATCCGTTGAAACAATTGCAAGCAACCTTTGACACTTTAGCGGCCGACACACTCACTGCCGGTGGCAAATAGGCTTAATAAAAAATGGTGTTTCAGAGAGTTTTTCTGAAACACCATTTTTTTCTAATTTAAACTTATATTTTAACAGTCTTGACCAGCTAAATCGGAAACTGCTTCAAATCATCCGGCAACGGCGCTTCAAAGTAGACTTGCGTCTGTTCAAACGGGTCGTAAAAACTCAGGGTAGCTGCGTGCAACGCCTGGCGTTGAATCAACTGTTGATTCCCGCCATACAGCGCATCTCCGAGTAACGGGTGGCCTAGACTCGTCAGGTGGACGCGAATCTGGTGAGTGCGCCCGGTCACCAGTTCTAGCCGGACCCGACTCACATTAGCAGTCGCATTAGTCGCAACCACCTCATACTTAGTCACAGCGTGTTTCCCCGTCGCCATGACTTGACGTCGCGGTGACTCATCTGGTCGGCCAATCGGCTGGTCAATAACCCCTTTAGCTGGTTGAATGGTTCCCTTAATCCAAGCCAAATAAGTTTTATGCAGCGTGGCTTTCAATTGCGGGTCAGCCAGGATACTCTGGGCGACCCGGTGCTTTGCAACTAGCACTAGTCCACTCGTGTCCCGATCCAAACGAGTAATCAAATGGGGCCGCTGATTAGGCGCCTGTTGCGCAATTAAGTACCCCTTGATCCGGTTGACGAGCGTCGCTTCCCGGTCACTGGGGCCCGGAACACTGGTGAGTCCTGCCGGTTTATTGACAACTAACCAATTATCATCTTCAAAAATAACTGCTAAGGGGTCGTTATTAACGGCAATCGCCGGGTCCGGTGCTTCGTTAGCCAGTTGTAAGCCCGCCACGTCGCCGTTACCGACCGTTATGACACCGGTCACCGGGTGATCATTGACAAGAAACTGCCCCTCACCGTGTTTAACGGCCTTGATGAGCCGCATACTGATCCCGTGAGTCGTTAAAAAATGCTTCATGGAAACCGGGGCGCCCCGGTGTTGCCAGACAAATTGCATGTTAAAAATCCTTTCTGAAACTCAGGCTAAAAAATTGCTCTTAGTTGTTGGCGTTTATACCAAATCTTAACAATTATGTTTATACAAGCATGGTATAGTTAGGTCATTATAATGCCATAATTTGGGGGAATTAATGATGCATTTTCCACGTCGTTCTGAGTGGTATTACCTGACACTCAGCTTGGTCATTCTTGGGGGAATTGGACTGGCCTTCTTCATGATCACCAACCGCTTCAATGCCGATCGCACCGACACTAAGGCATCACCAACCACCGTCATTACGCGGGCCAAATCCCGGCAGCACAGGACAAAACATACCGGCAAACCACTGCCAACGGTTGTCAAAAACACCAATATCGATCAATACCTGACTAAGTTACACTTTTCAGGCACCGCCCTAGTCGTTCGCAATCACCAGGTGATTTTACGAAAAGCGTACGGCGAACGCGACCGGACAGCTAAAACGCCCAATGAAACCACGACGCCTTACTACATTGGATCAGCTCAAAAAGCCATCATTGCGACCGCAATTTTACAATTACAAGATCATCACAAACTAAAGGTGACCGATCCAATTGCAACTTACTTCCCGGACTTTCCTAACGGTCATAAAATCACGTTAAAAAACTTGTTAAACCACACTTCCGGCATCGTCGGCCATCACGAAACCAGTACGGCGATGACGCCCGCCGCCCTCGTTAAGGATATCGAAAAACAAGGGATTCGCGCTCAACCCGGTCAGTGGCATTACCTTGATAGTAACTACACGGTGCTCGCCTACTTGGTGGAGAAGCTGAGTGGCCAATCGTTGATGACTTATTTACAAAAAAACATTTTCCAACCGGCGGGAATGACCGAGACTGGCACTTACCAGACCTTTGATCAGATTCCCAACCATTCCGTCGGTTACCAGGTCAAAAACGGCCACTACGTTCATCCCCAACTAGGCGACTTATCGCAGCTGTTCGGCGTTGGTAATCTTTACATGCCGGTCGACGACATGTACCGGTTCGACCACGCCCTGATGACGGGCCACCTCATTTCAAAGGAAGCGCGTAAGGCCATGTTTACGCCCGGCAGCTCGTCGACTTACGGTATGGGCTTTTATTGTAATCCCGGCAGTTATAGCAGCCACGGGATCGTTAGCGGCTGGAACGTCGCTAATAGCTTTAGTCCCAGCGGGCTAACGTACGTCGTCATCATGACGAACATTCAAAATAACATTACTTCATTCGGCCACGTCACTGGTAATATTTACGGCCTGTTGAACCAAGCTGACGCTGATACAGCCAATAACCCCGCCAAAAACTAAGCTGGAGTATCGGAAGGCGCTTCGTGCGCCGCAGCCCGAATCGTTGCCATAAAGGTTTCGCCATACTTTTCGAGCTTGCTTTGACCCACACCCCGGACCGTTAAGAACGCCGCGTCCGTTTCAGGCATCACATCACACATTGAATGTAACGTTTTATCAGAGAAAATGACAAACGGTGGCACTTGCTGTTTTTCGGCCAACTGGCGACGCAAGGTTCGTAATTGTTCAAATAACGCACTATTTTCCGGCACGGACTGTTGAACAGTTCGTGCCGTTTTGCGGTAAACTTGCCCCTTACCTTTTAAAATCGTAACGCCCATTTGGGTCACCGATAGCGTTGGGTACTGACCACCAACGGCTTGCAAATAACCCGCCGCCGTCAAGAAATCAATCAGTTCACTGACACTCTTTTGCCGTTGATTAGACATCAGCCCATACGTGGATAGCGTACTCAAGTTGGACTCCCGAATGCGCTGATTATTAGCACCCGTCAAAACTTGGGCGACCACGCCCTTGCCAAACCGTGAGTGCAACCGCACAACGCAGGACAAGACTTTTTGCGCATCGGTCGTAATATCTTGCGCTTCCCGGTCGTCGGTACAGTTACTGCACCGGCCGCACGGCTCCGAAGCTTCCCCAAAGTATTTCAAAATAAACTGCTGGAGACAGCCCTGGGTATTGGCGTACTGCGTCATGACTTGCAACTTATGGTAAGCGCGGTGTTTATGTTCATCGTCCATTTCGGATTCATCAATGAAGAAATGTTGCAGCTGGGTATCGGCCGGCCGAAAAATCAGAATGGCTTCACTCGGCAAGCCGTCTCGACCCGCACGCCCGGCTTCCTGATAATAGGCTTCCAGCGTTCCGGGCACCTGCGCGTGAATCACGAAGCGCACGTTACTCTTATCAATTCCCATCCCAAACGCATTAGTTGCGACCATCACGTCGACCCGATCAAATAAGAAGTCTTCTTGATTTTTACGACGCACATCGTCATCCAACCCCGCATGGTACGGTGCGACCTTAACGTGGTGCTTTTGTAACAAAGTAGTTAAGCGCATGACTTCTTTCCGCGTGCTGGCATAGATAATCCCCGCTTCACCGTGATTGACTTTCAAATAGTCTAAAATATAGCGGTCCGTATCTTGATCCTTAACGACCGTTAAATTTAAATTATCTCGGGCAAAGCCCGTATTGACTTCTCCCTTAGGATCAATCGATAACCGTTGACAAATATCTTGCGCCACTTGTTCCGTAGCCGTTGCGGTCAACGCTAAGACTTGCGGATGGGTCGGTAATTGTTCGATCGCCGTGCTAAGCGCTAAGTAGCTAGGCCGAAAATCGTGGCCCCACTGAGAAATACAGTGCGCTTCATCAATCGCCAATAAGTCAATTGGTAGTTGCCCCAGCGCCCGGATAAAGTAATCTGAATCCAGACGTTCCGGTGCAACGTACAGTAAGGTATAATCCCCTGCACGTAGTTCCTGTAGTCGCTCATTAATCGCTTGGTTGCTCAGCGAACTGTTAATAAAGGTCGCCGCAATCCCGTTGTCATTTAAGGCGTCGACCTGGTCTTTCATTAATGAAATCAGGGGCGAAACGACCACGGTCAATCCCGAAAAAAGTAACGCCGGAATTTGGTAGCACAAAGACTTACCGCCACCCGTTGGCATGATGGCCAGTGTATTTTCACCAGCCAAAACTTGCTCGATGACAGCTTTTTGACCAGGCCGAAATTCATCGTACCCAAAGGTCGTTTTCAATACTTGTTGCGCCGCCGCTAAATCCATCTCCGCACTCCTCTTTCTATGTAATCATTGGTTTCATTTTACAGGGTATCCTAGGCAGATACAACTCAGCTTCTCGAACCCACTATTTCCTATTTACGCCAAATGAAAAAGGAACCGTGACCAAAATCACGATTCCCTTATTATAAAATTGAACACCATCGGCGCATCGTGTCTTTCGCCGAATAATACGACAATTACCAGCTACTCTGAACACGTTTTTTGTATGTAGCCCTACTTAACCTGCTTAGGTCGACCCCGGTGATCAACTAAGCCTTCCATGCCGCCTTGACGATACTTGCGAACCCAAGTATAAACTTGCGGGTAGGAGACGTTAAATTGGTCGGCTGCCTGCTGATAGTTGTTCTCATGGGCCAACGTATACTTTACGATGGCGATTCGTTCTTCTAGCGTTGCGCGTCGTCCACGCTCCATGGCAAGGCCCCCTTTCATTCGTCCAGATTTTATCATACCAAGAGTCACTCAATTTTTATAGCTTTTTTCGCGTAACTTTATCGATTCATTTATTTTTTTAACCAGCACTACCAAACGCTTCGATAACTCAACTGCCAAACTTAATTTTTGATAGTCTACTTTTCAGTTGCAAATTAGAACGTATGTTCGTATAATGTTATCGAGGTGATTTTCATGAATGAACAAAGCTTAACGGTTAACTACGCTAATCAATGTAAAATTTTAAAATACGACCCTTTTATGCTCTACCTAAAAGTAACCCCCGTCACTGATCAGACTCAGCCCATTCACTGCATTGTCGTCAAACACGCCCTAACTTTATTCTACCAATTGCGTCCTGACGCGCGGTTAGCGCTATACGGGCATTACAACCGTCGGCACCAGTTTGTCATTACAAAATTTATGGTGCGGACACCAGTGCAATCATTGGCAAGTTAACGGGCAATCTGCGTACAATGAGCTTACCCAGACCAGAGGAGTGATGTACATGTCGTCAACTTTGACTATGTTGGAACGTCGAATTTCTAACAACCTCAATTGTCTTTACTTACTGAATCGTCCGGTTTATCAAGTTCAAACTGATAAGCGACTCACGCTGGCTAAAGAATATGCCCTAGCCGGTAATGTGACCGCAATCTTTCAGGATGAACAGCAACGGTGTCACATCAGTTTTACGCACCGCAACGAACTCGTCATTGCTGAAAAGAAAGTACTCACTTGCAGTGACGCCAACATATCACCATCATATCACGATTTCTTGCAATCATTCGGTTACGACTTACCTACTGAAGAACCGGTCGGCACCCTCACACCGATCAATCGGCCTAGCATTTTGATGCCTGCAACCATGCTAACTAGCATGCCAGACCACTACATCATTATCGACTGTGAATTTGGCAACCTCTTCCGCCGAACTAGCGCTTCTAATACAATTAACTGGCAAGTCTTCAAGTTTTTAGGACTTAAAACCAACATTTTCCAACTAAGCGCCATCAGTTTTAAGGACCATCGCCAGACCGCTATTTTCTTCAATCGCTATTTTGACAATCCGAACTTCCTACCCGAAAAGAAACTTACCGGTCTAGCAGAAACGGAGCTGGCCCTTCCCGAATATGAACGGCAAGGTGACGCACTCGCAATCATTCAAACGTTTATTTCCCAAGTACTAACGCCACAATTGCCGTTAGTCTTTTGGGATCAGACCCAAGATATCAAATACTTACGGCGCGCCATTGCGACACACTATGCTGAATTAACCCCCAAAGAACAGGCCGTTGTCACTGCCCCCATTACCATCTTCGACGCGCAGGCGTTCACTAATACCATCATCAATCACGGCAACCACAAGTCTGGCTACCACGATCTGCCATTAAACGGTCTCGCCGCGTTATTTAACATTACGAATCCGAACCAACATAACGCCATCTGGGATGTTCAGACAACTGAACTAGTCATGCGTAAAATGACCCACCTATACGCACAGACACCAGTTAAAACCGTGCAACCCGCACCCATCTTTGCCCCGACACCTGCCAGCACGCCAGCGATGCGGACCCGCCAGCAAAGCAAACATGCCAAGTACGCACTCGTCCACAAGTTACACGCCCGGGGCAAGACTTACCGGGAGATTGCGGCGGTGACCGGTATCAGTATTAGCGGCGTCAATTACATTTTAAAAAAGGCAGTAACGACTAGTCCCACAAACGGTGTAACCTCCGGCTTGGAAAGCGTATAATAAGTTTAACAGTACACAAAGGAGTGTTATTAAACTATGGAAAAACGTATCAAGGGCTCTTGCACCACGATTTTAGTCGGTAAAAAGGCCTCAATCGATGGGTCAACCATTATTTCACGCAACGACGACGGGCACGAAGCCCTCGACCCAGAACGGTTAGTCGTCGTCAATCCTGAAGACCAACCTAAGCACTACCAGTCAGTTATCAGTAAGGTTCAAGTAACGTTACCTGACAACCCACTACGGTATACTTCCATTCCTAACTCAATTCTAACCAACGGGACTTGGCCAGCTGCCGGTATCAACAGTGAAAATATCGCAATGTCCGCAACGGAAACCATTACAACCAACTCACGCATTCAAGGTGCCGATCCGTTGGTTGCTGGCGGTATCGGTGAAGAAGACCTAGTCACCTTAGTGCTACCTTACATTCACAGCGCTAAAGAAGGGGTCACCCGTTTAGGCGCCCTCTTAAAAGAATATGGGACTTACGAACCAAACGGGATCGCCTTTTCTGATAAGGACGAAATCTGGTGGTTAGAAACCATTGGTGGGCATCACTGGGCTGCTAAACGCATCCCCGATGACGCTTACGTGGTTGCGCCTAATCGCATGAACATCGATGACTTTGACTTCAACGCTGCTGATACAATGGCTTCTGACGACTTAGAAGACCTGATTGCGACCTATCACTTAAACCCTGACTTTGACCGGGTTAACTTACGCCACATCTTCGGCAGTTCATCCATCAAAGATACCGTTTATAACAACCCCCGGGCTTGGTTCGGTCAGAAATACTTTACACCGGACGTTCAACAAGACCCAATGGAACAAGACTTACCATTCATTTGTCACGCCAACCGCAAGATTTCGATTGAAGACGTGAAGTTTGTCTTGAGTTCCCACTTTGAAAACACGAAGTATGACGTTTATGGGAGTGGCTCTGAAGCCGAAAAGAAGTTATTCCGGCCAATCGGGATCAACCGGAACCACGATGTCCACATCTTACAAATTCGTAACGATGTGCCTGCCGAAATCGCTGGGATTCACTGGTTAGCCTTTGGTGCCAACACCTTCAACACGGTCGTTCCTTTCTACGCTAACGTTAACGATACGCCAGCAAGCTACAAGGACGCGAACGGCACGTTTAACTTAAACGACATGTACTGGCTAAGTTGCACCACTGCTTTGCTTGGTGACACCGACTACGACTTCTACGTTGACATGCGGAACAGCTACGAACTTGAAGCAATGAGTGCCTACCGTAAACTCGAAAACGACACCGACGCTGATTTAAGTAACCACGCTGACACCACCGCCTACTTGGAGGCTGCTAACCAACAACTGGCTGACATTGCCATGAAACTCCAAACCAAATTATTAGGCGAAATGGTCATTGCCGGTTCTGAAAAAATGAAATTACGGTATAATTTGAACGACTAATAAACCGCTCAACGGTGCAGGTTGATCCTGCATTTAAATGGTGATTTCATGAGTGATAATTAATTTAATTTTAATTTTATTGTTTACAATCACAGAAATAGTGCTAATATAAATGGCACAAGATAAAAAACGTAGGAAAGAGGAGTACGATTAATCAACCTGCCAGTGAATCGGGGATGAGTGGAAACCCGACCAGTACTTGATTAATCCGAAAAACACTTTCTTAGTTGCTAACTGAAATAACCACGTTAAAGTAGGATTAGCCGTTAACCGGTACGTTATCATCGGTGGAGTATGTTCGTACTCTATTTAGAGCTGGTCTACATTTTGGTAGACAACTTGGGTGGTACCGCGAAAGAAGTCTTTCGTCCCTTGATAATTCAAGGGATGGAAGGCTTTTTTCTTTTATCTTGAAAAATCTACGTTAATCAATAAATTATTTTAAAGGAGTTCCGACTTATGCATTTAATTATTCCAAAGGATTACGATCCAAAATTATCCGTTAAAGAAACCCAACAAGCGATTCGTTATATTCGTGAAACTTTTCAAGAAGAATTTGGTAAGCAATTAAACCTTTCACGGCTATCCGCTCCCATGTTCGTTGAAAAGAAAACTGGTTTAAACGATAACTTAAACGGGATTGAAAAACCGGTCTCCTTTACGATGCAAGATATGGGTGACGAAACGATTGAAATCGTCCACTCTTTAGCTAAATGGAAACGGGTCGCTTTGAAACGCTACGGCTTCGACATGCACGAAGGCCTCTACACGAACATGAACGCTATTCGTAAGGATGAAGACTTAGACAACTACCATTCAGCTTACGTTGACCAGTGGGACTGGGAAAAAGTGATTGCCAAAGATGAACGCAACGTCCAAACTTTGGAAGACACGGTCAAAACCATTTTCAAAGTTATCAAACATATGGAACACGAAGTTTGGTACAAGTTCCCTAAAGCCGTTCACCATTTACCAGACGAAATTCACTTCATCACCACTCAAGAACTAGAAGATATGTACCCTGACATGACGCCGCGTGAACGCGAAAACGCCATCTGTAAAAAATTAGGCTGTGTCTTCTTAATGCAAATTGGTTGGAAGTTAAACAGTGGCAAACGTCACGACGGCCGCGCACCCGACTATGACGACTGGAAATTAAACGGTGATATTCTCTTCTGGTACGAACCATTAAACCAATCCATTGAAATTTCTAGCATGGGGATTCGGGTTGACGCCGACTCAATGAAGGCCCAATTAAAAGACGCTGACGCTGAAGACCGCTTAAGCTTGCCATACCATAAGATGATTTTGGACGCCTCTGTCCCTTACACCATTGGTGGTGGGATCGGTCAATCCCGACTCTGCATGTTATTACTTGGTAAGGCGCACGTCGGTGAAGTCCAAGCTGCACTCTGGCCACAAGCGATGATCGATAAGTGCGAAGCTAACAACATTCACTTACTTTAATAATCAATTATAAAAAAATTGAGATTAGTTGCGGCTTCCCGTTGGTTCGTTAACTTGGCTTAACCGGACCAATGTCACTGAATTCAATCTAAAACCAAACCTAATACGTTTAAAGTGACACAACCATCAAATATCAAAATAGCTCACGGAAAATTTGAAATTTTCTGTGAGCTATTTTTTACTTAATGAAAATGTTCATATAATGACTGCCCGCTAATGATTATTGGAATTATGCCCTGTGAATCACTAACTTGAATTCCATGACGCGTTAAGTAATCTAGTAATTGCGGCAAGTAATCCCGTACCTGAGCGTTTAAATCAAGCGTCCACGTTCGCTTCGCCGTCATTAACATAATTTGAAAATAATCCGGGTTAACATCAAACACTGAAGCACGCTTGCGAGTGCGGTACTGAAGCGCCACACCCCGTAACTGTTCATAGCGAATGACCGTTTTAGTAGGTTGCCACATGAGTAGCTCCCTGAATTTAACTAATGTTTTAGTGGAATACTGATTGAGGATAAGGCCTGATTGCGTGATCACCCAATAATCGCTAACCGCAACGGGTAAGACGACGATTACACCGAGTCCCATAACCACACCAAAAAGCCACCATGGCTGGTATCCAAATCCTGTGAATAGTAAGCTAATCAATACCCAAAATAAAATTAGCCCCACAGCTCGTTTCACGTTGAAACGCTTTCCAACCAAATAAGGCTTTTTAAAAAATGGGCTTCCCTGGACAAGTTCATCTAATGAAATATTGTAAAAATCCGATAAAGCCAACAAGTTATCGATCGACGGTACTGCCCTACCAGTTTCCCATTTAGAGACAGCTTGCGTCGTCACAAATAGCTGGCTTGCAAGTTGGGATTGCGTTAACCCCCGCTGTTGCCGTCGTAATTTTAACATTGCCTGTAACCGCATCTTCTCGCCCCCTAGTTTTCCTCCCTAGCATACGTTCGATGCCGCTTAGTCGCAATCAACTCATGGTTGATGGTCACTTCACCTAGCATTTAAGTCGTTCAAGATTTGCTGAACTTCCATTTCTAGATCTGATTGTTGATTAATCAACTGTTCTGAGGACCAGCCCAACACATCATGTGGTAGCCACCACTGTTTCATCTCTTGGGGGCCAAAGTCTCGCGTTCGCGTCTGATGCCGGGTTAAGGTCGTTTTAAAATCAACATCAAAGTAGTAAGTCAGTGTCTTGGCAAACGGCCCCGCCAACTTTCTTAGCATTCCTTCATAGCGTTCGCGCGCCAAGATCCCTTCCACGATAACGACGGGTACTCGGTGATTGCCATAGGTTGCAATCTGCTTAATAAGGTCAATCGCTAAATTTCCCGGGTTATCACGGCTCATTAACATCTCACGCCGCACCACGTCCTGCTCAACTAGCAACGTATTATGACCTAAGCGTTTTTGTAACGTTTCTGCTAAGGTAGTTTTGCCGCTACCCGAATTTCCGCGAATAATAACTAACGTTGTCTCCATACTACAAGTCCCCTTAATAGTGCGACTTAACTTTCTAATAGCTATTATAGGACTAAAACAGGTGGGTCCGAGACAAACCTCAAAAAACCAATCAGAAGATTTCTGGTTGGCTTTTCCTATCGCTATGGTCGAAATGTGGGCCAAAAGGCAGTTTTCGAGATTAACCGCCTTTTGGCCCACTCTCACCTGTTTTACTTACTCTTTTGTAAATTGCGTCGATAATCGTGTAACACTTTTAACGCTCGTTTACGCGACTTTAAGTTCGAACTTCTTAAGCGACGACGGGCACTGGCTAAATCTTGCTTTTCCATATTCAACTCCCCTTATATTTAAATAGTAATTATTACGATTTAAATATATCATGGGCCATTAAAAAAGCCAAAGCATTTGCTTACAGATACCTAACGTAGTTCATAGCAATTAATTGATCGACCCGTTTGGCATTTTCCGGTGATAACACGATCCCGTTCTTCCGTAAACAAGCCGAGATTTCGATGCCCATCCGTTCAAAAACGTACATGTTCGAACCAGATTGCTGCTGAACCAGCTCACGATAATAGTTGCCAATCAGTTCTCGAAACGGCCGTTCCGTCGTTTGATTTAAATTAGCCACTAAATCCATCATAATGGCCGTCGCAGCCTTTGCCCGAGCTTGCCCGCTACTATACCACTTGACGGAATGATTTTCAGTTGTCCCCATTGTCTCTTTGCTCCCCTTACGAAACCAAACGCGATACCACGGACGTTTCGCTACTGGCTGCGTCATCCCAAGCAAGTAATCCGCTGAAACACCAAACAACTGTGCAAGCATGACCAGACTTTCCAGGTCGGGATAACTCTTACCCAGTTCCCACTTAGAAATTGTCTGGCGTGATACCCGCAACTTTTCTGCCAGCACCTGTTGCGACCATTCCCGCTGTTCACGTTGATCCTTGATTTTTGGTCCAATTGCAATTTTCACTGTACCGCTCCCCCACTTAAAATAAAATTCTTTTCCCCGCACCAATTCGTTGCTTCATCAAATACTACCCGCAACGTGCCGTTGCACCCTTGTTAAGTCAACGTTTGTAGGCTTTCCTATCAATTTTATGAAGCCATCGCAATAACTTCACAATACTCCCATTCTACACGTCAGACTAGCAAATGATTAGTTGAATTTACCAATTCCATATTAGTTAGATGAAAGACAGCTAAACACGCAAAAACACGCGGTTATCAGATTATACATATACAAATATTTCTCACGTTAACCCTTATCAATATAAAAATTAGTAATAGATAATTACGATTTCCCATCTAAATAATTCTGTCATCACCATCTTAATTGCAAACCGCCTTCAATACATCTCAATATCGTTAGTTCGTTTTATTAATCCTTTATACATAACGATTTCATCCCTGACATTTCGTAAAACGTTGTCTTATCAAGCTGTAATTAACCGACATATTTAATATTAATAATTGAGACTATAACCTATATCAAATCACGATAAAATGATATTTTAATTTAATTATCATTAATTAGACTATCAATATAAACGGTGATACACTCTAACTATTAATCAGGTTATATAATAATTAATTAAAACGATTTTCTTTCTAAAGGAGTGGGGCACTTTGAAAAAATCAGTAAACAAACAGTTAAATAAGCAATTTAATAACCAGCGGCAATCGCGCTGGCTGATCACTGGGGTTACGACCATGCTTTTAACTGTCACCGCAATTACCAATCAAACCGCATATGCAGACGAAGCCACGGCAACACCAAAGCCTAGTCAGGATGAAAGTAGCCAGACCGTCACGGCTAGTCCGCTACAACAAAATAGTGTTAATTTAAAAACTGAGCCAACTAATTCACAGGCGCCAACAACACCCAATTCTGCAAATAATGCTGGTACATCAAATGCCAGTGAAAACACTCAACCCGCATCTGAACAAGCTGCTAAATCCTCGACCGCACCGACTAGTGAAGCACCGGCAAATAGCGCTACTGCCCCAACGAGCGGTGCAACGTCGTCAGCCGCAAAAGAATCCACTAGCAGCGAACAACCGACGCAATCGGCTGGCGCAAGATCGGAAGCACCGGCAACTACTACTTCAGCCACAGCTTCACAAGCGCAGACTGAATCCGTTCAAAAGATAACGCCTGAAAATCAGCTTACAACTAAACAGACGGCTCAGCCCGCAATGGCGCCACGCGCACGGATGACGGCAGTAGCTGATGAGAGTATTGATACTTGGATGCCCAATAAGCTACTGCAACAAGAAGTCTTACGTCAGCTCCGCGCGCAAAACAAGGATCGCACCTGGAACTCAGCAGCTGATATTACTAAAGACGATATGCTACTGCTCAAAACTTATTACGGAACCGATACCTACATTGATGGCAAAACGGATTATTCACTCGCAGGTTTACAATACGCTACTAACTTAACCAGTGTTACCCTCAATAAGGCGCTAAATAGTAACATTCCCGTTCACTATTACGGTGACGTAGCTGACATTACCCCGATCGCCGGATTGACAAACCTAACATCCGTCGATATTCAGGACAATCGGGTCACGGATATTTCACCTTTGAAAAATCTCGTTAATTTGGAAAAGCTGACCGCAGATTTCAACCACATTTCTGACTTTTCTAGCCTAAAAGACTTAACCAACCTAACTACCTTGTCATATGGTAACCAAGTCGTCGTCAACCTCGATCCAATTTTCATCGATAAAAACAATCCCAACTACACGCTGCCTAGTCAGTTCCGCAATAAAGACGGTTCAACCGTTACTTTAAGTGGTGCTAACGGGATTGCCGAACCAATAACATTTAACAGCAATAATAGCCAATTTTCTTACAAATTTTATTTCAACGGTGCTGGTGCTGCCAACACCACCCAGGATGGCAAGGGTGGCCTGACCTTTACTGGTTTACAACAACAACCCGTTAGCTGGTGGGCCGGCGATGCTAATGGCCAATATAATGGTGCTACCGTCGTTCCAGTCAAAGATTTTTACTACATGGTAGGTGCTTACTCGGTCGGTACCGTTTACTTTGCCGTTGTTCAAGCGTATGAGCTAACTGATAGTGCCCAACCCGTCACCGTCAAATACCAAGACGCTGACGGCAACACGTTAGCGCCTGACCAAGTTTTAACTGGCCTCATCGGCGAGGATTACACGGCCCCCAGCAAGTCGTTTACCAACTACCAATTGGTCAACACTAGCGGTAACCCAACTGGGACCTTTACGGACGCTGCCCAAACGGTAATCTTCACTTATGCCCGGATGGACGCCGGCGATATAACTTTCAAATTCCAAGACAAAAACGGAAACACCCTAGCGCCTGACCAAACAGTCCCTGGTAAAGGCCTGCTGGGACTCAACTTCGATATTCCAGCACCCGCGATCAAAGACTACATCTCACCCGCTAACGCCACCGGGACACTGACCACTGAAAGTCAGACCTACATCTTTGTTTACACTCGTAAAGATGCCGCTGACGTCACCATCAAATACCAAGACGCCGACGGTAACTCGTTAGCGCCTGACAAGGTTTTAAGCGGTAAAGAACAGCTCAACACCGCTGTAGCAGATCAAACCATTGATATCTCGAACCATACCTTTGATCAAGTTATTGGTGACCAAACCTTTACTGACTCCGCGCACGACATCATTTACGTTTACAAACGGAGCGACGCCGGCGATGTGACCATCAAGTATCAAGACGAGAACGGCAATAAACTCGCTGACAACTTGAACTTATCCGGACAAGGTAAGATGGGGATGGAAATTCCAGATCAACAGCTGACCATTCCGGGTTATACGTATAAAGAACTTCAGACCCGTGCCATCGGAATATTCACTGACCAACCTCAAACCATCATTTACGTTTATACCCGCAACGCTGGTCAAGCTGTCACCGTTCAATACCAAGACGAAAATGGCAAAGCGTTACATGACGATATCGTTTTGAACGGCTATGAAGGTGACCCGTACGCAAGCGAACAATTGGCTATTAAAGGCTATACGTTTAAGAGCGTTCAAGGTAACGCCAATGGTCTCTTTACCGATAAGCCACAAACCATCACTTATGTTTACACCCGTACGGCTGGTCAAGCCGTCACTGTTCAATACCAGGATGAAAATGGCAAATCATTACATGACGACGTGACGTTAACCGGCTACGAAGGTGACGCCTATACCACTGAACAATTAGCCATCGACGGCTACACGTTCAAAACTATTCAAGGTAACGCAACGGGAACCTTTACAGATGCGCCACAAACCATTACCTACATTTACACTCGCAACAACGGTAAAGCTGTCACCGTTCAATACCAAGATAAAAATGGCAAAACCATTCACCCCGACGTGACGCTAAATGGTTTCCTTGGCGACACTTACCAGAGTGATCAATTAACAATCGATGGCTACACGTTTAAGGCTGTCCAAGGCAACGCAGCGGGAACCTTTACAGATACACCACAAACCGTCACCTACATTTACACGCGCAACACCGGCAAAGCTGTCACCGTTCAGTATCAGGATGAGAACGGCAAAGCCCTTCACCCTAACGTAATCTTAAATGGTTTCCTTGGTGACGCTTACCAGAGTGAACAATTAGCAATCGACGGCTACACGTTTAAGGCTGTTCAAGGTAACGTAACGGGGACCTTTACTGACGAACCACAAACCGTTACCTACATTTACACTCGCAACAGCGGTAAGGCTGTCACCGTTCAGTATCAGGATGAGAACGGTAAAACCATTCATCCAGAAACCGTTTTAAATGGTTTTCTCGGCGACACTTACAAGACTGAACAATTAGTCATCGACGGCTACACGTTTAAAACTGTCCAAGGTAATCCTACCGGGACATTCAGTACCAATGCTCAGACGGTCACTTACGTTTACACTCAGGATCAACCAGTTGACCCTGACACCACGGGAACCGTCACGGTACACTATGTCACCGCTGACGGGAAGACTTTGAAGACAACCACCCTCAGTGGGAATACCGGTACAGCTTACCAAACGACAGCTTTAACCTTTGATGGTTATCAACTCGTCACTTCTCCAAATAACGCTAACGGACAATTTGCTGAAGGCAACCAAGACGTGACTTACGTTTACAAGGCCTTACCAACAACGGATGGTGGCGACGGTGATCACGTGGATCCTGAAAATCCAACGACACCCGAAAAGCCAACTGAACCGGAACAACCAACGAATCCAGAACAGCCAGCTCAACCAGAACAGCCTGGCAAACCAGGACAAATCACCACGGTTGACCGTGACCAAGTCACACCATCAAAGACTGCTGTTAAACCAGCTAAGGTTCAGCCTGCCCAAGCAAAGGCAACGGCCCAAAAAGATACGACCGCATTACCACAAACTGACGAACAGGCCTCGACGCTTAGCTTACTTTGGATGGGCGTTCTCTCCCTCTTAGCAACCCTTGTCGGTCTAAAAAAACGTAAAGATTAACCCTTGATTTCAAGACATTCCAAAAGCGTTCCGTTAACCACTGATAGTAATGGTTAACGAAACGCTTTTCTTTTCCCGATAACACCCGTCACCGGAGTATACTTGGGTTAACAAAAATAAACCTAATTCTAAGGAGTTTTGATCATGAAAGTCTATTTAATTCGACACTCTGAACCTTCGTACGACCAAGTCGCCGCTGCGGGATTACGTGGTTACGGTCGCGAGCTACGGCCACTGACCGACCGGGGCATTCAAATTGCACGGGAACGGGCAAAAGATCCGCTTTTCCAAGAAGTCCAACTAATACTTGCGTCGCCGTATACCCGTGCGCTCCAAACCGCTCTAGAGTTCGTCCGCTATCATGATATTCCGCTCAAAGTTGAATTAGGTTTACGCGAATGGCAACCTGACAACACTGGTGCGCGAATCGACAATGATGAGTCGGCAGAAGCCGCCTATCAAACCTTTTTAAAGTATCCCCATGAACGCCCAGAAAACTGTCCTTACCATTACGATACGATTGAAGACATGCAAGACCGCTTCATGGCCGTTTTAAAACGCTACGCCAATCAATATGACTGCATCGCCTGTGTCAGTCACGGCACGATTATTAGTCAAATGGGCCCCGGGGGTGGCTTGGATTACTGCGACGTTCGAAAGATGACTGTGAACTAGCCACCATTATTCGATCTCATTAATTCCGTTCAAAAAGGCACACTAGCAAAGCCAGATACCTAACTTTGCTAGTGTGCCTTAGGTTATTTCTCAAACAGCAAATATTTATCATACTGAGCAGACCTTTTCAAATGCAGTGCCATTTTAACAATTGGCTCAGTTGTATCATTAACCCTGAAACTTTCTTCTTTTAGTGAGTTCTTATCTACTTTCACTTCACCAAAATAGTAAAAATCACTACCTTCGTCATCATTCTTTTTGATAAATAATTGGATTGTTGTCTGAGGTGCCAATATAGCTTGAACCTCTTTAGAACCGATTTTAACATTGTGGCGCGTAAACCATTGGAAAGTATCAGCATTTATAAAACGATCTTGATAATTGATGCTTTGATCAATCTTACCTGATTTAGCATAGGTTACAAAAATTGGACAAGTATTTTGCCGAATACGATACCCATAAACTGTTGAACTCACATCTTTTTCCCAGCCTAGTAATCTGCAGACATCTTTTCGAGTATAGCGTTCATATAATGTAAACTGCTGATTCACATTATATCTATTTGCTCTCATTATCCCGGCAAACAGCGCATCCTCTACCAACTGTTGAAATAATTTCTGTGAAACAAGATATTTTTGAATCGCTTCATTCAATTGATATCCACCTTCATAAATCATGATAAGTGGTTTGTCACCATACTTTTCTTGGCTTGCCTTTACAAAAAAAGACAAAGTTAATACTCTTTCAACTGAATGTTCAACATTTTCATTATAAAATATTGATTGATCACGCATCAGTTTTCTAAAATCGCTTTTTTTTACAAATCCCTTGCTTTCAATTAACTCTCTCAATAACAACAATTCTACAATTCGTTTTCCATTCATCAATTCTATTGAAATAAAACTTAGAATTGCTTCCTGGTTAGCCGTTAAATGAACGTCTTCTTTCATTTTAACTAAGAATTGATAATAGTTTTTATACCGATTAGCAAACACAGTGCAATCTACCGTTCCAAACTTTTGAAAATCAACTAGCAGCGGCACCCGTCCCAACCGATTCTTTAAGTTTTGATAATCATCTCGTAAAACTTTTAAGCTATCTAACGAGGTGTTGTTAATAGATTGATATATTTTCTCTTTGGCAATTTCTGAAAAACTGACAGTAGAAAGTCCCGAAATTTGCCGTGACTCTAAATCATCCCGTGCAGAGTTTTTATTACGTGATCTATCACCCGTTAATGCAATTGGAATAAGATAGTTATTCTTGTAGTTACCTATAAAGTCAATCACTGTTACATAGTCTTTTCCTGCAAACTTTCGCAGACCACGGCCTAATTGTTGTATAAATACAATACTAGATTGTGTACTTCTTAACATCACAATCTGGTTGACACACGGAATATCTACCCCTTCGTTGAAGACATCCACAGTAACAATGTAGTTGATATCTCCATTCTCTAACTCTTTAACAATTTCACGACGCTCACTCTGCGGCGTATTTCCTGTAATTTTTTTACTAGTATATCCCCGCCGAGTCAATGCATCCGCCAACTCTTCAGCCTCTGCTGATAAACTACAGAAAATTAATCCATGTAATACATCACCTGAGTAGCCATAATATTTTGTTTGCTTAATTACATAATCGACTCTCTCCTCAGAAACCAACCATTTCAACTTACTCGTGTCGTCAGTGATTTGTCCATCGTATTGATAATCAGTAATCCCAATATAACGAAATGGACAAAGCATTTTCTCATCAAGTGCTTTTTGCAATCGAATCTCATAAGCAATATTGTAATCGAACATTTCATATAAATTAAAGCCATCCATTCGGTCCGGTGTTGCCGTCATCCCTAACAAAAAATCAGGTTGGAAATATTTTATTACCTTCTGATAGGAACTGGCTCCAGCTCGATGAACCTCATCAATTAGTATGTAATCAAATTGAGTTGGTTCAAGAAGGGATAACCGCTCATCTTTCGCCAACGTTTGAATTGTTGCAAATAGGTATTTAGCCTTAAAATTTTTACTATCTCCAGATATAACGCCAAATTGTTCATCAAATTTAGTTTCTGTTTGATCACCATATTTATCTTGAAACTGATTATAAAAATCACTACGTAAGACATTCTTGAAACTTTCCATCGTCTTATTTAAGATTTGCTCTCTATGAACGATATAAAGAAAACGCTGTGGTTGATACTGGCTAACATCAAGCGCACCCAAGTACGTCTTTCCTGTTCCTGTCGCAGAAATAATCAAGGATCGATGCGCACCCGCTTTGCGAATATCAGCCAAACTACTAAGTGCCTCATTTTGCATTTTATTAGGTTCGATCACATGCTTATTTATTGCATACTTTGGTGAAACGTCTTCTAATTCTTCATCCATACGTTGTCTTGGTACTGAATCATAAAGTTTCCTATACTGTTCAATCCAATGTCTAGTTAATGGCTCAGCCTTTGTCCATTCTTCTTCTACTTCACTAATTAATTTTTCGGTTAAAGCACCATTATCATGCGAAGTAAACTTAATATTCCACTCATAATTTTTCAGTAGGGCACCTGATGTCATATTAGAACTGCCAATAATGACGGATTGATAATTTCCCATCTCATGATCAAAAACATATCCTTTTGCATGAAATGCTTTGTTATTAGAAATTTTCACTTCAACTTTGGACAGCTTCAATAATTCCTGAAAAGCTTTTGGTTTATTAAATGCCAAATAATTTGATGTCAAAATCCTTCCCTGTATCCCTTTAGCTGCTAAGTCAGCCAATTTAACTTTTAATGCTGCTAAGGCACTTTCTGTAACAAAAGCAATAACAAATGTAAAAGACGAACAACAATCTAACTCTCGTTCAATATGCATCAACATGGAATCGCCTTTATTATTATAGATAAATCGCGGCACTAACTCTTCAGCACCATCAAAGCGCTGATCTACGAATCCATTTGACAGTGCACTAACCAACTTTGTCTGTGTACTAGTTAATTTCATTGAATTTTACCTTTGCTAGATCAACGGACTTCAGTGTCTCTGCGATCTTCTCATCAGCCGCCGCCCACGATAAAGTTCCTAACTGTTGTTGTGTAATCCATTCAACTTTGCTATGGGCTACTAAATCAAAATTATGAGTGATAAATTTTGCATAGTATGCTGTTAGATGAATTGTACCAAAATCATATTCATGAACACTAGTACCTACTTTAGTTCCGACCATAATTTCATCATCAAACTCTTCCACTAATTCCCGTGTAAGAGCTTCTTGCGGGGTTTCACCTTTCTCAACCTTTCCACCTGGAAATTCCCATAATGTTCCTAATATCCGATCGTCATTTCGTTTTGTTGCTAATATCTTGCCATTTTCGAGTAGAACTGCTCCTACAACGATAATCTGTTTTTTCATTAGTAAAACCCTCCTTTAAACAAATTTCAAAAACACTTTTTCTAGTCATGCGTTCACTTAAAACTATTATAACCAAAAAAGATAATCTCGAAAGGCCCTATAATAAAAAGACAAGGCTAACCATTACAGTTAATCTTGTCTCTATACCTTATACTCTCACTAATTAGTAATTATTTAATTACTGCCTTAATCGCGTCGTTGACAGCCGCTTTTTCGGCTTCGACCAAGTCAACCCGGCTTGAGATGACCTTGGTGTCCATCTTAATTTCACGGGTTAAACCAGGGGTGTTGATCTTTGGTTCAAAGAAGGCCTTAAATTCAGCCAACCGTTCCTTGGTATGGAAGAGCCGTGAAATGACCGTAATGTACGTGGTGAATTCCATGTCACCACCGACCGTTGCTTCCAACCAGTTCCAGTCGTTCCGAATCCAATCCCAAGCTAACTGTTCGCCAGCGTGGTTGGCCAGAACGCCGCGGAACCAAGCCCGCAAATCTTGTGGCTTGATCGTAGCAGCGTCTTCGAACGCATCAATCAATTGACCTAATAACTTCGTATCCGGCGTTGCGGTCAATGCATCGCAGATATCCGCTTTATAGCTGGCGTCGGAGGTCTTTCGGTACGTGTTTAGTAACTGGTTAAAGAGGGCCGCGTTACCAAAGTTCTTCACTTCGTTCCGTAACACGAAGACCCGGATATCAGCTGGTAAACTAGGTAATTGTGCTTGGTTACCTTCAAACAATTCGTGTGCAGCTAGAATCGCCGCTTTGTTTTTAGCAAACAGCGCCGCACTTAAAACGTATGGCCGGGTCAACTGATCATCGTTGGATTCGCCTGCTTTAGGCATCCAGCCTAACCGTTGAACTTGACCCGCGCTTAATTGATCGTAAAGTGCTTGTAAATGTTGTTCTTCATCGGAATCCGGCGTCACAAACTTGCGCAAGTTACCGGCTAATTGGTACAACGCCGCGTTAACAACCGTTGAATGACTGTCCGCGAACCGGTCCAACAAAGGAACGACGCTCGCGTAAGACATTTGCCGACCTTCAGCTAACAAACGGTAGTCTTGCAACAACTGTAGTTGATCAATCGGTGTTAAGTCGTCAACGTGTGCCAAGATGTCGTCCATCAAAGTTTGGTCGTATTTCACGATAAAGTGTGAATTATTCCCAACGTTTAAACGGAATGGTTGGCCATTCGTCTGCCGCAATGCTTGGTAGTCACCGAGCACTGCCGTATGATCACTAAGAATGGCAGGAGCTGCCTTGTAGTTACTGTTAAGTGGTAACTTCCATTGCCGACCTGCTTCGTGACCTTCACCAATAAAGAACTGTTGCTGCGTAATCGTCAATTGGCCATCTTTTACCGCAGCCGTCAAGACTGGATACCCAGGTTGTTCCAGCCAAGTATTCATGATGTCGCCAACTTGAATGCCTGACGCATCCCCAAGCGCTTGCCACAGGTCATCCCCAGTCGCATTACCGTATTTATGATTAATAAAGTACTGTTTCAAGCCCTTACGTAAAGCGTCGTCGCCAATCATACCGCGGACCATAACTAACATCCGGGCACCCTTGGCGTAGACGATTGCACTATCGAAAATCGAATCGATTTCGGCGGGGTCTTCCACTTGAACGTGCACGGATTGAACACCGTCCGTCGCATCCCGTTGTAGCGCCATAGAAGCTTCGGAAGTCTGGAAGGTTTCCCAAATGTGCCAGTCTGGTTCAAGCGCATCAATGGCCACGTATTCCATCATGTTAGCGAAACTTTCGTTAAGCCATAGGTTATCCCACCACTTCATCGTTACTAAGTCACCAAACCATTGGTGCGCAAGTTCGTGGGCAATTACCGTGGCAACCCGCTGTTTAATTTCAAGCGCCGTATTATCAGGATCTAACAGTAAGTAGGCTTCCCGGTAAGTGACGAGCCCCCAGTTTTCCATCGCGCCGGCTGAAAAGTCTGGTAATGCCAACTGCCATGAATGTGGTAATGGATATGGCGTCTGGTAAAAGTCTTCGTAAAATTCAATTGAGCGCTTTGCAATGTCTAACGCAAAATCAAGCTCATTTGCTTGGTGCGCCTTAGTTCCAAATACGCCGACCGTCACGCCGCTCTTCGTCTTCGTTTCCTTACCTTGTAATTCCCCAAAGGCAAAGGCAATCAAGTACGTTGACATCCGAACCGTCGTATCAAAGTAGTGCACGCCGTCTGCTTCACGTTTTTCAGGCATGTTGCTTAAAATCATTTCGCCGGCATGTTCGTCATACTTAATAGCTAAATCAAAGGTCGCCTTAGCTTCCGGTTCGTCGACACATGGGAAGGCCTGACGGGCAGCTGTGGTTTCGAACTGGGTCCCGATGATTTGTTTAGGTTCACCGTTAACTTCGTAGTAAGACGGGTAGATCCCCATCATGCTATCAGTTAGCTTGGCACTATAAGCAATTGCCAGCGTCACTTTACCGGTCTTCGCCAGGTCAATCCGAATTCCTTGAATATCGTTATCAACGGCAAACGGCACATCCTTGCCATCAGCCTGTACGGATGCAATTGATAAGAAGTTTTGATGAATTAAAACTTCTTTCGCTTGGGCCTCACCAGTAATGGTGGATTTACCGGAAAACTGTTTCTTTTCACGGTTAATGTCAATATAAATGTCGTAATGTTCTGGTTTGAAAGTTTCGTAAAAATGCGTTGTCTCTGCCATGTTTTTCTCCTCGTTTTTTAAGAATACTTTCATTATACGACATCTCTATCCAGAATGCGCTATTACCGGTTTAATAACGCGGAAATCACTACTGTAATAACTACTTAGAACTTTTTTCATTCAAAGAATTTCGCACGCATTTGCTTCAATTCACACGGCCAATCAGTATTGATCATTTTGACACCTAATTGGGCGATTCGCCCCCAGCCATTCGTCATTGGATCACCAAATAATGATTGCTGATCATCAAACGCCCCAAACAATTCAATTTCTTTGCCACCGGATGCGCCTAGGTTTAACCCATTCCCTAATGGTGCCAAGTGTTCATCAAAAATCCGCTGGAAAAAGGCCGCGGTCATAATCGTTTGGTGCCGCTTTTCAATAACCGTTTCTAACCCAACAAAGTTGATGGGTGCGTCTAGCTGCGTAAAAGTACGGGCTAAATCATCGGCGTTTCTGACGATTGGAATAATCATATATTTGCGTGGATGACTCGCTAATAATTCATAGTTTTCCGTCGTGGGTGCCACTTTGATCATAATCTGTGATAGTTGGTCTGGATAGTGGTCCAATTTGGCCAGTAGCAACGGCAAGTGCTTTTCATTACGGTCAAAATGAATCAACATGTCCTGTGGAATATTTCGCATAAAGTTATCAAGCGTATCGACGTGCTGAGTCGTCTCCGCCCCGACACCGTTATACAAATATAGCGCCTGCAACTGCTTCAAGTCCATTTCTGAGACGTTGATTTCACGGTTAAATAACTGGCGTTCACGATTAGGATGGATCATCACCAACTCGTTATCAAAAGTTGGCGTGGTGTCCGTTTCCATAATGTCGGCACCCAATAACCGAGCTAGCCGCATCGCATCAACCGTATTCTCGATAATGTTAGCGTGAGCAAACCCACGGTGACACGCAATTAGAAACGGCAGTGCCTGTAGACGTTGGTTAAACAATTGATTGATGGCTTGATATTCTGGTTTTCCATACATTAAGTTGTCCCCCTACATCATGATCGTGGTATCTTTGGCATGCTTACGTACTGCATAAAGTAACAAACTTCCAATTCCCACTAGTAAAACTGAATAAATTAGATTGGCAGCCAGTCCGTTAACACCAAAACTAGACGTACCACTATTTGGATCAGTGTTATCCCGAATAACGACACCCAGTGGTATAAACGAAGGACTATATAGAAAGACCGTCATATCGTATTCCGCCAAGTGTGCCAGCGTGTTCATACTAAACACTGCCAGCGAACTATCGCGAATAGCCGGTAAGCCAACGTCAAAGAACGCGCGCGTTGAAGAAGCCCCCAACATGACTGCCGCTTCTTCTAAGGCCCGGTTCTGGCCACGAAAGGCGGCTTCCATAAATCGAATGGAGTACGGCAACCTTGAAACCACGTAGGCAACCAGCAATAGTACTAATCCCCCGGTCAAAATCTGATTTCCAACGAGCCACTGGGGCTGACCATACGTGGTCACTAACGCCAGCGCAATTAGCGGTGCCGGTAACAACCACGGTAAGTACATTACCGCAATTTCGCTACGTTCTAGCAGACTCGGACGCCGTTTTAAAACGGCGATTCGTCCCAAAAACATCCCCATAATCAGGGCAATTCCCGCACTCAGTAACGCATAACTCAAACTCGTCACAATTGGCATGATCGTGTCTGGCGTGGTCAAAACATTCATATAATTTTCCAGCGTGAAACTGTAAATTCGCCCCATAGAAATCGAATGATCATCCGTAAACGAAAAGATAACGACTAATACGAACGGAAAGATTAAGATAAATCCAATCAAATAGGCGATAAAATGAACGATAACGTTGATTACTGGATTAATGATTTGTTGCCTTTTCATTGGCGTTGCTACTTTGGTCCGAAACGCCACGTTGCGCCGCCGGTCGATAATCATCCCGACCCCGAAGATGACTAGTTGCATCAAACCTAGGATAATCGACAACGCCACTGCTAAATGCCGTGAATAAGTATCCATGGCAAAGGTTAGAATGGTCGGCGCAATGGTCTGAAATTTCGTGCCGCCAAAGATCAGTGGCGCAGAAAACGCGCCAATACCGGTTTGAAACAAGAAAATCGTCAAAGTGGTCAAAGTTGGGGTCAACATCGGTAAGACGACTTGACGCAAAACTTGAAACTGACTTGCGCCCATCAACTTAGCGGCCTCTAACATTTGATAATCCAAGTTAGCTAGGGCGCCCTTCAAAAACATCATGTGATTTGCCGTACAGGTGAACGTCATAATAAACAGAACCGCTGGCAACCCTTGAAACCAGTTAGCCACTAACGTCGGAAAGACGTGGCGTAATAATTGCGTCACAAAGCCACTTTCCCCATAAATAAACAGGTAACCACTTGCCACCACGATTCCGGAATACACGATGGTCGACATGTAAATGAGATTGAGCCACTTTGCTCCCCGAATTTTAAAATAGCTAACGGTTAAGACCATGAAAACACCCACCACGTTACTCGTGATACTCAGCAGCAATCCCAATAACAGGCTGTTTCCTAAGCTGGCCAACGCAGCGTGGGCCGTAAAGATTTGACTAAACGAGGCCATCGATACCGTTCCCGCATGCCAAAAAGCTGATAAAAAGATTTGCAGATTGGGGAATAAGACAAACGCAATAATCAGCCAGGCCAAAAATACGATTATCAATCCGTACCAGAACTTCTCAAGACTACCGCGCTTGACGCTCATACTAAGGCCCCCTCACGGTAACTTAGGATGGATTTCGTCGGTAAAACCAAGTTCACCTGGTCTCCAACCTTGAACTCTGATCGCGAGTGCTTATTAATCACTGTTAGTGGACCGTAATCAGTTGTCACCGTGTAGCTAAAATAAAAGCCTAAAAAGTTTGCCGCCGCAATGCGACCACTTACCATCAACTGCTCAGCACTAGCTGATACTGGTTCTGCCGTAATGGTAATTTTTTCCGGCCGAATATAGTGATGCGTCCCGTTAGCCGGTTCGCTTGACATCACCGCATCAATTTGGTTGGCCTCCCCAACGAACTGGCTGACAAACTCAGTTTGAGGCCGTTTATAAATCGCTTCTGGTTCGCCCAACTGTTCCAAATGCCCGATGTTGAATACGGCAACGTGATCAGACATCATCAACGCTTCACTCTGATCATGGGTCACGTAAATCATGGTAATCCCAGCGTCACGTTGCAGTTGCTTCAATTCGTTTCGTAATTGTTCCCGCAACTTAGCATCTAAGTTGGATAAGGGCTCATCCAGCAATAACAATGGTGGTTGGGGTGCCAGCGCACGGGCGATTGCTACGCGTTGCTGCTGCCCTCCGGATAATTCCGCCACACCCTTCTTCAACTCAGCACTCGTCAAGTGGACTAAGTCAGCAACTTGATGGACTTTTTGTTGAATTTCAGGTTTGGATTGCTTGGCAAGCTTTAACCCGTAGCCAATATTGTCAAAAACAGTCATATTTGGAAATAACGCATAGTTTTGAAACACCATCCCGATATGCCGGTTACTCGCTGGTGCCTTAGTGATATCTTCCCCATTTAAAATCACTTGGCCTTCACTAACCGGGTTCAAGCCTGCAATCGCACGCAACGTCGTCGACTTACCACAGCCAGATGGTCCCAATAACGTAAAAAACTCATGTTCCTGCACATTAAAACTGACCTTTTCAACCGCCGTAAAATCATTGTATTTCACAGCAAGGTTCTTTACTTCCAACAAATTAAACTCCCCCAAGACTAGGACTAATTAAAGTAATTTAGTGAAATCTTTTGAATCCACTTGTTAATGTTTTTGTTGTACCATTTCATATCAAGATTGGTTACTTTGATATCTTTCAACATTTCCTTTTCCTTTGGATCAATCGCTGAAGCCGCTTTTTTATTTAATGGCCAAGTGTGGAACTGCTTAGCAATCTTCTTTTGCGTGCTAGCACTTCCCAGCCACTGGGCAAAGCGTTCCGCATTCTTGGTGTCACCAGATTTTTTCACGACCCCCACCTGTTCAATCACTTGGGGACTGCCATCCGTAGAGTTAATAATCTGTGGATCAAAATTAGAAACTTTTTTAATGCCTAAAAGGTCACTGGAGAACGTGTAACTGATTGTTGATTCTTTCTTAGCAATCGGATTTGAGAAGAGTTGCGGGTTACCGAACTGTTTCCCATTTTTAAAGAAGTTCTTGATTGCCGGCCAAGCTTTTGGTGAAACACCATCTTTTGCGCTGTCATCTTTATATTTTGTAAGGATGTTAGCAATCACCATTTGATTTGTTTGCCCGTTGATCCCGGTTTTATTAGGCACCATATACTTATATTTGGCCGTGCTAGTCGTTAAATCAGACCAAGCAGTTGGCAAATCTTGTTTGGCCGTCTTACTGTCAGCAATCTGAATGATCAGCTGGCGCGTTAACGGGTAAAAGTAACCGTTACCTTGATTGTCGCTGGATGCCAAGTCTTTTTGCCAATCCACACTGAATTTTTTCAAAATCCCCTGTTGTTGTAATTTTGTGAAACCGAATTGTGATGAGCCGTAGACCACATCCGCAACCGGTTTATTCTTTTCTGAGACCAAGCGGTTAATCACATCGCCACCGCCAAGGCTAACCGGGGTAATGGTAAAACCAGCTTTAGCAGCTTCCTTTTTAAGCCACGCACCCCGTCCTCCCGATAACGAATTTGAATAGAGCACGATCTTATGTGACTGGTTGGATTTACTGCTTCCCTTACTTTGTTGCGAGCAACCTGCAAACAGAACAACTAACGAACTTAATGCTAACCAACGTAACCCGATACTAATGCGCTTGTTCATTTTCATAATAGCCAACTCCCTAAAAATTTAATTAAGTCACACAAGCATTATTCCATTCCTACTAGGCACCAATAATCATGGGTTAGTAAAATCTTCGTAAAGAGTCAGTAAAACGTCAGCTTATAATAAAATAATTTTTGTATTTACATTAATTAATTTTCAGAAAATAGTTGCCCTGATTTTCAGATAATGAATGACAAATATGGGTACTAGCGGTCAATCACCATACCGTCAAATCTATAGCTTTCTTTCTAAAATTAAAAAACGACCCAGTCATAGACTGAGTCGCTTTTAGACCACTAGTATTATTCAATCGTTGCCCTGCTCTTTTTATCAAAGAAGTGGGCCTTACTCATTTCAAATGCCATTTGCACGCTTTCACCCGGCTTGTGGAAATCACGAGCGTTGACCTGCGCAACAAATTCGGTATCGCCCGTCTTCGAATAGAGGTTTGAATCCGTTCCTAAGAATTCGGAAACGACAACTTTGGCATTCACAACGGCATTGGGGAACGTGGTCAACGCCACTTGTTCCGTATGAATATCTTCCGGCCGCATCCCTAAAGTCACGTCCTTATCCTGATAACCTTGCTCCCGCAAAATCTTTAGTCGCCCTTCCGGAACCTCGACATCGAACCCCTTATCGTTGGCGACGCGGTTACCATGCAGATGGACGTCAAAGAAATTCATTGCGGGCGAGCCAATGAACCCGGCCACGAACTGATTGACCGGTTTATTATAAAGCTCGTCCGGCGTCCCAATTTGTTGAACCTTACCGTCGTCCATGATGACGATTCGATCCGCCATCGTCATCGCTTCAACTTGGTCATGGGTCACGTAAATCATGTTCGTTTTCAGGCGCTGATGTAACTGCGCAATCTGCGTCCGCATGTCGACCCGCAACTTGGCGTCCAAGTTGGACAACGGTTCGTCCAATAGAAACAGGCTCGCATCACGGACAATGGCCCGGCCTAACGCCACCCGTTGCCGTTGCCCACCGGATAACGCCCCCGGTTTACGTCCCAAGTAGTCGCTGAGGCCTAAGATCTCCGCGGCGTCGGACACCCGTTTCTTGATCTCGTCACGCGGCGTCTTACGAATCTTCAGCCCGAAGCCCATGTTATCAGCAACCGTCATGTTCGGGTACAGGGCGTAGTTTTGAAAAACCATCGCAATATCGCGGTCCTTAGGCTGAACCTTATTCACCACTTGCCCATTCATGTAGAGGTTGCCTTTAGTGATGGTTTCTAGTCCTGCCACCATCCGCAAAGTCGTCGACTTCCCGCAACCGGACGGGCCCACGAACACCACGAACTCCTCGTTTGGAATCGACATGTTAAAGTCCGTGACCGAGTAATCCTCATTCCCTTTATATTTCTTATAAATGTGATCTAATTTAATTTCAACCATTTTGAGTCACCCTTTTAGTGCACTAGTCCCTGTCAAGTTGACAGATGAAATATTATAAAGTTAAATCTGTCT
>NZ_JQCL01000029.1 GCF_001438845.1 Lactiplantibacillus xiangfangensis
TTGCTTGTCTACTTAAGTAGGAGTATAGCCAAATTTCTGGTTGGCTTTTCCTATTGTTATGACCGAAACGTGCGCCAAAAGGCAGTTTGCTCCGCTTAACTCGGCGCGTTATTTAATGTCCAGGTGATCTTGCCAGAATACGATCCCGGCGTTGCCGCCGCGTTCGTCTTATAAAACATTCCGGAATCAGCCGTCCAATTCTTTGTGACATCGTATTCATCGGTGTCGCTGGTCGTCTCACGGTCATCAATCAAAGCACCCGTACCGTTTAAGACCGTCGTTTTACCATCCCGTTTGAATAGTAATTCGCCCGGAAGCTTCTTACCGTCCGTGGTTGTAAAATCGCCCACACTGGCTTGTAATTGCCAGCTTGAGCCCTTACCACGTTGGTCACTGACAACAACTTCCCAGTCACCTTCCCGACCCGTTGTTTGGGACTTACCATCTAAGGTAACTGGTTTAAACGTACTGGCACCCGCAACGGTTTTGAAACCTAGTTGCCCCCCCTGAACAATAATCGTCGTTTTAATTTCTTCAGACTCGTTATCATCCATATCAGAGAACCATGCGGTCAACGTATTTTCACCAACGTTTAACTGTTCGGGCTTAATCTTGACAACAAAGTACCCGGATTCGTCATCGTCATTCATTTGGAAATCATCCAGCGGCTTCCCGTTTAAAGATGGGTGCACCGTAACTTTACTGTTGGCGAGCTGTTCTGAATCTTCAGCGATAACTAGCCCGGTCACTTTGGCTTCCTCACCCTTAGCCACCGTATAGCTTGGCTTCATGAAAGTCGCTGAAAGCTTCTGATCCACAGTAATCGTGTAATCCGGCGCATCCGCCTTGGTTTCAAACTGCTTGTTTTTAAACGTGCTCGTGGTGGTAGTCGTCCCACTGTTGATGGCCACGTCGTCAGCCTTCCCCGTTAAGGTGATCGTTGCCGTCGGATTCGTATTAGAAATGGCTTTCTCAAGGCGGTATTCGATATCTTCAGCACCAGCTTCCGGCGCATCTAAAGCCTGTTCTGTCCCGTCTGCATACTTGATTGTCGCCCCACTGAACGTCACGTACTTAGGCAACTTCAGTTGGGCGTCAATGTTATCCCAGTCCAAATGACCGCCGGTATAAGTGAGCTGGTAGTCATATTGCAACTTATGATTCGCCTTAACTTTACTGTCGGCCGTCACCGTCTTGTCCTTAGTCACATCCGTCACTTTAACATCGGCCTTAGCCGCCACTAAATTGGGCATGCTTTCAATCACGACCATGTTGCTCGTTGAATTACCACCCGTGGCTCCCATGATGCCCCAACGAACCAGGCCGTCGGCACTCTTGAACTGACTCGTGTCAATGACTTCGCTATTCGTATAGCTGGCAGCATTATCAGTCCCATCAGGATTAACATCATCAAACGTATAAGTCATCGTTTTAGCCGTAGCACTCCACTTCAAAACTAAGTGATGCCAAGCACCGTTGGACAAGTTTTTCCAAGTCATCAGGTTATTGTGATTTTGTGAGAAGTAGTACCGGGTCGACCAGATAATCCCTGTCAGGTCCCAGCTACCAACCGATTCACTTTTATATTGGCTTGCTAAGCCAGGGTATCCCGTTGCTAAATGCTGATTTTTATTTCCTTTGTCAAAGGCACCCCCATTACCAGCATCACTATACGACGTGGCCGTATTCGCATAGGTATCAAACTCTAAGGCCCAACTATTTTGAATCGCAGTATCTGCAATGGCTTGCGGATCCTGCTGCTTATTATTGGTATCCAGACCCCAAGTGCCGAGGGTCTCCCCAATGATACTCCCCGGTTTAATTTGAGCCGCGGCACTCGTGCCGCTCGGATCATTTTGTAACACGAAGGCCATGCCATCGCCGGTACTTTTAGCGGTTCCCAAGTAGAGCCACATCTTGATGGTCGCATCTTGATTTAGATCCAACCGACTGGCGTCATTCGACCAGAAACCACCAACTTGCTTTTTACTACTAATCACGTTGACGGCTTGCGTGTTCGGTGCACCACTATTAGTCGTATCCACGATCGTGGCATTATTGGCTACCCCGCTACTAAACGCACTCGGCAACGTAATGACCTTATCTAACTGGTTGATCCCAGACGGCGCCGTTGCCAAATTAGCACTAACCGTGACGTTCTGCGTGGTACCAGCCCATAAACCAGCTAACGCCAACAAACTCATCATTAACAGTTTCGGTACCTTCCGCATATTGAAAACTCCTCTCGTTAGTGATCCTGACGACGGCGATTTTTCAAGAGTAACCAGATAATGGCACTTAGTAGCGCTAAAATAACGACGCCTAACGCGACAAACCACCAGAAGTAGTTTGGCTGGGTCTGATCACCGACAGCCGTATCATTCAAGTGTTTGGCTTCTTTATCCGTAATCGTAAAGTTGCGCGTAAACTGCCACTTCCCCTTATCCGCGGTTGCGGTCAAATGGAGGGTGTACTTGCCAGCTTTGAGCTGTTTTGACCCATCGCCCATCGCAAAATTAAAGTTACTGTTGGGCGCCATGGCTAAGTTATCTTTACTCATCACCATTAATTTTTTACTAGCACCCGCGGCCGTAACGTAGCTCTTGATCTTGAGACCGTGCATAATAACGGACCGGTCGTTTTGTAAATTAGCCGTGACATAGTTGCGATAATTTAACTGCGTCGCCTTAATTTGGTGTAGCTTCATGTTTGGCTTTATTTTAATTGAATTGGACTCGCGAAGCTGAACACCTAACACGTAGGCGTACTGGTTATCGATTGCCATCCCGCTACTTTTCTCTTTAGTCGCCTTCAACTCTTGAATCACATTGATGCCACCTAAGGCAATCCCCTCAAATTTTTTCTGCGGGACCGTTAACTTCACGGTAACCCGCTTACTCGATTTGGCAGGAACGGTAACCACCTGCTTTTCAGATAATGCCGTTTTGACATTGAACGCTAAAGAAGAATCCGCCTTGGCTTTGCTCTGACTGTAGTCAATGATTCCGTTATCGTTAGTCACAGCCAGGTTTGGTGAAATCGTATAACGATGCGTCTGCTGATCACTGTTCTTGATCGTCAACACCAAGTTTTGCTTTTGCCCCGGCTTCACCTTTAAATCAAAATAAGACACCTTTTGATTAATTTGGTTAGTTGGTAATTCTGCCTTGACCGTGTAATTTAAGTTATCAGCTTGTGCGGTTACCGTTAAACCACCCAACACAACGCTTACGAGTAATACCAGTTGCCAAAACGTCTTTTTCATTTAGAATCCCCTTCCTTTCAGCAATCTGAACGAACTATGTACTGATAAACGGCCCGTGAGCATCACTCAAGTAGCCGTTTACCCTGTTGCTTTAACTCGGCGCGTTTGTCAACGACCATGCGAGGGTCCCAGTGTAATCGCCCGCCGTTAACCGTTGATTATTAATAGTCAACGTCGTTGGTTTTGACCCGCGATTTAGGACCAGTAGCCAAGTACCAAGCCCCGTCTGGCGATCCGCGACAACGACGTTATTGGCAATTCCCGGGGTTAACGTGCCCGTATTGACCATCGTTGGCGCCGCACTGGCATTACCGTCACCGGCGCGCAACTGGGCTGAACCGAGACTCAACGTTGTACTTAGCGTCTGCTGACGACTTCGTAACGGGCTGGGCGTTACTTGTAGTGTCCAGCCGCTGCCAGTACTTCGACGATCGGTGACTTGAATCATTGCGCGCTGGTTAATCGCGTTCGTTGTCACCGGACCTTGTCCAGTGGTAGTCGCATCAAACTTGAGGTTACTAATGTAATCAATCGTCAATTGTCCCCGCGAACCAGTCCCGGTAACGTTGCCCGCATCAGCGGAATCCCCGGGATAAGGTTTGCTCGGATCATCTGGATCAACTGGTGCGACCGCACCATTGTCATCGGTCGGGGTGAGCCCGACCTGCACCTGCGATCGTGAAGCCGCCTGACCAGTCGTCCTATCCAGACTATTGAGTAACAGCGTTGCTAACAATATCATTAGTAACCCACTCGCCAGTGACAGTCCCTTGACCATGGTCACACCTCAATTTCTACAGTGATGCGCTTAACTTGGGGCGTTGCTTAAAGTCCAAGTTAATTTTGCCGTGTATGCCCCAGCAGAGTTACCAGCTGGAACTAGCAGACTCACATCGTGCGCGTCATGCGTCGTTGTGAATTGTCCAATCCCTTCGCCAGCGGTTGCCGTCACGATTGACTGATTAGTGTCATTCACAACAACCTTGCCACTCGTTGGGGCTTCCGAAGCGTTCTGAGTATCATCGGCAACGGTTTTCCCGTTAGCCAAGGTCAGCTTAGCGCCCCGTAACACCTTGTCGCCGTCCATAAAATCAGTGCCAGAAACCTGAACTTTCCACCCATCATTATTCCCAGGGTTGGTCACCTTGATTGCATCGGTGACGGTAACCGCATTGTAAGTCTGGGTCGTATTACTATTTGTATGTTCACCCATATCGAAAGCGGGAACTTGGTCCAATGTAATCGCTTTATTTTCTTCGTCTTGATTTAACTGTACTTTTGCTTCGGTATCCTGCGTATTCGTATCCGCAGCTTTAGCAGCCATTGGTAAAGCTGACATTAAAGTAACTCCAGCAAGTAACGTTCCTAAATATTTCTTCATCACGGTTGCTCCTTTATTAATTGACGGTTGCGCCACCAGATTATGGTTAGAGAAGTTAACAAAATTAGTCCAGCTAGGCCGATGACCAGTAACCACCACTGCTCAGTTGCATTCATTTGTGGTAGGATTCCGCTCAAAGGTCCTGCGTTGGTACGATCACCCGCAAACGTGCCAGAAGCATTTCTGACCGTCAGTCGATACTGCCCGGGTTGGGCATCCGCCAGCCCAGTTAAGGCTAGCGGTCCTATCCAGAATATCAGTAGGCTCATTAATCCAATTCGCCATCGCAAGTGATCACCCCCTATCAGGTCCCAGAGTATAATTTTTCAACTTAACTAAAACTAAATTACTAATAGTGAATCGTTTGAGTAACCCTATCAGCAACGAGAATATAGCATGCTGATGTAAGGGCTGTCAATTGATGACAGGGCTTAACTATGTAGTGGGGGCTCCATTTTCAGACTTCTCTGAGATGTTTCTAATTTTTGGAAAAATACAAAAATATTAATATAAACTGTTCGAATCAGTTTGCTGATAAGGCTTTCAACACCCCGTTTTAAGTTCAAACCTCCAGTAACAGTTGCCCTATTTAACTAAACAAATCGCAAACATTATATTATCGTGAGATTTTAATTAGTATACTTATTAGTTAAACTTTCACATTACTATAAATAATATCAGTCTATATAAAAACGGAATAATGCCTGATAATCCCCATCATCAATCAACATTCGTTTCAATTGACTCAACACCAATTCATTGTAAAGATCCCGCTTTTGTCAATTAACTTTTACTTGTCGTCAATCCTTATATTAAAAAAGGCTGACAGATAACTAAGTCCTTCACCACTGCACCATTCGCTCATGCTTAGATATTCGGCTGTAATCAGCCTATGTTATACTGTTGATAATCACTTCAAACCTTGAAAGGGGGCCATTTCTTGCCCGCAAAAAAGACATTTGATGACGACCAAGTCATTGAACAAATCATGCATTTATTTTGGCAACAAGGGTACTACCATACCTCAATGGATGAAATTGTCGCCACGAGTGGCGTTAAAAAGCAAAGTCTGTATAACGCTTTGGGTGACAAACACACCCTCTATTTGAAGGCCCTCCAGCGCTACCATCAGCAAGCACTGACCGCTTGCGCCCAAGAAACGCAACGCTTGGAACAGGCTGGCGAACCCGCCCTCACCATTTTGGGCCACTTATTTAGCTGGGGGCTGACGTCAACTGACCACCCGGCTGGCGATTTAATGGCTAACGCCGTGGCAGAGTTTGGAACGACCGACCCCGACGTTCAGCACGCCACGACTTGGTTTTACGACGACTACCTCACCCTGATCGCCGCCGCCATTTTAAAGGGCCAGGCCAACCAACAGATCACCAACCACCAATCCAGCATGACGTTGGCCCAAAGCCTACTGGAGGCCCGCATTGGCTTACAGACACGGCTACGTCAAGGTAGTCTGCAGGACGTTGACCAACGACAACAAGTTTGGCTAGATTTTTTAAAAGCTTAATGAACACGAAATCTAAAAAACCGTAGGAACGATTCGGCGCGCTGCCGATCAAGTTCCTACGGTTTTTTGCTAAGGGTTGAAAAATCAAATTTAGAAGCGCGGTCACCGACCGCACCGAGGCTGTTCGCCGAAGCGGTAATTTTTGCTCTTTCAACCTTTAAGGCTAAACGTAGTCGTGCACCAGCCACCGCTGCGCCGCACCACTCAACAGGTTCCCGTAGTGTTGGCGGAGCGTTTGCACACCCGCGTAGCTCCCAAAATTGAACCGACTCGTTAACGTCCCACTTCTGAGCAAGGCCCGCGCAAACTGCAAGTCTGCCGGGGCGATTTGCTGGCGGTACGCTAACGTCTCATCAGCCATAATGAGTTGCCACTGATCCTTTAAAATGGCCACTGCACGCTGATAGCGCCGGTTATGGGTCAACAAAGCCTGCATGTCATCGGGATTAAGTGGTTCACTCATCTTCATCGCTTCCTAAGTTTAAATTGATGACTTGTCCAACGACCGGTTGGACGGATAAATGGTCACCTGCTTTTGCCAATAACCAGATGATATTTTTAAAGTGATGGGTATCGACGCGGTGTTCGCCACGCCCATCGGTCAAAATCAATGCTAACGTTGTCTGATTCGTTCGGTGGTTTGCCGCCAAGTCATCAAAGATACTTTGATAAACGGTTCCGCCACCACCGGAACGCATAAACCGCACGCGGTGGGGCAAATTTGCCTGGTAAGACTTTCCGGGCTGAACCACAGCGTCAAACGGTTTAATGGTAATTGTCGCGTTGACCACCCGCGTTAACGCCGCAACTTGCGCCAACAAGCGTTGGAGCGTCGCGTCACTAATCGATCCCGAATGGTCCACGTAGACTTGTAAGTCCAACTGAGTATCACTGATTTGACCCGGCAATTCCATTCGTGCGGGCTGCCGGCGGTTGAACCGTGCGTATGAAGCCTTCTTTCCAGTTGGCAACTGCCCGATTCCCCGTGCCAACACGCGGCGCCAGTCAACGGCCGGTTTTGACCGTTGCCGTTGCAATTCAGCCGCCACATGACCCGCGACCAATCCCCGGCCCACTTCATTAGTTGCCGTCCAAGCATCGCGGGTCAATTGTTGGGTGCGACTCGCCGCCAGATTCGGGTTGGTCAGCTGACCACCACTTCCCGACCAGTTCGCCGGATCATCAATTAGCGATTGAGACCGTTGCCCCGTACTACGTTGTGGCTGCTGGTTCGGGGCGTGATCCTTTGTCGAATGACCAGACGAATCCGCTGGTTGCGGTTGCGACTGTTGCTGTAACAGCCGTAGATAAGTCCCGGAATCGGCTTTAAGTGGCAAGCGGGTCTTGACGAGTGGCTGCACGTCAGCCAAACTTGTCGCACTTGCCGGTAATCCGGTCACATACTGGTTGACCGCCAAATCGGTCGCTAACGTTACCCGTTGCGGCTGGGACACTACCTGCTGGCGGTAGCGCAAGGGGTGTTGCCAAACAACGTGTAACGCCACGTGTTTCAGCCCAGCTTGCAGGCTGTCAAAGCGGTTAAATGTCTGGGCAATTTTGACCGGTTCGTACTGCAGGACCAAGCGATTTTGACGCCAGGTTAAGGCAAATGGCGCCGTCAATTCAGGGGCAACTTCGCGTGGTAGTCGCGTCAGTAGTTCCCCGTAAAATTGGTCCGCGGCCAACAGCTCAATCACGGCACGGGTCACCATCGTCGCACCGGCCCCTAAATCAGCCTGACTTGGTTGGGTCAAAATGGCCCGGCGCCAACGATCATATTCGGCTGCATTATTTAGCACCAAACCCCTCCTTACTGATTAGACCAGCTCGCCACCTGCTGCAAATACTGATACAACGCGGTCACGTACGGACTACTTTTAGCCACGTTAACCGTATATAACTGTTTGAGTAGTTCCCGATCCTGACCAATCGTTTGCACTAATGCAAACTGACCATCCTGGCTGAGCGTCTGCAGTAGCTGTAAAAAACGCCCCGCATGCTGATCAAGCGTCAGTGGGTAGGTGCTCGTTAACTGCAAGTAACTGCGTAACACGGTCGCTTTTTGCGGCTCGCTCATCGCCTGAAACTGCTTTAACATCGGCGTGGGAACGACGGCGCCTTTAGGCTGACTACCGAATAAATCGGCCGGTGTCAGGTGAATCGCCTGTTGTTCTAAAAAGGCTTCAAAGCTACGACCCAGGTCGATTCCGACGTCCCCCTGAAAAATATCTAAGGCCACCGTCGCCTGGGTTGCTGGTGGTAGTTTTTCCAACTCATACAGGTTAGCTGAGACCCGCTCCCAAGCACGTGGCGTCGCGGTAATGTCTTCCTGTTGATCCGTCTGATTCAGGCGCGTCACGTCTTCGCTGATAAACCGTTCGACTAACGGATGAATGTTGGGGCGGTCAGCCGTCGTGGCAGTCTGGTGGGCCCACTTTAGCCAATCAGCCGCGTCCGTCCGCATGATCAAGCGAACGGTTCGGTCCTTAATTGCCGCATCACCAGCAACGACACCGTACGCGCTGTCTTCAAATCCCGTCATACTGGCATCTGGGTTCTCAGCTAAGATCAGTTGGACCTGCTCCGGGAGTTTTAACGTGTTGATGGTCCGTTGTAAGACCAAATTCATTAATTCGCTCTGTACCGCTTGCGTGCCCCGGTTAAATTCATCTAAGAACCACAAAATGGGCTGGTGCGGATGCGCCTCCGCGTACTGAATGATCTCGATCAACGTATGGGCGTAGCCAAATTGGACATCGGCTAACTGGCCGTATGCTTCCGTTTGGATGAACGATTCACTGGTTAAAGGCGGCACCGGGATCGCCAAATCACCCTTTTCCGACAAACTCACTACGGTTGTAAATAACCGTGCGTGCATTTGCGCGGCCACATCACCCACCAGTGCAGACTTACCGATACCAGCCTCCCCCACAATGTTAGGGACGTTGCCCGCCCTTAAAATCACCGGAACGGCTGTCAGCAGTGCTTGATACGATAACGCCATTACTTCACCCGACCTTTCTTGTTTCACGTGAAACAATTAGGCAAGTCCTAATTGATATTTCACAATACTTTCCCCATTACCTTCTGGAATCACCCGTAATTGGGCTGGCAATTGATGTTCTAGCTCACTCACATGACTAATAATACCAATCATGCGTGACTTACCTTCAACTTGCTGTAACGTTTCCATGGCCATATCCAACGCGTCTTCATCCAATGATCCGAAGCCTTCGTCAATAAACAGTGCGTCGATTTTAATGCCCCCGGCCTGCTCCTGAATCACAGTCGCTAGGGCCAATGCTAATGACAACGCCGCAACAAAGCTTTCACCACCCGACAACGTATGCACACTACGAACTTTACCAGCATTGTCATCGTAAATGTTGATTTCCAACCCCGTCCCATTACGAAAAGTGCCTTGGGAACGGTCTAACTGGAACTGATACCGACCATTCGTCAACTGTTTCAATCGCTGATTGCCAGTTTGTAAAACTTTCTGCAAGTACGTTTGCAAGACGAAGCGTTCCAAGCTTAGTTTTTGAGAACTATTACCACTCGCCACGTTGGCTAATTGGGCCAATTCAGCTAATTGCTCCTGCTGTTTATGGGACGTTGCTAACATCGCCTGCATCTTTTCAACCACGTCCTGGTTACCTTTTAACTTGCGGTCACAATCATAGTAACGCTGTTCAACCGCCTGTTCAGTCTCAGTCGCGGCCTTCACTTGTGCCGTTAATTGTTGCAGATTGGGTTGCGGATGCTCCCCGATAGTCGTCTTTACTGTCAGCAGTTGCCCGTTCAATGTGGCAACCTGCTGATCATACGTTTCAACCGCCGCACGCAAATCTGTTAGATGACCAAGTTGAACCATCAAACCATCCAAGCGGTCGAAATCGACCGTTTTCCAAGCTGATTGCATGACGTCCGTTAATTGGGTCATTTGCTCCTGAATGGCCGCCTTCGTTGCTGCCAAATGGTCACGGGTCGTCGTTAGCCGCGCTTCCGTTGCTGACAGCCCTTCCTTGGTTTTCGCCAATTCTTGTTCGGCAGCTTGTTTAGCTTTACGATACTCATCCTGTTCTTCAGTCAAGGCCTGGAGGTGCGCGTCTAGCGTTGGTAGGTCCGGATAATCCGCTGAACGTTGCTGCTTCTTATCAGCCAACTTCGTTTCAAGTTGCAAGGCCTGATTTTTTACCGTGGTTAACGCCGTCACGGCCGCGTCATGATCAGTAGTTAAGTTTTGCGACTCGGTTTGAACCGCCTTTAGCCGTTCCTGCGCATCCTGATCCGTTTGAACGCGCTGCTGGTTGGCCTGAATATCTTGTTCCAGCTTAGTTTGTGCCTGGGCTAACTGTTCGGCCACGTCCAGCGCTTCATCGGCCGTTGCCAATTTGGTGGCTACCGCTTGACGGAAGGCCTGTTCCTCATCATCTAGTTCAGCTTGAGCCGTCTGAACTTGCTTTTCGTCAGCCTTCAGCTGATTTTCGGCCGCCGCCAAGGTTTGGGCAGCCTGCGTACTAGCTTTCTGTGCCTGCTTGACCTCTGCTTCAGTGACCGTCAATGTGTCGGTCGCCGCTGGGTGGGGGTGCGTTGTTGACCCGCAGACTGGGCATGGTTGGTCTGGCAACAATCGCTGACTTAGGATGGCGATTTGTGCACTGGCCCACTCACTATCTAATTTTTGGTACACCGCCGTCTGTTCCGCAGCTTCAGTACGCCGGGTTGCGACGACCGCTTGCTGAGCCGTAACAGCCTTACCATATTTGGCAACGGTCCGTTGCTGCTGATTGACCCGCGTTGCTTGTTGGGTCAACGCTTGTAAGGCATGGTCCCGCTGATCCAATTCGCGCTGGGCTGCTAACGCCGCGGTCAAATCAGTACCCTGTGGGCCAAGCTGTTGCTGTTCTTCAGCCAACTTGTTCAGTTGTTGTTCAAGCTTCGTAACGGCTTGCTGTTGAACTTGAACACGTTGCTGGGCCTGCTGGTAAGCCTGCTGCGTCTGCGCCAGTTGTTCGTAGATTGGTCGTTTTGCCGTCAACATGGTCAGTTGTTCTTGTCGTTGTTCAGCTAAGGGAGCCTGCGCCGTCAACTTCTGAACACGAGCCATCGCCGTATCACGGGTGGCTTTCAACCCAATCAGCTCAGTCGTTAACGTCGTAACCTGTTCAGTCTCGGTTTTACTTCGTTGCTGATTAGTCTGAAGTTGTTGGTAAATAGGCGCCGATTCTTGAGCCCAATCAAGCGTCTTAATTTGCTGACGCTGCTCATCAATCGTCTTTTTTTGTTCGTCGAGGGTCGCAAGGTGTGCGGTCAACGCGGCCCGTTCTTCATAATTTCGTTGCAAAGTCTGACCCGCAGTCTGTGCACGTTGCACTGCCGTTAGGGCTTCTTTCGCCTGATAAAATTCCTGCTTTAACGTGGCAAGTGTATCAGCCTGAGCCGCCTGTTCCGTTGCTTGGGCCTCAAGGGTCGCTTGCGGTGAGAGTGTTAATGCTTCGGTCGCATTCCGGGTTGTCCACGTCAATTGGCCCTGTAACGTTTTCAAACTTTGCGCAACCTGATTATTTTCAGCCTGTTGCCGTTTCAACTGTGATTTTAATTGCTGCGACCACCGGCTGTATAAACTCGTCCCAAAAATGTCGCGGAGCACTTTTTCCTTATCATCACTATTTGCCATCAAAAATTGACGGAACTGGCCCTGCGGCAATAACACGATTTGCGAGAACTGCTCCCGCGTCAATTGTAATAGCTCATGAATATAGTTTTGAACCGCATTGACCTTCGTGTATTCGTCAATTTCTTGCCCCGCAGCGTCAAACACCGTCAACGTTACTGCAGCGACTTGCACGTGATTTCCAGTCCCCCGTTTTTTTGCGACGGTCTGTTCTGGTGACCGCACGATCTTGTAGGTGCGGTCTTGGTGCTCAAAGGTAAACGTCACCGTTGTGAGTTCATCATCGGTCGCAAAATCAGACCGCATCTGTTTCACCTGACGATCACCACCCGAAGTACTGCCAAAGAGGGCAAAACACATGGCGTCAAAAATCGTCGTTTTTCCGGCACCCGTTTTGCCACTGATTAAGAATACGGGGAAATCGTTAAACTTTGTAAAATCAACACTTTGGTCCCGAAACGGGCCAAAATAGTCCAGTTTTAATGTTAGTGGTCGCATTCCTAATCCTCCTTATTAGCCAGTTGCAGTGCCGTTTGCGCCCACTTTTGTTGCTGGTCCGTCAACGGTGCATCGGTGGTTTGCTCAAAAAATTGGTCCATCAATTCCATGGGATCAAGGTGTGGATCAATTGTCGCCAGCTCATCGCCAGTTGCGACTGGTCCGCCCACCCGCTCTAGCTCGATCACGTTAGGGTAAACGTCCCGTAACGCCTGCATGACGTTAGGAATCACCCGTTGGTCAGTTAACTGAATTGATAGGTAATCATTCACGGCTTGCTTCTTATAAAACTCTGGTGACGTTAAGTCTTCAAACGCCCCCGTTAAGACGCGCACATCGCGTAATGGTTTGAGTGGTTTGAACGTCAATTTGAACGGATCCGTGTCAACGATCCAAACGCCCTTTTGCTGGTTAGCTTCTGAAACTGAGAACTTCAGCGGTGACCCACTATAGCGGACCCGGTCTGCGTGAAGGGCGTCCTTACCGTGCAAGTGTCCTAAGGCAACGTAGTCAAAATCAGCCAGGTCGTCGACAGGAATCGCGTTGAGGCCCCCGACCATCACTTGGGTTTCAGAATCGACGTGGCTACTGCCCGCAGCAAAAAAGTGCGCGACGAGTACGTGCTTCTTGGCCGGATCAAATTGCGCGCGCATCGCTGCCACGATTTTGACCATTGCGGCCTGAACCGTCCTAATTTTGTCATCTTTAAAGTATTGCCGTGCTTCAAACGGTTCAAAATAAGGGAGTAAGAAAAATTGGGTGTCTGGAAATTCAACCGGCGTTAACGCCTGACTGAGTTTAGTATTAAGGTAAAAATCCGTCGCTTTAAACCACGAGCTCCCGGTCCGTAACCGGGGTGCGCTATCGTGATTGCCACTAATCGCCAATAATGGGAAGTGGTGCTTGAGGTTAAGGTCAACCAGCATGTTGCCCAACTGATTGACGGACGTTTCGTTTGGCACTGAACGGTCGTACAAGTCGCCCGCGATAACAACCGCGTCCACCTGTTCGTCGACAGCGATTTTTTTAATTTGCTCGTAAGCATCCTGCTGTTCTTCCACCAGGTCAAAACCATGGAGTTTCTTGCCAATGTGCCAGTCAGCGGTATGTAAAAAACGCATGTGTGGTTCCTCCTAAAAGTTGTTTGTTTCCATTATAAAACAGTTTCCCGTTTGTTTTGCCATCCGTTCTCCCAAAGTCCCCCGTGTTTGATTGATTATTAAACTTACCGCAAATTAATGACCATGTTCGTTGACGGTAACAAAATAATTATCGTTTTAAGACTTTTGAAACTTAAAACAACTGAACAAGTCCTACAAACGTAGTTCCGTAAAACCGTAATAATTGTTTTTATCTTATTAGAATCATTATTTTTTTGAGCAAATTAAGTTTCACTAGTTAGAAAGTATTGTAAGATAACTTATGTAAGCAATTATTTTAAAAGGAGCGTGAGTACTATGCGCAAGTATTTTGCTGAGTTTCTCGGCACATTCATGTTAGTTTTCTTAGGGACCGCAACCGTTGTTATCGCAAAGGGTGACGTCCTCGCAATTGGGTTAGCCTTTGGGTTAGCCATCACCGTTTCGGCCTACGCCTTCGGGGGTATTTCCGGGGGTCACTTTAACCCCGCCGTTACAACGGCAATGTTAATCAACCGGCGGATCAACGTCGCTGACGCTGTCGGTTACGTGATTGCTCAGATTTTAGGGGCCATCGTTGCTTCCGCAGCTGTTCGTAGCTTTGTCAGTGCCCTTGGCTTGGCAACCAACGCCTTAGGCCAAACTGATTTTCCAAAAATCGGTGCCGGAATGGCCTTCTTCGTTGAAGCCTTAGCAACTTTCCTATTCTTGATGGTCATTTTAAACGTGACTAGCAATGACCACGGAAATGGCGACTTTGCTGGCTTGGTTATCGGGATTACGTTATCCTTCTTAATCATCGCCACGTTGAACTTGACTGGTGGTTCTTTGAACCCAGCCCGTTCAATCGGTCCAGCTATCTTTGCTGGTGGTAGCGCCCTGTCACACTTATGGGTCTACATTCTTGCACCAGAAGTTGGCGCCATTCTTGCCGCTTTCTGTGCACGAGTACTTGGGTCAGAAGACTAATTAGACTAAAAAGGGGTTGCGACAAGACTCAAAAAGCCAATCAGAAAATTTCTGGTTGGCTTTTTCTATTGCGATGGTCGAAACGTGGGCCAAAAGGCAGTTTGTTCCGCTTAACCCGAAAGTCGCGACTATTCCAAACCCAGGAATAATCGCGACTTTCACGTTAATGCTCGCAAACTAACCGTCTTTTGGCCCACTCTCTTCCATTTTGACCGTTTCGCCTACTTACGGCGCCAATGTTGATACCAGGAATGTAAAGTCCCGATGACGAGTCCAATAATGACAACGACTGCGGTAACGTACCCAAAAATCCCAATGTTGGTAATCCAGCTATTATCGGGGTGACTCTGAACGAGTAGCGATGATCCCACGATCAGCGCCGCCAAAATAACGGACAAAACCACCTTATTGACCATTGAATCAATACGGTCAATGAACATCTTCCGGTGCGAAAAGACAATGTTGACCCGCGTCTGGCCATTTTCAAACGTCTCCAACGCGGCTAACAACCGTGATGGCAACTTGGGGGCATCACGCACGCCTTGCAACGTTGCTAACACCCCATCTTCCAGCTCATTGCGGAGGTTAAGATGCTCCTGCATGTATTTGCGGGCAAAGGGGCGGGCCACGTCTAACATGGACAGGTTCGGATCCAAGGTCTCAACAATACCTTCGATCGTGCCGAATGCCTTCCCCAGCATGGTGACCGCCGGATTCATTTGGATATTATTGCTACGACAGACCTTGACCATTTCAAATAGTAGTCCTTGAAAGTCAATGTCGCCAAGTCCCGAGTTGTAATACTGGCCTAAAAACGGCGCCAACTCACTGAAGAAGCCCTCTTCATCGACCGCCCCGGTCCGATTTGAAATCGCCAGGATGGCTTTGCCGACCTGCCGAGTATCCTCCGTTGTCACGGCAACAATGACGTTTGCAATCCCGTTCATTAAGGACGGACTAATCTCACCCATCATCCCAAAATCCAAGTAGACTAACCGGTACGGTGGTAACCGCCGTTTACCGATCTTGCCACGCCGCTGCGGTACGGTATCGCTATAACCAATGTCACCCGGTTTTAATTCACGCAATAAAATGTTGCCCGGATGGGGATCCGCGTGAAAGAAGCCGTCTTCAAAAACTTGTTTCAAGAAGTTTTGTACCAACGTGTGGGCTAAGTACCGCCGTTCATCATCAAATTGCTGGTTGCCTTCACGGTCCGCTTTGATCATTTTCGCCATGAAGTGTTGGATACTATCCCCCGGCATATACTGATTAACGAGGACCTTTTGGGTACTGTACTTAGCGTAGACCCGCGGAACCCGAATAATATCATCTTGATTATTCAACCGATAAAACCGGGACCCGTTGCGAACTTCGATATTGGTATCCAGTTCGTTAAAGAGTGACCGCTTAATCTCGCCGACCATTTCACGAAGGTCCACAACCGATGACTCTGGAATGTAGCGCAAAAGTGGCAACGCCCGCTCAAACAGCGAAATATCCAAGGCTACTTCAGCGTCAATTCCCGGGTGCTGCACCTTCACCACGACTTTTTGACCGTTCAGTAAAGTTGCGTGATGGGTCTGGCCCATTGAAGCCGACGCAAAGGGCTGGTGCTCAAAAGTGGCAAAGATCTCATCCATCGGTTTGCCCGTCTGCCGTTCGATCGTCCGCTGCACCACGTCGTAGTCGTCAGCTTTGACGTCGTCTTGTAATTTTTTAAATTCATTCGCAAATTCTGGCTTAACAATGTCCGTTCGCGCCGACAAAATTTGCCCAATCTTAATAAAGGTCGGTCCTAATTCTTCAAAGGCCGCCCGCACCTGTTCTGGATTCTTCTGCCGAGCCAGGTTGCTTAAAACGTTGTAACGTCGCAACACGCCCACAATGGTACGAAAACGGGTGTGGCGATTCTGATTTTTCTTCCACTGGGGTTGTTCACTGGTTCCTTCATCCATTTCAGTCACAGAGCGTCCCCTCCTATCATCTATGCTAAAGCCTATTATCTAACATTCCCACCCAATTCGCACTAACTAACCGCAAGTTTTTCAAAAAGCATTGACAAACTATAACAACCGTTGTAGATTAAAGGCACATTAAAAAACGGTTAACAAACACGTTGATGAACAAAGTAAGTTAGCAAAGCACGCCTAGAGAGTGTCGGTCTGGTGAAACGACATCCTGCTTTCTTAACTGAAAATCAGTTCTGAGTGGCAGTGGCGAACGATTTAATTAGTTGCTGTTGGGTGCTCCCATTATCGAGCCCGGGTATCACGAGTGGCCGGCCACTCGCCGTACCTGTTAAGGCGGTTCGTAGCAATACGTCCGTAAAGCTAAGGTGGTAACGCGTGTTAAACGTCCTGGTTTCTGAGTCTAACTCAGAAAGCGGGACGTTTTTTTGTTTAACCCAAACCCATAAGGAGTTCTTGTATATGCTAGATAAAGTCCAAAAACGATCTTTAACCAAACGTGATTACGTCACCTTAAGTTCCATGATTTTCGCCCTCTTCTTTGGTGCGGGTAACCTGATTTTTCCCCTTCACCTCGGCCAATTAGCTGGGAGTCATTGGGGCATCGCGACCGTCGGCTTCTTAGTTACCGCCGTTTTATTGCCATTATTATCCGTATTAGCCGTCTGTGTCACAAAGTCAAAAGGGGTCTACGACATTGGTAAACCGCTTGGCGCTACCTTTGCCGTCGTCTTCATGGTGCTCATTCACTTCACCATTGGCCCATTTTTCGGAACACCCCGGACCGCGACGGTATCGTTCACCGTCGGCCTGGCACCGTTCTTCCCTGCCAAATACCAATCATTGGCGTTACTCGCTTTCTCAGCAGCCTTCTTTGGCCTCGCCTACTACCTCTCCATTGAACAGAGTAAGATCATGGCGCGGGTCGGTAAGCTACTCAATCCACTATTCTTATTACTATTAGTCGCCGTTTTTGCCGTTGCATTTAGCAGCCCCTTAGCTCACGCCGGCAACACTAGCGCCACCGCCGCTTATCAAAGCGCGGGCTTCGTTAACGGTTTTCTAGAAGGTTACAACACGATGGACGCTTTAGCCGGCCTCGCCCTAGGGGTCACCATCGTTACCGCCGTCAAATTCATGGGCCAAACTGACCCGAACAAAGCGGCTTGGGTCACTGCCCGGGCTGGATTCTTCTCCATGGCGTTTGAAGGTCTCATCTACACCTTCCTGATCTTACTTGGGGCGCAATCGTTAGGCCTATTTAAAGTTTCAGCTAACGGTGGGGTCGCCTTCGACCAAATCGTTAACCATTACATGGGTTCCGTTGGTCAAGCCATCTTAGCCGTATTAATGATCACGACTTGTTTAACCACTGCGATTGGACTCGTTGCGGCCTTCGCTCAAGACTTCCACAAACACTTTGGCTTTTTGAGCTACAAAGCATGGCTACGGATCACCTGCATGGCTTCGTTTTTAACGGCTAACGTGGGCTTGAACCAAATCATCGCGTGGTCCACACCAGTCTTGATGTTCCTCTACCCATTGGCAATGGCTCTGATCTTCTTGTCGATCTTGTCACCGCTATTCCACAAAGCAACCGTCGTTTACGTCTGGGTCGTCGTCTTTACCGTTGTCCCCGCCGTCTTCGACATGGTAGCCGCATTCCCAGCAGTTGTTAGCCAAAGCGCCTTAGGACAAGCGATGGCCCACGTACAGAGCTACTTACCACTGGCCAGCAGCGGTATGGATTGGCTTGTACCAGCCTTAGTTGGTGCCGTATTTGGCACGGCGCACTACCTCCTGTTATCACGTAAAAATAGCGTGGCTACAAACCTAGACGCACCGCTCAAGCATTAAAACTACTATTTCAAAAAGGCCTTCCAGTCTCAAAAAGCTGGGAGGCCTTTTATGCTTATGCTTCAAACTAGTTACGGTAAACTTTCACGCCGTACCCGGCAATCGCTTGGGTACCCTGTTCCGTTTGCCCCGTTAGCGCGTTCGTTAACGGCGTCGCAACGGTCACAAGCGTTGGTTCATGACTGTAGTTAATCACAAAGTAAACGTGGGTGGTGTCATTTTCCCGCACTTGAATGGCTACCTTAGTCGTCTTCTTTTGAATTGGCAATTCTGCTTGTAACTGAAGGCGCTGGACCAATTGGTGGTAGAACTTTTGCAAAAAATCCGCATCCGTTCGACAGGCCACGTAATCGGCTTGCCCGCGGCCCAATTGGTTGCAAGTAACCGCCGGCGTATCCGCATAGAAGTCTTCGCCGTAAGTCCCCAATGCCTTGGCCGTCGTCAGTTGCACCAGGTCACAGTAGTCCCGCACCGCGTACTTCTGATTAAAGATCCGCAGCGAGTTGCGCTGGCTAGGATACAAAGTATCGGTCTCCGTCACTTTTAACCCGTACGTCGTGATCAAATCTGGCATCCCGGCCCCTTGATAGGCCAAAAAGTCGCCATCCACGACCCCACTAATATAAGTCCCAACGAGGTGTCCCCCGTTTTGAACATACGCTTTGAGCTTAGCCGCGAATTCTGGTCGCATCAAAAAGTGCATGGGGTCAATGACGAGCTGATACGGTGTTAAGTCGTCGTTAACGCCGACAAGTTCTACCGGAATATCATGTTCCCAGAAGTACCGATAATGGTCCTGAATCGTCTTCCAGTAATCCTTGCTTGCGTTGGCGTAGGTACGCGCATCCGCTAACGCCCACATGTTATCGTAATCAAAGACGATTGCCACCTTAGCCACTTTCCGGTGCGTATTTACGACACCCTTCAGTTGGTTTAGCTGTGTACCGAGTTGGGCGACATCCCGAAAAGTCCGGGTCTGCGTCCCACCGCGGTTACTGATGACGGCGCCGTGAAACATTTCCGAAGCGCCGCGCGATTGATGTAACTGGAAGTACATGACCGAGTCAGCGCCGTGCGCAATTTCTTGAAGGCTTGCCATGCTGTGCATCCCGGGGCGTTTTGCATGGTTAAACTGGTGCCAGTTAACTTTGGACGGCGTGTTTTCCATGATCAAATAATTTTGATGCTTGAAACTCCGCATCGTGTCGTTCATCAGGCTTGTCTTCATCGCCAGCTGTTCCGTGGATTCATAATCATTGCCCCAGTTCGGGTAAGAATCCCACGAGACGACGTCCACATGCTGGGCAAACTTTTGATAGTCTAAGGCGTCAAAAACGTCGGATTCTGGCGGATTACCACCCATAAAATTGGTTGTCACTGGAATATCAGGGTTGACCGCCCGTAATGGGGCCACTTCCGCATCGAAGAAGTCGATCGTCTGGTCCGTCACAAACCGGCGCCAATCTAAATTCAGTCCGGTCACGTTTTGGTCACCCCGTGGTGAAGGGGCTTCAATCTGAGCCCAGTCCGTGTACTCGTGACTCCAAAAAGCGCCCCAATAAGCGTGGTTGAGTGCCTCGAGCGTCTGGTATTTAGCTTGCAACCACTTCCGAAAGGCCGCTTGGCACAAGTCACAATAGCACGCACCACTGTATTCATTAGAAATATGCCACAGGATGAGATTTTTCCGGTGACCGTACCGTTCCGCTAACTTCTGGTTCATTTGTCGGACTTTTTCCCGGTAAATTGGCGACGTGTAACAGTGATTATGGCGTTCGCCAAACTGATTACGTTGCCCATCTTCACCGACCCGGAGGACTTCCGGATAATTGGCCGCTAGCCAGCGGGGCCGGGCCCCACTAGGCGTTGCCAAAATAACGTTCATCTTCTGAGCAGCTGCCCGGTCAAACATTTCATCCAGCCACTCAAAATGATACTCACCTTCCGCGGGCTCCAGTCGGTCCCAAGCAAATACGCCTAGTGTAACCGCATTCAATTTTGCGTTTGCAAAGGCTTTAAAGTCTTGATCAATCACGTCCGGATGATCCAGCCACTGGTCAGGATTATAGTCGCCACCGTGCAAAAATGCCTTATTTTTAAAGCTCATTTCATCCACCCCTAACTTTTTCTAATAGTCTAAAAGTTGAAAAATCTAAAATTGCTATTAACACCATAACAGTAACAATCATTGCTCCTAAGTTGTCCGCTCCGTCAGACAGAATTGGGTGCTATGGGGAGACGGCTCCAGCCAAAGGACGGTCTGGAACCTCACTTCAAAGCTGATAACTCACATCTTTGAAGCGCACCGCAAGATTGGCATAAAGCTTGCCCGTCAATCTTGCCAACACAGCGCACCACCTCTGCCTGACCCCGCTCAAAATAGTCTTACTATTGTTATTTCCATCGATAATCGGAGGCTGCCACTGATGATATCGGTCGTGAAGGTGGACTTTGACCGGTGATTTTTCCGGTCTTAGGCCACGGACGGACCGGGACAATTGCGCATTTTGCAACTGTTCCGGAATCGGGGCGAGACCGCTCTTTGGCTCGGCCCGGTCCCACGACCGCATGTCATCAGTGGCAACCGGACTAGCTTTACCGGTATCTAATTTGTATTAGTCTAAACGCTGATACAACCGCGCTCAAATCTACCTTTCAACCTTTATGATTGTTCCAAAAAAATGCTCCCCTACTCGCTAAAAGTAGTTGGAGCATATTTTTTACTTTGTACTGTCGCGTTCAACTAGACTAGTGCCAAGTTCAACTCGTTGGACCGTGGTCCGGCCTTCCAGTCGGCTCATAATCAAGTCGACCGCGTCCGTTCCCATGAGTTCCGTATCGACGTTAACCGCACTTAATTCTGGGTAAACGAACGTTGCGAGCGACGTGTTATTAAAGCTAAATAGCTTAACACGCTCTGGAACTTTAATCCCCGCAGATTGGAGGGCTTTGAGCGCCCCGGCCGCCATTGGGTCATTGGCAACGAAAAAGGCTTCTGGCAACTTGTCGCCCAAGGTCGTGATGGCTTTTTTCATCATTTTGAACCCGGATTCACTCGTGTAATCGCCCTTGAAAACGACCTTCGGATTATAGGCGTGCCGGCGTTCCATCGCCGTCCGGAAACCTAGCATCCGTCGATCGACGACTTCAAGTTCGTGGTCGGTCGTCATTTCAGTGCCGTGAATAAACCCGATATCGTGAATATCACGGCCCCAGAAATAGTCGACAACTTTTTCCGTGGCCGTCCGAAAGTCCGTAACCACGCTATCAAAGCCACTGTCAAATTGATCATCATCTACAAAAACGAGGTTGTCCGTAATGGTGGCCATGTTATAGACCTGCTTTGGGCTAAACTTACCAATTGCAATGATGGCGTCAACATTGGTGTCCAGTTTTCGAACGTTGTTTTGGAAAATCCGCGTCACTTCGAACTGGTGCTGCTGACCGCGCCGTTCAATGCCCATTCGGATGGACATATAGTACAGGTCATCTTGTTCTTTGGATTCCGAATACCACTGAACGATGGCGAGTTTTTTGCGCGCAATTGGCGTTGCCCGTCGCTTGCTCTTTGAATATTGAAGCTGTTCTGCTACCTCAAAAATTCGCTGACGCGTCTCATCGCTAACGGAAAGTGACTGGTCCTTATTCAAGACCCGCGATACCGTTGCGAGTGACACACCAACTTCTTTTGCAATATCTTTTAACGTTGCCGCCATTCAATTGGCCCCCCTGATTCATAACTAGTTAGATGACGTATTTTTGACAGCGGTCACGAAGCGGTCAAACGCCGCTAGACCAGTGTCATTCCACTTGAAAACGCCCGCGTCCGCTAATACGCGTGCAAAGACGTGGCCGACTTCACGGTCCAAAATCGTCGTCACATTATCATCATTAAATTCATATTTTGCCTGCAGTGCATCCGCCCATGGCTGGTGCATCGCTACCATATGATTATGCCGACCTAGCAAGTATTTTGCAACTTCACTTAATTCGACCTTGAGCCGTGCGGGTAAAATGGCGCGCCCCATGACTTCGATCAAACCGATATTTTCTTTCTTAATGTGTTGAACATCCTGATGCGGATGAAAGATACCGTCTGGGAATTCAGAAGATGTCTGATTATCGCGTAAAACTAAGTCTAAGACGTACTGGTCGCCCACTTTACGGGCAATTGGCGTCGTCGTGTGGTGGCGCGTTGAATCCGTGTAGGCCCGCACATCCACGCTTTCATCCGAATAGTCCTTCCAAACATTATGCACCTTCGTCGCCGCGTTCACTAATGCAGTGGCGTCAGGACTGCTTAACCGTAATGTCGACATCGGCCATTTAACGATTCCGGCGGTAACGCCAGCAACGCCTAAGTCAACCGATTTGACGATTGGAGCCTTCATCATTGGAAAGACGTGGTGACCCCCTTGGTAGTGTTCATGGGACAACATTGATCCCCCAACGATGGGGAGGTCCGCATTACTGCCGACAAAGTAGTGTGGGAACTGTTTGATAATTTCTAATAAGTTAATGAACGTCTGCCGGTCAATCACCATTGGCCGGTGAACGGCATCTAAGAAAATTGAGTGTTCGTTAAAGTAAGCATACGGTGAGTACTGAAAGCCCCATGGTTCCCCGTTGACCGTCAACCGAATGATTCGGTGATTGCTCCGGGCAGGATAACCTAAACGACCCACGTAACCCTCATTTTCCATACAGAGTTGGCAGAGCGGGTAACCATTTTCCGGCTGGTTACGGGCTGCCGCAATCGCCTTAGGGTCCTTTTCCGGCTTGGACAAGTTGATAGTAATCTCAAGGTCACCAAAATCCGTCGCCGTATTGAAGACCACATTTTTCGCAATTGCCTTAGTCTTAACGTAGTCGTTTGCTTGGCTAAGCTGGTAAAAATAATTCGTGGCCGTTTCCGGACTCACTTGGTACTTATCCCAGAAAGTTTGATTGACGACCGATGGCAACGGCGTCACTAAGTCCATGAGTTGATCACTCAAGATTTCCTTAGCGGACGGTGTCTCTTCAATTTGGTTATTTTGAATTGCCGTTTGAACCAACGCCGTGACTAAGCTATCCAGGTCATTGCTAGTTGTGGTCGCACATGGACCTTCACCAACCAGTGCTAAAACGTGGTTCGTCACGTAAATCCGATCCATGGCGGTGTATGTTGACGGTGCCGCAATGACGGCATCCACAAATTGTTGTAATACTGACATTAGGCATTGCCTCCCCGATCATCGTAGCCGCGTGGATGACTAGTCTTCCAATTCCAAGCGGTCTTAATAATCTCATGCACATCATCGTATTGTGGTTGCCAGCCGAGCACCTTGCGCGCCTTATCACTGGCCGCAATCAAAGTGCTCGGGTCGCCCGCGCGCCGTGGCGCCATGACAGCCGGAATTGGCTTGCCAGTCACGGTCCGCGCGGCTTCTAACATTTGCCGATTGGAGAAACCAGTCGACGATCCCAAGTTAAAGGCATCGCTATCGTGACCCTGTTTTAAGTATTCTAAGGCTAAGATATGGGCATCCGCTAAGTCGACCACGTGGACATAGTCGCGAACATTGGTCCCATCTGGCGTTGGGTAATCGTCACCAAAGATTTGTAATTGGTCCCGTTCGCCCGCTGCCACTTGTAAAATAATTGGGACAAGGTGGGTCTCAGGATGGTGATCTTCCCCAATACTGCCGTCAGGTTTAGCACCCGCGACGTTAAAGTAACGCAGCGCGACAAACTTGATGCCGTAAGCGACGTCGGACCAGTGCATGATCTTTTCCATCGCTAATTTACTTTCACCGTAAGGGTTAGTTGGCACTTGCGGGTCAGTTTCTTTAATTGGCACCCGTTCAGGTTCACCATAAGTTGCTGCCGTGGACGAGAAGACGATCCGTTTGACGTCGTGTTTGGCCATCACTTCCAGGAGTTTGACCATCCCCGTAGTGTTGTTATCAAAATACTTCAACGGATTTTTCATTGATTCCGGAACGACGGAAAACGCCGCAAAGTGCACGACGCCTTCAACATCTTCTTGATCAAATACACCATTCATAAAATCAACGTCACGGACGTCACCCTCGTAAAACCGGGCTTGCGGATTGATAGCGGCTTGGTGTCCCGTGACTAAGTTATCGACCACGGCAACGTCGTAACCCTTGGCAATCAATCGATCAACTGCATGGGAGCCGATATACCCGGCGCCCCCTAAAACTAACACTGCCATTTCAAAATTACCTCCACGTTCAATTAATCTCTCAAATTATGCTTCTAAATTCGTTAATTCCCGGGGCCCGTCCGCAATTTCTGCAATGTAGAAATCGGCGGCGTACCCAATGGTCTCCTCGTAAACCCGGCCAACGTTTTGCTTGAAGGCGTCAACCGCATCCTTAGCCACGATGGCAATCGCGCAGCCCCCAAAACCAGCGCCAGTCATCCGTGCGCCTAAAACGCCCGGTTGTTTCCAAGCCGCTTCGGCTAAGGTATCCAATTCTTTCCCAGTAACCGCGTAATCATAATGCAGTGAGACGTGGGAAGCCGTGACTAACTGGCCAAACGTCGTCAAATCATTGACGGCAAGTGCCTTAGTAGCCCGAATGGCGCGTTGATTTTCAAACACCGCGTGGCGGGCCCGACGAATCAAAGTATCATCATTAATTAAATAGGCTGCTTGGTCAAAACCATGTTCATCTAAATCACCCAGTGAATTGATGTCCAACTTCTTCTGTAACCGGGCCAACGCTGCTTCACATTCTGAGCGCCGTTCGTTATATTTTGAATCTTGCAATTCACGCCGTTTATTCGTATTCATGATGACAATCACGTAGTTGCCCAGCTTAACTGGCGCGTACGAATAAGCCATCGTGTTCGTATCGAGTAAAATCGCTTGGTCTTTCTTTCCCATGCCGACCGCAAATTGATCCATGATGCCAGAATTAACGCCAATGTAGTCATTTTCCACTTTTTGACCTAATTTAACGAGTTCCAATTGACTCACCGTTAAATTAAACGTACTGCGTAAAATCGTTCCCATTAAGAGTTCGATCGACGCTGATGAGGATAATCCCGCACCGTCCGGCAAATTACCGTGAACAAAGAGGTCAAAACCATGTTCGAACCGCACGCCACTCTTGGCTAACTCGTACATCATGCCCTTGGGATAGTTCGTCCAACCGGCAGACTTTTGATAGTCCAAGTCGTTAACGTCAAACGTGACGATACCTTGATCAGGAATATTAGCGGAGTACATCCGAACGACGTTATCCGTCCGGGGGGCGTAAACGCCGTAAGTCCCAATGCTAATTGCACATGGGAAAACGTGCCCGCCATTATAGTCAGTGTGTTCACCAATTAAATTAATCCGACCGGGTGAAAAGAAAACCCGGCCTGATTCACGATCAAAGATAGTTTTGAATTCTTGTTGTAAGTTAGCGACTTCCATAGTTGGAACCTCCATGTTCACTTTACTAAAATTTTACTAAATTAAATGTAAGCCTTTTCAGATAGTTTGTCAATCACTTTTGAGGAAAGCATTGGTTAATCCTCAAATCCGCGGTGGGCCCAGAACCTAAGCTTCTATTTTCTGACCCGCTAATATCTGGTCACGTGATAAGTGAACTGGAAGTCAGTCAAATAATTTTTACCAGTCCTTCGAAATTGTGGTATGCTTATCACAACTATTAGGTACAGTAAGGGCCACATCTTCGGATGTGGCCCTTACTTTTTTATTCGCCTAAATGATGATAATCAAACATAATGTGTCGGGTGACTGGATGATCCGGACGAAGCGTGATATCCCCGAAGCCCGGGTGGTTGATGGCATCTGGTAACGTCTGTGCTTCAGTTGCCAACGAATTATACCGCTGGGCATCCTGGTTTGCACCGTCGACCGGGTCAGCCGTGAAAATCACGAGCCCGTTTCGATCCGAATAAATGTCGATTCGCCGTTGACCACCGGTATCTCCCACTGAAGCGACCGGCACCGTCAAACTAGGCGTGACCTCATAAGCATCGTCGAATTCAACCTTACCGTTCTCCGTTTTCAAATCTGCCAGAGCAGTTGTCAACGTGCGAGGCTGGTTAAAGTCATACGCCGTTTTCGCCACTGGTAACAGTTTCCCCGTGGGGAGCTTTTCTGCCGCGGTCTCAACCCGTTTTTCACTGTTAATTTGTAGCCATTGATGGTCAAGACTCTGTTGGCCATCCGTCACATTCCAATAGACGTGGTTAGTGGGATTAAACAGCGTGGGAGCGTCCGTTTGCGCCCCGTATTCAAGGCTAACCTGGTCTTTCTCATTCAGCGTAAATTTGATCTTTAGCGCTAAATTTCCCGGGTAATGATCGTCGCTAGCCTTCACGTGATGCGTCAACGTCACGCTGGCCGCGTCGTCACTTTGCGCTACTTGCCCCGCGTAGTTAATCTTGGTAAAGCCATGGTAACCGCCGTGTAAGGAATGATTGCCCTCATTCATGTCAACGTGGTAAGTCTGCCCGTCCAATACGAACTGCGCACCGCCGATTCGACCGGCGACCCGGCCAACGGACTGACTGATGTTAAAGACGTTATGTAAGTAATCGTCTAAAGTCTTCAAACCAATCGTCAATGGATGTTCCTGCCCATTTTCAACAACTACGAACTCTTGTAAAGTCCCGCCAAGGCTCAGAACCGCAATTCGGGTTTGATGTGAATTTGTCAGCACATAACGCATGACCTTCTCGCCATTTAACTCACCAAAAACCTCTTTTTTAATTTTCAAAATGCCGCACCTCCAAATTATATAAAGCGTTTTCATTAGTTATTATAACGTAAAATAACAAATTTTTACTAAAATATCAAAAAGCTCGTCACGAAATCGGCCATGGTAACCTTTCACGACGAGTTTTGACTGGCTTTAAATATTCATCTACCAAAAATCATCGTTTATAGACACCCGTAATATGGATTCTAACGGCCTATTTAGAATTTTGACAAAAATGTTTAGTTATCAATACTTTTAATACATTCACTAAAAAACATCACCGCTATCAGTCTAGTTAAGCAAAAGTAAGTTAGTTTAGCTTTGTGATATAAATAGAGAATTCTGTTGAATTACTTTAACCGCATTCTGTGATAATTTAAGTATTGTAAACGATTACTAAACATCGGACGGAGGCACCGAAATTATGAATCAAACATTTTTTAAAGACTACCCAATCCTATTCGGCGGCGACTACAACCCCGAACAGTGGCCAGAAGACACTTGGGAAAAGGACTTAACCATGCTAGAAAAGGCACACGTTAACTCCGCAACCATCAACGTCTTCTCGTGGGCCTTACTAGAACCTAAAGAAGGCACCTATAACTTTAGCATGTTGGACAAAATTATTGCTTTGCTTGGCCAACACCATTTTCAGATCGTCATGGCGACGTCGACCGCTGCTTTGCCCGCTTGGATGACTAAAAAGTATCTCGACGTTAACCGGGTCGACACCCACGGAATCCGCCAAGGCTTTGGTAAACGGCATAATGCCTGCCCGAACAGCCCGAATTTTCAACGGCTCGCCAAAGGATTGGTCACTCAGATCGTCAAACGCTACGCGGGTAACCCGAATATCGTTTGTTGGCACATTTCTAACGAATACGGTGGCCAGTGTTACTGTGATAACTGTGCGCAAGCTTTCCGCATTTGGCTGAAAAAGCGCTACGCTTCCCTAACTGAATTAAACAACGCGTGGGACGCCAATATGTGGAGCCACACGTTCAACGACTGGGACGAAATCGTGCCACCGGATCAACATACTGATGAGTTCGAAAATGGCGGCGCCACGCTTGGCGGCGAGTCACTCGACTACCGCCGTTTCCAATCCGACAGCCTGCTTTCCAACTTCAAGATGGAAAAAGACATCATTCGTGAGCTTGATACAGCGACTCCTATCACAACTAACTTCATGGGAACCCAGAAAGATTTGGACTACTTTAAGTGGGCTAAGGAACTCGACGTCGTTTCATGGGATAACTACCCAAGCTTTGATACTCCGGCATCCTTTACCGCAATGAACCATGACCTGATGTACGGCTTAAAGCACGCGCCGTTCATGCTCATGGAACAAACACCGAGCCAACAAAACTGGCAACCCTATAACGCGCTCAAGGACCCCGGCGAATTCCGGATGCTCAGCTTTCAAGCGATGGCGCACGGCGCTAATACCGTTCAGGTCTTCCAGTTGCGACAAGCCCGTAACGGTTGCGAATCCTTACACGGGGCAATTATTTCTCACGTTGATTCTACGGAGACCCGGGTCTTCAAGGAAGCCGGCCAAATTGGTGCCGAACTCCAAAAATTGCCAGCTGATTTATTAACGAGTCAACGGCACGCCCAAGTCGCAATTATTTTTGACTGGAACAGTTTCTGGGCACTCGACTTTGCGCTGGGTCCTAACGTTCGCTTACAATACGTTGACCAAGTGCACGCCTACTACCAGTATTTCTACAGCCACAACATCCCCGTTGAAATGATTTCACCGGAAGATGATTTTTCCGACTATCAAGTCGTGATTGCCCCGGCGCTCTTCATGTTTAAACATGGCTTAGCTGATAAAGTCAACGACTACGTTCACGCCGGTGGTAACTTTATCACCAACACTATGAGCGCAACCGTCGACGAACACGATAACGTTTATCAAGGGGGCTACTTTAAGCAGCTGGAACCAGCCCTTGGCCTTTGGTCTGAAGAGTGGGACGTCTTGCCACCCGTCAGCACCTGCCAGATCACGTTTAACGACCAGACAACGGCTAAGGCAAACATCGTCTGCAGCCTGTTACACCTCGGCACTGCAAAACCATTAGCTAGCTATGAAGCGGATAAGTTCTACAACGCAACGCACGCCGTCACTCAAAACGCGTACGGTAAGGGCCACGGTTTCTTCGTTGGGACCTACCTCGATCAAGCTGGCATGGAAGCGCTTGGTGAACAATTAATGCCGTTATTGAATCTTAAAACAAACGACCAGCCAACCGCTGACAGTCAGGGTATCGAATTAACAACCCGGAAATCAGCAAGTACCCGCTACGACTTCTTAATCAACACGACCGCTGACACCCGTACTTATCACTACGCGGCACCAGCGAACGCTAAGGATTTATTAACTGGTAAAGCTATCAATAGCGGGGTCTTAACACTAGCCCCTTACGCCGTTCAAATCATTCAGGCCAACTGAGTTTTTTCCGGCTAACACTTTAATTTGAATTACAATTGAATCTCGTTCAAAAAAAGAATACCCATTCAGAAATCAGCGTTTCTGAACGGGTATTCTTTTATGCTTATTTTCTCAGTATATGGCAAAAGTCATTTATCTATCATTACGAACACACTAGCTCGTCGCATAGCCAGAGGTTGGCGCTGATAGCATCGGTCGTGAAGGTGGTCTTAGGCCGGTGAATTCTTCCGGCCTTAAACCACGGACGGTCTGGAACAATTGCGCCGTTTGCAATTGTTCCAGGCGAGGGGCGAGACCGCTTCTCAGGCTCGACCCGGTCCCACGACCGCATGTTACCAGCGGCAACCGGACTAGGTGACTAAGAGATTCATATTTCTAAACAAGTATTTTCCTATAACTATGGTCGAAACGTGGTCCAAAAGGCAGTTTATTCCGCTTAACCCGGCATCAGCGACTGTCCCAAACCCAGGAACAATCACTGACGCCACGTTAATGCTCATAAACTAACCGCCCCTTGGTCCACTCTTAATTATTCAGCCCGCCGATAAGCCATCAACGCCGCGGTCATGCCCTTAGTTTGTGAATAGGCTTGGTGATAGACTTGGTCAATCTGTTGATAAGCCGTCACGTTTTCAGCAATCGGTTCGTAGACCTTGCCGTAATGAACGAAGGTTTGAGCGCAGTCTTCCATCGAATCAAACCAACCCAGACCAGTGGCCGCAATCATTGCCGCCCCCATGCCGGGCCCCTGTTCATTTTGTAAACTGACTACGGGGTGATTGAAGATATCGGCTTGAATTTGCAGCCAGAGCGGGCTCTTTGCGCCACCACCGATGGCGACCACCGTCTTAAACTGACTGCCGTGCTCTTCGTAGATCTGCATTAAATCTTTAAACGAGAAGATAATGCCTTCCAAAACGGCCCGCACAAAATCGTAGCGCTGGTGCGTGCCATCGATACCGATGAAGCTCCCGCGGATGTCGGCGTCGGCGTACGGTGCCCGTTCACCCACGATGTACGGGGTAAAAATTAGGCCGTTGGCGCCCACCGTTGACTTGGCAGCGCTGGCAACCATTTCCGTGAAATCAACGTCGGGCGCAAACGTCTTTTTAAACCAGCTCAACGAATAGCCGGCCGCCAAGGTGACGCCCATCGAGTAATACTTGTCAGGAAAGGCGTGGTCTTCAAACTGTAAAACACCGTGATAGTTAGTATTAGGATTATCTTCATACTTCAAGACCACGCCGGATGTCCCGATGCTAGCCATGACTTTGTCTTCGGATAAAATCCCAGCACCGACCGCACCGGCAGCGTTATCCGCAGCCCCACCATAAACCTTGGTGGTAATCGTTAACCCGGTCTGTTGGGCATACTTCGGCGTGACATTGCCCGCAAAATCCACCGACTTCATCAAAGGTGGGCAGATTCGTTCAGGAACCCCAAGTTGCTCACAAATCGTCTTGCTCCACTTGCCCGTTTTAACGTCTAACAGGACCGTCCCGGTCGCGTCAGAGTAATCCATGGCGAGTTGTCCCGTCATGCGGTAACGAACGTAATCCTTAGGCAAAACAAAACAATCCGTTTGGGCCCAAATTTCAGGTTCATTTTCTTTGACCCATAATAACTTAGGCAACGTGAAGCCTTCAAGTGGCCGGTTACCCGTGATTTCGACAAATTGATCACCCATCACCCGTTCAATTTCATGACACTGTGGCGTGGTTCGGGTATCGTTCCATAAGATTGCAGGCCGCAATACTTGGTGGTTCGCATCCAATAACACTAACCCGTGCATCTGACCCGAATAACTGATCCCTTGAATGTCTTCAGGCTTTAAATGGTCCTCACTGATTAACCGTTGAATGGCAGCCGTCGTACTGGTAACCCAGTCTTCAGGTCGTTGTTCACTATAACCCGGTTGTGGCTGTTGTAATTCATAACCAACACTTTGCTGGGCAACGACGGTCCCCGCCTTATCTACGGCCAACACTTTAACCGCGCTGGTCCCTAAATCAACACCTAATACTACTGCACTCATATTTTTCACCAACTTTTTATTTTTAAAAAAGGACCCGCGACGTTGGTCTCAGGCCCTTCTCCCATTCTCTATCTCAAAATGTCATCAATTCTCTTAACCTAATTATTTACTTAATGTATCGATAATGTAGTGGTTGATCGTATCCTTGATTTCTTCAAGGTGATCAGAACTAGTTGCTGCTAATAATTCAGATTGTGGTTTGTCGATTGCGTACTTTTCAAGGGACTTGAAGTCAGCCTTGCCGCTTTCGATATCCGCACCGATACCACTGCCGTATGAGGCGTAGCGGTTCTTCACGATATCTTCCAAGAAGCCGTCTTCCTTCATCTTCATGGCAACCCGGAGACCAGCAGCGAAGCTGTCCATCCCAACGATGTGGCCGTAGAATAAGTCGTTTGGTGCGAAGGAAGTCCGCCGTGGTTTAGCATCAAAGTTCAAGCCACCACGAGGGCCAATGCCACCGTTTTCAACGACTTCGTACATTGCAGCAGTCGTTTCGTAAAGGTTAGAAGGATATTCATCAATATCCCAGCCAATCAACTTGTCACCCTGGTTAGCATCCAATGAACCTAATAAACCGGCTTCACGGGCAACCCGAATTTCGTGTTGATAAGTATGACCAGCCAAGTTAGCGTGGTTACCTTCCAAGTTCAACTTAAAGTCTTTATCCAAACCATAAGTCTTCATGAAGGCAATCGTCGTTGCGGCATCAAAGTCATATTGATGGGTTGATGGTTCCTTTGGCTTTGGTTCAAGTAGCATCTGTGCATCGAACCCAATTTCGTTAGCGTAATCCTTCGCCATGTGGAAAAACTTAGCTGCATGTTCTTGTTCAGCCTTCATGTTCGTGTTCCAAAGTGATTCGTAACCTTCACGGCCACCCCAGAAGACATAGTTTTCAGCACCGACACGCTTCCCAATTTCCAAGCTGTGTTTCAATTGTGCAGCGGCGTAGGCGAAAATGTCTGCGGATGGTGACGTTGCGGCCCCTTCAACAAAGCGGGGGTTGGTAAACATGTTAGAGGTATTCCAAAGAACCTTCATCCCGGTCGTCTTTTGGTATTCAACGATGCGGTCAACGACTTTGTCCAGATTCTTGTTGGTTTCACGTAACGTGTCACCTTCTGGGGCTAAGTCGCGGTCGTGGAAGCACAAGTAGTCAACGCCTAATTTGTCATAAAATTCAAAAGCGGCGTCCACTTTCGCTAAAGCTAAGTCCATCGGATCGGTAATGTGATCGTATGGACGTTGCGCAGTCCCATCACCAAATGGGTCGACTAGTCGTTGATCAAAAGTGTGCCAGTAGGCAACCGCAAAACGGAGCCAGTCGCGCATCTTTTTGCCGCCGATCACTTCGTCAGGATTGTAATATTGAAAGCCTAAGCCAGATTTTTTATCTTGATGGCCGACGTATTGAATCTTGTCGACACCTTTCCAATAACTTATTTTTGTTTGCATTTCGATATCCCTCCACGTTAGTTTGTTCCAACAACCAACTTACAAGTATCATTATAAAACTTAGTTTTGCAAATGCAAGCGCTTTCTTGGTTTTGATAAAACTGCTTCATTTTCACCACTTTTAGCCACATTATTCAAAACTTTTACCCATTTAAATCAACAGCAAAACGTCCCCACTCCGGTCGAATACCGGCATGGGGACGTTTAAAGGTTATTTACTAAAGATTGAAAGTGCTAAAACTAGTTCAAGCGTTACCATAGCTGGAAATTGCCTATGATAAATGTGCCGCTAATCGGATGCCCGAAGGTTGCCACTGATTAGCTGACAGTAAAAGCAATAAGAAGATAGTTTTTAGCGCAGTCGGGTAGCCTCGAGTGCTGTGTCGGCAAGATTAGCCGGTGGTTTATCCGACTAATCTTGCGGGGCACTTCAAAGACGTGGGCTGGCGGCTTTGAAGTGAGGTTCCAGACCGTCCTTTGGCTGGGACCGTCCCCCATAGCACTACTCGAGGCTACCCGATGGAACGGCTAATTTTAGGAATAATAATTATTGCCGTTGCAACGTTGACAGCCATTTTGGGACTTTCAATCTTTAGTTATTTATTTCATTACGACGTCTTAATTTTCACTAATAGAGGCTGCGACTTCACCTTGTTGGAAACGGAGCTCGTAGTCATCCAAATTCAAAACGTGGTGCGTTATCAGTGAGCAGCCACCTAATAGCGTCACGTACTGGGTCCGTGGAATCAAGTTGATTGGAAAGTCTGTTTGGGCAATGTCTTGATAGTCGCCGCGAATCTCATCCATCAGTTCTGGTAACCCTTCGATGAGTGGCGAGTTGATGAAGACCGCCTGCGGATCGAGCATGGTGACCACGTTAAAGATGAGGCCCGCTACGACGCTGCACGCTTGCCGTAAGATTCGCTCCGTATCGCGGTCACCGGCCTCAAAGAGCTTGATAATCGCGGTGCGGTCTAAGTGTTCAAGTTGCTTGGCATTTTCAATGCGCGTGATCAGGGCATCTTCCGAACACAGGGACTCTACGGACTGACCCGCGGTGTTGGGACCGAGTAACGTCAGCGTCTTCCCAATTTCACCCCCGCGGCCGTTTTCACCCCGCGACAGTTGCTGGTCTAAAATAATGCCGGCCCCGATTCCACGGTGAATACTTAGCGTTACAAAGCTGCGGTACGGTTGGTCGGTACTAAAGTCACGGGCATAAATGGCAGATAAGTTCGCCTCGTTTTCCAATAAAACCGGAACGTGGTACTGCGTTTCAAAGACCCGAACTAAGTCGACGTCTTGCATATCGATCCACGGTGATTGCAGAATCTGATTGTCCTTAATAATCCCGTGAATTGAAAAGCAAATTCCGAGCAACCCGTTGACCGTCGTCACTTCAGACGCAATCTTAGCAAGAAAAGCCTGGCACTTTGCGACCATGACCGTAATCGGTTGGTCAACAATGTCGATCCGTTGGTACTCAATGATTGTCGTATCAATGTTGTTCGCCGTTGCGTGTAAGTGCCGATAGCCCAGGTCAAACGTGACCGTATACCCGTAATCGCGGTTAACGGTCACCATCGTTGGTTTCCGACCCCCAACGTTTGACGCCGCCCCCTGGCCAATTTCGGTCAATAGCTGTTTCGCCATCAAGGTATTATATAGCGATGAGATCGTCGACTTGTGCAACTCTAGCTCGTGTGAGATCTCAATCCGCGACGTTGCCGGATGATTAATAATTTGTTGTAAAACTAATTTTAAATTCAGATCGTGGAGTTGATCCCGATTCAAACTGCGCTGTTCCATGCCCATGACCTCACCTTTTATCTATACCATCATCATATGTATACAAAGACGACTTGTCTACATTTTTGTTAACAAGTCGTCTTTAAACTGCTTATTTACAGGGTAATGGTTGCTTGCCCGTTTGTTAACTTAGTTGAAGCAATCCCATCATTTTCATGAACGTAAACCGTTACGTCACCACTGACACCTTGTGTGTCAACGGTCACTTGATTGCCATTCCGGTGTGCCGTGACGGTGGCCACGTCATTGCCATGACCATCAACGATCTTGGCTGCGACTTCACCATCTTGCAATTGATACAAGTGAATGTCGACGTTCTGGGTGTAATCGTAGGCCGCGTGAACGGCTTTTGGATTTTGAATTAAAATTGAGTTTGGCCGTGCCAAAACTGGTAGGCTCAATTCGTCAAAGTGTTCATCGATCCATTGACCCGTTGCGGGCGCATCGTAAACTTTACCGTCTAAGATGCTGGTCCACTTGCCACCTGGCAGGTAGAAATGGGCTTGTCCACGGTCATTGAAAATCGGTGCGACTAATAACTGTGACCCAAACATGTATTGGTTACCGTTGTCGTAGACGTTCGGGTCTTCCCCAAATTCTAAGAACATTGGCCGCATCAATGGGTTCCCATAATGGGCACCGTGCGCCGCTTGGGTATACAAGTATGGCATCAATGATAACTTCAAGTCTACAAAACGCTTGGTGTTCGCAACCGCTTCGTCATCGAAGTTCCACGGTACCCGGTAAACGTTGCTGCCGTGGTAACGACTGTGTGATGACAACAGTCCAAATTGTGTCCAGCGTTTGTAAAGATCTGGTGTTGGGCGGTCATCGCCGTCTTCGAAACCACCGATATCATGGCTCCAGAACCCAAAACCAGAGAGCAAGAATGATAGCCCACCGCGCAAGGTATCACGCATTGAATTGTAGTTGGAGAGGCAATCGCCACCCCAGTGTACTGGGTAAGATTGGGAACCGGCAGTTGCAGAACGCGCAAAAACGACCGCTTCTTCCTTCCCTTTGACTTCTTCAATAGCTTCGTAAACGGCCTGGTTATATTGCAACGTGTAGTAGTTATGTTCTTGTTGCGGGTCGGACCCGTCAAAGAACTTCACGTCATCAACCGGAATCCGTTCACCAAAGTCGGTCTTGAAACAGTCGACACCCATGTCGAGGAGTTCCTTTAATTTATCTTGGTACCATTTAGTGGCGTCGGGGTTAGTAAAATCAACGAAGCCGTTCCCTGCTTGCCAGAGATCCCATTGCCAAACGTCGCCATTTTCACGTTTCAATAAGTAGCCCTTATCCTTGGCTTCCTTAAAGAGCGGTGACTTTTGCGCAACGTACGGGTTCAACCAAACGCAGACTTTAATACCGCGATCATGAATCTTCTTCAATAAGCCAGCAGGATCTGGGAACATTTCCTTATCCCAAGCAAGGGTGCACCATTCGAACCCCTTTTGCCAGAAACAGTCAAAGTGAAAGACGTCGAGTGGAATGTGATGTTCCTTCATGCCGTCGATAAATTTCAATACGGTGGCTTCACTGTAGTCCGTCGTAAACGACGTGCTGAGCCACAAGCCAAATGACCAAGCTGGTGGCAAGTTGATGGCACCCGTTAATTCGGTGTAACGGTGCAAGACTTCCTTTGGTGTTGGGCCATAGATCACGTAATATTGAAGGGATTGGCCTTCAGTACTGAACTGAACCCGGTCCACGTTTTCGGAACCCACTTCAAAGGAAACTCGTTGTGGTTCGTCCACGAAGACCCCGTAACCGCGACTACTGATGTAGAACGGCACGTTCTTATAAGCTTGTTCACTACCCGTCCCACAGTCTTGGTTCCAAGTATCGACTGACTGACCGTTCTTGACGAAGTTCCCAAACCGTTCGCCTAAACCGTAGATTTTTTCGTCGATATCCATTGCGAGTTGTTCGCGCATGTAGCTGACCTTAGTGTCATGATTAAAAATCACACCCTGTGCCTTTTGTGCGGATTCCGTAATCAATTCACCATTCGCCGTAAACTTCATGTCAAAGTCCGTCTTAAGCGGTAGAGAAACTTTTAACTGGCCACTGGTCAAAGACGCCATCTGATCATCAACTTGAATGTCCACGTCAGGATCTTGGTCATTGATCTTAAACTTAGGCCCGTGATCCTCGCTATCAAAATGTTCTAGTTTTACCCCAATCACATTTTCGATTGGTGAAGTGAACGTCATCGTTGTGGCACCCAAGTTTAACTGGTCGCCACGCGATAAGACGCGCTTAAAGGGCGCAAAAGTCGTCAGCGTTTTGCCAACTTTTTTTGCATCGTACGTTTCCATTGGTGATTCAACGTCGTATTCGTCGCGATTCATCCAATAACCATTTGTAAATTTCACTAATCGCACCTTCTTTTAACTTTATTCATCTATATTATTTATTCGCAAAAAAGATTGCTTTTCTGTTTACCGCTAACTATGATTAGTAGGTAAGTTGGTTGTTTTATTCAACTAAATCAAGTTAACGCTTACATTGTACACTCAACATCACTCATAATTCAAACCATTTTTACAAAAAACATAATAAAATTTGTAGTTAAGTATTTTGGCATTATTTTCAGCCATTATTGCTACAACGGTCAGAAATACATTATATTTTAGTTTCATTATCGTGTATTTTTGAATAACTTTACTTAATTACAAGCACGATTACTCATGCTAAAGTAGGGGCAAAGTGAGGCATCAACGTATGGCAAAGACAATGGAAAAAATGCAATTAGCACTCGATCCGGTCCTAACTAAATTCAGCAATTTGAAAATTCTCTTAATTTTAAACATGGGTCTGAACTTTATCGGTCCCCTAGTCTTGATTGGTAGCCTATTCGTTATCGTGACACAGTTTCCCTGGGTTGGTTGGCAACATTTCATCCAACCAGTTCTGCCGCAACTGAAGGTTCCAATTCAATTGATTTTCAATTACTTTTCACTCTTAGTGGCCATTAACATGAGCTTTGCAGCCACTAAATTAAATCAGTTGAGTCCGCAGACGGGCACAAGCATCGGGATCATTGCCTATTTAATGGTTAATTTGACGGCAACGGGGCATTTAAGCCGGACGGCTTTTGGACCGGCTAACTTTTTTACCGCAATCATTGTGCCCATTCTAGCCATTGAAGGACTGAACTGGTTATCTAACCACAACTTTCATCCCCAAAACACGGGGAATTTACCTCCAGCTGTACCGGCATCGTTTTTAAGTGGCCTGCCCGCACTGGGCGTTCTCCTCGTGACCGGCCTACTGCAATGGTTGTCACCCTGGTCAATCAGCACGTTAATTCAATGGATTTTTACGCCGCTGATCGTTGGGTTTAATAGTTTTCTGGGTATTATGGTCATCTTATTTTTAACGTTACTCTTATGGGGATTAGGGATTCACGGCAACAACGTCATCGGCGCGTTGCTCAGTCCATTCTTTCTACAATCGTTAGTGCTCAACGGTCTGAACGTGACTGACGGTCAGGCGGCCACTCGAATCACTGCTGATGGCTTTCTAAACTTCGGAATGAACATCGGTGGTACCGGGGCCATTCTTGCGTTAACGCTGTGCGCGTTAACCGCAAAAAGTAAGCGCTTTAAAGAATTGGGACACATGAGCTTAGCGCCGTCATGCTTCGGCATCAGTGAAGCCGTCATGTTCGGGCTCCCCGTTGTGATGAACCCAATTCTCGTAATTCCGTTCATTGGGATTCCCATGCTCTTACAGGGATTAACCTACATCTTGATGCAGGCACACGTTATCGGCATGGTCGTGGCCCAAGTTCCATGGACCACCCCAACGATTTTAAATGGATTTCTCGTGACCGGGGGCGATTGGCGCGCCGCCGTTTGGCAATTGATTGAACTACTCATTGCCATTGTGATCTACTGGCCCTTCTTCCACGCTTATGACCGTCAAACTTGGCAGGAAGAACAATTACAGGCCGTATCAAATTAAATCTGATTCAGGAGGACTTTAAAAAATGTCTCTACACCAAACCACGTTTTACTCTAACGAATTACAAATGAACACGACGGCGTACGTCATCTTACCAGAATCAAAAGTCGGTAATGACGTTCCTATTCAACCGGCGAACCACCGCCTACCCGTTATGTGGCTCTTGCACGGCCTGTTCGATGATGAATCAATGTTCTTACGCTACACATCGATTGAACGCTACGCAAGCGATACGGGTATTGCCGTCGTTATGCCCCGCGCCGAACGGAGCTTTTACACCGACATGGCCGCGGGTGGCCGCTACTGGCACTTCATTACTGAGGAGCTTCCACAACGGATGCGCTTCTTTTATCCCTTGTCACTAGCGCCTAGCGAAAACTTCGTCGCCGGAGCTTCCATGGGAGGCTACGGTGCTTATAAGTGGGCCTTTACCCATCCCGACCGTTTTGCCGCGGTCGCAGCCCTCTCCGGGGTAATGGACGTCACCGAATTTGGTCAAGAAAATCCTAATTTGGTACCCGACTGGTCCCTGATTTTTAATCAATCAGACCTTCATCAGACCCCCGCAGACCTGACTTACTTAGCCACGCACTTACCAGTAAACCAGCTCCAAGTACTCCAAACGGTTGGGACTGAAGATTTTCTTTACCAGATGAACCAGGCCATCCGTCCCGTGCTTAACACGGCGTTTGCTAATCGTTACACTTACTTTGAAGGACCCGGCAACCACGATTTCAAATTTTGGGATCACCAGTTACCAACGATTATGAATCGGTTTAAAACAATTTTGACAAATAAGGAAGGTACTAAATAATGACACAAACAATTGGTTTAATTGACGTTGGCGGTACTAGCATCAAGTTGGGCGCTTGGGCGGACCAACAAGTCCACACCTACCCAGCGATCCCAACACCCGCAACTTTAGAAGAATTCTATACCGCCCTCACCACGGCCGTTGAACAGATGAAACGCGACTACCATATTAGCGGGGTCGGTATTAGTTCTCCTGGTGCCGTTAACAAGCAGAGTGGTCAGATTGAAGGTGCGAGCGCCATTCCTTACATCCACTACTTTAATATTCATTCGGCGCTCGTAGAAAAATTTGGGCTCCCCGTCACCATCGAAAACGACGCCAACTGTGCCGCCTTAGCCGAGGTCGCAGCTGGGGCTGGTAAAGACGTTGATAATCTGATTTTCATGATTATCGGAACCGGGATTGGCGGTGCCATCATTGAACATAAACAGGTTGAACACGGTGCCCACCTCTTTGGCGGCGAACTTGGTTACATGTTAATGGACGACCAGTCGACCCTAAGTGAGCTCGGCTCACCAGTCCGGGTCGGCAAACGGTACACGAAGCGCGTTAACGACGGTAAGACTTACAGCGGTAAGGACGTTTTCGCCTTGGCTGACCAAGGAAACACCGACGCTCAAGCCGAAGTTCAAACTATGTACGCCGCCTTAGCTAAGGCCATTTACAACTTGCAATACAGCTTTGACCCTGAAAAGATCGTTTTAGGCGGGGCAGTTTCGAATAACCCCGAATTAATTCCCGGCATTCTTGCTGAAATCAAAAAGATTCGCAAAATCGTGACCATCGCCCCCTTCGATCCCGAGGTGGTGCCATGTGCCTTCACTGACGGTGCCAATTTACGTGGGGCTGCGGTTGATTTTATGAATACTTATCCAGAAAAATAATTTTTTTTGCATTTTGTAGCACGTGCCACCCGCGTTTATGAGTGCCGCATGCTATTATAAAATACGTTAGATTAAGTTTGGGGGCCTTTTTAATATGCGCTATAGCTTTCGTGTTACCGACCGATCGCTACCGTTCTTCGTAGACAGTATCGGCTATGATTGGCACCAAGAAGATATTAACCGTCCTCACGGCTACCCATACGTTCACTGGTTGCAAGGCTTGTCCGGCACCGGTGAAGTAACCGTGGGTGATCACACTTTCTCACTGGGGCCGGGACAAGGCCTCTTGATCAACCAAGGCATCCCACACGCTTACCATTCAAATGGTGGCGACTGGCAAACCGAGTTCTTTACCTTCGGCGGTGCCTTAATTGCAGAAGCCACGGCCATGCTAAGTTTTCATGATTATTTATTGATTAAAGAAGAAGACAACCAGGTGTTTGATTTTATAAAAACTCATCACTTGGAGATTGAGGACCCCGATCCACTGAAGATTTACCATTCATCCGAGTTAGTGTACAGTTTTCTACTATTGTTAAAGCGCCACATGATCACCAATCCACGTAATCAACCAATTTACCAAAACGTGATTGAACCAATTATCCAGTTGATTCACGATCGTTACAGTGAAGACCTTGAGAACAATGATTTTGCGGAGTTTTCTAATTATAGTGAACAATACATCTTGGAAGTCTTTCGTAAATTTGCGGGCACGTCGCCGCACCAGTATTTATTGCAGTACCGGATTCAGAAGGCCAAAGAACTCCTGCTGAACAACTCAAAATACTCCGTTGAACAAGTTGGTAAGATGGTTGGCTTTAACACTAACAGCCACTTCATCTCCGTCTTCAAACGTTTTGAGCACATCACACCCGGGAAGTTCCGGCATTTCTACTTTTAAAACCGTACCGATCAGCAAAGGTTAAGTAAACAACCTTTCGTTGATCGGCCTTTTTGTTTCAAATTGAAGATTGAAAATTTGAAATCAGCAGCATCAACAACTGTTGTTTCTAAATTAGCCTCCCAAATTTAATGACTACCCAGAACTTGGCGCTGACACCACCAGTAACTGAACCTATTAATAAATAACCAGTTTCTATCAATTGGACCGCTAATTCAGCAATGCTTCGTTCAAAACAAAAAAAGCGCCCGACGAAAACTCGTTAGACGCTTTAAAGACTTTATGAGATTGATCATTCTACTAGCTTATTATGCCTTCACGGGGTAGCCGTTCAAGGAGTGGGCTTGATTGGTTTTTAATGAATAACATAATAATTAATGCTTCAGATTTAAATTAGCAGTCATCTCCTAAAGCAATTCTGCTTATCATTAACCCTTGTTTGCACCAGTCATCCCTTGGACGAAGTACTTTTGCAAGAACAAGAAGATTAAGAAGATTGGAATCGTTGAGATAATAATTAAAATCATGATTACACCATAGTCAATCGAGAAATTGGTGTTCGCGGACAAGCCAGAAATCAATAGTGGCAAGGTCTTTTGATCATCACTTTGCAATACGATTAATGGCCACATGTAGTTGTTCCAGGCACCCATGAAGGAGTAAATTGCAGCAGCCGCGAAGGTTGAACGCAATTGTGGTAATACCACGCTCCAGAAGATTCTTATTTCACTGGCGCCATCGATCCGTGCTGACTCAATCGTATCGATTGGGAACGTTTCCAAGCTTTGATGGAAGAAGAAGACCAGGAACACTGACATAATCCCAGGTAAGACAACGGCCCATGCCGTGTTAACCAATCCCAATTTTGAAACCATCCGGTATAAAGGAATCATCAATACGGAGAATGGAATCATCATGGAAGCGATAAAGATTGAATAAATCCAGTTTTTACCACGTGAACGGTAAATTTGGAACCCGTAAGCCGCTAAGGAAGCCACGATAATTGAGAGTACCGTTACCTCTGTCGCAATTTTTAAACTGTTCCAAAAGTCACCAATCAGGTTCGTTTGGGTAAAGGCGTTATGCCAATTGACCATGAACTGGTCACCAATCGACATTTTCCCAGCTAAGATATCAGCTGAAGAGTTCGTACTTTCGATCACCATCCAAACAAATGGGAAGACACTGATGAAAGACATAATCAAAATAAAAACGTATTTGAGAACCGAGCTTACTTTTCTTGAGCTAGTCATCGTTCTTCGCCACCTTCATTTGAATTAATGAGAGAATCAAGATAATGAACATTACAACGTATGACATTGCAGCGGCGTAACCAAAGTTTGGCACGTACTTGAATGAAACGTTGTAAATGTACATTGCAATCGTGGTCGAGGAGTTCGCTGGCCCACCATTAGTGATGTTCATTGGTTCATCAAACAATTGCAACGTACTAATCGTTGATTGAACAGCCGTAAATAAGATAATCGGCCGTAACGCTGGTAACGTAATGTGCAGGAATTGTTGAATCTTTGAAGCACCGTCAATTTCAGCGGCTTCATAAATTTCTTCAGAAACGTTTTGTAATCCGGCTAAGAAGAAGATCATGTTATAGCCGGTCCACCGCCATAGTAATGCTAAAATAATAACAATTTTAGCCATCGTTGGATCAGTTAACCACGGAATCGGTGATGAAATAATATGCAAGCCGTTCATCAAGAACTTGTTAATTAAACCATCGCTTGAAAATAACATTTTGAACAAGATAGAATACGAAACTAAAGACGTTACGCAAGGTAGGAAGATTAATAACCGCCAAAAGCCACGTAATTTCAACATCTTAGAATTCAAAACAACCGCTAGGATAATTGCAAATAGTAACATGATTGGCACTTCAACAACTAGGAATAAGAAGGAATTTCCTAACGAACTCCAAAACGTTGTATCGTGGAACAGCCGAACAAAGTTACCAAAACCAACAAACGTACTACTATCACCAGACAGTGATGAAAAGACCAGTTTTACGGAACTGAGAATCGGGTAAATCATAAAGACTGCGAAACTCACGATCGACAGACCGATAAACCACCAACCCATCCGATTAGTTCTCTCATTTACACCATTCATACTTGATACCCTCCCAAAACGACAATCTCATTTAAGTCAATTATTGATTAGTTACTACCAACTTGTGACTTGTAAGAACTTTGAATCTTCTTGATGGTTGCGTCTAAGCTAGTCTTACCAGAGTAGTAATTGTTTAAGTTACCAGATAAGATGTTTTCAACTTCGCTAGAGTGGATACCGTATGATACAGATGGAATCTTGTTCAAGTTTTGCTTGAAGTATTGGTTGACCTTCTGATTGTAGAACGTATCGTTAGTATTCCATTCTTTGTTAGTCATAGCTGGTTTGTAAGTCGTAACGGCAGCTTGTTCCTTGAGAACTTTACCGTAGAACTTAGAATTGCCATCAAACATGGTCTTTAAGAACTTCTTAGCGGCGTTATCAGCTTTGGCATTGCCAGTGTTTAAGGCGTACCAGCTTGAGCCACCTTCGTTAGTTGAGTTAGTTGCACCCTTAACGTTTGTCAAACGAGGAACCGTTGCAATACCCCATTTGCCAGAAGACTTCTTGTCAGCTTTAAGTGATGCTGAGAACCATGCACCTTCAACAACGGCTAAGTTATTACCATTGTAAAGAGCTTTGTTACGAGCGTTAAAGTCGCTGTATCCAGTAACTAAACCGTTGTCTTTTAATGACTTAACCGTCTTCAATGATTGTTTGAAGGCCGTTGAGTTAACATCTAATTTACCAGAATCATCAAAGTACCAGCTACCAGCAGATTGTAGCATTTGGCGAACTAAGTCTGGATCTTCACCAACTAAGGCACCAGTACCTAAGATGCTCTTGCCACTACCTTTATGAACCTTTTCTGCTAACTTCATGAATTGATCCCAAGTAATGTTGTTCAAGTCTTTAGCTTTTACACCATACTTGGCGAAAACATCTTTACGATAGAATAATGCGGAAACACCGGAATCAAATGGCATACCGTAAGTCTTGCCCTTGTAATTAACGACACTCTTCTTGTATTTAGAGAAGTTACTCAAATCAACGTTTTGAGTTAAGAATGAGTTTTGATAAGAAGAAATGAGTTTTTGAGAACCGTAATCTTCAATCTTGATAATGTTTGGATAGTTTTTCTTATTACCAGCTGATAATACGGTTTGAACCTTGGTATTGTAGTCACCTTGAGTTTGAACCTTGAAAGTAACGCCTGAATTCTTATGTTCGGCGTTATACATCTTAACCGCCGTCTTCATAATTGGGACGTTAAAGTTCGGGTCATCCGCCCAAATCGTTACCGTCGTTTTACCATTTGATGATGAACCCGAGTTAGAGTTGCCACAAGCGGTCAACAACGTTGTACTTGCAAGCACCACCCCTAAACCGAGCAAAGCTTTAGTAAACTTTTTCATCACTGTTTCCTCCTTTTGTGTACCACAACTTAAATTAACAATACCCATTATGTAACCGTTTACAACTAGCGTCAACCGGATTTCTATCACATAATTTAGTAAAAATATAACGAATCTCGGTTTTTACCTGTTTTACCTTCTTTTTTACTCGAATGTCAGCAAATAACAGAACAATAAGTCGTTCATATCCTTCAAATCAAACCCCGTTGTCGTCTGGAATTTTCGCAATCGGTATTGCAGCGTATTGCGATGAACATACAATTGTTTAGCCGTATTGCTGATGTTGCCACCATTTTGGTATAGCGTCGTAATTGTCGCCCGCGCGTCCGGCATCGAGAGCAATTCGTGCTTACTACGCACAATGAGTTCGTTTTGGCTTAACTGCTTTTCAAAACAGTACTTTAATATGCTGTTAGCAATGGTAAAGATCCGCCGACTCGTGTTCTGCTGAATTTGAAACTGGAACAACTCACGTTCACGTGCAAACACCGCACTCAAGTGGTTGTCAGCCGGCCAATACTGGCCGATATATAGCTTCGACGCACAGTAAAAATCGTTATCCAACGTCTGACTGATTCCTAAGAAATCATCACTGGCAAAGATTTTGCCATCTAACTTTTCGACCGCAATCGCCGTGTCCGCACTAATTAGAAAAGCATCTAGTAATGGGTGTTCAAACATTGATTGAAAGGCCGCCAACCATTTTGCAGGTGGAATCGTTGCGTCTTGATTAATGATTTGAATTTGAATGATACGTACCATCTGCTTGGACGTTGTCGCCGGCCCCTTCTCACCTAAAAACAACTGCCGAAACCAGCGGTGCCCGTTTGCCAGTAATGTCTGGGTCGAACTTTGATCGTGGACTAACAGCTTAAGCATCGCAATTTCGCGCGGCGTTAGGCCGGTTGCGGGGAGGACCAGCCACTCGCTCCCCAGTGGAAAGTTCAAGTATTGGTCATCATCAACGGCCGTTGCTTGGAGGACCGCCTGAGGAAAAATGGTTTTGATCTGATTAATATCCATCGTGTCGAACTCCTTAACTAGTAAAACTTTTAGTAATAGTTTGTGCAAACTGACAAAATTATTTTACTTCTTTTGTTCAAGATTAGCATATCTTTGTATCCGCTTTCAAACTATAATCAGTTATGAAATTAAAACTAATGAGGACGTGAGCTAAATGGCTGAAGTAAATTTAAAGCACATTTATAAAAAATACGACGGTGCGGACGACTATTCCGTGACTGATTTTAACTTGGATATCAAGGATCGAGAATTTATCGTCTTTGTCGGACCTTCAGGTTGTGGGAAATCAACGACTTTACGGATGATTGCCGGCCTTGAAGACATCTCCAAGGGTGACTTAGTCATCAACGGGAAGAAGAGTAACAAACTTCCTCCAAAGGACCGTCAAATTGCCATGGTCTTCCAAAACTACGCCCTCTACCCACATATGACCGTTTACGGCAACATGGCCTTCGGGTTAAAAATCCAAAAGAAGGACAAAGCCGACATTGATAAGCGCGTTAAACACGCCGCTGAAATCTTAGGCTTAACCGAATACTTACAACGGAAACCAGCCGCCCTTTCAGGTGGTCAACGGCAACGGGTTGCTTTAGGTCGTGCCATTGTGCGTGACGCCCCAATCTTCTTAATGGATGAACCCCTTTCTAACTTGGATGCCAAGTTACGGGTTTCCATGCGGGCTTCCATCGCCAAGTTGCACCAAGACTTGAACACTACCACTATTTACGTGACCCATGATCAAACTGAAGCCATGACTATGGCTGATCGAATCGTCGTTATGCGTGATGGTAAGATTCAACAAGTCGGGACACCCGCTGAAGTTTACGATAAACCCGCTAACGTCTTCGTCGGTGGCTTTATTGGCGCCCCTGCCATGAACTTCTTCAACGTTACTTTAAACGACGGTAAGATTACCGATGACAAAGATGGCTTTTCACTCAAAGTTCCAGACGGTCGCCTCAAAGCTTTGGTCGCAGCCGGCTATGATGGCAAGTCCTTCATTCTCGGTATTCGTCCAGAAGACATCCATACTGAAAATGCCTTCTTAGAGACCTTCCCAGAAAACACCATTCACGCCGAAATCGTTGTTTCAGAACTCCTCGGTGCCGAATCACAACTTTACAGCAAGGTCGGTCAAACCGAATTTGTTTCTAAAGTTAACGCCCGGGACTTCGAACAACCCGGCACGAAGATGGATATGGGCTTTGACTTAAACAAAGCGCACTTCTTCGATGCTAAGTCAAAACTTGCAATCGACAACGCCATAACTAAATAATCACTCATAAGCCTAACCAAGTTTGCGGAACCCTAGATCCGCAAATTGGCTGGGCTTATTTTTTTAGGATTGAATAATTGTAAAACTCTCAAATAATTACTATACTATATAATCAGTAATATATTATAGTAATTAAAAACAAAGGAAGCGTTTCGAATGGATCCTAAATTTCTCGCCGTTATCAAAGACAGCACGCCCGCAACCATCGTCACCGTTAACGCCAATCCAGCGCACGTTGTTAACACTTGGAGTCATTACATCAAGGTCGTTGACGACCACACCCTCCTGATTCCTTCAGCTGGTATGCATTCAATCGAAAATGATTTTCCAACCGATAATCACCTCACGATTACCGTCGGGAGCTACAAAGTTCCTGGTACAACCGGGACTGGTTGTGGCTTCCACATTCACGGTACCGGCCAGTTTAAAACTGACGGCGCCTACTACGATGAAATGAAAGCCAAGTTCGATTGGATTCGCGCCGTACTGCTCGTAACCATCGACGACATCGAACAAAAAATCTAGCCAAATAAAAATTCTTGCTCCCGCAAATCAGCGGTAGCAAGAATTTTTTTAGCCTTTAAAGATTAATGCGTCGCAACGGCTGCCGATTTCTTTTCTGGTAGGCCATCTAAGAAGTTGTTAAAGCATTGCTTCAAGAAATGTACACTACCATCATCGTTCAGATGATCATGTTCATCGAACTTCGTCCCAGCTTGTGGCAACATAAATTCGTTTCCTGGCATCACTTGTGCATCAACACCTGGTGAATCCAAAATTTGACGTAAGTTCATTTGGGCACGAACCGTTCCTTGAATCCCAAGGGAAGTCCCCACGATCATGACCGGCTTCTCCTTGAATGAATGTTCAGCACTTGAAAGCCATTCAATGGCACTCTTCAACGCAGCGGGTACGGAGTGATCGTATTCAGGAACCCCGATGACAACCCCATCTGCAGCTTCAATCTTAGCAGCTAACGTCTTAACACTAGCTGGTTCTTGATCGATGTCGTCTTCATTGAAAAGTGGTAAATCTTTAATTTCACAAATTTCAAAGTTAACTTCAGTTTCAAATAAATCTTTCATCGCAAAGAGTAATTTCCGGTTGTATGACTTGGAAGCGTTCGTCCCAACAACGGCAACGATGTTAGCTTCGTCATCACCAGCAGCCGTTTGCTTCTTCGCATTTTCGCTAGCTGCGGCACCGGCAACATACCCGGAAGAAATGCCCCAGGTATTCATCATACTTGGCATTGAATCGTGACCATTGGCACCACCGATGACTTCACCAGCACCAAAGTAGTTGGCAACGGGTGCGTCCTTAGTGGTCAATAATTGTAAGTTATCAGCGTTGACACTGTAACCACCTAACGTCGTTGCAAAACGGTCCCGTTGTTCAATTACGTAGAAGGTATCGCCTTCAAATTCGTGTAAGTACTTCGGATCACGGCCAAATTCTTGGTCATGGCCGTCCTTAACGAAGCCTTGGTAACGTTTGATCGTTGCTGCTAAAGCAGCGCCGTCAATGCCAGCTTCCTTGGCAACCGTGCTCAAATCACCCTTAACAAAGATTGGGCGCTTCGTTGGGTCAGCAAAGAACTTCTTAATTTCTTCTGCTGTAAAGTCATGTAAGACCAGTAAGTCGTAAACTTTCTTCCAAGTCCGTTCGTCCATAACTAAGTAGGCGACTTTGTCGTCTTGTTTTAGAATGGCGTTCCGGAAAGCGGTGTAAACGTTCGATTCGTTAACGATCCGTTCACCCTTACTGTTGACGTAAAGGGCACCCATATCAGTGGCTTCCTTGGAAGCGTAAGTCGTTAACTTAGCCACGCCGGGTTCAACTTCAACACCGTGTGGATAGATCTTGTACCAGCCGAGGTCGTGGGTCTCTAAGTTCAATGCATCGTTGAACTGGTAAGCATCACCAGTTGACGTCATTGGACCGTAGTAATCGATCCCATTGCTTTCGTCGCCGCGCATCTTTTGGTTAGCACCGTGACCACCGGTAGCTAAAACAACGGACTTTGCTTTGATCTTAAGAGTCGAATCGTGTTGCTTAGCAACCACACCATTTAAGCTATGTTGACGATTAAAGGTGAGTTCTTCAACCCGTGCGTCTAACAGAATTTGCCCACCGGCAGCAGTGAAGGCTTTAGAAACCTTTTGAATAAATTCAAAGCTGCTGGCACTTGGTAATTCGATTTGACGATTGATTGAGTGTTCTGGGGTCTGAGTTTGCGCCTTTTGATAGTGCAAATCAGCGAACTTGCTAACAAAGTCGATGGCAGAACCAATGTTATGGACCATTAAGTCAGTTAAAGCGGGATAATTGGTATCGCCACTTTCACGACTAACATCCTGGGCTAACATTTCAGGTGTGTCATGGTTGTTATCAAAGATTTGTGCGGCGACGTTTGAGCCCGTCCCAACAACATTGGAACCGTTCAAAATGGTGGCGCCACCCATATAACCGTTCTTTTCAACTAAGATGACTTTTTGTCCCATCGCTAAAGCGCGACAGCCGGCAACTAATCCAGCTTCACCACCACCGATGACTAAAACATCGGTTTTATAGTTCTTGGTTTCCGCCGTTTCCTTCTTCTTTGGTGTTGGGACAACGTTAATGCCGGCACCTTCAACCGCTTTGTCAGCGGAAGTTAATAAAGCTTTGGTCATGACGGTCGCACCACTAATGGTGTCAACGTTAAATGACTGTTCAGTAATAATATTATGTTTTAATTTATCAATGACTTGGTTAAAAATCCCAGACGTTTCGGAATGCTTCAAAATCTTTAGATCTTTAATCTTATTATCTTTTAAATCAACTTCATAGTTGATAATTCCGTTATGGCCCATTGCTTGGCCTTTTACTTGTTTACTACTCAATATAAAACACTCCTTTGCGTCGCGGCTTTAAGCCACTCGTAACCGTTACTTGTTGTTTTCGATCAATAAAAATAGCTTCAGTTCCGGGCAACTCTTCAATTAAAGCTGCACCGGCCTTCGGACCTTTGAAATAGGTGACCGTGGAAAGTACCTCGGCCAACTCAGACTGGTCAGTAACCACCGTAACTTGATCCAATTGATTCTCAACCGGATAACCGGTTTGTGGATCCAGAATATGGTGATAGCGGTGACCGTTAACTTCAAAGTACCGTTCAAATATTCCGGAAGTAACCACGGTTTTGGCGGGCATTTCGACTTGTAACCCGGGATAGCCACGCGGTGCGGCCGGGGCCTGGACGCCGACCTGCCACCGTTCATCCGCCGTTAGCGGATTGGCACCTAACAACTTGACGTTGCCACCCAGGTTAACAATCGCGCTTGTTATCCCAGCCTGTTGCAGCTGAGTCACAATTTGATCAGCGAAGTAACCCTTCGCAATGGCACCAAGGTCCAGCTGCATGCCAGCTTGTTTCAGAAAAACGCTATGCTGTGTAGCGTTTAGTTCCACCTGATCGAGATTCATCAGTTGCAACCGTTCCTGAATCGCTGGTGCACTTGGGACTTGATGACCACCAAAACCAATCTTCCAAAGTTTAACTAAGGGTCCAATCAACACGTTAAAGCTATCAGCGTGCTGACGGGAATAATTCAATGCATCATGAATCAACTCAAAGCATTGCGGACTCACCGTTACGGCCTTTTTTCCAGCGGCCTGATTAACGGCACTTAGCTCCGAATCCTGCCGATTAACCGAGAAGATTCGATCCATCTGTTCTAAGTAGTCGTAGACGGCTTCAATCGCCGTCTGACGTGGTTCAAATAAGGTCAGGGAAATCACGGTCCCCATCATTGTAAATTGTGAAACGAACTTTTTCTGGGGTACCGCCATCTGCCTGACCTCCATGTGACATGTTTAATTAACTAAGTTTCAAATCTTCGAGTTCTGGACGTAAGTGGTCCAAGGCGATTTGGCCTGGTGCGGAAGCCGCACCGACCGTCGCGAATGATAAGCATGAGCCAAAGACTTCGCCGGCTAACCGTGAAACCTTCCCAAGGTCACCCATGGACATCGTAATCACAGGTTGACTCAAGGTCTTACGAGCTTCGTTGGTTGCGGTTAATAACGTTAAGACGTCATCAGCTGACTGCGGCATAACGGCCATTTTAGCAACATCCGCACCGAAGTCAACCATGCTTGTCAAACGACCAACGATATCTTTCTTCGAAGGTGTTTTGTCAAAATCATGGTTACTCATGATCACAACAACATTGTTGTCATGAGCCTTAGCGACTAAGCCTTTAACGTCTGCTTCATCATGGTAACGTTCTACATCCAAAGCATCCGTAAATTTGCCTGCTAAGACATTTTCACAAACTTTAAAGTAGTCGGCATCGCTTAATTCAAGCGCGCCACCCTCACCGTGTGTCCGGAAAGTAGTCAATAACGCGATTGAGCCAAGGGCACTCCGTAACCACTGACCAGTTTGTTGTAGTTGTTTAGCATCGGTGACGCCTTCAAAGAAGTCAATCCGCCATTCAACAACGTCTGGTGCGGCCATCTTAATGGGATCAACTGCGGCTAAAATGTCTGCGGTCGTCTTCCCAGTAATCGGAACGGCTAACTTTGGCCGGCCACTACCTAAACTGATATTACGTAATTTAACAACTGGTTGTGTCATTACTTGACAGCTCCCTTCTGACTAGGCTTGCCAAACAAGTGGTAGTAACGAACGGTAATCAATACGGCTAAGACAAATCCAATTAACGCAATAATAACGTCGAATAAGAAGATGTTAGCGATATTGGTAGACATCATCCCGGTAAACAGTGGAATCGTGAAGGAAGCAATCGAACCGGCCGTGTAAAATACCCCGGTAATCGTCCCTTTGCCTGCTGGGAAGAAGGTTGACATGATGGTCAAACCAAGTTGTAGAACCCCACCAGCGGCTGAGAAACCAACGACAAACGACATGATGGAACACATAATTGCTGTTGGGAACATGTACATTAATAATAGTGAAATAAATGAAATCAACGTGTAAACGCCTAAGAATTGAATTTCTTTAACGGCGCGTTTAGCCAACGCAGCGGTAACTAACACACAGACAATTGAACCGATACTGTAGTAACTAATTAACGCGTGTGACCCGGCATCACCCATTCCGGCGACCTTAGTCCCGTATTGGCTGAGCCATTGACTAACTAGGTAGAAAGTTGCTTGTGCAACGTAACCATAGAGTACGAATAACGTCCCATCAAACCAGACGTTACCTTTGGAAACTGGAACATCTTCTTTTTCTGCTTCTTTTTCTTCAACCTTAGCGTCTTGGTTAGCAACTGGGAACTTGCCAGCGAAGAGCATGAAAAGTAAGTTGACGATTAAGACAACGATACATAAGATGAATGACCAGCCGTACCAGAAATCGCCGGCAACTAAGAAACTGACGAACAGTGGTAAACCAAATTGGCCTAAAGAAACGAACGCTTTAATAATAACGTTTGCGGATCCTTTAGATTCGGGGAACATTTCCATCAAGGCTGGATACGTCCCGGAATCCAAGAAGGAGTTTGCAATCCCCGCTAGAATCCCAAAAATATAAGCTACCGTGATCGAAGTGCTGACCAATATCCCACCGAAGAACAGCAGGTACGTGATCACCCCTAAAACAACGAACGGCTTCCGACCAAATTTATCAGATAACCACCCGGAAACGAGCAATACGATCAAACGCCCGATCCCAAGGGAAGAAATGACGATGGCCACACCACCAACAGTGGTATTCCAGTGTTTAGCTAGCGCCTCCATGTTTTGCGCTAAGATGATAACGCCCATCCCGTGAATAAAGTAGTTTAGATATAAGCTTATCGCGGTAGGCATATACTTATTTTTCATATTAAACCCTCATTATTTTTTGTCATCGAACAAGATTTGGCGAATGTAATCAACTGGCATATCTTCGCCAGTCCAAAGCTTGAAAGCAGCCGCACCTTGAGCGAGCATCATGCCTAAGCCGTTAAAGACGTGCTTAACACCGGCTTTTTTAGCAACCCGCATCAACTTAGTTTCACGTGGGGCGTAAACCGTATCGAAGACAACTAAATCAGGGTTGTTGAACCAAGTTGGGTCATCAACTAAGGTCTTGTCTTCCAAAGGCTTCATCCCAACACCGGTTGAATCAGTGTAAATAAATGAGCTTTGAATTTCTTTCTTAAAGTCGTCACGATCTTCTAGTTCATGTAAGGTTGCGTGGCAATCAGTCTTTTCGTTGATTAAGGCAACGTTGCGTTTAGCGTTTTCCCATTCAGCATCATGTACGTTAAAGATTGACATTTCCTTAACGCCATCCAAAGCAGCTTGAACAGCAATGGCAGTCCCAGCACCACCGGCACCAGCTAAGGTCATCTTTTGGCCACGAATGTTAATTCCTTCGTCATCCAAAGACTTCATAAAGCCAATCCCATCAGTCGTGTAACCGGTTAAAATTCCGTCGTCGTTAACAACCGTGTTAACAGCGCCGACCATTTCAGCAGCTGGGTCTAATTTATCTAGTAAAGGAATAACCTTTTGCTTGTTTGGCATTGAAATGTTTGAGCCGCGCATATCCAAGGTCCGGATCGATTCAATAGCAGAAGGTAATTTGTCGTTGCCCACTTCAAATGCTAAGTATGCGTAATTCAAACCTAATTTTGCAAAAGCGTTGTTGTGCATGGTTGGTGACATCGAGTGCCGAATAGGATAAGCCATCAAACCAATTAATAAAGTATGTCCGTCAATACGTTCTGTCATGTTAATCCACTCCTAAAATATTTTTTATTTGGTGATTTGTTACTCAATTCACTTGTTATCTTAGCAAAATGCTTTAATATAATAAATATGAATGAGTCGTTAAATCGATTGAATTTCTTTATGAATGGAAGGGGTATCATTGATATGAATCTTAGGCATTTAGAATTTTTCAAAGAATTAGCCCGTACTCAACACATGGCAAAAGCGGCCGAGAATCTTGGTATATCCCAACCTTCGCTCAGTTATGCAATTAAAAAGCTGGAAAAAGAGATTGGCGTTCCATTATTCGAACCAGACGGCCGCAATATCAAATTAACACCGATTGGATCGGTCTATTTGAAGTATATTGTCGCCAGTTTAAACGATTTATCACAAGGTAACGAGCTCGTCCAACAATTAATGAACCCTGACAGAGGTCACATTAACTTGGGCTTCACATACACCATGGGACAACAGCTCGTCCCCGAATTAATTACCGAATTTCAAATTGATTCGCAAAATCAAGCCATTACCTTTGACCTTGGTCAGGGAAATTCTCTCAACTTACTAAAGGACCTCGCCGATGAAAAATACGACTTAGTTTTTGCCTCTAACGTCGACAAACTAGGCGAACAGCCCACGTCGAACCTATTTGACTTCATTCCTATCGTTCAACAAGCGATTGTTGCCGTTTTACCGCCCAATCACCCGTTAGCGCAAAAAGAAGCTGTCACAATTCAGGACCTGGCACCCTACCCAATGTTGTTGTTTTCCAAAAACAGTGGGCTACGGCCGTTGATTGATCAAATTTTAGACGCCGCCAACGTCAAGCCGAAAGTGGCTTACGAAATTGAAGAAGACCACACCATGGTGGGCTTCGTTCACTTTAATTTGGGCGTTGCCATCATGCCACACTTGCCCCTGCTAGACCAAAATAGCGTCGTTGTGAAGCCGCTAGCCAACCAGCCGTTACAACATCAAATTTACTTGATTGTTAAACGGAACCACTTCCTGACGCCATCGGTCCACCGGTTTCAAGAATTTAGTCGCAGCTATTGCTGGAAACATTACACGAGTCAGGAAAAGTTACTTTAATGTTTCAACGTTAGAAGTTGACAAATTTCAAACGTACATGCTAATCTGTTGATAAATAAATTAAGGGTGGTGTGCCGATGTCGGCCGTTTGTTAAGGTAAGAGATACTGCGAAAAGTTGGTTTAAAACCAGCTTAGTTTCGTGTACCCTTATGCTTGGCAAGAAACGACGGCTGACAACGGTCACCGGATCGCTTTTTGTGGTGCAGTGGGTAACTGCGCCTTTTTTGTCCAACCAACAAGGGTACTGACTTGTGAAAGGATTATAAAATTGACAATTAATTTAACAACGTATGGCCTAACTAACTATTTTGAAGACCTCGCTCAGGCAACCCCCGAGCTGACCCTAGCTCGCATCATCTCCCAACATCGGGATTTGTACCAAGTCGTTAGCGAACAAGGTCAGCAACTGGCGCAAGTCAGTGGCAAACTCAACTATCAACTAACGGACCCGACCAGCTATCCGGCGGTTGGGGACTGGGTCTTAATGACGGCCACGTCAACAACGGATCAGGCCGTCATTGACCAAGTTTTGCCACGGCAGAGCTTACTGGCCCGCTCAGCGGCTGGGACCGGCCGTCAGGGACAGGCCATTGCCGCTAATTTGACCACGATCTTTATTTGCATGGCGTTAAATGGCGACTTCAACGTCCGCCGACTAGAACGCTACCTGACCATGGCTTGGGATAGTGGCGCCACCCCAGTCGTGGTACTGACCAAGGTGGATTTGTGCCCCGTTTTAGACGCTAAGATGGCCCTGTTAGCCGACAGCACAATGGGCGTCGACGTTATTAGTTGTTCCGCTAAGACGGGGGCCGGTTTCGATGCGGTCAACGCCTACCTGCTACCTGGCAAAACGGTGGCGTTCATCGGTTCCTCAGGTGTCGGCAAATCAACTTTAATCAACCATTTGCTAGGCACCGAAGCCCTGCTGACAAAAACGATTCGTGAAGACGATGCCAAGGGCCGCCATGCGACCACGGCACGCCAATTAATCGTCTTGCCGCAAGGTGGGTTAGTGATCGATACACCGGGAATGCGCGAATTACAACTTCTGAGTGGTAACTTTGACCAAAGCTTTGCCGACGTCACGGCGTTAGCAAAGAATTGTAAGTTTCGCGATTGCCAGCACCAAGGGGAACCCGGATGTGCCGTCCAAGCGGCGATTGCAACTGGTGAACTCTCAGCAGACCGCTTAGCCAGCTACCAGAAATTGCAACAAGAACTCGCCTATCAAGGTTTAACGGCCCGTGAGCGTGAAAATGCCAAAATCGAGCGACTGTTTGGTGGTAAAAGTGCCATGAAACAAGTCGTTAAGCAGGTTCGGCAGAAGAATAAGCGCCGGTAAACAGAGTGGACCAGAAGGCGAAGAGCTTGTGAGCATTAACGTGGAATCAGGGATTATTCCGGGGTTTGGAATGGGCCCTGATTCCGGGTTAAGCGGAACAAGCTGCCTTTTGGGGCACGTTTCGACTAGCAAGATGCCATAAAAATAGAGGATCAGAAATCGGTTACCAATGATTTCTGATCCTCTATTTGAGTTATATTTGAGTTATATTTGAGTTATATTTGACTATTACTTTTCTTCTAACAAGCTAATCCGTCACTGGATCTTCCTGATTTCCTAAGGAGATAACGATCAAGCTACAGATAACCCCAACGACCGCGATGGCAACGTCGAACCACATAATTTCACGAATGCCAATCGCTGAGATCCAGGCGGTAAACACCGGAATCGTGAAGGACGATAGCCCACTCGCCGTGTAGTAAATCCCGGTAATGCGACCCTTGGCCCGTGGGAAAACGTCACTCATAATCGTTAAGCCTAATTGCATGACCCCACCAGCAGCGGAACAGCCGATAACAAACGAACTGACTAGGGCAACGCCCCAAGTTGGAACCATCGTCAAGACAAGCAGTGCCACTAAGGAAACACAAGTATCCGCAAGCATAAACCAGACTGGCTTAATAAACCGCTCAACTAGCAGTGCCGTCACAACGACCCCTAAAATCGACCCAACACTGTAGATGCTGACCAGCATCCGCGCGTGAACCAAGTCGAGGTGAATAACGCTGGTACCGTACTTCGTTAACCATTGACTGACTAAGTAAAAAGTTGACATTGAAATGTAACCAAAAATCGTTAAAACGACACCCAAGATCATCTTCTTGACCGTCATCTTAGTTTTCCCACCAGTCGCCGTCTTTTTTTCGGCCGGCTTCGTCGATAACTTAGGGAAGGTCCGGTTACGTAGAAAGATAAAGTTGAAGACCATCAAAACGACGCATAAAACAAAGGCCCAGCCATACCAGAGGCTGAAATGATCTAATCCGGCAACTAAAATTGGCAGTAATAATTCACCAATTGAAGCAAACGCCTTGATCATAATGTTAGCCGTTGCTTGCCGGTTAGGGTAAAGCTCCATCAACGCCGGGTAAGTCCCGGAATCTAGGAATGAGTTCGCCATTCCCGCTAAAATTCCAAAGAAATACGCCGTGATGATGTTTGGCGATATGATAATTCCTACAAAAAATAATGTATAAGTTAAAATTCCTAATTGAACAAAAAATTTGCGACCCCACCGGTCAGAAAAAGTACCGGCTAAGTATAGCACTAACAAGCGCCCAATCCCCAACGATGAAATGACCAGTGAAACACCAGCGTCATTGACGTGCCATTGGCGTCCAAGCACCGTCATGTTTTGCGCCAGGATCACAATAGCCATCCCGTGAACGAGATAGTCAAGGTACAAACAAATTGTCGTTTTAATTCGTTCTGTCGAAGTCAAATGAGTCACCCGTGCTTTGCTTTAATTTGAATTGAGTAACAAAACACTATTTGCTCATGTATTAACAACCATCATAAAAGTAAACGGTTACATTTGTCAAGGGTAGGAACGAATTTCCATCGTTTTCTGAAAAATCAGTGTCTTGTTTCACAAGTGGTTCTACTAAAAAAAGATTCGGACTATTTTTGCCCGAACCTTTTACGTTTCATCCAATTACCACTATTTAGGGTTCTCTGTTATCTAAACAACTATGCGAATGACTATTGATTACTATCCATCTTCTTAAAACGCCGATTAAGCTCGGCCTGATTAGCCTCACTGTAAAACGGATCTTTGACTTCAAATGGTAATCCACCTTCAGCAATACTCTTCTTAATAAAGATATTAATGGCCGTTGATAGGCTGAGCCCTAACTCATCAAAAATTGCCTCAACCCTCTTTTTATCCGCTGAAGCAACTTTGACAGAAATTGAGTCTTTCATTTTTTCAGTATCTGACATCATTCTCACCCCACTAGGATAGCAACATAAAACGCATATATGAATTAGATTAAACCACTTTCAATTAACGCTTATTTTTGTCTTTTAAAGAACCACGGAAATCCTACGCTCGCCAGCGCCAAGAGCAGCACACCTGCGATTGACCGGTGATTATTCTGTTCATCAGTCTGTGGTAAGGACGCCCCTGCCTTAACAGCGGCCTGCGCAGGTTGCACCGGCTTAATCGCTTGATGCTGTAACTGGGTTGGGCTAGTTTGGTAACTAGCCTTAACTTTAACCGTATCTCCCGTTGGTCGTTGCGTTGGATTCTGCTTCGCGTGTTCTGCAGATGGCCGGTTTTCAGGCTTTACCGAGGTCGGCTGTTGGCCAGGATTGGCTGGCGTTGTCGGCTTCGGTTGTTGACCTGGATTTTCCGGTGTTGGTTCTGGATTTGGAACCGGATCTGGCTTCGGTTCAGGTGCTGGCTCTGGATCCGGTTCTGGTTCAGGTACTGGTTCCGGATTTGGCTCTGGCGTCGGCTCCGGATTTGGTTTCTGACCGTTGTTATCGTCACCGCCATCACCGGGTTGTTGTTTGGCTTTAAGCACCACTCGGGTTTGAGCAGTGTGCACCGTTCCCAACTGATCCGTGAATTGATACGTCACAAGATAAGTTCCCGGTTGATTTAACAAGACTGGGTTATCAATCTGAAGTTTGCCAGCATCAACAGCAGTCCCATCAATGTCCGTCGCTTGTAAGACATTGTCCGTAGCGTTCCACGCATCGCCAACCGTGAGTTGAACATCCTCATTTTTGAGGGTTAGAGCGGCTTGATTTTCTAAAACGGTCACCGCCGTAGTTGCCGTGTGTAACTTACTTTGACGGTCTGTGAACCGGTACGTGACCAAATAGTGCCCTGGCTTCGTCGAATCAACATTACTATTGATAATCACTTGGCTAGGATCAACCGCACTACCGTCAATGTCGGTCACATTGGCAAGGTTATCGGTGGCCTCCCAAGTAGTGCCCGCATAAACTTTAACAGTATCTTTTTTTACCGTTAAACCAGCCTGACTAGCTTTTACCGTCACTAGTGTGGTTGCTGTGTGCGTCTGACCAAACAAATCGACAAACCGGTATGTCACGGGATAATCGCCCGCCTTGGCAGTATTGACCTGACCATCTATTTGTAGCAATTGCGCCCAGTTTTCAGCTAAAACGGGCTCACCGTCTGAATCGGTCAGCGCGCTGACATTGTCGAGTGGCGACCATTCATCATGCTCGTAAATGGTAATATGGTCCGATTTAAGTTGCAAACCAGCATGGTTAACACCCGCAACAACGGTAACAATCGCCCGTTGACTGTGCGTTCCGTGACCATCACTGAAACTATAACTAACTTGGTATTGACCTGGTCGTTTTAGATTTGAGACAACGTGGCCCGCATCGTCCGTCATAGTAACTGTCATCTCTTCTGGAGCGACCGTTTTACCAGTATCATCGACAGTCGCAGCCACGTTAGTTTGTGGATCCCAATGGTCATCGGTTGAAACATTGAGGTTGTCCTGCTTCAGAGTTAACCCATTGACGACAACGGTGACCGTCTTTTGAACCGTGTCCCCAAATAGATCTGTAAACAGGTACGTCACCGTATAATTTCCGGGAATACTACTATCGACAGTATTACTGGTGGTAACGTTGCTAAAATCAACGGCACTTCCATCCGCATTAGTCACCCCTTGTAGATGAGCCATTGCCTGAAAAGTATCATTTAGTTCCAGCACGATGTTATCCACTTGGATATTGTCCTGGTTGGCTAAAATCGTTAACGCTACGGGACCAGAAGTGCGTATAACGTTATCACTACCAGGATAACTGTAAGTAACCGTGTAGCGACCGGCTTTTGTTGGATCGATATTATTCACAATAGCGTTACTTGTTGCATCACGTAGCGTTACGGTCATCTTATCAAGCCCAAGTGCTTGGTTATCATCATCAACGGCTTGATCAAAATTGTCGGCTGGCTTCCACTCCGCATTGGGGTGCGCAATCATCGTAACATCCTTGCCGACAATTGTTTGCCAAGTCCACGTCCCCGCTACCGCTTGATCATTACCATACCTGGCCATTAAAGCTGGTGCCGTTAACCTCTCGCCAGTATCAGCATTCACCCATAATCCCGTAATAGTATTGGCAGACTGAAGACCAGCGGCAAACAAGTCAGCTTTCATATCATCAACACTTTTATACCCGAATCCCTTGGCTATATCTGCCAACGTAATATCCGCAATTCCTGGAGTGCTTGGATCTAGTACCATAACATCGCTAACTTCATTCATCGGCCAATCCATTTTCAATCGAGTATTCGCACCTAGAACTAAAACCTGCGGATTAACCATGTTGTCCTGTGGATCAGACAGAATTGAAGATATGTTAAACCACCTAAATGTTCTTAATCCAAAGCCATTAGAACCATGCACTTTATTGACAATGTTTCGCGTATCAAAATTCGCAAGATTCAAGTATTTAAGGGCCCCATCACCCAAAAACATTTCATACACACTCTTAAGGTTAGGGGTCTCAAAGTTGCGTAAATCTAAGCGTCCGAGTTTTATATCATTGTTGAACATGTATGACATATCAACAACATTTTTGGTATCAAAATGGCTTAAATCTAAACGCTCAAGTTGCGTATCATTGCTGAACATGTATGACATATCAACAACATTTTTGGTATCAAAATGGCTTAAATCTAAACGCTCAAGTTGCGTATCATTGCTGAACATGTATGACATATCAACAACATTTTTTGTGTTGAAACTAGAAACATCTAATTCAGTTAAGGCACCATCTTCTGAAAACATCCCCAACATGTTCGTTACTTGTGAAGTATCAAATTTAGAATTATCATTTGCAAAATTAACAGTCGTTAAGTGCTTATTATTAGCAAACATCTTTGACATATCTTTAACATGACTTGTATCAAAATGACTTAGGTCGATGGTCGTAAAATAATCTTTTGCCTTCAAAGCATTCGGATTAACATTCTCAAACATCGATGCCATGTTGGTTACATTACTAGTATCAAAGTTAGCAATATCGCTAGTAGAAAAATTATCGGCCCGGGAAAACATCCCTGACATATCCTTGACATTCTTAGTGTTAAACCCGCTCAAATCCATTGCAGATAAATCTGAAAAATAAAACATATTGGACATGTTCGTCACATTATCAGTTGTGATCTTCTCAAAATGCTTAATCGGTTCAGTAAAATATGTCCCTCGAAACATGCCGGACATGTTAGTCACTTTTTTAGTGTTAAAGCTTGCAAGATCTATCGGTGTGTGATCATTATGAAACATGTCTGACATGTCGGTCACTGAACGTGTATCCAATTTGGAAATGTTTAATGAGGTTAAATCCGACATAGTGTGAAACATTGACGCCATCGAAGTTACATTAGAAGTATCAAAGTTTGACAAATCTAATGTTTTTAACAACGAACATTGGTTAAACATGTATGACATGTCGGTTACATTAGAAGTATTAAAACTCGATACATCAATCGCTGTTGCGCCAGAACAATTATCAAACATGTGTGCCATGCTAACAACATTGGAGGTATCGAGGCCCGACAAATCAATCGTCTCACCACCAGCGTTTTCAAACATCCCAGTTAGGTCCGTTACGTTATCCATATCAAGTTTCGAAAAAGTGAATACTTCATTGTGTAATCGAACACCATCAAACATGTGTGCCATTGTTTTGACTTCACTAGTAGCTAAGTTAAATGTTACTTTGTCATTATCTTCGTTAGAAGCCCAGATAGATGCTTTAGAAAACATCCCAGTCATATTGGTCGTATTACTCGTGTCTAAATTAGTCCCGTCAGCCAAAATATTACCGTTAAATCTTAATCCCGAGAATAGATAACTCGCATCTTCTCCCACGACAACAGGACCGTTAAGCTGTAATGTCAGTTGCGGCTTTGAACCATCAACCTGATAGTTATTCCAGTCCAGTCCCTTCCAATCCGTCACTTTGCCATCAGCATCCGCTGTAACTCCAGTATCAGCCAACGTTCCGGGACCAATCGTCAGGATTTTATTAACCGTATCAACCGACCATTTACTAGTCCCAAGTGTCCCCGAAGTATGGTCGTTAACTGCCGCGACTGGAGCTACCGGTGCCACCATCCTAAGACGATAGCTCGCTAGTTGCGCTTGGCTAACTGTTTTAACCCTTGCCATGGATTTAACAATTACTGGTCGTGCCGCACTACTATCTTTAACAGCTGAGCTGGCTTCTGATACTGCTTGAGAACTGCCAACCTGACTTAGAGCGCCTGTCTGAGACTGTTCAGATTTAGCTTCACTACCGGCCTGACTTTCATTGACCACACTACTGGCAGGAGTCCCCGTTTCAGAGGCTGGCTGACTAACCGCTCTCGCCGCACTAGCTTGCGATTTATGGGACGCCGCTGCCGAAGAACTTGCTACACTTATCGTTGACTGTGCCGCACTACTCCCCTCACTAGTAGGGCCAGTCGTGACCTTCGTATTTACACTAGCAGTCACATGGGCAGTTGGTGCTACCGTATCCGCTTGAACGACTTGATTATTGATCTGCCAAGTCAGTAACGCCGCCCCGGCCATTAACCAAAAACGACCGGTTACTTTTCCCACATGGACTTCGGTCAATTGACCGTTTTTTACCATCTTCAACCCAACCCACTCCTCCAGTAATATAATTTGTTAATTAACTTTACATAACTACATCAATAGTGTACGCCATTCTCCATTTATATGAAAGCGGTAACTAAAAAACTAGCTACCGAAAATCCGCAGACTCCCAGTAGCTAGTTTCAACTAATTAACGCTATTTCAATGTAACTGATGCAACAGGACTTGACGCCGTCACAGGTCCCGCCGCCGCAACGTCCAACTGGTCCACAAGATCCATGTTGGTCACGACGACAATGACGGTCGTGCTCTTACCGGCCGCTTTAACCGCAGCTAAGTCCATTTGAACCAATGGTTGACCCGCCGTCACCTGATCACCGACTTGGACTTGCACGTCGAAGGGTGCACCCTTTAGCTCCACCGTGTCTAATCCCAGGTGTAACATCAGTTCCAAGCCGTCCTTAGTCGTCAACATCACAGCGTGTTTAGTATCCGCAACGGTCTTAATTTCACCATCAGCGGGCGCCGTAATCGTGCCGTCCGTGGGATCGATGGCAAAGCCGTCACCCATCATCTTTTGTGAAAAAACCGGGTCGGCAACTGCCGTAATGGGCATCAACTGGCCACTCGCAACGGCGTTTAACGCCACCGCCGTCTTCTTTTTCTTAAATCCAAACAAACTATCAACTCCTAATTAAAATGTTTTCGAATCGCGTCACGCGACAAGACCAATTGCTCGATATGATGGTCATAATCATTCGCTATAAACGTGTAGTATAACAGGTCAATAACGTATAATTGCGCCATCAATGAAGTCGTCGCCGCGGCGCGCGCAGTCTGACCTTCCTCACTGTCATCGTTAACGAGAATGATGGTCGCTAGCTTGCCCAACGTACTGCCGGGGTTTCGGGTCAAAACGATGATTGGAACGCCCATCGAATGGGCCAGTCGCGCTAATTCTAAACTTTCGGCCTTTTCTCCCGAATTGGAAACCAAGAACAGGACGGCCGTTTCACGTTGCGTGGTTAAACCCACCGCTAATAAGTGTGTATCTTGTGAGTGAATGACCGCCTTACCAACGCGAATAAATTTCTGTTCAAAGTCCGTCGCCGCCACGTTGGAAGCACCCAGACCATAAACGTACACGTTATCCTTCTCAGCAATCAGCTGACTAGCTTTCACCAAACTAGCGTCGTCTAAACTGGCATTCGTTTCTTCAATGGTATGCGTAAGTCGCAGTGCCAGCTTTGATTTAACGGCGGTTAGGTCGTCTTGCGGATTGATTTCATCATATAAACTCTGATCAACGTTACATTCCGCCGACAACTGTAGTTTCAACGCGGGATAACCGCCATCTGGAATCAGCGTCTTCCCAAAACGAGCAACCGTCGCGGTACTGACATCCGCAGCTGCGGCGAGCTCGGCGGTGCTCATCTGGATCACGGCGTGCGTGTGATTCAGAATATAGCGGCCAATTTTCTGTTCAGCATTCGAAAAACTGGCTAGTTTCTCGTGAATGGTAAATAAAACACTAGTCATCTAAATTCCTCCTAAACCTCGCACGCATCGTTTATGCTTAAGCAGCGATTGCGTGACCTTCTTTATCCTTCGGCATTCTAGCACTGGCTGGTACCCCAAAGAAGTACGTCGCTACAAAGCCACCCGCGTACGCAGCGAGTAAGCCTAAAACGTAGCCCATCCAGTGACCATTATTAATTAATGGAATCAAAGCGACCCCGGAAGGTCCAATGGCAATGGCACCAATGTTGCCTAAGCCACCGATGACAGCACCACCAATCCCACCACCGATACATGCGGTAATGAATGGCCGGCCGAGTGGTAAAGTCACCCCGTAAATTAACGGTTCACCAATACCTAGAATCCCAACGGGTAACGCCCCTTTAATCATGTTCGTTAATTGATGATTATTCCGGCAACGAATCCAAAGTGCTACGGCGGCACCGACTTGACCAGCACCCGCCATTGCTAAGATTGGCAGTAATGGGGTCATGCCTAATTTGTTGATCATTTCGATATGGATTGGCGTCAAAATCTGATGTAACCCAAACATAACCATCGGTAAGAAGAACAGACCTAAAACGAAACCAGAGAAGGCCCCACCAACGTTCAAGACCCATTCAACGCCGCCAACTAAGCCAGTTGAAATAACTCCGGCAATTGGCATAACGATAAAGATCGTGAAGACCCCAACAACTAGTAACGCAATCGTTGGCGTCACAATAATATCAATTGAATCTGGAATTACCTTGTGTAACCATTTTTCAACAATTGAGAGTACCCAAACGGCAAAGATCACACCAATGATCCCACCTTGGCCAGCTGATAATGCTTGGCCGTTAAAAATGTTGTGAATCGGCGCTTGTGGGGTGACCCCAGTCAGCAAGGTGACCGCACCGATGACCCCACCTAAACCAGCGGTGGCGCCAAAGACGGTCGCACTGTTGATCCCAACATAGATGACTAAGTAGTAGAACAAGCCACTGTTTATGACTTTCAAGACACTAATAAAGTCGACCCAGCTCTTACCAATATCGCCGGCAACCAGCATGTTTGACAGGATCGCAGCAATCCCGGAAATTAAACCAGCCCCAACGAACACTGGAATTAATGGAATGAAAATACTAGAAATTGCACTTAAAATTTTGCGCATTGGGGTCTGTTTAATTTTTGCCTTCTGTTCGGCGTGAACTTGCTTGGCCTTGGCTTCAACCATTTCCTTGTCGCGCTGGTGTTCGGACTTTTCATCCCCACCAGTTTGCGTCGTAAAGGTGCTTGGATCTGGGAACGGTTCGCCTAAACCAACACCGACTTCTTTGACCATTTCGTCAGCGACTTTATCAACGGTTCCGGGCCCGACAATGACTTGGAGCGTGTCTTCTTGGACAACACCCATGACCCCATCGATTGCCTTTAAACCGTCCATATCAACCAGTGATTCGTCCCGAATCGTCATCCGTACCCGGGTCATACAATGAATCAACTTTTCGATGTTTTGTGGGCCGCCAACGTGATCATAAATCGCGTGAGCAATCCGAACATATTTATCTTCAGCCATGATAAATCCCTCCTATTTCACTGCTTGACGAACAAATCCTTTTGCCCGTTTCAAGCGTTTTGCGGCTTCATCTTTACGCATATCCGTTAGTACCATTACGATGGCAAGTTTGACGTCTTGGTCAGCTTCAGTAAAAGCTTTTTCCGCCGTCGCTTGCGAACAATCCGTTGCTTGTACGATGATTCGTTTGGCCCGCTCAACGAGCTTTTCATTGGTGGGTTTAACGTCCACCATGAGGTTCTTATAGACCTTACCGATGCCGACCATCGAGACCGTCGAGAGCATGTTTAAAATCAATTTTTGCGCCGTTCCAGACTTGAGTCGGGTCGATCCCGTCAAGACTTCGGGGCCCACGTCCACCTCAATGGCCGTCTCGGCGTGCCCACTGATTACAGCGGACGTGTTGCAAGCCAGACTCACCGTGGCCGCCCCAACCTGCTTGGCATAGTCGAGACCGCCCACAACGTAAGGGGTCCGGCCACTCGCAGCGATGCCGACAACCGTATCATGCGCCGTTAATTTCAATGCCACTAGGTCTTTTTGTCCCAGTTCAACGGAATCTTCGGCGCCTTCAACTGCGACCGTCATGGCGGACATCCCGCCAGCAATCAGGCCTTGGACCATTTCGGGGTCGGTTCCAAAGGTTGGCACACACTCAGCAGCGTCCAAAACGCCTAAGCGCCCACTAGTTCCGGCACCCATATAAATCAAGCGACCACCCGCTTGAAAGTTTTTGACGATCACTTTTACAGCGCTTTCAATTTGTGGTAACACCTTTTCAATCGCCACGGGAACCTTTTGATCCTCCTGGTTCATCAGGCTCAAAACTTCTTTAACGGATAACGTGTCGAGCGCCATCGTCTTTTGATTCCGCGTTTCCGTCGTTAAATTCTCTAAATTCAATTGCCTTCACCCTCTCTGATAAACTGGACTGCTTGTCCGCTACCAATTTCCGGTAACAGCGCCAAGTCTGCATCGGCGACCTGACCCACGACGTTAACGGCTTCGTTAGCGGGGAGCGCCGTCTTTACAATTTGAAGCTCACCCACGTAACGGCCATAGCGATCGTTGTCGATCGTGACAGCACCAACTTTGCGCGCAACCGTGTTTGCGGGAGCTAACTGATGAATCTGCTGGCGACCTTCGACTAACCGAACTACGTCGCGAGCGACGTCCGGACGATTGTGCCAAACGGGGCCTACCAAGGCATCAGTCATCGTGTAAACGGATAATTGCAAAATATGATCGTTAAAATACCGTTTAAATTGGTCACACCGCGCGGGACTCAAAACTGAGTCCCCTACGTACACTTTGTCGACGGCTAGGTGCCGTTGCAAGTTTAACGTTGCGGCTAGTGGTTGTGCTTTACGGTCAGCTTCTAACGTTGGTAAGCCCGCGTGTAGCGGCCCCCGTAAATCGGTATCGCCCGCAACAAACGCCATCGTGGTAAACCCTTGAGCCTTTAACCACTGATTTTTGGCCAAGACCCAGTCAGCATCTAGCCCTGTTTCCGGTCGCGGATAATAGTTGTGCCAAGCTTCTAAGTGGTCAAAGTCTGCGTTTGCGGCCGTTAAGGCTTGAACGTCTTCGGGACTAATCGTACTAGCATTTAATGCGATTGGCATTTGACGGGATAAACGGGCAATTGCGGCCATCTCTAAGCCATCATCAATCCGTAGGGCTGTCAAACCAAGCTTAGTTAGGGCCGCGGTATCATTGATATCGATACCCATTCGTTGCATGCCGGCGGCCGAAACGTCCGCTGTTAGTTGCAAATTCAACTCATGACAGGCTTTTCCCAACGCACGCACCCGCGTCAAATATTGTTGCGGATCATCTTCGGGAATATGCATCGACGTAAAGACGCCGGTAAAACCGGCTGATTTCATCATTTCCATCTGTGCGATCCGTGTCGCAGTTAGCGGCTGATTCAAGTACACAGAAAAACCTAACATTCCTTATTCGCCTCCGTTTTGTTAACGCTTACATTTATATTTTAAATATAGCATCGTTGTAACTAAATTACAATATCTCAATTAAAAACTATTGAATTAATGTAATTATGTTTCTTTTATAGAATTAATTTTCAATAAAAACTGGAATGCTTTCTTAAACGTTTCATACTATTAGTTGCCAATAAAACATCATTTATATTCTAGCCACTGCGCCGATATTGAACCTGTGAAATCTCTGTCTTCTTAAAAATCCGACTAAAATAAGTTTCACCGCCAAACAATCGACTGAGTGGTAAAGCCACTGGAAATAATTCTTATACAAGTAAAAAAAAGAAATATATGATATAATCTCAGTATGAAAAAGATAGAATTTCAGTCATATAAGCGTCCCAACGGTCATGATGAATTTTTAGAATGGATTAAATCTTTGCCCATCAAAGATCGAGCTAAATTATTGCAAACTCTTTCAAAAATTGAAACTAACGGTCTATTAGTTGCTCAGAGACTAAAATGGGTTAAAAAAATTGATGTGAACCTATATGAAGTCAGGAGCAAGGCTGGATCAAATATTCAACGTGCTTTATATTTTCATATCACTCGCGGTGATTACCTCATCACACACGGCTTTACTAAGAAAACACAAAAAACACCGGTTCGTGAAATACAACATGCAAAGGAACTCAGAAAGGAATGGTATCGAGACCATGAAAATTGACAGTCTAATTGATGAAGAACTTAAAAATCCTGAGTTTGCAGCAGCATACCGTGATGAAGGAGAATTGTTAGATACTGCAATCACTTTATATCATGCACGCGAAGCGGCTGGATTAACTCAAATCGAATTAGCAGAACGGGCCTCGACTACTCAAGCGACCATTGCGCGAATTGAACGTGGTGACAACGTTTCTTTCGCTAAGTATGCTCAAATTGCGCATGCACTTGGCAAACGAGTTAAGGTTAGTTTTGAATGACACTGCTCTAAAAAAATCAGCGGTGGTGAATCTGAAGATTCACCACCGCTGATTTTTAATACTTATGTTTTTACAATTTAGCTTAAATCAAGCTTGCTCAAATCGAGTTCTTTTTTGACAGGCTTTTTCGGTTTTTCCAAACCATTATTCTTAATCACGTCTTGGTACCAGTAAAACGACTTCTTCGGGTAACGTTTCATTGTCCCCTTACCCTGATCATCAAGATCAACGTAAATAAAGCCGTACCGCTTGCTCATTTCACCGGTTGAAGCACTCACAAGGTCAATGCAGCCCCATGGTGTGTAACCCATCACGTCGACCCCGTCATCAATCGCGCCAGCCAATGCCTGGACGTGTTGCTTCAAGTAGTCAATCCGGTAATCATCTTCGACATAGTGATTCTTATCTGGCTTATCAATCGCGCCCAGACCATTTTCAACAACGAATAACGGCTTTTGATAACGGTCGTAGAGTTGATCCAATGCGATCCGTAAACCGGTTGGGTCAATTTGCCAACCCCAATCACTGGCCTTTAAAAACGGGTTCTTCACGCCACCCATTAAATTACCAGCAACAGTCTCAGTGTTTTTCCCGGTCGTTTCAACGGCCGTAGACATGTAGTAACTGAAGCCGATGTAATCGACTGGGTATTGCTTCAATAAAGCCAAATCACCATCAGTCGTTTCCAAGTCTTCAAACTTCAAACCATATTCAGCCAATAACCGCTTCGTATACGCTGGATAAGCGCCACGAACTTGGACATCGGCACAGAAGAAGTTTAAGTCCTGGTTATGATGCAGGTTCGCCAATTGGTTCACCGGGTTTGCGTCGTAACTATAGCTCGTTGCGTAAAGGATCATGCAACCAACTTGGATGTCAGGACGCAATTCGTGCGCAATTTTAACGGCTTCAGCGCTAGCAACGAACTGGTTATGCCAAGCTTGGAAAACGTTCTTCTTATCGTTGGCGCCAGTCGATGGAACTAGTCCCTGGCCCATAACAGGAAAATGAGCGGCACTATTGATTTCATTGAAAGTCATCCAATACTTTACTCTGTCAGCGTACCGAGTCAAAACAGTCCGGGCAAAGTTTTCATAAAATTCAATCAAGTAGTGGTTTTTCCAACCACCGTAGCGTTTAGCTAAGTTTAATGGTAATTCGTAATGTGAAATCGTAATCACTGGTTCGATGTGATGGTCTAAACATTCGTTGATCACATCATCGTAAAACTTCAAACCAGCTTCATTAGGACGCGGTTCATCACCGTTAGGAAAAATCCGCGACCACGCAATTGAGAAACGGTAACATTTAAAACCCATTTCAGCAAAAAGCGCAATATCTTCCTTATAATGATGATAAAAGTCGATTCCTTCATGGTTCGGATAAGTATATTTATTTTCGTCAATGGTCCAATCAAAGTCGGGTTGACTGACGATTTTAAAGCGATCCTTACCGCCAGGAAGTGCGTCGGCGATTGATAAACCGCGACCGCCTTCCTCGTAGCCACCTTCTAGTTGATTAGCAGCAGTAGCGCCGCCCCATAAAAAGCCTTCTGGAAATTTTGACATCTAATCAGCACCCTTTCTGGCCTATCAGGGATAATGATAGCCCTTACATTACAGTATAACTAACTTCGGTTATCAATATCAACTTGATTTGTTTGCCGAAACACATAAAAATCTTCTATGAGAAGTTTTGGTTAACAATCGTAACGGCACGATGCCAAATCTTTAAATCTGCCTGTCGTTGTTCAGTCGCCATTCTCGGTTGGTAACTTTGGTAGGAAACGTCCTGCTGATAAGTTGTCGCGGTATATAAGCCTAAAGCCATTCCGGCAGCATAGACGGCACCGAAGCCACTCAACTCTTCAAAATTAGGCAGTAACAGTTTGGCATCGGTAATATCTGCCTGAAACTGCATCAAATATTGATTTTTAGTGACACCGCCATCAACCTTTAAGACGGTCTGCTGGCAACCAATATCGCCTAACATTTGTTGGATAACATCGTTGATTTGAAACACAATACTGTTCAAGGCAGCTTTGACAAATTCAGGTTTACGCGTTGTTCGCGTCATGCCCCATACCACCGCTTGGGCTTTATCATTCCAATAGGGCGCACCTAATCCTGAAAAAGCTGGTACCAAACAGGTTTGATCTTGCGGATTAGCAGCCATTGCCAGCGTCCCAGTTTCCGCGGCGTCATCAATCAAATCAAGGTCTTCTTGCAACCACTTCACAACGGCACCCGAATAGTTCACATTACCTTCGAGAACGTAGGCGGCTTCACCTTTAAAACGCCATCCTACCGACGTCATCAATCCATTTTTAGACCGAACGGGGCGCTTCCCAATATTCATCATAATTGACGATCCCGTGCCATAAGTTGCTTTGACATCACCAAACTCTACACAATGTTGTCCAAAAAGCGCTGCTTGTGAATCCCCTAAAACACCGTGGATGGGTACGGCGTGTGGCAACCGGCCGCTTACATCCGTCATCCCAAACAAAGCATCGGAGTCAACCACCGTACCTAAGCTTGCCATTGGAACATCAAAAATATCACAGAGTTCCTGGTCCCAATTCAGTGTTTCTATATTTAGAAGTTGGGTCCGACAAGCATTAGAAGGCTCGGTTTTAAAGCTTTTTCCAGCGGTTAACTGGTAAATCAGCCAACTGTCCATCGTCCCTAAACACAGCTCATCCTGGTTCGCAGCGGCCTTAACAGCGGGTTCATTTTGCAATAGCCACGCAAACTTAGCCGCCGTAAAGTATGGTGACAGTGGCATGCCGGATTTCGCTTGTACCGCTGCACCCACACCACGTTTCACAAGCTGGTCACATAACGCAGTCGCACGGGCGCATTGCCACACGACCGTTTTTGCTAACGGACTGCCATCCTTACGTGACCAAGCCGCGGCACTTTCGCGCTGATTCGTGATACCAATTCCGACAATCTCATCACCATTGGCACTTACCAACTGTTGGGCTTGGGTGACCAGCGACAGGACGTTTTCCCAGATTTCAGTTAAGTCATGGCTGACCCATCCCTGGTCATTAATTAATTGTCGATGATTTTTAGAAAATCGCCGGTATAATCGACCGGCACTGTCAAACAAAAGGACCTTCGTCCCCTGTGTGCTTTGGTCAATGCCTAACATTAGTTGTGCCATGGTTATACCTCCAAATCAGGACAGCATGTTAACGGCTTGCTTAGCCACATCCGCACCATCGATACCATAATACTTAAAGACTTCAGCTTGCGTTCCGGCAATCGCTGGTTCATCAGGGAAGCCCACAATTTTCAGCTTAGTATTCCCGTTAGCCGCGACCCGTTCCGCAACCGCAGTCCCAATACCGTTGATAACACTGTGTTCTTCAATCGTAATCAAGGCCGGATAGTCCGAACAAAGTTGATCAATCAAGGTAGTATCAAGTGGTTTCACACTGACTAGGTCCACCACTGTCGCGGATACACCTACTTTAGCCAATTCGTCAGCCGTATCAAGCGCAGTTTGAACCGTTTCACCAGCCGCAATCAAGGCAATATCCTTACCTTGGCGAATAACGTTAGCTTTACCAGGCTTGACGAAGGCTTCTGCTTCATTTGTGTAAATATCAGGCAATTGTTTTTTCCCGATTCGAACGTAGGCTGGAACGTCAGAATGCGCTAAATATTTAAAAAGCGCAGCCGTTTGATATTGATCGCTAGGCATATAAACTTCTAGGTTTGGTAAGGCCCGAGTAATAGCTAAATCTTGTAACGAGTGGTGCGTGCTACCCAAAACACTGTAGGAATTCCCGCCACTAATACCGATTAATTTAACGTTAGCGTTCGAATACGTGACGTCCACTTTAACTTGTTCAATGCTCCGCATCGTTAAGAAGGATGCTGGTGATACGGCAAAGGTCCGTTTGCCGCTGTGTGCTAGTCCAGCACTAATCGTCACTAAGTCCTGTTCGGCAATTCCGACTTCGACAATTTGCTTTGGCAAAGCAGTCGCAAAGGGAACAAGGGACCCTGATCCACGTGAATCACTGGTTAAAACGACCAAGTCCGCATTTTGCTTAGCTTCATCAGTCAATACGCGACACATCACCGTGCCAGCCTTTTCTCCCATATTAATCATTTTGCGACCTCCTTAAGTTGTCGATCAAAGTCATCCAACGCTTCTTGATACTGTTCAGCCGTAGGTACTTTGTGATGCCATTCTGCCTTGTTCTCAGCAAACTTAACACCGGAGCCCTTCGTCGTATCAGCTAAAACTAAAGTTGGTTTACCCATCTGTGGCTCTGCTTCTAAAGCATCCACAAGCGCCTGCATGTCATTGCCGGGAACTTCAAGAACGTGCCAACCAAACGCTTCATATTTCGCCTTAAGTGGTTCGCTATTCATGACGTCCACCGTTTTACCCGTAATTTGTAACCCATTGTGGTCGATAATGGCCGTTAAATTATCAAGTTTAAAATTGCTGGCTGCCATTGCGGCTTCCCAGACAGAACCTTCCGCCTGCTCACCGTCACCCATTAAAGTATAAGTATGGTAGCTTTGACCGTTCATCTTAGCAGCCTTGGCAATCCCGACGCTCAATGCCAGCCCATGGCCAAGTGAGCCCGTGTTCATTTCAACACCCTTAACATGGTTATTAGGGTGACCCATGTAAGGCGATTTAAATTGAGAATAAGTCTTTAGGTCAGATTTTGGGAAATAGCCGCGGTCTGCTAAAACGTTCCACAATATTTCAACCGCGTGGCCCTTCGATTGAATGTAACGATCGCGGTTGGGATCCGTGAAAGTCGCCGCGGTCTGATTCATGACTCTGTAATATAATGCGACCAAAATATCGGTACATGATAGGTCAGAGCCCGTATGCCCCGTTTTTGCTGCGTAAATCATCTTCCAAGTTGCTTTTCTAAGTTCGATTGCCTTTTGCTGTAATGCTTGGATATCCAATATGATTCATTCCTTTCTAAAATCCCGTTAGTCCGTAATGATCGAATCCGTGTCTCCACGCAGATAAGCATGCACATCATCTTCAATTGGGTCATAAAAATCGGGGCTAACACCTAAATACTTGCAAGCTTCATATAAAACCGGCACAACGTCATCCCGGACAGCAGCCATGTGGTGAATATACGGGCCGTAAACCAACTTAGCTTCAAAACGGTTTAGGTTAGCAAATTCTAGCCATAGGTAAGTCCCCTGCTCATATGGTCCTTCTATTGACTTCGCGTTACCCATTAACATTGAATATTTGCCGTGGTCGCCGTCAAAGCGGCATAGTGTATAGTGGCCGGCCTGAGCTTCAAAACCAACGGAACCTGGATAATCAAAGACAAAGTGTGATTGTGGCAAAACTGGTTTATTTTTGGCTGTCGAGTATGGGAAAACGCCTAAATGTTGTAGTAATTCGCCATTCTCATTTTCAGGGTGGCGGCAATTGACGTCCGCAAAGACTGCGCGGTGTTCGCCCATAGTTGCGGCTTCTACCAATAGTTCAGAAATGACACCATGAATATCAGTTTCACAGGTTACTGGGAGACCTTCATCTTGCAGTAATGATTCACTGGCATAGGGTAAAATACCAATTTCATCTTGTAAGGCTGTCCAGCACTGAATCGCACCAGCATTGCAGCCATATTGCTGACAAAGTCGTTTGAGGGCCGTTTTTAGTGCCGCAACCATTTGCAGGTCCTTATCGCTAATTTGGATCGTTGCAATTGCCTTTAAATGAGCCATCGTTGTGTTGATTTCATCATCGTTTGCTTTAATTAAGGCGTGAATTTCTTCAACTAACTCCGTCATTGGAATTGGTGATAGCGAAATGTTGAACTTTTCGAGCAATTCGCCTTCATTTACCATCGTTGACCAAAAATCAAATGGCCGGGGACCAACTTGTAAAATTCGTGTGTTCTTGAAAGTCTTCACAACGTTGCAAACTTTAATAAAGTCGCGAACACCACGTTCAAAGGCTGGATCTTCTAGGTCACAGTTCTTGATATAAGTGAATGGCACGTTAAAGCGCCGTAGCACTTTTCCGATGGCGAATAGGCCACATTGGGTGTCGCGTAAACGCGATCCATCCGCAGCGGGGGCTTCATCTTTTGGCCCCCAGAGCAAGACTGGGACGTCAAACTGCTTAGCGAGTCGTGCGCATTCATATTCAGTACCAAAATTTTCATTGGCTAAGAACAAACCATCAATATGTGCATCTTTGAATTTTTTAGTAATTTTAGTCATGCCAGCGTCGTCATAGAGTAGACCATCATCATTAACATCTTTAATATCAATATAATTAACGTTCATTGCGTCTAATTTTTGCCGCGTATAATCAGCAAATTCAATTGCAGCATCCGCAGAAAAGATATTCCGCCGGGTTGGCGCAAAACCTAAAGTAATTTTGTCTGTCATAAGAATCCTCCTAAAATTATGTAACCGCTTAACTGAACTTATGTTATTATTTTAAATGAACGTTAGCAATATTTTTCGAAAATAACATTTTAATTTTAGTTCAGCGCTAGTTTAAACAAAGGATGATTAAATATGACAAACAAAATAAAAATGGATGATATAGCAAGGATTGCACACGTATCACGGTCTGCTGTTTCGTTGGCACTCAATGGAAAAGAAGGTATCAGTGATGAAACCCGCCAAAAAATTTTTGCGGTTATTAATGAGTATAATTACAAGCCATTACGTAAAAACAAAAAAAGCGAGCATCAAGAGCTCGCTAACGTTAATTTAATTGCCGTCAAAACAAGTGGCTTAGTTGGAAATAACTTTCGCTCCTTGCCTTTTTTTGATAGCTTAATTTCGGCATTGTCTACCAGAATCAGTAACAGTGGCGGTTCACTAAAAATAAACACTATCGATGTAAACACTTTAGAAAGATCATTGGATACTTTGCCTGCAAACAGCGGCTCGGCTGGCACAATTGTTCTTGCAACCGATTTGCAAGAAAACCAAGTTCGGTTAATTCAGGAAAAGCTTAGTAATGTCGTTTTTATTGATACGTACTATCGCAATATTTTAGCTGACTTTGTCACTATGGATAATTATCAAGGCGCATACGAAGCTGGTCTTTATATGTTGAAAAAAGGCTATAAAAAAATTGGCTACGTCGCTTCAGATAAATTAGTTGCCAATTTTACTATGCGCAGACAAGGATTTACCGATGCACTTGCAACTCATCATTTGGAAGTTAACAATCAAAATTTTTATATGATATCACCGACCGAACTCGATCCTAAAGGGTTAAACATACATCAAATAATGGGGAAAAATACACCTGAAGCCGTTTTTTGTGAGGACGATTATATCGCAACCAGATTAATCAAAAGTTGTTTAAACGCTGGTATCAAGATTCCAGAAGATCTTGGAATCATGGGATTTGATGATATTTATGAAGGCACCCTTCTCACTCCAGAATTAACGACCATTCACGTTCCAATTGAACAAATTACCAATCAGGCAATCAGACAACTGCAAGGTCAGGTCTTTGATAAAAACTGGGCACATCAAAAAACGCTGATTGCAACCAAATTAATCAGTCGCCAATCTCTATAGCATTTTTAATTTTAGTCTTATTCTAGCAAATTAGTGTTGAACTAGTAGCTAACGCATGCTAAATTAAAGCCACGGACAAGAAAGCGTATTCAATAAATGCTAGTACTAATTGTCCGTGGCAATCACTTCTATTGATAACATAAGCGAAGTGGTTATAGCTGAAATGTAAGCGTTATCAATACACTTTACAATATTGGAGGGAGTCTAAACATGACTAATTGTGAGCGTTGGCAGTCTTATGAACTAACCCTTGATGGGCCTACAAATGGCAACCCATTCATGGATGTTGAGTTCGCTGCAATTTTCAATTATGGAACCGATCATATCCACGTACGAGGATTTTACGATGGTAACGGTAAATACAAAGTCCGTTTCATGCCAAAATCCGTTGGAATCTGGAATGTAAAAACTATATCTAATGTTGATGAGTTGAACGACTATCAAACATCCTTCACTTGTACACCTGCCCAAGATAATAACCATGGTCCAGTCCAAGTTTCCGGTAAAACCCATTTTACCTACGAAGATGGCACACCATATTTACCTTTTGGAACAACCGCATATGCCTGGGTATTTCAAGATTCGAAAACCCAGGAAAAAACTTTATCTACTTTGAAAGAAAATAGTTTTAATAAAATTAGAATGACAGCGTTTCCGAAATATTACAATTACAATACTCAGGAACCTGCTCAGTACCCATTTGCAGGTTCTCCAACCCATACTACCGGTATCTTTAATGATGATTCGTGGCAAGTGGACCCACAAAAAACAGGTTTTGATTATTCAACATTCAATCCAAGTTACTTTCAACATCTTGAACAACGAATTAAAGACCTTGATGCCCTTGGGATTCAAGCAGATTTAATTTTATTCCATCCCTATGATAGTTGGGGATTTGCTCGCATGGGACAGGCTATGGATAAGCACTATATCCAATATATCGTTGCCCGTCTAGCAAGTTATAAAAACATTTGGTGGTCCTTAGCTAATGAATACGATTTAATGGCTCAGCTTGGACAAAAGCCCTTATCCGCCTGGGATTTCATTGGAAAAACCGTCCATCAAGAAGACCCTAGTGGCCACCTACTATCGATTCATAACTTTTATGATCCGCCAGTTCACAAAGGTACGACTAAAAACTGGTTTGACTACACTAAGCCTTGGATTACCCACCTAAGTATTCAGTCCGATAACGTCTTTTTTGTTCCAAAATGGCTCGATGATTTTCAAAAGCCAATCATCTTTGATGAATGTAGATATGAAGGAAATATTGAATTCGGTTGGGGCGATAATAGTGCAAAAGGAATGGTCGATAGCTTTTACCGAATTGTTTTACGTGGTGGCTACGCAACTCACGGGGAAACTTATATCGACAAACCAAATACTACTCGACCAATCTGGTGGGCACATGGTGGTATTTTACGCGGAGAAAGTCAGAAACGAATTACCTATTTAAAGCAATTACTTGCAACAAACGGATTTAATTACGTTAACCCCATGGCCGTCCAAGGTCCTCACTGGGAACTAGCTGTTGGTGAATCACCAGATAAACAGCATGTCTTTGCTTATATCGGTGATAATCAGCCTGAATTTGAGATCTTTGACTTCTTACCTAAAGATAATATTTATTCAGCACAAGTAATCGATACATGGAATATGACTAGCACCAAACTCAATGAACGCATAGATAAAAACCACTATTTCCATATTCCACGCAAACCTTACCAAGCAATTCTATTAACTAAAATCAATTAGCGTTTATTAGTGTGCTAATATTGAAATCTTTTCATAAAGATAAATATTCAATTCAGAAAGAAGAGAACTTAATATCATGCAAAAAGAGGATATTAAAACTGGCCCAAACAAAGTTATCATTCCTTTGCTTCGTCTCTTACCAGCTCTAGCAATTGGCCCAGCAACATGGCTGGGATCTTATATCGTAGCATCATCGTTATTCATTCCAGCAATGCTTCAACGCTTGGATAGCGCAAATAAAATTAGTTTAGTTGCCTTATTCTCCACTAGTGCAATGGTTCTATGCGCAATTGCCAATATGGTTGCTGGCTACTTGTCCGATCGAACACATTCCCGGTTTGGTGCTAGAACGCCATGGATTGTTGGTGGCGCAACCGTCTTTGCATTAGGAATGATTCTGGCATCATTCTCAACAAGTGTTATTTGGCTATTTATTACCTGGATGGTTACTGCCGTCGCGCTACAATTTATTGTCGCACCAATGGTCGCCTGGATTGACTTTGCCGAAGAAAAACATCAAGGCACTGCCTCAAGTGCTTATGGTGGTGTGGGTATGGCTTTTGGTAATAATGGATTTGCCGTTATCGGCGCCCTATTCCTAGGCCGTTTGAAATTAGGCTTCATTATTTTTGGCTTGATCTGCTTTGTCGGATCACTACTTGCTGCGATTCTCGTTCGAGAACCTTCTAACATTGGACAAGAGCTTCCTAAAACTAAGACTAAAAAAGAACATTTTAAGCTCAAGGATTTGTTCCCAGGTTGGTCAACTGGTGGTAACTACTATCTAACCTTACTTGTAAAAATGTTCTTAGGAATTGGTAACTTTTTGATTTCCGGATACCTTCTATATATTATGGAAGATTTCTTCCACAAGGGGACTGGTGCAGCTTCCTCATCAATTCAACTTATTAATATGATTATGTTTGTTTTTGCACTGGTCTTAGGCCTCGTTGCTGGTCCACTATCTGACAAGTTTAAGCTAGTTAAGTGGCCCGTTGCACTATCTTCAATTTTTGTCGGTCTAGGTGCATTGAGTATCATTCTCTTACGAAGCGAATTTAGCTTAATTTTATACGCTATCTTAGCTGGATTTGGTATGGGTCTTTGGAATTCATTAGATAACCGATTAAATTTGATGGTTTTGCCGGACAAGAATCGAGTAGCCTTTTTCCTAGGTGTTTATAACCTTGCAAACTCACTACCGCAAGCAATCGCTCCAATCTTTGCAGCAATTTTAATTCCAATCAGTGGTTATCCAGCAGTATTCTTAGGTGCCTTTATCTTTGCAGCACTCGGTGGGATTTTGATTTTATTTGTTAAAGATGTGAAATAGGATAAAATATCTATTTAAAAGAATACATTTATAACTATATGGTAGAAACATTCATATAGGCAAAGGAATCAGTTCAATTGGACTGATTCCTTTTCGGCTCCACATCTCCCTCCATAACAAATCTAAGCCAGGAAAATAATTACCAACAAAAACGATTTTACTCCCCCACTACTTCCTTCTCCTACATAAAAAATTCATGATACAATAAAATTTATATAAACGATTCCCAATCAATTCTAGAAAGGACCCCCTTATGACATACAAAAACGTTCTATTTGATGTTGATAATACATTGATTGATTCAGCAACGATTGCTGCTAACGTCCTACACAAAATCATCGCCGAATACGGTCATGATGTTTCCGCCGCAACCGTCAGAGGATTAGTCGGGCTTCCCACAGACAAAATATTGCAACATTTAAATGTTAATCACATTGAAGAAATCAGCCAGAAGTTTACCGTCGCTATTGGTACGCATAAAAACGAACTAGATTTTTTTGCAGGCATTCAACCACTGTTATCTGAATTAAAAAGCGCTGGTTTGAACACGGGAATCGTCACTTCCCGAACAGCTGCTGAAGTTGACAGTGATCTTGGTGCATTCCCTGAAATTACGACCTCTAACATTATCGTTACTGCCGACAAAACTACGGAACACAAACCTAGCGGCGCCCCACTAGAATATGCCGTCCGTCAGCACCACTTAGTTAAAGCTGAAACAATTTATGTTGGTGATACCATCTACGATATGCAAGCGGCACAAAACGCCCAAATGGCCTTTGCCAGCGCTACTTGGGGTGCGTTACCAACAACAGATTTCTCTGCAGCTACGTTACGCCCACAACAGCCCAGCGACCTTTTGGAAATGTTAACGGCATAAATGAAAAGGCGTTCTACCAGTAAACGTATGTCTACTAGTAGAACGCCTTTTCTTAGCAAATTCACAAGGAGTTTATATATCGTCTCAAATAAAATACTGTTGATTACAACAACTCTAGTTTAGCGGTGTCCATTTCCAATTGGAGACTTCTGGCAAGTCGTCACCTTCAGCGCGAATGTAATCGTGATGTTTGTCCAATTCACTGTTCATTTCTTGAATTAGATGTGCACCCTTAACCGCGTATTCTGGTGAAGCTAATAATGCAGCCTTAACTAAGTGGAAACGATCGAGTTCATTACGTACACGCATATCAAATGGTGTTGTAATGTCTCCTTCTTCACGGTAACCATGGACGTGTAAGTTATGGTTATGACGATCGAAGAAGATAGTCTTTACTAAATCATCGTAAGCGTGGTATGCAAAGATAACAGGCTTATCTTTAGTAAAGAAGGCATCGAATTCAGCATCGGATAACCCGCGTGGATCGTCCTTCTTTAACTTCAAGAGATCAACAACATTAATGAAACGGATCTTCATTTCAGGGAAGGCAGCGTGCAAGATTGATACGGCAGCCAAGCTTTCAGTCGTTGGTTCTGAACCAGCAGTTGCAAAGACAACGTCAGGTTCTTCACCATTGTCAGTACTTGCCCAATCAACAACGCCCAAGCCATCACGAACTAAGTGTTTAGCTTCTGTCATGGTAAACCATTGTGGACGTGGGTGCTTGCTTGCAATAATCAAGTTAATAAGCTGTTTACTTTGAATTGCCTTATCAAAGACAGCAATTAAAGAGTTGGCATCAGCTGGAAGGTATGCACGCACATATTCGGTCTTCTTTTCAGCTAAGTGTGAAATAATACCTGGATCTTGGTGTGAATACCCATTGTGATCTTGTTGGAATGCAGTTGACGCTGCAATCACGTTCAATGAAGGAACATCGGCCCGCCATGGGGTTTCTTCATGGGAGTTCCGTAACCACTTGAAGTGTTGGGTCAACATAGAGTCCACGACCCGTAAGAAGGATTCGTAACTTGCGAAGAAACCATAGCGTCCAGTTAAGTTGTATGCTTCTAACATCCCTTCATCCATGTGTTCGGATAACATGGAGTCAATAATCCGACCTTCTGGTGCTAATAAAGCATCATTTGGTTCATGAATTGGTTCCATCCATTGACGACGGGTATCTTCAAAGGCAGCGCCTAATTTGTTTGATAAGGTTTCATCAGGACCCCAACCACGGAAGTTCTTATTATCCTTATTTAAAACAATTAAGTCACGAATATACTTACCCAATTCGGTCATGTCAGAGCCATCGTCTTTACCATGGTCCTTATTATCCAATGCATAATCATCAATGTTTGGTGTGATTAAGTCTTTGGTTAATTTCCCACCATTTGTGACAGGGTTAGCTGCCATACGTGCTTGGCCTTTAGGAATAATTGCAGCAATTTCAGGCTTCAAAGTACCATTTTCATCAAATAATTCTTCTGGTTTGTATGATTTGAGCCAAGCAACTAGCTTATCAGCATGTTCCATGTGATTACGATCAACAGGAATTGGAATTTGGTGAGCACGGAAAGAACCTTCAATTGGTTCACCGTCCCAAGTCTTAGGACCAGTCCAGCCTTTAGGTGCACGGAATACAATCATTGGCCACTTTGGACGAGATTCATCGTTGTTATCCTTAGCATTCTTACGAATTGCATGGATTTCTTCAATGACTTTATCCAACTCTTCTGCCATAATCTTGTGCATCTTAGCAGGGTCAGTACCTTCAACAAAATGCGGATCCCAACCTAAGCCCTTGAAGTAATCTTCAAGTTCTTCATGTGATTCACGTGATAGCACTGTTGGATTAGAAATCTTGAAACCGTTTAAGTTTAAGATTGGTAATACAGTCCCATCATTGATTGGGTTCAAGAACTTGTTAACTTGCCAAGAGGTTGCCAATGGGCCAGTTTCAGATTCACCATCACCAACAACGGTAGCAGCAATTAAACCTGGATTATCAAGAACGGCACCAGCGCCATGTAAGATAGAGTAGCCAAGTTCGCCACCTTCATGAATTGAACCAGGAGTTTTGGGATCAGCATGTGAAGCAACCCCACCTGGGAAGGAGAACTGTTTAAACAACTTCTTCATCCCTGCAGTATCTTGGGTAATCTTCGGATAAGTTGCTGTATAGGTACCATCTAAGTACGAATTAGAAACCATCACTTGGCCACCATGACCGGGACCTTCGATATAAAACATATCCAAACCGTACTTATTGATTGCACGGTTTAGATGGGCATAGATGAAGTTTTGCCCTGCAATTGTCCCCCAATGACCAATCGGATGAACTTTAACATCCGAAGCCTTTAAAGGTTCCTTCAATAGCGGATTGTTTAACAAATAGAGTTGACCAACTGAAATGTAGTTGGCTGCCCGCCAATACGCATCAACACGTTTCAAATATTCGTCAGACGAATAATCAACTGTCATATTTTTCCCTGATTCAATCATTTTTTTCATCCCTTCAATATCAGATATTCTTTACTGCATTTTTTAATAATTCAACTTGCTTTTTAGGTACCTCAGCATCGTAAACAAAGGAACCAGCCACAAAAACATTTGCTCCTGCTTTATAGCAGTCAACTAGTGTCTTATCATTGATTCCCCCATCAACTTCAATATCAAAGGAATACTTATTTTGATCCTTAATTTCCTTCAACTTCTGAATCTTTTTGACCATATCATGAATAAATGTTTGACCACCAAAACCTGGGTTAACTGTCATTACAAGAACTTGATCCACTAAAGGTAATACTGGCTCAATTTCAGCTAACGGTGTCCCTGGGTTTAGAACAATCCCAGCCTTAACATTGTTATCATGAATTAGTTGTAACGCTCGATAGATATGGCGAGTACTTTCAACGTGAATTGTTAAAATATCCCCACCGGCCTTAGCAAAGTCTTCAATGTACTGTTCAGGATTCTCAATCATCAAATGGCAATCTAAGACTAAATTTGTATTCTTTCGAATGTCAGCAACAACACTTGGACCAAAAGTGATATTTGGTACAAAGTGTCCATCCATAACATCAACATGTAAATACTCTACGCCAGCTTTTTCAACTAGTTCGATATCATGTTTTAAGTTACAGAAATCAGCACTCAAAATTGAAGGTGCAATTTTCATCATTGATCACTCCTGAAAATTTAAATAATATAGAACATCCCACCAACTAGCCCAATTGCCATTAAAATAAGAACAACTGTCGTTGGTTTGAATTTACGTTTCAACAAATAGTATGCAAGTAAGGTAATTCCTAAAGGTAATAGGCCTAAAATCAATTTGTCTAAGATCCCAGATTGAACTTTAAGGACTTCTTTACCTAAGTCTAGCTTTAATGGTGTAGAAACTTTAACAAATGACGCTGAAAGTGCACCGATAACTATTGGTCCCAAACATTGCGCATACGTCATAACAGTCGGTAAAAGTGACCCCTTTAAAACTTTCGCGATCCCTTCTTTACCTAAAGTGTAACCTTGCATCCATGAAAGGTAACCAATACCCCAAATAATGCTTAAATGCAGTAAGGCAAAGAGGATTGGCCCCATAAAGACATTACCTTTAGCACCAAAAGTAACCGTAAAGGAAAGTAAAATTGGAATTAACGTCCCTTGCCATAAAGTATCACCAATACCAGCTAACGGTCCCATAAGACCAGTCTTTAAGCCATTAATAGTTCCACCAGTAATAGGGGCACCATTCGACTTCTCTTCTTCCATGGCAATGGTCATACCCAAGATGGCACCACCAAAGTGAGGTTCAGTGTTAAAGAATTCCATGTGACGCTGAAGTGCTTCTTTCATTTGTTCTTCATCGTCACCGTACAAATGCTTCAAAATAGGGGAAAGAGCGTGAATAACCCCAGTTGCTTGCAACCGTTCATAGTTGTAGTTGGCATGTGAGAAGAAAGTCCAACGCCAGAAAGCTCGAACAACTTCTTTTTTTGATAGTTTCTTTTTTGCTGGTTCGTTTTCTACTGTTTCATTTTCTACTGGGCGTTCACTCATGCTCGTTCACTCCCTTTTTTCATAGATAGTCTAGTGTAGACATAGGCGATAATTGCAGCAAAGACGGCGATTGGTAAAATATCCATCTTAGAGTATTCAACAACCATGAAACCAAGTAAGAAGAACACTAACGTACCTTTAGCGGTCATAGCTCGTAAGTTCATTGCAATACCTAAGGCTGGGAGTAAACCACCGATAACTGTCAAAACATGTAATGGAGTACCACTTAGTCCGCTAATAATACTCTTAACAGGACCAGCCCCATAATAAGCTGCTAACATTGCTGGAACAACTGAGAAAATGAACATTGTGATCTGAGGTGGCCAGACATGCAAGAAATTAATTCGGTTAATATTACCTTCATCCGCTGCCTTATCTGCCATATGAACAAAAGTAATATCAACGGTCATATGCAAGACCCAAATCATCGTACCAATCAAACTAATCGGAACTGCCAACGTAATCGCAACAGTTGGTGAAACTCCTGAAGCCATCCCTAATGCAGTTCCTAGAGTACCAGCTAAAGCTGTATCCATTGGAACCGCACCACCAGCACCAATCCATGCTAAGAATGGCAATTGAATGGCAGCACCATAAATAGTCCCCGTCACCGGATCACCCATAATTAATCCAACTAATGCACCATTGACTAACGGACGCATAATGGTATGAGTACCAGCTAAAGAAACCCATGGGGTCCCCATTTGTCCGAGATAATAAACTACCCCGATTAAAAATGCTTGCCAGAGATGTATTGTCATAATAAACTCTCCTTTACACTAACTAAGTAGTCCTGATACGTCAGTAGATTTATCACTTGGCACAATCTGTACTTTCATAGAAGTTCCTGCATCAATTATTTTTCCAAAAATTACTTTTTCATCTTCTGATGCAGAGATATTTTTGTAGAACTTACTTCTATTTTTAGCGGCACCCATGCCACCAACAACAATTTCATCAAGCTTGACGCCCTTTTCAATCAGTGCGTAATAAACTGCAGGTGTTTTGGCTAGCAATAATAGCTTTTCATCATCATTATCATTAATTAAAAATTCTGCGGCATCATCAATACCAAAAATATCTAACTTAACACCCTCGGGAACAGACATTTCCATAACTGTTTTAAGAAAATCATCTTTAGCAGTTTCTTCATCAATAATTACAATATGATTACCACCAGTATATTGAAGCCAAGCAGTCATAACCTGGCCGTGGATTAAGCGATCATCAATACGTGCTAATACTACTTCTGACATTTAAATCACTCCATTTCTACTTTTCTTTGCTAAATTTTGCAAAGAAATCAATTATACCTTCAGTCCCAGTTTGCAATGCATCCGCTTTCATTTCTTTCAAACTGGAACCTAACATTCGATCATTCAGTGCTTGAATTAACATTGGTAAATTAACGCCTGTAAGTAACTCATACGAAACACCGTCTAATTTTCTTCCTGCTAATGCAGCTTGATTATACGGACTAGCACCAAATAAGTCGGCGAGGATTAAGACACCGTCACCATCGTTTACCTTATCGACACCTTCTGCTAATTTCTCACCGAAAGTGGTAATGTCATCACCATGGTTCAGACCAATCGTAAACACATTTTCTTGTTCTCCAATGATGAGTGATGCGGCATCCAATAAACCATCTGCTAATTTTCCATGTGTTGCAATTACAATTCCAACCATAATGTATTCCTACCTTCTACCACTTAAATTCGAGCATTGCTTTGTTCCAAGCCTTTTCTTTCAAAATAGCGTTAAATGCGTCGGTCAAATCTGCCGCACTTGAAATACTTGTTTTATGAGCAGGCAACAACGTCCGTAACGTTTCACGATATTCTGCACTTTCACTCATCGCATTAATAACAACTTTAAAATCAGCTGGTGTTGAACGACTAGTACCGTACATCTTCAAACCTTTTTCAAGGACATCACGTGTATCGATTGGTACTAAGTCTTCTGTAACGCCCATCAATACGAAACTCCCTGTGCGCTTAATGACTTTAATTCCTTCATTAATAGCAACTGAACTGAATCTGCCACCGGTCGCTTCGAAAATTACATCAAACTGTTCATCAGCTGCATCAAAATCATATTCCGTACTCATTTCTTGAGTAGCAAAATCAAACTTGCTCAAACGATCCTTCATTGCACCAAATACTGTTAGGTTTTCTTTGCTAATTCCCCATACATAATGCAATACAGCCGCTGCCATAAATCCAACTGGGCCATCGCCAAATAATGCAACCTTAACATTTGGCTTCTTCAAAATATCAGCAACATGACTAGATGCATGGTAGCCAACCGTACTTACTTCGGCTAAGACGGCAATTTCATCAGGAACATTGTCAGGAATTGGAATAAGACAACTCTCTGGATGAACTAAATCGCTTTGCGCAATCCCATCATGACCACTACTAATAAACGCTGCATCTTTACTGTAATTATCAGGAATAGTTTCGGTCTTCTTAGTTCCTCTAAGAATGTAACCTGGAACGTTAGGTGCAATGACAACTCGTTGACCTACTTTAAAGTCATCACTCATGCTCTCCTTAACAGTCCCAATACCTTCATGCAAAAGAGCCATTGGCAACTTCTTCTTCAACGCTTCTGGGCGACGTTGTCCACCAAAGTACCGATCATCCGCGTGACAAACACTTGCCATAACTGGTTGAACATCAACCCAGCCATCTTTCAAATCTCTTTCAATGTGTTCTTCTTTAATATCGCCTGGTGCAACCAACCGATAAGTCTTCGACATAATCTTTTTAACAGTACCTAATTCACTCATAATAGTGCCTCCTGATGTTATGTAATCGCTTACAAGAACCAGTATAATACTTTGCAAATATTTTGCAATATCTTTTTTTATTTGTTTTTATGGTAAAATAGCTAAAAAGAAAAGATATATTTTGATAAAAGCAAGAAAAATGCAATATCAGTAAGTTTTTACAAACGCCTTATCAAAGGCAACTATTTGCTTAACCAATTTTTTTGTCCGTATAATTATTATGGGATTAGAAGTATACTTTCAAAACTATATCGTAGGAAAGATGTGAAGAAATCATGGGGCCATATGAGCGTCGAGATACTATTTTAGAGAAGATTAAAAAGGAACACTCAGTAAGAATTACTCAGCTAAGTGATGAATTAGGGGTGACACGTGAAACAATTCGTCAGGACTTGTATTATCTTGATGAACAAGGGGTAATTAAGAAGGTCCACGGAGGCGCTGTTGATCGTACAGTGGTAGAAGATGAGTACGAAAAACGCGCAACACAGCACCGTAAAGAGAAGATGGCAATTGCCAGAAAAGCCATTAAACATGTTGAGCAGAACATGACCATTTTTATCGACTACGGGACAACAACGTTTTTTATTGCCAAAGCACTCAGCCAGAGCAATCTTGATATCACAGTAGTCACAGAATCACTACCAGTTGCCTCAACCCTGGCACCAATCCCTGGAAAGAAAGTAATCTTATTGGGTGGGGATCTGCGGAAAACAGAACGTTCATTATCTGGTGCGTTGACTATGCAAGCATTGAGCGACATTTACATGGATATTGGTTTCTTTGGATGTGGTGGAATTTCGTTAAATTCCGGCATTACTAATCACGATTTTAGTGAAGTCACAGTCTCAAAAAAGAGCATGTCCCATTGCCACAAAACAATCCTTGTTGCCGATGACTCAAAGCTTAACCTAACCACGACCTATAAAACTGCTAACTTTGATACCATCGATTGTTTTATCACCAATGGCCAGCTACCAGAGCCTTTTGCAAAGGCCTTCAAGGTACACAATGTGGCTGTTGAAATATAATAATCCTTCATCTTGTGATTTTATTCACTACTTTGCTGAGCTAACATAACATTCAACCCGCTTCTTGTTTTACAATGTAAATTCTGCAAAACATTTTGCAAAGTTTTGTTATTTAGCTAAACGGCAAGTCATTTAATTTTACTATCATCATCGTTTTCTCACTATATTCTTTTTGAATTTTCATGATTCAACACTAATTTCCCATTCATATTCAATTGATATGGAAAATTGGCCATCCAAAAAAGCGCTATGAATTCATTATGAACTCATAGCGCTTTTTGAATATCAAAGTCACTCCAGTTATCTGTTTATTCTAAAGAAACCTAGCCTCAAAGAACCTAGCCTCAAAGAACCTACAGCCTGGTCTTCTATCACACACATGACATAATACAGGCAAAACTCCAACACCATTTTGGATGTAACAGAAGTGTGTATACATTATGCAGCAGTTAAAGAACGCAACAAGTACCTATCCTTAATCGAGTACCACCTTCAAATAATTTCTAAAAAAAGGATGAACCTAAGATCATGTCACTCTAACCAATCCGACAAAATTACAGAGACTGATTATGCTTTTGTACTTGCAGCTATTTTAAACTTCAGGCCCAAAAAAGGAAATCAATTCAAAAATGAATTGATTTCCTTACGAAGTACTTCACTAATAGTTAGTTACGAATCTTACACTCGTAGTTATCCTAAACAACTATCTAGCAATAATTTGAATCGTGCTACCCACTTTAAAGTCTGGATAATCACCTTCGGAAGTGTACAGCGATCCTGCTAGTTTAGCATCAGTGGCACCCGTGAAGCTAATTGCGGTGTGGCCTAAGCGACCTAAGTTGGTTTGAACTTCATTACCAACCGCCGTAATCGTGTATTCACTGTCATCGACTTTCAAAATCATCCCACTGACAATCTGTTCCTTAATTGGTTCCACTTTAACGATGAAGCAAGATGGCCGTAAAGCATCCGGTGCCTCATCCCCAAATAAAATTGCCATTTTGATTGACTTAAAATCTTCTGATTCTGCCCCAACTTCAACAACCTTCGTTGAATAAACCGTTCTTTCTTTTGTCATCATTCAGACCACCTTCAAATTCTTTCCTCTATTTATTTCGAATACAAACCAAAACTTGCAATCCAAGCAACGAATACCCGTGGCACACCATTAATAAACCGACTGTATAAGACTGATGGTACCCCGACTTCAACGGTCTTAGAATCAGCTTCAGCCAATCCTAAACCAACGGGGATAAAGTCACAACCGTTTTGGGTGTTAATGGCAAACAGTGCTGGTAAAGCGTACTGTGGTGGGATATTACCCTTACCAATTTCAACACCAATCAAAGTCCCAATAACTTGGCCAATAACGGCTCCGGGTCCTAATAATGGTGATAAGAATGGTAGTGAACAGATGAAACCTAAGATCATCAGGCCCCAAACATTCCCAGCCAATGGTTCCATGACACTTGCAAAGGCCTTACCAATCCCAGAACCATTAATAATACCAATAATCAGTGCAACGAAAGCCATGAAAGGAATAATCGTGTTGATAACGGTCTGGACCGCATCTTTTGCGGCTTGGTTAAAGGTTGCAACGACTCGCCCAGCGCCAATCCCGATTTTAGTTAAGATACCAGGATTTTTAGTTTGTGCCGTTAAGGTCTTAGAATTATCAAACTTAGAGCCGTCATCCGTCGTTTCTTCAGCAACTTCGGCAGCGCTTTCATTTTCGTTTGCCTTTTCAGCTTCAACGTCACTATCTTCTGCCAACGTGATTTGGTCCAAATCAACGTTAGAAACATAGTTTCCTTCGTTCATGAATTGGGCTAACGGGCCACTCTTCCCAGTAGGTAAAACGTTAATTGTTTTGATACCCTTCTTAGGGTAGATCCCACAACGTAGCGTCCCACCACAGTCAACAATCGCTAATGCCGTTTCTTCATCTGGAATGGAAGTCTTAAAACCATCAACTGCTTGCATTCCAGTTAACTTAGCAATCTTATCAACGATTGCAGGTTTGTTCCCACCTGTAATGTATATAAACTTATGCTTTTCAGCCGTTGGGGTAATGGTCAGCGGGCCGCCCCAACCACCAGAACCTTTAACAACTTTAATACTCCGATATTCTTTTGTCATTGTCATGACCCTCGCTCTCTTTTAACTAGCCGGCGAATTCAACTTTCTTAGAAAGTGAAATTCCTTGTTGCTTGCAAACGTACGCCGTCGTAAAGTCGGTAATCCAACCACCGATAAAGTTCATGACGATCCCGACTAGCATGTACCGAATGGCTAAATCCATCGTATTTAATCCTAATTTTTGGACCCCTTGTGCAATCCCTAACCAGATAAAGTATTCTGACGGGTTAATATGTGGAAAGACCCCGTTACTAGTGTGACAGAATTGCGCAATCGCCGCGTACCAGCTTGGCTTGTAGTATTCAGGTAAGAACCGACCCATGGAGTGGGCCATTGGGTTCCCGAGCATAAACGCTGAGACGAATGGCAAAATCAAATAACGTGTCACTGGATTCTTTGCTGAAGCTTTGGCGAGTGCCGCCATCTTCTTTTCCCCAACAAAGGCAATAATTGCGTTCATTAAGACTAACAGTAAGAGGACAACTGGAATAATGGAAGTCATCCAACCAACCAGTGTTTTACCCCCACTTTGGAAGAGGCCCATAAACCCTGAAGCTAAATCTGTAACTACTTTCATAATATCGATGCTCCTTTTAATTCATTTGTTTTTTCCGTCGGTTACCAATGGCTTTGTAGTAGATTGACTTAAGCTTGTCGACCATCGGTAAACTCCAAATCTTAACTGATCCATCGAAATCTTCTGGCTTCAACTTATTAACTTTATAGTTGATGTAATTCTTGTAAGCATCTAATAAGCAAACCCGCGTCAACTTATCAAACTGCTTTAATTGATCGTACGACGCCGCAATTTCGGCAAGGTTTTGATTACGAAGCGCTTTCACTTCTTTGAACTTTGCAAAGATGGTCACGCCCTTCATCATCTGTGCTTCCGCAATTGTGCCGTCATCTTTAACAGCAACTAGAATCAACGTCCCTGCACGCAACTTTTTAGGATTTTTCCCAATGGCAACGGGGGCTAAGACCCGTAACTGATGGAACGTTTTTGAAAAATTCTTGATTTGTTTTAAACCCAAGACCCCTTGGAATAGGAAGGCGCCTACTAAAATAATTCCGAAGTAAATTAACATTAAATCGCCTCCATTAACTGAATCAAGCCACGATTGTCATCATAATTCTTTAAATTATTGAATATATTGCTATTAGCAGCAATGCTTCTAATTAAGTCATACACTTGCGATAAGATGCGGCTGAGTTCGGCATCTAACTTATTGGGAATTGCGACTAGAAAGACCACGTTGACCTTTTGATTATCAAAGACAACCGGTTTTTCGAACAATCCCACGGTGACCAAGATGCGGTTCAACCCGGATTTATCAATCACGTGGGGTAACGCGACCCCATCACCGAAAATACTGCTGGAAAGCTCTTCCCGTTTCGCCCAATCGGTAAGGAACTCGTGGGTTAACTGACCACAATCAATTTCTTGATTGATCAGCTGCTTGACCCCGGCAGTATACGTCGACTTACCAGTAAAATGCGTCACATCGAACTTACATAATCCCCGCTTAACCGCTTCATCAACTAACGAAATCTGCAATCGCTCTCGTAAGGTGCCTTGATTGAACACGGAATTTAAGCGGATGATCGGCGCATGTTGAATTAGGACATTGCCGGTTAAAAAACTATTGGAAAAAATTAGTAAATACTTTTCAGGACTTTTTTCTAGATCACTTTCAGAATTAAAAATGTCAATCTGTAAATCATCGTTTAGCAGCTCTTTCAGTTGTTCGGTGATAAATTTCTTCATACTATTACTAATTGGTTTAACTAATGCCACCCGGTGGATCACTGGTGCTGACATGTATTCTTCTAATTCCATTTGGAAATAGACGGTCAAGTAGCCCACTTCTTGGGTCCTAATTTTGACGTTCAGCTTTTGCGCAATCGATGAAAGGCTCAACTGCGCCAGTTCAGTTGAAACGGGATACTTGTTAAGCATGTCCACTGAAATGAAGCCTTCAGTTTTAACACCGAAGATGGCACGATTAATCAAGAATAACAGGTGATAACGTAATTCCATCAACAACCGTTTGAAGTCTAAATTAACATCAAACTTTTGCTTAATAATTGGAAAGACAACTTGCATCAGGTGGTCAACATCCGTTAAAGCTAACTTAACCAGCTCATCGTCATCGGCGTTGAGCTTCTTGATGTTAAACGGGTACGAAATGAAATCCCATTCTCCTGGACTGAGTGAACTACTGATCATTTCCGTAATCAACTCACGTAAAGATGCCGTCGCGTCATCCGAAAGTAACTGATGGTAATGCGGGACCCGCGCGTCAATTTGAATTTCATATTTGCGTAACCACTTAATGACGGCGATATTGCGTTTAATTGCCATGACCGTATCAGTGTTGAAGTCCAGTTGCTGGATCAAATTGGTTAATTTCACATCCGTTGGACTATCCCAAGTTGCTTCCAATTCATAATACTTGCCAACCAAGTTCCGCGTAATAACGGCGTATTTGTAGTCTGAATCGGCTTTCAAATGCATCCCGCGGTTGGTTTTAGTTTCAATCTTGACATCGTAGAACGCCAGGGCCGTTTTTAAAGCCCGTAAATCTTTGTTAATAGTTCCGCGACTGACGACTAAAGCATCTGCCAAGTCATCCACGATCACGTACCCATTAATGTTTTTCAACAGTTCCTTTAAGATGGTTGCCTGACGTTTGGCGGGATCGTTAAAGTCGAGATCCTGCTTTAAAAAATTCGTTTGTAATTTAGCAATGGCGGAATAATCTTTAATTACTAAATAGAATTTTGATTGATTAATATTAATTTTGGCAACGCCATCTAAATAATCATTAATTTCCCGAATGTTTTTGGTAATGGTCACTCTTGAAATTGAAAAATGGGTCTGAAGTTCTCGTAACGTTAGCGCATCATTATTAATAAAAAAGTTCAACATTTCAAAATTCTGTCTATCCATTATTCCACCTATCCCCTTTTAAACGCTGGGGCTAGCCGCGACTCTTACCACCTGCGATGTTGATCGTGACACCAGTAATGTAACTTGCGCGGTCTGATAGTAAGTAGTTCACTGCATCAGCTACTTCAGAAAGCTTACCGCTACGACCCAATGGTGTTGTCGTCGTGCTCTTGTAGCCAGCCCGAATATCTTCAACTGTCTTATGACGTGTGTAAGCCAATGATTGTTCATATGACAAAGTCCGTAAACCAGTTGCTTCCATGATGCCAGGTGCAACCCCAACAACGCGGATGTTATGTTCCCCGAGTTCTTTAGCCCATGAACGAGTGAATCCGTTGATGGCACCCTTAGTTGCTGAGTAAACGCTTTGGCCTTGTGACCCTTCCAAACCAGCTTCGGAAGACATGTTAACGATGACCCCACGCTTTTGCTTTTCAAATTGATGCGTTACTGCTTGAGACATTAGGAAGACACTCTTAACGTTGACAGCGAACATCTTTTCAAAGTTACCTTCAGTAAATTCATACTGCCCATGAGGATCATCAGCATCGGCTAATAACCGTGGTAAGTTGATACCAGCGTTGTTAACTAATCCATCAATGTGGCCTTGTTCTTCGACAACTTGGTCAACTAAAGCATCAACGGCTTTTTGATCAGTAACGTCGGTTTCAACGAAGTGCAAATTAGCGTTCTTTAATTCGCCTTCCTTTAAATCAGCATTGTAAACAACCGCACCATTGTTTAATAATTCAGTGACAATGGCATTCCCAATACCTGAAGATCCACCAGTGACAACGTATACTCGTTTTGAAATATTAATCCATGACTCACTCATTAAAAATCGCTCCTTATTTGTTCATTTCCTTTTCTTCATAAACAAATATACATGAAAGCGCGTTCATGGTTAATTCACATATTTTTCAACAACTTTTTAAATTGGTATACTAATTATCAATCGATACGCTTTATTAATACGGCCAGGGCCCCTGTTCCTGCTATGTATCGGTACGTTCATACGATTCATAAGAATTATTTTAATTCCAGAAAATCATTCTATTTTTTCGCAACAAAAAAAAGTTCCTAGATATCTATTATCCAGGAACTTTACAATATTAAGCAAACGACTTAGCTATGAAAATTTGATTTCAGTCCCAAATACATCCGTTTTACCAGCGGCTAACGTGTTAACTGCCTTCTTATCTTGGAGCTGTTCGGGGTCGCCGTAAACGTCTGGGAGTCCATTGAATGGTTCAACACAGACGAAATCAGCATTCTTCTTTTCAGGTGACCAGATGGCAAAGTATGGGAAATCGTTAAGGTTCAACTCAACCGCGTGCTTAGCTTCGGCGCTGACCAATTGAACATGTTTCAGACCCTTCGCGGAAAAGACAATCAAGCCGGCATCCAACTTGTCATGATTCAAGGCGTATTCACCATTAGTCAACTTGACCATGTGCGTTTTACCACTCAATAGTGGCGCAGGGTCAACTTCCTGATTTTCCAATTCAGTTACGGCTGGATCAAACTTCAACCGGTAGTTAGCAAAGTCGCCGGTCGTATTGAATCCAGGATGAAGGCCTAATGAGTAGTACATCGTCTTCTGGTCTAGGTTTTCAACGTTAAATTCAACCTTAAGCGCGCTATCGTCTAATTGATAACTAATCGTGACTTGGTAATCAAACGGGAATTTGGCCTTAGTATCAGCATTGGCAGCACTCTTCAGGACAACTGCATCCTGACTTTGGCTAACAATCTCAAAAGTTTGGTCGCGTAAGAAGCCGTGTTGGGTTAACCCATACTTGTTGCCATCAAAATAATAAGTGTTTTGATTAATTTGACCAATGATAGGGAATAAAACGGGCGCGTGGCGACCCCAGTACTTTCCAGTGGTATCGTTCCAAATATAATCAAATCCATCATCAGTCCGAGTCACACTTTGAATTTCAGCTCCTAGTAAACTGATCACAGCACTAATTTTTTTATTTTTTAATTCGACAGTTGCCATTATTAAAACCCCTCCAACTTTATGACCGCTGTAAAAAAGCGGTTTCAATTCTACAACCTCAGTATGGACCTGTTTATTTCAGTTTCAAGGGGTTTTCATTAATTTTTTTGTATTAGGAATACTGACAAGACGCTAATCACCAGCGATTTTCACGATACCAATTTTACGATTTCTTTCACGATTATTGCATCGACAGTCATACATTGGCATATACCAATGTTGTAAATTTTCTCGTTTAATTATATTATCCTATAACTTATTTTTTCGAGTTCATGTCCCCACCTATCTACTCATAACAGCAATTATTTAGGCCTAAATATCTTCACCAACAATAGCTAAAGGACACACCAATCTTAAACCTTGGTATGTCCTTCATAAATTAACCGTTATAGACTTTTTCCGCCAATAATAAGGCACCAACAATTCCAGCTTGGTCACCTAACTCAGCGTGGACAATGTATTGTTCTAGCGGAGGAACGTCAACATAATTTTTAAGTTGATGCTCAAAACTCTTCCGAATTAGTGGAAACAATTGCGCTTGATTAGAAACGCCACCGCCCAGAACGATTTTCTCCGGCGCGTATAATAACGTATAGGTCATACAAGCCTGAGCTAAGTAATAGGCTTCCTGCTGCCACAGATCATCATCGCTAGCAATTTTCTTAGCTTTGACACCTGCCCGTGCTTCAATCGCAGGTCCCGCTGCTAAGCCTTCCAAACAGTCACCGTGGACCGCACAGCTTCCTTTATAATTATCTTCATAATATCGGCGAACCGGAATATGACCAGTTTCTGGATGACTACGTGCTTGATAAAACTGATTATTATTGATCATACCACCGCCAATTCCGGTACCAACAGTACTGTAGAACAGGTGCTGACTACTTTTTCCAGCCCCCAAACAATATTCACCCCAGGCGGCCACGTTAACATCCGTTGTCCAATACATCGGCACATTCAGCGCCTGCTTAAGAACGTTCAAAAAGTTAAAGTTTCGCCATCCCACTTTGGGTGTTTCGGTAATATACCCATAGTTGAGCGACTGAGGATCAATATCAATTGGGCCAAAGCAGCCAATGCCAATCGCACTTACTGGGTTGTCCTGAAAGAATTCAACGACTTTTGGCATCGTTACTGCTGGGGCTTCAGTATCAATGCGGATTTGCTTAATGATCCGTTGGTGTTCATCACTAATCGCAACGACAAACTTAGTTCCGCCTGCTTCAATTCCGCCATATCTCAAAATCTATTCCTCCTTTACCGGCATAACCCAGTCATACTTATTAATAATCTGAGCAACTCCATCTTCATCATTTGTGGGCGCGACTTGCCACGCAACGGACTTCAATTTAGCCAATCCATTTGCCATTGCGACACCATACTTAGCCCGTTGGATCAATTCATAATCATTCTCGTAATCGCCAAATACCAATGCATGGTCGGCTTGCCACTTATACACTTTACCGAGTTGCTGAAAACCACTGTATTTAGAAATTCCACGACGCGTTGCTTCTAAGAATTCACGGTCCGACTGTACAACGTTCAAAGCCATACCTTGCATTGCTGCCTTCATCACCCAAAGTTTCTTTTGATCAACGATGTGCATCCCGACTTTTAAAACCTTTATTGGCCGATCATCCATTAACAGTTGCAATTGCGCAAGCGAGTGGCATCTAATTTCTGTCAGCGTTTCATTATACTTATCCACCCGGTCATCGTTTACTTGCACCGAAAAGTTGATCCATTTAGTGGGCGTTGAAAAGTTAACGTTAATCCCCAATTGCTGGGCCAATCGCGTCACTTCAATCACATCTTGATTATTGATCAATTCCATCGCAAGCACTTTACCGTGTTGATTTGCAACAATCGCACCATTAAAACCAATCTTAAATGTGTCCAGATGCAACACGTCCTGACTAAAAAGCGCTAATGATTCAATTGGACGTCCAGATGCCAATACAACTGCGATACCATTTTGGTTCAAGGACTGAAGCGCACTAACATTGGCTGGCGAGATACGCCCGTTGGAATCTAGCAAAGTCCCATCTAGATCAAAACAAGCAGCAACAATCTTATTTTGCACTTTTACTCATCCTCTTCATCAACAACTGGCACGTATTCGTTCATTAAAATAATTTGTTGTTGGGCCTCCGTAATTAATTTTTGTAATTGCGGGTCATCAAGAATCTGACCAGGTGCGGCTAGTGCGACGCCTAAAATTAGTGGAAGATTCATACCAGTAATAATCTTAACGTTTGCCCACTCACGATATTTATAAAACGCTTGATTAACGCTTCCTGGTAAAAGATCCGTAAAAACAATCACCTGATCAGTATCACGATACTGATTCATTAATTTATCAACCGTTGGGATTAACGGTTCATTATCCGTATAAGCACACAGCACATCGACATCTTGAGCCTGCCCGGATAAGAATTGCAGGGTTTCTTTCATGCCACGTGCTAACCCAACGTGCGAGGCAATTATGATTTGTCTTTTCATGAAATATCCGCTCCTTACTTTGGTACAGTTAAAATGCCAAAGAAGGCACAAACTAGGGACAGCGCAATCACTAAGAAAATACATTTTGTTGGCGTCCATTTTTTGTTATCCAGCAACTTATAAATTGCAAACGTCACAACTAGTGGTAGCAATGCGGGCATAATCTTATCTAACATATCAGCCTGAACATGCGTCACAACTTTCCCAGTCTTCATTTGCAAGCCAGTCTCAAGCTTAATAACCGTTGGAATTAATGACCCAACTACGGTAATCCCTAAAACAGAAGCGGCGTCTGTCAAACGACTTAGTTGATCCCCAAAACGTTCAACAATCGCAATCCCTGAATTGTAACCACCATAGAACAATGGGCGTTTGACCCCGAATAACATAATCATGGCCCAGACAAAACCAATTAATGGAGGTGCGACTAAATTACCAGACAGTGCTAGCGAACCAGTAATTGACCCAATAATCGTGTTCATCATGACGTTAAATACAGAGTCACCAATACCTGCAAAGGGTCCCATTAAGGATGTTTTTAACGACTGAACTGGTTCCAACGCCTTAGTCCCATCTTTTTCTTCCATGGCTAGTGAAGCCCCAATCAGTGATTCAGCCATGATTGGCGTGGTATTGAAGTACTTAAATTGATTCTTTAAAGATGCTTTATATTCCTTGTTATCCTTGTAAATCGTACGTAACGCTGGACTTAACGCGTACACTAAAGATGGCGCTTCCATTGATGCGTAGTTAAATAGGCTATTTGCGACAATGGTATACCGCCAGAAGACTTTTTCCTTATCACGCTTCGTTAATTTGACTGGTTCATTCATCGTAATCATCTCCCTGATTAGAATTATCGGCGGTTGCCGCTGCAGCATTTTGCTTCTTTGAATCAACATAGGTCTTGAAAGCAAAGGCTGCACCTAGAATAGAAATTGCTAAAACTGGTAATTGTAAGTAGGCAGCAGCTAAAAAACCAATCGCCAAGTAGTTAAAGTAACGCTTAATTGGCATGTAGTGTAACAAGATCGCAATCCCGACAACTGGAAGCATTGCCCCCGCAATTGATAAACCACTCATGAACCACTTTGGGAAGAACGCTAAAATCGCTTTAACAACGTCAGTACCCATGAACGCTACAATGCCAGTTGGAATCGCAATTTCCAAGCCATACATAATAGGACCAAGGTATAAGAAACGATTCATCTGCTGGAACTTCTCTTCGTCAGCCAAGTGTTCAGCGTGTGAGGCAACGAAGTTCATCAATGTCTTTACTAAAATATCTAATTGAATGGCTAATAATCCAACTGGAATACCAATGGCAATGGCCGTATTTAATCCAGTTCCAGAACGAATGGCAATGTACGATCCAATCAAACCAGCTAGGCCATAATTTGGTACCGAGGAACCACCAATTGAAACGGCTCCTAACCCCATTAACGTGAAGGTCCCGCTAATCGTAATGGCTTCTGTCCAATTTCCTGTAATCGCACCAACAACTAACGGCGTTAAAACGTTGATAACTTGAAAACCAACGGTATCAATTCCCCAAATAAATGCAAATAATGTTATTAAGCAATTTTGTAGTACAACTGGCATTATGTTTCACCCTTTCTATTTTACCTTGTCGTAATAACGCTCAATCGGTTCTTCTGGATCATTAGGAATATACTGAAGTACGACTGGGACCCCCTTTGATTGGATGGTCTTTAATTTCTGAACGTCGTCTGGTCCCATTGCCACGTAACTTGAAACCTTCGTTTTACCTTCGCCCATAAAGATAATACCGACGTCGACTTTAGGAATCTCAACGCCTGCATCAATCAACTTAATCAGCGTTGCCGGATCTTTAACTAGCACAAACACTCGTTGAGTATCATAGTTACCGTTCTTAAAATTATGAATAGCCTTATCCGTGTCAATAATCGACATCCCGGTCCCCGACGGCTTAGCCATCCGCATCGTCGCCTTAAGACTTTCATCCTTGCTGATCTCATCATCAATAACCATGTAGCGTTTGGGACTTAATTTACCGAACCAGTCCGTAACAACCACCCCATGAATTAATCGTGAATCAACCCTTGCTAATACAACTGGCATAAACAACTACTTCCTTTCCATAACTGTCTGCGTTGAAATGGCTTCTAGACTAAGATCACCATCACCGCCAATAATTTCAATATGGTTCACTTTGCCTGGTTTCATTTGTAACGTAATATTTGTATAACCGTCAAAAGTATGCCGGCTCCCCGTATACGGACAATTGACTAGTGACCAGTCTTGGCCATTTACAACAATTCGAACTTTTGCCAAACTTGCCGCAGTCGCGTAATAGAGACCCAAAGTGACTTTTCCAGTATCAAAGCCATCGACATTGTCAAATCCAACTTGTGCCCCAATCCGTTGAAATCCAACCAAGATTGCTGAAAAGTCAGACCGTGGTTCTTTAACCAAATCAAGTCCAGCGGTTTGATCAGCATTTTGACTTGAAATGACTTGCATTTTACGTGGGGTTTCAAAGCCATCTTGGGCAACTGGTAACCCACCGTTACGCGTTTGGCAAACCATTTTGATTGTTCCATCGTCATTGAACACTAACTCATCACAACAAATAGAACGCAATTCATTAATATGTGACAGCGCATTATTATGATAAAAGGCATACCATTTATTCTTAAATTCAACGACAGATCCGTGGGTCGTTTCACATCCTACAGGTAACATGTAGTAACCCCGATAAGTCCACGGTCCCATCGGCGAATCACTCGTGGCATAGCACATATGGTTCGCCCCACGATGATTATCAGAGTACGTAAAGTAATATTGACCCTGACGTTTAAACACCCAAGCTGCCTCATGAAAATCATCTAAACCATCAACAACTTGCATTGGTGCAGCCAGCGAAGTCATATCATCATTAAGTTGACCTTGATAAGCATGTGCGCCACCACCATAGTAAATGTACGATTTACCATCTTCATCCGTGAACACGGCTGGATCAATGAGGGCGTGTCCGCCTAGTCCTTCGATTGGACCTAAGTCCTTAAACTGACTAGTCGGTGCATCACTAACCGCAACGCCCACTTTCCAAGTGTCATTCCAAGGTTTAGCGCTCGGGTGTGGGTAATAAAAGTAATAGTGGCCGTTATGATAAGCCGCATCTGGCGCCCACATGAACCCATCAATTCCCCAGTCAAGCTGTTGAGAATTTAAGATTTCACCTTCGTCTACCCAGTTCACTAAATCACTCGTTGAAAAAACATGATAATGATCCATGTAATCCATGTTCAACGGTGCCTGCGATTGGTCTACATCCCTTGAAGCATACACGTACAAGCGACCATCTTTCCAAACGTGAGCCGCTGGATCAGCAGCAAATAAGGACGTTATAAAAGGATTGCGTGTGTAATGCCTTTTTTGTCGCGCCAATGCAACGGTTACTAATTCTGTCATTTTTTCGATTGCTCCTTCCAAAGCGTCGTATGAATTTCATATGGTTGTAAGGTTAGTCGTTCTGGCTCTTTTGACTTTGCATTTTCGAGTAAGTCACTCGCAAACGCTTGATAATTAGCTAAATCATTGTTCATTTGAACGGCCTTATCAGTCAAATTATATGAGCGAGTAACAACACCTTCACCATCTTCTTGAACTTTTACTGCGGTTGTTTTGACTGCACCCGTGGCTACCTTCATCCAAGTTGCATTCATTTCTAGCTTACCATTCTGCCATTCAGGGAACACCGTTGAAAATGGCACCTGACTAGCAAAAGCGTGGTGGAAGGTTTCCAGTCGGCCCTGTTCGGTAGCACCGTGAAATTCCAATCCAATTTTAGTTGTTTGCGGGCCTTGGCATTGCGCACCAGGAGTTGGGAAGTATCCCCAGTCCCCCATCTCACCGATACACCGCAAAACGGTCATGGCAATTTGGCCACCATCACGAGCCACTTCATACTCATTCAAGCCATAGTTTGAAACTGTTAATCCACGCGTCTTATCATGAACGTTAACAAATGCGTGGGTATGTTGCGGATTTTCAGGATTTTTCCACTTAGCGCTTACCTGATTTGGCCGCTTTACAACTTCAAAAATACTGTCAGCATAATGATTCTTTACATTTAGGTCCGTTGGGAATAGGACGCGTAAACGGTGATCCTTGACCTGATTATCGTAATTCAGGTTGATCTGTAATCTTGGGCTGTCTTTTAACAAAACCAGCTCAATCTTCAAATCCAACGATTGTGTCTGCTTAACTCGCTTGGCAGTTCGTTTTCGATAGTCAATGTGAGCCTGCTGTTCATAAGCCAGTTGTTCATTCATTGATTCTGGCAATTCGAGATGAATCGTCAAAGCTAGCGATTGCTGATAATCGTTGTTTACTAGCGAAGTAACGTCATTCTTGAAATTGCTCGAAACATAGACGGGGTCATCGGATGCCCTATAAACGTATTCATTTCCAACATCCCCAGTATCTTCAAATTGCATTAAATGATGGTACGTATGCCCACTAATTTTATCTAAGACAGTTAACCGGCCATCCTGCTCAACCGTAACCTTTAGATAATCATTCTCGATTTCGCGTTCATTCTTTTTCGTTAAATGCGCATCGCTAGTCTTAGCTTGTGGAACAAGTCGTAGCGTCATCCATGACAGCGGTTTCATTTTTGCTAAATAAACACGTATTCTTGCAACCCGTTTGATAATTGCTTGTCGGAATTGGTCCTTTGGTAACCGAAATCCAAATTTAACATTCACGTCAAGTACAGTACTTGGAACGATTTTTCCGTCTGCATCCTTGACCTGATAATGGATCACTGGTTTTTGCTTCAATTCATCAAAAATCGCCTTGGGATCATCTTTATTTGGATTAAAAACAACCTGTTCCAGTGGCACTTCGACAACGGTCGTATCCGTTTTTTCAGAAGTTGCCGTATTGAACACAACAAATGGGTGAGCACCTTGTTCATGAGCCATTTCGTTAGTATTGATATTCTGACTTAGTTCATCCAGTGATTCTTTTGCGACGTATTTAGCGACCTGTTCTGATTTCATGTAACGCGTCTGCATTTCTTGACTGACCTCATCCACTGAACAGGCACAAATGCTGTCATGAGGATGGTTTTGAAGTAATGTTTTCCAAGCGTACGTCAATTGATCATGTGGGTACGGTTTTCCAAGTTGAACATTTGCCAGCGTCGCTAACGGTTCCGCAACCTTTTCAAGTTCTACCGAAACTTCAGTATTTCGTTGCTTGATTGGCACTCTGTTAGACGCCGTATTGGCTAACGTTGTCCAACCGTTTGTTTCTTGGGAAGTCAATTCCCCAGTAACTTGATCCAAATTTTTTGGTAAATCTTTTCGCAACTGATCCAAGTACATATTGTAGTTAGCGTGAATAAACTCAATATCTGGATACAACTCGTTGGCTACCCGAATCGCTTTCGAAAGATCCATCTGAACGGGTTCATGGTCACTACCATTCAAAAATAGTAAGTCATCAGTTGAGGCATACCGTCCCGTGCTGGCTAATTTCTTATCCCAGAAAGCTTTAGCGGCAACCTTTTCTGTTGGAATTTCCTTACCATTGTCATACCAATTAGCAAAGAGAATCCCTAGTACTTTAGAACCATCCGGACCGACCCAATTCATCTCTGAGAACTTAGATGAAAAGTCATCACTACTACTAGTTGCATTCGCAAATCCAGTGGGCTTTACACCACGTCCAAACATCGCATTATCTAATCCAGCTTGCCGTAATAGTTGTGGTGTTTGACCCATGTTGCCAAATGTATCTGGGAAGTACCCGACCTTTGCCATGTGGTTCGTCCACTTTTGAGCTTCGCGGTGGCCAATCAGCATATCCCGTGCGTTTGACTCATTTGAAATTAAGAAATCATCTTGCAAGATATAAAACGGACCAACTTGTAGTTTTCCTGAACTAGTCAACTGCTTGATGATTGATCTATTTTCCGGTCGTACTTGCAAATAATCATCTAAAACAATTGTTTGACCATCTAAATGAAAGAAATGGTAGTCTGGATCGGTTTTAAAAAGCTTAATTAAGTTATCAATTAATTCAATCAACCGCATATGGTGCTGCTCATAGGGCATGTACCATTCTCGATCCCAATGGCTGTGCGGAACAATATAAACTCTCTTCATGTATTTCAACGCCCCTTATACTTATTATATTTTCTGAACAAACATACAATACCACCATTTATTATTTTTGTCTATACAATAAATACAAACAGTCAAAATCAATACCAAATAGAAATTGAGTTATCCGCTTCCATCTGTTTTGGAGAGAACCAGCCATCCTAATTGATTATTGGCCGTAATATGGTATGATAAATATAACATTTGAAGATTGTCAGGTACTTATTATGGAAAATGACACGAAAAAAACGCTCTATATGCAAATTGCACAACAACTTGAACAACAGATTGCCTCAAATCAATTGCATCCCGGCGATCAAATCCCAACCGAGAACGAATTGGTGAAACAATTTAACGTCAGTAGAATGACCGCCCGCAACGCTCTGGATCTTCTTGTTAGTAAGCACCTCATCGAACGATTTCCTGGGCGCGGGTCCTTTGTCTTAAACACTGAAGATACTTCTAATCCAACTGGCAATGGTTCTAAAACTATTGGTGCAATTTTCCCCAAAATTGCACCGGCTTTTGGGGTAGAACTATTATCTGAACTCAGTAAAACTGCAGATTCAAACAACTTTAGCTTGCTCTATACCGAAACTCAAAATAACTCTTTTGCTGATGAAGCCCGTGCCATTCAACGGATGCGCCAATCAGCGCAAGGTATCATCGTATGGCCAATTCCCGGAAAAGTCATTGGTAATGAAATTCTCAAATTAATTATCGATGATTATCCCGTCGTTTTGCTGGATCGCTATATCAAAGACGTTAATGCGAGTTATATTGTCACTAATAACCAGACGGCTACCACGCAGGCACTTGAATACTTAGTCGGCCTTGGTCATCGTCATATTTGTTTAGTTCCTAAAGAAAACGTGACCGACACTTCTATTCAGGATCGTCTAAATTCGGCTAAACGGTTCTTGGAAACCAACGCCGAAACTGACTGGACAATGTTACTTACAAAGGGAATTGATTACCGCGATTCCGTGACCGTTTCAAAGGAAAAGGAAAAATTCAAAAAGAACATTAAAGAAACCTTGGCGCAGCAACCAGATATTACGGCCTTCTTCGTAACTGAGTACTACCCCGCAACGTTACTTTACGAGTCATTAGTCGAATTAGGGTACCGGGTACCCGAAGATTTCTCCATTGTTTGCTATGACTCACCGACGTTTTACGGTGAAAATGCGATTCACTATACGCACGTTCAACAAAATGAGGCCAACATCGCCAAACATGCATTTTCTATGTTGAATCGTCTGATTACTGGAAAAGATAAAAATGCAGCTATCCAACAATTGGAAGCTGCAGATCTGGTTGTCGGCGAAACGACCGGTCCCGTACGCAAGCAAAAATAATGACCGTCCTGCTTGCCAAATCATAGTTCGAACCGTAAGCTTTTGAAGTCAAAAAATCCAGACTCGAAAAAGCCCTTAAGATTGAATTTAGTACTCAATCTTAAGGGCTTTTTCATCATCAATTCACTTAAATTCTTTTACCCAACTAATTTCTTCACGCTCTCAAAGAGTTGCCGCACATCTTCAGGACGGGTCATCCCGGTGTCCTTATCGATAATTGAGGAGTAGATATGTGGAATAATGTGTTTCACACCAGCATCCAACGCGATTTGAAGGATTTCTTCAAAGTTATCTAAATCGATACCACCAGTGGGTTCCAAGCTAAAGTTGTTTTCAGCACAGGCCTTAGCAACCGCTCTGAATTCGTCTTCGTGGGCCAACCCCTTCATTGGGAAGAACTTGATTGACGTCCCGCCCATATCTTTCAACAACGCGATCGCCGTTTCAATGGAAACTTCACCAGCCGGCGTCTGTGAGCTGAGGGCCCCCGTTGCAATGTTGACCTTCCCGACAGTTCCGGTAGGTGATACCAAACCGTTAACGACCGTATCATCTTGGCCTAACAATGCCCGACTGGTCCCAACACCCGTAAAGACTTGGTTAACGTGTTGTGGTTGAATCACTTTTGAAACCCGACTCACCATTTGGCTTTGCTTAGGGTCGCCCGCGCCAAGGCCTACCGAAACGGCATTATCAATCTGGGACTGATACTTCAGCATATCTTCGATAGCCAGTTGATCATTCGCATAGTTTTTCGTCAAAACGCCCAGAATAATGTGTTCGCTCGCTGCCTCATAACAATCAACTGCATTTTGAACGGAACCCGCTAAAACGTTTAAAGCAACCCGGTCTTTGTAATAGTTTGGTGTTTTTTGCATGGTATAGCTCTCCTTTTAGTTAATCTAAAATTTCGTGTAATCGTTGCGTAATAGCCGTCATTTCAGCCGCATCAACGGCCCGAATATCAAACTCAATAATGCCCACGTTCGCCCGGTATTCACGGGTATAAATCGCGGGATTACCCGCCTTTAATTCGGCCGTGACTTGTTTGGCATTCTTAGGTGAATCCGGTTTAATGACCACGCTTGCCCGGTAGATGTCCCGGCCAGCACCGTCTTGCACCTGTTTTGCGTCAACGTAAGGCACCTGGTTCAACCCCGTCAGAAATGGCGTTAAGCGGGCTTTCATCTGGTCTCCGCTTTCAGGCCCTTCCGCTAAGTAGTCTTCAATCGCCTTGGTGAGTCCGAGAATATTTTCCTTGCCGATCTTCATGGCCCGGCCCAAACCAACGGACTGTAGTCGAACCCATTCAATGTACTGCCGTTTCCCAAAAATTAACGCTGACGCGGGCCCCGCCAAAGCTTTGGCACCGGAGAAAATAATGATATCCACACCCATTTCGATGTATTTTTGCATATCTTCTTCCGCAGCGGCGTCCAAAATCAATGGCAACGCGTGGTGGTGCGCAACTGTCAACGCTTCTTCGACGGTCAACATACTCTTTTGCACGGCGTGGTGACTCTTAACGTATAAAACTCCGACCGTCTTATCGGTAATTACCATATCGAGGTGTTCCGGGCTACACATGTTGGCATAACCGGCTTCCACGACTTGGCCCCCACCGACGTTGATCATGACTTCTTCCGGGGTCCCGTAATCCACGTTTTGGCCCTTAGGAATCACGATTTCCCGTTTGGTATAGCGCGCATCGTAAGGGTGGTAGGCGTGGTACTTGCTCCCCGCACCAATCAACGCCGCCACGGCCTCCGCAATTCCCGCCGAAGCGGAGTTGATCACGATGGCATCTTCCGCCCCTAATAATTGGGCTAAATGGTCACCCGTCTTCTTAACCAGGTCCGCCATTTCAAAGAAGTGTTCATCCCCAAACTTTTGCGCGTCAATCACGGGTTGCGCTAACTTGGAAACACCTAAAATGGTCATCTTACCGCTTGCATTAATCACTTGCTTCAAATGGTACTTGTCATATACCGTCATTCCTTAGCCCCCACTTCATAGACTTGGCCCGCCACGACCGCACAACACGGTTTAATCGTCGTCGTGGTCGTGCGTTGATTACCATTCGAGTCCGTCAACGTTTTGTCCGTCTGAGCAACACTGAAAATAGTCAGATCACCATCCGCACCCACTGCCAATTCGCCCTTATGTGCTAGGTTGAAATTATCAGCCGGCGCCACCGTCACCATCCGAATTACCGTTGGCAAATCGAAGCCTAGCAGCATTAACTTATCAAGGGTGGTGGCCATGTCATAGACGGGCCCGTTTTCCCGGTTACGGTGATAAATATCCGTACTGATCGATTGGGGCACCAGTCCGTTAGCGAACGCCGTGGCCGCCGTTTCAAAATTAAAGCTGTCGGTTCCGTGACCAACGTCGAAAATCACACCGCGGTCATAGGCTTCACGCACAAACGGTTTGACCGTACCATTTTCGTCCAAGATGCCATTCGGTTTGCCATTATATGCGTGGGTCAACACGTCGTCCTTCGTCATCAAGGCTAAAATAGCCTCCAGTTCAGGTGGGTTAGCCCCAACGTGGACCATCACTGGCAAAGTACGCTCAATTTGGCGTTGGTAGTCTTTTGCCTTAATCAACGGCTGAACCCCGTTATCCACGACCACTGAATGACTTTCACGGGCTTTGATTCCAACGATAAAGTCTGGGTACTTGTCTACAGCCTGCTTGAAAGGTTCCCATTGAACGCGACTCATATCACCCAATTCATCTTGAGCCAAGATTCCCGTTTTAGAAATGTTGATCATGGCATACACGTTCGTCCGCTTAGCACGCGTCCGTTCGTAAAAATCACCAATGTTATCGGCACCCGTAGACCCCGCATCAATAACGGTTGTGACCCCACTTTGAACGCCGTCCGCATCCGCATCGTCATAGTACAGCGTCAATTGATCGTAGCAGTGCACGTGATCATCGATCCAGCCCGCTGAAACGTAGGCACCCTTCACGTCCATCACCCGCGTTGCTTCAACGTTGGTCAACTTTTCACCAATAGCGGTAATTTGACCCGCGGTAATTGTCAGTTCCAAGGGGTCGTCATTAACGCTCCGACCATTTTTTACGTATAAATCAACCATCAGTCCTACTCCTTTACAGTTTAACCGGGAAGAAGAATCCTAAAATCATGGCGCCGATAATCGCGCCACCGGCAATCGGCTTTTTCCAAGCATAGAAGATTGCCGCACCAGCCGTCGCACCGATTCCAATTGGAATGGACGCCGTGACCGCACTCAAGATGATCAGTGGGCCTAAGAAGCGCCCCGTATCGTTCCCGGCACCCATCATGACGTCAGCCCCAAAAGTTGCTTTGGATTGACCTAACGTGAAGTGCCGCACGGCGTAGATAATGGCCCCAATAATGAGACCAATCACCAAACCAGTCAGCAACGCTAACGGAAAGTTTTTAACCGGCGCTTCAATGCCCATGCTGAGCAAGATTGCAGGAATCCCGATTCCGACCCCCGTCAAGATTGAGCCACCTAAGTCTAGGATTCCGACTAAGGACCCTTCCAAAATCCGGGCAAATAAGAAACTCGCCCCAAACGCCGCGGCCGCACCGTACGAACCACCGGTCATCCCGGCTTTCAACATGGCAACAATGGCCACTTCGTTGAAGGCCCCAACGCCGTAGTTGTAATACATCGAAGTCCCGGCAAAGACCCCGGCGGACATGATCCCCACGATTAGCGGAAACGACCAGTCTGCGTACCAAAAGCTATGTGCGTGTTCTAAATCCTTAATATCTTGATCCATTTAGTCCGCTCCTCTCTTAACCGCCAATCGCGTTATGCCAGCTTTGAAGCCACTGCGGTGCGCGCATGCCGAATTCTTTTAATAGTTGAATATCGAAACTCCGGAAAAAGGCACTCAAGACGAACAGTAAGATGACCGCCGCAAGCATGATGCGCGTAATCCGGGTCCACCCAATCTCTTCAACACCCTTACCGATTAAAATCCCAAGGACGACCCCGGGAACGGCGTTACCCATAATGAGGGCCGCCATCCCACCAAAGACCGTACCGAACAACCCAGAACGCCGACCCGCATCAATCGCCGCGAGCCAAAAGATAATCGGCATCACCATGTTGATCAGGACCGTTGCCGCTGGGACTAACACTTTGACCGCCGTCACTTGTAACGACGCCGGAATCGAGGACGAGGTAACGTTTAAGAAGGTCACCACAACGACCCCAATTAAGGCACTCATAATCCCCATTTTCTTAGGATTATGCATCGTTTCGGCTAAATTCTTATTCTTAATCAGTAAAATCGCCGCCGACCAGTTAGGAATAACCCGGTGCGTGACATCTTGTGTAAACGCTCCGGCACCAACCGTTGAGGCCCAAGCGTTAAAGAAGAACCCCAGTCCAAATGAAAAGTGTGACGCGGGATCACCTTGAGCCGCATTCATTTCACCCAAGGTCCGAAACGCGCCCAGCGCTTGGACCGTTGGTGCGTTAAACATTCTGGCAGCACCAATCCCGGCTGCAAAGCCGACCAAACCACCAATAATAATTGACTCGATTAAAATAACAACAAAGTGCACATTATTTGCCCCCTTTCAAAACATCTACGGGTTTCCAAGTTGCATTCTTCGCTTTTTCTTCGAAGGGTACCTGCGTTAGATCAATGGCATTGATTGCGACCAACACGTCGATGGTGGCGTGGTAAGTCGTGCGCGTCCGCGGAAAGAAAAACAGCAAGAAGCGTTAACGATAAGTCTCCGACTGTAAGCTAACCGGAGTCACTTGAAGCGGTGTAATTTGGAGCGTAACGGCATCTTCGTTCTCGACGACTTGCTTTTGAATTTGACTCAATGCTTGCGCAAACGCCTTTTGTTTCGTTTCACCCTTACCGGTAACGCGCACCGTCCGTTCGCGCGTCGTGTTGATTGCGGTTGTCATGATTGAGGCCCTCCCTTCTACGACCAGTTGTTACTGGTTATATTTTTTCTCGAACGCTTCCGTAAGTGCCTTGCCTAACTCTGGCTTATCCATAAAACCAAACCCAAGGACCGTTTTGCCTTCTTCAATGGCTGTAATGCCTTCTTGAATCGAGCGCATCCCGTGACGTTCTGGATAGCCGTACTTAGTGCTGGCCGTAATGGCACCCGCACCACCGCTACCGCAGAAAGAAATCCCCATATCGGCTTGTTCCTGGTTCATGACGTCACCTAAACGCATATCAGCGCCCATGCCGGGAACAACAACCGCCGTACCGCCAGCTTCTTCGACACCAGCCGCAACCTTTTGGCCCTTACCCATCCGATCTGCAATCACAACTTTAATCATGTTTGTTACCTCCTATGAGTTTTGTAGCGCAGTTTCAAAGTGAATTGAAACGACGTATTTTTCTGAATCCGACAAATTTCCAAGGTGATTGACGAGTTGCCCCGCAATGTTTAAAGCAACTGGGGAAACGCCCGCAAACATTTCGGGTTCAACAGCGGGAAGCTGTTCTCCCGTAATGGAGCGATCCACCATTTCACTAACGTGGTTAATTAAAATAACTAACTGTAACTCGGTAGGTTCAATCTCGGCTTGACGCATGAGCTTAAAGACATAAGCCAACGCATCCGCCGTTTCGGCTTGATGGTGCGCCTCTCGTAATACTTTTTGGACATCTTCCGTGAGCCATGGTTCATCCATGCCACTCATCCTCCTTTTTGGGACAGTTCATGTACGCGGGTATATTGCAACAACGCGCCAATTTCTGGTGCATTAATACTGAGCTGATTTTCTAAAAAGATCCGCTTGATCGTTTGGACATCTTTGGTTTTTGACGACGTGACCTTTAAGGTTGAATCGTAACTGTGATGATAATAGATCCGGTGAACGGCCATCATGACGTGAATCATAAAGGCTTCTTGATACCCCACTGGAATGCGCTGTCCGAAGTAACGCCTAAGCGCTTGATATATCACCGATCCGTTAAGCATGAGGGTGCGGGTTTCTTCTTCAGCGTCACTCTCCTTGCCCACATTGGGACGAAACGGTGTCAGGCTACTCGTCGTCACCTTTAACACTTTGGCCACCGCCGACCGAATCCGTTCGATATCGTTGTGACTAGGCAACGGGTTAACCTGGACGACTGGAAGCTCTCCCGCAGTAATGGGAAAAATACTAATCACCAAATCTGGGCGAAGGGCCGCAACCTGCTGATCAACCGTCGTGATGGAGGCAAAACCAGCGATTTCAATATTGGAAACGTGCCGCTCAATTTCTCGTTTGATCAAGCCGGTTACGCCAAGCCCCGTCGAGCAAACGTACAGGACCCGCGCATACCTAGTCGTTTGATGGCTTTCGAGGGAAACCATGAAGTGCAGGGTGACAAAGGTCACGAATGAGTCACTCACAACAGCAGGATTGGATGAAATACTATCGCGTAGGACCTCTTGGACCGCTTCAAACAACGGTAAGTTGCGCTTCTTAAGGTCCGCCACAAAGGGGTTGTATTCATTAGTAAATTTGTACTTATTACTTAATTTGGTTAATAGGTGTGAAAATAGATTCACTTTGAGCTGGCCGTCCGTATCAAAGGGGTACTGGAGTTGCTGACTGACTTGCTTGATAATCTGATTTGTTAAGGCGGCGATGTTCTGGTCGTCAAACCGGGGATTCACCCCTCGTAACAAGTAGTCGTACTCGTCTTGTAGAACGGGAAAATCGTAATGGTGCACGACTTTAGTAAAGAGGACGTATGGAAGCTTTTGCTGCTCCGTTTGTGCAACATCTAAGGGGGTGTAGCTGTTGATTGGGTGGTTCATGCTCAGACGAATCGTGCAAATGACCATCCGGACAAGCATGGTCAGAATGTCCTCGAGGTCGAAGTCTGCGTGTGCCGGGGCGTGCTGAACCTCCAGTTCGTTCACAACGACGTTGAAGACGGTTTGAAGCTCTGGTACCGCTGGAAATTGAATCTTCTGGACGTCTTTTAAGGGATCCGTGGAAGTGAGCATCGGCGCCTCAAACGTATGCAAGATTCGGTTTAAGATGGCTTCCAACGCTGAACGAATATTGAGTTCCGTTCCGGCGATGCGGTAGCCATAATAATTTTTACGTTCGAGAATTAACTGAAATTGCTGTAAAAATTGATCCACCCGGTCAAGGTCCGCGACGACCGTGTTTTTGCTGATATCAATTTTATTTTCAATCTGTTGCGTCGTCATAAATCCCGGGTTAATTGCTAATAACAGAACGATTTGGGCCACGCGTTCCTGCGGTGTACAAGGCAAATTCTCAACTTGATTAGTCATTAAGCGCTGCTTAAGCATGGCGCGCGCTGCCGGACTCGCTTCAAGCCAAATGCCAATCCGCGGCTTGGACCGGTAGTAGTCACCGTAGTGTGCAAACCAGTCCTGAATCCCACGGAGGTCATTTTTGACAGTGCGTACACTGACGTTGACGTCGTCGGCCAACATTTGAGTCGTCACGGCCTGTTCCACTGTAATTAGCTTAGTGACAATGGTCATCTGGCGGTTGGACAGTTGCACGATTTCACCCCATCCCTTCAATTATTGCAACCCCTTACATGATTCATGATACTGATTTTATACAGCATAACAATACCAAATCAATGCACGATAATTAGTGCAATTTATAAATCCACTTTTCCAAATTCATTATCATTGTAATTTCAAGCCACCGATTGAACAAACATTGCCACGTATAAATTATTTAATACATGTCGAATAATAATTTTAATTGATATAAAAGAAGGCGCCATTGCGCTCTATCGCTGGAGCGATCCCCCTTAGCACAACATGTAACGTGACGAAACGACTAATTTAGGGATAACGAGTATGACTGTTTCAGTAGGCCTTTTAACTAAAGGAAGAAATTCGGAAATGATTGCTAGTTAATTGATATAGTCACGTTAGACCCGATAAATTTGTTAATCTTCCTGCTTTCTGTCGTACAGGATTTCATCTGCCGTGGCGACCGGTTCAAGTGGCCCTGAACTTCATTTATCATGAACAACCTCCAGCTAGGTTGAGGTTACTATCACACTTAACTAGTTTAGTTTAAGCACTCTTAGCGTAGCCGGCAGAATCAGCGGGCTGTGTCGGCAATGTTAGCTGGCGTTTTTTGCCAGGTGACATTGCGGGGCGACTTGAAAGACTCGTCCTTTGAGGCTTTCAAGCGAGGCAGAAGACCGTCCTTTGTCTGTAGTCGACCCCATGGCCCACTGACTCTGCTGGCGCAGCGCCGAAAAATGCTGAGTTTCTAACGATAAGCAGTACTTTGTAACGCGCTTAGGTTAACAAGCCAGAAATGCTCACTAGCAGAGCACGCAGAAAAAGCGCCGGTAGGGATTCCTCATTAGGAACCCCTACCGGCGCTATGGTCTTGTCATGATTGATTTTGATGTAAAAAAAAAGAACCAGCCTCAGCTGATTCTAACTTTGCATGGCAACGTCCTACCCTC
>NZ_JQCL01000030.1 GCF_001438845.1 Lactiplantibacillus xiangfangensis
GGCTCTTTGTCAACGGCTGTTGATGAGGAACTTTATGAGGAAACCAGTTCATTTTCGAATTGGTTTCCTTTTTTTGTTCTGAATTGTAAATTCAATCCGAATTCGTGTGTAAAAGTGCGACCAATTTCTGTAACCGTACGCTGTCCGTTTAATTTGTTTTATTTTTCGATTAACGCCCTCTAAAGGGCCATTTGAGTAGGTACTTGCCATCATGTTTTTGATTAGAGATAAGTGCTTGCGATAGGTTTTGATTGTTGTTTCAAGCTGTGAACTGACTTTGTCAGTTCTGCTTAAGGCTTCGATGAAACGTTGGTAATCTCTGGTTCTTAATGCATCTACTAAGGCGTGTGCTGTAAAGTAAGTATGTTGAAAAGTTGGATCCAATTCTAAGCCCTTTAAGATTAACTGTTCTTGAGTAAACCAGTCTTTTAGATGCGTAAACCATTGTGGTTTACGTGTTTCTAGATTTGAATATGATTTTAAGAATAAGCGCCAATGATGTTTGAGTATTCGATATTCTCTGGTGTCTGATGAAAAGTGATGCATCAACTGTACCCGCGTCTGATTCAAAGCTTGAAGTCCCATTTGGACTAAATGAAAATTGTCGGCGATAATCTTAGCTTTAGGAAAAACTTCGCGGATAACCGACTGATATTGAGCGTTAAAGTCAATGACAATCTGCTGAACCTCATTACGTTCTTTCAGTGAATAGTGATTCAGAAAATGCTTCTTAATGTTTCGGTTAAAGCGATCCGGTAAGACTGTCACTAGCTGATGAGAGTCACCATCAATGGCGATGAAGCTCATTTGATGGCCTGTAGAACGGAATTCATCAAAGCACAAAGTCTTGGGCAATGTGTTTAAGGCAATCATGGTTTGGGTGGACAAAGAATCAATGACACGATTAACTGCGACTGGTGAGACATTCAATTCGTCCGCAATGTCAGTAACGCTACGGTCCTTGATGAGTCTTAAAATGATCATTTGCTTCGTATCTTCTGAAATCTGACAATGTGGTTTAACTAGTGATGTTTGTGCGCTAAAAGTATGCTTACAGGACTTACACCGATAACGTTGTTTAAGTAATTTCAAGATAATTGGTCGTTCTTTGACGGGGGGCATTCTGACATTAATTAGATTAGTCCCAAAGCGCACTACTTCGGGCTGGCCACAAAGTGGGCAGTTCTCTAAAGGATAGGTCAGTTTAGCGTGAACAACCTGTTTGATTGGATCGCTGCTATCAATACTAGTACAAATAATATTTGGGTCTTTAATTTGAAGCGTATCTTCGATAAAATGGTTTTGGGACATTTTTTCTCACTTGCCTTTACTTTTACTTTGGTCAGTAGGGTGGTGCATTGAGGAGATTTGTCCTTTTATTTTACACAAAAATTGGGTGTTGATGGA
>NZ_JQCL01000031.1 GCF_001438845.1 Lactiplantibacillus xiangfangensis
CAAAACTCTATCTATAAACAGACAAAACTCTATCTATAAACAGACAAAACTCTATCCATAAACTCCTGTATTCCCTGGGAGAGTAAGGCTCAAGAGGGGTCTAAAAGAGGTTTAAAAGAGGTTTATAAAAGAGGTATATAAGAGGCACCGCTGTACAAGATCAAAATCTAAAACAAAAATACAAAGGAGTGAGCCAAAAACCGGCTCACATTAAACTCCAGTCGCAAAGCTCCTTGCGCCTCACGCTGTTCGTTGCTTAAAAGGTGTGGCAAGCCACATTTAATCGGGCGCTAACGCCCCGAACCCCGTCCAAGCTGAGCCAGCTTAACCGCTTTTTCACTCGCCGTTAGGCAGGAAAGCAAAGTTTTATAGAAACTTTGGCTTTCGCCAATTCAGTGTTAAGACTGGTTTAGAGCTGTCAATTCCTTATGCTCCCACGCTTTGCTCGTCCGCTACCATTGACAGCAAACAGTTAGTTTTTCTAAATCTTAGCAAGACTTTAACTGCTATATTCGTTTTTAAGGGCCTTATTTCTCGTTTCTAGCGGTTTTAAGACTGTTTATATATATTTATACCAAAGGAAAAATAAAAAGCCCTCAGCAGGCTATTAGAGGGCTAAATGACGAAACCTGGACGACTAATAATATCTTCTTGCCTTTTTTGCAAAACATAAGTGTATAAGGAATCATACAAGTTCCTTTTGATCTCATCAGGTTCATTGACAGAAGCTTCAAACAATTCTTGAATATCAACTTGCCAAGGATCAGCAAGCATTTCATCA
>NZ_JQCL01000032.1 GCF_001438845.1 Lactiplantibacillus xiangfangensis
CTTTTTGATGATTGGCATCAAAACAAGACTAAACAAGCCTTTACACAAAAGTTGCAGCAACAAGCTCAAATTGAAAAAACACAATTACCGCAATTATTGTCGCGTGAAGATTTAAAAATTCGTTGGCAGATGAATTCTCGTCAAAGTGTTCATCAAGTTGCTAGTAAGCCTGATTTTCCGCAACCCGTTTTTGCTTTTAATCATGGTAAGACGCCACTTTACTTAGCAACTGAAATTCAAATTTTTGAAATTAATCACCCCTGGGTGATAACTCCCAGTTCTCGTCTTGCTTATAGTCATTGGATCCTTCGTAATGTGATTGATCAATCTTGATATTCAGCTCTAGGTTTTTTATAGTTGGCGCTAGCCTTCTAATACAAATAATACCCATTTCGATGGGTATTAAATCTACCCTTGACAAGTGTCAAGGGTGTAAGTGCGCATTGACCTCGTTTTACTCGGTCTGCTGATAACCATAAAATCAGTTTTTGCTGTTGTTAAACTGGATGTATTTTTAATGCAATTTATGCTTACACTTAACTGAGTTTGTTATGCTTTAAATGCTAAAAATTGTTGCATATCCCGCTGCTTTCAACCAAATTTTTTTAATTACTTTATGCAGAGAATCTTCATAAACCTGGCAACAAAATTTGAATAACTAACTTTAAGAACTGCGTATCTAAATTGAAATTATTATTTTAATGTTAGGAGTCATTAAGATGGACGAAAAGAAAGTATTAAAACCAATTGATGAAATGCTTGCTGATCC
>NZ_JQCL01000033.1 GCF_001438845.1 Lactiplantibacillus xiangfangensis
ATGGCCTTTTTGGTCCAATTATTTAAGTGGTGCACTTGAATTGTAAATCAGGCAACTTTTTCAATATCGACCCCGTCGCTTAATTTGAAAATTTTTGAATCTGCCATGATAAATCACTCCTATTTATTTATGTTCTTTTTTTCTCTAACAACCATTTGAATCCACTTTTGTGAATAACCATACTTCCGTGCTAAATCATGCTGGTTGTGCCCATCAAATTCTGCCAAAACTCGTTGAGCCACTAATTTTCGATCATATAAGTGAACCGGAAAATTAAGCTGAGTTCCCTTATAATGTTCATAAATAATCAACATTGCCTCAGTTCCAACTAAATCATTTAGACTCCCATAAAACTGATGTAACGCCTCTGGCTCAATACGCTCTGCCATGCCCTCGCCACCTCCTAGCCTAAATTGTAATTGGTTCTTAATCTTTTAGTAACTGCACTTGTACCCGCTGTTTTCCATGAAAACAACCTTAACAAGGGCCTGGAAGTGTGCCTTAGATAAATTCAGTTGTACAAACGCTGTTATCATAGGCATTCAGCCGGAATCACGACTAAATAAAAGCTTCAAAAACGCTTTACTTGGCCATTATCATCCTGAAAACATCAAAAAAATTATTTTGAAATCATTGCTAAAGCGCCCTTTCTTACTTATCATGTCGGACTTGGTTGTTGACCCAGCGCTGTGAGTAACCATATTTTTGTGCTAATTCGTTGCTATTATGGCCATTATATTGGGCACGCAATCCAGCTTTGACCCGCTTCCGGTCATATAAATGAACTGGAAGTGTAATCTGGGTTCCCCGGTAAAATTGATAAAATTTCAACATTGCCGGCGTACCTAATAATTCATTGAGTTCGCGATAGAAGGTACTGAGCATTTCAATATCAATCTTATTTTCCATTTTTATCACCTGCTTTGACTAATTACAGCTAACCATTTTTGCCAATGGCTCACGTCAGCCTTTCCGTAACCATTAGTTACGAGTCATACGACTTGCTGTTGTTAATGCTATAATAGCAAGCAAGGTAGACACATACTGTCTATATATTTTGAATTATCTTGTGGAGGACTTTATGAACTCAGCGTATCGGCAACTTTATATTTTTCAATCATTGCTAACCAACCATATTCTTAACAAGTCCAACTTAGCCGACCATTTCGACGTTACGGAACGGGCGATTCAGCGCGACTTTAGCCAAATTAAACAGTTTATTTTTGACCAACAGCTACCTTATCAACTCACTTACTCAAGAAAACAAAACGGTTATCAATTAACGACCACCCAGGATCAACTATCAAAACAAACCGTCCTATTGCTCATCAAGATTCTTTTGGCTAGCCGGTCGTTGAATAAAACTGAACTGAACGCAACGATTGCGAGTTTATTAGCGACACTGTCCCAAACTGAACAGGCTGAAGTTCAACCAATTATTAAAAACGAGCTTTTTTATTACCAACCGTTACGCCATCAACAGGACCTAATTGCGTTAATCTGGCAGCTCAGTCGTTTTATTACGCATCAGACGACGATTGATATCGATTATCGCAACAGTAAGAACCATACAGAAACGCGAACCATTTTGCCGCAAACAATCATCTTCTCGGAATACTATTTTTACGTTGTGGCCTACAGTGCCAAATACCAGGCCAACCGCTACTTTCGACTTGATCGGATCTTTAACTACCACCTCAGTAAACAAAAAATCCACCGTAGCCGTGCGGAACACGTCAGTGGTGGTCAATTAAGACAAGTTGTTCAGTTTATGCAACCGGGTGAAAAAGTCACGATTCAGTTTAAATTTTCTGGTGTTGTGGAAGCGGCTTTAGACCGTTTTCCCACAGCCAAAGTGATTACCGCCAAAAGTAACAGTCATACGGTCCTGATTGAAACTGAGGTGGTCGATAACGGCGCAATCATGTGGCTACTAAGCCAAGGACCACTAGTAAAAGTGGTTAGTCCAGCAAGCTTCGTTCAGCAAATTCGTGAGTCATTAGAGAAAACACTTAAGCTGTATTCATCTGAAGAAGAATAAAATAGGTGTTCAAAAAAATCGTATTTAATATTCAATTGCTGAAATACCTATCAGGTTACGCAATTAATTGTCCACTCCCCATAGACTCTGTGCATTCTAGTTATTCACTCCGTCTAAATGATACTCAATTTTTTACCGCCATTTCACAATATAAATGGACTAGTTGTGATTTTGTTTGGCTATGCCTACTTCCACAGTTTGGCGCACTTTCACCCGATGAAGGCCTACGAAGAATTCTTATTTGAATCCTTTGCGGGTCTTCTATTTTTCACCATGTCAAAAAGCGACCTCACCCAGGTAGAATACGGAATGAAGTCGCTTAGAGATAACAGAAAATCGCATTATAAATTTACAGAAGCTAGTACAAAATCAACTGTAAAAGAAAGCGGTTTTATTGTATGATTTTATTAAATAAATACAAGTGAGGAGTGACCGAAATGAGTGTTATTAGTTCGATAAAAGAATTGAGCCCCAATGCAGTAGGTGATAACAGCAGTAAATTGTATTTGGCCCCAGATATTGAAGAAAAAAAGTTAAACAATGCAATGAAAGCCATGGGGGTTGAAGGAGATCCCCAGGATGTTGTAGCTATTTTAGATACAACACTTTTTCAAACTGCTAAAACAGGACTTTTATTTATGCCAACAAAGTTCTACGTACATGAATCGTTCGAAAGTCCGCAAAGTTTTGATTACGATCAGTTAGCACTTGCGATTTTTGAACAGCGTACCGAATACCATAAGGATAAAGAAAAACAAGTTCCATATTTGTCGGTTGCATTTAAGGATGGTAGTCCAAATTATGAGTTTCCGACAACAATTTTAGATTACATTGATGGTCCAGGACTAGCAGCTCTGTTAAACGAACTTGTGACAACATCGGACACGAACTCAACTATAAGTACGGAAGATGAGGACACGGAAGTATCAGAACCGAAGACAACGATTCGTTCGTTAGAAGATTTACCTGCTCCAGTTAAATTGGCTTATGTTCAGTTGATTTGTAATTTTGCTTTACAAGATGACCAGGAAATTGATGCAACCGAGTACCGTGGCATTATTTCTTTAGCCGCCCGAATTGAATTACCCTCTGATGCCCAGCGAGAATTGAATAGTTATTTGATTGGGGACAAAAAAATTGAATCCAATGAATTATTGAAAACATTGCTCGTTCAGGTCAATGAAACAACTCAAGATATTTTACATAAATCAATCATGAAAGATGTTTTGAGCTTAGATAATCAAAAAGATGATACCGATGTAACTCAGTGGCGCCAAGATAGGTATTTGAGTTCATTAGCCGAGGCACTTGATTTATCGGCAGACCAAGTTGACTTTTTGATTGATGGTATTCAACACGATCAAAATATTCTTGAACAACGGTTGAATGATACACAAATTAAGAAACAAACTAAAGATTTGGCTGCCAAAGCAGCTGCAGTAGGGATCCCCATGGCAGCACTTTATTTCTCAGGATCAGTCGTTGGTGTTGGCGCAACGGGCATTACGTCAGGATTAGCGGCGTTAGGCTTTGGTGGCATCTTAGGATTTTCTGGGATGGTTACTGGAGTTGGTGTCTTGCTTGTTGCGGGTACTTTGACGTATAAAGGTGTTCAGCATTTAACTTGGGCGCAAAGATATCGAGAATAATAAGCAACGTGAAGCGTTGTTACAGCAAATTATCCGTAACACTCAGAGAACGTTGAATTATCTAATTGATAGCGTTAATGATATTTCCCGTGGGCTAATGGAAGCATCTCAGGACGCATCAGCCAATCAAATAAAAATTGCAAAAATGACAAGACTGTTGGCAATGCTCAGTAAAGGCGCCAAAGCGACAACGCAAGATTTGGACCATTATCAATCAGAATCTGTTTTAACTAACGTTCCTGTAGAAATGGACGCTGAGCGGCTACAACAGTTGACAAAAGACCCAACAACTAAGCAATTTTATGCAATTGTTATGGCAGATTACGAGGAAAATGAGGATGGTAAATTACTGTTGAAGCCTTCCATTTCATCAGATGATGCGACCGCATTGCACGGAATTTTGGATAAGATTGGTTACCTCTCTGTTAAAGGAGTAGCAAAGTCTGGATTAGGAACGGCCAAAACAGCTATTAAAGGTATGTTCGATTAACATGGATAAATTTAGTGAAGATGAGTTGCGCAAATATGGCAACTTGGAAAAAATTCAGCAACACCAAGAAGAAAATTTGGCGCAACGAGTACAAATGGCGCATGGTGCGGTTAAAGATTTAAAACAACAGCAACATGATCAGAGCGATAGTCTGGATGCTTTAATAGTACAAGCGGAAAATCTGATGACAGGAATAAAAACGACAGTTACTGATAATGAGGTCGATACCATGAAATCCTATGTTGATCTCACTACTCATGAACAAGCGAGCGTTCAAAAAAATATGGATGCTTGGTCGCCGTTGCCAACGGTTGTATTGTCGGATAATTGGGATGGTTTCGAAAAAAATTTGCGGACCTATGCAAGTGCGGAACAATTGGATTTGAGTACTGATCCATTAACAGACTTGTTGACGCCTGAAGAACGTGAACAAATTGCAGTCAATATAAAGAAAGACTTTGGCTATCGAAAAGCACACTGTGACAAGTACGATTATACTTTAGCAACAATTTCAGGAGTGATTTCGGGCTTAATTGATGTGTTCTTTGTCGGTGGTGCGATGAAGACTAAAAATGGAGATGATAATCGGAAAGCACTACCAAAGATTACTGACAGTTGGTTTAATCACATTATTTTGAAGTATGCTCAGATGGATTATCATTTACGCCAAATTAGTGGGCAACATATTGATAACTTTCCAAAGCAAACGCCTAAGACAATTGAGCAAGGCGTACATTATCTGGAAATGCAGTATAAGGTTCCTTATGACGCGCAATATGATAAACGGCTAAAAGGATTGAAGCCCGGTGAAATGCAGATGTCGGCGGCAAACCATCATTTATTTTCCCTAGCACACTATCCTGACCTAGTTGGATTAGTTTTTTCGATTCTAGACCAATTCCTAAATACGGGGTCCTATTTGTCAAATGGCCAATTCATTCAAGCTTCGATGGAAAATAATCAGTTTAAATTACACGGAAGTAACTTTGCTGCTAAAATCTTTTGCGGATTTGTAAATTGGATGGGACATTTGGCTTCTGATGCAGTTGGTTCATCTGGTGCAGTTCATAAAGGGAACCGTGGTTCAGGGTTACCCATTCCAGGTACCGAAATTTTTCAAACATTGAATTTTAATTTACCAGGAACTGACAGCTTAACGTTATCTAAAATAGCAACTAAAGTTTTTGAACAAGGCTATGATGCTAGACACGCAGCGGCTACAGCAATTCCAGTTATGATTAATGAATTGCTAACACGTTTACTCTGGGCGCTAAAACAGTATTTTTATCATCATCAAACGGTTCCTGAAATTACAAAGTTGCGCAATGTTCCTGAACTGAGTCGCATGTTACTATGCAGTTATGGTGTGTTCGCAGGTCTCGATATTGGTGATGCAACTGCGCACGGCATTAACAAAGGAATTGAAACGGGCGGTAACAAGGCAGCTATCTTAGTTGAAACTTTCTCTAATCTGAACGTCGCCTTATACCCCCGCTTAGCATTACAAGGCTATAAAGAAGTCATGTCTTGGTACAATAATAGTCATTATAATGTTGAAGATTTTGATCATTACTTGGGACAAGAATGGGAAAGTTTGGTAAAGGTTTAAAAATTAAATATCGTAGAAATTCAGAATTTTTCTCAAACTGTTGTTGGTAATTTACCAACTAAGATTGTCTAATTACGATGTGATTAGACAATCTTTTTTAGTTCGAAAACTATTTGAATCCTTAATCTCTAAAGCTATTACAACAACCGAATCCATAACTAACCCATTTTATTATTGACTTCTCCCATTGACCCTCGAGTAAGTATATCTTAAAACGTTATGTCAGAGTTTTGATTCATTCTTGGAGTAGTATCTAAGTTCGCTTCAATCTCTACTGGATATTTGTTTTTTCCCATCCAGTACAGTTGCTAATCAAGTAATGTTTCAGTAATTAAAAAAATTTCGAAAAAACCTCCAGAAAACCTCTTATAACTCACTATTTCACCGTATCTTCTTACCTTAAACGCTTTTCACTCCCCAGTAAGAACAGTGCCGCAATTAAGCTCAGCCCCGAAATCGCTGAGATTACTAGCAGCTGGTCAAGGTAGCTCGTTGAAAAGTTGTGGACACCACTCGTCAGCGCAACAACGACCGAAATCCCGACTGATTGACCAAATTGATGGACCGTGTTGACAACACCAGAAGCCGCCCCAGCAATTTCAGGATCTGTATTAGCCACCCCTTCCGCTGTTAACGGACTGAGCACCAGTCCTTGTCCAACACCAAATATAATCATTGGAATGGCAATTGCGACCCAATAACCGCGATTTAATCCTAATGGAACGGTCAAAAAGACACCGACAGTGACGAGTATTACGGCAATGAGAATCAAACGGGCATTGCCAATTTTGCTAGATAATCTTGAAACTTGTAGCGCACCAACAAACTGTGGAATGGTGACGGGCAAAAATGCCAGCCCCGTCATCAACGGTGTAAACCCATAAATACGTTGTAAGGCTTGCGTCGTAACAAAGAAATAAGCAAACGCTGCGCCAATGAAGAAAAAGCGCGCAACATACGCACTGTTACGTTGGCGGTTAGTAAATAGCCGTAGCGGCATAATCGGACTTTTGACCATTCGTTCAGCGTATACAGATAGCCCCAGTGAAACAATCGCAATTATCAAGGCTAAGCGTTGATGCGAAGTACCGTCAATACTATAAACTAAAGCTGATAATCCTAACACGGACAACAGCGTACCCACGATATCAAGACGGCTAGTACTTTTGATTTCATTGTCTTTAACAAAATGAATTGTTAGTAAAAACATCAGTAAGCCAACTGGCACGTTTAAGAAGAAACCGTATCGCCAAGAAAATACACTAGTAATGACCCCGCCAAGTATCATCCCGCAGCTTGCACCAATCCCGGCCGTTGTTCCATAAGCAGCAATTGCCCTAGCACGCATCGTTCCGTGATAATTGTCTAACAAGAGTGCCAACGTTGTAGGCGCTAGGATGGCAGATCCAATCCCGTGAAAAGCCCGCATGGAAATAATCATTGGGCCGTTGACCGACAACCCAACCATCAGAGATCCAAAGGAAAATAACAATAATCCAATCAAAAAGACTCGCTTACGGCCATACACATCGCCGATGCGACCACCAAATAATTGGAAGCCACCAAAGGTTAAGGTGTACGCACTGCTGACCCACGCAAGTGTTTGAGCATTCAAATGAAGATCAGTTGCTATTTTCACCGTACTTGTAAACACAATCGAATTATCCAAAAGTATCATAAAATAGCTTAATAAAATAATTGGTAAAACAATTCCAAATTTCTCTTTATTTTGAGTCATGACAAGCCCCTATCTCAATTAAAAATATTTTTCTGTTAACGCACTATTAAAGATAGACGTGACAAAAGATTTAACCATTCGCTGACCTTTCTAAGCGAATGACCCAATCATAAGACAGGCTTGGCTATTTGAAAATTACCAGATTAACATACTAGTATACGACGGTTGTATACTGTCATATTAATCTGGTCCAAAAAGCGAATAAAAAAAGACGGCGATAGGCCATCTTCAAAACGTAAAACATATTTACTTAGAAACCACATTGATAACTTGGGGCTGGATTCTGTTTAGAGAAAAGTTAGCGATGCGTTAAGCCAATCGACGCCGATTTAACCAATAGACTAGCACAACCGCTGGTAATGTGATCATCATCACAGGGTAGAACCACGCCCATGGTAAAAGTGTGCTAATTAAGCCACCAAACATTGGGCCGAGTGTCATCCCTAAGTCGATACCAATATAAAAAGTACTATTGGCCAACCCACGATCACTGTCAGAAACTAGAGTCAACGCCTTAGCTTGGCAAATCGAGTACATCAACCCGTAGCCGGCAGCTAACCCCAGCGCCGCCACAACTAGCATCGCCCAGTTGCTTAAATCAATTAAGGCCAGTACACCAATAAAATTGCATCCCAAACAAATCCAGAAAAACTTTTTAAAAGGAATCCGGTCAAACAAATCCCGTAATCCTAGTCTTAGTCCTAGTAAAATGACAGCATACACAGGAAAAAACGCCCCAGCTGGTACCGAAAAATGTCGCTGTTCAATGTAACTAACAATGTACGTCTGCGTTGCAAAATAAGGCAACGAAAATAGCATTAAAATTACGGCTACCGGAATCACTTTAGGTTGCACGATTCTTAACCGCCGCGGTTGGGCTGTCTTTTTCATCGGTCGTGGAATGCCACGATTACCAACGAACTGAATTAAAACTAGCATCAATAAACTGCAAGCAGCCGATGTCCAAAAGACCAATTGATAGCTAAAATGCGCATATAAATAGACCGCTAACGCAGGACCCACTGCCATCCCCATTGCATTAGCAAGACCATAGATACCCATGCCGGAACCAATTCTGTCCGCTGGCAACAGGCTCGCCATCCAGGTTGCCATGCAAACTGAACAGAGTGTGTAGCCAATCCCAGTAATAATCCGACAAAGAATAATTAGTTTAAGATTGGTCGTGAAGCTATACCCCAAACTGGCGAGCACAAACAAGCTCCCACCCACGAGGGTTAAATGATATTTAGAAACTCGATCCGTTAAGTTACCCGCCACTGGCCGTAACAATAATGACGTCAAATTGGTCGCACCAGCAACCACTCCCGCTGTCAAGCTGTTGGCCCCAACTGAAGTTGCAAAGCCCGCAATGACGGGATTAATTAACATCGGGTTCATTAAAAAGAAAAAACTGGCTGCCAAGACTAGCTTGACATCCTTGGTATACAAACGTGTTTTCATCAAAATTACACTTTCTAAAGCTTAAATTAGTCCTGTCTATTCCACAATAACCTTCTTTTATTGTAGTCCCATGTCAAAAAGTGTGCTGAGAAATTTTTCACGGCACACTTCACTAGTTGTCACTAAAACATTGTTACTTATGAAAACTCATCTTTACAGCTATGTTCTATAAAATTCTTTGCATGGTCTTTTTGAGCTTATCTCGACAACTCATTCATTTACCTAGCAACTTCATTATTTTCATCAAGCATATCCTAAAATCCATCATCGGCTAAAGAAACGGTAACACCGGCGTAAAAGTTCCTCAGGTGATTCATTGTAGACTAATTCAAGGTCATGACGCGCCTTGATTTGCGGTTTACCGATTGTCGCCAACAAGCTATGTGACAACCCTTCACTCAGTAGTAGCGTAAAGTCAATTTGCTTGGATAACGCGGCGGTCGTGATCCATGAAATACTGCGTTCCTGATCATTCACGATTATCGGATCGATTCCAAACGAACGGAACATCTGATTGAGTCGCTGCGTCCGTTGCCAAGTCACCACTAGCACTTTTTTCCCACTCAGCTTGGCCTCAGCATCCGCTGGCAACAAATCCCGGTAATCCTTACGCGCATGGCGGCGGTGTAGCTGTAACTCATGGTGCAATCGTAACTGGCTAGGTGTAACATCACGAAAGACCGTCGTAATCACAACCCGGTTACCATCAATCTTTCCCGCATAAACGGCGTTCACCGAGAGTCGCTTTTTAGACTGACCAACGCACCGATACTGTTGGTACGCCTGACCATTGACTACTTGAAAATAATATCCACCCTGATGTTTAACAAAATAGCCAAAAATTCGGTTACCATCATTCACCATCACGTCTTCTAACAAAATCTTCCGATACCGATGATACGCATCCGGTAACCACTTAACGGACCCTATCCGCTCAACAGTTAATTCACGCATTACCTGATCTACTAACGGTAAAGTTGTCAACTTAGACTGACCTTTAGGCTGACGTCGCAATTGGGTATTTTGTTCTACCAACATATCAGTCCGTTCATGTGCTCTTTTAAGTGCAGCATCCAATCCCATCACTTGGTGTTTAAAATCATGATACTGTTTAAGTTTCTCTTTTTCTTTAGCAGTAATCGGTCGTTGTTCCTGATTAAGGATTGCTTGCTGCCGGACTTCAGTCATTTTTTCCTCAGTTTGAGCTGCAATAATCAAACTATACGCGAGCCAATCACTAGCCCCACTAATATAAGTTTCAGTCTGCGTCAATCGGTGTTGAAGATTCTGCTTAGCTGCCGATACTTGATCACAACTCTGTTGAAGTTGCACGACCTGAGCTTGGATTTGTTGTAAGTTCTCTTGTGTTACTTGCAATTGATGCTTCATTTGATGTAATTGCTGCCGCAATGCATGTGCTTGGCCTTGGTCCTGTTTCGCCTGTTTAAGCTTTTTTAATTGTCGTTGTAAACGTCGGTTTTCTCGTTTTAACTCGGCATCTGGATTCTCTTTAGTAGCCACTACTGGTTTTGACGTTGCATGTGCAGTCGTTGACACGTGGTGTTTGCGATAACGATCAATTAACGCCTTCTTGGCTTTGCGCGCCTGTTCTTGATGGTCAAAACGTTCAGCTTGATTACTCTTTTTATCAAGTTGATAAGTCATTTTCTTCACACCATATCCCCCCACTCTACTAATTTATTTAAGTGTATCATGGATGTCGCAAAAAGGGGAACGTACGTTTATACACGAGCTATTTTCTTATATGTTACACATCATTAGTTACAAATAACTTGTTCACCAATACTTATTACAGCCCCGTAATTCCCATTCAAACTTCACAATACTAGCTACAGCTCCGTAATTCTCTTTCAAGCTCCACAATACTAGCTACAGCTCTGTAATCCTCTTTCAAGCTCCACAATACTAGTTGTAGCTCCGTAATTCTCTTTCAAGCTCCACAATACTAGTTGTAACTCCGTAATTCCCTTTCAAGCTCCACAATACTAGCTATTGTTTTAAAAATCTACATATGTATCAAAAAAGGACAGCCGCAGCCATCCTTTTACATCAATCCTATTTACTTAGCAACTTCATGATTCTCATCCAACATATATTGGAATTCAATCGTCCCAGCTAACAAGTCGGCTTTAAACAAGCCCTGCGTCCCGTTGTTTTCATCAGACATCACAACGAAGTATGAGGCCCCTTCGTCAACAACGTGTTGAAAACTCACGTATTCGCCTTTAAAACCGTTCTTGCGGAACAACCCAATAATGCGGATCATTTCACGTTGTGTGACGTCATTTGCATTTGTTGCTTCACTCATGTATTCAAATACCCCTATCAATTCTTGTCTTCTTAATCAATCTCTTATGCGTCGCACTCCCGCGGGTGCTGTGGGGCTCACGGGTACCTATTTCAGTCCAATCCGTGAGTCCCTAAATCTTAATTGCCAGTGGACCTCAGCTCCGCTAACTTGTCCTCAATCAACTGATTAGCGATGCCAAATGCCTTCAAGCGCCGTTTCGCCAGTGTTAACTGCGACTTATACCGTGATGGATCTTTCTTAGCTTCAAAAGTCTTCACCACTTCACGAATCTTATGCAAGGTCGAATCAATTTGCCGCTTAGCTTCTACTAATTCTGCTTCATCATACATGTAAAGTCCTCCTCAGTTTTCAGAAAGCATTCCACCTAACTTGAAAGTGGCAGTGTCCACTTAGCGTCCGTTCTTGTCATTAATTGCCAAACTCATCCTAAGTTATCACAACTCAGCCGAATTTAGGGCCATAAAAAAGCGCCCCCCACTAAGCGGGCGCTTCTTGAAAATCTAGTAAATAATCAGCTGATTATTTGCCTAACTTTTCTTTGCCTAAGACGTTCAACTTTTCGTCGAAGTCATAAACAACTGGTTCACCAGTAGCCATTTCCAAGTTCATGATATCATCATCAGAGATGCGTTCGATGTACTTGCTTAAGGCACGTAATGAGTTACCATGGGCTGCGATGATGATGTTCTTACCATCAAGCAACTTTGGAGCAATTTGGTCTTCCCAGAAAGGCATAACCCGTTCCAAGGTAACCTTTAAGTTTTCGCCACCAGGGACGATGTTAGGGTCTAAGTCAGCATAACGACGATCGTTAACAGCTGAACCTTCATCATCAGCACTCAATAATGGAGGTAAAACGTCATATGAACGACGCCAGATATGAACTTGGTCGTCACCGTATTTTTCAGCGGTTTCCTTCTTGTTCAAACCTTGTAATGCACCGTAATGACGTTCGTTTAAGCGCCACGTCTTAGTTTCTGGAATCCAAAGTTGGTCAGATTCTTCAAGAACGTAGTGCAATGTCTTGATGGCACGAGTCAAAACTGAAGTGAAGGCATAGTCGAATTTTAAGCCAGCTTCTTTAACTTTTTGACCAGCCGCCTTAGCTTCTTCAACACCCTTTTCGCTTAAATCAACGTCAACCCAACCAGTGAATTGGTTAGATAAGTTCCATTCGCTTTGACCGTGACGAATCAATACTAATTTTGCCATAGCAGTTAATGACCTCTTTCTTATAGTTATTTACTTCCCTTATTTTACACTGAAACCGCGAAAAATCAAAACAATATCAGTTCTTATTTTCAGAGTCCGGGTGAAAAGTGATTGTTTTTTTCAGATTAATTTGCGGATGCAATCCGTGAACCGGTTTCACCCCGATAATGTCCAAGATGAAATTAAAAATTGGCACCCCAACAATCAGGCCCCATACCCCAAATAGGCGCTCACTCACGAGCAAGACCACGAACGTGTAAAAAATTGGTAACTCCGTTCGGCTCGACATAAATTTGGGATTCAGCACGTACGCCTCTAACGTATGGACGACCACAATCATGATTACCATGTAAACCACGTAGCGGAAGCCACCCACCGAGTACGCAATTAAGCTTAGTGGCACCAGTGAAATAATGACTCCAGCAACCGGAATTAAACTCAATAGAAAAATCATTAATCCTAAACTGATCAACTGTGGCATGTTCAGAAACGCCATGAACGTGACCGTAATCACCGTGTTCACAATGGCAATCAGGAACTGTGCTTCCAACACCACACCGAAACTGTTCACAAATTTTTTGGCAAAGTAATAAACATCTTGAAAGAACCAACCAAAGGTACTCGTTAAGAACCGCTTGGAAAAGGCCCGCATCTGTCGATCTTCTACGGTAAAGAAGAAACTAAGAATAAACGACAAGAAGAACGTTAAGCCCATATTACCAATGTTGGTAATGTATTGGAAAACGACCGTAATCCCACCTTTTAGTTGCTTCAAAATATCAGAATCCTGCAAGTACGACGTGACCCACGTCAATACTTGGTTCGTGTCATGCGACGGATTTTGATAAAACCGGTAGACCGATTCAAACGTTGAAAATGTCTGCTTAATTAATTGTGGTAAGTATAGTGATACCGCGAAATACATGCCTAGCACCACCAGTGCGTAGACGGTAATGACAATCATGGTCGGTGGAATTTTGACCCATTTACGGATTGTCCGAACGAGTCGCGTCACTAAAAATGTAAAAATAAACGTTAACAAAATAATACTCATCATACTGGATGCCAGATATAACATCACAACCATTAGTACCAGCACGCTTGCCCGACGTAACCGCACGTTGTGGACAAACTGTGTCCAAAGTTCCAAAAGCTCCACCCCTCTATTATCCTTACCCCCATTTTAACGGAAAAACAAATTAATAAAAATGAAAAGTCAGCGATTATTACGCAAAAAACGTGTAAAGTCATTGGCAAGCCAATAAACTTCACACGTTCGTTTCATGTTACATTCAGTTGTTTATGAAAAATGCATTTTCAAACTTTCCAAACCAAGGGCTTGATGGATGATGACGGAAGCCCCACCTAACAAGGCCGCTGATTGCACGTTCTTAGTGGCAATAATTGGTACTTGCCGACTTGGTGAAGACATCTTAGAAGTCATGTCCCGGATATTCGTTAATAACTGTGGCAAGATTTCTAAGACCGTCGTGTTCAAAACGACCACGTCCGGTGCAAACGCCGTGCTAACGTTGGAAATAACCTTGGATAAGTAGTAAACAAAGTCATTAAAGACTTTCGTTACTTCCGGATCATGATTAATGTAATCATGCTTGACCGCGGTTAAGTCCAGCCGGTCAACGTGCTTAATCGCCTTTAGCCGTGCCCACAGCGCTTTTTCAGACGCATAGTCGTTGACTGATTCCATATGGTTATCAAGGTGCCGGTCTTCTAATAAAGCCGTCCCGACTTCCCCTGCTTCACCTTCGTGACCAGAGTATAACCGTGAATCCGCCACGATCCCCGCGTGGATTTCATCACGGACAACCACTGAAACCACGTTGTTGAAAATTTCATTGTCGTGGAAATCCCGTTCAAATACAGCCGTTAAGTTTGCTTTCTTTTCAAGCATAACTGGCATCCGTAATTTGTCACGGAGATACTTAGCCAAATCAAAGTTTGCTAAGCACTTAATTGGTGTCTTCAAAATTTTGTTTTCATAAATGATGCCATCTAGGGCAATGGAAACCCCCATCAAACCGTTGACCGTGCCGTAATCATCAACGTTACGTAACTGATCTTCAATCAAGTCGATGACGTCAGTTAGGGTCATGTCACTCGTTTTAAAGCTTTGGAAATGTAAAATCTTACCATTTAAGCGTGAATACATGAGTTTAACTGCATCGGCAGATAAATCGATGCTGGCAACAAATCCGTAGTTGACGTTCAGTTCAGCCATTACAGGTTTGCGGCCACCATTTTTCGTACTGACACCACAACCGATTTCCTTGATAAAATCAGTCCGTAATAACTGATTGTAAATATCCGAAACGGTCACCTTATTTAAACTCAGATTCCGTGAAATTTGACTTCGACTAATTGGTCCCTCATTAATAACCTGTTGCAGCACTTGTTTCTCATTGGTACTACGCATCACGTGTTTATTAATAATCATTCTGAATCTAGGTGTTCACAGTCGTCCACCGAATCATTATTTGTCAGATTACTTAATCTGGCCTGCCATCGATCCGGTCGCCACGATGGTCACCTTAACCCCCTAATCTGTTAATATTCTATAGCATCAAACAAAAATAGTACACAAAATAGTCAATTTTATACCTATATTGACATTAAACTGCTAAAAAAATGCCCCTGTTTGGTATAAACCGACCGCCCCCATGAATCTAAACTACAACGTAGAACGAAAAGCATCCGTCCTTACAGATACATTCTATAACAGTTTTTATAAAAAAATCACCGATTCACACCTAAAAGTAGGTGTTTCACCGGTGATTGTTAAGTATGCTTCCATACCCCTATTAATCTAGCTATATTTATTGCAATGATTTAGCCGCTTGGGCAATCGACATATGCTGTGCTGACGCCTGTTGTAAGATGGCCTCAACCTGTGAGTCCGTATAACTACTGCTGTTAAACCCAGCCTGGTCTAATTCTGAACGGGTTGCCTGAATTTGATCCGCACTATAACTGCCCGTCTTGGCAGCCTGAGCAATGGAAATGTGTTGTTCAGACGCACGTTTCAAAATAGCTTCGACCTGGGCATCGCTATAGTTACTGTCGTCCATCCCAGCTTCGTTCAGTTCAGAACGAGTCGACTTGATTTGAGCATCACTGTACTTGCCACTAACCGTTGACTTAGCATTAGAACCAGTCTTGGCTTTATTACCACTGCTACTCCCAGCAACATCTTTCTGGCTCGTACTGCTATCACTACTCGTAGCACTCTGCGCACTGTTCTTAATCGGTGTCCCACCGGTAAGCGCCTTAAGTGAAGCGTTATTCTGTTTCTGAAGGTCCTGAGCTTGTTTATAGATGTCTTGATAAGCATTCTGCTTCAAAGTTGCGTCTTGCAACATGACTTTCAAAATCCCATTTGAATCCGTAAACTCATTTGCCTTATTCAACTCAAGAGCGCTTTGATACTGTTTCTTATAAGTTTTGCGTTTTGCTAACACCTTTTTGAGTGCCGTTAACTGTTCCTTAGAGCGGCTGACCAATACCGTTGAACCGTTTTTAGTCGTATTAACCGTCTTAAACGCACTCTTGGCTGCACTAAATTGCCGCGATTTTAATGATTCTTGTCCACCAACGTAAGTTTGTGTCTGGGTCAAGTAACGCTGGGCCGTCGTATCGTTTGCCTTCGTTCGGCTCGCATGTGTAAAATTGGTTTCTGCCTGCGTGTAATCCTTGGATTGCAACGCTTCCTTACCAGCTTTCATTTCAGTCGTGTACGACTGTTCCTGAAGCCGGTAACGTGTGTACGAGTAACCACCGACACCAACCGCAATAACTACGGCCACAACCACCCATATCCATTTTTTCATAACGACACCCCCAATGAATTGTTTCTTTCGATTATTCTATTATAACATGTTTACTCATTTGACCGTAAATGCATTGTGCTTACAAAACCATTTTCATAGGCGTATAATAATGTTTGTATTTTATGAAGAAAGGATCCTTATTCTAATGCTAGAAAAGACTTTTTACCACACCTTGTTGAGCCACTCCTTCAATATCCCAGTTAAAGTAAACTACTGGGATGGTAGTAGTGAAACTTATGGCGAAGGCACGCCAGAAGTAACGGTGACTTTCAAGGAAGCCATTCCGATGCGCGAAATTACGAAGAATGCTTCGATTGCTTTAGGGGAAGCTTACATGGACGGTCGAATCGAAATTGAAGGTAGTATTCAAAAGCTGATTGAATCCGCTTATGAATCCGCTGAAAGTTTCTTTAACAATTCCAAGTTCAAGCGTTTCATGCCTAAACAATCACACTCGGAAAAGAAGAGCCAACAAGATATTCAGAGCCATTATGACGTTGGTAACGACTTCTACGAGATGTGGCTGGATTCGACCTTAACTTATTCTTGTGCATACTTTAAGAATGAGGACGACAGTCTAGAAACCGCACAGATCAATAAAGTTCACCACATCATTCAAAAATTAAATCCACAACCCGGTAAGACGTTACTCGATATTGGTTGTGGTTGGGGAACCTTAATGTTAACTGCCGCTAAGGAATACGACTTAAAAGTAGTTGGGATTACCCTTTCACAAGAACAGTACAACTTAGTTTCCAAACGGATCCAAGATGAAGGGTTAAGTGACGTTGCGGAAGTTCGCCTTGAAGACTACCGCGAATTAGGCGGCGAAACTTACGACTACATCACCAGTGTTGGGATGTTTGAACACGTGGGTAAGGATAACTTAGCGATGTACTTTGACAAAGTTAAGCATTACCTTAAAGACGACGGGGTTGCCTTACTTCACGGGATTACCCGTCAACAAGGTGGCGCTACTAACGGCTGGTTAGATAAATACATCTTCCCAGGTGGCTACGTTCCCGGCATGACCGAAAACTTACAACATATCGTTGACTCTGGCTTACAGGTCGACGATGTTGAAACCCTCCGTCGTCATTATCAACGGACGACCGAAATCTGGGACGACAATTTCAACGCCAAACGTGGCGCCATTGAAGCCAAGATGGGCGAACGGTTTACTCGGATGTGGGACCTCTACTTACAAGCCTGCGCCGCTTCCTTCCAATCAGGAAACATCGACGTTATGCAGTACCTCGTTTCTAAAGGACCTTCTTCACGGAACTTACCAATGACCCGTGAATACATGTACGATGACAACACGGTAGCCGCTAAAGAAGCTTAATTAAACTAAAATAACTCAGTGAAAACCATAATTGGTTTTCACTGAGTTATTTTTTTACGCTTGATCATCGTCAGTCTGTAAGGTTGGCAGCCAGTTTGCTAAAAAGCGATAACTAACGAGGGCGCCTAAGAATAGGGCCGCGGAACCTGCCGCCGCAAACGGTAGCGTTGCTTCCATCGTTGCCGGCAAAACTAGTGCCAGCAACGGAAAGGCGTACGCCGCTGGTAATTTAATTTTCAAAATTCCTAGCAGTAGGTAAACCAGCGGTAACGTGACTAAGGCAGCCAGTAACCAGCTGGCAATTAACCAATGCACCCCAACACCAAGACTAGCGGCGCCGGTCAGTGCAACCCACTGTCGAATTGCCATCTTATACGAATAATCAGTATTTTGAATGGCTTCAAATAACACCACGACCACTGGTGGGATCGCCGCCATTTGGGGCCGGCCTAATAGCCAGACGCCGACCACCCACAAGACAATTAGTGTCAGGAAGCCTAGCATCTGTAACGGTCGAATCGTATGATCTTTAGCTTTCATTCGGGGCTCACGTTGTAAGTAAACGCCAGCCATTAAGCTGAGCGTCCAAAAAAAGATGGCGACGATAAATGACCAGTGCGTCGCGTTAATAATAATTGGCAACAACCCGGTCGCAAAAGCTGGCGCTAGGTTCGACCGTAATACCTTCATCAGTAAGAGCATTAAGCCGACCCCAACCAATACTTTCACCGGGTAGTCCCACGGCAAACGGTTGATTAAAAAGCCAATCACCGCCGTTCCCGATGGCACTAAAAAGAGTTTGTAGGGTTTCTGAATCCAGGTCGGTTTCCGGTACACCCACGTCCCCGCAGTCAGGGCCCCAATTTCTGGCAAGATTAATTCTGAGTCGTTTAAAATAGTTGCAATGGCGACCATGGCTAAAATAAATAGTAATCCCATGGCATAACGACGTCGCATTTCTGTGTGGTTCAAAAGCAATATATTCCTTTCTTATATGAAATTAAATCTATTATAGTTATCATTAGCAAACGACTTGCATTGTAACATAGAATACTGGTGTTTCCAAAAGGTTCGCTTACTAACTAACATTAGTTGCACCCCTGGCAACGTTTTCAAAAGAAATCATTGACTAACAGCCCCCAAGGTGAAATTGATGTTAAGGACTATGACATCAATACTCAGACTAACGCAACTGGGACTACTTATTTGAATTGCAACAATCAGAAATAAAGTCTTAGAAAAACAGGTAATAAACGCCACTCATGCCGATAAAAATATAAATTAATTGTTTCACCGTCGCCATCGGTAATTTAGGCAAGATGCGTGCGGCAATCGCCGTTCCCGTGAAGGCGCCCACCATCCCAATCAAAATATACGGTGCCAATTGAACCGTCACAATCCCATTGATGATTCGCACGGTTGTAATGTAGAAAACGTCAACCAAAAAGAAGGCCTGTAAATTGCCGATATAGTCTTCCGTTGATTTTGCCAAGGACAAAAAGTATAACGCCATCAACGGGCCGCCAATCCCGAATAAGCCGTTGAAGAATCCTGAAACAACCATGAACATCCCCGCAACCCACCACGGATAGCGTTTGGTAGTTTCGCGGCGACTGAACGTAAAATACACCGCCAAACCCACAAGTAACCCACCGAGTAGTTTGCGTAGTAACTGAACGTCCAACGTCTGGCCTAAATGCACGGACCAGGCGGCAACGCTTGCGTAGACAATAAACGGGATGATGATTCGTTTAATGTGGATATGGTGCCGGTAACGCAAAGTCATCGTGACAACGCTCGCAAACATAATCAGCCCCGCAACGCCAGCACTCTGATTGATTGGTAACAGTTGGGGTAAAAAAATCATCATAATAATGGCCGCACCAAACCCCGTCAAGCCTTGAACTAAACCGGCTAACAGTGCCGGAAGTACCACAAGCAACCATGTCATTGATCCAACCATCCCTTCTAACGCCCGTTTTAGTGCCTACAAAAAAAGAACCGGTACTTATTCCAGTTCCTTGCTAACATTTTTAAATGTGAAATACTAAGACAAGTATCATGACTGAGACTAAGCCAATCACAACCGACAACGTCATTGAACGCGTCCGATACGCAACGAAGCCAACCAGAATTGCGGAAATAATCATTCCTAAATTACCGGTCGTCATGATGTGATACCGACTGTCGATAAAAACACTTTTGACAACTAGGGCCGTAAATAGCGAGACGGGCACAAACCGCATCCATTCGTTAAACCACTCCGGAATTGCGCGCTTCGTGAAAAACAAAAGCGGGAAAAACCGCGGGATAAAGGCCACAATCGCACAGAAAATAATTAATAAAAAATGATCCATACTGGTCATCGAACTAACTGATTGCATAAGAAAACCCCTCTACGCCTTACTCATCGGATTCTTCCATCGCGGACTGTCGCGTTGGATCGTGAACCTTATATAGTAAATGACTTTCTGGCTTATGTTCCATTAAGTAACGTTCAATGAAGTAGCCGGTCAACGATGCAATCAGCGTCGCTACCACTAACCCAAGCGTACTCTTCATCAGAACGAGGAAGAAAACTGTTAAGACACCGGATATTGCGGACACCAAAATGATTAAACGGCTCTTAGTTTGCATAATTGCCATATAAATAAACAGTGCCGTCAACGCAAAATCCACCACTTTTAGATTGATCGTCAACGCACTACCGATTAAGCTCCCGATAATGTTACTGATTGTCCAAAAAATAAGTGAGTAGTGTTCAACAAGCAACGCCTGTTTTGGCTTCCAATGCTTATCCGTCGCAAATTTCAAATAGTTCACCGCGTAATTTTCATCGTTCATTGAGAACGCAAACGTGAGAATAAATGGCAATGACTGTCCTTTTAAGTAGCGTGATAAGCTGGACCCTAACAGGGCGTAGCGTAATTCCAAGAAAAACATCATCAAAATAATTGTCGTCATCGGTGCGTTGATTGTTAACATCGATGCAATCAAAAATTGAGCACCACCGGAAAAGACCATCACTGAAATCAATGCCGTCAGTAAATGGTTGAACCCGGCCGCGTGTAAGAGGACCCCACAAGCCAATCCGATGGGAATATAGCTGAGTCCAAGTGGCATTACCGTCCGTAATACCATTAACCAATTTGGCTCGTTCTTTTTCACCAAGAATGCCTCCAGTACCATACCAGTAAAGAATTCAAGCAACATTATTGATGTCTATTTGTTTAGACATTCGGGTTTAATTTTAACATGTTTTTTATAGCAATCCTACCACCTAAAGTTAGATTGTTCGTTATTTCCTTAGTTGTAAGCGTTTATAATTGGCATTTCTCATTAATAATGCTTTCCCATAATCACTAAGTCGTTGGAACGACCGTTCAGTTCAGCAACAGCTGGTAAAAATCCCCACTGTTCATAGCCAAATTTCTTAAATAATTTAATACTTGGCAAATTACTTGAGAAAATATTGGCAATTACGGCGGTTAATCCGACTTTAGCTAATTGAATCGGCACCTGTTTTAAGACTTGACTTCCAAGTCCCTTCCCCTGGACACTGCGATCCAAGTAAATTGCAATTTCAGTTGTCTTAGCGTACGCGGCCCGACCGTAAAACGGTGAAAAGCTTAACCACCCAACAACCATCTCATCTAGTAGTACGACCCACATTGGATAGTGTTCAGGCGTATGTTCTAGGAACCATGCTCGGCGTTGGTCCACCGTCACGGGTTTTAAATCAGCAGTCACTTCATGGCTGGGAATTGTTTGATTATAAATATCGATAATGATTGGCAAATCAGACATCGTTGCCAACCGTAACGTCATGCTCATGACGACTCCTCCATTCTAATTGGTACTATCATTTTTATTATACATTTTTTTGGAAAGGGTTACATCAGTTTTTCATAGCTAACGCAATTTCCTAAATAAAAACGAGTGCCAACCACGTCGCACGTGTTCAACACTCGTTCTTAGTCATTGCCCGCCACAGTTTCAACGCACAACGTTAGTTTTTAGAACCAACTCTTGATTCCCCGCCACATGCGGACAAAAATGTTGGCTTTTTCAATTGAACTCTTTGGAGTTACGTTCAGCTTCAACGTACTGCTCTTCGTCCCGTTAACGACCGTAACTGGCTTCTTGCTCAAACTCAAGTTAGCCGTCCCGACCGTCTTACCGTTTTTAACTGGTGCCTGAATCTTGCCATCCGTAGTAGCGGCCTTCTTCAAGCTAACTTTCCCAGTAACGGCACTGGCATCCGTACCAGTTGGCAAATAGATCTTAGTTGCGGCATCATTGGAAACTAACTTAGTCGTCAACGCTTTACCATCCTGCACATCGGCAGTCTTAACACCCTTGATTGCACCTGACTTGGCAATCGTCGTCGTGGTGTAGTTGTGGAAGACGTACGACATAATTTGTGCCGTCTGCGTGAACCGTTCCGTTCCGTTGTCACTTGCAGAACCCGCGTGCAAGACGACCGTAATAATCCGGTTACCATTGCTGAACTTAACCGTTCCAGTAAAGGCGTTTCCAGCTTTAGTCGAAGTCCCAGTCTTTAAACCATCAACGGGTAAAGCGGAATAGTGCTTAACTAGCCCTTTTAACATGTAGTTCCGGTTGTCCATCTTAGTTTCAGAACTCGTTCCTTTTCCAAACCAAGCGTGGGCAATACTTGCCGTTTTCAAAACTTCAGGGTAATCCGTCAATAACTTCTTCGCTACCGTCGCGATATCTTGGGCTGACATCATGTTTTCGGTACTGCCAGCAACGTCGCTGTAACCAATATCACTGCCGACTTCTTTGTTGGTCAACCCACAGGCGTTAATAATCGTTGCGTCCGTGATGCCCCAAGACTTAGCCGTCTTCTTCATCATGTCGACAAATTTATGTGGTGACCCGGCAACGGCGTCCCCTAACGCCGTAACCGCTGCATTAGCAGAGTAAATTTCAGTCGCATTATATAATTGGCGTACTGAATACGTCTTGGTCGACAACAATGGGACGTTCGCATAAGTCTTGTTTTGACTCATTTTAGCAACGGCCTTGCTGACACTGATCTTTTGATTCCAAGACAATTTACCTTTGTGAATCGCCTGCAATATTAAGTATGTACTTAACATCTTAGTCATTGAAGCAATTGCCATTGGTTTCGTACTGTTTTTATCGTACAAAACTTGACCAGTCGATGCGTCAACCGCAATGGCCGCCTTTGCAGAAATTGACGGCGTGCTAGCCGCCTGCGCCTGAATATTGGCTCCCGCAATGCCTAATCCCGTGGTGCTAAATGTGACTGCCGCAACGAGGGCAATCATAACTTTCTTGAACTTTCCTGCAAATCTCATTTCTCAATTATCCCTTTCTTGGATGCTAAGTCTAAGTTTAAATAAATTGCTCGATGGAAACAAGCTAATTTGTCATTTCTTGCTTAGTTTTTGTTAACGGATGGTCATGATCGACTGGTAAGTGAATGACAAAGCTGGTCAGCTCATCATCACTTTGCGCGTAAATGTAACCACCGTGATGCTGAACGATGCTCTGCGCAATCGCCAACCCTAGTCCAGAACCCCCGGTTGCCTTGGAGCGTGATTCCTCGACCCGATAAAACCGTTCAAACAACCGGCCCAGTGCTTCGGCCGGAATCCGCTGGCCGTCGTTAGCGACGTGGATCACAACTTCCTGGTTACGCTGCTCAGCTTGTAAGATGATCCGCTTAGCACCCGTCCCGTATTTAAAGGCATTCGCAATTAAATTATTGAAAACTCGACCTAACTTTTCGGCATCCGCCTCCAAGTAGATCGGTTGGTCACCACTCTCGACTTCGACCGTCATGTTCTTCTTATTAGCTTCCAATTCAAAACTAGCCGCCAACTGTTCCAACATCGCGGTTAAATTCAACCGGTTGATGTTCAGTGGCGTTTCGGTCTGACGGACCTTCGTATATTCAAATAGGTCTTCAACCAGCGACTTCATCTGCGTCGCCTTCAAATATGCAATGTGCGCATACTTGACCAGATCTTCTTCCGACTGGTACTGCTTGTTCTCAATCAGGCCTAAGTAACCGATAATCGACGTCAACGGCGTTCGAATATCGTGGCTGACGTTGGTAATCAGCGCATCTTTTGAGCGCTCAATTTCTCGTTCTTCGTCCATTGAATGGATGGCCGAATCGACAAGCGCATTAACACTTTCAACGACCCGTTGCGTATCACCAGTCAGGCTAAAATCAATCCGGTGGTCAAAATGGCCCGCCGCAATGTAGTGCAGCTCGCTAATGATGTGCCGTAGTTGCATCTGTTTATAACGCCGAATCAGGCGCCAATACAAAACAAAGCCGTCCGCAATCAACATCAGAACAATGAAGAGGTTCTCATAGCTCCATAGTTGGTAATTCGCCGGTCCCAGTTTGATTGAGCGTTTAATTTGAAAGATCCCGCTTTGAAGACCTGGATTATGCGCAATGGCACTGTTGATCAGTACAACGATCGACAAGTTTAAAAGGAGTAGCAGAATAACTGTGACTACTCCTTCAAAAAATAATTCACTTTTTTCGCGTCCTGTTAATTTCAAAAGCTGACCTCACTGTTAGCGTGATTCAATCTTATAACCGACGCCCCAAACGGTTTGGATAACCTTTTCGCCGTCAGTTGCTTCTTCGATCTTATCGCGCAAATGGCTCACGTGCACCATGACCGTCTTGGCAGACACGATACTTTCCTGTTGCCAAACTCGTTCAAAAATATCATCCGCAGAAAAGACCCGGTTCGGATGACTCGCCAGTAAGTATAAAATTCCAAATTCCAGCGCCGTTAATTGAATATCTTTGCCCGTCAACGTCTTCACTTCATGGGAATCTTTGTTGATGGTCAACGGTCCAATATCCAAGACATCCGGTTCGGTGGTCGTTACGTTATTTTCTGAACGCCGTAATAGTGATTTGACCCGCGCCATAATTTCTAGCGGATTAAATGGCTTCGTCACGTAATCGTCGGCACCAGTAATTAAGCCTTGAATCTTATCCATGTCGCCCGTTTTAGCTGATAACACTAAGATTGGTAACTGTGAATCTTTCCGCACTTCTTTGATTACTTGAATCCCGTCCATTTCGGGCATCATAATATCCAAGATCATCAATGCGATATCCGGATTCGTATTCAATTTAGTTAACGCTTCGCGCCCGTTATAGGCACTGATTGGTTCGTAACCTTCATTTTTGATGTAAATTTCTAATAGTTGCGCAATTTCTTTGTCATCATCGACTACTAAAATTTTCATAATATTTCTCCTTAAATCATTCTGGTTTCATTCTATCAAAAAGTTAACTCAACTTAACACTTCACGTGCCTTTTTAGGGAAAGCTTAAAATCCCATTACCATTTAATCAATTTACTTTTCCGCTCCAGCGGTCAGAACCAGTGTGCTGTGGGGGGACAGCGCCAGCCACAATGCGGTCTGGCACCTCAGTTCAAAGCCGATAGCCCACGTCTTTGAACTGCCCCGCAATATCAGTCGGCTAAGAACCACCGTCTGATATTGCCGACACTGCACACTAATTCTGCCGCCTCCGCTAAATTACATTTTTTTGGCATTGTTGATCCAAATTCATTAAATAATCGGAGGCTGCCGCTGATAGCATCGGTCGTGAAGGTGGTGGAAGGCCGGTGCATTTCTGGTCTTCCATCACGGACGGTCCAGGGCAGTTGCGTTTTTGGCGACTGCCCTGGGCGAAGGTTAAGACCGCTCCTCAGGCTTAACCTGGTCCCACGACCGCATGTTATCAGCGGCAACCGGACTAGGTCATACGTGACTGCCTATCAGTAGTTTTGGTACTGGTACGCCCTTCTACTTCGAACTAATAACTTAATCATACCGCACTCGCTCAGCGAAAACCCGTTTAACCCGACAAAAAGCGAACGAGTGGTGTCCGTTCGCCTATACTGAGACCGTGCTTGTTAACCGTATTTTAGCACGCGCTTTTCAATTTTAATATCTAAATGGTGTGTCCACTAAAAAAGGCCGAAACGAAAATCGTTTCAGCCTTTTGATTTAACTTTGACTAGCCGTTAACTGAGTAGTTAGGGGCATTTTTCGTAATTTGAATTTCATGTGGATGTGATTCACGTAAGCCCGCACCAGAAATCTCAACAAACTGTGCGTTATCGATCAGCGCATCGATATCCTTAGCACCAACGTAACCCATCCCTGAGCGTAACCCACCAAGCATTTGGAAGATAATGTCATCGACGCTACCCTTGAATGGGACGCGACCTTCAACACCTTCAGGAACTAACTTGTTAGCTTCGTTAACGCCACCTTGGAAGTAACGGTCAGAAGAGCCGTGCGCTTGTGACATGGCACCAACGGAACCCATTCCACGGTAGAACTTGTATTGGCGACCATCGTCAAAGACGACTTCACCAGGTGCTTCAGTGGTTCCGGCTAACATGCTCCCTAACATAACGGCGTTACCACCGGCTGCTAAGGCCTTCACGATATCACCAGAGTACTTGATCCCACCATCGGCGATGATTGGCTTGCCATATTCGCGTGCAACACTAGCAGCGTCGTAAATGGCTGTCAATTGAGGTACCCCAACACCGGCAACGATCCGGGTCGTACAAATTGAACCAGGACCAATGCCGACTTTAACGACATCAACGCCGGCATCAAATAATGCCCGGGTGCCTTCAGCGGTTGCAACGTTCCCAGCAATCAACGTTTGCGTTGGGAAGTGCTTGCGAATTTCTTTGATCTTACGTAACACGCCAGCAGAGTGGCCATGCGCCGTATCGATCACGATGGCATCAACACCGGCTGTAAATAACGCTTCAGCCCGTTCGAAAGTATCACTAGTCACCCCAACGGCAGCGACAGCCAATAAGTGGTTGTTCGCATCAACGGCAGCGTGTGGGTGTTGGTCATCTTTTTCAACGGCCTTAACTTTCGCCACTTCACCGGCCTGTGCTTCAATGCTTAAGTTTTTATGGATAACAGCTAAGCCACCTTGGTTAGCCATAGCGATTCCCATAGCGGATTCAGAAACGGTATCCATCCCCGCACTCAAAATTGGAATATTCAGTTGCAAATTATCCGCAAGTTTGACACCCAAGTTGACTTCATTCGGCAAAACATGACTTTCAGCCGGAATTAATAGTACATCATCGAACGTGTAACCTTTTTTCCCAAACTTTGTATCCCAATTAGACATTGAACGTTAGCTCCTTATGATTTTATTTTATCTGTAAAGGTAACAAAACATCAGGGCAAATGCAAGCGACACGCAAGAATTTCAGAAAATTCTTATTTTACAAAGTCCCGTAATTTGACGCTTTACAGTTAAATATTAACTAGACCTTTACAAAAAAGAACCCGGAATTTTCCGAGTTCTGCAGACAGCCTAAAACAGGCTAGTTGTAATCTTGTAACGACGTTTTAGCCACATCCGGACGAAGAACACTACAACTGCAATCGCTAAGTAGGCGATTCCTGGTAAAATTGGGTTCCATGGTCCTTTAATGTATGAGACCGTCGCAAAGACAAACATCCATACGACAACGGCTAAAACTGACCAACCAATTTTCTTCCATAGCGAAACTTTTGGTTGTCCTTTAACTGGTACGAGGTATTGGAACAACTTCGTTACCCCAAGACCCCCAACAACAGAAGTCAATAATATGGCCGTAACGCCCATCGCTCCTTGAGAGCTCTTTGGCGTATCTGAACCGATTAAGCCCATGATTCCGTACATCAAGCAGAAAATCATGAATAACATCAGTCCACTATCTAACGAAGAAATCCAATAGTTAGCTTGTTGTTGTTCAACCGGCGTCTTCTTCGGATCAACGATCTCTTGTGTCCGTTCTTGAACGGTCCCGTAGAGTTGGCGCGCAGTGGTCCCGCGACCTTGTTCCGTTAATAACGTATTCGTCATTTCATCAAGGACGGCTTTTTTCTTTTCACCGCTCAACTTAGTATCATTTAACGATTTACGCATCTGCCGCATGTACTCGGCATTCCGTTTCGTTAATTCCGTTGCTTCTTGGATTGGCCGTTCAGCAGCTTTGATCTGCTTAGCGCCAGCCGCCGCATTTCGGGGTGTTTTTGAAGTTTCACTTTCACTCACGAGTATGTTCTCCTTTCGGCTTAAACGTTGAAGCGGAATTCAACAATGTCACCATCTTGCATGACATAGTCTTTACCTTCCAACCGTAACTTCCCATTTTCTTTAACTTTAGCTTCTGACCCAGCTTCATCCAGGGCATCGTAAGACATTGCTTCGGCACGAATAAACCCACGTTCAAAGTCTGAGTGAATAATTCCGGCAGCTTGAGGCGCCTTAGTTCCGCGTTTAAAGGTCCACGCACGGGTTTCCTTGCCACCAGCCGTGAAGAAGGTTTCTAGGCCTAAGAGCTTGTAAGAAGCCCGAATCAGCTTATTCAAGCCAGGTTCTTCAACGCCCTCAGCAGCTAAGAAGTCCGCCTTATCATCGTCATCCAATTCAGCGATTTCTTCTTCAGTTTCAGCGGCGACCCCAATTGCCTGGGCACCTTCCTGTTTAGCGTAGTCTTCAACGATCTTGTAGTACTTAGAACCTTCTGGATCAGCCATGTCGTCTTCCGCAATGTTAGCCACGTATAAGACGGGCTTTGAGGTCAATAAGAACAGACCGCGAACAATTGGTTGTTCATCTTCAGTGAATTCCAAAGAACGAACGGGTTTGCCCGCTTCCAAAGCTGGCTTGATCTTTTCAAGAACGGCTAATTCGGCCTTAGCTTCCTTGTCGCTCCCCTTAGCCGCACGTTGAACCTTTGTAAAACGCTTGTCAACGGCTTCCAGGTCAGCCAAACTAAGTTCCAAGTTAATCGTTTCAATATCGTCTTGAGGGTCAACCTTCCCAGTAACGTGGGTAATGTTGTCGTCATCAAAAGCACGAACCACGTGCACGATGGCGTCAACTTGACGGATGTTTTCAAGGAACTTGTTACCAAGTCCTTCACCCTTGCTGGCACCCTTAACGATTCCGGCGATATCGGTAAATTCAAAGGTCGTAGGAACGACCTTCTTGGCGGGAATAAGTTCTTGGATTCGGTCTAATCGTTTGTCGGGAACTTCAACCATCCCCACGTTTGGATCGATCGTCGCAAATGGATAGTTGGCCATTTCGGCCCCCGCCTTTGTAATTGCGTTAAACAATGTGGATTTACCAACGTTTGGTAACCCAACGATACCTGCTGTAAGTGCCATATCGGTTATTCACTCTTCCTTTTAAATAATTAAGCTTGATTGGCTTTCTTTTCCAAAACCTTTTTTAACTTTTTATTGAATTCACGGCGCGGCATCATGACCACGTGACCGCATCCGGTACATTTGATCTTAATGTCGGCACCCATTCGCGTGATTTCCCAGCGATTCACACCACATGGATGGGCTTTCTTCATTTCGACAATATCACCTAAATCATACATGCGCAACGCCCCTTTATAAATAAATTAATTTAAATCAATGTGCAGAATTTCTAAAATCCGCGTCAGGTCGTCATTCGACAAGTACGGAATCTCGATTTTCCCTTGATCCTTTTTATTTGCCTTGGCTTGAATTGAAACGGCCGTCCCAAACTTTTCCTGGAGTTGTTCTTCACTCGCCCGAATATAAGGGGACTTTTTAACGGCCGGTTTCTTGACCGCTTTTTTCGTATCACCATTATACTGTGCCACGATTTGTTCCAATTGCCGGACGGTCAAATTATCTTTAACCGCTCGTTTCGCTAGTGGCGCTAACTTAGCTTTGTCTTTCAACGACAGTAACGTCCGGGCCTGCCCCATCGATAACTGCCCCTTTTGAATCATCTGCTTAACGCTCGTTGGTAACCCCAACAACCGTAAGTAGTTCGCAATGTATGGTCGACTCTTACCTAAGCGCTTGGAAACTTCCGCCTGCGTTAACTTCAACTTTTTCATTAAAGAATCGTACGCTTCGGCTTCTTCTAACGGAGTTAAGTCTTCGCGTTGCAAGTTTTCCAACACGGCGACTTCCATCATTTGTTCTTCGGTGACGTCCCGCACAATGGCTGGAATCGTCGTCTGACCAGCGAGCTTAGACGCCCGGAAACGTCGTTCACCAGCAATGATTTCGTACTTCTTAACTTCTACATCAGGCTGACGCACAATGATTGGTTGAAAGACACCGGATTTCTTAATGGAACTAGCCAGTTCTTTTAACGCCGCTTGGTCAAACTTTTGGCGTGGTTGGTACGGGTTGGCATGGATGTCCGTTAAATTCAGATCAACGACGGCTTCTTCACTAGTCGGTTCATCAACATCGGCAAACAGGGCCCCGATTCCGCGACCGAGTGCTTTGTTTTGATCCTTATCTTTACTTGCCATGGGCGGCCAACACTTCCTTTGCTAATGCTAAGTAAACTTGCGCACCTTTTGAACGAATATCGTAATCAACGATTGAAAGGCCATGACTTGGCGCTTCCGACAAACGAACGTTCCGTGGAATAATCGTCTTATAAACGGCGTCCTTGAAGTACTTTCGAACTTCTTCATTAACTTGCGCACCCAGGTTCGTCCGGGCATCGTACATCGTTAACAATACGCCTTCAATTCTTAGTTGCTTATTAAAATGCTTCTGCACTAATTTGACCGTATTCAGTAACTGACTTAGCCCTTCCAAAGCGTAGTACTCACTTTGAACCGGAATCAAAATCGAATCACAGGCGGTAAACGCATTAATCGTCAATAAACCAAGCGAAGGGGGACAGTCGATCAAAATAAAGTCATAATCGCCCTTCACGTCATCGATGGCATCCCGCAACCGGGTTTCACGCGCCATCATCGGTGTTAATTCGATTTCGGCCCCTGATAACTGAATCGTGGCCGGCACAATGTCTAAGCCCTTATGACTCGTTGGGATAATCGTCTCTTTAATGGGAACGTCGTTGATCAGTACGTCATAAATTTCATTTTCGATTGCTGATTTTTGGATGCCCAAGCCACTAGTTGCGTTTCCTTGCGCATCGGTATCGATCAACAATACTTTTTGGCCTAATTCCACGAGACTAGCACCTAAATTAATGCTGGTCGTGGTCTTGCCAACGCCACCCTTTTGGTTAGCGAGTGCAATTACGGTTCCCATAACTACTTACCACCCCTTGGTTGATTTTTTGGAATTTCGATCGTGATTCGGTAGCCGTCTTCCGTATTTTCTTCATGCGTTTTGACGGGCATCCCGGCATCGGTCACCATTTTAATAGATTTTTTTATCGTATTCACAGCGATCCGGGTGTCGCCAGTCAGCCCCCGGGCGCGTTTTTTCTTCGGCTTAGGCGGTGTTTGCAGTTTTGCGACTAACTGTTCCGTTTCCTTGACCGTTAGTTGGTCAGCCAACACTTGTTTCAAAATCACGATTTGTTGGTCAATCGTCAAATGTAACAACGCCCGACCGTGACGCTCACTGATTTTGCGTTCCAGCAACGCTTGTTGGACTGGACGGGCCAGCTTTAACAGTCGCAGTTTGTTCGCAACAAACGACTGACTCTTCCCCAACTCCTTGGCCAAAGCGGATTGTGTCAACGTATTTAGCTTCATCAGCTCTTGATACGCCGTTGCTTCTTCAATGACCGTTAAATCTTGACGTTGTAAATTTTCAATCAACGCCATCGACGCCGTTTCACCGTCATCCATCTTCTGAATAATGGCGGGCACGTCCGCCCAATGCAACGATGTGACTGCCCGAAAGCGCCGTTCACCGGCGATAATTTCATACTTTTTAGGTTCATACTCCCGCAACACAATTGGCTGTAACAACCCGTGTTCGGCAATCGTTGCGGCTAACTCTGCAATTCCACCTTCGTCAAAGATCTGACGTGGCTGGAACCGGTTAGGAATAATGGCGGTTACCGGAATGCGCACAATTTGCTGAGTCGTATTTTGCGCCTCAACTTCCTTATGTTTATCACGATTAGAACCAAACAAAGAAAATGCCATGTCATTACCTCCCCAACCTATGCCTTAGCCGTTAGCGGTTGTTTTGCCGGCGTTCCCGGTTTGCGCGGATAGCGCTTTGGCGATGGCTGTTTTTTATCGATGACGATAATATGCCGTGGGTCGCCTGTTTCAGGCAACTTAAACGCTTCATCCTCGGTGATTTTACCACCTAAGACTTTGACAGCGTACTCGCCCTCAGCCGTTTCCGTCCTTGCATTAGCCGCCTTTAAAGCCACCATCTGGCCGCCAACTTTAACTAATGGCAAACATAATTCGCTTAAAACGGACAACCGGGCCACTGCACGCGCCGTGACCACGTCATACGCTTCACGATGAGCTGACTTCTTACCCGCAAAGGTTTCTGCGCGATCGTGGAACAATTGCACGTCAGTCAACCCTAGCTGGTCCACTAACTGTTGCAAGAAATTGATTCGCTTATTGAGGGAATCCACAATCGTCACTTGTAACTGTGGAAAGACGATCTTCAGTGGAATTGACGGAAAACCGGCACCCGCCCCTACGTCACAAATCGTTAATGGTTGTTCCCGTAGTGCTGGCACGTAGAATGCCGGCGTAATTGAGTCATAGAAATGTTTGAGATAAACTTCTGGCTCGGCAGTAATGGTCGTTAAGTTAAACTGCCGGTTGGTCTCAATCAGTAGTTTGAAATACGTCGCAAACTGGGCCATCTGCTGGGTCGTCAGGTCAATCCCATGACTCACCAACGCCCGTTTAAATTCTTCTGGATTCATATCAAAAAGCTCCTTAATTAAGGTCGCATTTACCTTACACTTGTGAAACAACTTGAATGTTTCACGTCACCTCATAACTTTAACGTAAATGCGGGTTAAAATCAATGCACGAGCCTGATTGCTTACCAACGCCAACCCCTTGAAAGGCCTAGGTTTATCGTCCCCTTAGACGATTCATTTTGATTGGAATTTTTTCGAATACAATGAGACTAAAAAAAGCTCCGAACAAACTGTCCGAAGCCTCATTATCATTATTATAATTAATTCCTACCAAACAAAGAGGCCAACGACCCCAGCTGATAAGAGTGAAACCAAGATCCCAGAAAGAAGCATGTAACCAACGTTCCGTGAGATCAAGTCGTTCTTTTCACGGTCAACGATCCCCTTAAAGGCACCAATGATCATCCCAATCGTCGAGAAGTTCGCGAAGGATGTCAAGAAGACCGTCAAGACGGCGCGGAAATGCGGCGTAAAGGTGTTAACCTTACTGGAGACTTCCCCCATGACAACAAATTCGTTAGTAACTAACTTCGTCCCCATGAACGATGCCATTTGGAAAGCCTCGTGTGGGTTGAAGCCAAGCAACCAAGCAAATGGGAACATAATAATCCCAAACAGGTTTTCTAGTGAAAGGTTTGGATTGATCAAACCTAATAATTTATCAATTAATTTAGCCAAGGCAACGAAGGCGATAACGTTCGCTGCGATAATCAAGATCAAGCGCCCGGCGCCTAAAATTGAATCACCTAAGAAAGAGAAGAATGGTTCGCGGGCTGGTTTAGCTTGCTTAACTTGTTCGCTAGCTAAATCTTCTGAGCCACTTTCAGTGGTGTCAGTCGTTTCTTCAACGGCTGAGCTACCGGAAATTTTAGCAATTGTATCTTCTTCCGGTTTCACTTCAACGGGGTTCAGAATTGCCGCAATGATTGCTGCGTTTAAGACGTTCATTGGGACCGCGGTCAAGATAAATTGACCAGGCATCATTTTGATGTAAGCCCCTAAGATTGACGCCGTCACACAACTCATCGACATCATCGCAATCGTTAAGTTACGTTGCGCCTTCATTTGCTTCAATTGTAACTGTGAAACGGCTAAGGCTTCAGTGTTACCTAAGAACATCATTTCGACAACGAAGAACGATTCAAACTTAGGTTGGCCCGTAATGTAAGCTAACCCACGGCCAACCCATTTAATGATCCATGGTAATACGCCGATATAAGTTAAAATATCGAATAATGGCACAATCAATAAGATTGGTAATAACGAACTCGTTACAAAGTCCATCTGTTTAACATTAACCCAGCTGGCCAACGCAAACGAGATTCCTTCATACGAAACGTTAACGAGCCAAGTGAATCCGTCGGCGGCAGCCTTAACTGCGTCGACCCCAACTTGTGAACCCGTCAAGAACCATGCTAACAAGACTTCTAGTACCAACATGATACCAACTGAGCGCCAATGAATAGCGTGCTTTTGCTTGGAGAATAAGTAGGCAATCGCAATGAATACCACGATCCCAATAATATTAACTACCAAGTTAAAGATCATGTGAATAATCCCTCTTCCCTAAATAAGTGATAAAACAAAAAGTTTACAAAAAAACTACCTTTACTAATTTACCATGTTCAGGAAAGTTGTGGTAGGCATTTTTAAAGAAATTATTAAGAACCGGATTAGACCGTCCCAATCAGCGGAGTGGCGCTATCCAAAGTTTAAATTGATTTCCGTAGTTTAGTGGAAAAATCACTGCTTGCTTAGCCACTCCGTCGGGGAGAACCGGTGTGCTGTGAGGGCTGGTCCCAGCCAAAGTTCGGTCTGCTCCCTCGCTTCAAAGCCGATACCCCACGTCTTTGAAGCGCCCCGCAAGATTAGCCGGCTGAGAACCACCGCCTAATCTTGCCGACACTGCACCCAATTCTCCCCGACGTCACTCAATCTAAGTTTCCTATATGTTCATCCCGGGAAAATTATCTCCCAAAAAATAATCACAACCCACTAATCAAAATAGACGATAACCACTAGCACTCATACAACAAAAAAGTTAAACCATGTGCGCCACTTTTAAGAAGCTAGAAATCATCTGCTTTTTTCATGCTTGACCACTACCTGGCCAATCTAAGTCAATATCCACGACAAAGCTATGTTCAGCGCAGGCGGGCGGTATCGGTATGCTGTGCCGGCAATATTGGCCAGGGCTTGGCCGATATTGCGGGGCGAATCAGAGACGTGGGTTATCGGCTCTGATTTGAGGGACCAGACCGCACTTCGGCTGGGGCCCGTCCCCCACAGCACGCCGAAGCGACTACACGACGTTTCAAGCCAAAATAAGAAAGGCCGTCACCACCGAAGTGATCACGACCATTATTGATAAAGAACCCGGTAACCAAAATACCGGGCGCCCCTGCCAAGGAAGTTCATTATACAACGTTTACCAACTTTGCGAACCAATTAGTTGACCCTGAAAGCAAACGGCGTTAAGCTACTGACAATTAATGAAAGGGGGTGATGCTTTTTGAGTACCATATCTAATCTTAAAGCATCAGTCTCTGCCCTGTTCGGAGCACAAGACTGATACCTTTAAGGAGACCCGGCCAAATCTTTGGTCGGGTCTTTTGCGTCTCATGCGACCTTCCCCCTAGATTGAACAAATTTCGTCATCTTTAAGCAACCGAGCCTTGGTGTTCAGCCGTAAAACCACGATTGATGGTTGCAACTTCAACGGGACTAAGCTAAGTTAAAAGGGAACGTTCTACGGAAAGATGAGTTATAACTTTATGAAAGAAACGACAAAACAAGTACTAGTTGGTACGGCCTGGTTGATAACTTTATTAGCTGTGATTGGTGGCACGATGCTCTGGCAGCACCAGGTGCGCAAGCCACGTCACAACGTTGATAGTATTACGGTGACATCTACAGAACGGGTTCCCGTTCTGTTATTACTAGATACCTCACTGGACGCTGAACAGCAACGTCAATTAATCGCCACGATGCAACGTAATAATGGTTCGCAACCGGTGACGACCGTCCAGATTTCTACAAATGGCAAAATTAAATTTGATGGGCCGATTCGAACCAGTGATAACCGGCCCTACTTCAAGCTGGTGCTATCTAAGGGGCTAACTGCCACTAAAAAGTCACAGTTAATCAAGGAAACCATCATTGCCGCTAAGGAAAATTACCATTTTGATAAGTACAACCTCGTTTGTTATGGCGACGGGGGACTCGTTGCAACCCACTACTTAGAACATACCGATCCTAGTTTGGCACCGGCGCACTTAATTACCATTGCAACGGCGTTTAACGGGACGGATCAGCGCTATAACTCTCAAAAAACTAACCCGGTTGAGCATAACCAACGAACCGCCAACTTGACGCAATTAATTAAAAAACGCAAAGCACTTAATCCCAAAACAAAGGTTTTACTAATTGCCGGTAACGCCAAAGGCCACCGCAATGGGGACGGCGTCGTGCCAATCCAAAGCGCCCTGGCCGGACAAAGCATTTTCCAACCTGTCATTAAAAATTACCAACAGACAGTCATTCACAGTTGGCATGCTAGTCATACTCACATTTTAGAAAGCTGGAAACTTGGTAACGCGATTCAAGATTTTATTGATTAGCCGCCAGTTTCCAATATCAATGACAAAACTCAAAAAGCCAATCAGAAAAAGGCGCGGCTCCGTGTCAAGTAGACAATCAAATAATTAAAATTGTTTAGGCAA
>NZ_JQCL01000034.1 GCF_001438845.1 Lactiplantibacillus xiangfangensis
TGAATGGAAGGAAAGAGCCATTCAGAATCCAGCTGATGATCAAGTAGCCATTGACGATACAATAAGAGTTCTGTTTGAACTGGTTTAAGGTACAAGGTATTAGGCTTACCAGTTTTTCGATCATGAATGAACGCATTTTGTTTAATAGAACCGTCCAGATTAAAAATATCGGTCTGTTTTAAACCCATAACGTCACTCACTCGCAGTAGCGTAGCTTTACCAACTTGAAAAATCGTATAGTTACGTCGGCCAGCTTTAAAGTTATTGAGTAACGTATCTTGAACCTCTTTAAGAACGTTTGAATCTTTGATGGGTAAGACAACTTGTTGCATAGTTTTAGCTCCTTAAAA
>NZ_JQCL01000035.1 GCF_001438845.1 Lactiplantibacillus xiangfangensis
TTTGTTCAGTTTTCAAAGGTCTAATTCGTTACGTTAATTCCTTAACGCAACTTAATAATCATAACATCTTAAGTTTTTCATGTCAACATCTTTTTTTCAAGAAGCAACAATCTCAATTGTCATGGCTGTCGTTGTGACAACAAAAACTATCTTACCAATTACGAAACATCTTGTCAATAACTTTTAAAAGTTATTTTGGATTATCCTAAATTAAGTGTTCAAGCTTGCTGGTTATCGCAGCAACAGCATTTACTAATTTACCAGTCTTCTCCCCCACTTGCAACCCTTAATTACTAATAACCTCAAAAAATTCTACTAAGCCGCCTTTCCCCACCTGCCGCTACACCAAGAATATTGCACTGCGCCGTCTGAATTATTCTAACTCCAATGAACCTACTAACCTAAGTTCACATAGTTTAGTTTCAAACTTAGGCATAATTAATTTCGTTTTCTTCTATATATAGTACTTAATTTCCGTCACCTGATGCTAAAACTAAAGCCCCCAAGGAAACGATGACAGTTCATCGTTCCCCTGAGGGCTCTAGTTTTAAAATGGAAGACTTAATTTAACGGCACGATTATTTTTCAGTTCCTTGGCCATCCCATTCGCGTTCCAAAATAGTCTTCAGTTCGCTAATAAGCGGTTCCCGTGGGTTAGCAGTCGTGCATTGATCTTCATAAGCTAATTCTGCTAAATGGTCAACGGATTCGTCAAAGTGCTTCTTTTCAACGCGGTTAGCCTTGAGTGACAAAGTAACATCCATTGAATGTGCTAAGTCGATGAAGGCCTTAACCAAGCTTTCCTTGAGTTCTTCGTCAGTCTTACCTGGGAAGCCAAGCGCCCGGGCAATATCCGCGTAGTCCTTCAAAGCAGTGTTGTGGTTGTACTTAGGCCACATTGCTAGCTTAGTTGGGATTTCGGCATTGTAACGAACAACTTGTGGGTAAGTGATCGCAATGGCTAACCCATGAGGTAAGTTGAATTCCCCACCAAGTTTGTGCGCAATTGAGTGGTTAATTCCCAAGAAGGCGTTCGCAAAAGCCATCCCGGCTAACGTTGATGCGTTGTGCATCTTCTCGCGGGCGTGCTTGTCGCCATCGTAAGATGCTTTCAAGTACTTGAAGGCTAACTTCAAAGCTTGAATTGACCAGCCACGGGTGTAATCCGAAGCCATCGTTGAAACGTATGATTCTGTGGCGTGGGTAATGACATCCAGCCCAGTCCAAGCAGTCGTCCGCGCCGGAACCGTTTCAACAAATTGTGGGTCAATGATCGCAACGTCTGGTTGCATTGCGTAGTCAGTGATTGGGTACTTAACGTGGGTTTGTGAGTCGGTAATAACCGCATATGGCGTTACTTCAGACCCAGTCCCAGAAGTCGTTGGAATCCCAATGTAAGTTACCTTGTTAGGTACGGGTACTTTGTAAGCACGTTTCCGGATATCCAAGAACTTTTGCTTTGCACCTAAGAAGGATGTTTCTGGATGTTCATAGAAGAGCCACATCCCTTTAGCAGCATCCATTGCGGACCCACCACCAAGGGCAATAATCGTATCTGGTTCGAAGGTCTTCATCCGAGCAACACCTTTGTAAACCGTGTCTGAAGATGGGTTTGGTTCAACTTCAGAGAAGATATCGATGTCAACGGGTTCTTTCCGCTTGTTCAAGACAGCTGTTACCCGGTCAGCATACCCAAATTTGACCATCCCAGGGTCACAAACTAGGAAAACTTTTTTGATACCAGCCATCGTTTCCAAGTAACGGAGGGAGTTCCGCTCAAAATAGACCTTGGGAGGCATCTTTACCCATTGCATATTGTTCCGACGCTTCGCAACCGTTTTGATATTGATTAAGTCGGTATCTGTAACGTTATGAGAAATCGAGTTACCACCGTATGAACCTGTCCCTAACGTCAATGATGGTTTCATGTTGTTGTAGATGTTACCAATCCCACCAACGGCAGAAGGTGTGTTGACTAAGATCCGGCAAGCAGGCATTTCAAGGCCAAATTGTTTGATCAATTCGTCATCCTTAGTGTGAATCCCAGCAGTATGGCCTAAACCACCATAATGTAGTAATTCGTTAGCCCGCTTGAAGGCTGCTTCATGAGAAGTTGCTTTGTAGACCGTCAATACTGGTGATAATTTTTCACCTGATAATGGATGTTTAACCCCAACACCATCAATTTCAGCTAAAAGCACCCGCGCGTTCTTGTCGACATCTTTTAAGCCGGCCATCTGGGCTATTTCATAAGCAGATTTCCCTGCGACTGGGCCCCGAACCGTGTGACGGTTAGGATCAATAACAGCATCACTCAATGCTTGCACGTCTTTGCTCTTAACTAAGTAGCAGCCTAAGCGTTTGAATTCCGCCATCACGTCAGCGTAGATTTCTTTGTCAATAATGGCACTGTTTTCAGAAGCACAAACCATCCCATTATCGAAAGTCTTTGAAAGAACAATGTCGTTGACAGCTTGTTTGATATCAGCAGTCTTTTCAATATAAGTAGGGCCGTTACCAGGACCAACACCTAAGGCTGGTTTACCTGATGAGTATGCGGCTGTAACCATGCTTGGGCCACCAGTAGCTAAAATCGTGGCAACGTCAGGATGGTGCATCAAATCGTTAGTTGCTTCAATGCTTGGGTGTTCGATGAACAGAACGGCATCGGCAGGGCCACCAGCAGCGGCGATTGCGGTTTGAATCACCCGGGCCGTTTCAGCACAACTCTTTTGTGCTTGTGGGTGGAACCCGAAGACGATCGTATTACGTCCCTTTAATGAAATCAAAGTTTTGAAAACGACCGTTGAAGTTGGGTTGGTTACTGGGGTAACCCCGGCAACGATCCCGACTGGTTCGGCAATCGTCATCAATTGCTTTTCATCGTCATCTTCTAAGATTCCAACGGTCTTATCATGACGGATGCTATTCCAAATGTATTCGCTTGCATAAATATTTTTAATGGCTTTGTCTTCAACCACACCACGCTTGGTTTCTTCAACGGCCATCTTGGCTAATTTCATATGATTATCCAAAGCAGCTACAGCTACTTTTTCACATAATTCATCAATTTGTTCCTGGGAGTATGATTTTAATTCAGCTAACGCCTTTTTTGAACGAGCAATGAGGTCATTAACTTCATTCGTGTTTTTGTCGGTTTTGGTTGTTTCTGTGGCTTTCATCATAAATCTGTTCCTCCATTTCAATTCCTTGTGAATTATTTTACAATCTTTATTATAGGCGACCTTGTTAAAAAATCAACAAGAAATTTAAAATTTATTGCCACCAGTTGTCGTCTGTAGCCCACATCGCCCTATTTAAAGGCGTTTTAGATTTTTAAAATAACTAAATAACAAGCTCAATCATGCACAACGGCTGCTAAACGAAATATTAAATTAACTTAATATTCCTAGTACTTTTGACACAAAGTCACGTTAATTACTGATAGCGTTGCTACTATGAGACAATCTAAGCGACAAAAAAGACTGTTCAGAAATTTTTGGATTTCTGAACAGTCTTTTTTTATTATTTTAACTCAATATCGCTGTTTATCGCACCACAATAACCGAGATTGGGGCTTTACGTGCTAACCGTGGGCCAATCGCACCCGCAATTTTCGAATGGGCAAACTGGGTATCCGCCCCCGTCACTAACAGATCAGGTTTGAATTCTGGAATCACCCGGTCCAAGATAACGTCATCCACGTCGCCGCCTTCATAAACTAAGGGTTCAACGTGGGCCACGCCTTCCGCCTCAGCCATTTTGACGTATTCCGCCACGACGTCTTCAACGTGGTGACGCTTTGCCTGAATTTTAGATGGCGTCAGTGAATCAAAAATATTGATATCTTCGCTTTCCATTACTGAGCAAATCCCCATCGGCACCGCATAATCACGCGCCAACGTGGTGGCATAACGAAACGCCCGCTCAGATGACGTGTTGTCATCCTCGTCAACGGTCAATAGTATCCGCCGATAGATTAGTGGGTCACTCATGCTTTTGCTATCCATAGAATTAACGCTCCTTAATTGACTTGAATTAGTCTGATTATCGCTATTATAACGCTTTCCTCAACTTGAGACCGCAACTATTGTTCTGCCGGGAGCGCTGCTAGAGTCTGCTTAAGCCACGTCACGTAGTAGTTTTCCCGGCCAATCGCGTGTTGCAAGATTAAATAGTGTCCGTAGTGTGCCTCAATCAATGCTTTGTCTGGGAAGACGACCGTCATCCGTTGCCGCAAATGAACCAATTTATCCGTGTGTAACCGAAGCTGCTCTTGAATCATCATTGGTAACCGCGGATCACGGTTCGAATGAATAAAGTAGAGCTTCAAAATAAATTCGTCCTTAGTTGCGGTCAAATCGGGGGTCCCGACCGTGATCCACTGGCGCAATAGCTCCGCACCCGTGGCCGTCACGTGGTACAGCTTCTTTTCCAGCTTGGCTCCACTCACCGTAATTTCGTGGGTGACGTAGCCCTGCTCCTCCAACCGTTTGAGTTGCGGATAGATTTGACTATGCTGAGCCTGCCAGAACTCACCAATTTCAGTATCAAACGCCTTGGTTAGGTCGTAGCCCGTCAACGGCTGCTGGTTAAGTAGCCCCAAAATAATAAACTGGAGTTTGTTTTTTTGTGCCATCAAAAGCCCCCCTTTGCACTCAGTATACACTCAAAACCACTCATAAGGGACATGTTTAGAATTACTGAATATTCACCCCGTTAACGCACCTAACTAAGTACGCTCATCCCCGTCTTAGCGCTTAAAATTACTTTTAGCTTGACGTTTGCCAGTCAGCGCGTTAGACTAATCACATCGTTAAATACATGTAATTATTTACACGTTAAAAATAACATAATTTGAGAAAGCAGGCTATCTACATGACAAAAACATTTAAAACTCTCGACGACTTCTTAGGCACCCACTTTATTTACACTTACGACAACGGTTGGGAATACGAATGGTACGCTAAAAATGACCATACCGTTGATTACCGAATTCACGGCGGTATGGTTGCCGGTCGCTGGGTCAAGGATCAGGAAGCAAACATTGTCATGCTCACCGAAGGTATTTACAAAGTTGCTTGGACTGAGCCAACTGGGACCGACGTTGCCTTAGATTTCTTACCAAACGAAAATAAGGTTAACGGGACCATCTTCTTCCCTAAATGGGTTCAAGAACATCCTGAGATTACCGTGACTTTCCAAAACGACCATATCGACGTCATGGAAGCCGCACGTGAAAAGTACGCCACTTATCCAAAATTAGTTGTCCCTGAATTTGCAACCATCACTTACGCTGGTGACGCGGGTCAAAATAACGATGACGTCATCGCAGAAGCCCCATATGAAGGTTTACCCGATGACATCCGTAACGGCAAGTACTTCGACCAAAACTATCACCGTTTAAACAAATAAAACCTTACTATAGAAACAACCGGTACAGTTCAACCGGTTAAAATAGTAACTATTATCAAAACAAGCCTTACTAGCAATGATTTTAATCACTGTTAGTAAGGCTTGTTTTGGCTTCAATTCATTTTATTAGTAGCGTGCGAATGTTTCACGTGAAACATTCCATACACCTTTAATCGGCCGTTACGTCCAACTGAACGTTACCGAGTTCATGGTCAAAGTCCGCTTGCCAGTGTCCCGTCGTTAAATGTGGTGGTAGCACGAAGGTCCCTGAAGAAACCCGCTGACCAGCCGTCACCGCTTTGCCCTGAGCATCTAATTTCGAGACTAACCACTGTAAGGACTTCAGCGGGTTACCTAACACCTCACTCGCCGCGCCATCGACCAGCTTCTCACCGTCATGCCACAGTGTGCAGTGTGGCGTCGCAACGTCTTCGACTGAACTAAAACGTTGATCCGTGTCTAGTTCGGTGCCATAAACGACTAAGCCCCCGACCGCGGCATCCGCCACAACCAAATTTTTGGCTAAGTCTGGGAACCAGTCAGCAAACCGTGAGTCCGGTAATTCTAAGCCCGGTGCAACCGTTGTTTTATGCCATAAGTCTTCCAGACTATCCGTCGCAGCTAATTTCTCTTTAGCCTTAAAGACCAATTCAACTTCCACTAGTGGTGACATCATTGCCCCTTGGCGTACTGTCGCCGGCGCTGCTAAGAAGTGATTCGCAACCTGGGCCCCGTACAGTGGCGAATCGGCATCAAACATCTTTTGCGTCGTCGCACTCGTCAATGAGACTTTGTACCCGCCAACGGGTTGATTTTTTAAGGTCGTTAGTTCCGCTTGCACTCGGTAAGCCGCGTCTTCACCCGCGAGTTGCGTCGTGAAATCATTCGCGTTAAGCGCGTGTTTTGTCTGATACGCATTAAAAAGTTGTTGTGCTAATTGGTTTTCCGTTTCAGTCATTGTGGTAGTTGTCATAAGCTATTCCTCCGTATGTGTATGTTTTGTCCAATTGCTACTATGTGTTACTGCTATGTGTCGCATGAATTGCGCTTGTTTCTCAATATGTGTTTTGTGACTTCATTATGTGTTAACGTTCGGTACTAAACTATGTGTTGAATCAATCTTACGCAACCATCTCGAGGATGGTTCTTCCTAAAACGCGGCTAGTCATCGTTGCCCACACTTGTCGATCACTAGCCACCTGAATGTCCGATTTCATCATCCTCACCACCTTTAAATTCAATCAAAAAAACGTCCTTTAACTAACTCATTCGAGTCAATTAAAGGACGTTTTAAACGGGGTACCACCTTTATTCGTGCTTGCTTCACAACAAGCACCTCAACGTACGGCACAAATGCGCGATACGCCGGTATACTAATGGGTACCATCCAGCGTCTTCTCCAACCAATCTTCGAGACGCAACTCCGAGGTGATCCGTACCAAGTTGTCTTGACTGCCTTTCACCAATCCGCAGCTCGCTGACTAACAATCTTAATACCGTTCCTCATCACAGTTTTTAATCTAAATTTAATTAATGTTTAGAGCTTAATCCTGGATTAGCGGGATGTCAACTCAAAAATTAAAAAAAGATTAGATTTTTTATCACCCTTATTCTGGATGTGCTTCTAAATCGACAAGTGCGATATATTGATCGACCCTGGTATCGCGTAACGTGTAATTTGGCGGCAACGCATTCCGGTCCGCCTTAACAATTTGAAAGCCAACCTGGTCGTAAAATTTTAACGCGGGTTCGTTAGCCATGACGCACTTTAAGGTTAATGGTTCGGTCGCATATTGGCGCATCTCTTCTAATAAACTTTCGCCCACCTTCAAGTGCCGAAAATCCGGTGCTACGAATAGGAGGTGAATAAAGTTAGCTAATCGGTATAGCGAACAAAAACCAGCGCGTTGGCCATTTACCCACGCAACCAGCACAAATTCGCCGCGACTATCATGTTCGAAGTCTTTCAGTTGCGGTGAGACGACCCACGGAAAATCTTGCTGACGGTCAATCAAGTAGATTTGTGCCAACGCTGCTTGGTCCGCTGCCGTCGCCGCCTTGATTTCAACTTTTGCTGTCATGTGCATCCCTTCCCCAATTTTAGTTGTTCTTATTATGCCGGTTCTTGTTTTTAATTACAATCCTCACGGGCCCCACTGCCGGCGTCCGTGCTAGATTCGCAAGGTCACAAGCGGTATAATACTACTTAATTCTTTCACAACGAAAGTGGGGTAACCATGAAAACCGCAATTGTTACGGATAGTGCCAGCTACTTATCAACTGCTGACATCCAAAAGTACAACATTCACGTCGTTCCGATCACGGTCATTTTCGGGAAACAAACTTATTTAGAAAACGTTGAAATCACATCCAAACAGTTCTACGAACGGATGCGGACGACACCGGAGCTACCGACGACGACGCAGATTACCCTCGGGCAAATGCAAACAATGTATGATCAATTAGCAGCGGAAGGGTACGACGCAGTCATTAGCATCCACCTTTCCTCTGGAATCACGAGTTTCATTACCAACCTTGAGAGCTACTTGCCCAATGTCACTAATATTCGCGTTTACCCGTTTGATTCAAAAATCACAGCGGCTGGTGAAGCTTACATGGTCCTACTGGCTGCAAAGTTAATCGCTGCCGGATATACGCCTGAACAAGTTCTTGACCAACTAGTAAATATCCGGGATACAACCCAAGTTTACTTCGTCGTTGATAACCTTAGCCACCTCGTTCGAACCGGCCGTTTATCCAATGCATCCGGCCTCGTTGGTAACTTGCTCCGCATTAAACCCGTGTTAACTTTTGAGGACGGCAAAATCGTCGCCATTGAAAAGGAACGGACCATGCGCCGCGCCTACGCTGCCATCAAAGCAAAGCTCGCTGCAGCAATCGAAGCTGCGGATTACCCCCTCCGAGTCACTATCGAAAACGGGAATAATCCCAAGTTACAGGCTGAATGGACCGCTGATTTAACAGCGTCCTTCCCCGACTTAACCATTGACGAAGGTGAAATTGGCCCAGTGGTCGGCGTCCACGTTGGTGAGGGCGTGATGGGTCTCATCTGGGCAAAAGACTGGGAAAAGTGGCCCCTCGACAAAATTAACTAATCATTTAATATCATCATAAAAGGGAACCATCCGCAGTACGTGACTGTGGTGGCTCCCTTTTTACTAGGCTTTACGTTTTTTTGATTTCTTTTTCTTCTTTTTAGCTTTACGCTTCGGTGCCGGTTCAGTTTCTTTTTGTAGCAACCGGCGCCCCTTTTTTACTAATTTCGCCCGTTGTGCTTCATCTAGCTGTTCCCAGATTGAAACTAATTCGGGATCAACCACCGTAGCTGGTTCAGTTACGGCCGCTGCCTGTGGGGCCTGGACGTCACTCGTTCCAAGCAACCACTCCGCATCAACTTGTAAGGCATCCGCCAAAGTTGCGACCTTATCTTGCTTGGCCACGTATTTACTACTGAGCCACTGGCTGATCGATGAACGACCAATCCCAGTCTGCTTCGCCAGTTGCGCGGACGTCACGTCTGCTTGTTGCATCGCGGTCTTTAAACGATCAGCAAATACTCCCATTACCGCGGCCCCCTAACTCAACGGATCCCAGGCCGGCAAGCGCCGGGCTGGTTCCGTTAGCAACGCTTGAAATTCAGGCGCTAAGAACTGCTTATGCACGACAACTTCGTAAACGTACGCATCGAACCACTCCTGCGTCATCACAAAGTAGCCCTTATCACCGTTTTCAACACCCCAACTATTCTCAACCTTCCACTTAGTTGGTGTCTCGTTGACCAGATCAACGCCGGTCAGGGTCATTGCGTGACTCACTTCACCTTCACCCGTCAATAACCGTTGGGCTTTTGTCATATGGCCGTTAATGCCGAATAACTTGGCGGATTCAAATAGGTGCGCATCAAGGTAGCCGGCTTTACGATCCATTTGCCGTAAAACGTCGTTTCCAAACCAGATCGTTTCACCAGACTTCAATTGTTGGACCGCGACGTCCGTTAAAACGCCCATGTCAACGTTCAAAAATTCAATCGGTTTGCCGCCAATGATATTGTCTTCATCCGGCAAACTATAGAGCTGGTTGAACGGCTTATCGGGTGAGTTAGTAACGACCACGTAATCGTCCAAATCAGTGTCAAAATAGTCCTGATAAAACTGTTGTGGCGTTAAGTTAGCCGTGCGGTGGTACTGATGTTCATCATCGCGGTATTCTAGGTCAAAATGAGTCGGTGGCTCGCCAAAGGAATAGGCCGCCATCCGGTATACTTCCTGCAGCATACTCTTCTCGAGTGACTGTAACTCCGCTTCATTAGCGCCATTCATCACTAACTGCCGTAATTTCAAGCCATCCTTACGTAGCTTACGTGACAAGACTTCCTGAAATTCAGACGTGTTATCGGTGTTATAAGTTTCTGGCATCACGCTGGCGGGTACGACCCCGTACTTTTGGACGAGACTCGCCGCCATCGCCCATTGGCCACCATCTTCACCCGGGTTATCAAATAAAAACTGGACTAACCGGTCGTTGATTGGCTGCCGCGCCGTCTGTTCAACATTGCGGTAAAAAATATTGGCGCGTTCAATTTTATCCCAGAAAAATAAGTAATTTTCGGATAATTCAAAATCTTTAACGTGGTACTTCGTCGCAAATTTATGCCGTAACGTATTTAACAGTGAGAATTCCCAGCACCGTCCGCTGTGTTTCTGGTTGCTGACTTTGCCCGTTGGAACTTCTACTGAAAACGTCCGGTCCAAACGACTAGCGGCTTGATTATCAAAGCTGGCCGCCTTAATCCCATTTTTAGTGATGGTCCGGGTCAAAACCGGTGCGCTCGGATCTTCCGCGTGCTTGGCTCGCAATGCGGCTAACGCTTTTTGTGTTAATTTTGTTGCCATGTGCGTTCCCTCCATCAATGATTAATTTAATACAATGTCATGTCACTTAATATTGTTACCATTCTAGGCTTGTTACCGCTTAAATTCAATCAGAAAGCCGATTTTGTTTACTTTTCTGAACTCTAAGATTAAAAAAAAGAGGCTACTATATGATAGCAGTCTCGTTCAGCTTAATAGCCGATTACATTTACATTGTGACGCCTGGTTGCGTGCGAATCCCAGATAGGAATCTTAACAACGCCAATCACGCGGTTCGCCGGGACGAAGCCCCAGTACCGACTGTCATTAGAAACTGACCGGTGATCCCCCAACACGAAGTAGTTATTCTTGGGCACCTTAGTCGTCTTTAAGACCCAATTGTTCCGATTGGACAAGGCAGCAATATCCCAATTTCCCGTCCCCTGTGTCCGTTCAAACTGGCTAATGAACTTCTGTGAGATGGCCTTGCCGTTCACGAAAATCTTGCCGTCTTGCGCGCGAACGGTATCACCCGGCATCCCGATCACCCGTTTGACGTACTTCACATTTTTTGACGTCGCATCCGGATCAACTTTGTACGCGTTGAACACGATCACGCTTAAATGTTTGATCTGCGCCGTTTTAACGACCGCTACCCGTTCATTATTCTCTAAGTTAGGCTCCATTGACGGTCCATCTACACGAACCATTGTGAAGACGTAGTGCCGGATGACCGTGGCAACGAGCAACCCCACTACGATAGGCAGCACCCAGCTCATAATATTCTTGAAAGTTTTCATTCCGTTGCTCCCTTTAGCCCCTTATAACTTCCAATTATTATAATCCAATTAATGGCGCTTGTCTGTGAATGATTAACCGTTTTTACAAAAATTATCCTTATCTCTAAAATGGGACAAGCCTCAAAAAAGCCATTCAGAAATATTTCCGAATGGCTTTTTCCTATTGTTATGGTCGAAACGTGGTCCAAAAGGCAATTTGCTCCGCTTAACGTGAAATCAGCGACCATTCCAAACCTGGGAATAGTCGCTGATTTCACGTTAATGCTCACAAACTAATCGCCTTCTGGACCACTCTTTTAATTAATCTTGAACCTTAGCAATCCGGCCCTGTTGAATGTAAACACTCAAGATGGCGATGTCAGCGGGGTTGACCCCACTAATCCGGGAAGCTTGGGCAATGGTTGTGGGTTGAATCTTCTTTAGCTTTTGGTGTGCTTCAGTGGCTAGCCCATCAATGGCATCGTAGTCAATCCGGTCAGGAATCTTCTTGGCTTCCATCTTCTTCAGATGTTCAACCCGTTCTTCCGCCTTCATGATATAACCAGCGTACTTGATCTGGATTTCAACTTGTTCAATGATGTGGCGTTCCAATGGTTCTGGTGCTGCCGGCACAAACTTCATCAAATCAGCATAGCTTACTTCTGGCCGCTTCAAAAAATCAGCTGCCAACACGCCGTCCTTTAATTCACCGGAGTTATGTGCCCGTAAAAAGGCGTTAACTTCATCACTTGGCTTAATTCGGAACTTGCCTAAACGGTCAAGTTCATCTTGAATAGCTTGTCGTTTTGCTTCAAACGCAGCGTAACGATCGTCATCAATCAGACCAAGTTCGTGACCCTTATCGGTTAAACGTAAGTCCGCGTTATCATGGCGCAAGATCAACCGGTATTCGGCACGGCTCGTCAACAAACGATAAGGTTCGTTCGTTCCCTTGGTCACCAGGTCATCGATCATTACACCAATGTAGGCGTCACTCCGCTTCAGCGTAAACTGACCGCGGTCTAACGCACGTAAACCAGCGTTGATCCCAGCAATCAAGCCTTGGCCAGCGGCTTCTTCATAGCCGGAAGTCCCGTTAGTTTGTCCCGCGGTATACAAGTTCTTAACCCGCTTCGTTTCTAGGGTCGCCTTTAATTGGTAAGGTGCGACCACGTCATATTCAATCGCGTAACCAGGGCGCATCATTTCAGCATCTTCTAGTCCCTTAATTGAATGTAAGATTTCTTGTTGGACTTCTTCTGGCATCGAAGTTGATAAACCTTGAACGTACCATTCATCGGTATTCCGACCTTCAGGTTCCAAGAAGAGTTGGTGCCGCTTCTTATCCGCAAACCGGACAATCTTATCTTCGATCGATGGGCAATAACGAGGGCCTACCCCTTCAATCACACCGGTAAACATCGGCGCACGGTCGAGGTTTTCACGGATGATTTGGTGGGTTGTTTCGTTCGTATACGTCAACCAGCAAGATAACTGGTGCTTTAAGTCGAGGTAATCCTGATCCTTCGTTTCAAAACTAAAGTGATGTGGTTCTGGATCACCAGGTTGTTCTTCCGTCACGCTGTAGTCAATCGTATTCCCATCAACCCGTGGCGGTGTCCCAGTCTTGAACCGCTCCAGGTCGAAGCCTAGCCGTTCCAAATCGCCAGACAACTTCATGGCTGGCTGTGAATTATTAGGACCTGAAGAATACATCAATTCACCGATGATGATCTTCCCACGTGCCGCCGTTCCAGTCGTCAAAACAACACTCTTGGCGCTGTAACGGGCACCAGTATTGGTGATAACCCCTTTACAAATACCGTCTTCCACGATTAACCCGTCAACGATTCCTTGACGAAGTGTCAGGTTCTTTTCGCGTTCAATCGTGTGCTTCATTTCTGAATGGTAGGCATGCTTATCAGCTTGTGCCCGTAATGCTCGGACAGCTGGGCCCTTACCAGTATTTAGCATCCGCATCTGGACGTAGGTTTTATCGATGTTGCGGCCCATTTCGCCACCTAACGCATCGATTTCACGAACGACAATCCCCTTAGCAGGGCCACCGACGGACGGGTTACAAGGCATAAACGCAACCATGTCCAAATTAATAGTCATTAGTAGGGTTCGGTTACCCATCCGGGCTGCGGCTAACGCAGCTTCTGAACCAGCGTGTCCCGCCCCAACGACGATCACGTCGTAGTCGCGGCCCTGGTACTGCTTTACTTCTGTCATGATAATTTTTTCCTCCTACACTACTTGCCTAAACAGAATTGGCTAAATAGCTGGTCTAATAATTCATCTTCGTAACTGTCCCCGGTAATTTGTCCCAGAAATTCCCAACAACGGGTCATATCAATTTGTACTAGGTCGACCGGCATCCCGGCTGCAATCCCCGTTTGGACGTCTTGCAACGCCTGCTTAGCCTGATTTAACAGACCAATATGTCGCGCATTAGTGACCATCACACTGTTTTGACTGCTTTCGATACCTTCACTGAAGAACATCTTGGCAATCCGTTGTTCCAGTTGTTCAACACCCGCTTGTTGGAGCACCGACATGCTTAAAACGTCTTTTAAGTCGACGTTTTTAGCGAGTTCGTCCTGATCCAACTGGGCTGGTAAGTCCGTTTTGTTTAGGATGACAATCCGCTTAGAAGTACTCGTTTCCTTCAAAAGCGCACGGTCTTCCGCGGTTAGCGGTTGACTGTTATCTAAAACTAACAAGACCAAATCGGCCGCACCAATCGCTTTACGACTGCGTTCAACACCGATTTTTTCGACCTTATCTTCAGTATCCCGAATTCCGGCCGTATCAACTAATTTTAGCGGCACACCGCGAACGTTGACGTATTCTTCAATCACGTCACGCGTCGTCCCGGCAACGTCGGTCACGATGGCTTTGTCTTCGTGAAGCAAGTGATTTAACAGACTTGATTTACCAACGTTTGGCCGGCCAATAATCGCCGTCGCTAACCCTTCACGGAGCACTTTTCCTTGCTTCGCCGTGGCCAATAATTGATCAATACTTTGACCAACTTCAGTCGCCTTTTCTTTCAGCATCTTGGTCGTCATCGCTTCAACCGCGTCATATTCGGGGTAGTCGATATTGACTTCGACTTGTGCCAAGACGTCTAAAATATCTTGACGGAGGTGCCGAATCAGTTTAGATAAATCGCCATCTAACTGGTTCAACGCAACCTTCATTGATTTGTCCGTCTTAGCTCGAATCAAGTCCATGACGGCTTCAGCCTGTGACAAGTCCAACCGACCGTTTAAGAACGCCCGCTTCGTGAACTCGCCCGGCTCTGCCATTCGCGCACCGTGACTTAAAATCAGTTGCAAGATTTCATTCGTCGCGACTAAGCCCCCGTGGCAGTTAATTTCAATAACGTCTTCTCGCGTATACGTTTTAGGTGCCCGCATAACGGAAGCCATCACTTCATCAACTTCTTGTTGGGTGTCAGGGTCAATAATATGCCCGTAATTAATCGTGTGCGATTTAGCTTTGCTTAAATCCTTGCCTTTAAATATCTGGGAAACGACGTTAAACGTCTGGTCCCCGCTAATCCGAATAATTGAAATTCCACCTTCACCAGGTGGCGTAGAAATCGCCGCGATCGTATCAAATTCCGTGGTTGTTGGCATCACTCATCATGTCCTTTCTTGAACGTTGACTACCCCGTGCGTTTACCCCACGGTTTAGCTGTCAATACAAACGATTTATTTAAGCGCAAACGAGTGATAAAACCCGTTATACCGCCTAATACCATACCAAAAATACTTACAATTAGTTAATAATATGTCCTAAAGTGCAGAAAAAAAGCGCCTAGTCCACGCCACCTTAAAGCGTGGATAAAGCACTTTGACTACTTTATCTAAAAGATAAGAATGATTAATACTTACTATAATAGCTCAATAGTCGTTTGTCAAACGCCTGTTTGCGTTCTCTAAACTGGACTATTTCCGGATAGCAACAACCACGGCCCGGTGCGGATCACGCCCCTCTGAAAAAGTCGTTACGTGACGATTATTCGCTAGTTCGGCGTGAATAAGCTTCCGTTCAAACGATGGCATGGGATCTAAAAAGACTTGTTTGCCCGTCGCAATCACTTCCCGCGCGGTGCTTTCCGCTAACCGTTTTAACGTTGCTTCCCGGCGGTCCCGGTAATCGTCTACGTCTAAGACCACGTTGACGTGTGACGCCCCGTGATGGTTCATGTAGACCTGTGCCAAATCTTGTAAAGCGTTGATTGTCCGGCCGTGTTTCCCAATCAGCAAGCCTTGTTTAGCGGTATCAAAATTCAACGTTGCGTACCGGTTACCAAAATCAACGTCAAGATCAGCCGTAATCCCTAATTTTTTAACAACTTCGAGTAAATAAGCGCTCAAGTCACGGACCGCTTGCTCGTTGGCTGCTTGGCGCGCGGCAATTTCTTCTGGTGAACGCGTAGATTCCTGTGCCGCTGGTTTAGCATCTACTTGAACGTCCGCCGCAGCTTTAACACTGGCCTTTGATTTCTTGGCAGGTGCCTGTGATTTAGCGGACTTCGATTTTGCAGGCTTCGTGGTAACCGTTGCTGCGGAAGCGACGATTGGCGCTGCTTGAGCCACCGTTGGTAATGGATCGGCACTAAGCGGCGCACTCGTCGGGGCCGTTGTTGGTGCAACCGTGGTAGCGGTCGTGGGTGCATTCGTCGATGCTGCGGAGGTTGGCACCACCGTTAAACGCACTTGTGCAGGCTGCTTTCCCAGACCTAAGAAACCCTTCTTAGGTTCTGCGACCACTTCAATCGTCACTTGATCACGAGTGCGTTGCATTTGTTTTAGACCAGCCGTAATTGCGGCTTCGACGGTATTACCTTCAAATACTGTCATAACGTTATTATCCTCCTCATAAAAAATACCTGCGTCCATTATAGCATTACCATTCAACCAACGCGCTAGGAAGGTTAACCCCACTAAAGTATGAAAGCCCTGAACTTATCGATACTTCCATGCTATCAATGAAATTTTTTGCTGAGCCTGCCGCTTCGTCAGTCAGAACCAGTGTGCTAAGGGGGGCGGTTTCAGCCAAAGTACGGTCTGAAACCTCACTTCAAGGCCGATACCCCACGTCTTTGAAGTGCCCCGCAAGATTAGTGCAAAGCCCGCCCACTAATCTTGCCGACACAGCACACCATTCTGCCTGCCTTCGCTAAAATAGCCTTACTATTGATATTGCTATCAGCACCGAACGGACCAGATTTTCATAATCGTAGCCGCCGTCCAAAGTACAAATTTATGTAAGTAACTCAAGGTTGAAAGCATTAAATTAGCCAGAAGCGACAATTTTACCGACTTTGTTAGTGCTAGTATGTTGCCAATATTAGTTGTTATTCCTAAACCAATTGCTTCGTCAGGCAGAATAATCTTACTATTGTTATTTTCATCAGATAATCGGAGGCCGCAACTGATGACATCGGTCGTGAAGGTGGTGTTGGCGCGGCGCTTTTTTTGCCGGGCTTACACCACGGACGGTCCGGGACAATTACGCCTTTTGCAATCGTTCCGGGCGAGGGACTAGACCGCTCCCCAGGCTAGACCCGGTCCCACGACCGCATGTCATCAGTGGCGACCGGAATAGCTTATAAACGCTAATTTTGTTGGTCCAGATATTGACGCAACAGTAACTAATCCTTAAATTTAAGTTTTAACCTTCAGTAAGTAAACGTTATTGACCGTTTAGTAAACATGAATTCACAGATTCCATTTTCTGGATTTTAGGCCAACAAAAAAGACCCGCCACACATGGCAGGTCCATTTGTATTTAACGTTTATGATTGCGAACCGCACGTTTTCTTGCTTTATCAAGTGCTCGTTGACGATCGCGTTCTTTTTGCTTCTTTTCCGCCCGTTCGCGATTAATCTTGAATGGGTTTTGTAGTAACAAGGTCTGTCCAACTTGGAACGCGTTGGAGATCACCCAGTATAACGACAACGCAGATGGTACGTTGATGGCAGTGATTAAGATAACCACTGGCATTAAGTACGTCATTGACGTCGTCATACCGTTTTGCTCTGGTTGCGACTTCATCGCTAACCACGAACTAGCAAACGTAAAGATCGCCGCTAGGATCGGTAAAACGTAGTACGGGTCTTTGTTACCTAATTGAAGCCATAGGAACGTTCCGCTCTTCAAGACTTGCGTCCGCCAGATGGCTTGGTACAACGCAATCAGGATTGGCAATTGAACTAGTAATGGCAACATGCTAGCCATCGGATGAACGCCGTGCTTAGCGTACAGCTGCTTCATCTCGGCTTGTAGTTTTTGCTGAGTTTCCACATCGCGTGAAGAATATTTCTTTTGAATCGCCTTCAACTGCGGTTGGATCTCTTGCATTGCTACCATGTTACGGGTTTGGAAGATCATCAATGGAAGAATGATGATCCGGATAATCAACGTAAAGAGGATAATCCCCATCCCGTAACTTTGACCAAACAAGTTTGATAACCAAATAATCGCCCGTGAGAAGTTCAAGATGATTAAGCCATCCCAAAATCCGGTGCTCTTATCCGTAATCGGGGTATTGCTACACCCGGTCAAAACTAGTGCGATCGCTAGTACGGCCAGCATTGCCAGTATTCTTCTGTACTTTTTCAAACGAATGTCCTCACTTTAATCATTGTCCAGCAGGTGCGCTAGCTTTAGCGCATGGCTTAGATAAGCTTTGGTTTCGGCTTGCGACTTACCGGCAACGGTTGGTCGGGCAATGACGAGGAAGTCGGCATCTTGTTTAAGCTGCGGCTTTAACTCGGTGATTGATTGCCGAACCCGGCGCTTGACCCAATTACGGGCAACGGCATTCCCAATCTTTTTACCGACTGAGATGCCCACCCGAAAATGGGGTTGCTCCGGTTTTTCCAAAACGTAAATGACAAATTGACGATTGGCATACGAGTTGCGGGTCTCAAAAACTTGCTGAAATTCAGTTTCCTTTTTCACCCGATATGATTTTCGCATAATCCATCTCCATGTGTGCGCTCAAGCTAACCTGAGCGAATTGCTACATAACTTTACAGTCCTAGACTAATGAAGGTCTAGGACTGTAAAGAAAAAGCCACTGATTATCAGTGGCCTATGCAGACAATACTTTTCTGCCTCGTTGGCGTCGACGGGCTAACACTTTACGGCCATTGCTGGTGCTCATCCGTTTGCGGAAACCATGGACACGTTGACGATGCCGCTTCTTTGGTTGGTAAGTTCTCTTCATCATGACACCTCCTTCTCCATAATGACATGAATCAATTCGATTAAGTCGTTATTTTCAAAACGCAGTCTAATCCTAAACGCATTTCCTGACTACTATAGCATATATTATTTAATTTGAAAACCGGAAAATAGAATTTTCACCCCTAAATTTGCGGAAATTTTAGTAGGGAACTCGTGAGTAACCTTGTGGATTGTCCAAACCTAACTTTCCGTTATTCGCAGGCCGTCCACAACCCTTTCCACAAAATCACGGGGTGTGATTAAGTTATGCACAGGGCATTTATCTGGTGTGTATAACTCTTAGAAACGTTATCATAGCAACCCTAGTTTTAAACTTGTTTTTGTGGATAACTCTTAGTCATTTTATTTTCGAGTTTCTTTTCGACAGCCTGTGTATATTCCGTAAACACCCTGTGAATTATTCTAACTTTCACTTGTCCACCTGTGGAAAACTATAAATGTTCATGCTAAAATGGAATTACGTTTTTTAAGAAAAGGGGTATCCACGTGCTGGAACTTAATAACTTATGGAATCTCATTAAGTTCTCTTTGGAACAAGATCTCTCAGATATCACGTTCCAAACGTTTGTCGCGCCGGCAAAACCGCTCCAACTAGATAATTCCCAAATGACGATCGAGGTACCAACGTCTTTACACCGCGATTATTGGGAAAAAAATCTGGCCGCTAAATTTACAGACCTTGCAATGGAAGCGACCCACGAGCAGATTCGTCCGGTCATGATAACGGAAGAAGAACGTCAGCAGCTTACGAAAAATTCGCAAGCCGACACCGGTAACGTTGCGATTGGTAAATCGACCACCGCAACTACCCCCACATTTATGCGGGAAACGAAACTCAACCCGAAATATACATTTGATACTTTCGTGATTGGCAAGGGGAACCAAATGGCCCACGCCGCTGCGTTAGTTGTGTCGGAAGAACCCGGGACAATGTATAATCCGTTGTTTTTCTACGGGGGCGTTGGTCTGGGGAAAACCCACCTAATGCACGCTATCGGCAACAAATTATTGGAGACAGATCCCACTCGGAACGTTAAATACGTCACCAGTGAGTCTTTTACTAATGAATTGATCAACGCGATCCAGACGAAGAAGCAAGAAGCGTTTCGAGAAGAATACCGCAACGTTGATCTTTTGCTGGTTGACGATATTCAATTCTTTGCCAATAAGGAAGCAACTCAAGAAGAGTTCTTCCATACATTCAACGCGTTATATGAAGATGATAAACAAATCGTCTTGACATCTGACCGATTGCCCAACGAGATTCCGCAATTGCAAGATCGTTTAGTATCGCGCTTCAAATGGGGGCTATCCGTTGATATTACGCCGCCGGATCTCGAAACCCGGATCGCAATTTTACGGAACAAAGCTAACTTGGAAAAAATCGAAATTCCCGACGATACGCTTAGTTATATCGCCGGCCAAATTGATTCAAACGTTCGTGAACTTGAAGGGGCTTTAGCCCGCGTTCAAGCTTATTCGAAACTAAACAACTCACGGATCACGACTAGTTTAGTCGCGGATGCGTTGAAGAGTTTGCATCTCAGCAGTAAACTATCAGAAGTCTCGATCCCCGTCATTCAGGAAAAGGTCGCCAAGTACTACCACGTTACAATGGCCGAGCTTAAGGGGAAAAAGCGCAATAAACAAATCGTGACACCACGGCAAATCGCGATGTACCTGTCACGCGAATTAACTGATAGTTCGCTACCACGAATCGGTAACGAGTTTGGCGGTAAGGATCACACGACGGTTATTCACGCGTATGATAAAATCGAAGCGGCCCTTAAAACAGACCCAGAATTGCAAAAAGCAATCGGTGATCTGAAAGGACAGCTAAAAGCTTAGTGTGGATAAAATTGAATAAGTCCTAAAGTTTTCCACAACTTATGCACATGTGGAAAACTTTGTAACGACTGGCTTCTTTATACTTTTCCACATTACCCACCGCCCTACTATTACTACGAACTTTTATTTATTAATCTATATCTAGGCTTGCGTCCCTAGAAGAGAGGATCAACTTATGAAATTCACGATCAATCGATCAGCCTTTATTAAAGAGTTAAATAACGTGCAACGCGCAATCTCATCAAAAACGACAATTCCGATTTTAACGGGGTTAAAATTAGACGTTGCTAGTGACGCCATTACTTTAACCGGTAGTGACGCTGATATTTCTATTGAAACTACGATTCCTGCTAACGATGACAACAATACGTTAGTCGTTGAAGAATCCGGTTCAGTCGTTTTACCAGCCCGGTTCTTCAGCGAAATTGTTAAAAAATTACCCGAAGATACCATGACAGTCGCCGTCGTTGATGGGTTCCAAACCCAAATCACTTCTGGCGCCGCTTCATTTACGATCAACGGCTTAGACCCAGAAAACTATCCGCACTTACCTGAAATTGACACGACCAATACCATCACCTTAGCGGGTGACGTCTTTAAAGAATTGATCGGCCAAACCGTTATCGCAGTTTCTAATCAAGAAAGTCGGCCCATTTTAACGGGGGTTCACTTTATCTTGAAAGACGGCGAATTCCTCGCAGTTGCAACGGATTCACACCGGTTAAGTCAACGTAAGATTAAATTACCAGAAGCTAATAATGCCGATTATGACGTGATCATCCCCGGAAAGAGTTTAACGGAACTATCCCGGATGATTGGTGACGATAATCCAGACGTTCAGATGCGGTTATCAGAAAACCAAGTCCTATTTGTGTTAGGTAACACTTCGTTTTATTCCCGTTTACTCGAAGGAAACTACCCGGATACATCGCGGTTGATTCCAAAGGATTCCAACACGACGGTCGAAATCGAAGCACCGGCTTTATCCGCTGCAATCGAACGGGCCTCACTGTTATCCCATGAAAGTCGGAATAACGTTGTGCGCTTCTCCGTTAACCCAAGCGATAAAACCATTACGATTTTTGGGAACTCACCCGACGTTGGTGAAGTAACTGAAAAGCTGCAACCCGCTGAGTTAGATGGCGAAGAACTCGAAATTTCCTTTAACCCGGATTACATGAAAGAAGCCTTGCGTTCATTTGGCCAGGCCATGATCAAGATTTCATTCACCATGGCACTCCGGCCGTTTACGCTGGTGCCAACTGAAGAAGGCGAAAACTTTATTCAGTTGATCACGCCGGTACGGACGTTCTAAGTAGCTGAATAAATATACAAAGGCACCTAAAAAGGGCGTCATTTCTAATTGAAATGACGCCCTTTTTGATTGGCATTAAGTGACTATAAGCGGTGATATAACTAGCTCAAAGCAATGATGTAACTTTTGAAGTTCAACAAAATGAATAATTAAAATAGGCTCTTGAATACTAGTATGCATTCTTATTCGACCAAAAAAGCTTAACCAGCTAACATCCCGTTAGGTTGAAATGAATGGCGGCGTATGAAAATCGATTTACATTGATTTTTAGGGCAAAAAAACAGGTGATTTTATTAAAAATCGCAAATTTTGGGAATTTTAGCAAATTTACCCCCCGGTTAGTACCCCAACATTAAATCAGCTTAAATCGTCTTAAAATGGCTCTGAGCACGGTTATAAATTGAATTTTCATTAAAAAACAAGTATAATATAACCTGTTGAGGCGTGTCTTAAAGCACGCCACTACGACGCTGATAGCTTGTAAACGAAGGTAAGGCAGGTGACATTGTGAAACAGCCAGTAGATATTAGAACGCCATATATGACGTTAGGGCAACTCTTAAAAGAAGTCGCCATCATTGGATCAGGTGGTCAGGCAAAATGGTTTTTGAAAGAAACAACCGTTCTTGTTAATGGTGAACCAGATGATCGGCGGGGACGTAAACTTTATCCAGGCGATACGATTGAAGTTGCGGACCACGGATCATTTTTTATTCGCGGCAATCAAGAAACGACTGATTAGATGTACTTAGAAAATTTGATTTTGCATGATTTTCGCAATTACGCGGACCTTGAGGTGACCTTTAGCCAGGGGGTGAACGTCCTTCTGGGTGAAAACGCGCAAGGAAAAACGAATTTGTTGGAAGCCATCTACGTGCTGGCCCTGACACGCAGTCATCGGACCGCTAACGATAAGGAACTCATTCGCTGGCAGACTCAGACGGCGACGCTTAAAGGTCGGCTACATAAAGCGACTGGTAGCGTTCCGTTGGAGTTAGAACTCGGTCGGCGGGGAAAACGCGCGCGGGTGAACCATTTAGAGCAAGCCAAGTTGTCACAATACATTGGCAACTTGAACGTGATCGTGTTTGCGCCAGAGGACCTCTCAATCGTTAAGGGAGCACCGGCTGTTCGCCGACGCTTCATGGATATGGAATTTGGTCAGATGAGCCCCAAGTACCTCTATAACTTGAGTCAGTACCGGACGATTTTAAAACAGCGTAATCAATATTTGCGGCAATTAAATCGTCATCAGGCCAAGGATAAAGTCTATTTGAGCGTTCTCTCAGACCAATTAGCAGCGTTTGGCGCGGAGATTATTCACAAACGCCTCGAGCTGCTCCAACAACTTGAACAGTGGGCTCAGGGGGTCCACAGCGAAATCACTCAGCAACAAGAACACCTTACTTTTCACTATGTGACACAGGTCGAACCGGCTGATCAGACGTCGGTCGACCACATTTACCAGACTTTACAAAAACTGTATGCGCAACAGGAAGCCAAAGAAATTTTTCAAGGGACGACGTTACTGGGTCCCCACCGCGACGATTTACAATTTAGCGTCAACGACAAAAATGTCCAGACGTTTGGGTCGCAGGGACAGCAACGCACGACCGCGCTTTCTGTGAAGCTCGCTGAAATCGACCTGATGAAGGCTGAGACCGGCGAATATCCAGTTTTACTATTAGACGACGTATTATCAGAATTAGACGCCGCGCGCCAGACACATTTACTAACGGCGATTCAAGATAAAGTGCAGACCTTTTTAACCACGCCGAGTTTGGACGGGGTGGCCCGCAAGTTAATTAACGCGCCCAAAGTATTTGAAGTTAGCCACGGCATTTTACATGAGGAGGAACCGCATTGACCGAAAATGAAAAAGAAACCAAGCTTGAACGTGCGCGCGAATACGACGCCAGCCAGATTCAAGTTTTGGAAGGCCTAGAAGCTGTCCGGAAACGTCCCGGGATGTATATCGGTACAACGAGTAGCCAAGGTCTCCATCACCTGGTATGGGAAATTGTTGATAACGGGATTGATGAAGCCTTAGCGGGATTTGCCAACGTCATTCACGTGACCGTTGAAAAAGACAATAGTATTACCGTTACCGATAATGGTCGGGGGATTCCGGTCGGGATTCAAAAGAAAACCGGGAAACCCGCTTTGGAAACGGTCTATACGATTCTCCATGCCGGTGGTAAGTTCGGCGGCGGCGGGTACAAAGTCTCCGGTGGACTGCACGGTGTTGGGGCTTCCGTAGTTAACGCGTTGTCTTCCGAATTGGACGTCAAAGTCACGCGGAATGGCCACGTTTACTACATGGACTTTGCACGTGGGAAAGTTAAGACACCGATGAAGATTATCGGTGACGCGTCGGATGAGGAACACGGGACCGCGGTCCACTTCGTTCCCGATCCGGATATTTTCCGCGAAACAACCGTCTACGATATCAGTATCTTAAGAACCCGGATTCGCGAATTAGCTTTCTTAAACAAAGGCTTGCGGATCACGATTCGCGACAATCGTCCGGAAGAACCAACCGAGGACGATTTCTTATACGAAGGCGGTATTCGGCATTACGTTGAATATCTTGATAAGAACAAAACCGTTTTATTCCCAGACCCGATTTACGTGGAAGGGGAACAAAAGGGGATTACCGTGGAAGTCGCCTTACAATACACGGATGACTACCATAGCAATTTAATGACCTTTACGAATAATATCCATACGTATGAAGGTGGGACCCACGAGGAAGGCTTTAAACGGGCCTTAACGCGGGTAATCAATGATTACGCACGGAAGAATAATTTATTAAAAGAAAACGAAGCTAACCTTTCCGGTGAAGATGTCCGTGAAGGGATGACCGCCGTTGTCAGCGTTAAACACCCGGACCCACAATTTGAAGGTCAAACGAAGACCAAATTGGGGAACTCGGATGCGCGGGCTGCCGTGGACCGGCTCTTCTCAGAACATTTCAATAAGTACCTGATGGAAAACCCAAGTGTCGCACGGAAAGTCGTCGACAAAGGGTTACTCGCTTCCAAAGCGCGGGTCGCAGCTAAACGGGCCCGTGAAGTGACGCGGAAAAAGAGCGGTCTGGAAATCAGCAATTTACCCGGTAAGTTGGCTGACAATACGAGTAAAGACCCTGAAATCAGTGAATTGTTCATTGTCGAAGGGGATTCCGCCGGTGGTTCCGCTAAGCAAGGTCGGTCGCGTTTGACGCAGGCCATCTTGCCAATCCGGGGGAAGATTCTGAACGTTGAAAAGGCCAGCATCGACAAGATCCTGGCGAACGAAGAAATTCGGTCACTCTTTACGGCGATGGGCACTGGTTTTGGTGGCGACTTTGACTTGAGCAAGGCGAACTACCATAAACTGATTATCATGACCGATGCCGATGTCGATGGGGCCCATATTCGGACATTACTACTAACGTTGTTCTACCGCTACATGCGGCCACTCGTTGACGCTGGCTTCGTGTACATCGCACAGCCACCGTTGTACCAAGTACGCCAAGGTAAATTTGTGAAGTACATCGATTCTGACGAAGAATTGAGTGAAGTGATGGGGCAATTGGCACCGTCACCGAAGCCAGTTGTACAACGGTATAAAGGGCTTGGTGAAATGGACGCGGAACAGTTATGGGAAACGACCATGGATCCAGAAAAGCGTCGGTTATTACGGGTTCGTGATGAAGACGCAGCGGACGCTGACCAGGTCTTCTCGATGCTGATGGGTGACCAAGTTAAGCCACGGCGTGAGTTTATCGAAGACAATGCCGTATTCGTCAAAGACCTCGATGTTTAGTTTGCCAGGTGCGCTATTTAGCCTAGTTGGTCTAAACGCTAAGAGGACAACAACGGCAGTCAATGAAGGAGGATCTTGTTTTGGCTGATTCAGATTTATCAAATAATCGAATAACAGACATGAACCTCTCCAAAACCATGCGGACGTCATTTTTGAGCTACGCGATGAGTGTTATCGTTGCGCGGGCGTTACCGGATGTGCGAGATGGGTTAAAACCAGTTCATCGCCGTATTCTTTACGGGATGAGTGAACTTGGTGTGACGCCGGATAAGCCGTATAAAAAATCGGCCCGGATCGTCGGGGACGTCATGGGGAAGTATCATCCCCATGGTGACTCCGCAATTTATGAATCAATGGTGCGGATGGCCCAAGACTTTAGTTACCGCTACATGTTAGTGGATGGTCACGGGAACTTTGGTTCAGTCGATGGTGACGGTGCCGCTGCGATGCGGTATACCGAAGCCCGGATGAGTAAAATCGCGGTTGAAATGTTGCGGGATATTAACAAGGACACCGTTGACTACCAACCGAACTACGATGATACTGAACGGGAACCAGAAGTTTTACCAGCGCGTTTTCCGAACCTGTTAGTTAACGGGGCAACCGGGATCGCCGTTGGGATGACCACCAATATTCCACCGCATAACTTGTCAGAAGTGATTTCAGCAATTCACATGTTGATGGATAATCCAGATTCAACCACTGCGGACTTGATGGAAGCTTTACCAGGGCCTGATTTTCCAACTGGCGGGATCGTCATGGGTAAATCCGGTATTCGGAAAGCTTATGAAACTGGTCGTGGCAATATTATTGTCCGCGCCAAAGTCGACATCAAGGAAGAAAAGAACGGTAAGCAACGGATTATCGTCAACGAATTGCCATACATGGTCAACAAAGCGAAGCTGATTGAACGGATTGCGACGCTAGCACGGGACAAAGAAATTGAAGGCATCACCGACATTAACGATGAAAGTGACCGTGAAGGGATGCGGGTCGTCATTGATGTTCGGCGCGATGCCAGTGCTTCCGTGATCTTAAACAATTTGTATAAGATGACGCTGATGCAAACGAACTTCGGTTTCAACATGTTAGCAATCGTTAAGGGTGCCCCAAAGGTCTTGAGTTTAAAGCAAATTCTGATCTATTACTTGGAACACCAAGAAGAAGTTATTCGTCGGCGGACCGCGTTTGATTTGAAGAAGGCGCAAGCCCGTGCCCACATTTTGGAAGGGTTGCGGATTGCGCTCGACCATATTGATGAAATTATTGCGATCATCCGTAAATCACAGACGAGTGAAATTGCGAAGAACCAGTTGATGGATAACTACGGTTTATCCGACAAACAAGCCCAAGCCATTTTGGATATGCGGCTCGTGCGGTTAACTGGTTTGGAACGTGAAAAGATCGAAAGTGAATACCAAGACTTATTGAAGTCAATTGCGGACTACAAAGCGATTTTAGCCAGCAAGGAACGGATCAACCAGATTATTTACGAAGAATTGCTAGAAATCCAACGTAAATTTGGCGATCCACGCCGGACTGAATTAATGATTGGTGAAGTCTTAAGCCTAGAAGACGAAGACTTGATCGAAGAAGAAGAAGTGGCCGTTACCTTAACGCACAACGGTTATATCAAACGGTTACCAACGACTGAATTCAAGTCGCAACACCGTGGTGGCCGTGGGATTCAAGGGATGGATGTCCATGATGATGACTTCATCGAACACTTATTAACGACGTCGACCCACGATGTCCTCCTCTTCTTCACCAACGCCGGGAAAGTCTACCGGATGAAGGCGTATGAGATTCCTGAGTACGGTCGTACGGCTAAGGGGATTCCAGTGATTAACCTGTTAGGGGTTAACTCTGGTGAAAAGATCCAAGCCGTTGTGAACGTCTCGGGTAGTGATGATAATTCCGATAAGTTCTTGTTCTTTACGACCGTTAAAGGGGTCGTTAAACGGACACCCGTCCAAGAGTTTGCCAATATCCGGAGTAACGGGTTAAAGGCAATTACCTTGAAGGACGACGATGAATTAATCGGCGTAACCATCACGGACGGTCATCAAAACGTGATTATCGGAACCCACGACGGCTATGCCGTTAGTTTCGACGAAGGTGCGGTTCGTTCAATGGGACGGACAGCAACCGGGGTCCGCGGGATTCGATTACGGGATGACGACTTCGTCATTGGTTTTGATATTTTGAAACCTGACAGCAACGTCTTTATCATTACCGAAAAGGGTTATGGTAAACAGACGCCCGCTAGCGATTACCCAATTAAGGGTCGTGGCGGTAAGGGGATCAAGACGGCCAACGTGACTGAAAAGAACGGTCACTTAGCTGGTTTGACGACCGTTGAAGGCGCCGAAGATATCATGGTCATGACGGACCAAGGTGTGATGATTCGTTTCAACATTACGACGGTCTCACAAACTGGACGGGCCACCCTCGGGGTTCGCTTAATCCGGCTTGATGACGGTGGTAAAGTTGCCACGATGGCTAAAGTCGACCAAGCAACGGACGATGAAGCAGAAGACGACCAAGCAGACTCAGCAACCACTGACGATGCGACGGAAGCTCCAACCACGCCCGTAACGAATGATTCGGATTCAGACACGACCGATAATGATCAAGCATAATATAGACATTAAACTGCAGCTGCTTTAAGTGGGCCTGCAGGTCATAACGATAAGTAAACATCCCCTAAGTGGCCAGTTTAAGGCTACTTGGGGGATGTTTTTTTAATCTGCTAAAGGTTGAAAAGTCTAAAACTGCTATTAACACCGCAACAGTAGCGATAGTTATTCCTGAATTATCCGCTCCGTCGGGTAAGTCCTGGTGTGCTATGGGGGACGGTCGCAGCCACACTGCGGTCTGCGACCTCGATACAAAGCCGACAGCCCGCGTCTTTGTATCGCCCCGCAAGATTAGCAGACAAGAAACGTCTGCCAATCTTGCCGACACAGCACACCAAGACTACCCGACTGCGCTCAAAACAGTCTTACTATTGTTATTACTTACTGTCAGTGGTAACCGGACTCACTCACAAGTAGCTAAGTCGTATTAGTCTAATACTGATACAACAGTAATCAGTCCCTAAATTTAATTTTCAACCTTTAGATATCCGTCTAAGGTTGCAAATTAGTTGTTTATAACCTAGTCCGGTTGCCACTGATTATCCGTCAAAATAACGATTACTACTTTTACAATATTGACGGTGATTTTGGGCTTTTCGGACTTTTGAGAAAAATAACAAAGAAATCAAAAAAGCCCTACTAAGCTGAGTTTGATTATCGCTAACCAAACTTTGCTTAGTAGGGGGTGGTGTCAACGCGTGAACGAGGTATTGTTGATATTGGGTTAAGGTTGCGATTGGGCAATCCGCCTTTCTGAATTAGTGACGACGTAAATCAAGGTAACCAAGTCCGATACCAAAGAGGATTGCTAAGCAACCGATAATTGTGTCGATCATTGCGTTGTGATTCTCATCGGTTTGCGGCAACTTTTCTGATGTTGAGGCGGTTGAACTTGGCTGTGCCTTGGCTTGAATCTGTGGGCGTACACGTTGAGCCGGTACAGCTGGCGCTGCGGGCACTGGCTTGCTCAGTGCTGGTGCGTTTGGCTTAGTTGGTTCGGTGACGCTAGGTTTCACTGGCGTCGTTGTTTCTGGCTCAGTCGGCTTGGTTTCCGGCTTAACTGGTTCAGTGACGCCAGGTTTTTCTGGTTCGCCGGGCTGACTCGGCGTTGTTGGCGTTACGGGTGGTGTCGGTTGACCAGGCGTTTCCGGTTCGTTTGGTTCGTTAGGGTTGCCAGGCTCACTAGGTTCATTAGGTTCACTAGGTTCTTCTGGTTCGGTAACCAAGTCTGGCCGATCAATCTCGGTGGTGGCACTACCGTCATTGTCGTTGTCGTCAGTGTAAAGTACGGCGTTGTCAAAGACGGCGGCACCATTTGCGGTATTGGTCTTTGTTTGATAGGTCAAGTCAAAGTCATTTGTAACGGTTCCTGCGACTTTAAAGGTCAGGGTGTGATCCGTTACCGTTACGGACAACGGTAACGTTTGGCCGGCCTCATCGATAGCTTTAGCGCTGTCAGTAACGTAAGTTTGGTTATTGCTGAAGGTATCGGTAATGACTGGATTAATTAAAGTATTGCCATTCGCATTAATACCAATGGTCCAATTAATGGTGGTCATGTCGTTGGGATCGTTCCAAGCGGCTTCTTTGGATACGTCAATTGGTACTTTGACTGTCGGCGGCGCTTCACGATCGATGGAGCTACTACCTTCCGCGTGATTGTTGTTATCGTCATCAACGATTGCGGCGTTGTCAAAGGTTGCCGCACCCGTGGCTTCGTTCGTTGTCGTCTGATAAGTTAACGTTAAATCGCTGCTTAATTCACCCGTAAACGTGATGGTCAGGGTTTGACCATTGATAGTGACGGTCGTTGGCACTTGGTTACCGTCGGCATCGACCGCTTTAGCACTGTCAGTAACGTAAGTTTGGTTGTTGCTGAAAACATCCGTTACGACGGGATTCTTGAGCGTATTGCCGTTAGTATTGATTTGCAATTGCCAATTAATGCGATTTTGGTCGTTAGGGTCAGACCAAGCGGCAGTCTTAGTCAGACTAATCGGATCTTTAGCTGGCTCAACCGTTGGCCCCTCGCGCTCGATCGAAGTGTTAGCCTCCGCGTGATGGTTAGCATCATCGTTGACGACCGCGGCGTTGGTAAAGGCGTCCGCACCCGTTGGGGTATTGGTGGTCGTCTGGTAGGCTAGTTGGACATCGGTTGAGAATTCTCCTATCAGTTCGAAAGTTAACTGATGGCCGTTGACACTGGCGATAACGGGGATTTGGCCGGTAGTATCACGAGCCGTAACGCTATCAACAACGTAAGTCTGGTTATCACTTAATTGGTCGGTAATAACGGGGTTGTTTAATTGTTGACCATGGGTAGCAATGTTTAGGGCCCAGTTAATCTTGGTTTGGTCGTTAGGATCAAGCCAAGTTGCGGCCTTCGTCATGGTGATTGGCACTTCTGGTTCGGGTTCCCCAGGCGTCTCTGGCTCTTCAGAATCTTCGGTGATTTCACGATCGATATCCGTGTTGGCCGCGGCCTGGTTGCCAGCGTCGTCCTCATAAACGGCGTCGTTAGCAAATTGTTCAGCCGAAGTCGGATCATTGGTTCTGGTTTGATAGGCGAGTTGAAAATCAGTCGTGTAACTTCCTGGAATCTTAAAGGTGACCTCGTTACCATCGACGGTCGCGGTAACTGGGATTGTTTCGTCCGTCGCGGTGACCGCAATAGCACTGCCAGGGATGAAAGTTTGGTTAGGACTCATGTGATCCGTGATGACCGGATTAACCAGCTGGTTGCCATTGGATGAAATCGTCAAATTCCAGCTGAGTTTGGTTTGATCATCGGGGTCAGACCAAGTCACAGCTTTAGCCATGCTGATTGGTGGCTTAGCTGGTTCAATCGTACGGTCGATTGTAGCGTCAGCGGAAGCTTCGTGACCAGCATCGTCCGTGTAGTTGGCATTGTTGGTAAAAGTTTCTAGCCCGCGAGTTGAAGTAATCGCACTTTGATAGGTCAGGTACAAATTAGTCGTAAAAGTGCCGACCGCCTTAAAGACAATCGAGCGGCCCGCCCCGCTGACACTAGTTGCCAGTAAAATTGGTTGGCCACTCGCAGTCGTCATCTTAGCGCTATTTGGCACGTAAGCCTGATTGTCGCTTAGATGGTCAACGATTTGCGGGTTAATGAGCTGATTATTATGTGCGTTGACCGTAATGTCCCAATTTAACTTAGATTGATCGTGTGGATCAGCCCAACTGACGGACTTATCCATGGTAACGGGTTCCTGAGGCGCCGGTTCACTAGGACCCGGATTACTTGGGGCCGCTTCACGGGTAATCGTAGCGGCAGCGTTGGCTTGGCGGCCCTCGCTGTCACTATAATTAGCGTTGTTATTAAAGGATTCAGCACCGGTTGGTAACTTAGTTTGGGTCTGATAATCCAGCGTAATGTCTGATGTGAAGGCGCCGGATAGCTTAAAGGTCATACTATTCGTGAATAAACTTCCGGAAGCCGTTACGGCGACATTTTGACCCGCAGCGGTGGCGTGAACACTGCCAGCAACGTATTTCTGGTTGCTACTGAAAGTATCCTTAATGACCGGATTGGTCAGGGTGCCGCCGTTGTGGTTGATGGTTAATTGCCAGTTAATGACCGTTGGGTTTTTGGGATCGACCCAACTAGCAGTTTTACTCATTGAGATTGGTGCTGCTGGCGGGGCTTTGACCGGAACGTTAATTTTAAGCCAACCGTGTCGGTTAAGCGGGTTGTACTGAAAGTAGCGGTTAAATGTCATAACGCCGGTAGAACTCCCCGTACCGATATGCACCGTGCCAATTGCAACGCCGCTACTGGTGTAGGCGGTAAAATCATCGTCGGCAGGGATGTAAACGTTGGGTGGCAGGGTGAAGGTCATGGTGTCACCGGCCCTAACGGTAACGCCGTTAGGAATACTCCAATTGTAATTGACGATGTATTCGCCGGGAGCTAGTTGAACGTCGTGCCCAACGGTATTACCCTGAGCATCTTTGATGACGGCGCTATTCACGTCGACCCCCGTAGCTTGCACCTCACTTGCTCGACCAAGCAGGGGTGGACTCAGAATCATGAGCGCTAGGCCGGTAACAGCTAGCAAAAAGAAGCGCCAAAACTTTTGCATTATTGATTCCTCCAATCAATGCTTTTTCTTGTCAATTCGCACTAGGCTATCTTGACAAACAAAATCTAGCACGTCGGGAATGACAACGATTACAGCGTTGATTCGTTTGTAAACCTGACAAATTGGTGGAATCGGTGCTACGAAGCGCTTCTTATTGCTAATTTAATAGCTTAAGCGGGAAGCCTGGTGACGATTAGGGGCGGTTGGCCCACGTGACCGGTTAAATAAAATTGTAAGTGATTATTTTTGAAATGATTGGGTGGTCTAGTTACTGGGTGAGTGAAAATGAGTTGGCAGTTAAAAAGCTGAAAAAGAGACGCGAGGCAAGGAGAGAAATTGCGTATTTAGACTATGTAACGCATTCCAAAATCTTTTTAGTTAGTCGGCCGCCCCACCCTTGCAACAAATTTATTTAGATGCTATACTTGTAATTCGTGAGTATCTAAGTATCACTTAGCTTACTTTCCTTGCTCTTCAAAAAGAAGGGCCTGAAGTCCATAAGGAGGTGCAAATTTCATGAGTGAATCAAAGAAATATGAAATTACTTACATCGTGCGTCCCGACATCGACGATGCTGCCAAGACAGCTTTAGTTGATCGTTTCGACAAAATCTTAACTGATAACGGTGCACAAGTAATTGATTCAAAAGACTGGTCAAAGCGTCGTTTCGCATACGAAATCGGCGGTTTCACTGAAGGTACTTATCATATCGTAAACTTAACTGCGACTGATGACGCTGCCTTGAACGAATTCGACCGTCTTTCAAAGATCAATGATGACATTTTACGTCACATGATCGTTAAACGCGAAGACTAATATTCGAAATTAAACTAGAGAGGAGCCCTTCTGCATGATTAACCGTACAGTTCTTGTTGGCCGACTAACAAGAGATCCGGAATTACGTTATACGAACGGTGGTGCCGCTGTTGCGACATTTACCCTTGCCGTAAACCGTAGTTTCACGAACCAAAATGGTGAACGTGAAGCTGATTTCATTAGTTGCGTCATTTGGCGTAAAGCTGCTGAAAATTTTGCTAACTTTACTCATAAAGGTTCACTTGTTGGGATCGATGGCCGGATTCAAACCCGGAACTACGAAAACCAACAGGGACAACGAGTTTACGTCACAGAAGTCGTCGTTGATAACTTCTCATTATTAGAATCACGCGCAGAGTCTGAAAGACATCAAGCTGCAAATGGTGGTAGTGGTAACAACAATTACAACAATGGTGGTAATTCGAGTTACAACAACAATAATAATAGTGGGTACAGTAATCAAGGCCAAAACGCTGCTCCTCAACAATCATCATCTAATAATAACAATAACAATCCTTTTGGTAGTGGAAATGGCAACAATGGGAATGCGACGAGCGCTGCGCCTTCAAGCAACGCTAATAACAATAACCAAGCCGATCCATTTGCCAACAATGGGGATCAAATTGATATCTCGGATGATGATCTACCATTCTAGTAGCTTAGCTACAGATATCGAGGAGGGAAATACCAATGGCACAACAAAGAAGAGGTGGCCGTCGTCGTCGTAAAGTCGACTTCATCGCCGCAAACCATATCGAATACATCGATTATAAGGATACTGACTTATTACGTCGTTTCGTTTCAGAACGTGGGAAGATTTTGCCACGTCGTGTAACGGGGACTAGTGCTAAGAACCAACGTTCTTTAACTATCGCCATCAAACGCGCACGGATCATGGGCTTATTACCATTCGTATCCGAAGAATAATTCAGTTTGTAAGAACCACAGCCTTAGGCGCTGTGGTTTTTTTGTGCCTCAAAAATGTTATTGATCGTGGCATAACGGCGCAAATGAGCTAACCCGATACGTCTCGCTGTGTTAGTTGTCCGGCGCCAATTTACTTTGACGAGTAAAGTCTGAAGCGCCGAGTGGATTGTGATAAAATATAGTTATTACTGAAGAATTATTGAGGGATTTTTAAAATGAAAAAATTTTTTTCGCGCGAAAAAATTCCATTTTTCTTGCAAAATCAACAGTTACGATTACTAGCGCTGGTCATTATGGGCCTATCGCTGATAACCCTAGTCACTGGCTTTTTAATGAACTGGATTTTTGGGACCATTATCTTGATCCTAATCATTATGGCGGGGGTCATGTCGTATAACACGTTGATTGAGCTGAGTTCGAGCGCTAACGAGTACATTTCGGACCTATCGTATCGAATCAAACGTGGGGAACAGGAAGCGCTAATTCAAATGCCAATCGGGGTCATGATTTTTAACGCCGATGAGACGATTGAGTGGGTCAATCCATACTTGCAGCGATATTTTGGTGACCAAGATGTCTTGGGCTATCGACTCGAAAATATTGATGCGGAACTAGCGGCAACCGTTAGTGCGCACCAAGAAGAACCCGCGACCATTCGCTGGAAAGATTACCAGTTCGATTTACGCGTCCAGCGGAGTACTAATACGGTTTACATGATGGATGTAACCAAGTACGCGGAGTTGGCTAATCAGTTTGAAGATGAAAAGTTGGTCATTGGCCAAATTTTCTTGGATAACTATGATGAAATCACCCAGTCAATGGCGGATACGGATATTTCTAACCTGAATAACTACGTCACGAACGAATTATCGAAGTGGACGCAGATGTTTGGGATGTATCTCAAGCGGCTAGACGACGACCATTTCTTCTTACTGGGGTATGCGAACAGTCTACGCCGGGTCGAGGAGAATAAGTTTCGGATTTTAGACCGCATTCGTGAGTCCACCTCTAAGCAAAACTTCCCGTTAACGTTAAGTATCGGGATTGCTTATGGTGAACGCAATATGAACAACTTAGCCGACTTGGCCCAGAGCAATATGGACCTCGCCCTTGGACGGGGTGGGGACCAAGTTGTCGTTAAGGCCGAAGACGAACCAGCGCGCTTCTACGGTGGGAAAACTAACCCAATGGAGAAGCGAACCCGGGTCCGGGCGCGGATGATCAGTCAGACGTTACAAGAGTTAATGAACCAATCGGATCAGATTTTTGTACAGGGGCATCATCAGCCCGACATGGATGCGGTTGGGGCGTGCTTAGGCATTCGCCGGATTGCCGAGATGAATGGCAAGCAGTGTTGGATCGTCTTGGATGAACAAAACGTGCATTCCGATATTCAACGGTTACTCGACCAACTTAAATCGGATGAAAAGATCGAAGCTTCGATTATTTCACCCGCAGAAGCCTTAGAAAAAGCGACTGATCAAAGTTTATTGATCATGGCCGACCATTCCAAGCCAAGCATTTCAATGTCACAGGCGCTGTATGAACGGCTTGAAAACCGCGTGATGATTATTGATCATCACCGCCGGGGCGAAGAATTTCCAGAAAACCCAGTTTTGGTTTATATTGAACCGTATGCATCTTCCACTTGTGAGTTGATTACGGAAATGTTTGAATATCAGTCACACGACGCTGAACCAATCAATAAGATTGAAGCAACGGCTATGTTGACTGGGATCGTTATCGATACGAAGTCGTTCTCATTGCGATCCGGTTCACGGACGTTTGACGCGGCCAGTTACTTACGGTCAGCCGGTGCGGATTCCTTGCTAGTTCAACAATTCATGAAGGAAAACGTTGATAGTTACCTCCAGCGTAATCACTTAATTGAATCGGTTGAATTTGTTAATCAGGATATGGCACTGTGTGTTGGGGAAGATGACCAGGTCTATGATCCGGTCACGGCGGCGCAAGCGGCTGATTCCTTACTGTCAATGTCCGGTGTGGACGCCTCCTTCGTGATTACGCGTCGTGAGGATGGTCGCATTGGGATTTCAGCCCGCTCGTTGGGTGAGATCAACGTGCAAGTTTATATGGAAAAATTGGGTGGCGGTGGTCACTTATCGAACGCCGCAACGCAAATTGAAGGTCAGTCCGTTGATGAAGTTAAACAGTCATTAATTGATTTATTGACCGCAACGGATGAATCAACACCAGAATCTAATTAGGAGTGAGCAAAATGCAAGTTATTTTCTTAAACGATGTTCGTGGTAAAGGTAAACGGGGCCAAATTAAAAACGTGCCCGATGGTTACGCACAAAACTTCTTAATTAAAAAGGGTTTAGCTAAGGAAGCTACTAAGTCGGCGATTGCTACTTTAAAGGCGGAACAAAAGAACGAAGCGGCTAAGGCTGAAGAAGAATTAGCCGAAGCTAAAACGACTAAAACGGCCCTCGAAGCTGACGCAACGGTCGTAGAACTCAAAGCTAAGGCCGGAACGGATGGCCGATTATTCGGTTCCATTCCTAGCAAGCAAATTGCAACGGCGCTGGCTGATCAATATAACGTTAAGTTAGACAAACGTAAGATTGAATTACCAGATCCAATTCGGGTCCTTGGTTATACCAACGTCCCAGTGAAATTACATCCAGAAGTTACGGCAAAAATTCGCGTTCACGTTATCGAAAAGTAAAAAAGGGGACCATAAATGAACAACGATGTGCTAGATCAAACCCCACCACAAAATATTGAAGCTGAAAAAGCGGTTCTTGGGGCGATCTTCCTAAACAGTGACGCGCTTGTTGAATCAATGGAGTTCGTCGAAGCGCAGGACTTTTACCGGCGCGCACATCAAATCATCTTTGCCAGCATGGTGACGTTGAATGATCGTGACGAGGCCATTGATGCGGTGACGGTCAGCGATTTACTGACGGCCCAAAATCAATTGGATGACGTTGGTGGGATGAGCTACATTGCGGAACTAGCCGGATCCGTTCCGACGGCGGCCAATGCCGGTTATTACGCGAAAATCGTTGCGCAAAAGGCAACGGTTCGGCGACTAATCAAGACGGCCACTGAGATTACCCAGAAGGCCTACACGGAAAATGACGACGTGACAACGCTGTTAGATGACGCTGAACGAGACATCATGAATGTTTCTGAACAACGGAATCAGAGCGGGTTTAAGTCGATCAACGACGTGTTGAATTCCACGATTGAAGAAATTGACCGGTTATACCAAAACGATGATGATATTACCGGGTTACCAACGGGTTTCACCGAATTGGACAAGATGACCGCGGGGCTTCAGCCGGATAACTTGATTATCTTGGCAGCCCGGCCAGCCGTTGGGAAAACGGCCTTTGCGTTGAATATTGCGCAAAACGTTGCGACGAAGACGGATACGACGGTTGCTATTTTTAGTTTGGAAATGGGGGCCGAGTCGTTAGTTAACCGGATGCTTTGTGCGGAAGGTAGTATTGACGCCGGTCATTTACGGACGGGGCAACTGAATGAAGAAGAGTGGGAACACTTGGTGGTGGCCATGGGTAGTTTATCCAAGGCCAGCATTTTCATTGACGATACGCCTGGAATCAAGATGTCCGAAATTCGCGCGAAGAGTCGGCGGTTAGCGAAGGAACAAGGTAACTTGGGCCTAATCGTGGTCGATTACCTGCAACTGATCGAAGGTGGCAACACCGAAAGTCGGCAACAGGAAGTTTCTGAAATTTCGCGGCAAATGAAAAAGTTAGCTAAGGAATTAGGGGTTCCGGTCATCGCGCTGTCTCAATTATCACGTGGTGTGGAACAACGTCAGGATAAGCGACCAGTCCTATCCGACATTCGTGAATCCGGATCAATTGAACAAGATGCCGACATCGTAGCCTTCCTATACCGGGAAGATTATTACCGGTCTGAAGACGACGATGACGGTGGCAACAACTTCAGTAATGGTGGCGGAGGCGGCGATTTCAACGGCGGCGATCCGCGCGATGATGATGCCTCTGAAGACGTCGGTGAAGTTGAAGTTATTATTGAAAAGAACCGTGCCGGGGCGCGGGGGACCGTTAAACTATTGTTCGTCAAACCGTTTAATAAGTTCTCGTCCGTTTCCTACGCACAGGACCCGCAACAGGGGTAAAACTAACAATCACAAATGGTGCTTGAGACTTGGTCTTGAGCACCATTTTTTTAGATTGAATTGTGGTCTAAAGAGGTTGAAGGCGATTCCGGTTGTCACTGATGACATGCGGTCGTGGGACCGGGGCTAGCCGGGGGAGCGGTCTAGCCCCTCGCCTGGAACACTTGCAAAAGACGCAATTGTCCCAGACTGTCCAGTGGTGTAAGGACGGAAAAGCACCGCCCAACACCACCATCACGACCGATGCCATCCGTGGCAACCTCCGAGCGTCCGATGAAAGCTAGATTTATCATAGGCAAACCCAGCTATGTTATAGTTGCTGACAAATTTAACCGGTTTATTTTAAAATAATCTTAGCGTAGTCGGCAGAACCAGCGAGCCGTGTCGGCACTGTTAGCTGGCGGCTTTTTGCCAGGTTACAGTGCGGGGCGACTTGGAAGACTCGTCCTTTGAGGCTTTCAAGCGAGGCGGAAGACCGTTCTTCCTGCAGCCGACCCCATGGCCCACTGATTTTGCCAGCGAAGCGCCGAAAAAGGCTGGATTCCTAACGATAAGCAGTGCCATGGCAATTACCAGTTGCGGCGCGCCCCTGTTATTTTTGGCGAACTTTGCTATGATGAAAAGTAGATTGAATGAATGGGTGGTGGTGCTATGGCACGAAGACAAACAATTGCAACGCCCTGGCTAATTGCCGGGCAGTTTATGAATAACATTGGAATGAGCTTTATTTGGCCACTAACGACCATCTATATGCATAACGTGTTGGGCAAGTCGCTCACGGAAACGGGGGTCGTCTTGCTGCTCAATTCCGTGGCAAACGTTCTGGCCAGTACGATTGGTGGTCGAATCTTTGACCGGGGTAATCCGTATTACCTCCTATTAATGGGCATCGTCCTCAACGGAACGGCCAACTTTATGCTGATCTTTTTACATAGCTGGCCATGGTACCCCATCTTGTTAGTGGTGACTGGCTTTGCCGCTGGATGGTTGAACACCATGTTTAACGCCTTAGCAGCGAGTGTGCCACGTGATAAAGTCCGGCGAACCTTCACCCTCATGTACTTGGCAGCCAATTTAGGGGTCGTTTTTGGAACAATGTTCGTGGGAATTGTTTACAGCATGGGCATGCAACTACTATTCTCCATGACGACGGGCTTATTCGTCGTGTTCCTACTGATTGCGCTGTTTGAATATAACGTTGATTCAGAAAATGTGACTGGGGTTGACCCGCGTCAGGGGGATGGAATTCAGCTTCCAAAAGCGAACTTCCGGATGGTTTGGACATTCTTTATTAGTTTATTTATTATTTGGCTACTGTATGAACAATGGGTCAGCAACCTGTCCGTCTACATGACTAACTTAGGGATGCCATTGCGCAACTACAGTTTCCTATGGACAATCAACGCGGGACTGCTCGTTTTGATTCAAAGTATTTTAAGTTTATTAGGGGACCGCATTAAAAATTTATACTATCAATTTTTCTTTGGCATGTTGTTTGTGGGGCTTTCCTTCTTATCGTTGGTCAGTGCCCACGACTACGCCCACTTTGTATTTGCCATGGTCCTGCTGACGATTGGGGAGGCGACCTGGTCACCAGCAATGCCGACCCTTGTCAGCCAGTTAACACCAATTGCGGCGAAGGGCCGTTACCAAGGACTTGTTCAAGCGTTTAGTGCGTTAGGACGGTCACTCGGCCCATTGTTTGGTGGGGTCATTATTGATAACTGGTCGTATAAAGCTTTGTTTTTATTAGCTTTTGTGGTTTTATTAGTAGTGTTAGCAGTTAATATGGGCGTGGTGCACGTCAATCGACGTGGCGCCACCGATTATATGAAAATCGATATTCAATCAGATAATGTTTCACGTGAAACAAAATAATTAAGAGGTTGGTGGCAACAGTGAAAGTCATGCGAAAATTACGTGCAAAACGGGTCGTAATCAAGGTCGGAACTAGTACCTTGGTTTATCCGGACGGTTCGATCAATTTACGCGCAATTGACCAGTTAGCGTTTGTAATCAGTGCCATGCGTCACCGGGGGCGCGAGGTCGTTTTGGTTTCTTCAGGGGCCATTGGGGTCGGGCTGAACTATATGGGCCTAAAGCAGCGGCCAAAAGCGATTCCAGAACAACAAGCAATTGCAGCGATTGGTCAGACTGAATTAGTGTCGATTTATAAAGAACGCTTTGCCATCTATGAACAAAAAATTGGGCAAGTGCTCTTAACCCGTGACATTTTCGTCTACCCCAAGAGTCATAAAAACGTTCTGAATACTTTTGAAGCACTGATGCAGCAAAACGTGATTCCAATCGTTAATGAAAATGATACGGTTGCGGTCGACGAGTTGGATCATGAAACTAAGTTTGGGGATAACGACCAGTTGTCAGCCATTGTGGCGACGAATATTGGCGCGGACTTACTGATTATGTTGTCCGATATTGATGGCTTTTACAACGGGAACCCGAATGCGGATGCGAAGGCCCAACTGTTGTCGCACGTTGAACAGGTCGACCAACAGACTTACGAATTAGCCGGCGGCAGCGGCAGTCGGTTTGGTACGGGTGGCATGGTCACCAAATTAAAAGCGGCGGAACGGATGATCAAAGCCGATGGCCAAATGATTTTGGCTAACGGCGAAGACCCGGCCATTATTTTTCAGATTATCGCCGGGGAACCGGTCGGAACGCTGTTTGGATAATTTACTTTTAGGAGGAATCAACTATGGAAATGGCAACTGCTGATTTAAATCAGCTTGGTCAACAAGCCCAACAAGCGAGTTATTCACTTGGCTTATTATCGGCGACTAAAAAGAACGATGTGTTACTCGCAATGGCGCAAGCCTTAACGGACCAGCAAGATGCAATTTTAGCGGCGAACGCGCGGGACTTAGAAAATCCGCAAGTGTTGGCGAAGTTTATTGACCGTTTAAAGCTGACTACTAGTCGAATTGAAGACATGGCGACGGGCTTAAAGCAGGTGGCGGCATTGCCAGATCCAATTGGCAACGTTGACCGAGCTTGGCGTAACGAAGCGGGCCTGACCATTGCCAAGGAACGGGTTCCGCTTGGAGTTATTGGGATGATCTTTGAAGCGCGGCCTAACGTGACGGTCGATGCTTCGGCCCTCTGCTTTAAAACGGGGAATGCCGTTATTTTACGCGGGGGGAAGGAAGCACTGCATTCCAACCAAGCCCTAGTCAAAGTCTTACGGGGTGCGCTCAAAGCGCAGGGCGTGGACGAAAACGCCGTGCAACTGATTCAGGATACGTCGCACGAAACGGCGGGAAAATTTATGCAGTTGACGGATTACATCGATGTTCTGATTCCACGTGGGAGTGCGCGGCTTATCCAAACCGTTTTAAGCAAGGCGACCGTTCCCGTGATTGAAACGGGGGCTGGGAACTGCCACGTTTACGTTGATAAGGACGCTCAATTAAAAATGGCGACTGATATTATCGTTAACGGGAAGGTTCAGCGGCCATCAGTTTGCAACGCGACTGAAAAAGTCCTCATTCATAAGGATGTTGCGGAAGCTTATTTACCAACGATTATTAAGGCTTTACGTGATAACGGGGTCGAGGTGCGTGGCGATGAAGCAACCCGGGCCATCGTAAAAGACGTCATTCCTGCGACGGAAGCCGATTGGGGAACGGAATATAATGATTTGATTATTGCGATTAAAGTGGTTGATTCAGAAGCTGCGGCGATTGCACATATTAATCACTACAATACCCAACATTCTGAAGCCATTGTGACGGATAATTATCAAGCCGGGAAAGTCTTCCAACAACGAATCAACGCGGCGTGTGTTTACATTAATGCGTCGACCCGGTTTACAGATGGTTTTGAATTCGGCTTTGGCGCGGAGATTGGGATTTCTACACAGAAACTCCATGCGCGCGGCCCAATGGGGTTAGTTGAATTAACATCGTATAAGTATGTGATTGACGGCAACGGTCAAGTCCGCCAGTAAAGCTTATCTTTAGGCGATTATGGTTGGTTATAACTTTTAAAAAAAGGGGTTTGAGAATGAGTTCTCGAACGCCTTTTTTTAGTGTAATGATTTGTAATTGACAATGACTAGCTGCTGTTTTAATCTTACATTAATTAAAAAATCATCATTTTTTAATATTTATAAAATGCTGGTTAAAGATCAGGGAGGCGTTGAGCAGTGAAAAATCAACGAAAACAACGGTGCGTTAACTTCCGTACCATCACGGACAATGGGGGCCTTCCAAACATGGGTTGTCAGTCATGACGGCTGGCGGATACTTTGATTTTTAACTAGGGGTGGCAAAATGAAATTAAATAAATGGTTGTTTTCAACGGGAATTGCGACGTTGGCGCTTGTCTTGGCCAGTTGTGGAACACAATCTAGTTCTAAGAAGCAGGATAAGACCTTATCAGTGACGGCTACGCAAGCCATGGCGACGGCGGACCCCGATAAGGCGGACGACGTTGTCAGTCAAGAGGCCATCGCACAATTCATGGAGGGGCTGTATACCACGAATACACGTGGCAAAGTTGTGCCGGCGATTGCGACGAAGGTTGTGAAGCCAACGAATGGCGGTAAGACCTACACGTTTAATCTGCGACATAACGCGAAATGGTCTAACGGTGCTCCAGTTACGGCGGCGGATTTCGTTTATTCGTTCCAACGGCAAGTTGACCCGAAAACGAAGTCGCAAGAAGTGGGGCACGTAGCGGAGATTCAAAACGCTACGGCCATCACCAAGGGGAAAAAGGCGGTCAGCACGTTAGGTGTTAAAGCGTTGGGCAAGTATAAGCTACAAATTAAGTTAATCCAAAAGGTGCCCTACTTTAACTACCGGTTAGCCACGGAACTGTACCCGTTAAATCAGAAGTTTACGGAAAAGTATGGGAATAAATACGGCACATCGGCCAAAACGACCTTGGCAAACGGGCCCTACGTTTTGAAGGGGTGGAATGGGACCAACGATACTTGGTCGTATAGTCGCAATGCGAAGTACTATGACAAAAAAGCCGTTCGTATTAAGACGGTCAAAGTTCAGACGGTGAAAACCAATACGACGGCGCAGAACATGTTTGAAAGTAACGCCGTGCAAGTGACCCAGATTACGGGGACGCAGGTCGCTGACGCGAAGCAGGGGGCCTTAAAAAAGCAATTAAAGATCACGAAGATGAATCAGCTGTACTTCATGCTCTGGAATCAAAAACGGGCTGAATTGAAGAATACGGCGTTACGGCAAGCGGTTAGCTATGCAATGAATCGACAATCCTTGGCGAAAAACGTGTTGAAGGATGGTTCGGTCGCCGCAACTTCCTTAGTTCCAACGGGAAATACGAAGAACCCCACAACGGGCAAGGACTTCAATGCGGATACGGGTAACCTGTACCCTTATAGCCCAGCTAAGGCTAAGGAATACTGGCAAAAGGCTCAGGCCAGTCTAGGGACGAAGCACCTGACGTTACAGCTGTTAACAAATGATAATGATATTAATAAGTCGGTTGCAGAATATATTCAAGCGGCTATTGAAAAGAACCTGAAAGGCGTTACGGTGAACGTTAAGTCGGTGCCGTTGACGAATGAAATCTCAACGTTGAACAAAGGTAACTTTGATTTTGCGACGCTCGGGTGGTCCAGTGATTTCCAAGACCCGGTCGACTTTCTGAACAAGGCCTCAATCACCAATTCCGTTGACTTTGGGAAGTTTAACGACCCGCAGTATGAAGCGTTAATCAAGACCATTGCGGCGGGGACCCAGTCTAAAACTGACCGGTATCAAACGATGCAAGCAGCCGCTAAAATGATTGCGGAAAAGCAAGGCGTCACGCCGTTATATCAAACGTCGGCGGCGCATCTCATTAGCTCCAAAGTGGGTGGTGTGCACGTCACGCTTTTGCGGGATGTCCTGTACCGGTACGCTTATTGGAAATAACGAGTGGTTTTCATAACGTTGTTGTTTAAACGAGGATCAATGGGAGCTCGTTGGAAATTTTACAAAAAAATTACACGAAATTGATAGTGACGGCGGGACTGGCTTTGTATATTATAACTGTACTTCTTAATCAGCACCCCGCGATTATGTCATTAGGAAGTATCCCCGTCGATCCTTAAGAGACGTAGAAAAAGGTTGTGACTTTCCTTGATTGGTCATGGCCTTTTTTTGATGCGCCTGAACGTTGATGGTAAGGCGCTTTTCCCATTGTCGGTGTTGGTGGCGGTATAATAGTGAAGAGAGCCCCAACCAAATTTAGTTGGAGGGAGAATTAATTAGGAGGTCTTTCTTTGTATCAAGCAGTCGTATTTTTTGATTTGGATGGCACGCTGATGCGCGATGACAAGACGGTGGACCCAAGTAGTGTCGCTGCGGTTCAGCAGTTGAAGGCCAACCACGTTTTACCCGTGATTGCGACCGGTCGGAACGTTTTTGAAGTCGCTGATATCATGGCACAAACGGGCATTGATTCAATTGTCAGTGCGAACGGGAGTTACGTTGCGTATCAGGGACAATTTTTATCCGTCCATGAAATTGATAAGGATGTTTTAACGGATCTAACACACTTTGCAAATGCTAATCAAACTGCTTTGGCTTATTATAATAACGCCGGTTTTGCGTTGAGCCATCGGGATGCCCTAACCGTTAAAAATTATCGGGTCTTAGGACAGACCGCAACGGTTCAACCTGACTTTTATCGGCATAACGTGATCAACTTTTTATTGACGTTTGAAGCGATGGCCGGCACGCAATATTCACGGCGTTACCGCGGGCGATTGAGTTTCGTGCGCAATAATCCGCGTGCGCTCGATACCATGCCGTGGGGTGTTTCGAAAGCCGTCGGGATTCATGATATTTTAACGAAGGCGCATTTAACGAACGTACCGACTTATGGTTTTGGTGACGCCATGAATGATGTTGAGATGTTTCAGGCGGTGCAAAAGCCGATTGCCATGGGAAATGGCAATGCCACCGTTAAGCACATGGCAGCTTATGTGACCGCTGATAACATGCACGACGGGATTAAGCAGGGACTTGCGCACTATGATTTAATTTGATGATGTGATTTTTAAATATTCAAAACGGCACTCGAGTCGATGAACTGGCTAGTAGCGTTCATCAACTTGAGTGCCGTTTTGGCTTAATAGGGCCAGGAACGCCTTGTAATGATGACAAAAAAGCATGTTTCCAGTTTAATTTACTGAAAACATGCTTTTTATTTTGATTGTTTAGTTCAGCGCTGCTTTAATATTAGCTAAGCTTAACTGTGCTGTATCGGTAAAGTTAATGTCAGCGGCCGCTAAAATTTTCGGATCGCCGATACCGACGGAAGTTTCGCCGGCACCGTTGATGGATTGCACGCCGGCAGCGGCGTCTTCGATCCCAATACATGCGGCTGGGTCGAGAGATAAAATCTCAGCCCCGCGCCGGAAGATTTCAGGATCGGGCTTGCCGTGCTTTAAACTCGCGGGATCAACGGATTTAGGGAAGTAATCGCCCAAACCCAACTTCTTCAAAACGAGTGGTGAGTTTTTCGAAGCTGAAGCTAGTGAAAGCAGGTAGCCCTTAGCCTTTAAATCTTCCAGGAATGCTTTGATTCCGGGTAAGATGTCGGCAGGCGTCATCTGATTAACGAGCTTCAAATAGTTGTCGTTTTTTTCAGTGGCTAGTGCGACTTTTTCGTCCTCGGTAAAGTCGTTTTCCTTGTGGTCCTTAGCGAGGATCAGGTTTAAAGAATCCATCCGGCTAATTCCCTTCAAGGCATCGGCAAGTTCGTCATCCCACTTCACACCGACTTTATCGGCAACTTGGTGCCAAGCCTGACTGTGAAAGACAGACGTGTCGGTGATGACACCGTCTAAGTCAAAAACGAATCCTTTAATATCTGCAAATTTGGTCATTGTGATGCTTCCTCCTAGTGATTAACGTAGGCCACAGTTAGTGGTTTCTTCGATTTTAATTGATATTTTTTGCCAGCAATTTGAATCTCACAGGCTTGATCCGCAATCACACAGACTTTGGTATGGCTAATCTTAAAGGTATAGTGAACGCCCTGGAAGCAATGCTTGAACTTTAAGCCATGCCACTGGTCTGGCAATTCTGGCTCAACTTTCAAGTCGCTTCCGAATGGACTGACACCGCCAAAGTTACGAGTTGTTAGGTTCAAAGTGGCGCACATGACGCCAAGGTGAATCCCTTCGGCGGTCGTCCCACCCTGAATGTCGTAGTAGTCGGAAACAAGCGCCTCTGAGAAGAGTTGCCATGCGTCGTCGTAGTTTTCATCCAGTTGGTTTAAGACCGCGTATACGATTCGTGACAGTGTTGAACCGTGGGTCGTCCGCGCGAGGTAAAACTGAATATTATGGGTCAAATATTCCTTAGGAAGCTTGTAACCCATCTTTTTGATTAAATCTTGAACGGTTGTCACGTCGAAGTTGTAGAAGGCCATCAGTGCATCGGCTTGTTTGGCAACTTGGTAGGCGTCGGGTGTTTTATCCTCACCCTTTAAGATTCGGTCCATCCGCGAAATGTTACCGTACTTTTGACGGTATTTCCGGAAGTCCAAGGTCGGCAGGTTAAAGTACCCGTCAAACTGTGCGATAATACCGCTCTGGTTGATTTCAAGTGTTAGTTTATGTCCGATTGCGTCCATCTTGGTGGCCAGTTCCTGACTGAAGTCAGCTGCTTTAGCCGCCTTTTGATAGTCATCGTCATCCAAGATAGTCCGGAGTTTGCTAATGGTGTTAAATAGCCAAACGACCATGATATTGGTGTACGCGTTGTTGGTTAGACCGGTTTCAGCGCTGTTAGGGTAGTTTTCATGAAATTCATCAGGTCCCATGATGCCGCTAATGCTGTAACGATCCGTTTGGGGATCATAGGTCGCTTTACTGATCCAAAACGCCGCGACTGAAAGTAACATTTCCATGCCATAATGACGTAAAAACTTCTTATCGTGCGTAGTGTGATAGTAAAACCAAACGTTGTAAGCAATATCTAAAGAAACGTGTCGTTGAAGGCGGCTATTATCCGGGTCCCATTTTTCCGTGAGGGGATTCAAGTGGGTAAATTGCGCTTGCTCATCCCCCTTGTGGGCCGATTGCCACGGATACATCGCACCGCTAAAGCCCTCGGCCTGTGCATTCTTACGTGCCGCGGGAAGTCGCCGGTAACGGTATAACAATAGTTGTTTTGCTAATTCTGGGCGGTGCAAGGTGTAGAACGGTAAAATGAACATTTCATCCCAGAATACGTGGCCCCGGTAGGCTTCGCCATGTAAGCCCCGGGCGCCAACGGAAGCATCCAACTGTCCGCTTTCAACGGCGGCTGCGGATACGAAACTGTGGTAAATATTGACCCGCACCATTCGTTGACTCGTAATGTCGCCATGAATGCGGATATCCGCGTCCTGCCACGTCTGATCCCAGTAAGTGGTGCTGGCTTTGACCGTATTGTCAAAACTGGACTGGTTCAGCTCAGCACTGACCCGAGATAGTTGAGGATCATCCTGGGCGTTGCTGGTGGCAATGACAACATTCTTATCGAACGTATAGGTTTGACCAGCTTGAACGTGGAGCGAAACGCTCTGACGAACGCCCTGAGGCTCCTCACTGCTTTTGAAATCTTGTGGTGACGCAACGTCGGGACTCGTTAACTGCGCGCCGAGCGTGTAATTAACGTGCGATGAACGGGTCTCACCTGATAAGTACACGGTGTTAGCGTGTGACTCGATTCCAAGCGTGTGAAGGTGTTGCTGGTCAAAAACATTATACCGACTTACATTGCTGTTGACAACGCTTCCATCAATTTCAGAATAGATTTGTAATGAACCTGAGAAGTTGAGTGGCGTGACTTGGTAGCGAATACTGTAGCGGTGCCAGTCTTTCATGTTAGCGATTTTTTTAGAGACCACTTGAAGCTGGTGGCCAGAGGCGAGTTGAATGATCTTAGTGGTCGTAAGCAGCCCAGTCTTTAGGTTCAGGCTGCGGTAAACGTCTTGGAGCTCGTGTTGATTGAGTGTGAAAGGGGGTTGGTGGTCAACGCCAAAGGTCATGAACTGCGCGTTTGGTAAGTTGACGAGGTCTTCATTGGTAACATCGTGATCGTGAATTTTAGTTGTTTCGGTGTCAAAGACGCCTGCAACGTAGGTTCCGGGATAGTTATCTTTATCCGCGTGGCTCTCTAAGAAAGCGCCGCGAACCCCGAAATAGCCGTTGCCGACAGTCAGCATGGCTTCTTGGCCGTTGTTACGGACACCGTGGTACTGACCATAGTAATCCAGGTGCCACTGTAAGTAATGGACCTTTTGCTGAATCGCTTTATCAAGGCCAATCTTACGAACGGTAGTGGCGCTGACGACTGGAATGTTTAACAGGTTTGTTAACGCTAGGCCCACGTCGATCCGGTCGTAGTTGACGCCGACAATCGTGTCAGAAAACGGATAATCTAAGCCGTTATCCAGAATGGCGGCGTCAAAGTGCAATCCGGCGAGGCGAACTTTGATATTTTCCAAGTTTTCGCCAATCGACTGTTCGGGATTATAAGCAATCAGGTAATGGGCCGTTTCCGGTTGGTCGGCGTCTGAGTGATAGGTGATATCCATTGCGTCATTTTCAATGCGTAATCTAATTAATTGCATAAGTTTACACTCCTTAATTCGGTTACTAAAAAAGTAGCAGTATACATAAAAACTAAAATAAATATCCTAATATCAAGCCTAGACTCTTTTCAGAACCCCTGCAAACAATGTGGTGTCAACGCGCGAGTTAGCGGGAATAAACGGCAGTTACTTATAAAAGTGAATAAACAAAAACGACTGAGAAATAATTCTCAGTCGTTAGTGATTGCAGCGAATCAGCGCTGAACGGATAAAATTAATCCAGTGGCTGATCAAGTAATTCTAAATGATCCATCGTCATCATTTGACGTACTTTGACCGCACTCGTTTGAAATCGCAAAATGACCGGGTCCTTGTAATTGAGGCGCCGTTGAAAGGCGTTAAGTTCTAAGTGCCAATCTTGATCAAACGCGTCGATCCCCGCAAAAGTCAGGTGCCCCTTTAGCATCACCGAAGAATAGTCGCTAAGATTATAGCAAAATAGACTCGCGCGTTTACTAGCCCGAATGTTTTGCGCCGTCGTTGTTTGCCGACTAGTATAGAAGAACAATTCTTCGAGGCTGCGGTGCGTTGGCATCGGACTCAGTGCAACCATGGTCGGAAAGCCGTTGGCATCAATCGTTGCGAGGGTGAAGATGGGGGCCGCCTGGATCATATGTAATGCGATTTGACGTGTGGTGTGTTGCATGTTCATCATCCCCTTAACGTCAGTATGCCGGAACGTAACGGTAAAGTCATACGTTATGCTCATTAAACGTAAAGCCAGCGAGGGGACGGTTTGAATAAAAAGTGCATAAAAAAAATCAGCTTCCACGGTGGATAATCACGGCGTGAAAACTGATTAATGGTCATATGATGGGCAGTCAGGGGTTTGAACCCAACTGAAACATAAACGCTATTAAACCAGTGCTTATGCGGTGTTTCACGTGAGACTTTTTACCTTTGGCTTACCAATTGGCTTACTTTTACTATGAAGTGTTAAAATAACCCAGTTTCCTGCTAGAACTGAAAATGTTTTTTTTTAACGTGGTCCACGTGGTCCGGTGGTCCAAACGCTGATATATCAGCACTTCAAAGACCCCTTGACGTGGTCCATATGATGGTCCAACGTGGTCCACTTGGTAAAAAGTACCTGAATATGCCAAGTTTAAAAGCCTAAATAATTGGCTAACTTATTGGCCGCCTGTTGATTTTGGCCCTTAGTGACGTGTGTGTAAACATTTAGGGTTGTAGCAACGTCCTCATGGCCCAATCTGGTTTGTACTTCTTTAATGGTGGCACCAGCGGCAAACAAAGCGGAGGCGTGACTGTGTCGAAATCCATGTACGGTAATACTAGGGGTTATGTGGTAATCAGTGATGATCCGCTTTAACCACTTACCCGGAGTATTAAGCGATTTAAAACCGTTCTTAGTGTTAGCAAAAACTAACTGATCCGGCTGTAACGTATTAAAACCTAAAAACAAATAATACTCACGTTGCTGTTTATGCCAGCGTTGTAATATTTCTACCGTCGTATTGTCTAAGCTGACAGTGCGGCGGCCCTTTTTTGTCTTAGGGGCTTGAATAATCTGCTTGCCGCGTTTCCCTTGGGTAAGTGTTTTATTAACCCGCAAGGTCTTATGGACAAAGTCAATATCTTGCCATGTCAGGGCTAAACACTCGCCGCGTCGCACGCCTGCAAACGCTAGTACCCGGAAGAGGCAATACTTTTCGGGCTCTTTTTGTTGGTCAATGCACTTGAAGAACGTCTTTAGTTGATCGCGATCCCAGAAGTTATCGGGCTTATCACCCCAACTATCAGGCTTGACCGGCATTGTAATCATTCTAGCTGGATTATGTGTGATATAGCCGTGTTTTAAGCCGTATTCAAAGACTGATACCAGATAATTGTACCAACGCTTGTAATTGTACGTGACTTCTTTAAACCATAGATTAACAGCACGCTGGCACTGGTTGACGGTGATGGTTCGTAACCGCTTGTTACCAAACAACGGCAAGATGTGATTATCGAACATACCAGCAGTCCTTGCCCAAGTGCTTTCACGAACGGTATTAATATACTGGTCGTACCATTCATGATAGACGTCAACGAAGAGAATATTGTTATCAACTGGTAAAACCGGTTCTTGCTGTAACTCTACTTCAATTCTGGATAAAGCAATACGAGCAGCGCTTTTTGATTTAAAGCCCCGACGCCGGGTTGATTTTTTTTTACCAGTTTGAGGATCAACACCTAAATAAACTTGAAACTGATAACGGGTATTCCCGTCCTTGTCCTGATACTTCTTGATTGTTGCCATTTATAATTTCCTCCATAACGTACCGTGCGGGGGCAGTGTTATGTAAGAAAAAGAAGATAATTTAGAAAAAAGTTTCTTCTTGGTGTTCTTTATGAATACGTTCGAGGATTTGTGAGAGACTTTTCTTTAAATTTGATCCATCATCTAGGTTTTGCACAATTTCATTTAAATCGTGTTCGATTGTTCCCTTGAACCACAAACGGTAATCTTTCTTTTTGATACTATCATTTTCTTTTCTTAATTCTTCAAAGGGGTTATATTTCAAAGCTGAAATGTCGGTAGGGTTACCTTTAATTTTTTCGAGACGGTATTTATTTGTGATTGCTGTTTTGTCATGTTTTACAAAGTCTAGAATATAATCAATTTCTTCAAATTCATTCATATACAGTAAAGATCTAACATACTCGATAATCTTTGTTGTTTTATCAGCACTTTCTGAAGCAATTTCTGCTGATCTTGTGGCGCTTAATTCGGCATAATATTGCTGCCAATCATCATCATTTGCATTAATAAAGTATTCATAAGTGTAGTAGTCATTGACATTTTCCGGTATTCCATCAGTAATTAACCAGGAAGGCAGATTGAAAATATGAGCAACCTTTGGAATGAATGAGGCTGGTATGGTTCTGTCACCTCTTTCGTAATTACCAAGCGTATTTGTTGGAATATTTAATTTTTGTGCTAATTCTGATTGCTTTATTTTTTTGATTTTTCTTATTTTAGCAATTCGATTACCTATATCTTCATTTGAATTTTTGAGTGACATAAGAATACCTCCTTTAGTAAGAATAACTCGAAAATACTTCAAAATAAAGTTTTTTCATTCAAAAACTTGCAAAACGTTAAATTGGGGTTTATTATGTTTTTATACCACATAACGGAGTTTAAGGGAGGCGGAACAACATGCAAAAAGAATTGCCACGTTATATGACATATAAGCAAGCTATGGACTGCTTAAATATCAAGTCATACAACACGCTTTACAAATATATTAAGCAGGGTTTACGAGTAGTTGCAATCAACGGTACAAAACGTATTGACCAACTAGACGCTGATAAGTTCATGGAAGCACATAAAATTTAATTGTACCGTGTGGGGGCAGAATAAATTTTAGGAGGTGATTTCATGATAGCAACAACAATCTTATGGGCAATCAAGTTTATGATTGTGTCGTTTGTTGGCAACGTGGCGTTTAAGGTAATCAAGGACCCGCGTCGGTATTTTGGAGTGTGAGGTCAGTCATGGGAAAGCATACAAAAAAGACCTACTTTGCTTTGGACAGCAGTAGGTCGAATGGGGTTACTTCAAAAATATGCTTTCCCTTATTTTAACACGTTAACACGGTTATATGGAGGGAATTTGTAATGAAGAAAACTAAAGATTTAGATGAACTAGCGTTTGAGGCTGGATCACTCGTAACTTCAATAGATGCTTTAGATGATTTTGTCTATGACTACTTCGTTAATAAAAATATAGAGCATTCCGAAACATTGAGTGGACTAATCACTGTCATAAAGCAATATGCAGAAGATCACTATACAGATATTGATGAGCTTAATACGTTTGGCGGTGCTGAAAAATGAAAGAGTTCGCAACGCTCGATAAAGCCATTGAGCTGGCCAAAAAAGGCTATGCTGTTTACCCACTGATTGAAAACACGAAGAAGCCACCGAAAGGGGTGGCCGGCTATAAAGACGCAACTAGTGACCAAGGAACCATCTTCGCATGGTTCGAAAAGCACCCAATTTATAACTTAGGGTTGCGCCTAGATTTATCAGATTTATTAGTTGTTGATATTGATATGCACGAGCAAACTAAAAATGGTCGTAATAGCTTGGCACAACTATTTAAGCAAGGGTATACATTGCCAAGTGACACCTATATCGAAAAGACAGCTAACGGTGGCATACATTACTTCTTGAAATACGCAGGTGCTAAGTTTAGAAAAGTTGACGTTTGGCCCGGAATTGATCTGCTGAGTGACTTCACGGTGATCGCACCAAGTGAGATTAACGGCAAGCAATATCAACCCTTAGATGGCAGAACATTGGCTGATATTAAGCCGGCACCTAAATGGTTAGTCCATAAGTTGGCGGGCCAAAAAGTGAACTGGCCTTCAGATCGCGCTCATACCACACGCCAAAAGAGATATACCGGTCATTTGCTTGATGAAATGGTAACCGGGACAACCCAAGGTAATCGCAACGCTTGGTTAACTAAGATGATTGGAAGATTGTTTGCTACCGGTGCGGAGCCAGAAAATATTTACGCATTAGCTTGTTCAATTAATGAGCGATTTATTGAGCAGCCACTAGAAAAGAAAGAAGTTACCACGATTTATAACTCGATTTTGAAACGGGAGATGAAGCGATTTGAACGAAATTCCATCAGAAACTCAAAAATTGCTGGCTAACTACCATGATAAGAAGCGTTTATCCGTAGTTGTATCAAAAGACGGCAACGCCATCGACGAGGGATTAACTCCAATTGATGTGAACTTTATTGAAGCACCTAGTACTGCGATTTTAGCAGATTCGGAAGCGCTAAAAGAATTTAACCAACAGCTAGAACAGCAAGTGCCATCATGGTTGCACGTTTATTACAAAGCAGATAGTAAGAAAGACCCCAAGCCAATTCTAAAGGCTTTTGTGAGTGAAATTGCATTAGGCGATAAGCTGATTAAGCATGACCATCTAATTAGTTTTCCAATGCTAAAAGAGGGCGCTGTTTATCTTGAGATTACCGGCACTTGGCGAATGTTTAAAGATAAAGATGCCGTTAATTACATTGAAACCCGCCTGACGCATATTTTGAAGCCGTGGGGCGTTTATAACGATGGCAACATTGCTAGAGCGCGGCACTACACTCAACGCTTTATGTACCAAGCTAACCGGCTAGACAACCCATTTGACAATGCCGACCCGAATTTGGTCGCTTTCCGAAATGGTACGTTCAACATGGCAACCGGAAAACTGGAACCCAAAAAACCTGAAAATTATTTGCTAAACGGCCATAATTATGACCTAGACGTTAGTGGCAAGCCAACACCCCGAACAGACACATTACTGCATGACATGGTCGGCAATGCTGCCACTTTCTTGAAGGAGTATATCGGCTATGGTTTCTATCACAGTTACCGGCCATTTCAAAAAATGGTGTTTCTTAGTGGTAGTGGTGGCGAGGGCAAGTCAGCATTTCTAGTGGACTTACTGGCTCGAACGATTTACGGTGCTGATAATTATGCGGCCGTTCCGCCTGACGAATTAGCTGGCAATGACGCACGTTTTAAGCCAGCACAATTGTATGGTAAGGAAGCTAATATCGTTGCTGATATTCCCAAGGGCTATCTTAGCAACACGGCCGTTTTGAAGAAACTTAGCGGTGGAGATCCAATTGACGCGGAATTTAAGGGCATGCAAAACTTTACGTTTATCAACTACGCCAAGATGATTTTCAGTGCGAATGCTTTACCATCTTTCACTGATTCATCTAATGGTATGACTGAACGATTAGTTCTAATCAAGTTTATCAACGGCAACACCCGAACAGTCAATAAGGATTTTTGGAAAGAACATGATATGCAACTCGTTAAGGCTGAAAGAAGTGCATTCGTGTACCAGTGCATTAAAGCATTCATGGCGGCCATGCAACGGGGATCACTGACTGAAACAGACGATATGAAGCTTGCTCGTGACGAGTGGGTCGACCTGAACGACCATTTCGGCCAATTCATTGAAGAAGCTTGTGAGATTGATACCAGCAAGGACGAGGGCGATTCCAGCAAGGACGTAGTGGCTGAATATAAAGCTTTCTGCTTAGAAAACAATTACTCCGATAAGACTACCGCACAAACGATTGCTGAGAATTTAAAAACGTATGGGGTGCAAAAAGTTAGAAGCCAGCATGGAACACACGACCACAATTTTATTTGGCGATTTAGAGGATTAAAGCTAACAAAAAGCTATATCAACCCAGCATTTAAGAAGTAATATCCATAATATCCAAAAGTATATCCAATGTAGTATCCAGAAAATTTCTTAGAGCCACAAGGGACTATCCATAATATCCAACCTTAAACTCATACTAAAAAAATAAATTTAAAAAAATAATAGAATATATATTATTATGCGTGCGAGGGATACCCCATAAATGTTGGATATTATGGATACTATGGGTTAAAACGTTGATATATAGGCATTTTTAAGCTATAAAAGTTGGATATATGTTTGGATATTACTATCCATAATTTCGGGAACAGCCCACTAATTACACTAAGGAGATTACAACAATGAAAATCAAGTATCCACAATTGGTCGAAATGGCCTTTGAGATAATGAAAAACAAAGCTCCACTGAATATGGTCAACGCCAATGAAATCAAGTCTGCTATCTACCGTGAACTAGTCGATGAGGGTGCCCTTGATGAGAATGGTCAGCCGACACAACTGGCTTTCAGTAAAGGCTTGGTAGATGGTGGACGTCATCAAACACTTGCCGAGTATAAACAGGAATTTCCACAGCTTAAAGGCTTTTCTGCTAATCACTTTAAATACACAAGTGACGGCTGGGGATTTGACAATTACGTTATGCGATCATTGGCTAACAAGGTATTCAAGACAAGCCGCAACGAGTTTGAACGACAACGGGCACTAGATATATTACGGCAAGTAGATGAAGTAGAAAAGGAGAGCAAACAATGAAGCAATATAATCTAAGCCGCCTGGATAAGCGGGTACAGTTTGGCACCGTCAAGTCTGTTCAGAACTTAATAAATGGCACAACCAAGCAACAATTCGTACCGCTGTTTACTGTCTGGTACGGTGAATTCATGCTAACCGTTAACAACACCATTAGTCTTACAGGTACGACTGCAACGACTGATGAGCTAATTGCGGTGCGCCATGATGAACGTATTACCACAGCACTACTAGCGTTGATAGATGGTGTTGAATATAAAGTTGCTGGCGTCAGTTCTGATAGCGAGCTGAATGCTTATGACGTGGTCACACTGACCAAGGTTAATGGTCATGGCTAAACCAATGAAGATGTGTGAGCACCCGGGTTGTCGTACGCTGGTCGCATATGACACACGCTACTGCGAGAAGCACCGCAAAGCTACCAACAAGTGGCGGTATCATAAACGCATGTACGATTCTGACGAGAGTAAGTATCAACAGTTCTACAAGTCGTCAGCATGGCGTCGCCTATCGCGGCGATTCTTAGAACTTAACCCAGTCTGTATCAAGTGTTATGAAGATGGGGAGATTCGTAAGGCAGATGTAGTTGACCACGTTATCGAAATCAAAGACGACTGGTCAAGGCGACTTGATGAAAGCAACCTCCAAGGTCTTTGCCATAGACACCATAACCGGAAGACTAGACTGGCTAGAGAACAGCGGGAGCAACAAACTAAATAACCAATGAGTGTCGTGCTGAAAGGTACGGCGCTTTTTAGCTGAGCGGAGTTTTCCGCTAAGTGAATCAGACTGGCTAAGCTTAACTTAGGCAATAGATCTGCGCAAAACTGCGCTGAACTTTCAGCCGAGCTACTGAGTCGAAATTTTCGACCGAGTTAACCAACCCGCATTTTGCGTCTACGTTACCGAAAGTGGCAATGGACTGCGCCAAGTTTTCGGCCGAGTGAACAATTCAAGTTGGCGGCTTAATTTTCGGCCACGAGACTAATTCAAAACAGCATGACAGCCCAGAAACGTTGATATGGGGGGCTATGGTCGACCAAAAAGGAGCGGACAGCATACTTTTGTGTTTATAAAAGTCCCTTTTGAACTTTGATTTTTTGCTGATTTTGCTGGATTGTGAAATATCCCTACTAATAATGCGAAATTTGAACAAATAAACAGTCAGGGGGTGATATGTAAATATAAACATGTTATTAATTGCACTTTATCGGAATATGTGCGATAATATAGATATAATAAACGGATTCTGGATATATGTATCAATCAGCCGCTATGGGTCTAACCCGTGGGGGCTTTTTGGTACGTAAATTTAAACGAAAGGAGTGCTCCGAATGAGCCAAAAAGTAAAAGCCTTAGCTAGTATGAAGAAACATTTAACCAATGATGAACGTGATCAACGCAAGGACGCTGAACGGGCCCTGTTTGATTATCCGGTGCTTGATTTAACCCCGCCAGATTGGTTACATGATCGGGCCTTGACTGAATGGCAACGGGTAGCGCCTTATTTAAAGGCCAATACCCCAATTAGTGAACTTGACCGGGCGATGTTAGCCAGTTATTGCCGCGCTTATGCCACGGTACAGACTTGTGAGAATGATATTCGTAAAAATGGACTAGTACAGACTAATCAAGAGACTGGTTCCCGTAAACCGAACCCTTACGTGGCCTTGCAATCACAAGCAATGAAAGATTTAAAAGCCTTAGCCAATGATTTAGGCATGTCGCTATCGAGCCGGGCCCGCATGGAATTAAACAAGCAGAAAGATGAGACACCCGAAGATACTTTCGAGGCGATGTTGTCATGATTGAATATGTTGACCAAGTTTTATCGGGCCAAGTGTTGGCTGGTCAAAAGATTAAATGGGCGTGCGAGCGATTTAAACGCGATTTAAGCCGTTCTAAAGAAGACAGCTTCCCGTTCTACTATGATGAAGACAAAGCGGCACAGGCGGTTAAATTTATCGAATTAATGCCGAAGACTGACGGTAGCCAACTCACCATGCAACCATTTCAAAAATGGATTATCAGTGAGTTATATGGCTGGCGTGAAAAAGCAACCGGTAATCGGCGCTATGATCGAGCATTCATTAGTATGGCTCGGAAGAACGGTAAAACCTATCTGGCTTCTGGTATGGCCGCTAATGGTCTTTTAAGAGAACGTCAGCCCGCCCGCAACCGACAAGTATTATTCGTCAGCAACGCCCTTAAACAAGCTAAATTAGGCTACGACATGCTTTCAAGTGGGCTACGGCAAGTCCGCAAGCAATCGAAGTACATGCGGCAACGGATTAAGGTGCAAAAACAAGCCATTACTGACTTAGAAACTGATTCGCAAGCCTTAGCCCTTGCCAGTGATACCAGTACGCTTGATGGTTATGCCGGGACTACCGTTATTTTAGATGAATGGCACGAAGCTAAAGACCGCAAGGTGTACAACGTTTTAAAGTCTGGTCAAGCACAAGAGGATAATTCCCTGCTGGCGGTGATTTCCACCTCGGGCCTTAATCTCAATGTCCCAATGCACGCCGAATATGACATGCTGACGGACGTTTTAAAGGGCAAAACCGAAGCTGACCGTTATTTTGTGGCAATCTGGGAACTGGACGACCGCGAAGAAGTTTACGATCAAGCTAATTGGATCAAGGCAAACCCGTTATTCAGCGAACCACACGTTAAACAACGCATGACGGAAAAGATCCAGGCCGATGTTGACCTTGCCATTAAACAAAATAATCTCATTCCGGTACTGGTTAAGAACTTCAATATGTGGTTGCAAGCTAGTGAGGATAGTTATATTTCCGCGGACGATTGGGCCGCTGGTAAATTGGCCAAGGTACCCGACTTACATAATCGTGACGCCTATATTGGCATTGATTTATCCAAAAGTAATGACTTGACCGCGGTTAGTTGGTTGATACCAATTGGCAACGGTCAGTTTTATTGTGATAGTCATTCGTTTGTGGGCACTAAGTACGGCCTTGATTCTAAGATTAAACGTGATGGGATTGATTACCGGTCAATGGAGCGCGCTGGTGAGTGTAGTATTACTCGCCTTGATAGTGGTGTGATTGATTATGATGAGCTATTTGATTTTGTACAAAAACTAGTCGGAAAATACAACTGGAAAGTGAAAGCCATCGCGTATGACCCGTATAACGCGCAAACGTTAATTACAAAATTTGAGAAATTAAGCTACCCACTGTTTGAAGTGCGACAAGGCACCAAAACTTTGAATATTCCAACCCGCAATTTTCGTGATCAGCTTTACGATGGCAAGATTAAACATAACGGTAACAAGATTCTCGCTTATGCGGTCAATAACGCCATCTTGAAAGTGCTAAACAATGGTTGGCAACTGGATAAAGCCCGTAATAGTAACCGGATTGACCCGATTGCGGCGTTGATTAACGCGTTTGTAGCGGGTATGGACTATTACCAAGAAAGTGAGGATCAACAACATGCAGAAGATTACTACAAAACAGCGACTGCGGCAGATTTGTTCTGATTATGTACAAACGATCTTGTTGGTGATTGGCTTAATCTGCTTAGTGATTGGTTTTGGCTGCTGGATCAGTTGGCAAGCGGGGCTAATATTGGCTGGTATAGCCATGATTCTGTTGGCCTTGCTAATTAATTATGAAAAGCAAAGAGGTGATTAAATGAGTTTCTTCGTTAAAAGCAGTACCACCAGCGGCACGCATGATCCGGTAGCTGACGCCTTGGTTAGTTTATCAAGCAATGACCCGTATACGTTTGTGAGTGCGGCGGTGTTGCGTAATAGTGACATTTACGCGGCAATTAACATTATTGCGAGCGATATTGCCAGCAATCCGATTGTTTGCGATACGGCCATTTTTAACACGATGATTAATCAGACCCCCAATAGCCAAATGGACGGCTACCATTTCAAATATGCGTTGGCGGCCAACCTGTTACTCAATGGCAATAGTTTTGCGGAGATTTTGCCTAATCATACGTTGAAATTGATTGCCAATAACCAATTGACAGTTGAACAAGATGACGTCAGTGGGGCGTTAACCTACACCTATACCCCGATTGGTGGTAACAGTCGTCAGATCGCGCCTAATAACATTTTACATTTTAAATATTTCACCAAAGACGGCGTATCGGGAATTAGTCCGTTATATGCCTTGAAAGATGAACGCCAGATTCAGTCGGCCGGCAATAAATTGCTAACCGGCTTTTTTACTGCTGGTGTGCACGGCACCACGATTATTAAAGTCCATCAATCTGATTTAGGGCCGGAAGCTAAGGGCAATATTCGCAACCAGTTTGATGAAGCCAATACGGGTGACAACGCGATCAACACGATTGTGACCGATGACACGATGGATATTAGTAACTTATCCTTAAATACCGATGTGTTAAAACTGGTCAACTCGAATGACTGGACGACCCGACAAATTGCTAAGGCCTTTGGCTTACCACCGGAGCGCTTAGGGGTTGAGAACGATCATTCTAACCAAGAGCAAAGTGGCGTGCAGTATCTACAAGGGACGTTGCAACATTACTTTGATAGCTTTACCAGCGAGCTGTCGTTCAAGTTTGGTCATGACTTTACGTTTAATACGGACAAGCTATTGAGCCTTGATCCGCAAACGCAACAAGCCCAAGCGGTGGCTGGTTTCACTGGCGGCGTTATGAGCCGTAACGAAGCTCGGGCCAAGATTGGCTTGCCACCAACTGACGATGGCAATATTTTCTTAAACTTACAAAAGAATGGAGTGACTAATTCATGAAACAAGACCGACGGTTAACGATTGACGCCGAATTGCGAGCACAAACGCCGCAGCCAGAAACACCCGAAGACGGGCCAGCTGAAAATTCAGCAGACCCGCAACCTAAAGATTCCCAAACAAGCAAGGGCAAAACAATTAGTGGTTATGCAATTGTATGGAACTCACCAAGTAAAGACTTAGGCGGCTTCACTGAGGTTGTTACCCCTAAGGCCCTTGATGGTGTCGATTTATCAAACGTTCTTATGCTTAATAACCACGACTATACCCAAGTGTTAGCCAGTACCAAGGCGGGCACATTAACGTTAGAAACGGACGACAAGGGGCTACATTTCACCGCACAGTTGCCGAATACGTCGTTTGCTAATGATGTTTACGAAGAAGTTCAAAGTGGGAACGTTGATTCCTGCTCATTTGGCTTTGATAGTGACGACGACACCGACGAATGGACTAAAGATGATGGCGGTAATATCACGCGCACCATTAATCAAGTTAAGAGTTTGTTCGATGTGTCAGTGGTAGCTGTTCCCGCTTATGACGATACAAATGTGCAAGTTGACACCCGTAGCTATGAAAAATTTATTAACCAAGAAAAGGAGCCTGACAACATGGCAAAACAAACAATTATTGATCCCAATGACAATAGCAATGAAAACAAGACCGGTATTCCCGCCTTTGAGCAATATGTACGAAGCCACGGTGAAACCCGAGACGGCTTGAATACGAGTGGTGCCAGTGCGGTTATTCCCAAGGAACTAATTACCCCTGTTTTCCAATTAAAGCAATCCACCTACAATCTCGCCCAATATGCAACGGTTAAGCAAGTTTCTAGTGGTTCTGGGACTTATCCTATCTCGACTAGTCGACAATCAGCTGTACTGGCTACTAAGGAAGAACTCGCTGATATTGCGGACGTTAACGCGAATATGTTTACGGAAGTGCCATTTGATGTAAAAACCCGGGCGGGTAAGATCGCCTTATCTAACGAGGTCGTAGAAGATGCCGAAGTGGATATTGTGAGTGAAGTTAAGGCTCAATTACAACAACTCGTTGATAATACGGACAACACGCAGATCATGGGACTGTTAACGGGTAGTAGCTTTGCTAAAGCAACGGCCACCAGTATTGATGATCTTAAAAAGATTTTCAACGTGACGTTAGATCCCGCCTTGAGCAAAATGTGGCTAGTGAACCAATCCGGGTTCAATTACCTTGATACACTCAAAGATTCCGAGGGTCGTTACCTATTACAGCCGAACCCAACGGCACCCAGTGGTTTCACCTTATTAGGGGCACCAGTCGTCATGATCAGTGATAAGTTACTGGCTAACAATGCGGACGGGACGTTCCCAATGATTGCGGGGGACTTATCACAAGCGGTGGCTGTTTTCCGGCGTAACCAAGTAACTGCCCAATGGGACAAGTTCGACCAGTTCAGTCAAGGACTTTCCGTCATTGTGCGGAATGATTATGAAGTGATTGATAAGACCGCTGTAATCAACGTGGCGTTAGGAGCCGCAACTGCTGGTAAATAATCGTACCCACTTTTGGGCACGGCTATACAAAGGGGTGTCCATTTTAGACACCCCCTATACATAAATTAAAACTAAGGGGGGCACGATTCGTTACCCCCCTAAAAAGGAGTGATTACATGGCTGTAACCGTTGATGATATTAAACTAAGCCTGCGAATTGATGTGACCGAAGATGATCCAATGATTAAAAGCTATTTAGACGCCGCCGAGGACTATGTTCAGACGGCCGTTAGTGGAAGCAAAGATGTTTCTATGTACAAACAGTACGATTTTGCCGTGTCCTTGCTGACGCAATTCTGGTATCAAAACCGAGTAACTGATATGACAAAAACACCGTATCAAGTTGTCAGCATGATTCAACAACTGCGCGGCTTAGTAACCGGATAAGTTTTAAAGTGAATGTGTTTCATGTGAAACAATTATAAGTGAAAATATTTGTTTTAAGTGTTATAATATAAGTATTCATTGTGTTGATATTAGTCGGAACGGGGTGTAATAGCCCCGTTTTTTAATACATATATCTGGAACCAGAAAGTGTGATTCCAATGCGCCAAGATGTTAAGAAGATTTGTAATTTATTAAAGCAATATGCCAAACTAAAACGTGACTTGACGGCTTTTAATCAAGTTTCTAGTCCCTCGTTCGATGGAGTATCAAGCCATAGCAGCCGAAACGGCACTGAAAGCCGTCTGATAAACCATGTTGACCTGTCTTACCAGCTAAAAGAGGTCGAAGACGCCCTCAATGCAATTGATGATCCTCAATATCAATTTATCTTACATGATTACATTATTGAGAAACGTTTCAGCCGGAATGAAGCTTGTGAACAATTATCGGTTAGTACCAGTAAGTTTAATTATTTAAAAAACCGGGCACTTGAACAATTAAAAATAGGACTATCGTAATTATTATCCTGGTTCCTGAAAAATATTATTCATTTTAGTGAATGCTATGTCGGTTAGTTGAGAATAATCTATCAATTTTCCTGGGTCAGAACAAAAATAATTGAGTTGCAGACATAATCTGTACTCGTGCATCTGATTTTTTGAAGCCAAATTAGAAAAGTTACTTTTAAGCAATTCACTATACGGAATTGTTGTGTCTTTTTTTGGTAGACTTGCAGACAGTTTCATATCATAGTTTACCCAATTAGCATAAAACCAACAGTTATCGATTTTTGATAAGTAATCATTAACTAATGTAGCAAAGTTATCTGCTGATATAAATGACAGGCCACGGTTATTTGCTATGTCTGATTCTTTGATGTCATTTATAAAATGGCTTGTAAAGGAGTCTGTTGTCAAATTTGCCATATCGAAATTATCAGTTATATCTGATCCACTTACGCCAATGTATGATAAATTATATAGACTAATTTTACTCTTTTCATCATCTAATTGATGAGTATCAAGGATAGTCTGGTTTCCAACATTAGTTGGATTACTTAGTACGGAACCATCTGTTTTGTCGAACATTCCAGTATTTGTACCGTCAGCAATGGCGGTTTTATGAAAGACTGAGGGCTTAGACAAGAAAAGCTTTTGATCTAAAGTATCTTGATAATTTGATTTACCGCCTTCACGTTTTTTTAAGTTGTCAGCCCTTATTAACATCACAGGCTTTTTATCAGTAGTCATAAACATAACTCCCTTTAAAAACTTTATTTAAAGAAATTATAGCACCAAAAAAACTGCTAACCAATTTGGCTAACAGTCACTGCCCCGCGCAAGTATTAAGTCACTGGAAACAGTGGCTTTTTTTGTTATATTTTTGGCTTACCAATTGGCTTACTTTTACTGAAAAAAGATGACATCTAATGACAACAATATTTGCGGTTAAAGTACAAAAAAACCAGTAATCACGGTGTTTTTGACACTGCATGAAAACTGGTTAATGGTTTATGATGGGCAGTCAGGGGATCGAACCCTGGACCCACGGATTAAGAGTCCGTTGCTCTGCCAGCTGAGCTAACTGCCCATAAAATGTAACAACTCAACGAAAAATATAATATCATGAATTCGGGACTCTGGCAATACTATTTCTGAATTTTTTTTCAAAAGTTGCTAATTTTTATTAAAAAGATGGTGAAAACGATTACTTAAACGAACAGAGAATTTCCCGGGAAATACTAGAGCTACGGGGGTTTCTCTGCAAAGAAAGCTCACGTTATTTGTGATATACTAAAAACAGTGCTGAAAATAATTTTTTCAGCCAACCTGACACGGAAAGAACCTTTGATTTTCCGTAATTTATCGAAGCAACACCCAATAAACTTAAAAATGAACCTGTTTTCCCCTAAGGAGGAAGAATCGTTATGAAAAAAATCTTAGTAGTTGATGATGAAAAGCCAATCTCAGATATCATGAAGTTTAACTTAACCAAAGAAGGTTATGAAGTCCACGTCGCCGCCGATGGTGAGGAAGCCTTGCAAAAGGTCGAGGAAGTTCACCCTGATTTGATTCTATTAGATTTGATGTTACCTAAGATGGATGGCCTGGAAGTCGCCCGCCAAGTACGGAAAAACTACGATATGCCGATTATTATGGTTACGGCAAAGGATTCGGAATTAGATAAAGTGCTTGGTCTAGAACTCGGTGCGGATGATTACGTCACGAAGCCGTTTTCTAACCGGGAATTAGTGGCACGGGTTAAAGCAAACCTACGCCGACAAGGCACACCCGCAGCACAACCAGCCGAAGTTGAAGAAAATTCAGACATTGAAATTGGTGACTTAGTTATTCACCCAGAGGCCTACATGGTTTCTAAGCGTGGCGATAATATCGAGTTAACTCACCGAGAATTTGAACTATTACATTACTTAGGGCAACATATCGGCCAAGTGATGACGCGGGAACACTTGTTACAAACTGTCTGGGGTTACGATTACTTTGGTGACGTCCGGACGGTGGACGTGACGGTTCGGCGGTTACGTGAAAAAGTCGAAGATAACCCTAGTCATCCAAAGTGGCTAGTCACTCGTCGTGGGGTGGGTTACTACCTACGCAATCCTGATAATGAGTAGAGGTCGTTAAACCGTGTTGAGATTTAAACGGAAGAACTTTTTTAAGTCGATTAATTTTAAGATTGCGCTTGTGTTTGCGTTATTGTTACTGATTACTTTAGAGATTGTTGGGGCCATCTTTGTGCGCCAACTAGAATCGACTAACATTCGCCAGTTCAAGTCCACGGTTCAGATTCCAACGTACGTGGATAATTCACTGGCGGAGCAGTTATCGTCGAATAATACGACTAAAGCAAATACTCAGATCAAGACGATTCTGTCGAATTACAACTATGCCAATATCGATGAAATTCGAGTCATTGATAGCAAGGGAACAATTCGCGGAACCAATGATGTCAATGATCAAACAATCGTTGGTCAGAAAACGACTGACCGTAACGTTAAAAACGCAATCTATAATAATCGTTCCTATACCAAGAACACTTATGATACGCAAAATAATGGGCGCTACTACGTTTCAATCGTGCCCCTCTACACGTCGAGTTCGACGGGGAATAATAGTCAGTTAGTCGGGGTACTGTACGTCCGGGCGAATATGAAGTCTGTCTATAGTACGATTAATACCATCATGGGGATTTTTGTGGCCGCGTCACTAGTGGCCATGGTGCTTGGGCTAGGTATTGCTATCATCATTGCCCGGGCAATTACCCGACCAATTGAAGAAATGAAGCAGCAGACGCAACGAATTGCACGTGGCGATTACGCGGGACAAGTGCGCGTTTATAGCGATGATGAACTGGGACAGCTGGCGAAAGCCATCAATAACTTATCGATTCGGGTCGAAGAGTCGCAAGAGTCCACTGAAGCGGAACGTCGCCGGTTGGACAGTGTCCTGTCACACATGAGTGACGGGGTGATTGCAACGGATCGCCGGGGAAACATTACAATCATCAATGAAACGGCGTCTGATTTTGTGGACGTTGTCGCTGAAAAGGCCATCGGCAACTCAATCTTGGACGTTTTAAAGATTCGAGACGAGTATTCCCTGCGTGACCTGATCGAAAATCAGGATGAATTGATGCTTGATTTCTCATCGAATGAACACGACTTGATTTTGAACGCCTACTTCTCGTTGATTCAGCGTGAATCCGGGTTTATTAGTGGTCTAGTCTGCGTGTTGCACGATGTTACTGAACAACAAAAAATTGATAATGACCGTAAACAGTTCGTTTCCAACGTGTCGCACGAGCTGCGGACGCCGTTAACTAGTTTACGGAGTTATATTGAAGCTTTAAGTGACGGTGCGTGGAAAGATCCCGAAGTCGCACCGGGCTTCTTAAAGGTGACCCAGGAAGAGACGGACCGGATGATTCGGATGATCAACGAGCTGTTAAGCTTGTCACGGATGGATTCCGGGACGACTAGGGTCGACATGGAACTCGTTAATATCAACGAGATGTTTAACTACGTCTTAAATCGGTTCGATATGATTTTGAAAAAAGATGATAATCCAGCCAAGTATTACACGATTAAACGTGAATTTACGAAGCGGGATCTGTGGGTCGAAATCGATACGGATAAGTTTACGCAAGTTTTGGATAATATCATGAATAACGCCATCAAGTATTCACCAGATGGTGGGGTCGTGACTTGTCGTCTGTTAGAGACCCATAACCAAGTGATCATTAGTATTAGTGACCAAGGATTAGGGATTCCGCGGGCCGATTTGACCCACGTCTTTGACCGATTCTTCCGGGTCGACAAAGCACGTTCACGGGCGCAAGGTGGGACTGGCTTAGGTTTGGCAATTTCCAAAGAAGTTGTGCAAATGTTAGGCGGTCGAATCTGGGTCGACAGTGAAGAGGGTAAGGGCTCGACGTTCTACATTTCCTTGCCTTACGAACCTTATGAAGAGGAGGATCTTTGGGATGACGACTCACAAGGTTAGACGCTTATTGTTACCAATCGCACTCACGGCCCTGATCCTGCTAAGTGTCGGGTTATCCGTTTATATTTGGATGAACCCGTCGCGTTATGAACGTGAAAGTAAGGTTAGTACCACGTCGTCAAACTCAACGTTAGCGACGCGGACGGTCGACGACATCTATTTGCCAACTCAGTTGATTCGAACGGATTCTAATGGGAAACAGGCACTTTTGATTAACAAGAATGTCAGTTTAGTTAGCCAATTTAAAGATCAGCTCAGCAAATGGCACGCGGAAAGCATCTCTAAGGTTCGCGTGACGTCGGCCAGTAGCTACACGGCGCTACTCAACGGGGAAGATTCGTACGTTTTGAATTTCCCGGATAGCGTCACGATTAGTTTATTTAATACCGTTTTTAATCAGAATTTACGGAGTTTTCGGTCGTCTGAATTCAGTCGCATCGTGATTCCGATTCACGATACTGACCACATTTATTTGTTAAATGATAATCACCATGAAATTTATAGTGTGCGTTTACGGAAAAAGTCACTCAGTTCGCTCGATAAGGTTTTAGCAGCGGATAAGGTCAAGGCAATTGCCGTTAAGATGACGTATGAAGACAACGCCACCTATTTGGATTACACGGATACGATCAAAATGCAGCAATACAGTTACCTGATGAGTAAGTCCGCGGCCAGTGAAATTGCCAACCGGTTACTCGACGCGGATGGTAATTCGACGGTCTCCGTGCATAATCGTAACGGTAAGCAAGAGTACACCACGGGAAGCTTTAAGCGCATGACCGTTAATCCGAAACTCGGGACCGTTTACTTCGAAGACTATAGTGACTCCGGGGATACCCGAAAGATGTCGCTAGCGAACCAGCTAAAGAAGAGTTATAAGTACCTGGTCTCGTTAGGGGTACCGATGGACAACATCCGTTACTATGGTTACGATTCGACGAGTAGTAGCGTCATTTACCGTAGCTACGTGGAAGGGTTCCCGATTTTCAATCAAACAGAAAATGGGGATGTCCGCATTCAGTTGACGGCGAACGGCCTCGATCGGTATTACTTCTCACTGTACAGTCTGCAAGTGCCCGTGCCGACAACCGGGAACAAGCAGTCGGTGACTTTACCAAGCTCGACCAGTGTGCTCAAGAAGCTGATTGCAGCCGGTTATAAAAATAATAAGATTGGTAGCATTGAATTAGGCTACCAGTGGTCGCAAAACAAGTCATCCAAACTAGTGATTGACCTGACGCCGACGTATTACGTTTACTACAATGGTAGTTGGCGAACGTATACGTCGATGCTGAGCGGATCTTAAGGGGGCGGACGCATGAATTTTCGGAGAATTGAGTGGATTTTCTTAGCCGCGTTTGTGGTGCTGGATGCTTTTTTAGTGTTCATGTTCGTGCAAACGAGTTCGACCACATCAACGAAGTCATCCAGTGATACGGCGACGACCATTATTAGTGAGATGCGCGCGGATAATATTAGTTTTAAAAATCCGGACACGAAGGAAGGCACCGGCTACTACATTGCCGGTAACAATGAAAGTGGGCTGAAGCAGCACTTAAGTCAGCTAACTGAACAGAACGTCCGGATGCAGAGTGTGGGTAAATTGACCAGCACGTTGCGAACGGCCAGAACAATGAGTACGGATAATATGAAATCTGATTTGACGACGTTTATGAAGCAACCGTCAAACGTTATTCACGGCGATGAGTACGTGTACGACGCGTCGCTTTCATCTAGCGGGGATCACGTTTTTGTCCAGAAAGTTGCCGACGGTGAAATCTTGACGGGCACTGGTCAGATCCACCTATTTGTTAATAAAAACAATCAGTTGACCGGCTATACGCAGAGTTACGTGAATAACGTGAAGACGTTGCGTGAAAAGGCCGTGACGATTAGTGAAAAGAAGGCCATGGTGGCGTTGTATCAATATAACCAGGTCTCCAATAACTCACGGATCGTCTGGGGACGCTTAGGTTATTCGCGATTATTGAAGTTAAAAGATAGTAGCGTGTACGTGCCAACTTGGATCTTTGCGGTTCGAAGTAAAAATAGTTCCAATGTCAGCTTGCACCGGATCAACGCCTTTACGGGGGCGTCGATGAAGAGTGCTAGTGCCGCCAGTTCGACGGAGAATGAGACCGCCGCAATTGAAACGGCAACGGGTATGGTTTGGAACGCAGAATATTAAAAAGCAAAAAGGACTGTGACGGTGGTTACAGTCCTTTTTAGCACCCGTTAATATTGGGTTATAACCAATTTTATAATATGGCGACTAGCGGGGCGCTTGCTTTTCAACACTGTGAAAAGCGTGTATCATGTTAAGATAGTAGCGGATTTCAGAGATGGGAAGAACCTAATAATGGTATTAAAGTTAGCAACAGATGAAATGAAAGTGAGCGTTCTGGCGTCCGGGAGTACCGGCAACGTCACGTATATTGAAACGCCCGAACATAAAGTCTTAGTTGACGCAGGGTTAAGCGGTAAAAAAATTGCCAATTTAATGCAGTCAATTGGACGCGATATCAATGAAGTCGACAGTCTATTCGTCACGCATGAACACACGGATCATTGCCATTCGGCGGGAATCTTAGCTCGTAAATACGGGTTAGACGTCTACGCGAACCAGGGGACCTGGGACGCCATGGCCAATCGAATTGGTAAGGTGCCGCCTGAACTGTGTCACGTTTTTGATCCGGATACAACGCTAGGCCTCGGCGACCTCGATGTTGAATCTTTCAGTGTGTCACACGATGCGGCCGAACCACAGTTTTATGAATTACACCATGCCGGTAAGTCGTTTGTGATTATTACGGATACTGGTTATGTTTCTGAACACGTTGAAGGGGTCATCAGTGATGCTGATGGATACCTGTTTGAATGCAATCATGATTTGGAAATGTTGCGCATGGGACGTTATCCATGGCCGCTCAAGCAACGCATTTTAGGCAATGAGGGGCATTTGTCCAATGAAGATGGCGCTAACGCGTTAATGGACGTAATCGGCCGGCGTACCAAGCGAATTTACTTAGGACACCGTAGTCAGGATAATAATATGAAGTCGTTGGCCCATTTAACGGTGGCGTCAATGATGAAAGAACACGATTTTGGGGTCGAACATGATTTTCAACTTTACGATACTGACCCCGAACAAGCGACTAAACTGGTGACACTATAATACTGATTTAATATTTACACTAATATTCAGTCATAGAAAAATCATAATTGTTAGCTAAAATAGAATTAAAATCAGTACTAGTAGGGAGGGATCGCGTTTCGACGCGTCATTATGGCCAATAAATCATTGATCAAAGTTGCAGTAACCGCACTTGTCGCCGGGTTAATCGGTGGTGGTGCGGCGTATGGCGGGATTAATTATCTCCAAAGTAATAACGTCGCTACTTCGACAACTAGCGTACCAACCGGCTCAAATAAGTCGGGTTCAACTTCCACGACTAACGTCAAAGTTAACGTTAGTTCACAAGCCACTAAGGTTTATAAGAATAACAAAGCCGCGGTGGTTTCAGTTATTAATTTACAAAAACAGAGTACTTCTAGTGGTTGGAGCGGTATTCTGGGTGGTGACGATGGGTCGTCCGACGGTGATGACTCCAATTATAGTTCAAGCTCGAACAGTAAGTTACAAGAGTACAGCGAAGGTTCTGGACTGATTTACAAGACGAGCGGTAACGCCGCTTACATCGTTACGAATAATCACGTGGTGAGTGGATCCAACGCGGTGCGGGTCATTATGAGTGATGGCACTAAGTTAACGGCGAAAATCGTCGGGACCGATGCCGTTACCGACTTAGCGGTTTTGAAAATCAATTCTTCTAAGGTAACCAAGACGGCTAGTTTCGGTAATTCAGATAACATTGAAGTTGGTGAAACGGCCTTAGCCATTGGGTCGCCATTAGGTTCGAACTACGCGACGACCTTAACGGAAGGAATCATTTCCGCCAAGAAACGGACCGTTGCGACGACGAATACGTCGGGTCAACAGACTGGTTATGCTACCGTTATTCAAACGGATACAGCGATTAACCCTGGGAACTCCGGTGGGCCGCTCTTTAACTTGGCCGGCCAAGTTGTCGGGATCAACTCGATGAAGTTGTCTTCCGACAGTTCCGGGACTAGCGTTGAAGGGATGGGCTTTGCCATTCCAAGTAACGAAGTTGTAAAGATCATCAATGAATTGGTAAAAAATGGTGAAGTGGTCCGGCCCGCATTAGGTGTGGCAACGTATAACTTATCGAACATCTCGCAGAGTGACCGCAAGTCAGTCTTGAAGTTACCAACTAGCGTGGATAGCGGGGTCGTTATTATGAAGACCTACGCTGGTTCGCCAGCGAAGGCTGCGGGGATTAGCAAGTACGATGTAATCACCGAACTAGGTGGTAAGAAGGTTACGAGCTTAGCAACCTTGCGGACGGCCTTGTACGCCCATTCTGTAAATGATACGGTTAGTGTAAAGTATTATCATAACGGAAAACTCAAGACAACGAACATGAAGTTGACCGAAACTACCAAAGCGTTGAGTAAACAGAGCAACTAAAAATGAGATTTTCATAAGCGCATCTGAGTGTCTTTAATACTCAGGTGCGCTTTTTTGTGACTGGTCTAGGTCGAAGATGCCGTGGCGAGTGTGAGAAGGCTTGATTGGTCGAGGTGGCAAGGCAAGTTATAACGGTGAGTTTGAGTGAATTTAGGAAAAGCCGAAGAATAAAGTTTCAAATAAAGGCGAAATTGGGGATGAAACCGCCAACTTAAATTTAAAAGCCGAACGAAAATGGATGAGCTACAAGCGACCATTTTTTGCAAGTTTTATTAGGGATGAAAAATGTGTATAACTTCGGGGATAAAATCTGATAAAATTAATGAGCGTTTATTAACAGGCGCAACCATGGGAATTTGGCTTGTTCAAAAGTTATCCACAGATGAAAATGGTGCCTGTGGATTAAATTTCTAAAAAAGTTTTTTTGTTAGGCAGATACCTGATATAATGGGATTTGTAACCGAAACCGGCGAACAAATGTTGCGGTGGATAACTGTGGATAAGTCGGAGATGGCTTGACAAACTAGGTGCAAATAAATATTGTGGCAAACACACGTTCAACACAATATGTAGAATAGTGAGTTATGCACCTGTGGATAACTGTGTGCATAACTTGTGTAAAGGTGGTAAATTATGAACATCAAAATTATCTGTGTGGGTAAATTGAAGGAAAAATATTTTAAACAGGGGATCGCGGAATATGCGAAAAGAATGAGTAAATTCGCAAAATTCCAAATCGTCGAGGTTCCGGATGAAAAGGCGCCGGAGTCATTAAGTAACGCAGAGATGGCTAACGTGATGGAAAAGGAAGGCCAGCGGATCTTGGAGAAAATTAAGGATCGCGATTACGTGTACGCCTTAGCGATTAAGGGGAAGGAACGCACGAGTGAGGAGTTCGCGGCGGAAATCGATAAGTTGACGACGTATGGTCATAGCGATATTGATTTTGTGATCGGTGGGTCGCTTGGCTTAGATCCAGCGGTATTAAAGCGGGCGGACACCCAGATTTCGTTTGGCCGCTTCACATTGCCGCACCAATTAATGCGGCTAGTGCTGTCGGAACAGGTTTACCGGGCGTTTATGATTAATATTGGGAGTCCGTATCACAAGTGATGTGAAAAAGGCGTCCCGTATGCTAGGAACTTGGAATTTATGACGTTGTAAATTAGTTGATGTTTCGGCGTTTATAGCTACTTGTGTTGTTAGGAGAGTCCGTGTCATAAGTAACACAATACGGAAAAAAACAGGCCTCGAAATCGTTGAGGCCTGTTTGCTTATGTTGATCACATTACTGTACTGTCTCCAGCTAAATACCGCTCAAGCTTATGATCAATTACTTTCAGCTGTTCCTGCTTATCAGCAATTGAAGCGATGACTTGCTTACGCTGTTCGCGCATTAATTCAATCCGTTGAGGTAAGCTACTATCGCCTTCGCGTACTAAGGTAGTGTAGTGTTGTAATTCAACAATCGACATGCCAGCCTCTCGCAAATAATGTAAATTAGTTATCCAGTGTAGGTCTTCATCATTAAATATCCGTTGATTATTTTCATTGCGCTTTTCTGGTGGTAATAAGCCACATTCTAAGTAATATCTGACTGTTCGAATAGTGACGTTAGCGGCTTTCGCAAATTCACCGATCCGCATCAATTGATTATTATCCATTTTGGCTTGACCTCCCGTTACGTTAGGCTGATATAGTAAATCCATCATAACAGAAAAGGGATCTATGGATATGACTATCAATACATTAATTACTGGTGCTGATCGTGGGATGGGTTACGAATTGGCCCTAGAACTTGGTTTGAAAGGCCAATATATCTATGCTGGTTCTAGAAATTTAGATCGTGGACAGGCCGCTGTTGCTCAGCTCGAGGCTGCTGGTGTTCAAGCTCAGGCGGTACAATTAGATGTGACCAATCATGAGTCGATTGTTAACGCGAAAGAGAGAATCACCGCTAATTTAGATATTTTAATCAATAATGCGGGTATTGCCGTTGATCATGAGGCTAAGCCGTCAGAACTGTCATTAGACGCAATTCGGCAAGATTTTAACGTGAATTATTTTGGCTTGATCGACGTCACACAGGTCTTCTTACCACTTTTGAAGGCAGCGCCGGCTGGACGGATTATCAATATTTCCAGTGCAGTAGGGTCATTGACTCTGGCCAGCGATGCCAGTACTAGCATTCACAAGCTACAAGCATCTGGCTATCAAGCTTCTAAGGCAGCGGTCAACATGTTCACAGTCAAACTCGCCGCTGAACTTGAGGGAACGCCTGTCACGGTAAACGCCGTCAATCCTGGTTGGGTAGACACCAGTTTTGGTGGTGGTGGCGGTAATCGAAGTGTGCAAGTGGGTGTGGCGCGGACTGTGGAATTGGCTACTTCGGATGCGTTAACCGATTCTGGCACGTTTTCAGATATTGATGGTATCGTACCTTGGTAACCTGCTCAAATTAAGTGCGACAAACTAAGAAGATAAAGTCATCTCTAGAAGGGAAAAATCAATATTTTAGACTAGAGCGTGTCTTCAAATCATATGAATAGCTTGTTTATTATCAGACCTGTTATTATAAAAATAAAGGACTGATGATAATGATAAGCCATCGCTATGAGTTAACTGACGAACAGTGGCTTCAAATTGAACATTGTTTTCCAAAAAAATGTGCGGGGCGTCCCCCTAAGCACAGCAACCGAATGATGCGCCATGCTCTGGGTTGCTCGTAGTGGCGCACCTTGGCGTGATTTACCTGAACGCTACGGTAATCGGAAGTCTGTTTATACCCGTTTCTCACGTTGGCGTGATGCTAACTTGTTTGAAACTATCTTCGAACACTTAAATGACGAACCAGACTTCGAAAATTTACATCTTGATTCCACAATTATCAGTGCTCACCAGCATAGCGCTGGTGCACTAAAAAAGGGGGGCACACAGCCGAAAACCATATTGGACCCGGTCGTGGTGGCAAGAGTACTAAGCTCCATGCCATAACTGATGCGTTGGGAAATCCAATCATGTTTAAATTAACTGCTGGACAGTTAAATGATAGAGCCCACGCGGTATCATTATTGGAGAAAACTGATTTAACAGATATTAACGTTATTGCCAATCGTGCATATGGCACTCATGAAATCCGTACGCATATCAAGGAAAATGGCGGCCACTATACGATTCCCCCCAAAGCTAATGCCAAGCAGCCATGGAAAGCTGACTGGTGGCTTTATAAAGAGCGTCATTTAATCGAGTGTTACTTCAACAAATTAAAACATTTTAGACATATTGCGACTCGCTTTGACAAATTAGCCGAGTCATTTTTGGCATTCGTTCAGGTTGCGACTATTTTCCTACTCACAAAGTAATTTGAAGACACGTCCTAGGTGTTTTAACAACTTCAAACCAAAACTAAAGTGATCTCCCGATTGTTTACGAGGAGATCATTTTTTAAACATCGGATGATATCCGAAAATTAGAAGTTGGTTATCCGACTATTGGTGTAGCTTTAATTCCTGAAAAATAATTTTAGTTTAAAATATATGAAGTGAGACTTAGCCGTTTTTCAACTAAGTCTCACTTCATATGTGAAATTTAAGAGGTAATATTGTTGGTAGCAATAAGATTTCCTGAATTTTATGAAACTTTTGATTGTCACGCTAAGTCTTGTAGTGGATATTTTAAGTGATTAGCAAGATTCAATGGAAAGTCAAACTGGGAAAGGTTATCAGAAAAATATAATGAACAGAGACCAAAATTATATGATGGTTAAATATAGACCTTTGTGCAATATAAAAGGTATGATTAAGAACGAAATACAATTAGATATATACCTGAATTGTCAAATCAAGTGCAACACTCACAACCCATTCTTATCAATTGGTC
>NZ_JQCL01000036.1 GCF_001438845.1 Lactiplantibacillus xiangfangensis
TTTTGATCTAATTTAACTAAAATCAAATCGAATGTCAAAGTATCCAAACACGTTCTCATGATTTTAACTTCTCGGAAGAAAGGATGACATTGGTAATGACTAAACGGACATCAAAAGTGTTTACGTATCATGATTTTGATGATGACGTGGTCTTTACCAAAAATCAAAATGCCACCATTCCTGAGGGCTACATTTGGCTGCATCAAAATTGGTTTTACCGCGTAACGGCGACGGTCGTCTACTGGGTGGCGGTTGTTGTCAGCTTCGTTTATTGTCGGCTGTATTTGCGGACGTCTTTTCGAAACAAACGGTGTCTGCGCACCCAAGGCAAACGGGGCGCCTTCATTTATGCCAACCATACCCAGCCGCTGGGGGATGCACTTTTACCGATGCTGGTCGCAATACCCCGGCGGGCGTATCCGATTGCGGAACCTGCCAACCTTGGTATTCCAATCGTCGGTCGTCTCTTGGCGATGGGTGGTGCGTTGATCCTACCCGCGAAATTATCACAAATGATCCAATTCCAGCGGGCGATGAATGCTCGATTGGACCAGCATCAACGAGTGTTTATCTATCCCGAAGCCCATGTTTGGCCGTATTACACCAAGATTCGTCCGTTTCCAGTTGGCGCATTCCATTATCCAGTCGCTGCCGACCTGCCCAGCTACAGCATGACGATTACATATCAAAAATGCCGACTGTTGAGCCGACCCAAGCAGGTGGTATACTTCGACGGTCCGTTTATGCCGGACAAGTCACTTCCGCGTAAACAACGCCAACAAAAACTCCACGATCAGATTCATGCCCAAATGGTGACCCGCAGTCACCAAAGCAACGTGTCATTTATGACCTACCAGCATCAATCACATTAATTTAAGGGGGATTCATTATGGAAAATCAAACCGTGCCAATTTTTTACGCTGTCGATGACAATTATGCACCTTATCTGGCAGTTTCACTGGCTTCACTGGTCGCGCATACATCACCGGACAGGCATTACCAGGTGATTGTGTTGTGTGATGATCTCAATACCGACAATCAAGGGCGGCTTAAAGCCTTTGAAACGGACAACCTCAAAATTCAGTTTGTTTCAATTAATGACCGCTTGAAGCAAGAAATTACTGATAAGAATAACAAACTACGCAGTGACTACTTTACCTTTACAATTTATTTCCGGCTGTTTATTGCTGAATTGTTCCCCAAATTGGATAAGGCGCTCTACCTGGATGCGGACACGGTGGTTTTAAAGGACGTGGGTGAATTATTTGATACCCAGCTGGGGGATAACCTGGTTGGCGCAGTGCCGGATCACTTCATCGGCCACACTCCGGAAATGATTGACTATGCTGAACAAGCCGTTGGGATTGATTCACAGAAATACGTTTGTTCCGGCGTGTTGTTGATGAACCTGGCTGAAATGCGCCGTTCAAAATTCGCTGAACACTTTTTGCAGCTCTTGAACAAGTACCATTTCAAGTGTTTGTGCCCGGATCAGGACTACATGAATGCCATCGCGAGAAATCGAATTTATTATTTGAACCCGTCATGGGACATCCAAATCACCACGCCACAGGATGTTGACCCCTGGCTGATTCACTATAACTTATTTGCCAAGCCGTGGCGCTATGATGATGCCCCTCGACAAAGCTATTTTTGGACCTATGCCAAACAAACCGATTACGAGACCATGTTAAAACAGCAGCTCGCAGATATGAATCCTAAAGAAGTTGCCCGTGATCAGAAGAATCAGTCCGATTTGATTCCATTAGCCGTTGATATTATTAAGACCCCAACGACATTTTACGCCATGGCCAAGCAAGGAGTAAAAATTGCCCTATGACTTTTACACCGGTAAAGCTTGGCGAGCGTGACAAAGTGATTCAAAACATTGCTGAAAACGTCCGTCAGGGAAAATTTAATCAAAAAGTCGAACTACATGATCCAGTACTGACACTTACCGAGCAGCATGAGGTGTTGGACCACCTCTTGAAGCTTCACCAAACTAAACGTTATCATTGGCGGGCAGCCGAAGTCCGGTCGGTCATGAATATGGCTGCGAGGATGATGAATCCCAATTTAAAAGTTGAGGGGACCGACAATTTAAAGGCATTGGAATGGCCGGCAATCATTACCTGTAACCACTTTAGCCCGATTGACCACCTGCTGGTTCGATCAGCCCTGAATCAACCTGATTTGTCGATTGTCGTTGAGCTCACCAACCTTAAAATGCCCGGGATGCTGGGATTTTTGATGACATACGCTGATACGATACCTGTCAGCGACAGCGTCAATTACATGGGCAAGGGGTTTATTGCCCTTTTGCAAAGTAGCTTGGCACGCAAACAGTCAATTCTAATTTATCCGGAACGGGAAATGTGGTTCAACTATCGCAAACCGCGGCCGCTTGAACGGGGAGCGTACTACTACGCCGTTAGATTGAATGTGCCAATCGTGTCCTGCTTTGTTTCGATGGTTGACGCCCCGACCAAATCGGATCCGCATGGCATCAATTATACGGTCCATGTGTTACCGCCAATTTATCCGGATGCGGTCGAAAAGTCGGCCACATCACAGCGGGAAGCTGCCGAAAAGATGCGCCAAATTGATTACCAACAAAAAGTTGCTGCCTATGAAAAGGCCTATGATCGTCAATTCACTAAGGATTTTAGTCCAGACGACATTGCTGGTCATTATCAATAACTAAATGGACAACAAAAAGGCATGACCGTGAACAAAATGATCTTTCATTCACAGTCATACCTTTTTTAGGGTCGAATAACGAATTAGTTAGGTAGATTGCAAATTTAATCCGAATTTTTGGACAAATTTGTCAGCATAACCTGATA
>NZ_JQCL01000037.1 GCF_001438845.1 Lactiplantibacillus xiangfangensis
ATAATCATCAGATGAATTATTGTATTTCATCTGACAACCATAAAGGGATTATCGCATTTATACAAAGTGACTATTCATTCGTAATTTTTTAATAATAATTCGAGTTGATTTATTAATAAAACTTCAATTCATATAAATTTTTGATATAATACTTTGATGGTACTTTACAATTTTGGAGGAAATTAAATTGAGCAAATATGATTATTTAATTGTCGGTGCTGGCTTATTCGGCGCAGTTTTTGCACACGAAGCAGCTTTGCGCGGGAAGCATGTTAAAGTGATCGAAAAGCGTGAGCACATTGCGGGAAATATTTATACAAAAAAAATCGATGGGATTCAAGTACATCAGTATGGTGCTCATATTTTTCATACGTCTAACAAGCAGATTTGGGATTATGTCAATCAATTTGCTGAGTTTAATCGCTATACAAATAGCCCTGTAGCAAACTACAAGGGACATATGTATAATTTGCCATTTAATATGAATACATTCAGTGAACTCTGGGGTGTACGCACACCTGATGAAGCAAAAGCAAAGATCCAAGAACAAAAAGATGCAGCTCAATTAAGTGGGGAGCCTAAGAATCTTGAGGAACAAGCTATTTCACTTATTGGAACTGACATCTATCAAAAGTTAATTAAAGGCTATACGGAGAAACAGTGGGGACAAAAGGCAACTGATTTGCCGGCTTTCATTATTCGGCGTTTACCTGTCCGCTATACTTTTGATAACAACTATTTCAACGATACTTATCAAGGTATTCCAATTGGCGGTTATACTCAGATTGTTGAAAAAATGTTGGATCATCCTGAAATTGATGTAGAAACCGGTGTTGATTTCTTTGATAAGAAAGATGAATACCTTAAGGCTTATCCGAAAATCATTTTTACGGGGATGATCGATCAATACTTCAATTACCAATTAGGTGAATTAGAGTATCGGTCACTACGTTTTGAAAGTGAAAAATTAGATGTTGGTAATTATCAAGGTAATGCGGTAATCAATTATACTGATGCTGAGACACCTTTTACCCGGATTATAGAACATAAGCACTTCGAATTTGGTAAAGGCGATAAAGATAAAACAATTATTACTCGTGAATATCCAGCTGACTGGAAGCGGGGCGATGAACCTTACTATCCTGTCAATAACAATCGGAATAATACGCTTTATAAACAATATGCAGCACTTGCCAAAAAAGAGGGTAATGTTGTCTTCGGTGGACGATTAGGGCAGTATCGCTATTATGATATGCATCAAGTTATTCATGCGGCATTGACCACGGTTTCAAGCGAGCTTGATTGAGACGCGCGTCTAAAAAAAACTTGCTAAGAGGACTCCATGTATTTTAGTGTTTCGGCATAGCTATTTGCTGTGTTTGAGATTTGAGTAATGTAACGGTTGTTTTTCAATAAGGATAATATATTTGTAGTATTCACTTTTTAGTAGTCAATTTTATATTCGACTACTTTTTTGTTGATATAGGGTTGTTGTATTTTTGATTATATTTTTTGCTTGTGATAGTTTCTGGTATAATGTTATATCATAGAATTAATTTGTGATTAATATAATAGGTAGAATACACACATTAATATTAACAAATGTTTCTAAAGTGTAAATAGATTTCTAAATTGCTGAGATGTTTTGGGAGGATGACTAATTTGTCGACATGGAAACAAATTATTTTGTTTAAGCTACTAAAAAGGAACTTTTTCAAGTCGCTGTTAACAGGGCTTGTTTTTGCAGTTATTGGGATTGGATTAGGAATCTTTGTAAAGCCTGCAACATATGAATCGTCTGGACAGATGGTTCAAAATGATAATAACTATGGGCTAATCAATTCTTATGGGCAGTATTTAACATCGGCTGAGTATAAATCAAAACTTCAGGCCGAAATTGATCAAAGTAGTTGGAAAAATTACTCAAAAAAAGATGATTATAGTGTATCTATTTCAACAGGAACAAGTTCACCGTTTTTTTCAATTAATATAATTAGTCCCAATCCAAGCTATTCGATTTTCTTAGCAAATCACGCAATGTCACTGTTCATAAGTAATATTGGAAAATACTTATCGGGTGCAAATGTCTCTTTAGTAAACAATGCTAAAAAATCAACTCGAGTTAGTATCAAGCGTAGTTTGATGGCAATCGCTATGACAGTGTTTGTTGTTGTATTTTTCTTGGTATTAATAATCTCATCATTTCGACAATTAATGCTTGGAAAGGTCAAAAGTGACGATTATCTACGTTCAGTGGTTGGAATTAATAAAATTGGAACGTTTGATATTAAGAATTAAATTGGAGGTGTATCGATAAAATGGATAACATAAAAAGAATTACCAGAGAGATTAATTCTCAATTGATTAGTCAAAATCGAGATATTAATTCGTTAATATTTTTAACAACTTCTCAATCAAAGGCTCAACCAACTATTATTGCTAATCTTGGTATTATGTACGCGCATGCTAAAAAGAAAGTAGTGATTGTTGATACGGATTTCTCAACGAACGTTTTTTCGGGTGCATTTGATTTAAAGAATGAGCGGGGGTTGTCAGATTATTTAGAAGGTGAGGCTTCCCAGAATGAAATATTACAGGATGTCTCCAATATTGGACTATCAGTAGTTCTTGCTGGAACTGTGAGAGGTCAAAGTTCTGGATATTTTATCAATGATCCGCGGTTTAATAGTTTGTTGAAACAATTGATAGCTGAAAATGACTATGTATTTATTAACACTCCAAAATTTGTAAAAATTCATGATTTTCAGAATCTTTTCAATATTACTCGAAACATCGTGTTGGTTGTTAATAATACCGGTGATTCTAAACGGAATCTCTTGAAGATGATTGACGCATGTCAAGAAATGAACGGAAATATATTGGGGTATATCAGTGCGAAGTAAGAAAACAATTTGGCAACTTATATTGTTGGTTATATTAGTTTGTGCAACTATAGTGCTGGTCTTTTTAGGAAATCAGATTTTTGATTCGATAAAAAGTCACCCCAGAGTGACACCTTCAAGTGAAAAAGTTAATTTAGAAACGACTTTATCACAGGGAACTAATTTGAATGTGAATAAAATTGATTCTAAAAAACAAGCATCATTAGAAAAACTTGTAGAAGATCTAAATGAAGACAAATTTTTTGGAGCTTATCTGGCTGTGAAAAATGAGAAGCTTGTTTTAGCAACGCGATTTGGTGTTGCTAATGCTAAAATTGGCAATGTTTTTCGCCTAAACAGTCCATTTGTTATAGGAGATTTACAAACGCTTTATAATAATGCAATGCTTTTAAAGCTAGTTCAGGATTCGAAAATTGATTTAGATGAGGATGTTAGATCATATTTACCTGAATTAAAGATGGAAAGAAAAATAACTGTAAGAGATCTTTTATTTAACAAAGTATCGGTATTTGTTAAAAGTAAGTATCTAAATGAGTTTGAAACGCCAGATTTTCTCAGAAAAATTAAAAAATCAAATTCAAAGGATTCTGTTTTAGCCAATGATTTTATCAAAGGAAAAATTATTAGCAAGGTTGATAATATGACGTATGCGGATGCTTTTGAAAGCCTAATCACAGAAAAAATGGGCTTAACTAATTCACGTGTGATTACGTCGAATTCTTTATGGACAAATGATGTATTGAGTTATAAATATATGATAGAAAACAAATTGCCTGTTCAGAAGGATGAAATAGATATAAAGACTATTCAGAATAGTAATTACACTATTCGAATGTCACTATCTGATTTAGCATTATCAACTAATAAGATGTTGAAATCGTCATATTTAAATAAAAAAATGGCTAAGTTGTATAAGAAGAGTATGCCATCTAGTTATAAGCAAAGTAATGGCTATTTACTTAGTACTTCAAAAAGTGGACAATATATAAAAATCAAAACGGATAGTTCTGGGAAAAACATGTTAATTGTTGCGTCTAATTTTCCAAATAAAAAAATGCTCTTAAATACACTACTAAAAAGACTACAAGTTATTGTCTATTAAGGGGGAAAATGATGAGGGTTAAAATACTAGTGGCTGCCCATAAGAAGTTTCCCATGCCAGAAAATCGAAATATCTATTTACCTATTTTGGTTGGTGCTAAAAAAAATTATAAACCTGGGATTGATTTCCAGAGGGATGATATTGGTGTTAATATCTCAGCAAAAAATCCGAATTATAACGAATTGACTGCAATTTATTGGGCATGGAAAAACTTAAAAGATGTTGAGGCAGTTGGCTTAGTGCATTATAGACGAGTTTTAAGTACGCATCGCAAAGGTGGATTCCCTTCGGTCTTAAATCAAGAGGAAATTGACAGCTTACTCTTAAATCACGATGCCATTGTTCCACGTAAGCGACATTACTATATTGAAACTAATTATTCACATTATATTCACGCACATCATAAGGAACCTCTTGATCAAACTAGGGAAATAATTAAGACTAGTTGCCCGGAATATTTAGACGCGTTCGATAAAGTTATGTCTCGACGTAGTGCACATATGTTTAATATGTTTGTAATGAAAAAGAATGTGTTCGATGATTATTGTGAATGGTTATTCCAGATTTTAACTCAGGTCGAACAGAGTATTGATATTTCAGAATATACAACACAAGAGGCTAGAGTCTTCGGTTATATTTCTGAATTGTTGTTCGATGTTTGGCTTTTAGAAAATAACATACAATACACGGAATGTTATTGGCAACAAATTGGGAAAAAACAAACTGGAAAAAAGATTTTTTATTTTGTGTGTCGAAAATTCGGCTTGAATTTTGGAAAGACTCATTTTTAGAAGTTACTCAATGTTAAGGGGAACGGTGCAAACGATGTTAAAAGATTCCAATTTTAAAAATGTTGCAGTAATAGTAACGTACAATAAGTTAGGGTATTTAAAGAGTTGCTTGGAAGGTGTAATGAAAAGTGATCAGTTTTTATATAAAATTGTCATTATTAATAATGCAAGTACAGATGGAACGAAAAAATATTTAAATACACTACAAAAAGAAAATGATAAGTTAGTTGTTGTGAACGAGCGAGATAATCTTGGCGGAGCAGCTGGTTTTAATCATGGAATTAAGCGTGCAATGATGTTGGATGCAGATGCTGTTTGGGTTATGGATGATGACACCATCCCCGATGGAACAACGTTAAAGAATATGATTGATGCACGTCAAAATGTAGAGCATGAGTTTGGATCATGGGGAGTATTAGCAAGTAACGTACGATGGATTGATGGTTCAGCAGCACTAATGAATGTACCGCAAGCAGGAAAGCCATGGAATCGGTCCAATCTTGCAAATCTTATTTCAATTGCACATAGTTCATTTGTTTCGATGTATATCAATGCTAAAGCTATTCGACAAATGGGATTACCCATAAGTGATTTCTTTATATGGGGTGATGACGTGGAATTTTCAGAACGAATTGCCCGTGTATATCCAAGCTTCTGTGTCACGAATAGCAGCGTTCTTCACAAAATGGCGGAAAATCAAAAAGTTGATATTTTAACGGATAATAAGGGTAGAATCCCACGTTATTTTTATGATGTGCGAAATAAAATTTATATGGCCAAAAAACAAGGGCTTAAAGCATGCTTAAAATATATTATACATTTTGTCATTGTTTTCTGTAAGGTTATTTTTAAGAGTAACTATAAGTTGTTAAAAATATCTACGATGTTAAAAGGTTTAGTTGCGGGGATTACTTTTAATCCGAAGATCGAAAAAGTTCATTAGTATATAGGAGAAAAAAATGCTTGCTTTTAGAAGACTTGTCACAAAACTATTGAAAGAGACTAAATTTTTTAGTCGTTTATATGTTCTTTATTCCTGGTGCTTGATTAGTATCTTAAAGATAATAAGTCTAGGAAAAACTAAAAAAACGATTATGTTTGTTTCATATGGAGGAAAACAGGTTAGTGATAGTCCAAAACGAATATTTGACCTAATGCAATTAGATCCTTTCTTTAAGGACTATCGACTTGTATGGGGAGTACTAGATACTGATAAGTATTCAGAGATGGGATATGATGTCGTTAAAATGGATTCCATTAACTATTTTCGAACTTGTATTTCTGCTAGAGTTTGGATTACTAACTCAGGCATTAAACGTTACACAAATATGAAAGGTAACCGGACTTTCTTTGTAAACACTTGGCACGGAATTCCAATGAAAAAGATCGGAAAAGATGAAGTCAGTGTTAAAAAATCACCACTCTTTCAAAAAAAATGGGAGGAGTTTGCGACTGCAGACGTAAACTTATATTATACTGACTATGACTATAAAATTTTAAAACATGTCTTTAATGCTAATGCTGAATCAATGAAAAGAATGGGATTACCACGCAACGATTCTTTATATGAGAAAGCAAATACAGATAAAATCAGACAACAATTGGGAATTCCCTCTGATAAGAAAGTGATTTTGTACGCACCGACAGTCAGAGGAAATCAGACAGAGTCAAATGGAAGTAATGATTTCAGAGTTCCTATACATTTGGAAAAATGGGCTAAAGAGTTACCAAATTATGTTATTTTGTTTCGGGCTCACTATTTTGTTAATAAGGTACTAGAGGATCAGAACAAGTTATTCTATGATGTTACTGACTATCCTAGTTTGAATGAATTGATGCAGGTGTCAGATTTACTCGTAACTGATTATTCGAGTTTAATATATGATTATTCAATTCTTCAGAAGCCGATTTTTTGCTATGCTTATGATTTTGATGCATACAAGGCATATCAAGGATTATATGAAGATGATGTGGATAAAAAAGTTCCCAACTTTATTCAAACAGAAGCCGATTTGATTGACGCTATAAAAAATGTTGATGTAAAGAGTGAGAAAAGGAAAACGCATAGTTTTTATATGCGGTATATTGGTGAGAATACTCGTGATTCTGGTAAACGAGTATTAGCTACAATCAAAGAAGCAATTCAGTAGGTGGAAAGAATGAGCAAAGTATTAGTAGTCACCAATAATTTAGACTCTGGCTTAGGGATAACGGAATGGATCAGACACTATTATAATGCATTAGTACGTGAGTATAATATGGACGTGACTATCATTGTAGAGTCAGGAAAAATTAATGTTCCTAGCGGATATTTCGAAAAAAAGATAAGAATCATTAAATTTCATGAAATGAAGACAAAGCCGTTGGCGTATGTTTTAGATTGGTTGAAATATCGTAAGACGTGTAATTTATTTGATTACATTCATTTTCATACAGATAACCTAACTAAATTTTTCCCGCTATTACTGTTATTTAACAAGAATAATGTAGTAATTCATTCACATAACTCGACAAACGATAAAGTTACTAGTAGTAAACTTAAAACCATTATGAATAGTATTGGTAAGTATGTTGTAAAGCAATCTAAATTTGTGAATTTTGCTTGTTCAGATACCGCTGCGGAATGGTTGTTTGGCAATCAACCATATATACAAGTCAATAATGGGGTGAATATTAAAGATTTTGCATTTAATAATGAGTTACGAAAACGTTATATAATCGAGTTACAGCTTCAAGGTAAGAGAGTTTTTGCGCATGTTGGCCGGTTTTCACATCAGAAAAATCAAATACGGCTTATAAAAATATTCAAAGAAATTCATAACAATATTCCTGACTCAGTATTATTGTTGATTGGTCAGGGAGATTTGGAAAATGAAATTAAACGGATGGTTAGTTATGAAGGTCTTACTAAATCAGTAAGGTTTCTAGGCTTTCGAAATGATATCAGAAACTTAATGAATGCTGTTGATGATATCATTTTTCCATCATTATATGAAGGGTTACCCATATCGTTAGTAGAAGCACAAGCTAATGGGGTGCCAGTTTTTTATGCTGATACGATTACATCCGAAGTGAAATTATTGCCATCGTCAAAAAGTTTCAACTTGAGTCAAAGTGATAATAATATTGCTAGTATAATACTTACTAATTTAGTTGAAATGGATGCTTTAGAGAGAATAAAGGCCCAGGATATTGTCGAAAAAAAAGGGTATGGCGATGAGCATACTGTCACTCAGTTGTATAATTTTTACTCAAAAAGATAGTATTTGAGCGGGAGGAGGAAAAGATGCTCTTATTATTTTTGGTAGTCCTGTTGATATTAATATTAATTGTCAACTATCAAGTCCATAATCATGAAATATTAACTCCATCCTTTATTTACACGGCTTCGTTTTGCCTTTCGACTATTTGGGCACTTTTGTATGCACAAAAATGGAATTTGAACTTGCACTTAAATACATTTTTAGTACTCTTTCTGGGAGCACTAGAATTTTCAGTCATTGCATATTTGTGTAGTATTTTGTATCCAAGTTCATGGTTAAAAAGTCCAATCACTGATACTGAATCTCCACATTATGAAATACGCACCTGGAAAATAGTATGTGTTGTAGTGTTTGAAATTCTTGTTATATTAATAACATTAAAGACAGTGCGTTCAATAATTCCAGGTGGAAGCTTGTCTCAGGCAATCTATTCGTATCGATCGCAAGTAATTGATCCAGTAAAAAGTCTAAGATTGAAGCCCTTTCCTGAATATGTTGTTTTATCCCGTGCGTTTTCTGATGCAATTGGTTATTTCTTTTCATATTTAACTGCTAAGGGACTTATTATTTCAAAAAAAGTGTATATTAAATATTTGTTGCCGTTTATTTTAAGTATTGTAAATAGCATGTTACTTGGCTCACGTGGTGGTACTATAATGCTATTAATCGCAGCATTAGTTTATGTATATTCCCTCTACATGAAGAAAAATGAATGGCATACTAGGGGAAATGCTAAAGTGATTGTTATAGCGGTAGCTATTTTTATTGTGGTAGCATTTTCTTTTCAATCATTGGCTAGTTTGCTTGGAAGAAATGTTTCACAATTTTCAGGAATGGATTATATGGCGATTTATTTAGGAGCAGAAGTTAAAAATCTAGATACTTATTTACAAACAATAATTTTCCCAATTCATCGGGGGATAATTGGGGGACAAACATTCATTAATTTGAACTCGACCTTTAGTAAGATTTTTGGCTTGAGCAATTTGAAGTATTCGTTGAATCTTCCGTTTTTATCTGTTAATGGGTATAGCTTGGGTAATGTGTATACTTCATATTATAGCTATATTAATGATTTGGGTTATTTTGGGGTTTCTATATTAGTCGGACTTATGTCTGTAATTAGTCAGTTTTCTTTTGACACAATGAAGCGATTCACTTTACATGGTAAGGTACCACTATCCTTGCTGATATATGGAAAAATCGCTACGACGCTTGTGTTTGCTTTCTTTTCTAATAAATTTTACGAGGACATATTTACCCTTACTTTTATCAGAATGGTTGTTTTTTGGATGATTCTAAATTGGATTCTGTTTGATAAGAAACGAAGTATTAAAATGTAGGTTAGCCGAGTTCGATTTTGGGGTTACCCAGATATAACATAAGTGATATTAGAGCTAACAATAGATGGAGCAAAATATGAAAATCGTAAAAAATTACTTATACAATGTAGGATATAACATTCTAATTTTGTTGACACCACTGTTAACGGTTCCATACATTTCACGAGTCCTGGGTCCAAATGGTGTAGGAATAAATGCTACGACTAATTCAGTTATTACGTATTTTTTATTGGCGGGAACAGTTGGCATAACTATATATGGAAACCGAGAAATCGCATTTATACGCGATAACAGAAGAAAAAGATCACAGGTTTTCTGGGAAATTGAATTATTACAAATTTTGACTATTACGATTGCTTATCTAGGATTCTGTCTGTTTTTATATTTTCAAAGTGAACTTCGAATTTATTTCTTTTATCAGTCTTTTTATATTATTGCTGGTGCGTTTGATGTCTCATGGTTTTTTATGGGTATGGAAGATTTCAAAAAGACTGTTATACGGAATACTTTAATTAAATTACTCTCTCTGATTGCAATATTTACGTTCGTGAAGACACATGATGATGTTGGTATATATATACTAATACTTTCATTGTCGCAATTATTAGGAAATTTAACTTTATGGCCCTATTTACCTAAATTGGTGGAAAAACCGGTATTTAAAAGATTAAAATTATTGAGACACTTAAAACCTTCTTTAGCACTTTTTGTGCCGCAAGTTGCAACAACAATTTATCTTGCAGTAAATAAAACAATGTTATGGAAATTAGATTCAGTAACTGCTTCAGGTTACTATGATTATTCGGATAAATTAGTTAAGCTAGTTTTAGCTATTGTTACATCAACTGGTACTGTGATGTTACCACATATTGCAAATCTGTATGCAAAGAAAAGAATTGCACAGGTTAAAGAGTACCTATATACATCGTTTGATTTTGTACTTTCTATCTCGATTCCAATGTGCCTAGGAATTATGGCGTTAGCAACGGCACTAGCACCCTGGTTTTTTGGGAGACAATTTGCATTAGTAAATCGTTTGTTAATGATTGAGGCGCCTGTTGTCATATTGATTGGTTTAAGCAATGTAATTGGTCAGCAGTTTCTGCTGCCTACGAAACAAACATTTACATATACAAAATCGGTTGTATATGGTGCACTGACGAATGTTGTGATAAATGTACCATTAATATTGAAATTTGGAGTTTATGGTGCGATGCTTGCAACAGCTTTATCCGAAGTAATGGTAACTTCATATCAGTTATTCAAAGTTAGAAAAGAACTGAAGTTTAAACGCTTGTTTACAAATGTATCTAAATATGCCATTGCAGGTTTAGTGATGTTTATGCCAATTTATAATTTAAATATTTCAATGCAAATATCGACTATTAGTCTTATAGTACAGATCACTCTAGGAATCATGTTTTATGGTGGTATGTTGTGTGTGTTACAGCCAAGCATTTTTCGGCATTTAGATTCATTTAGACGTTAATCGAAAACTTATTATGAATATCCAGTAAGAGGTATTAAGACTGTTATTACAATCTTAATACCTCTTCTTCTATACCTAAAGTGGTGTTGAAAGTAAGTACCTAATAACTGACCGTCTTCCAGGTGCCAACTAAACAAGGTATGATTGCCTCATCAAATAAATTTGGTGAGGTTTTTATTATTATGGATAAACATGACATTGTTAAAGTTGAAATGCCACACAATCTCAAATCGTCGGCGCCTCAGGCGACGGCGACCAAAGCGGTCCAACTACGGGTTGATCAAAATAAGTCAGTTATCATCTACAATAAAGCTAGCGGATATATTGTAGAAGCCTTATTAAAGGCGGTGTTTGACCATGCTCATTGATACAGGAAAAATTCATCAGATCTATATCGTTTGCGGTAAAACAGACCTGCGTCGAGGTATTGATGGGTTAGCGGCAGTCGTTCAGCGACAATTTGAACTGGACCCTTACAATCAATCGCTATATCTATTTTGTGGTACCCGTAAAGATCGATTCAAAGCGTTGTATTGGGATGGTGACGGTTTTCTTCTTTTGTATAAGAGAATTGAGGACGGACGCCTTCAATGGCCGGTCGATCAAGATGCGGTTCGAAAATTGAATTACAAACAATTTTCACGGCTGATTAGTGGTTGGTCACTGGATTCAACTGTTCATAAAATAAAGCCGCCTAAACCTGCGGCTTCGTCTATGTATTCGCTTTCACATGTGGTAAACTCTTAAACAACGAGTAAAGGATGTGTAGTACGCTAATGACATCAGAACAAGAATAAATCGCAATGTTGAACAAGAAAGTACAGGAACAAGCCGAAATTATCGACTATCTGACTCAAAAACTGTTTGGAAAAAAATCGGAACAGGTTGACCCTAATCAATTGTCTCTACTGGATGAGGACGATAGTGTTTTTACGCAACCAGAGCAAACTGGGCAAGAAAACCACATCTCAAATCAAGTACAGCCAACGAAGAAAAGTCATAAGACGCGGCAAGCAAGCTTAAACCCTGATTTGCCAGTCAAAAAGACCATCGTGGATGTCGAACATAAGCAGTGTCCTCACGGACACCGCTTAGTTTCCGTGGGTTCAAAGTTTGTCCGTCAAGAGCTTCATTTTCAACCGGCCAAGCTTTACCTAGAAGACATCTACGCAAATACATATAAATGTCCCAATTGTGAGTCAATTGACGGTATTGCCCACTTAATCCAAGCTTCAGTACCAAAAGCATTGATTCCGCATAGTCTTGGTTCGGCATCGGTGATTGCGGAGATCATCCATCAGAAATTCGAACAAGGAGTTCCATTATATCGTCAATTGAAAGACTGGCAGAGAATGGGTCTTGAATTGTCAGAAACGACTATCTCTAACTGGGTCATCAAAGGCAGTCAAGTGATTGAGCCGCTCTATAACTTAATGCGAAAAGAGTTGGTCGATCACGCTTACCTTCAAGGTGACGAGACACCGATGGAGGTTTTACATGAGCCAGGCAAGCTACCAACCGCCAAATCGTATATGTGGTTGGCCCGAACAACCTGTCATGACATAAATCCGCTGGTGATTTATGCTTACAGCCAGACTCGTGCCAGTAGCTTTGCGGCAGAGCTTTATCACGGATTCTCGGGAGTGCTTCAATGCGACGGTTACGCTGGATACAATAATTTGGAAGGCGTAACTAGATTAGGCTGTTTTGCCCACGTGCGGCGCAAGTTTTATGATGCGGCATTGGTTAAAGGAAAACTTGTGATAGCCTTATTAAATCAGATGTTTGCCCTTGAGCAACAATGGCAGCATCTCTCACCGCATATGCGACGTCGTAGACGGCGCGGCCGACTGCGAAAACTTTTGAAAAAGTTCTGGCACTGGATCGATACGGCAGCGGTATTGCCAAAGGCACGTCTGGGCAAGGTAATTGTTTATGCTCAAAATAATCGAGTTGAGTTGAACCGTATCCTAGATTACGGTGCGATTGATTTGAGCAATAATGCGGCCGAACGCAATATGAAGAGCTTGGTGATTGGTCGAAAAAATTGGCTTTTCAGTACTAGTCAGGCCGGTGCCAAAGCGATCGCCATTTGGATGAGCATAATTGAATCGGCCAAAGCTAATGATATCAATCCATATGACTATGTTCAGTATCTCTTAGAAATGATTCCAAAACTACCAACTTTTGCGAATGAGGCACAGTTGGCGGTTTATTTTCCATGGAACTATAAAAACATGATTACTAAGCTGACACAGGTAGCCTAGATCAAAAGCAAATGTGGCGTCCTCAAAAAACGAGGACGCCACATTTTTTTCATTTCAAGACGGTCAGTTATTAGGTGCTTACGTTGAAATCACTTACAATGGTAAATATTTCTTAAATCCTCTAAACTCATTTCAGATATTCATAAACTATCTTCACTTTAAGTCGGATATTACTAGATTTGATAAAAAAGTCTAGTGATTATACGGCATAGTTGTCTAATAAATTGTAGAGATAAGCATTAAAGGTATTCTTGGACCTTTTAGAAAGAGAAAAATTAAAAAATAAATAAGTAAATTTTGTTAGTTAAAGATTATTGCCTGATTTACAATTCAAGTGCACCACTTAAATAATTGGACCAAAAAGGCCATG
>NZ_JQCL01000002.1 GCF_001438845.1 Lactiplantibacillus xiangfangensis
ATACTGATTTAATAGGATTTATCGTGTGGCTAATTTGTTCTTGCAATTTGGGGTTTGAATTCTTTGTCGTAACGAGTTGGCATGTAAAAATCCCTTCCTTTTGAGAGATGATTTATTCATTATACCCTCTCTTAAAAGTTGTCTCAGGAATCAGCTTACATCCAGAGTTTTATATTCCTGGTTATCAACGACCATATGCATGGCAAGTGGCGCAATGTGAAAAATTAATTGATGATATAAAAAACCACCAAGAAAACTTTGACAAAACTAGCCAAGATAATTACTTTTTTGGAACTATCTTAATTGCTCAAGAATCAGGAGAAAAACATGAAACTACATTAATAGATGGTCAACAGCGAACCACGACCTTTATGCTCCTACTGAAAGCTTTACTTATAAAAATTAATGACGAACTTAGTAAGCTATCAGATGATTCATCAGATGATGCAAAATTAAAAGACAGATTGTCTAATCTAAAGCGCAAAATTATTTTGATGCTTTAAACAGAAACGTGGATATTGAACACATTATGCCTCAAAGTGGCATAAATCGGGAGAATATTATAAAAGATGCTGGTTTAAGTGGCAAGGAAGAATTTTACAAATATAGGGAAAAGTTGGGGAATAAGATCCCATTAGAGTCCGAAATTAATCGGGGAATTGGTGATGCTTGGTTTAGAACAAAAAAGGAAAATAGCATTACTAGTCATCATGGATATAGGGAAAGTAAATATCAAATTGCAAGTTCCCTTGTTAATTATCCTAAGGATACTTGGACCAAAGAAGATATTGATATGGCTACTGAAAAGGCTGCAGAGAGAATTATAAAGTTCATATTCGAATAATCTTGTTGCACTTACATTTATTAACTCGCTCAAATCATTCATAACTTCAATAAAATTTGGTAGATTGCAAATTTAATCCGAATTTTTGAACAAATTGGTCAGCATAACCTGATACGGTGTTTTCCAGTCAAGTATTTTAAGCGGTCGCTGGTTAATTTGGAGTAACGTCGTCGTTAAATCTTGAGC
>NZ_JQCL01000038.1:0-7389 GCF_001438845.1 Lactiplantibacillus xiangfangensis
TGCGCTCAAAACGTCACTCCCTCTAAACTGAATGGAAAACCGTAACCCGTCAAGTCGAATATAAAGAAAATTACTGAATTTAAGCGAATGGTCTAGGAATAAACCAAGAGAATTTCACAAAGTATATTTACCGATAAATCAGGGATTGAATAGCTAGACCAATTGTTTCCCAGAAATTTTCACAAAGGTAAAATAACAGACCGTTGTTTTATCAGGGTGAATGGTGGTTACTTGGGATAAGCCGCATTATGTGAAGTAGAAATTGGTATACTTAATCGTTATATTATATAGTGGATAGAGGAAGTCTATTCAAATATAAAAGTAAGGTGGTCATTTAAATGACAGAAATTAATAAAGAATATATGAGTAAGGATGAAGTTATTAAAAGTTTATCGGATACACCTATAGGTTTAGATGTTGAAAACGAGGGGACGCGTGAAGGAACAATCGTTGATGGTGAAAAGTTTTATAATAAGATGCTTTTGTTTGACCCAGATAGATTTACTCATTGTAAAAATGATAATGAGATTACTGTTGCGGCCAACAAAGGCCTTGACGTTAAGGATAAGTTAAATGCTGATGAGTGGGGTATTAAGTCAGAAGAGCACGAATAATTATAGTAGGCCAGTAGATCACTTAACGTGGTCCGCTGGCCTATTTTTATCATTAGAGGTTCCGCTGAATTTAAGTGTTATTTTTTCTAAGATTTCTAACAGTGTTAATTGATCCTAATATGATTTGCTTATCTGTTTCAGTCAAGAGAATATTGTCTAAGTAAAAGGGACCGTTTGGTAGCTTAGATTCTAAGAGGTTCAAGTCTTCTACATTATTTACACCTTCAACGTAAGCATTAATTTCCTTGATAGAGTTTTTTTCGTTCTCTATTTTTTTTATAATGTGTAGTTGGTATTTTTGATCTAATAGTTGTTCGTCAGTCGATTCTGTTACCTTATCAAATCCAAGGACGGAGATATAAAATCTGAATGCAGCCATTTTTATGCTTTGAAAGTTGCCTACTAGTATTTTAAATTTTGGTAGGCTAGATTCAGGTATTTGTATTTGGTTCGACACTGTATTGATTGAGTCGAAATTAATACTTATATAGTCGCAAGCAGACATTAACAATATATATATAGCATTTTTAATTTGCTCATCACCGCCCCCAAATCCAGTTGCTAATTTTAAAATTATTTCTGGGCTTGGTAGACTGCCACGTTTGCCGTTTTCTAGTTGTGATATATATGGATGAGACAGGCCAGATTTTTCATGCAGTTTACGAACAGTTAAGTTAGTTTTCCAGTTTACTCTAGTGAATTTCAAGATAGAAGAAAAATTCGCTTGTGCCATTTTATTCACTCTCCTTTAATAATCATCATATCATTTTTTTGGTTGCAAATGAATATTTTTTTGTTTTTCGGTTGCTACCGAATAACAATAGTGCTAATATTGGTTTTGTACCAAGAAAGGAGGATAAAAAAATGAGCTTTAAACTAAAAGACAGTGAACAGGTTCGCGCTTTAATTAGCTATTCAGGAAAGTCACAACGTACTTTTGCCGAATCAATCAACGTTAGCCATAGTTACTTGTCACAAATACTTAATGATAAAAGGAACGTTTCCCCTGCCGTGGCTTTAAAAATTGCAGATGGAGTTGGTGAGACAATAGAATCTATTTTTTTACTAGTTTAGGTTGCTGTTGAATAACAAAAATGAGGTCAGTCGCATGGGAGAGCATACAAAAAAAGACCTACTTTGCTTTGGACAGCAGTAGGTCAGATAATCAGGAATGTATGTTTCCCTTATTTTAACACGAATAAGGAGAATGGAAAATGAATATTGAAGATTTACACGGTGAAATCATAAAAACTCTTGGACTTTACGAAGCACTTTCCGAAATTGTTGATAGTTTAAGTGATTCATTGGAAGAAAACAAGCAAAACAGCAGTATGGTTCAATACAACTTAAAACGTGAAATTCGACCATTATCTTCATTGACTTGGGCGATCAATGACGAGTTGATTAAAATTGCTGATGCTACTGATGAATTAACTATTAAAAGTGCTAGGGCTGGTGTTGAAAAATGAAAGAGTTCGCAACACTTGATAAAGCAATGGAACTGGCCCAGCGAGGCTATGCGGTTTACCCACTGATTGAGAGTATGAAGAAGCCACCTAAAGGGGTGGCCGGCTACCAAGCCGCAACTAATGACCAGAACACCATCTTTGCATGGTTTGAAGATCACCCAGCCTATAACTTAGGTTTGCGCCTAGATTTATCGGATTTATTAGTTGTTGACATTGATATGCACGATCCAACTAAAAACGGCCGGACTAGCTTGACGCAACTATTTAAGCAAGGGCTAACATTGCCGAATGATACCTACATTGAAGGAACGGCTAACGGTGGATTACATTACTTTTTGAAATACGCAGGTGCTAAGGTTCGCAAAGTTGACGTTTGGCCCGGTATTGATTTGCTAAGTGACTTCACGGTGATTGCACCAAGCGAGATTAACGGCAAACCGTATGAACCCTTAGATGGTCGAACATTGGCTGATATTAAGCCGGCTCCTCAATGGTTAGTCGATAAGTTGGCGGGCCAAAAAGTGAACTGGACGTCAGAACACGCCTGTACAACACACCAAAAGAAGTATACCGGTCGATTGCTGGACGAAATGGTAACTGGAACAGTCCAAGGCAATCGCAACGCTTGGTTAACTAAAATGATTGGAAGATTGTTTGTTACCGGCGCCGAGCCAGAAACTATTTACGAATTAGCTTGTTCAATTAATGAGCGATTTATTGATCAGCCACTAGAAACGAAAGAAGTTACCACGATTTACAACTCAATATTGAAACGGGAGATGAAGCAATTTGAACGAAATTCCATCAGAAACTCAAGAATTGCTGGCTAATTACCATGATAAGAAGCGGTTATCCGTAGTTGTATCAAAAGACAGCAACGCCATCGACGAGGGATTAACCCCAATAGATGTAAATTTCATTGAAGCTCCCGATCCTGACACTTTAAAAAACCCGGAAGCACTGAAAGAATTTAATAAACAGCTTAACCAACAAGTGCCATCATGGATTAATGCATATTACAAGGCTGATGGCAAAAACGACCCCAAGCCTGTTTTTAAAGTCTTTGTTAGTGAAATAGTTTTAGGCGATAAGCTGATTAAGCATGATCATCTGATTAGTTTTCCAATGCTAAAAGAGGGTGCTGTTTACCTTGATATTACCGGGACTTGGCGAATGTTTAAAGATAAAGAAGCCGTTAATTACATTGAAAGCCGCCTGACGCATATTCTAAAGCCGTGGGGCGTTTACAACGATGGGAACATTGGTAGGGTGCGGCGCTACACTCAACGTTTCATGTATCAAGCTAACCAGCGAGACAACCCATTTGACCATGCTAACCCTAATTTAGTTGCCTTTAGAAATGGCACGTTCAATATGGCAACCGGAAAAATGGAATCTAAGAACCCTGAAAACTATTTGCTGAACGGCCATGACTATGATTTAGACGTTAGCGGTATGATGACACCCCGAACAGACGCATTACTTCGAGATATGGTTGGCAATGCTGACACGTTCTTAAAAGAATACATCGGCTATGGTTTCTATCACAGTTACCGGCCATTTCAAAAAATGGTGTTTCTTAGTGGTAGTGGTGGCGAGGGTAAGACAACATTTCTCATTGATCTTCTCGCCCGGACACTTTACGGGGCTGGTAATTATGCGGCCGTTGCGCCCAACGAATTAGCTGGCAATGACGCACGTTTTAAGCCAGCACAATTGTATGGCATGGAAGCCAATATTGTTGCCGATATTCCCAAGGGCTATCTTAGCAACACGGCTGTTTTGAAGAAGCTAAGCGGGGGGGATAGTCTAGACGCGGAATTTAAGGGCATGCAAAACTTTACCTTTATCAACTACGCCAAGATGATTTTCAGCGCGAATGCCTTACCATCATTTACCGACTCATCTAATGGCATGACGGACCGGCTGGTTCTAATCAAGTTCATCAACGGCAACACCCGAACAGTCAATAAGGATTTTTGGAAAGAACATGATATGCAACTCGTCAAGGATGAAAGAAGCGCATTCGTGTACCAGTGCATTAAAGCATTCATGGCGGCCATGGAACGCGGTTCACTGACTGAAACGGACGATATGAAGCTTGCTCGTGATGAATGGGTCAACCTGAATGACCACTTCGGCCAGTTCATTGAAGAAGCTTGTGAGATTGATACCAGCAAGGACGAGGGCGATTCTAGTAAGAGTGTAGTTGCTGAATATAAGGCGTTCTGCTTAGAAAACAACTACTCCGATAAGACCACCGCACAGACGATCACCGAAAACCTGAAAGCGTATGGGGTGCAGAGAATTAAAAGCCGTCGAGGGATTGATGATAGTAATAATATTTGGAGATTTAAAGGTCTTAAACTAACGAAAAGCTATATCACACAACTTTAGGAAACGGAAATGTTCCATGAATTTATAAATTGTTCCAACATTGTTCCAATAGTGTTCCGCAAAATTCCTTAGAGCCACAAGGTTTGTTCCATAAGTTCCAACATTTATCACTGTTAAAAATAAAATTAAAAATAATATGAATATATAAAAAAATATATACGCATAGGGTGGTAGTGGTTAAAACTTGGAACTTATGGAACAAGGCACTAGTAACGTTGATATGGAGGGGTTATTGATGTTCCATAAATCGGAAAAACATGGAACAGGTATGAAAAAAAGTTGGAACAGAATTTTTTAAAAGGAGATTACAATAATGAAAATTAAGTATCCACAATTGGTCGAAAAGGCCTTTGATATTTTAAGCAAGTCGGTGCCATTAAATATGTCTAAAGCAAATAGCATTAAAGCTGATATTTACCGAGAATTAGTTGCTGAGGGTGTTTTGGATAGTAATGGGTATCCAACACAATTGGCTTTTGATAAGGGCCTAGTTGATAGTGGCCAACATCAAACATTAGCCGAATATAAGCGAGAGTTTCCACAGTTTAAGGGATTTTCCTCGGATCATTTCAAGTTTACGACTGCCGGTTGGGGAGTAGACAACTATGTTATGCGGTCATTGGCTTACAAGTCGTTAGCTGAAAGTGATAATGAGTATGATCGGCAAAGGGCACTGAATACGTTATTTCAGATTGAAGAAATAGAAAGGGAGACCAACAATGATGAAAACTAAGATTGTTCATGGCAATAGTGTTGAACAAATGCTTGAAAGAGCTAAGCAACTTGATGAGTCTTTAGGAGTAGATTACGAATTGATAGACACCGAGACGGACTTCGTCAAGATTAGTGACAATGAAATATTTTGCATTTAAGAAGTAGTCTTTTTTACCCTCCTAGAAATTCTTTCATACGATCACTAATGCTTCGCTCGTCCTTGTGATCATCTAAGTTTAATTTGAGCAAATCACTACGTGACTTAGGAGATAGTCCCAATTCAGCGCCTAGTTTAGTCAGATTTTTAACCGCTGAATCGTAAATTTGTGTCATCGGGTTTCGCTTATAACCTAAAAAGTCCTGACCGATTTTTTGACCAGTCTGGTCTTGCAACGTCTTATAGATTGCTTGAACTTCACCGTTCTTTTGAATGTGCTTATAGGCGTTGCGGTAAATCTCATACTGAGAAGCATATTGCTCCACAAGCCCGCTATCAATGCGCTTAACTGGGGTATTTTCTTCTAAAAAAGGCACTAATCGGCGCCAAACGACCTTAGCTTGCCGGCCCAAGTAAGCTGGCGGTGTACGTGATAATTGCCCGTTGTTGACGTCTTTATCCGCTTTTTTCATTTTATATGCCTCCTTTCACTATTTGGTGACCCCCCCTACCTAAAAAAATTCAAAAATTGTTTCTATCACAAGATGACGGCAATGTGTGTGCTCTTCCTTGGCCGTATAAGGGGCGGGGGGTTGTTTTAAACTTTGTTTTGTATCAACACACGTTAGCAATTTAAAACGTCTTAGAAACGATTTTAAGAGCGAATAGACTATTGAACTACTTTGAAGCTAAAGTCCCGTTTCTTTTGTCTAAACAAATATGAAATTCGACCGTCCTTAATGCCCTGAACAATTTTGTTGTAACCAATTTTAAGAACCTTTGAAGCAACATCATTTGAATTGAATAATATCTTAGTCCCTGTGACGTTATTAGTGACGACGAATTTACTTCCTTTTGATTCAGATAGTTTGTTATTGTGGTTTCCGTAGTTGCAGTTATATTTGCGATTACACCACTCTAAATTGTCAGCTCTATTATTTAATGTGTTCTCATCTTTGTGATTTACTTCGTTATTGTTTTCAACACGATGAACAAATGACTCGGCTACCAAGCGATGAATGTATTTACGTTTCTTACATCCATCTTTAGCGAGTTGAACGCTTAGATATCCATTGCCATTGTTACACCCAGACAACATCACTCCGTGCTTTTTACGACCAATAGTATCGTATCGTTCAACACTCCTCACATTACCGAAACAAATAACTTCATAATATCCTTCATAACCTTTAACTGGTTTCCAAACTTCTTCCATCATGACTGGATTGAAGTCAATATTTGAGACAGGTTTTAAGAGACATTCAGAACCGCGTTTACCTTCCACAGCTCAAATAAATCATTAATCGTGATTAATAACTTATTTGAACCATGGAAAGCATTAAATCAGGCGGCGTAAAACTCGGGGTTCTTCTCAAGCATCGTCTTGGGTCGACACCGCTCCCGCCGCTGAGCGTGCAGATAAGCTGCCGTATCAGCAAAGTAAATCAACGCTACCTTATGCCCGGGAATTCGCTGTAGAACGGAGCCACGAGTGATCTCACGCGAAATAGTACTACGAGAGCGGTTGAGTTCGCGGGCAATCCGTGCTTGGGAGAATCCCTGATTGAGCAGAGTTTCAATGCGAACGCGATCAAAATTTGATAGTTGTTGGTAAGCCTTAGAGATGGTACGCTTGATGTTGGTCATGATGTGCCTTTCTTATGTGCTTGGTTGCTTATAAGAATAGGTCATCATGGCCTTTTTGGTCTATTTAATTATGTGTTGCACTTAGATTGTAAACGCGGGAAAATAATAATTTCAATTTAGATACATAGTTCTTACAGTTGGTTATTCAAATTTTGTTGCTAAGGTTATAAAGAATCTCTGAACAAAGTAATTAAAAAATTTTGGCTTAAAGCAGTGGAATCTGCAACAGTTTTTAAGTATTTAAAGCATAACAAACTTAGTTAAGTGCAAGTATAAATTGAATTAAAAATACATTCAGTTTAACAACAGCAAAAACTGATTTTATGGTTATCAGCAGACCGAGTGAAACGAGGTCAATGCGCACTTACACATAGAATAAATTCTATGTTGT
>NZ_JQCL01000038.1:7399-16203 GCF_001438845.1 Lactiplantibacillus xiangfangensis
ATAGCCCCCCAAAAAAAACATGTATTAGAAGTCGCCGTTGGCGACAACAAAATCAAACCAATTTACCCAAAATCAATTTGGTTCAACATGTTTTCTGTACTTGCTTGATCCAAGCCCAAATAAGCTAAAGTCATTGATTCACTTGAGTGATTTAGTAAGTGCATTACTAGGCCAATATTGTAATTTGATTGCGTGTAAACACGATAAGCCCCGGTTTTGCGCATCGTATGAGTCCCTAGATAATTAATTCCTAACAGATCGCCAACCCTACTCATAATTTTGTAGAACTGTTTTTCAGTGATATGGCAATCTGGGTGTTGAATGGAAGGAAAGAGCCATTCAGATGCTAGTTTATGATCAAGCAGCCATTGACGATACAATAAGAGTTCTGTTTGAACTGGTTTAAGGTACAAGGTATTAGGCTTACCAGTTTTTCGATCATGAATGAACGCATTTTGTTTAATAGAACCGTCCAGATTAAAAATATCGGTCTGTTTTAAACCCATAACGTCACTCACTCGCAGTAGCGTAGCTTTACCAACTTGAAAAATCGTATAGTTACGTCGGCCAGCTTTAAAGTTATTGAGTAACGTATCTTGAACCTCTTTAAGAACGTTTGAATCTTTTATGGGTAAGACAACTTGTTGCATGTAAATGACCTCCAGTAAGAATATTTGCATTGTGTATCTACACGGGATATACTTGACTTGTAATAATAATTTAGGAGGGGAAAATATGGAACTTATTAAAGAACAAACACGCTTAGCAAAGTGGGGAAACTCGAAAGCTGCTAGAATTCCTAGCCAAATTATTAAACAACTGAAATTAGATGATAACCAAGATATGACAATAACCATTGAAAATGGATCAATTGTTTTAACACCAATAAAAAAGAACCCAACCAATATTCACGAACTATTTAAGGATTGGAAAGATGACGGGAAAAGGGATCACGAGCTTGATTGGGGAAAGTCAGAAGGTAATGAACTTCAATGGTAAGCCAAGGTGATATATTTTATGTTAACTTTAATCCAAGCCGTGGTCATGAACAGATGAATAAGCGACCAGCCATTGCTCTAAGCAATGATCTAGTCTGTCAGACAAGTAACATGACGATTGTGGCTCCAATTAGCAGTACCAAGCGTAATTTTCCAATGTATCATCGACTAACTAGTAGTCAAACAGTATATGGAAAAGTATTATTAGATCAAACCATAGCCTTAGATTTACGGGCAAGACATGTCACTGATGAAACTATTGTCGATCATGTATCGCGTGAAGAACTAGAAGAAATAATCACTTTGTACAAATTATTGTTTAGTATTGATGACAAATAGAAGAAGTCATTTCTTTAATATTAAAACAAATAACCCCCAAGATCTATTTTATAGATTTTGGGGGTTATTCTTTCAACGTTTTCGAGGGGTGATTTGTATATTATAGACCCTATACAAACATATTTTGTAAAAAGCCTTTTTTCTGTTCTTTCAACAAATCTAACTTACGTTGATGAAGAGCGATAGTCCCGTCTAGCTGTTTGAAGAATGAACCGATTTTATGTTGCTCTTCTAAGCTGGGAATTAATAGTAAGTAAGGTTCGATGTGTTTATTATTGATTTGGGGAATAGTTGATGTGTCCGCAATCTTGTACAATCCTGTCTTATTGATAAAAGTATAGAGATACTCAGGATCAATCCCTTTTGGTTCTAGGGCCATCATATTAGTATCCATGTAACTATCTTCTCCCAACATACGTACTTTATTGGTCATTATAGCAGCACCTCTTTTTGGAAAAATAGTACTGGATTTTTTCATTTTTTTATATTTTGAGAGAATATTGACTTTAACTTGTGATTCTTCTTGAACACGAGTCGAGTAATTCAAATCATCAACTTTTATAAACAAATTATTGGCATTATTATTAATGTCAAAATTTGACGGAGACCATCCTGACCGAATGATTACATAATCTCCTAACTTACGCTCTTCCCAATCGTCAGCAAACCCCGCAAATCGCAATTCAGGAACTTTGGCCCCATTTTTAGGGAACATTTTTTGCAAGTAGCCTTTTTTCTGTTCTTTCAACAAATCCAACTTACGTTGATGAAGAGCGATAGTGTCATCTAGCTGTTTAAAGAATGAACCTATTTTTTGTTGCTCTGAATTATTCTGAGGAATCGATAGCTTCAGTTCAGTCAACATGTCCATAACAATGTACGGAATATTTCCTGTACGAGCTTCCTGTTTTATTTTTTTAGGCAGCTTATTTCCAATTTCTGAAAATATAAAACTTCTATCTACTAGAAACTCTTGGAGCACATAAGTTCGTTGATAGGCATTGAACTTATTATCCGCTAAATGCATGTATCCAACTGTTGCTCCATTACCTGCAATTGTAATGGACGGTCCTTCAAACGCTGCTACATCGATCCTATATTTTTTAATTCCAGAAGTATAAAAATCATACTTGCCATTTTCAACCATTGCATTTGCATCTAATTTTCCGGTGCTTATTTTAGTAATATCTCCTAACTTACGCTGTTCCCAAGGATCAGTGAAACCTTTAAATCTTAATTGCGGATATTTAGCTTGGTTATCCTTCATTGTGAGCCTCCGGTTTTGACTGGTCATTAACGTGGGTGGCCACTAACTGGCTAGCTAATTCATTAAAGGCTTGTTCATTCTGACTGATTTCCTCGTCCAGTTGCCTTAGATCAGCTTTGACTTGGTCCAGATCAATCTCGGGTTCCGGTTCAAACGTATCAACGTAGCGCGGAATATTTAAGTTGTAGTCATTCTCCTTGATTTCTGCCGGTGAGGCCACATGGGCATATTTATCGACATTTTGCCGGTTTTGATAAGTGGTCACAATTTTTTGAATATTCGCTGCCGTTAGCTTATTTTGATTCTTGTCCTTTTCAAATTCCCGGGACGCATCAATAAACAAGACGTCGTCAGTGGTTTTGTGTTTCTTTAAAATCATGATTAACGTTGGAATACCAGTGGAATGAAAAATATTGGCGGGTAGTCCAATAATGGCATCAATCCGGTTATCTAACAGGAGCTTTTGGCGAATCTTGCTTTCTTTAGCCCCCCGAAATAACACGCCATGGGGTAAGACAATACCCATAGTCCCATGTTCCTGCAAATGATAAAAGCCATGTAGTAGGAAGGCAAAGTCGGCTTTAGATTTAGGTGGTAAGACGCCATAGTCGCGGAAACGGGGATCAGACAAGCGTTTATCACTGTTATCCCAGTGTGCCGAGTAGGGCGGGTTCATAACGACGGCATCAAATAAGTAAGGCTCGTCAACCGGCCAATCTTTACTTAACGTGTCACCATTGCGTAAGTGCATATCGTCATACGAGACTCCATGTAACATTAGGTTCATACGGGCCAGGTTATAGGTCGTGGTGTTCAATTCTTGGCCGTGATAACTCACTAAATTGGGGTCTTGCACGTGCTGTCCGACATTTAATAGCAGCGAACCAGAACCAACTGCTGGATCATAGACAGTCCGCAATTGGTTGTCACCTGCATTGCGCTGATAAGTCACAATCTGGGCAATAATGTCGGACACCTGCCGCGGGGTATAAAATTCACCCGCTTTTTTACCGGAATCACTGGCAAATTGCGCGATTAAGTATTCATAGGCGTCACCTAGGACGTCGCCTTGATGATGGATAAGATCAATCGCATTTAAAGCTAACATAGTATCACTAATAGTTTGGTTCCGTTGTTGTAAAGAACTGCCTAATTTATTACTACTTAAATCCACATCGGCAAACAAGCCCGAAAAGTCTTGCGCTGAAGATAGATTTTGTGTCGACTGTTCCAGATCATGAAGTGCTTGAGATAAATCGTCTAACGCAAAAGTATGGGCTTGAATCTTGCCAATCAGGGTGGTGTACAACGCCTGGGGTTGAATTAAATAGCCGAGCGTGTTTTGCAAATACTCCACTAAACTGGGCTGCACCGAGACGCCTTCCAATTCAAACTGAGGATCCATATACTGAGCATATTTCCGGGTGACATTTTCGATTTCGCCTGCCCAATCACTAAAGGTCGTTAAGGTTTTCTCAGATAGAAACCGATAAAAAATTAACCCTAATAAATAATTTTTATATTCAGAGGCGTCCATTTTCCCGCGTAAGACATCGGCCGCATTCCATAGGGCGCTTTCAAGTTGACTAGCTTGCGTTGTTTTTTCTGACATTGTTTAACCTCACTTATTTTTGTAGATAAATTGCTAAATCGTGTTCAATAAACTGCCGCCAAGCGGCCTGGGACTTAATCCGGTATAGTGGCAAAATAGCTGGAATCTTCGGCCCAGTGGCAGTTTGAGCTTGTAAGGCCGCTGCTAAATTCGCTGACTGCGTTAATTCTTGTTCATGATGCCATTCATCGGTACCCACGGTGTGTTCACGCGCCACCCGCAATAGGGCTGTTTGATCTAAGCCCCACGTGTGGGCGAATACCGACGTTTTTTTGACCAATTGTCTCTGGGCATAATCAGCCACCAACTCCCGAGCATTCAACGCTACTGGCGCTTTATTTTGGTCACTCTGTTGCTGCGACTGTTGCATTTGTTGCTCAATATAGGGCATGGCTTCGCGAATTAATTGAGCCTGTTGCGGTTGCGTTTCCGCTAATTTATTCAAACTAGCCTGTACTTTGGCACTATTTTGCAGATAATCCGTCATATGCGTTTGGGCTTGATCAGGCGTCGAGTACTGTTGCTGTTCATCAATCCAATCTTGAATTAATTGCGTCAAATAATCATAATCCACCAAGACTACTGAACCAACGGCTAAGGAAAAGTCTAAAGCGGCCAACTCTTCGGGGACTTTCTCAGGCTCTTGGTTAGTAACCGCCGCTTTAATCCGCAGATATTTACCCGTATAGGATTCTACTTCGGGCTGAGCAATACCAAAAGTCTTTTCGCTGTTCTCCCAAGTGAAATCGTTGTACATGGATAAGGAATTCAATTGTTGATTCACTTGGCGAAAGGCTTTCACAAACTGTACCTTGGCAGTAGTTCCTTTAAGGTCATCGGCAGCCGTCGGCGTTGGAGCAATGGCTTTTAAATCCACCACAGCCTTTTGAAATTTTAAGACGGCCTGCTGATAAGTGGGACGAATGATGACATTAAAAGAGCCTTCGCCACTATATAACTTGTAAGCTTCACGTTCATTAGCTTCCATGATTGCCGGTACCCGAAAGGTCACAATTTGGCCTTCTTGTTTTAATTCCCGGTTTTGGAGCCGGTTGGTGCGTGAGTAGGCTTGAATAAGTTCTTGATAGGCTAAGGTGCGGTCAACAAAGAGCGTATTTAGCCGAGGGGCATCAAAACCCGTTAATAAACGGCGTACGACAATCACTAAATTTATTTCTTGATCCGTTTGTAAATGAGCAAAGACCGCCTCACGCCGAGCAGCCCGTTTTGCGACATCTTCGTTATAGAGATTCAGATCGGCTAAATCAAAATTAGTGTGATACTGCTGATTATAATCCTTTAAAATGGTGGCCATTTGGTCATGTTTTTGCGCACTCTGATCTTCGTTTTCACTTAATGAATAAGTAATCGCAATTCGGGGCCAATCAGGATCTAGCTGATTGTGAGTAGTCTTTTTCGCGGCTTTAAAGGCTTGATAATAGCGTTGCGCCATTTCAATGGAGCTGGTGGTTAAAATCGCATTGTAGTTGCCATGCCCCAAGCTGGTTTTACGTGGGCCTTTTTGTAAAATATATTGAACAACTTGTTGGATATGTTCATCAGTCTCAAAGTCAGCCGGAGTTAAATACGTTTCTTCCAAGTCCTTGACTGACATCGCTTGAATCTTGGCTTGAATTTTCGCTTCATCAGCCGTACTCAGCAGGCGGCCTTGCTTATCACGACGCGCTTTGACGCGCTGAGTTTCTTTTTCGAGGGCCCGGGTTATTAACGTGTCTTTCCCAATCGTTGTTACGTGTTCCACGTTAAACGGTAACACGGCTTGGTCCTCTAAGGCGTCTCGCAAGTTATAAACATGACAGACTTTACCAAATAGCTCCTCAGTCGTAACCGCTAGATCACCCTTGAGCTGTTTTTTATTTTCATTAAAGATGGGGGTGCCAGTGTAACCATACCAGTTACTATTGATAAACGCTGCTCGAATTTCCTTTTGCATTTTGCCAAATTGCGACCGGTGGGCTTCGTCAACAAAGAAGATCACCCGTTGCTTTAAAGTTTTACTAAAGCGGGATTGCTTACCGGTTGCCAGCTGGGCTTGCGTTTTTTTGACCGCCCGATGAAGTTTTTGAATCGAGGTGACCAAGACCTTACCGTCATTTTGTTGCAACTTACGCATTAAATCACCGGTATTTTGCGCTTCGTTAATGGCAATATCATCATTGGCAGCATAGGCACTAAAGTTGCTGGTTGTCTGTTCGTCTAAATCCCGCCGGTCAACTAAGAAGATGACCTTATCGACACCGGGATCTTGCGCAGCTAATTTAGCGGTTTTATATGAGGTGAGTGTTTTACCAGAACCCGTGGTATGCCAAACAAAACCATCTTGATGGTCGTGAATCCGGTGCATCACGGCTTCAATCGCATAAATCTGATAAGGCCGTAAGAGAATTAGGCTTTGCCGCTCTTGGTCGATGACCGTATATTCACTGACCATTTTATGGGCCATGGGAATATTAAGGACTTGGCGCGTAAACGCTAAGCCGTTTTCCACGGGGTGATTATCCCGCGTTCGCCAATTGAACAAAAAGGCTTTATTGAAATGATCCGGTTCGGCATTCGCAAAATACGCCGTACTATCCGGCGTCATAATCACAAACATTTGCAACAGCGAGTAAATTCCCGTATATTTACCTTCCTGCGCGTATTTTTCAATTTGATTAAAAGCCTGGTTAAGTTCGACCGTGGCTTTTTTTAGTTCCAATTGAATTAAGGGTAACCCATTAATCAATAGGGTTACGTCAAAACGGCGATCAGGATCGACATCTTGAGTACCAGCTAACCGTGGTCGCACTGCTTGCCGTACCACTTCATAACTAGATTTACCGCCAGCAACGTCCGCTTTCCAAAACAACTCGAGCGTCACCGCGCCCAGCTTAGCATCATCACGTTCAACTTCAACTTTGCCAATGCCATTTTCGGCGGCTAGTAACTTAGCTGCTTCGTAAGGTGTCCGGACCTCAATCGCCCGTTTAACTTGATTAAATTCGCTATCAGTTAAAGGGTGTCCCTGCAATTTAGCATAGTTATTGTTATTTAATTTATCACGAAAATTAGCCCATAATTGATCCGGCGTCGCACCATATAGGTCTTTGCGTTCCACCCATTGATTGCTTCCAGTCGTTAAGGTTTTAACAACTTCTTTTTCAAACGACAGTTCCAACATAAAAACATTCCTTCCCCCACCTTTAAATTACTCACTAGTTTATTATACGCGAACAGATTAGCGTTTAGGCTTCATAATTTTACAATCTACAATATCAGAAAAATTTAGGCTACTTTTCCCAAAAAGTAAGGTATTAAAGGTATCTTAGATCAATCTCAAAAGTACAGCTATTGAACGAGTCGTCGCGTGTTACGGACAATAAAATGGATTATTGGATTTCTTTGAAAAGTAAAGCAGTTAATCTATAGAAATATAGGCTCTCTCAGGACGCTTGAGATAATTCAGTATACTTTTTCTTAAAACTAATGGTAAATTACTAAATGGGATTGAAATCATGCATCAACCACATAAAAAAGCCAAAGAGAATCGATTCTCTTTGGCTTTTATTTAGTACAATTATTAATCTAACCATCAGCACAATGGGGTGTTTAACAAGCAATACAAGATGTTGCATAAACTATTTTTTAATTTACGCCAGCTCCCTATAAAACTATAAAGGAAACTAGCTAGTTACGTAAATACATGGTTTCTTTTTTGTCGCCAATACTTTTGCGATCATATGAACATCGATAAATGAAATCGATAAATATATTTCCATGGGAGTTTTTTATGAGAAAATCTGTTCGGCTAATTACATTGACATTAACAGCTATGACTTTAGGTGGTGTTGCTGTTCCCTTCTATATCTGCTTTTGCAGATGCAGAAGGAATTTCATCTGTTACAAAGATTGATTATCAAAGTGTGAACTCAGATCAATTAGGTAATCTTATTGATACATATGACATGGATAATTTAACGACAAATCAAGAAAATGTAGTTAGTATCTATTCAGCTAAACTTCAGGACGAATTAAAAGCTGAGGTACCGCAAAGTGCACCTGCAACTATAACAACACCTCGCTTTCAGTCTAGAGCAGCATTAGGATTAATGGCACGGTTAGCTGCTAAATATGGAAAAGTGTATGTTTCTAAGACATTACCTAAGATTGTGTACAAGAAAGTCGCAAAATTAATCGGTAAAAAAGTTAGCCAAGCTAAGTTTTTGCATATCTGGAATAATACTATCGGTGTGGCAACTGGAGCAGCTTTGGAGAGTGCAATTGCCAAAGGATTAAAAGCATGTGGTGTTCCTAAGGGGATTGCTAACACAGCAGCAACAATTATTGCCACAGCCGTTGGTATCTTAGTGTAAAATGGGATACATGGAAAAAATTATTGAGTTTTTATGTTTAATTTTGGTAGTTGGGCTGCTTTTGTTTTTAATATTTAGATTTATGACAGATTTCAAGGCAACATTATTATTGGTTCTTGCTATATCAGTCGGTATTTTTGTCAAAATACATTTCTTTGGTAAATGGTAGATTGTAAAATTAATCCGAACGCTGTTCGGACAAAAAAGATCAGCTT
>NZ_JQCL01000039.1 GCF_001438845.1 Lactiplantibacillus xiangfangensis
ATAGAGTTTTGTCTGTTTATAGATAGAGTTTTGTCTGTTTATAGATAGAGTTTTGTAGTATTATATATTCATAAAACCATATTCATTAAAAGAGGTGCTTCATTTGAGTAATGAAATTGTTAAATATGATCCTGAATTAAATACAATCCCACTTCGAAAATTCACTCCTGTTGAAATGAATTTATTCTTCTCAATAGTTTCTAGAATGCGTGACAAGGGTGACGAAACTGTAAGGTTTTCATTTGATCAATTAAAAGAATTAAGTGCATATAAACCTACAGCAAATAACCGATTTATTGACGATATTGAAAGTACTTATCAAAAAATTTTAGGCTTACGCTTTGGAAGACGTAGTAAAGATGGGCTGCATCGTGAATTTTTTGTTATGTTTACCGAATTTGAGATAAACGGCCATGCTGATGATCCTTATGTTGATATTAAAATTTACCCCAAAGCTATAAAATTATTAAATGAGCTGGAAAGTTGGGTTCGTTATGCTTTATCAGAATTCAGAGATTTAAAAAGTAGCTACGCAAAAACCATGTTTCGGTTACTAAAACAATTTAGAACTACTGGGTACGCTTACTTTTCAGTTGCAGACTTTAACGAGCTATTAGATGTCCCTAAAAGCTATAAAAGTAGCAATATAAATCAATCCGTTTTAAAACCCATCAAAGAGGAACTTACGCCTCTTTTTAGAGGCCTAACGGTTAGAAAAAAATATGGTAAAGGCCGCGGGAAACCAGTGATTGGGTATTCTTTTACTTGGAAGCCTGAAAAGAAAGACGCTAACGACTTCTCACAAGGTCAATTTCAAGATGAACGTCAAAAACTCTTTAACATTCAGCATAATGCTGAATTAACAGAACAGGAAAAATGGCGCGCCATTGACAAGGTTAAGGGGCTAACTTTAGGCTCTACTGAGAAACAAGCATTGGCTGATAAACAGGCCGAGCACGATAAAAAAATAAGAGATCAAGCACGAAAAGAAGCACTTGCTGAACTCCGAAAGGGGTTTGGAAATAATGCCTAAAACAATTAGAGAACTTGCTGATGAATTGGGCGTTTCAAAGCAAAGAATTCAACAAATCATCGCCAAATTATCGCCAAGCAAAACGCCAAATAAGGAAGGCAATAGATATGTTTTGAACGCCCAAGATGTCAAAAATATAAAGGCTTTGATGGGATTTGAAAATAACAAGTCATCAACAAGTGAATCGACAAATAGACTTGTTGATTATGATGTTTACTTAGATGTGATAGATTCCATAAAAGAAAAAGATGAACAGATAAAAAGTTTATTAGAAGTTCAAAAACAAACACAAAATCTTCTAGATCAGCAACAACGACTAGCCTTGCAAGATAAAAATTTGCTAGAAGAATACAAGATAGAAAACAATAGTTTGAAAGCCCTCAAAATGCCCTCACAGGAAACAGAAACAAAGCAATTAGACAATCAACCTAAAGATGAATTGAAAGCTCTTAAGGAGCAATTGGAAACTTTGCAAGAACAAAAAAATGCTAGAAAATGGTGGAATTTATGGCGAAAATAGATGATTCCGTTAAAAACGTTTATCAACTTCAGGAACAAAAAGAAGATTTAATTGATAGGCTAGATAGAATATTAGAATGGATTAACACTTGTGACACAAAAACCTCAATTCTATTAGCAGGTATGGGGATAGTTGGCACCATTCTTACTTCAGAAAAATTATTACAAAAAGAAACTGATGTGTGGGAAGTTTTTTCTAGAAATATAGGTTGTTTAAAAATTATCTGTATCTTCTTATTTATCATGTCTGTAGTGCTAATTATTGTGAGTATTTTCTTCTTTATTCTTGAACTTAATCCTTTTTTATTTTCAAAGAAAATTGGCAATACCAAAATTGATTCGTTATATTTTTTTGGAACGATTTCTAAAAAAAGTAGAAGGACTTTCAAAAAACAATATTTTGAACAAACTCTGACAAATGATGTAGACGATTTATTAAATCAAGTCTATATGAATGCAAAAATCTGTAATTTGAAATATGAGCGCACCAAAAGAGGTATTATTTGTTCAACGGTTGGAGGGATAGGACTAGTGATATTTTTTTTTGTAGGTTGTCTAATATCGAAATAAGAAAGAGAGAGTATTATCATGACTTATGATTATAAAAAAGGAAAAGAAAGAGTAGAAGAAATACTTGACAATGAGATAACTATTACAGAAAGTAAAATACCAATCGATGAAAAATTTACTTTTACAAATGGTTATTATAGTTGGGTAACAGCAATTTTTGTTGATGTTAGAGATTCTTCAAAATTATTTTCCAAAAAAGGACTGGAAAATAAAAAGAAGACAGCAAAGTTAATACGAGCATTTACTTCAGAGATTATTGAGATCTTACGAGAGACAGAAAATTTTAAAGAAATTGGTATTCGAGGAGATTGTGTTTATGCAATTTACAATACTCCGTATCAATCAGATATTCTAGATTGCGCCACTAAAACCATTTGTGTTAATACTTACTTGAAGATGTTAAATAAAGTGCTCCATGGTCGTGGAGAAGATGCATTTAAAGCTGGGATTGGTATGTCAACAGCAGAAGAGTTAATAATTAAAGCAGGCCGTTCCCATACAAATATAAATAGTAAAGTATGGATTGGTGAAGCAGTAACTCGAGCTTCTAATCTATCTAGCTTAGGAGATAAGGAGTTTGATGATAGATTAGTTTTTTCAAATGCTTCTTACATCAATTTCATTGAGGGCTTAAAAAAACGAAATGCTGATAAATCCAGTCAAGAAGTAGAAGGATGGTTTACTAAATTCAAAGATGAGGATGAAAATATTTGTTATCATGCAAATGTTATAAACCAAAAATTCAATGACTGGATAGAGTCTGAAATGTAATTAATACAGAGACTATTTCTTGATAACTAGAACGGTTCTGTTTCAAAGCTTCAAACATAAAAAAGGGGTTATAATATACAAATAACCCCTCAAAAACATTGAAAGAATAGCCCCCAATATCTATAATGTAGATATTGGGGGCTATTTTAATTTATTTTTTTATAAGTGCCCCTAAACTATAGCTATTGATTCAAGATTTCATGGGAGCCAGTTGCAACCAATAACAAAATCAATTCATCATGATCTAGCTGATAAATAACAATCCAGTTGTCATAATTTTTACCATAGTTTCCATATCTGGCAGGGTGAAATTCACGATAGCCACGCCAATTTCCTTTTAATGCATGATCTTTAATCTGTTTCAAAACAAGTACATCTTGTTCAACAATTGCTTCTAAACAAGGCTTCAAGACAGTTATTGGGAAATGTTTTTTGACTAGTTTTTTTAATTCACGTTCAAAAGATTTGGTCTGTTTAATTTGCATCTAACTTATCGATCCAATCTTCAAAGTCAGTCAATGAACCAATGTTTTTGACCTGCCCTGTTTCTGCTTCTTTTTTAGCGGCTAAGGCTTCCGGAGAATCTAAAAAGCTGACTAATCGAACTTCATTATTGGCCGCTTTAACTAACGATAAGCGTATATACTCAGAAACGGTTAGCCCTTGTTTTGCTAGATTAGCTTTAGCCCGTTCACTAATGTCAGGTGTTACACGAGTTGAAATTGTCTTGTTTTTAATAATAGTATTACTCATTCTAATCCGCCTCCTTTAAGTTTACCATCGTACTACATTATAATATTCGATTTTTAGGTTTTCTGCAACTAAATTAATTTTAAAGTAAAGGAACTAACAGCTTATGCAACAAGTTGTCTTACCCATCAAAGATTCAAATGTTCTCAAGGAGGTTCAAGATACGTTACTCAATAACTTTAGAAGCTGTTTAGTATCTTTGATTTTGACCAAATAATTTGATAACTACTGTCAAAAAAGTTGGTGATCATATGCAACATTTTAGTCATCATTACCAAAGCGATATTTCTCGGCAACAATTCGATTTGATCCGCCAGGATCTGGAAGCTTCAAGGTCCCCAATTCCCCCCTCACTCAAAAAGGAGTGAGCGAAGCCCACGCTCACATTTAACTGCGCCTCCCGTTGGTCGTTGCTAAAATCAAGCCCATGGTTAGGAAACTTCGGTCACACCCTCAGGCAGAATTAAATAGCGTTAATAGCTGATCTGGCCCTTTGAAGTTGTTTGAATTCTTTGGACGTTACTTCAGTACCGTCTTCTAGCTCAACTGATTTAGCGCCTTTAACCCAATTCCGAATTGAATCGGCTGAAGGACCGTATTCCTTGGATAATTCATCGGATCGTCGTCCCGCTTTAACCATCTCCACAATGGACTTTTTTAAGTCCTCTTCATAACGTGTAACCATAAATAAAAATGCTCCTATGATGATATTTTACCAAACTAGCAAAACTAGTCCGGAATCTCATCATAAGAGCATGTATACTTGTGTATAGTAAGTTTGCTGAACTGCAACAAATACAGGAGGAACAAATGTTTTTAGCAATTAGAGAGATTAAAAAAGAAAAACTACGGTACGGCTTGATTCTAACAGTCGTCGTCTTAATCAGTTATTTGATTTTCATTTTAAGTGCCCTGGCGCTCGGGCTGGCAACAGCTAACACCGCTGCGGTGGACAGCTGGCAGTCTAAGTCCTTTGTAATGACCAAAGACGCTAATGGCAATGCCGGACAGTCATTACTGACAACGAAACAGGTGGATCAGTTAAGCGACGACAAAACCGCAACACTTGGCATTACACCAGTTAATATGAAAATTGGCGGAAAACGTGAATCCGCACAATTCGTTGGGATGAATAACGACGAGTACATCGCTAAAAACCTACAATTAACCAAGGGGCACTTGCCAAAGGCAGCTAACGAAGTCGTCCTCGCTGACTCAGTTGATAAGGATATTTACGGTATGGGGGATAAAATTTCGATTGGGTTATCTGATACGAAATATAAAATCGTGGGTTATGCGAAAAATGCCACGTATAACACCGCACCTGTTATTTATGGCGCGTTAGCGCAATGGCGTGTCATTAAGGGCGTGTCAGATCAATTCCAAGGTAGCGTAGTTACTTCAAAAACGTCACAATCGGTCGATGATAAAGCATTAAAGACTTATTCATACCAAGCCTTTATCAATAAATTGCCAGGTTATACACCGCAAAAAGCGACGTTTGGTCTCATGATTGGCTTCCTGATTGTCATTTCATTGATTGTGATTACCATCTTCCTCTACATTCTAACGGTTCAAAAATTGCCTAACTTGGCAGTTTTGCGTGCACAAGGCATTCCAAATCGTTTCTTGGCCCAAAATACGTTATTTGAGACGTTCTTTATTATAGCAACTGGTATCGTCGTTGGTGCTGTACTATCGGCATTAACTGAATTTGGGATTCCAGATAGCGTACCAATGGCATTTGATTGGGGATTGATGGGACTCATTGCGGCCGGATTGATGGTAACCGGGTTACTGGGTGCAATCATTCCGATTCGTGTGATTAGTAAGATTGATCCGGTATCAGTAATTGGAGGTTAAAAAGATGCGTGAAGAAAAACTAGCCCTTGAACACGTGACGAAACAATTTGGTCAGAAAACCAATTTAGTTACGGCACTAGAAGACGTCAGTTTAGCGTTTAAAGCTGGTGAGGTGTCGCTTATCATTGGTCCTTCAGGATCTGGTAAAAGTACCTTGCTAACCATTTTAGGCGGGTTACAGACACCAACAGACGGCTCAGTTCGTTTGAATGGTCACGACATCAGTGATTTGAGTACCAAAGAAGCCGAAAAAACACGACTTGAACAAATCGGTTTCGTCTTACAGGCGTACAATCTCGTGCCATATTTAACCGTAGCAGACCAATTCAAACTTGTTGACCAGGTGAAGCCTAACAATAACCTCAGTCAAGATGGATTTGACAAAATTATTGAAACGCTAGGCATTCAAAAATTATTAAACAAATACCCTGGCGAATTGTCTGGCGGTCAACAACAGCGCGTTGCAATTGCCCGTGCGTTGTATACAGACCCGGCGATCATCCTAGCCGATGAACCTACGGCAGCATTAGATACGGCACGTGTCAAAGAAGTTGGCCAACTTTTTGCTAATATTGCGCATGACGAGGAAAAAGCAGTCGTCATCGTCACGCACGATGATCGTCTGCGAGAGTTTTCTGATAATGTCTACAAAATTGTCGACGGAAAACTATCTAATACGGACTGATTAACACACTTGCTCTTATGCTGATATTCCGGACTAGTTTTTCTCGTTTGGTAAAATATCATCATAAGAGCAATAGATTATTTAGTTATGTTTTTGTCGAGCTTGCATTTTTGCTAGTCCGCTTGTAGCAAGGGTTTCAGCCCAATATAATAACTAAAATTTATAAGGTTACTTTTCAAATGTGTTGATTATCCATTGCAGAGAAAAGAACACAATAAAAATGATAAGAATAGGAAGCAGTCTAGCCAGCCAAATATTGATGTTTGGATATTGTGACAGAGTATGATAGAGCCATTGGGCAATTATAAAAGCGCCCAATCCGCTGACGATTTATTTGATGTTTTTATACATGTTATTTCTCCAATATATTCATACTAATATAGTACCTATAATACCATTAAACAAAAAAACAGCCCCTATTATCTATCCACTAGATAACGGGGGCTGTTTTATAGGGGCGATTAAAAAAAGGCACAAATAACCCCTCAAAATCATTGTTAAAATAACCCCCAATATCTATAATGTAGATGTTGGGGGTTATTTGTTTTTATATGGTATAAATGACTTCTCTTATTTGCCATTTTTTCGATACCTTTTAGCACGATTTTGACCAGGAAATAAACGATCATGCGATCCGACTCGAATGCCAATTAAGACTAGTTCATCTTTATCAATCGTATAAACCACCAGGACATCGTTAGT
>NZ_JQCL01000040.1 GCF_001438845.1 Lactiplantibacillus xiangfangensis
CATGGCCTTTTTGGTCCAATTATTTAAGTGGTGCACTTGAATTGTAAATCAGGCTACATAAATTTTTATGGTTTAGACGAAATCTTCACACTTTCTTCACAATTATGTAATAGTATATACTTGTACCTAATAGTTATACACTTGTTCATTTTACTCCCCCAAAGTGGATGGACAAGCAAGTACAATCCCCCATATTGTACTTAAACCTAACTCTTTGGCCCTACTGCTGTATAGCGGTAGAGTCATTTTTTTATCTATTTGTGGCAAATTTGTGGCAGATAATTTTAATAATAAAAATTTCGCACTTAAGAATCCCTAAACACTCATCTATTTAGGGACTTTATTTTTGTCAAAATTTTACACTAACGCAATAAATGCTAAAATTTTCCAACAAAAAAACGACACCCCGTTCGGCTGCCGCTAACCTAACTTGCCATGTTGCCAAACCACACTAATAAAACGTCAAAAATCAAAAATAGTAAGTTGAACTGTAATAACCACCAGTTCATGAGCCCCTTCTCACGCACCATCCCCGCAATGGATAGTCCAATCCCAACCAGTGGAATCAAGCCACCCTGAAAAACCCGGTAAAGTGGTAGGTACGCCTGTTCCGCAATGAACGCTGGCCCCGTTAGCTGACCAAGCAAAACAAAGAGCAAGAACACCCCAATATTTAGCAAGGAACAAGCAAATGCCGTCTCCGTCAAGGTTCCCATCGATAACCGAAAATGAAACCCCATGCGTAAGACGAACGTGCCGATGATCCCCACGGCTAAAATAACGCCAATAATTACCATAAAATAAAACGACTCCTCTTTATCTATCGTTTTCACCTTACGCCAAAAAGGCCGAGCCGCCTACTACTTACCCACAAGCTTAATCTTTTTTTAGCAAAGCGCTGGCCAAATAAAAAAGCCCAGACCCCCGTCTAGACCTTGTCCCCATGACTTATAGATAATTGTTAACTCTTTGACGCTGCCGGTACTTTTAATACCTTAGATTTCAACCCTACAACTTGAACCACAACTCGCTTCTGACCTTTAACAGGCATTCGAACTAAGAAGCGACCATCCTGCTTGTTAGAAATAACTTGCCGAACTTTTTTGCCACTGTGAAAAGTTACAATGACGCCGTGCTTTGTTCGACCGTGAATGGTCGCCGTTTCGGCGCTTGAATGATAAGCCATCTTGGCAACGACTTGGCGACGGCTATGCCGATGATAATCTCCTTGTAAACTATATTCCGAGCCAAAAATCAAGACACAACCCGCAATCACCATTAATGTCAGCGACCAAAATTGTTTCAATCAACGCACCCCCCAGACCGGTCCCCATAACCGGTAACTTAATGACTTTATCATAAGCGAAGACGGCGTTAACGCCACAAAAAAGGTGCAAAGCCTAAAATAGCCTGCACCAACGTTAATTTGTTTTTATTAAAAATAACGATTTTGTTACATTAGAGTCAATTAACTCAATTCAATTGACCATTCGGACGTCTTGATCAGCTGTAACAAGTCGTGCATCTTACGAATGGCAATATCGACCGTTTCCCCGTTCTCAAAGTAACCGAGCTGGTGTTGCTTATCGACCCGCACAAGCATTTGCGGATTAACTAGGAAACTTTTATGCACCCGAAATAATTCTGGGTGTGCGACCGTCTCATCACTGATTTTACCGTTATATTGAACTAGTCGGTCAATTAAATGCAATTCCAACTTATTACGGCTCGCGCCCGTCTCAATAAATAAGACTTGGTCCAGGGGTAAGTTGAATAGTTGGCCGCCCTTAGAGTAAGAAAACATAACCTTACTAATGGCACCCTGCTTTGTATAGCGTTCATAAGCGACCCGGATATCCTTTTCAACCTTAGCCTTGACCATATCAGGTCCTAAATCCTTAACCACAAAATCAAGGGGTTCAATCCGCCGTTCAAACGTCAAAAAGGCCATTTCTGAGTGGGTCGATACGAACACGATCTTCGCGTTAACGTCTAATTCACGAATCTTTGTCGCTAACTCCAAGCCGTTTAAGGTCTGACCGGGATACTCAATATCCAAAAAATAGAGTCCTTCAACCGCGGGCTGTGCCATTAAGTAATCTAATAGCTGCTGTGCCCGGCCCGTCGCAAGTGTCACCTCCATGTCAAAATCATTAATCATAATATGATTCGTAATGGTCTGCTTTAACGTAGCTAACTGTTCCGGATCATCTTCAACGATAAAGGTTTTTAACATGCTTCATTCACTCACTTTCAATACTAATAATAAACTCAAACCGCTGACATGCGCTGATTTCATACGTCACGTTAGGCAGTGGATCAAGTAATTCACGGACCGTTGCAAGCCCTTGACCGTGTCCAGCACCTTTAGAAGTATGCCCGGCCACCATTAAATCATCTAATCGAGCAATTGGCTCACGTAACGAATTGGTAAACATCAACTCGACCATGCAAGGATACTTCACGACGGCCACAGCAATCTGACCGTCCGCCTGACTGGTGACGGCCTCAATCGCATTGTCTAGTAAAATTCCACTGACCCGGGCTAAAGTTACCGGATCAATTGCCAGGTGTTCGACCGGCGAATCAGCTTCCAGCCGCACCTGAATGCCAGCTTGGCGCGCAGCGGAAAACTTGTTTTGGATAATGGCTTTTAATGATTTATCTTTAATCTGTTCCAAATTATCAAAATGTCCGAAATCACGCGTCAAACTTTGCTTTGACCGGTCAACGACCGAATCAAAATAGTCTTTCAGCTCCGGATCATGGGCCGTATTGATATACTCGCCCAGTGACAATAAAATATTTTGATAGTCATGCCGGAATTTTCTTAAGTTTTGATAGCTGCTTTCAAGGTTATCAACGTAAATATCATATTGATGCCGTTCCAATGCTTGCCGGTGAGCCTGCACCCGCATGGTATAGCTATAAAATAGATAAATAAACGTTCCCGCATTGATCATCAAAATGGCCACCAGAATGATCATTAAGATTCCTAAGAATCCTGACCCAATGTTATAGTTATCCGCCGCAGTGGTAATCGCAAAGAAGGCGATCGCCACCACAACCAAGGCACTCACAATCACGTTTAGCATCAAATCATCACTAAACTGGTGTGGATGACGCTTTTGTATCATTTTAAAACTGAGCGCAACTGCCAACATGCAGGCCGTTACGATAATTTCGCCAACCAATTCAAATAGCCAACCACTCCACTGGTCCAGGCCAAAATTGAAGATGTGAAAAATCGTTTCGGTGGCGTAATTCCCAAAGAAACTGAACAAAATGTAGGCTAACGTGGCCGTTAAGCTCGTTACGATAAAGTACCGTTTTCTACGAACAAACGCGAGTAAGCCTAGGTTCACTAAGAACGTAATAATGTCTGAATAATTATCATACAACATGTACAGTCCCGTTAAGAACGCTGCCATGAATACGACGCTGACGTAAACTTTGCGTTGCCGCAATTCACGATTCATCAGAATTTGTAGGATAAACACCAACATGACCGAATACCAATGGTCAAAGGCGGCGATGTACCAATAAACGTAAACGATGACTGCACCCCTTTCCCCGCGTACCGATGGTTCAATACTCTTATTGTAGCGAAAGACTATCAGTTTGTATATTTAGGCTACCAAAACTTAATAATCTTTAACGTTTCGTTGCGTTTTTAACCGACTCTTGAAAGCCATACCAAAACAAAAGGGATGCGATTCAGAGTCGCATCCCCATATGATTAGCTTTAACAACAAAAATTAATTTTTCTAATGAAAGTCACCGGGCATAAAGCTTTCAATCACCGCGGTGGTATTGAACGTTTCAAAACTGTGTATGCTTGCTTCATCAATTTCAGCGTAACGAACCGCAATTTGTGGGCGTTGCGTTAGATCAAACATATTAACGTAGTTGAATTCCACATACTTTTTGTGTTCACTGTGAATGAAGCCAGTATAGCTATCCCCATGCTTCTTGATCCGACCGGATAACTGAATGACCCGATCGTGTTTGAACGCTTGATTTAACAAGGTTTTCAGTAATGAATGCTTATCAGATTTCTTTAAGAACTTAACAACTAACCGTTCCGTGTTCCAAACGTCATAGTAGCCGCGTTGTTGGGCTAGTGTAATAATCGTGGCCATACTCTTCAAATAATCCGTACCACTAACGACCTTAGCAAGGGAAGCCTTGCGGAAGACGACCAAACCATCTAGTTCACCATCAACGTTGATTGCTTTGACAAGTACAAATTTTTCGTCCTGTTGAACAACAAAACCAACACTAAATTGTTCGTTGGTCCCTTTAGAATAGATCTCAACGAGCTGCTTATTCTTAATCGCTTTAGCCAAATCGTCGCGAATCGCACTCATGCGTGTTCCCCCATTCAATGATGTTTAGCGTTACCTACTGGAAAATTTATAGTACGCCACCATATTTTCAATAACCATCATAACACTTGTAAAACGATTAATTCAAACGGTGAATGCTACAAATTGATTTCTTTTGATTATTATAGAATAAATTTGTTAATAATCTCTGCTAAAGCATCATGATTATTGTCCGCCGTAGTCACGTATTTGGCAGTTTGTTTGACCTTATCAATCCCATTGGCCACACTGACTGGCAAACCGGCTACTTCTAGCATCGGTAAGTCGTTATTATTATCCCCAACGGCAATGATCTCACTGGGTTGGATGTTCAGTGATTTTCCAAGCTGAACAGCCGCACTCCCCTTATCAATCCCAGCGGGGTTAAATTCAACGTAACGATCTGAAGAGTACGTTACGGCCAACTGGGATGGGTCAACATTGGCTTCCACATCCGCACGCATTTGTTTCCGTTCAGCCATAGTTGGTAACGCCATGATAATTTTCATCACGTTCATATCCTTAAAGCGACTGAAGTCCGTGTCATCAACGGCTTCAAAGCTAACGCCCCGGTTACGCAGATACGCGGAATCATCTGGCGTTTGATTGTAAATATACAAAACGTCCTGGGTATAAACGTGGGTCGCAGCGTTTGGATTAGCAATCCCAGCAGCGAATACTTTTTCAGCTACCGCGTACGGCATTGCATTAACGATCATCGGCCGGTTGCCCTTGTTTTCAACAATTAAGCCACCGTTATACGAAATCGAATACTGATTAGGTTGGTCCTTTAATCTCATTTTTGCTAAGTCATTTTGAAACGACGTATAGCTCCGGCCAGAATTAGGCACAAAGTAAACACCCTTAGCACTGGCAGCTTGAATCGCAGCCGAATTACCATCGGATAACGAACCGTCGTCGTTCATCAAGGTTTCATCCAAATCACAAACAATCATTTTATACATATCAATACCCTCTCAAAGTTAGATTACTATTCCACTCTATCGAAGTCACAGGGCAAATGCAACCGCTTTAATAAAATGGATATACATTAGAGAAATAAAAATATGGTTAATAAGATAACAATTTTCACAGTCACCATATGAACCATAAAAAACCACATTCAAAAATGAATATGGTTTAGCCAACTTACCGAAGATGATTACGAATTGACCGGTACACAGCATTGTAATCGAGATTGGTGTCATCCGCTGCTGTAAGAAATTTTGAATCAGCAGCCGTTAATGCGCTGGGCTCAGCCTTTTCAATTATTAATTTATCATCAGATCGTATTTCAATCTTTACACTGCTTTCCTTGATAAGTTTAAATTGTTCCACCATTTTACTTGGAATCGTTACAGCCGACGCCCCCGCCTATGGTAATAACTTGTTCTTCAACACTTCGAACGTCGTCTTTCATGTTAGATTAATACGAAGATACTAACAATATCAACCATTTAGATTTGCTTAACTATCAAATAGCTCCCAAAAATTCACTTCCAATTAATATCAAGATACCCGGTCAATTCAGACTAAATAAAATTGATCCATGACCCTTATTCACAATCCATAGCGTAGGGGGAACGAATAACGCTCTCTGGATAACATCCATTTATTGCGGGCATCGACCCAATAATCTAAAATAACCATACAAGCATTCGAAAACGGAGGCGCTCAGTCGTGAATTGGAAAACTAACTTTCAGCCCCAGATTTTGCAACGTGGATCTGACTATAATGCCCGCGGCTTAGTTCGCCATTTCAAAATTGTTTTCAATCAAATAACGGCGACCGTAACGGGATCAAATGACTATTACGTCACGATTAAGACCGATCCACTAACTTTTCACTGTACCTGTCCTTACGCTAGTAACGGGCACCTTTGCAAACACATGGCTGCGGTCCTTTTTCATAGTGAACAAGTCAATTCCACCACGGACCCCTTTAGCTCAGGCCAACTAACAAAATTTCAATTAAGCTTGCTGCCATACCTAGTTGCAAAAGATTTTGCCGGAATCACCAATCTCACTGTCCAGCTTTTTGATCAGTTTGATCAACAGAAAATCAGCGGACACCAACTTTCCTTAAACCTTCAGTGGGTGTTAACTCAACTGAGGGTCATCCCTACCACGCATGCTGACTTAGTTGCGTGCTTTCAATGGACTGGCACAGCGTATTTAAAGTTTGCTAACTGCGGCTCTAACCCAATATTGCTTCATAATCAAACTTTGGATAGTGGTTTCCAGATTGACTGCTCACTCGCTTGGCAGAATTGGTATCAGAAAAATGATTCAAAATTTAATGACTTAATGTTTGAATGGCTATGTCAGCATATCATCCAGCTTCCGTGGACAGAATCATTTCCATTAGAAGACGTCCTTTTTGATTCCCGTTTATATTTACAACCCAACGAACAAAAAAGAAGTTAGCCGTTATCGATAACAAGCTAGCCACGTTTTCAGAAGAAAGAGCTGAACAATTCGTCTTTCTTCAATTTTACCAGAGTACATGGATCCGTTATCGAGTTAGCGTGATGATCAGTTTAGACCTCCCTACCGCAGATACGCAGGATTTTTGTAATACCTATTGTTCTTATCCAGTTGTCTACCGGTACTTTTTAAAACGTTGCCGTGATTTGAATGAAAAACAGACGGCTATTAACTACCTCAAACGATGTATCAACTCTCCAAAACTTGATGACGAGTCCAAAGACCTTCTCAAAACAGTGCTAACGAGCCATCCTTTTTCTTGGAAGCACCCATTTCTCGTCGACCTATCTTAAGACTTACGGACATTCGTTATGAATTAAAGTTTATTTTCTGATGAATTCTCGTGCCGGTCTTTAGATAGCGCGGTGACCTAACAAAATAAAACAATGCCAACCAGTGCTTATATTTTCATTCATCCATTGAATGCCTACTCTACCGCCTTTATGCTTTCTAGTTGAGCCCACCCGCAATTTTCGCTATACTAAGTCAAAACTAAAACTCAAAGGGGAAGTTTGGATAACTATGATTAAAGAATTCAAGGAATTTATCGCTCGCGGCAACGTGATTGACTTGGCAGTTGGGGTCATCATCGGGTCTGCATTTACAGCCATCGTGAAGTCATTGACTAATAACCTAATCAACCCGTTAATCGGGATTTTCTTAGGGCGGATCGACTTATCCAATCTAAAAGTTAGCATTGGCGACGCCACGTTCAAGTACGGCGCTTTTCTGAACTCCGTTATTAACTTCTTCATCGTCGCCATCGTCGTCTTCTTCCTCGTTAAAATTATTAATAAAGTTGCTAACAACAAACCTGAAGAAGAAGTCGAAGAAACACCAGAAGCTTCAGAACAATACTTAGCCGAGATTCGTGACCTATTAAAAGAACAAGCAAAAAATAAATAATTTGTTTTCAAACAAAGTTTCAATCCCAAATAGCCATCCGGGATTGAAACTTTTTTGTATTGCTACTAAGCTATTACAGCCGAAAACAACAGCTAATCTCAATAATTTTGAAGCAAGTCTCAATTTGATTTATCAGCTTTTCATTCACAACGTTCTTGCAAGTCACCCTTTCGTCGACTATAATTTTTATATTGTGCTTACAAGATTCAATGAACGATTAATCGGATTATCTGGTTCTAACTGTGGGACATTATTAAAATTCGATACTAAACCGCATAATATATATGGTGTAAAGAGCTTTTTTGTTATACAATATGTTGTGCAATTTTCTATAAAGAGGGGCTATCATGGTGATAATAACAGCAGGAATGATTGGAGTCGGCAAGACCACGTTAACGGGGCTCATTGCCGATCACCTTGGAACTAAAGCATTTTACGAACCAGTCGGTGACAACCCAGTTTTGCCACTTTACTACTCGGATCCTAAAAACTACGGTTTCCTATTACAGATTTATTTTCTAAACAAACGGTTTGCAATGATCAAGAAGGCCCTGGCCGATGACAATAACGTTCTCGACCGTTCAATTTACGAAGACGCCCTCTTCACCAGAGAAAACAATGCTGAGGGAAACATCTCAGACACTGAACTGAACGTCTACCTGCAATTGTTAGACAATATGATGACCGAACTAACCGAATTACCTAAAAAAGCACCGGACTTGATGGTCTACTCCGAAACCGACTTTGATACAATTCTTTACCGCATCAAAAAACGTGGTCGTGATTACGAACAATTCGATCACAATCCTGAATTGGAATCATACTACTTCAAGATGTGGACAGCTTATCGTAAATGGTTCGACGAATACGATGCTAGTCCTAAGATGAAGATTGATTTACAAAAATACAACTTAGAAAAACCCGAAAATCAAAAAGCCGTCTTGGCTCAGATTGACGCTGAACTGGGTAAGATCCGCAACCCAGCAAGTGTCTAACCAAAGTTTATCCGGGACAAAACACAAAAGCCGTTCAGAAATTTAAAATTTCTGAACGGCTTTTTCTATTACTTTGGTCGAAACGTGCACCAAAAGGCAGTTTGTGGTCCACTCTTCTCTATTATCATAAATCTCAAACCGCAGCCCGAACATCCTGCGCTAACTCAAAATCATTCGTAATGACCGCGCTAACAGCCCGGTCAAATAACTGACGCATCTCACTAGGATCATCAACTGTCCAAACCCGTTCAGCAACGTGGTGCACGGGTTGATAATGCTCTAAATGCAGTCCTTCCAGATGCTCGCTTTTGGCAAACGCTTCGGGTGCCCCAATCTTAGCTGAAGTCAAAAAGGCGTACTTTTGTGTTGGGTCAATGGCATAGCTCCGTTTTAAGCTCTGCAAATTAAACGACGAGAACACCACGGGGTAAACGAGGTCCGTTTGTTGGACCATCCGAAGGACCTTATGTTCAATCCCCGGATAGTACTGCCGGTCAGTCTTAAATTCCAAGTTCAAGTGGACGTTTTCTCCACTCACTAAGTCTAGGAATTCCGCTAACGACGGCACCGGTTCACCATTACTTAACGTACATTGTCGCAACTCCTGAAAGGTATAATCGACGATCTTGCCGTGACTGTTAGTCGTGCGGTCCACCGTTTCGTCATGCATAATGACTGGAACCCCATCCTTCGTTAAGTGCACATCAAACTCTAATCCATCAATATGCTGACTGATGGCGTAAGCGAACCCTGCTAATGAATTTTCTGGAAACTTCACTGGGACACCACGGTGACCATAGATCAACGATTTACTCGTCATTTAAATTCAACCCTTTCTGTCTATCCCCGGCCATTGGCACGGTATCTTGATTTTAACACGTTAAGCAACTCATTTTCAGTGCCGTCAATATAATTAATCCCATCTATACCTTACGACACTCGTCACCTACTGCAAGCATGCCAGACTAATTCGTTTAAATCCCCACGATTCCGTAAAGATTACGTATAATTTTAGTAACCATCCTACTAAAAAAGGGCGCTACCGACCATCAGCCAGCGCTCCCTTTTCAATTGATCGGCTATTTGCCTGACAAAATCAGACGTTGCGCGTCGATCGTTTCGGTAAATCAATTGATTTTTGTTGTAGATCCGTTCGAACAACCAGTGTATCGCAAGTGGCATTGCGAATAACGTAAGACGCGTTAGACCCAATCAGGATTCGGGTCACGTTATTGAGGCCAGTCGCACCGACCACAATTAAATCCGTCCCGTATTCAGCGGGTAACGCGGTCGCTAACAACGTTTTCGAGTTACCCGAGTGTAAGTGGACGAAGACGTCCCTAACACCCGCCTGCGTGGCAACCTGGCGTGATTTAACCAGGTTAGCCTTTAACTGCTTCGTCATTTCATCCAACATTTGTGGGGTTGCCGCGCCAAACCCCATTGGCCCTTGCGTGATGCCAATAAACTTTTCCGTGTTAATGATCGTCACAATGTCTAGCTGAGCGTCACACTCAACCGCAATCGCAATGGCCTTTTCTAGCGCCAACTGTGATTGAGGCGACGTATCAACACCGACTAAGATTCGCTGATATTTGGTCATGACAACTTCCCCCTTAAATATTAGATTATTTGTCCGTTGCTAAAACGGCAATTGATTCTGCGTAGATCGCCATTGCGGCCATCAAGTCATCAACTGGCTGGAATTCATTGGCTTGGTGCATCGTATCTTCCGTGTGTGGGAACAACGCACCAAAGGCCACGCCCCGTTTCATCATTCGGCCGTACGTGCCACCACCGACGATTTCTGGTTGTGAATCGTGATCACCAGTCTGGCGACGGTAAACGTCCATCAAATCTTTAACGATTGGATCCTCTGGGTCAACGTAGTGCGGTACCATGAAGTCACCTTGGCTAACCGTCGTTCCAACTGGGACTTGGTTCTGAACCCCGGTCGTCAAATCTGCCGGTTCGATGCCCTTAGGATAACGGAAGTTCAACGTCAAATCGCCACCATTTTGATGATCAAAGTGCAACAAACCGACGTTCATCGTCAAATCACCCATCACGTCATCGGTATACGCTAAGCCTAAATGAACGACCCGTGAATCATCGTGTAGCTTTTCAGCGATGAAGTTCAAGAAACCCGCAGCGTCGTCTGCAAAAGCGTAACCACTCAAGAAGCTTGCTAAGTACGTCCCAGCATTGATGCCGTTACGTGGTTCCATCCCGTGCGCCGCTTTACCAATCACTTCTAACCGCACACCTTCAGGGACGACCGTCAATTCACCAGTCACTGGTTGTTGGTCTAAGAAGGACGTGAAATCTGCCGCAAATTTTTCATTATCATCAGTGGCAACAACGGCAACGGCTTCCCGTGGCACCATGTTTTCACGCAGACCGGAGTCAAAGGAAATCAGGTTAAAGTCCCCGGAATCTTGATGACCGAAGTGTAACTTCAAGCTAACGTTACCCTTTTCACCGTTGATCAATGGAAATTCGGCGTCGGGTGAAAAGCCCAAGGTTGGTGCGGGTTCAACTTCAAAGTACCGCTTCATCCCTGTCCAGTTACTTTCTTCGTCAGTCCCAACAATGAAACGAACTTTCTTATTGAGTTTTAAGCCTAATTCTTTAACAATTTTCAAGCCGTAGTAGGCTGCCATCCCAGGGCCTTTGTCATCCGAAGCGCCCCGAGCGTATAATTTGCCGTCCTTGATGGTCGGTTCAAACGGATCAGTATCCCAACCGTTACCGGCGGGCATTTCATCAACGTGCGCCAGTACGGCCAAGGTTTCATCGCCTTCACCATATTCGGCGTAACCAACTAAGTTATCGATATTTTTAGTCTTAAAGCCATCGCGCTTTGCAATCGCTAAAAAGGTCGTCAACGCTTCTTTAGGTCCGGGACCTAATGGCGCGTCGTCCGTCGCCTTACTGTCATCCCGAAAACTAGGAACGCGTAACATCGTGGTTAAATCCGTTAAATAATCATCTTTATGCTTACCCGCTTCATTTTGCCAATCAATTGTCATTGAATCATTCCTCCCACGTATTATTATCTTAATTTTAGCATAGGTCGCTTAAACTTAATAATCGGAAGCCACCCCCGTTTTTCGATGGTATACTCGAAGTAAACCTTTTGAAAGTTGGTGACAATATGCAACCCATTACATCTAAATTGGTCACACAGACAATCATTGAACGCCCCGCTGAATCCTATAAAGGAAACTACGGTCGCGTGCTCCTCATTGGAGGCAATCAAAACTTTGGCGGTGCCATTATCATGGCCGCTACCGCCGCTACTTATAGCGGTGCCGGACTAGTCACCGTGGCAACCGATCCCCAAAACTTCACTAGCCTGCACGCCCGTCTACCAGAAGCAATGGTCGTGGATTACCACCAGACAGATTACTTACTCGGTCTCGCCACTAATATGGACGTCATCGTGATTGGTCCTGGCCTTGGCACGGACCCTTTTGCTGAGCGGTTACTGACCGCCGTACTTAACGCGGTACACCAACCCCAGCGCTTAGTGATTGATGGCTCAGCGCTGACATTGCTCGCCGCACATCCCCAGCCGCTACCCGCAACGCCCATCGTTGTGACACCACACCAAATGGAATGGCAACGGCTATCCGGCCTAAAGATCAGTGAACAGACACCGACCGCTAACCACCAGGCCCAACAAAAGCTCGGCGTCATTGCGGTCGTTAAGGCCCATCACACGACCATTTACACGGATCAGCAAGTCTGGTTCAATCCCGGGGGTACTCCGGCCATGGCAACCGGCGGCATGGGTGACACCTTAGCCGGCATGATTGGTGGTTTCAGCGGTCAATTTACCGATTTCACCAACGCCATTTTAAGCGCGGTGTACCTGCACAGTACGATTGCTGACGACTTAGCCGCCAGCCGTTACGTCGTCTTGCCCCATCAAATTAGTGCCTTAATTCCTAAGTACATGCATGATTTTAGTCAGGCAGAACTAGATGACTAAGGGCTGAAAATCTAAATTAGCCTTAAATTTCATTGAAACATCTTTAAAACTGATGGAGCTCAACCCTGACTACCTAGTCTGGCTGTCACTGATAACATGCGGTCGTGGAAACGGATTAAACTTGAGGAGCGGTCTCCCCCCTCGTCCGGAACAATTGCACAAACCACAATTGCTCCGGACATTCCATGGCGTAGGGCTGCATAAACCATCGTCCTAACGCCACCATCACGACCGATGCTATCACCAACAATCTCAGCACATTCAATAAAACTGGATTCTTAACAAGAGATAACCCATATTTAGCGAAGGCGAGCAAAATCGGTGTGCTGTGACGGCAATATTAGCCGGCGTTTCTTAGCCGACTGATATTGCGGGGCGATTCAAAGACGTGGGTTGTCGGCTTTGAATTGAGAGACCAGACCGCACTTCGGCTGGGACCGTCCCCCATAGCACACCGGTTTTGATCGACGAAGCGAGTTATTCAGAGATAATTGTTGCCGATAACTTTAAGTCTTTCGATCTTTAACCAACTATTAGAATCGTCAAAAAAACGTGATCTGGGAAAATTCTCAGATCACGTTTTATATATTTATTCCGCTACGGGTTGATCCGCAGCCGTTTTTAACGCCACTAATTCATCGTCCGTTAAGGTCCGATAATTTCCAGCCAATAGGCCCACTGGTAACTCTAAGGAACCAAACTTAATGCGGCGTAATTGAACCACCCGTTCACCAAGGGTCCCAACCATCCGTTTAACTTGATGGTATTTTCCTTCGTGAATCATGATTCGAATGGTCGTGAAGTCCTCAATTTCATGGAATTCCACGATTTCTGCTTGTGCCGGTTGTAACTGGGTCCCGTCTTTTAGCGTAATGCCATCGTTGAACCCAGCTACCTGATCTGCCGTAATCTCACCGGTGACTTCAGCCTCGTACACCTTAGTCACGTGGTGTGCTGGCGCTAATAACGCGTGCGACAACGCCCCATCATTAGTAATCACGAGCACACCTTCCGTATCCTTATCTAAGCGCCCCACCGGAAACAAGTCGTCCCGATAATCGGTCGCATTGAAAAGGTCCATGACCGTTTTAGCCGTCGCATCACTCGTCGCTGTGATCACGCCGACTGGTTTATTCATCACGTAATAAAAATACTGTTGGTAGCGAACCTGCTCATCGTCTAAAAATACGGCGTCACTACCAGGATTGATCTGTTGCTTACCAGAAATCACTGGCTCGCCATTAGTCATAATATGACCGTCTTTGATCAACCGGCGCACCTGCGTTCTGGTCCCAATCCGCATGGCGTGTAAAAATTTATCAACTCGCATACTTTCACCTACTTAATCTTTAACTTGCGCCGTAAGCCCGCGGCCCGTCCACCAATCATTAAATCAACTAAGCGCGACTTCAACGCAAAGTAGGCGTATACGCCACCACCAACGGCAACGGCGAGAACGACAATCAAAAAGGCCTGAGTTTTGCTTTGCTCATTTAATAAGAAGTTCAATCCGTAGACCGTTACTCTGGCCGCTAAATAAGTCATGATTGAGTAAACTAAGATCCGGTTAACCTTAGGCAATAACTTAACGTAGCGAATGCCAAAGTTGACTTCCAAATCGTACATGGCCATCAAACAAGCGACCATCATCCCAATGGCTGTCGCCACTAACGGACCAGCCGTTGATAAGAAGTAAATACATGGCCACTGTACAATCAGCTTAACAATTAGCCCAATTAGATAGTAGCGGATGATGTCCCGGTTGCGCGATAACCCTTGCATCAGCGCGGACACCACGGTAAATAATCCTAATATGATGGCGGTAAACGCTGAAATTTGTAAAATCAACGTACCAATCTGATTGTAGCTATAAAATAACGTATTTAATGGTTGGGCAATGGCCGCCATCCCTAGCGCACCAGGAATCATAATGAAGAGGAACAGGATAATTGAGTCCTCAAGTTGTTTGCGGATGTTACGCATATTATGGCTGGCCAATGACTCTGACAAGATTGGCACAACGGTCACCGCAATGGCTGAAGCTAGCGAAACAATGATCATGACTAACTTGTTGGCGTTGAATGCAAAGTAAGCATACAACGCATTGATTTTAGGCACGTCCATGTGATAAATCATCTGCATCATTGGTTGGAACGTGGCTTGGTCAAGTAAGTTAAACACGGTCGTTGCCGTATCAATGACGATAAATGGAATCGCCTGCACGATAATGTCACGGAATAATTGCCAAATTGGAATGGCTAGTTTATGTTCACTTTGTGCTGCGAGTTCGTTTAATTCCGGCCGTTTGCGGTAATAGTACCAACCCAGTAGTAAGAAGCTCGCCGCTGCCCCGATAAATGCGGCAAAGGTCGATTGGGTAATCGCATCGACCCAGTCCCCCCGTTGCACGCGCATAATAAAGTAAGTGGCTCCCAACATGTAGAGGACTCGAAAAACCTGTTCAATGAACTGAGAAACTGCGGATGGGGCCATTTGTTGATACCCTTGGAAAAACCCCCGGGTCAATGACATTGACGGAATAATCACTAAGGCGATCGCTAAGGCCCGCAAAACGGGAATCACGTTCGGATCACCACCACCAAAGGCCGCAGCGATTAAGCCCGCACCAAACCACATGATGAGGCCAAAAAAGATTCCAAACGCAGACGTCAGTAACAGTCCCCGTTTAAAGAGCCGTTGCCCCACCGCATATTCGTTTTGCGCGTTATATTCAGAGATTTGTTTTGAAATGGCGGATGGAATCCCACCAATAGCGACTAACAGGAAGAAGCTATAAATATTGTAGCCCTTAGCGTACAACGCATTCCCCTGGGTCGAGTTACTGCCCAGCCAAAGTACCCATGGAATAATGTAAATGGCTCCGAGTACCCGTGAAAAGACGCTACCGGCCGTCATCCAAGCCGACCCACGCACCATTTTTTGATGGGCTTCAGCTTCGGAATTAACGTGTGCCTTTTGCGGCTGATGAGCTTTCGATTCCTCAGACATGTTCGTACCTACTTTCTTAGTTCAATCTTAACTATTTTAGATGAAATGCCGTGAAGTTGCAATTTAAATCCCAACTTATCGCTGAGCTTTACTGAACCTTAATCATCCTTAGTTAAATTGAATTTACAACTTAAAATCATGCCGATTCAAACTTGTTCTAACATTAACACCTAGTTTGCCTTTTCAACGTCAATGGGTATAGACTAAATTTAGGTCACCAATTATGGGGGGAATCACGATGGACGACGAAAAATTGAACGCTTTTATCTCACAACTAAGCAAACTGTACGAAGACGCAGACGTTAAAAAGAATCCAGCGCTCCATAGGGTCTTGTTGGACACTGCTAGTCGCTTAAACCGCGACGAAGAGTTTGGCAAAGTCGTTTCGGACTTATCACACGCCATTTCACAACGTTACGTTGCGCACCACGACGTGCCAGTTGTGTTGATTAAGTTTTATAACCAAATTCAAAAAGATGTTCAAGCCGGTAAATACGATGATACTAATATCCGTAACTACTTTATCGGGACAGGTTTAATTTCACTCTCAATTTCATTCGGAGGGTTTTCACTTTAATATTTACTTTAACAGTCAGGACCGCACGTTGTTATAATGACGTGCGGTCCTGACTGTTTTAAATACTTAAAGTTCCAAAATCGTCGTCATATCAAAGGTTAACGATTAAAAATTAAGATTCTTCATCGCTCCGCCGGACAGAATAATCTTACTATTGTTATTTCCATCAGATAATCGGAGGCCGCAACTGATGACATCGGTCGTGAAGGTGGTGTTGGCGCGGCGCCTTTTTGCCGGGCTTACACCACGGACGGTCCGGGACAATTGCGTCCTTTGCAAGTGTTCCGGGCGAGGGACTAGACCGCTCCCCAGGCTAGTACCGGTCCCACGACCGCATGTCATCAGTTGCGACCGGAATAGCTTTTATACCAACAAAAATCCCCGCTAAATCATCAGCTGAACTGGTAATTTGGTGGGGATTCATTATTTTTAATTGCGTGTATTAGTTGGCAACCACGTTAACTAATTTACCAGGAATAGCAATGACCTTGCGAACCGTTTTACCGTCCGTAAACTCTTTGACCTTTTCGTCAGCTAGAGCTAACGCTTCAAGATCATCTTTACTCATATCCTTGGCAACCGTCGCGTGTGAACGAACCTTACCGTTAACTTGAAGCACGATTTGAACCGTGTTTTCAACTAACTTGGATTCGTCGTACGTTGGCCAAGTTGCGTAGGTAATGGTGTTGTCATGACCTAACAATGACCAAAGTTCTTCGGCAACGTGTGGTGCGATTGGGGATAACATCTTAACAAAACCTTCGATGTAAACGACTGGCAAGTCATCAACTTTATAAGCTTCGTTAACGAAGACCATCATTTGTGAAATAGCGATGTTAAAGCGCATGTTTTCGTAGTCTTCCGTCACTTTTTTAACGGTTTCGTTATAGACTTTCGTCAACTTACCATCGTTAATCGTCGTAACCCGGTCACGGACCCGGTTATTTTCGTCAATGATGAGGCGCCAAACCCGTTCGATCCACTTGTTAGCCCCGTGCAAGCCTTCAGTGCTCCACGGAATAGATGCTTCCAAAGGTCCCATGAACATTTCATACAACCGTAACGTATCGGCACCGTATTGTTCCACGATTTCATCGGGGTTCACAACGTTACCACGTGACTTGGACATCTTTTCGTGGTTCTTACCCAAGATCATCCCTTGGTTAACCAACTTCTGGAAAGGTTCCTTCGTTGGAACGACACCGAGGTCATACAAGAACTTGTGCCAGAAACGGGCATAAAGCAAGTGTAAGACGGCGTGTTCAGCACCACCAACGTACAAGTCGACTGGTGACCAGTATTTCAGCTTGTCATAGTCTGCCAAGGCGTCAGGGTTGTGCGGATCAACGTAACGCAAGAAGTACCACGAACTCCCAGCCCATTGTGGCATGGTGTTCGTTTCACGTTTCCCTTTACGGCCATTTTTATCGACAACGTTAACCCAATCGTCAATGTTGGCTAATGGACTTTCACCAGTCCCGGATGGTTCCAAGTTCTTGGTTGCTGGTAAACGTAATGGCAATTCGTCTTCTGGTACTAAGGTCATTTCGCCGTCTTCCCAATGAATAATCGGAATTGGTTCACCCCAGTAACGTTGGCGGGAGAAGATCCAGTCCCGTAAGCGGTAGTTGACTTTCTTTTCACCACAGTGGTGGGCTTCTAACCAGTCGATCATCTTATCGATTGCGGCCTGCTTGTCGAGACCGTCTACGAAACCAGAGTTGATATGTTCGCCATCACCCGTGTAAGGTTGTTGGTCATAATCATTGTCCCCAGCAATAACCGGATGGATTGGTAAATTAAATTTTTGCGCAAATTCAAAGTCACGTTCGTCGTGGGCTGGAACGGCCATGATGGCCCCCGTCCCGTATGAAGCTAAGACGTAATCCGCAATCCAGATTGGCAGCTTTTCGCCGTTAACCGGGTTGATCCCATAACTTCCAGTGAAGACCCCGGTCTTATCCTTGTTCAAATCAGTCCGTTCAAGGTCTGACTTGCTAGCAATTTTTGCTTTGTAGGCTTTGATTGCGTCGGCTTGTTCAGGCGTCGTTAAAGATTCAACCAAGTCGTGTTCTGGAGCTAAAACTAAGTAGCTAGCGCCAAATAACGTATCTGGACGGGTTGAGAAGACTTCAATCTTAGCATCGTCATGATCGGCAACTTGGAATTGAATTGAGCCACCAACTGAGCGGCCAATCCAGTTACGTTGCTGTTCCTTGATATTTTCTGGCCAATCAATGTCGTCCAAATCATCGATCAAACGGTCAGCGTACGCCGTAATTTTAAGGCTCCACTGTTTCATTGGGACCCGGTAAACGTCGTAGCCGCCCCGTTCCGTCTTACCATCGACGACTTCTTCGTTGGAGACCACGGTACCGCCCATCATGTCAGGCGCCCAGTTAACGAGCGTTTCTGATTCGTAAGCTAAGCCCTTCTTGTATAATTGTTCGAAAATCCACTGGGTCCACTTGTAGTAGCTTGGATCCGTCGTATTCACTTCACGGTCCCAATCATATGAAAAACCTAACGAGCGAATTTGACGCTTGAAGTTTTTAATATTTTGGGCCGTAAAGTCTTTCGGGTTATGCCCCGTCTTCATGGCATATTGTTCAGCTGGCAAGCCAAACGCGTCCCAGCCCATTGGATGCAAAACGTTGTAGCCTTCCATCCGCTTGAAACGCGACATAATGTCGGTAGCGGTGTAACCTTCGGGATGTCCCACGTGCAAGCCTTGGCCTGATGGGTATGGGAACATGTCTAACGCGTAATATTTTTTCTTATCCGTGTTATCCATTGCCTTAAAAGTCTTGTTTTCTTTCCAATAATGCTGCCATTTACGTTCAATGACCTTATGGTTGTATGCCATAATAGTGCCCCTTTCTTGCTGCTGTATGTAAGCTAGCATTGCGACTGTGACTGAAACGGTACGGCTGAACGTGCGACAGTACGGCATAAAAAAACGCCCTATCAGCCACTTAAGCTTATAGGACGAAAATGATTCCGCGGTACCACCTATGATTCCACGTTGCCGTGGCCTCTTGATTTTCTTAACGCGAAACCACGTCCGTACCTACTATTGCTTTCAGTCGGAAGACTCGAAGGTGAGTTCAGTCAGTGTGAATCCCCGTTTGCAACGACCACGGGGTTTCTGCAAAACACACCAACTTACTAATCCTTCTCGGAGTCGTAAAGTTATTGTTCTCATGGTAGCAAACCCGCCCCCTTTTTTCAAGCGTCTAACCATCAAAATCCAGAACTTTCGTGGGCTTCAAGATTAAAAAGATTATAAAGAATGCTATAATAGGCGAAGAAATTTTTTTATCGGAGGTAACTGAATGACGAAATATTGGCACCGCCGCGATACCGCGATGCTGGGCCTGTTCGCCCTCTGGCTATACTGGGTCTTTGCCGTTTGGTCACAAGCCACTTGGATTCACCACTTTGACCGCGGCGTTGCCCTTAGCCTGCACCACACACCCGCTTGGTTTCAGTCCGCTATGCTGACTTACACCCTGTTCGGCAATCCCCACAGTATGACAATTATTATCGTGATTGTGACCCTTTTGTTAGTTATTTTCAAACAAAGTAAGGGCGCCGTCTTCTTTGTCATTAACGCGGGACTGCTCGCAGCTTATGGTAATTATTTTATTAAACAAATTATCCAACGACCACGGCCAACCGCGTGGCGCTTAACTAACATCGGTGGCTTCAGCTTTCCAAGTGGTCACGCGACGACCACCACGGTTTTAATCGGTAGCCTACTCGTCTTAGCCTACGATTTAATCCAGAACCCAACGTTGAAGCGCTGGCTATTAGGATTAGGACTCTTGCTAATCGGGTTGATGCTCGTGAGTCGCGTTATCGTGGGCGTGCACTACCCTAGTGACGTACTAGGCGGCGCCGTACTCGGGAGCCTGCTCCTATACATCAGTACCCGCCTGACTACGGGACACCGCACCGGTAACTTTCGCTTTAAGAAGCACTTATCGTAACTAGTTCATTTTTTTGGAGGGATCTACTATCCAACTCAGTTCTGCTCTAAACTATAGTCATACACTAATCAATCAAACCGTAAATCCGGGCGACATCGCTGTTGATGCCACCGTTGGCAATGGTCATGACACCACTTACTTAGCTAAACTCGTTGGTCCCAGCGGCCACGTTTACGGGTTCGACATTCAGGATGCGGCCATCGCAGCTACCACCAACGCACTCGCTGCAGAAAAACTGACGCATCAAGTTACATTGACTCACACGGGTCACGAAAACTTAGCCAAAGTGTTGCCCGCGGATGCCAAAGTCAAATGTGCCATTTTTAACCTCGGCTACTTACCTGGGGGCGATAAATCGGTGGTCACCCAAGCAGCGACCACGTTGACCGCGGTTCAAGCACTAGAAGAACGTCTGGCGACTAACGGCTTAATCATTTTACTCGTTTATACCGGTCATCACGGCGGTCAAAACGAAGCCAACCAATTGATGCAACACGTGACGAAACTCGATCAACACCAATTTCAAGTCTTACAGTACGGTTTTCTCAACCAGATTCACACCCCACCGTACCTGATTGCCATTCAAAAAAGATAGTACCAACTCAAATAAGCGTCCCACCCTAAATTTTAGAGTGGAACGCTTATTTTGTACTAAAGATTGAAAAGTCAAAAAATTTTAATAACCTGATAATCATACTTAAAGCAGCCGCTTCGTCAGACAGAACCGGTGTGCTAGGGGGGACGGTTCGGGACAATTGCGCATTTTGCAAGTGTTCCGGGCGAGGGGCTAGACCGCTCCACAGGCTAGACCCGGTCCCACGACCGCATGTCATCAGCGCCAACCGGAATAGCCCAATTTACCTGTTAGCCTTAGCTTTTTTAATTTAAATCACTAACCAACAAGTTAAAACTCATGCTTACTTTTGTTCAATTTTTCAGCGTGTTGTGCAGCCGTCAATTGCGGGCCACGGTCCATCGCGTTGACGATGAAGGCTAAAATCACGAGGACTAACCCGATCCAGTAAACCCAGTGGAGTCCGGTATATAGGATGCCGTGCAAAGTGGGTAATAAATCCTTCAGCAAACTGGTTGCCGTTTTCGGATTAATCAACTTGTTCATCATCGCCATGTTAGTACCGGCATGTTGCGCAATCCCTTGGTTCATCCCAACGTTAAGCGCAATCCCAAAGATGGAGATCATCAACGTTTGACCAATCGTCCGGCTCAACGTATTAAACGAAGTTGCGACCCCCACGTTGTCCGCTGACACCAAGTGTTGTGACGTGACCGTGGTTGCCGTAATGGTAATCCCAAAACCAATTCCGCCGATTGCTGTGATCAAGAAGAACCAGAGGAACGGCGTGCTAACTGGCAATAGCGCTAAACAAACACTCGTAACTAGAATAAAGCACAGGCTTAAAAAGAGAATCCGACGCGGGGCCCACTTGGCAAGTAGCCGTCCCGTCACAAATGACCCGACGATCCACATCAGTGAGCTTGGGGTTACAGCAAATCCGGCCAATGAGGCGGGAACGCCTAAAATCCCCTGCGTCCACGTTGGAATGTACACTTCGACCGCCATCAGAAAGCCACTGACTAGGGCCGCCACGGCATTTTGAATCACAAACGTGTGATTTTTAAACAAGTCCATGGAAATGACGGGCTCATCGGTCCGCTGCTCACGACGAACAAACAGCCATAAACTGAGTGCACTCACAACCCACGCCATAATAACGGTCCCCCAACTAATTGTGGCGTTCCCAAGTAATTGGAAACTAAGCATCAGGCCGAGTAAGAACAACATCAGCCAAAAGCTGCCCAAGTAGTCGACCTTAACGTGATTATGGCGTTTCGGTTCACGTAAATAAAATTGAAACAAGAACAGCGTGATTAAGCCAACCGGCACGTTAATAAAGAAGATCCAGTGCCAGCTCAATTTATCCACGATCAATCCCCCAATTAACGGGGCTAACACGGAGGCAATCCCCCACGCGGAACTGTTGAAGCCTAAGACTTTTGCCCGGCGTTCGAACGAGTAGATGTCAGCAATGATGGTCATCGAAACTGGCATCAAAGCGCCGGCACCAATCCCTTGAATGGCACGCCAGAAGATCAAGACCGGCATCGAATCGGATAAGCCACTCATCATGGACCCGATAATAAAGATGATCAAACCAGCTTGCATCACCGGCTTACGACCAACTAAGTCCGTTAGCTTCCCGTAAATCGGTGTCATCATGGCATTTGTCAACAAATAAATGGAGAATACCCAGTTCATTAAGGCGACCCCGTGCAGGTCACCGACAATCGTTGGTAGCGCGGTCGACACAATGGTTCCTTCGATCGCACTCATAAACGTTGCCACGTAAATAGCAATCGTCACTGCCACTACGTTAGTTTTACGTTGTTGCATGTTTTAATACCCCTTCACTCTCAAAGCTCTTCGTCTAAAACTTTCTAACCGCGGCCATCACCCCTTGGTCAACCTACTTTTGCCCGCAAAAAAAGCGACCCCATGTAAAGAGGTCGCTTTTAGCGTCGAGTACCTACAGACCGTAACGATCCGTAGCGCTCGTTACTGTTTATTTATTAAATTCAGCTTTTAAGGCGTCAACCTTATCCGTGTGTTCCCACGGTAAGTCAATGTCAGTCCGACCAAAGTGACCGTAAGCAGCCGTTTGGCGATAAATTGGCCGTTGTAAGTCCAACATCTTGATGATCCCAGCTGGACGTAGGTCAAAGTGCTTCCGGATGGCACCAATTAAGGCATCATCACTGACTTTCCCAGTACCGGCCGTATCAACGGCGATTGAAACGGGTTGTGCCACCCCAATCGCGTAGGCTAATTGAACTTCAACCTGGTCAGCTAAACCAGCCGCAACGATGTTTTTTGCAATGTAGCGGGCGGCGTAACTAGCTGAACGGTCAACCTTAGTGGCATCCTTACCAGAAAAGGCCCCACCACCATGATGGGCAAAACCACCGTAAGTATCCACGATGATCTTCCGACCCGTTAAACCAGCATCCCCTTGAGGACCACCGATAACGAAGCGGCCAGTTGGATTAACCAAATAACGCGTCTGATCATCTAACAAGTCCTTAGGCAACACGGCCTTGATGACTTGGTCAATGACCGTTTGGCGAATTTCATCCAGTTCAACATCGGGGTCGTGCTGCGTCGATAAGACGACGGTGTCGATCCGTTGTGGCTGGTTTTGTTCGTCATATTCCACCGTAACTTGGGCCTTGGCGTCCGGACGCAACCACTTGATGGTGCCGTTCTTCCGCAATTCCGCAATTTTACGCATTAAGCGGTGGCTCAATGCGATTGGTAGTGGCATTAGTTCAGGAGTTTCGTTAATGGCATAGCCAAACATCATCCCCTGGTCCCCAGCACCAATTTGGTCCAGTGGGTCAGCATCACCCGTACGCGTTTCCAAAGAGTCGTCGACCCCTTGCGCGATATCCGGTGATTGTTCATCCAAAGAAACGAGGACGGCACAGTTATCACCGTCAAAGCCGTATTGGCCATCAACGTAGCCAATCGACTTGATCGTGTCACGCACGACCTTTTGAATATCAACGTAGGCCTTGGTTGAAACTTCACCAAAGACCAGCACTAACCCAGTAGTCACTGAAGTTTCAACGGCTACCCGTGCTTGTGGGTCTTGTTCCAACATTGCATCTAGGATGGCGTCACTGATTTGATCCGCGATTTTATCGGGATGGCCTTCAGAAACGGATTCCGATGTAAATAAATGTCTTTCACTCATTGTAAATTCCCCCTTGATTAGTTCGGTTACAAGGCATCTAAGTCCGTTTAAATGGCTTCCAAATAAACAGACTTATCCTTTCGGGAACGGCTCATAACTATATCAGACTATCACAATCCTTGTTTTTTTAAAAGAATCTTCCTAAAATATTGACGGTTTTAACGGTGACCGTTAGGATTAAAACATTACTTCTATTAGAAAGATGTTGAGCTATGATACGAATTGGAAAGCTTAAACTCAAACGTGATTATGTTCATTTAGTCGTTTTCACTATTTTACAAAGCATCATTAGCTGGTGGGCCGCTTTAGACTACGGTCGTTCATTTCAAACGGCGGAATTTTCAGCCGCCCAGTTGCCCTTAATTGGGTATACGCTAGCCGTGTCCGCCGCCATTTTTATTGTTTTAGACCAGCGAATTTCAGCGCAATGGAGTCTGATTGCCATTGGCACCTCCGTGGCCTTCGCCTTCACAAACATCATTGCTCGCGAATCCGAATTGTTGTACCTGTTGCTCACTTGTAGCGTCTGGCTGTTCGTCATGGCCGTCCCCCGTTTTGGGATGCAAAATTACTTTGGCCTCGTGGTCTTTAGTATCATCATGACCTTTACGATTCCAGTCGCAGTCTTCAACTTGCAAAACAACTACTTGTCGACGACTTTTTTATGGAAACTGGCCCCACTATTTACTAGTTACGTTTTTTTATACGTTCCCAGTTTTAGTCACCAGCGTCAGATCAACCAGTTAGTTTCGGCAATTACCGGCGCACTACTGGTCATTACCATCTTTTTACAACCACTGACTTGGCAAACCATTACTGCAATTGTTATCGTCATTGCCACCTGGTTCAGTCAGCAATCGTTTGGCCGGACTCGCTGGCATTTGATGGTCAACGCGGCGGTTCAAGTCGTTTTAATGTTCTTACTCTATTAAAGTCATACAAACAGGCGCTTAAAACCGGGATTACCGATTTTAAGCGCCTGTTTTTAAATAGCTGATGTGCCAATATCTAGACTGATCTAAATTAGCGAAGGCGGACAGAATTGATGTGCTGTGTCGGCAACGGTAGCCGATGATTTTTGTCGACTACCGTTGCGGGGCGATTCAAAGACGTGGGTTGGCGGCTTTGAATCGAGGTTGCAGACCGCACTTCGGCTGCGACCGTCCCCCATAGCACATCAGTTCTGTCCGCCGAAGCGCTGAAAATTGTCATTGATTCGAAAAGATATTGAGCCATCTAAGGTCGTTAAGGTCAAGACGCTTCTCAGGCTTGGCCCGGTCCCACGACCGCATGCTATCAGTGGCAACCGGACTTATTACTTAACTAATCGCGCAATCGTTGCAATATCTTCCGGCGTCGTTCGACAACAGCCCCCGATAATTTGAGCACCGTTGGCAAGCCATTTTGGTACGTAACTATCAAACTGGTGGCTCCGCGCCGTTGGTTGCCACGTCTTCGTGATTGGGTCATATTCATCCCCAGAATTAGGATACACAATTAGTGGGATGTCGACCGCCGCACGTAGCGTTGTCAACGCTGGCGCAATGTTTTCTAGCGTCGTGCAGTTGACCCCGACCGCTTCCACGTTTGGTTGTTGTGCGACCCACGCCGCAGCTTCAGCTAACGGCGTGCCGTCACATAACGTCTGCGGGTCGGCAATACTGAAACTGACCCAGTAGTGCTGTTCGGGCCACTTTTGATTGATCAACCGAACTAGCGCTTGGACTTCATCAAATTTCGGCATGGTTTCTAAGGCTAACAAGTCTACGCCCACTTGGGTAATCAGTTCTAGCCGCTCACGGTGAAAGTCTTGATAGCCGGCCTCGTCCAACTGATACTTGCCGGTATATTCACTTCCGTCGGCCAAGTAAGCCCCGTATGAACCAATACTGCCGGCAATCAACGCTTGAAAATCAGGATGACTAGTTGCATAGTCGGTCCGCGCTTGCTTAGCGATGCTGACGGCATCTTGAATTAACTGCCGGGCGCGCGGTGCAGCAATACCCGCTTGCACAAACGCCGGCACGCTAGCTTGGTAAGTGTTCGTAATCGTAATCCGAGCACCCGCGTCAAAGTAACTACGATGCACCGCTGCAATTGCCTCTGGATGATCGAGCATCGCCGTTGCCGACCACAGTGCACTATCCGTTTGGACCCCACGCTTTTCTAGTTCCGTTGCCATTGCACCATCCAAGACGATGGGTCCTTGTTTTAATAGTTTCTTTACAGTTACAGCTTGCATAAATGATTTCCTCTCTGCCTAGAAGTTATGTTATTCTAATAGCATTACTGATTTCCTCATCTTATTCTAATACTTGCGTTCTTGCAAGTAGGGAAGGCCGTTTTCAAATGTCAAAACAAACTCACCTTAGTCGCCAGATGGAATCCCGGCATGTCCTAATGATTTCGTTAGGCGGCGTCATCGGGACTGGCCTATTTCTCAGTTCCGGCTACACGATTCATCAGGCCGGACCAATCGGGACATTGCTTGCTTACACCATTGGGGCGATCATTGTGTACCTCGTCATGCTCTGTTTAGGTGAACTTGCCGTGGCAATGCCCTACACCGGGGCGTTTCACGTGTACGCTAAAAAGTATATTGGTCCCGGAACTGGCTTTACGGTGGCCATTCTTTACTGGTTGACTTGGACAATTGCGCTCGGGTCAGAATTCACCGCTGCCGGGCTCATCATGCAGCACTGGTTTCCCCACGTTGCCACTTGGCTGTGGAGTTTACTATTCATGGTCATCATTTTCACGGTCAACGCCTTATCGGTCCGGTGGTTCGCCGAAACCGAGTTCTGGTTTTCGAGTATTAAAGTCTTCGCTATTATTGCGTTTATTATCCTAGGTGGACTGGCCATCGTTGGCATCTTGCCACTTCACGGCCACACCACCGCCCCGTTGCTCACCAACTACACTAAAAACGGGTGGTTTCCTAACGGTTTTGGCGGGGTTTTCACGACCATGCTGACCGTTAACTTTGCCTTTTCAGGAACGGAATTAATTGGGATTACCGCTGGCGAAACCAAGGACCCGGCCCACACGATTCCCGCGGCGATTCACACGACTTTGTGGCGCCTGATTATCTTCTTTGTAGGCAGCATGTTCGTCATGGCAGCGTTGATTCCTTATCAACAGGCCGGCGTGACGCAGAGTCCCTTCGTACTCGTCTTCAAGGAAATCGGGATTCCGTACGCCGCCGATATCATGAACTTTGTCGTGCTGACCGCCATTATGTCAGCCGCTAACTCGGGACTCTACGCTTCCACCCGGATGTTGTGGTCTTTAGCTAACGAAGGCACCATTCCCGTGATTTTTAAAAAGACGACTAAACGCGACGTCCCGATATTTGCCCTGATGGCTAGTATGATTGGCGGCATTTTAGCCTTGTTATCAAGCATCTACGCGGCCGGTTCCGTTTACTTAGTCCTAGTTTCAATTTCAGGTTTAGCCGTTGTGCTCGTTTGGATGGCGATTGCCCTATCTGAAATCAACTTTCGCAAAGCTTACGTTAAAAGCGGTCAGTCGCTGGATAAATTGGCCTTCAAAACGCCTGGTTATCCGGTAGTACCCTGGCTGGCCTTCATCTTAAGTGGCCTGTCATGCTTACTCATTTGGTTCGATCCTAATCAACGGATTGCGTTGTACTACACGCTTCCGTTTGTGGCCATCTGTTACGTCGGTTACTACATCAACGAAAAGATCAAGCGCGCTAAAAATTAAGCCTTAAAATTAAACTCATGGTGCGACAGTACTTTCAATCATTGAAAGCCTGTCGCGCCATGAGTTTTTATATTAAGACGTTTTTGATTCGATTATCGCTCGATAACGTTGTTAAATAAGCGTTTAAAGCGCTTAACTAAAAATATTTATGCTATGATTATTTTAAAGTTACGGACTAAAAAGACACGTTTCAATAAAAAACAAAGAAGTTGATTTCATGAGTCGTGGTTTATTACTTGTTAATTTAGGGTCGCCGGCGACCCCCAAAACAACCGATGTTAAAAGTTACCTCCGCGAGTTCCTAAGTGATCAAAGCGTGGTCGAAATGCCACCCGCCCTGTGGCAACCAATCTTGCGCGGCATTATTTTACCGACGCGGTCATGGCGCTCAGCCACGTTTTACCGGGACTGCTGGTTGCCAGCCGGCTCACCGTTGATCGTACATAGTCAATCTTTACGCGATCAGGTTCAAGCAGCACTTCCAGGCTGGGATGTCCGGCTAGCCATGACGTACGGCCAACCAGATATTGGTGACACGTTGAGCGCCATGGTTGCGGATGGTTGTCAGCATCCCGTCGTTTTGCCGCTCTTTCCACAGTACACGCAAAGTACGCACCAGGGCATCATTAACCAGGTCAACGCAACGGGTATCCCGCACACTCTGATCCATCATTTTTACGACCAGACCACTTATCAGCAATTATTAGCCGCCAAAATCGAGAAAAGCTACCAGCAACACCACTTCGACGCCGTTGTATTTAGCTACCATAGCATCCCGACCGCAATGGTCCGCCATGGCGACCCCTACCAAAAAGAATGTGAAGCAACGACGACGGGCGTCAGCCAGTATTTGCCATCGGTACCGAAGGACCAAATCGTGACGGCCTACCAATCCAAATTTGGACCAATGCCGTGGCTTAAGCCCTACCTGCGCAACGAACTGATGCAGCTCGTTGAAATGGGTAAACGAGACGTTTTAGTCGTGACACCATCGTTTGTTTGCGATTGCTTAGAAACCTTAGAAGAAGATTTCGTCCAAAATTATCAAGCTTTTCGCGCCAGTGGTGGCGATCGGTTTGAGCTGGTACCCTGCTTCAATGACGACCCCGAGTTCGCCCACTTTCTTGCTAAGCTGGTCCTAAATACTCAGGAGGCGGTTGCTAATGACGCCTAATAAACGCCACAGTTTAGAAGAAATCAACCAAAGTGTGGCCGTTCCCGACGTCTACCAGAGTGCTTTTTGGCAAAAGTTTCTCGCTTACAGTGGTCCCGGCGCCCTCGTTGCCGTGGGGTACATGGACCCAGGTAACTGGTTAACCTCACTAGCCGGCGGGGCGCAATTTCAGTACCGGCTACTGGCAGTACTCGCCCTATCAATTCTCGTTGCCATGTTCATGCAGGCCTTGGCCATCAAGCTGGGCGTCGTCGCGCGTCAGGATTTGGCCCAGGCCATTGCCAGTACCCTTCCTAAGCCCGTGCGTTACGCCGCTTGGATACTAAACGAAGTCGCCATGATGGCAACTGACATGACCGGCGTTATCGGAACGGCGCTAGCCTTGAAAATGCTATTTGGCTTACCCTTACTATTCGGTATCTTACTGACAATTGGGGACGTCTTAGTTGTACTCCTCTTCCTACGCTTCGGTATCAGACGGGTTGAGTTCATTGTATTACTCGCAATTTTGACGGTCGGCATCATCTTCGGACTAGAGGTCGCCCGTGCCCACGTCGATACTAGCGCAGTGTTCCGGGGATTCATCCCAAATAGTCTCATTTTTAAAGACCACCAAGCGCTCGTATTGAGTTTAGGTATTTTAGGCGCAACCATCATGCCGCATAACCTATATCTGCACTCATCATTAGCTCAGAGTCGGCGCTACGACTATCACGATCCCGTTCAGGTTCATGAGACCTTACGATTTGCCAACTGGGATTCCAACGTGCACCTCGTGGCGGCATTTCTAATCAATGCCCTCCTGCTTGTTTTAGGTGGCAGCCTATTTTTTGGTCATACCCACGCGTTGGCAAGCTTGCAAGCCGTCTTTCATGGTCTGCAAAATAGCGCCATCGTCGGTCAATTAGCCAGTCCCTTAATGGGCGGTCTTTTCGCGTTAGCCCTGCTTATCACCGGACTGATTTCATCCATTACGAGCACCTTAGCGGGGCAAATCGTGATGGAAGGTTACCTGCACATTCGGCTCCCATTGTGGCAGCGGCGGCTATTGACCCGTTGCGTGACACTAATTCCCATTCTCATCATCGGTTTTATGGTCGGCTTTAGTGACCAGGCCTTTGAAGCCCTGATTATTGACGCCCAGGTCGCCCTAAGCGTGGCGTTGCCATTCACGATGCTGCCACTGGTCGCTTTGACTAGTAACCGCAACTTGCTTGGCACCCACGTTAATTCAACCGGGGTTCGCATCCTTGGTTATACGCTTGCTATTATTATCAGCTTATTAAACATTGACTTAATAATTAATCTATTTTGAGCTAATTATTACCGCCACAAAAAGGGAGTTGAGACAAATGCCTCAGCTCCCTTTTACCACCGTGACTAAGATGGCGGATCAATTAACCAGTTCAAATCGTCATTCGAACCCGTGAAGTGATTTAATGACATTACAACATGGCGCCATCGATAAGTCAATCCTTATTCAAGTTTAACTAATTATTTCAAAGTACGGTCGTCAAGGTTAAGCGCCGTTAATCAGTCGGGGGTATTAACAAGGTACGCCCGTAAAAACGCCTCTTCGTCGTCATTGGCTTGCTGACCGACGGCATTCTTTTGGTCGACTAAGAACACGTGTCCTTGGGGGACTTCAGATGTTCCATACATCTTGAAGACGTGTGAAATTTTCTTAGCCGTCATGAACCCGTCCATCTTTGCCGAATTATTACGTAAGAAGTCCGTGTTTCCCGTACAAATAAACGTCGGGATAAATGGCGCTTGCAGGTAATCTTCCGTCGCTAACCGTTGCCGCTGAGTTTTGACAATTTCAGGTGGAAAGTAGCCGGCACCCGCAGCTGTAACCATCCCTGGATCTAACATAAATAACGCTGCACTATTCAGAACTAACGCCCGAAAATGCAACTTAGTCAGCGTATAGCCGAACAGACTACGGTAGTCAGGATTCGTTAAAATCGTGGCATACTGTTCAGCCATCTGTCCGCCAGCACTATCACCCATTAAGATTACATTATTCGGGTCTAGTCCGTATTCCTCGGCGTGTTCAGCGACCCAGTGGACATAGGCGTCAACGTCATCCAACTGGTCGGGAAAAACCACGTCCGGGGCCAATCGGTAATTAGGATTTACAAAAGCAAATCCCCGTTGCGCCCAGTTCAAGCCAAAAAATTGATAAGTTTCCTTAGTCCCGTAGCACCAGCCCCCACCGTGAATATTAATAATCGTTGGAATGGGTTTTGATACGCCGGTCGGTAAATATAAATCTAATAGGTGCCATGGTCGCTCAGGCCCATAGCTTAGGTCATTCACCCGCTTGACACCTGGTACTTCGGTTGGTAAACCCGCGTCACGGCGATCATCATTTGCCTTAAACGATTGCCGCAAGTCCATAATTGCCTTTTTTTCTGATACGCTTGTCATGAAAGCGCCTCCATTACCAATTAATTTTAAGCCTTAAACTTAGCAACCGGCAAGGGAAACTTTATGCTACAATAAAAACCGTCGTTATCTTAAAGATAACGGCGGCCATGAAACGAATTGGCTTGAATATACGTGCTATATATTACTTCGTTTCATCCATAATTATAACAGATAAAGGTTACGATGAGTTTGCAGAGTAATTACAAACGTGCAAATTATCACCCCCGCCTTTTCCAGTCATCCACTTCCAAGCTAGTGGATATGGATACATAGAGAAAGGAAGTCCTACTGATGGTTAAAATTGCAGTGCTTTCCGACGTTCATGGTAACGCCACTGCTCTCGAAGCTGTCTTGCATGACGCTTCGGCACAGGGCGTTGACGACTACTGGACAGTCGGCGATATGACGGTCCGGGGCCCCGAATCTGAACGGTGTTTAGACCTATTGGATGCCGTCCAACCGTCCGTTTACGTCCTCGGCAATCATGAACAAAATTATCAAAAAGTTCTGAAAGCGACACCGACTAACTTCACCAAGCCTAAGCAAGTTATGGCGACCATTTTGACTGCTTATGACCGCCGACAGTTAAGCCCGTCACACTTTCAGCAATTATTACAATTACCGCTGACCGTGACCAAACACGTGGGACCACTGACCATTCGTTTACAGCACGTCCTACCTAATTTTGCCAGCGGACACTCACTCGCTCCCACGGCCGAACAGGTTAATTTTGACCAGGCTACCGCCGGAGACGTGGACATTGTCATTTACGCCCACACTCATCAGCCCATCATGCGGTACTCGACCCGGGGGCAACTGATTTTAAACGCAGGGACGGTCGGTCTTCCGACTGCCGTCAACCCCCGTCTACGTCAGCCCCGTGCGTCTTACCTGATCCTGACGATCGATGAGCAAGGCTTGCAAAATACCGAGTACCGCCAAGTTGATTTTGACTGGCGCCTGGCAATTCAAATTGCGAAGGACCGCAACCTACCCTACTTGCCATTCTATGAACAAACGTTGGCCACGAATGCTTACCAATACGCGCCTAGTGCCGTATCCGCTTACAACATCCAGCACGACATGGATAAGCAAGCACATCTGATTCTTAGCGATAATCGTCGCTGAAAAAACACTAAGAATTCGGTAGAAAATAGTTTCATTCTGTCATGATTTCTGTATACTGTTTAAGTCGAGCGTTGAACGTTAACGTTTGGTTTCAAGAGAGGAGTCATGATTAATGTACATTAAACAAGCAACCCTTGATGATTTAGATACGATCATCGATATTTTAAGCGACGGGCGTAACCAGTTAGCCGAGGCCGGGGTCGACCAATGGCAAGGCGACTATCCTTCCCGCAAACAAATCACGGGCGATATTATGCAAGGTGTCGCGTTCTTAGTCAACGCTGACGATAACGCGACGGTCGGCGCCGTGGCGATTGTCCCATCGCCAGACGCCACTTATGACACGGCTAACGCTGAATGGTTGAATAAAACGGAGCCTTACCGGGTGCTCCATCGCGTGGCGATCCATTCAAGTCACGCTGGTCATGGCTATGCCACCCAATTATTTGAAAAGATTATTACGCACATCACTGAAAAACACGCCGAAATTAAAAGTATTCGGATCGACACCCACTCCGACAACTTAGCAATGCAACATTTAATTGCCAAGATGGGCTTCCAACGGGTCGGTGAAATGGTTGGTGTTTACCACCACGATGACGTTTGTTATGTTTATGAAAAATTGATCCACTAAACAAAGCGCTACCCAAGCTGGATTTCCAGTTTGAGTAGCGTTTTTTTGTTATGCTCTAACAATTGAAATATCAATTTTGGATTTGAATGTTATTGGCCTAATGCTTGAACTAATCTAGTCCGATGGTTTAATGAATTTTTGAGCCATCACATTAGTAGATCTAATTTTAGCGAAGTCGGACAGTCTGGTTGTGCTGTGTCGGCAAGATTAGCGGGCGGTTCTCAGCCGCTTATCTTGCGGGGCGATTCCAAGACGCGGGTTATCGGCTCGGAATCGAGGCCACAGACCGCAGTGTGGCTGGGACCGTCCCCCATAGCACAACCGGACTGTCCGACGAAGCAAATATTTTATGAATAACTATGGCATTGACGTTAATCTTAGGCACATTAAATGTTGCGACCGTCCTTGATTTTACTAATCAGGATTAGACAGTACGTGCTTAATTTTGGTCAAAACATCTTTATTCTGGTGCACCGTTTGACAATCTTGATCTAGCAAGTACGCCAATTGATCTCGACGCGGTGGCCGGTCCAAGTAAACGTAACTGCGGGGCGCAACAAAGTTCGGGAATTGCGCCTTTAAGTCGGCTAAGCTCACCGGTTCAAAAGTGATGGCGCTCGTCACCGGAATTGCTAGTCCCGTGCTTGCAGGTGCTAGGTACGCCATCGTTACTTGAGGATCATCCCCTTGCAGTCTGGCGCCAAGCCGACCCAGAACTGCGGGTGCCGCTGTAATTGCCGGGGCGCACTGGACGTAGCCGCTGATGCCGCCATGCTTTCCGGTCGTATAAATAAACGCTTGAAATGCCCGTGGATAAAAACGACGCCGGAACTCGATCACCTTATCGCCAGTTGCAATCGCCGCAGCTGGTTGCGGATGTAGCGAAAACAATAACGTTGGTAATTGGGGGTCATAATAATCCTGAACGGTTGCCACGTAATCACCTACTTTACTTTAAATTGAATGCTTTTAGTATAAGCCATGTGCAACCTCGGAACAAAAGACGAACTTTTTAACGTTTGTAATTTTAATTATCCGGATTTATATGTTGATAAGCTGGAAATTACCGTTTTTTTATTGTATATTGTTCGTATCAACAGTAAAGGTGGAATTAATTGTGCACTGGTTAGCAGATTTATTAGCCGCCGTGGGGGTCGTCTTGAACGGGATTCCTCAAGGTATTATGGCGATGACGCTCGGATTTGCCGTTTTTCCGACCGCCTTTTCATTTGGATTGGCAGCACTGGTTAACGGTGTTGCCGGCTCGGTTGCCCCGATTTCATTTCAAGCGGAATCCTTAGCCTTAACCGGACATTTAGGCAAGGACCTCCGCGAGCGAACTTCAATCATTTTCTTTGGGGCAGCTATCATGTTAGCAATCGGGCTAACGGGATCGTTGACCCGCATCGTCGACATCTTAGGCAATCAAATTATGGCTGGGATGATGGCCGGGGTTGGCTTGATGCTCGCCAAAATTGCTCTACAGATGACTAAGGAACAGCGCAACTTCGGGTGGCTGTCAATTGCACTCGCCACTGTGACTTACATTCTCAGTAAGGACTTAGTCTGGACCATTGCCATTTCCGTTATTGGGACGAGTTTATACGCGGTCTTCGGCGAAAAGTATCACGCGACCCTTCCAGAACACGTTACGGCCCGCAAATTTCAATTTGTGAAACCCTTAGTCAACGTAAAAATCTTACGCGGAGCACTAAGCCTTGCCTGCTTAAATATCGGTGCCAACATTTCATACGGCCTGATTACAGGACAAATGACGGGACAAAAGCCTAACCCAGTTAACCTTAACTTATTGACGAGTACGCAAGCGCTGGCCGACTTTGGAACGAGTTTACTCGGTGGTGCACCCGTCGAAACCATTATTTCTGCGACCGCTAGTGCACCGGAACCCGTGATTGCCGGTGTCTTAATGATGGTCATCATGGCAATTATTCTACTAATGGGCTGGCTCCCTAAAGTGGGGCAATATGTTCCTAGCGCTTCGATTGCCGGTTTTCTATTTATCCTAGGGACCGTCGTTATCTTCCCAGAAAACGCCGCGACCGCCATGCACGGTTCAATGGGGACAATTGCTGGAATCACTTTAGTCATTACAGCGCTGGTCGACCCATTTACCGGCCTACTCAGCGGTGCCATTTTGAAATTTGGTTTGCCATTATTAGGATTGGGGATCTAACACATGTCAAAAACTTACGAACTAACACTAGGACCACTCAAGCGCAACCTGCCACTGGTCAGAATCAACCCAACGACTACCATTGCGTCGTTCGTGCTACTAGGTGACGCGGAACTAACGGAATACGCTGCCGACCAGCTGAGCCAAAAACTAGCCGGCACACCATTTGATTACCTTGTCACCATGGAAAGTAAGGGCATCCCGTTGGCACAAGTACTAAGTGACAAGACCCACCATCCCCACTTCATCGTGCTGCGTAAAAGCGTTAAGGATTACATGCACGCTCCGGTTTCCGAACCCGTACACGCAATTACCACTAGTTCAGACCAAAAATTAGTCTTAGACGGGGCCGACGCGGCGCTAATTAAAGGCAAACGGGTCATCATTGTCGACGACGTCATTAGTAGCGGGGGGTCGTTAAATACGGCCCGCGCCCTCCTAAACCAGGCTGGTGCCACCATCGTTAAACAGTTGGCAATTCTCGCTGAAGGGGACGCAGCCGACCGCGACGATATTGATTTTTTAGCACCCCTCCCCTTATTTAAATAATCTTTCACTAAAAAATAGTGATTCAGAATTACTCAACAAATTTCTGAATCACTATTTTTAATTTTACTTACTTTAAGCTTCAATCCCATGATCGAACAACTTTTGATACAAAGCTAATTCTTCAGGCGTATTGCGACTACTCATGAAGCGAATCGTCCGCTCACGTGATGCAGGCTGTAGCAAGTTCTTTTGTTTTAATTGATGCTGCAAGTTCCGACTGATTCCCGCATAGCCGGTGTAGACACTAACGGGATGGTCGAATTCTGATTGAATTAACTTTTCAATAAACGGGTAGTGGGTGCAGCCTAAAACTAACCCATACGCTTGTGCCGTCGCAACCGTCCCCAACAACTGGTGGACGAGTTGCTTAATTTCCGGAAGCGCCGCTTTGCCCTGTTCAATTAGGTCGGCTAACCCTGGACAGGCTAACGATTGAATAGCCGTTCGTGCTTGATATTTAGCGACCTGCGCGTTGTACTTGGGCAAACTGATCGTTAACGGCGTCGCCATTACTAAAATGTGGCGTTTGCCCGCATCCACGGCTTCTTTTAAAGCTGGTTCAATGCCTAAGATGGGCAGTTCCGGATAAGCAGCCATCAATTCGGGCTTAGCCGCACTGGTTGCCGTGTTGCACGCAATCACGACTGCTTTAACTTGTTGCTGCCGTAGCGTTTCAATTACGTTAGTAGCCAACGTGCAAACCTCGGTCGCGGATTTTTCACCGTACGGGGCGTTAGCCGAATCCCCATAAAAAATAAAATCTTCATTTGGCAAATCGGCTGCCAAAGTCCGTAACGTACTAATTCCACCGACCCCGGAGTCAAAGACCCCGATTGGTGCATCTAATCGTTCCATTTCAATCCCTCTTATGTCATCCAATCAAGCGTCCACTGATTGGACCAATCTTTGTTGTCACGTGTACCGATATTAAGCATACGCCCGTTTTTGCCTTGATACAAAATTTATTATACGCGGTTAATAGACCGTAATCTCGCGGCCATCCACACTGATCAGTTGATCTTCAACAAGGAGTTTAAATTGCCGACTTAACGTTTCCGGCGTCACGCCCAGATAGCTAGCTAATTCTTTTTTCTTCACCGGTAATCGAAAGTGTGTTTGTTGGTTTTCTTGGCTAACTTGTTGTAAATATGTAAGTAGGCGTTCCTTAGAACCAAGATTGCTGGTCAAGGCACTCATGGACTCTAAGGCGGTTAAGCGGTCCCCTAACGCATTTAACAAGTTCAGTGCCAAGGTTGGGACCCGCTTGACTAAGTCTTGAAAATCACGGCTCCCAATGGAACAGATGCGAGTATCTTCCACCGTCTCGGCGTAATTATAATGTGGCCGTTGCGCAAATAGCGCCGCTTCACTGTCAATGGCGCCGGGACGTAACATGTACAAAATCTTTTCCTTACCATTTTCATTCAATTGGTATACTTTGACCTGTCCCCGATCAATGATCATCATCCGGTCTAACAATGTCGTGGGCGCATACAGGACGGTTCCCTTGGGAAAAAGTTGTTGGTGGACGGATATTTTAGCTAACGCCGTAATGTCGTCGTCACTCAGTCCCTGGAAGATTGAAGCGGATTGCACACATTTAAATGCAGAATGGGTCATTTATTTTTCCTTTCTTGACAAATGTCAATTTTTTCTAGTTGCTTTTAGTATACACTTGGCTTCATTGAAAGAAAGTCAAACAATCTGGAGGATCAACTTATGAAAATCTATCAAGCAAACATCGTTCCGTTAAACGCCGATATTATTGGTTCAGCTGCCCATGGTTCCGCGCTATTCGTCGTCAATGGCGACCAACTCGTCGTTACGATTGAAATGTTCGATACGCCGGCTAATCAGCAACACTGGGAACATTTCCACGGCTTCCCAGATGGTCAAACGGCGCAGATTGCAACGGCCGCGCAAGACGTTAACCACGACGGCTTCGTTGACTTACCAGAAACCGAACCCGTTTCCGGGACAACCATGGTCCCATTTAACGATACGCCGGAAACTATGGACATCCCTAACGACGCCTACCCGGTTGCCGATGCCAATGGTTACTTTGCCTACACTAAAATCGTGCCATTAAAACAACTGGACGCTGAATTTAAGAAAGCTTTCCATGATAGTGACCTTGAACTCGATAAGCGGGTCATCTACATTCACGGGGTTGCGAATAGTTTAGACTTACCCGCGACAGTTGCTGGCGAAGTCGCGAACTACGACGCGCACGTCACCCTGCCAATCGCGGTCGGCAAGATTAACGCCGTTACGCTAGATTAGTTGTTTAATGTGAACCAGGCTCAATTTTCAAATAACCAACTACAAAATTAATCATCTTCCCGCTGAGTGCTTTGCTGGCTCAGCGGGAATTTTAGTTTCCGGCCTAAAATTATTTTTTCAATTGCCACATCTTTAAGATTCGCAGTATGATGGATGAGTAAAATACGTTAGCGGGGCAAGCCAAATGGGAACAGTCATCTTATTTTTAGTCATTTATTCTGCAATTACATTTTTTAAGAAGGTCTCGCCGTACATTATCTTAGTGGCGGTGATACTTTATATTTACACGCTAATTAAAAAGATCTTCATTTTTTCGTGGCAAGCGTTAACCAGCGTGCCAGGTTTAATCATCATTGGGCTGCTTTTACTCGGACTGATTGGCTATTACGGCTACCGTCACAATCGCTGTGCAGTGTGTGGCAAAATGTATCGGCAAAACCAGTACGTTGCTGTCACCGACGACAAGGTGTGCCTGAATTGCATGCAAGCCATTGGCGTAGATGTAAAACAACTTCCCACCGCGGTTCACGTTGAAAAGACGCTTACGGTGGCTGAAATTAAAGCACTTCAGAAAAACAACATCATTATCGATCCCTTACAGCGTTGGGAAGCTTATCAAGCCAAGGATGCCACGCCTGAATCGTCGACGTTAACGGCTAAACAAGTCACTGATCTGCGTGAATTGAAACGGTTACTAGATGATGGCATCATTACCCAAGCTGATTTTGACGCAAAGAAGAGACAAATCTTAGGCATCTGATGAATAAATTTCATCCCCTTTCTAAGGATAATCATGATACGATTAGCTCAAGAAGTATAAAGCGCTTTCAAAAAATAATCAGACCATGCTTGTTTCGAAAGGAGCCCTCACTATGCAGGCCACCGGCATACAAAAAATTAGTCCCCACCTTACCATTGACTGAGACCATCGAACTTTTACCGTCAATGATGGGACTCATTTAGAGACCTATCAATTTGCGCAATTAAAAAACAGCCACGTCATTCAGGTTAGGGATACTAAACAAAAACAGAATTTACTGACACGCACCCTCGTTGGCAGCTTCATCGCCGGTTCTGTGGGTGCGTTAGCAGGCGCATTAGGTGCGGATCAGCCGTACACAGTTTGCCATGAATTGACACTTCGCCTAACACTGACTAACAACAAGACTTACGATTTTAAATTGATTACGGCACCTACTAAGAACGTGTTTGGATACTTTGACATTCGATTTGATTTTAGTTAAATTAGATCAAAA
>NZ_JQCL01000041.1 GCF_001438845.1 Lactiplantibacillus xiangfangensis
TCCCTTGCGAGGTGAGGCCCATGGGAACATGGAATAATCTTCAGGAAGGTTTCACAGTCAATGAGCGTCTTCCAGACACTCTCGTTGATGTTGCTGTTTGCAATGTTTATTTTAGCGTTGCTAACATACATCGACAAAAGGAACAAATAAAAAAGCCGCCCTGCGTAACTTTGGCTAGGTTACAGGGTGACTCAACTATCATTTTTTAACTAATGCCACCGCCTTTGAAGCGGCTTGCGTGGGAAGTCCTGTTTTCGGCGGGGCTTCCTTTTCTGTTTCCATTATAGCATG
>NZ_JQCL01000003.1 GCF_001438845.1 Lactiplantibacillus xiangfangensis
TTTTAAGGAGCTAAAACTATGCAACAAGTTGTCTTACCCATCAAAGATTCAAACGTGCTCAAAGAGGTTCAAGATACCTTACTCAACAACTTTAAAGCTGGCCGGCGTAACTATACAGTTTTTCAAGTTGGCAAAGCGACACTGCTGCGAGTCAGTGATGTCATGCGCTTAAAACAGGCCGATATTTTTAATCCGGACGGTTCTATTAAACAAAATGCGTTTATTCACGACCGAAAAACTGGTAAACCTAATACCTTGTACCTTAAACCGGTTCAAACAGAGCTCTTATTGTACCGTCAATGGCTACTTGATCATCAGCTGGATTCTGAATGGCTCTTTCCTTCCATTCA
>NZ_JQCL01000042.1 GCF_001438845.1 Lactiplantibacillus xiangfangensis
TCTTAGAACGTGTTTAGAATCTTTTCAAGAGTATTCGCAGGAAGGCTAAGCTAATCATCATCTTACTGGTGTTCAGCTTTCGCTCACAATTGCGCCAGAGGCGCCGATATTTTCCTAGCCAGCTAAAACTGCGTTCGATAACCCAGCGTTGCGGGGTCACTTGACCGTGCCTAAGGTCACTCTGTTTAGCAATAATGACTTCAGCGTTAATCATTGCCTGAACTGATTGAGCAAAGTTGTTACCAGTATAACCACCATCGGCCATTACTCGTTGAACCAGGTCAAACTGTGATTTGTTTAACGCCAGTAGCGCATTGGCGCCATCACGCTCAGAAACATTGGCGGTTGTCACATGGACTGCCATCGGCAGCCCATTGATATCTACAGCAAGATGGCGCTTAATCCCACTCACCTTTTTACCACCATCGTAGCCGCTACTTTCAGCAGGATCGGTATTCTTGACACTTTGAGCATCTAGAATGATGAACGATGTATAAACTGAACGCTTCTGAGCCAACCGATGTTGGCTGACAATTTTTTTAAAACCTTATCCAGAGGAGTGATACCAGCAGGAGATGGCGTTTTAGTCCAAAGTAACCAGTAATAATAGACGGTTTCCCATTTAGGAAAATCACTGGGTAAATCGCGCCAAACGCACCCATTTTTCAAGGTATAAAGCAGGGCACAAAAGATATCATATAAATCAACCTTTCTTGGCTTAGTCCGCTTCCGTATGCCTTCTAGATCTGTCCGGATTAGTTCAAATTGTTCACGAGAGATGTCGCTACTATAATGGTGTGCAAAGCTTTTCATGGATTAAAAACTCCTGTTTTTGATCTAATTTAACTAAAATCAAATCGAATGTCAAAGTATCCAAACACGTTCT
>NZ_JQCL01000043.1 GCF_001438845.1 Lactiplantibacillus xiangfangensis
TCCAGGGAACAATTCTGCGCTCAAAACGTCACTCCCTCTAAACTGAATGGAAAACCATAACCCGTCAAGTCAAAACCAACATTAGAATCAAGAAAGTTGATGATTTAAAATGCTTGATTTAAGAGATTGTGAGATTGCTTTTACCGGACGTCTAACTACCATGACTCGGGATCAAGCTTTTAGTTTGGCGAAAGTCTTTGGGGCGAAACCACAAAATTGGGTTACGAAACAGACAGATTACTTAGTGGTTGGGTTAATTGAGACGGCTTTAGGTGAGGAGCCCATCACAAAAAAGTTATTGACGGGAACACCAACGATTTCAGAACGGGATTTTTTGGACTGGTGTCAGGCACGATTGGCGCAATGGTCTAGGAGTTTAGGCGGTTAAATTCACAAAGTGAGTTTAATGATTTTTTGGGGATTTTTCATCTAGACCACTCCTCTCCCGTCAAATTTCACAAAGGCCAAATAATGGATCGTTGTTTTATCAGGGAGTGAGGGGGTTACTTGGGATAAGCCGCCTTATGTAAACTACATAGTAATTCTCATATATGAGCTGGCCAAGATCTGTCAAGAATACGGATCAATCATGAAGTCAGTTACTGC
>NZ_JQCL01000044.1 GCF_001438845.1 Lactiplantibacillus xiangfangensis
ATCAGGTTATGCTGACAAATTTGTCCAAAAATTCGGATTAAATTTGCAATCTACCATATTTATAGTTTAATTTCCAAACCAAAATATGGATCAAAACTTTTCTATAATGGACATTGGTTTCATGTTGCAGGAATAACTAGCCAAAGTTATTACCGTGTTAAAAAAATGAAAATTGACGGTAAGAAAAAAACTGTGCTATTAGCATTCACACAAGGAACTACGATTTACTACTTACGTCATAAAACACATCATATTTATAAGACCACTAAACTTCCAGATCATAAGTTAATGGGTAACGGATAAACAAACTTTCAGCTAACACTAAAGCGTCAATCACCACTTAAGGTAATTGACGCTTTTTGTAAGCCCAACTTTAGTTACCGTATAATTATTCTTGTAGATGCTACACCAGAGGGTACTCCTCCTGCACACTTGCAGTTCAAAAAAGTGATTACCACCAAATCAGTAATCACCTCTCAAACGTTAATTTAACTTAGACTTGTGCGCGCTGCTTTAAATGCATAATTTCTTTCAAGCCAGCACTCATCAGCACAAAGACAACAATCCAAGCAACCACGATTAGTAGAATTAACTTCAAATAGTCACTGCCCAGAATCGTCACATCCCAGTCCCAAGCCGCATGCATAACGACAGCCAGGACAAAGAAAACTAAGAAACGAGTGTCTAATAACTGACTGAATTTGAATGGCTGGTCACGCTTGACCACCATTAGGGCTCCACCAGCGATTGCAGCCCAAACTAAATGACCACCAACCGCTGACCAACCACGCAAGATTGCAACCTCAATCAGCTGCTCCGCACCGGCATTATAAATATAACCGGCAGTTTCAAAGGCCGCAAATCCCGCTCCAACAGCAGCACCAATCAGGATCCCGTCTAGAATATGCTTAACATTGAGTTGGCTAATAAAATAAGTAATAATAAGGACTTTTCCCAACTCTTCAACAAGACCAATCGATAACGAATCCTTTAACGTCAGCACACCTGTGATTTGGCTCGTCGTACTAAATGAAACGAATTGATATAAAAATAGCGTAACGACCATTGAGAAGATTCCGCCAATGAAGAAAACTTTGATGACTTCAAATAGACTCACATCTTTAAAGGCATCCGCTTCAAAGAAAAAGACTAAGCCAGAAAATGGTACTGCAAAGGCCCCAACTAAAATCAGCCCAGGAATCGCGTTGCTATTATCGAAATTAACAGCCATGTATAACAACACGGCAAAAGCAATTAAAAATCCAAGTAAGATGCGTGAAAACAGCCATGGCTTAGCCCATTCATCTGAAACATCCGCCAACGCTGGCGTCGTGGTTTTCGTCCCGGCGATAAAGATTGAATTAGCTTCATCCTTTGAATGGTGCTTGAAGACTTCCGAAAAAAGATCCGAAAGATTGACCTTCACGGCACCCTCCTCGCCAGTATATTGATTTAACTTGGCAGTGGCGCTTTCGTAAATTCCTTTTACTTGATTCTGCTCTTGGGGTGCTTCAGCAGGTTGACCTGGCGTTAATGCGTTCCCGCAACTTGTACAGAACTTAGCTACGTCTCTAACTGGTTTCCCACAATGTGGACAATACTTCATACTTTTCCCTCACTACTCCAAAATATTTTGATAAAGTTTTAACCCTAATTTAGTCATCGCTGGAATCTGGTCGGATTCGTCCCCATCTTCAGAAAGAACAACCGCCACGAACGCACCATGTGAATTTTTGACGATTTCGGCATCGTTTTGAACGCCGTAGTCTGAAAATTCACCGGTTTTATTGTAAACCGTTGCCTCACTTGGCAATAGTTTCGGCAGTTTGGTCCGATTTTGATTCTTCGCTAAAATGGCTAACATTTCATCGTCAGCGGACTTCGATACTAGCTGATGATTGTAAATCTTTTTCAACGTGACACCCATATCCCGAGCCGAAGTGGTATTATCGTGTCCCTCACTAATTGCGTCCGTATCCATCATTTTGCGCCGCAATTTAGTATCAGTGGCACCCATGCTGGCAATCTTGTCATTGATTAAACTAAATCCGCCTAGCTTATCAATGATAATGTTAGCCGCGGTGTTATCACTGTCATCAATCATATGTGCCAGGATTTCACGGTACGTTAACTTCGTCCCGGCATCCATGTTCTGAATAACACCGGTCCCACCGACTTTTTCATCATCCGTTACGGTATGGGTATGATCTAAGTTCAGCACACCTTCCTTGTCCATCGCATACGCCGTCACCAAAATATACAATTTAATGCTACTAGCTGAAGACTGCGTCCCGTTGTTAACTAGGACACTTTGCTTACTAGTAACGGGCGACACATACACAGAATTCGTGCCACCAATCGAGCCGACCGTTGACGCAATATCCTGTTTAATTTGGGATTGATCAAAGTGAACGGTCTGAGCTGATGCGCTCGTTGACGATTCACTGGTTGCCGACGAACTCGCACGCGACTGTTTTGACTGCGCACTAGAACGAGCCGTTTTTGCCACTCGTTTTGGCGCCGAAGCAGACTTGGTTTCAGAATGCCCATAAACTAAGTAGGCCCCAATCCCGACAATTATAATTAAGACGATAATCCCAGCAATCCACTGCCATTTAGAGCGATCTTTTTTAGGCGTGGCTTGTGACCGTGACGGACTTGGGGTTGGTTGACTCGTCGTTTCAACGGGGCGCTTTGGCTCTGATGGCGCAGACGTCACCTTAGCAACGGCTGCTTTCGGTGCATCCGCTGAACTAGTTGGCTTTTCAGGCTTGGGATCAGCCTGCTTCTTTGTGGATGGCGTTGGCTTCACCGCTTCAAAATCATACCCACAATTTTCACAGAAACGACTTTCACTTGGGTTCAACGTCTGACACTGTGGACAGGGCTTTTGTGCCGCTGCTAGCTTAGTGCCACAGTTTTCACAAAAACTAACGTCAGCAGGATTCTGACTGCCGCAATTCGGACAAATTTTCATTAATCCAATCCCCGCTAATTAAAAGCGTGTCCACAATTTGGACAGAACTTCGTGTCAGCTGAAACGACTTTTTGACAGTCTGGACAAGTGACTTCTTTTGGCTTTGGATTTAAATCAGTCCCACATTCTGGACAGAATTTCGTGTCTAAGCCCACTGATGCATGACAATTAGGACATTCCTTGCCTAACTTCGTCCCACAAGAAACACAGAACTTGGCGCCCGCTTTATTGACGGCTTTACAGTTAGGGCAGACAACTTCGCCATCCTTAATGTCTTGACTCGCAGACATCGAAACCATGACCGTTTTACCACCGCTTAAAATAAATTGTTCCACAAATTCGAATAATTCATCGGGCAGCTTCTTCTGATTCCAAGCGCCAATTGCCGCCGTCACAGCTAGTGGTGCAAATGCCACCATCCCGATAGTTGCGGCACCAGCCTTGTCAACCCATTTACCAGAACCAACGTTGACCATAATCTGGTCTTCACCAGCTTTGAAAATCTGGACCTGAATTGCGGAATCCATACCAACGATTTTCTTCCAGCTATCTTCTTCCTTGGCTTGGACTAAGTAACCTTCGTTAGTGTGCATCCCTTCCGTGTGCAATTGTTTCTTTTCCCGTAACCAACCTTGAATGGCTTGGCCAACTTTTTCAATACCTGAATTGTCAAATCAAGTGCAACACTCACAACCCATTCTTATCAATTGGTC
>NZ_JQCL01000045.1 GCF_001438845.1 Lactiplantibacillus xiangfangensis
CAAGTTAATGACGAAGACGAAACCGTTTATATTGCTCGTTCAAATAGTCGCGCAGTGGCCATCGTTTCGCAAGAAAAAATGGACTGGTTAGAAAGAGCATTAAAAGCTAAAGAAGGTTCGTTAGACTATGCAATTGCGCGTGATCAGTTAATTAAACGCCATGTTTTACCTGATGATGAAATTGTTGAATCAAATGATGATTATTGGGGTCAGTTTAAACAATGAAAAAACTAAGATTTAAACCGCGTGCAACCTTTAATGCTGATCTAAAGCGATTAGCCAGTTTAGATAAAACTATTATTGACGAAGTTCGATCAGCCGTTGACCTATTGCTCGAACAACAACAATTACCACCAGAATTTGAAGATCATGAGCTTAATCGGCGAATGAGCGG
>NZ_JQCL01000046.1 GCF_001438845.1 Lactiplantibacillus xiangfangensis
ACGAATTAAAATCGAAACCTTTTGTGAACTAGGGCTGTCCAATATCCAAATGGGCGATCACGATGTGGTCGGAAAACTAAACTGAGTGACGAATTAAAGCAAACCATTCTAAACCATTTACGTCTAAGCTGGTCACCAGAAATGATTGCTCACGAATTTAAACTAGCTACTAAATCTATTTACAATTGGTTAAATCAGGGGAAAATTGATTTTCCCTTGAATGATCTACCTGAACATGGCGTACGCCAACGGCGTACGTTGACCAACGGTCCAAGTATAACCAATCATTAGGTCAGTCAATTGAAAAACGACCAAGCGTAATTAATCAACGTAATCGCATCGGTGATTTTGAAATGGATACGGTTGTTGGCCCTCGAGGACATAGTAAGGCAGTTTTATTAACTTTACTCGATCGTAAATCACGTTTTCTTTGGGCTTACCAGCTAAAAGATCAGACAGCAGCAACCGTCAATGAAGCACTGACTGAGTTTTTAACAACTTTTAAGCGGCCTGGTTTCATTTGAACCACGGTAAGGTATCCAGGGTCTATTACTGTCATACTTATGCCACCGGCTGAACGCGCTAGTAATGAACGCTTTAATCGGAACTTACATTATTTTTACCCTAAAGGGACTTGTTTTGAGCACATTAGTGCTCAAGATTTGACAACTCTGTTACTCCAAATTAACCAAAGACCGCTTAAAGTACTCAACTGGCAAACACCTTGCCAAGTCATGCTGACTAATTTGTCAAAAAATTTGGATTAAAGTTGCAATCTACCGAATTAATTATGGCTCGTCAATTCGACAGCAAGACCAGCCGTCGGATTGCCAGTGACCTTCATCGCAACTCTAGTACGATCAGTCATGAGTTGAAATGTGGAACGGGTTGTCAAATTGGTGCTAATCATCAGCTTTTTAAGGCCTACTTTGCGGATAATGCTCAATTGATTTATGACAACCATCGGATGGCCTGTCGCGCTGTAAGTTAGGTGTTAAGGGTACCTGAATTCTTCCGCCAATTAGTGTTTGGATTGCATTGTAAGCCGCGTATTCACAGTGTTGATTCCTTTGTACACTGGTTCAAAATGAACCAACCGGAACTACCATGTCCGTCGACGGCCGCTTAGAACTGACTAACAGTGAACTGACAATGAAGTTACGCCGACGGGTAAAGTCATCTCGCAAGACTCACAGCCGCATGAATAATCGTCCTTTAGTGAAGCTGAAAATACCAATAGTGGGCTCATTTTAGCCACCTCGCATGAACTTTTCAACACAATTTTTAACTCAATCAGACCTTTAACTAATTTACCTGATTGTTGCAATTACTATATGTAGTGCTATAATGTCATTCTAACCACCATATATAGAAAAAGGACGATGATTAGTTACGGAAACCATAAATATCCTCTACATCAGCTTGAGTGGCAACACAAAATATTTTATTAGCAGACTGACAACATACTTTGAGAAAGAACGTCATGTTCGGGTTAGTTCCATTAATGTTAAAGAACACCCTGAATTCACCACTCTTGACCAGCCGTTTGTTACCTTCCTACCAGCCTTTCTTAAAGGTGGTAATGGGGTTAATAACGGTTATACTGAAATATTAACTACTATTTTGGGAGATTACCTCGCGTACGAAGGCAATTACCAGCATTGCTACGGTATTATCGGTAGCGGTAATCGTAATTTTAATAAGCAGTTTGCACTCACGGCTAAACAATATGCTAAACGCTTCGATTTTCCTTACATTACCGATTTTGAGCTACGTGGCACCGCACACGACATTCCTCGCATTGCCGATGCCATCTTAACCTATCGCAATCAATTTTGTTTTCAAACAACAAAGGAGTAATCCCTAATGGTAACTAGCACCCCAGAAATGGAAAATACCTATTTTTACTTAAATAACCTCGTAAACATCCCTGTCGACGGAGAAATTCCGCTATATTACGATCAAGAAGCCCTCAAGGCCTATTTTGAAGAGACGGTCGAACCAAAGACTAAACAATTTGATTCATTGGATGCCAAATTAAACTACTTAGTCGACGAAGATTACATTGATCCAGATATCTTGAATCAGTATTCCCACGAATTTGTGCGGTCCTTGTTCGACCGAATGAAAGACCATCACTTCCATTTCCGCAGCTTTCTCGGCGCGTACAAGTTTTACACACAGTACGCCATGAAAACCAACGACGGACAACAATTCTTGGAAGGCTTTATCGACCGTGTTGTCTTCAATGCTCTCTACCTTGCAAACGGTGATGAGCAACTTGCTAATGACGTTGCCGATGAATTAATTTCACAGCGTTACCAGCCCGCCACTCCCACTTTCCTCAACGCGGGGAAAAAGCGCCGCGGAGAAATGGTGTCGTGTTTCCTAATTGATATGGCCGATTCCATGCTCTCAATTGGACGTGGCGTTAATTCTGCCCTTCAACTATCTCGAATCGGTGGGGGCGTCGGCGTTAACCTGTCAAACTTGCGCGCCTCAGGTGATCCTATTAAGCAGATTTCCAACGCCTCGTCTGGCGTTGTACCAGTGATGAAGTTACTTGAAGACTCATTTAGCTACAGTAACCAACTTGGGCAACGGAACGGCGCCGGAGTGGTTTATCTCAACGTCTTCCATCCTGACATCTTACATTTTCTGGATACCAAAAAGGAAAATGCGGACGAAAAAATTCGGGTGAAGACCTTGTCCCTCGGTTTGATTGTTCCTGATAAATATTATGAATTACTCAAGACTAACGAACCAATGTATCTTTTTAGCCCCTATGATGTCGAACGTGAATATCGTACGCCATTTGCTTACATCGATATCACCAAAGAATATAACAACATGGTCGCTAACCCCAATATTAAGAAGTCAGTCTTTAACGCGCGGAAACTAGAACAAAAGATTTCTCAACTCCAACAAGAATCTGGTTATCCTTACATCTTGAACATTGATACGGCCAACCAAACTAACCCTGTCGATGGCAAAATTATTATGAGTAACCTTTGTAGTGAGATCTTACAGCCTCAAGAACCGTCAAAACTTGACGATGACCTATCGTACAAGACAACTGGCACCGATATTTCATGTAATCTCGGATCAACCAATATCATGAATATGATTGACTCGCCGGACTTCGGTCACTCAGTTGAGGTTGCTGTTCGTGCGCTCACCCTCGTAACTGACACAACCGACGTTAAGGAAGTACCGACTGTTAAACATGGTAACGAACTTTACCACACGATTGGATTAGGGGCTATGGGTCTGCATACTGCCCTTGCACGCCACCAAATTGAGTATGGCTCACCAGAGGCCCTTGAATTTACTGATGCCTACTTCCTAGCCTTAAACTACTATTCACTCGCTACGAGCAATCGAATTGCCCGTGAACGCCACGAAACCTTCGCTAAATTTGACCAATCAAAGTACGCTGATGGTAGTTACTTCGATCAATACTTGAACGCAGACTTTGAATTTAAGAGCACTAAAGTTGCAGAGATTTTCAAAAACATTAAATTACCATCTGTTGCCGACTGGGAGGCCCTCAAACAGGCCGTCATGGCGGATGGCCTTTACCATCGTAACCGACTTGCCGTGGCACCGAATGGTTCCATTTCGTACGTCAATGAAACGAGTGCGTCACTTCACCCAATCACACAATTAGTAGAACAACGGCAGGAAAATAAAGTGGGATCAATCTTCTACCCGGCACCCTACCTGTCTAACGAAACTTTGCCCTACTACACGCCCGCATATGATATCGACCAACGCAAAATCATCGATACCTATGCCGTAGCGCAAAAACACATTGATCAAGGCATGAGTCTGACACTGTTCATGCGTTCAGTTTTGAAACCCGACCTTTACGAGTGGAAGGACAATGACAACTTGAAGATGACGACCCGGGACCTTAACCGGTTACGGAATTACGCCTGGACCAAGGGCATCAAGTCACTTTACTACATTCGAACATTCACAGAAGACGATGAAATTAAAACGGCAAATGAATGTGAATCATGCATGATCTAGGAAATTCACTTGGGGTCTTACCGTCCGTTTAACACACCGGCATACGTTATTGGGTCACAAGACCCATATACCCATGAATCCTAATTAAGGAGACGAACAAATAACGATGGACTATTTATACTACAAAGCAATTAACTGGGATGATATTAAAGATAATTTCGATAAATACACGTGGGAACAACTCACCACTAACTTTTGGTTGGACATTCGGATTCCCGTCACGAATGATCAACCAGCTTGGCAACAGCTAGCAGACACTCAACAACAGGCCATTACTCGTATGTTGGCAGGTACATCAATGTTAGCCGTCTACCAATCAGAAGTTGGCACCCCTGCTATTCGCCACGATCGGAGAACTCAACAAGAAGAATCCGTATTAAACACCATTACCTTTATGAAATCAGTCCATGCCAAAAGCTGTACGACCATTTTCCGGGCTCTGATTCCGGGTAACGGCGGTGAAAGTTTTACTTGGGCAGATGATAATGCCAATTTGCAAGCTGAAATCGACCAACTCGCTCAAACGAGCACCAATGGCACGGCTTTACAAAAAAAAGCCCTTTTTATTTTGACCGAAACTGGCCTTTCATTTGGTAAATATTGGCCAACCCTTCAAACCCATTCTCTCGTCAATACCTACCAAATGTTGGCCAATATTCTTCGTGGAAGTGCCATCTTTAGTGCCTATGTCGGCTACAAATTTCACCTTGGGTTTGAAGACCTCGCGTCAAGTGACCAAGCCGAACTGCAGCATTGGATTAACACCCAGTTTGATCAACTCATGCAAACTGAAAAAGATTTCTTAGAAGCTAACCTTGACGATGCCACCGAAGCCATCAATCTGGCCTCCTATGGTGCCAATCATGCATTAATGTCACTTGGCTTTAACGCTGTCTACGAAGTTCAACCGTCTTCACTAGTGGCGCAACTCAAAGAACTGATGATTGACCAAAATCAATTCTTGCAACAGGTAACGGCTGCAAACAATGAATCGGACACTGAAAAAATGACCGATGACGACTACGACTTTTAAGGAGTATTCAACTAATGAGCTATAAAACAATTAATTGGGACATCATCGAAGACGAACTTGACGAATATGTATGGGATAAAGCAACGGCACAATACTGGCTGGATACGCGAGTACCTGTTTCTAATGATTTACGGGACTGGCGGACACTCTCTGGCACCGAAAAATCGGTTATCAATCGGGTTGTGGGTGGATTAGCCTTGCTGGACACACTCCAATCCGAAGAAGGAGTCGACGTGATGCGGCCCGACGTTCGGACACGAAAAGAAGCAGCAGTCCTCAATGACTTTTTGATGATGGAGTCAATTCATGCCAAAAGTTACGGCACTATTTTGACATCTTTGAACGATCAAGCCACTGTTGACGAAGTGTTTAAGTGGATGAACAATAATCCCCGAATGCAATACAAAGCCAAACGGATCAATGATATTTATCAAACGGGAAACAACCTTGAAAAGAAAGTCGCAAGCGTCTTTCTTGAAGGAATTTTGTACTACACCAACTTTTTTACCCCACTTTGGTACCGTGGTAACAATAAGCTGGCAAATCTTTCTGAAGTCATCAAACTAGTGATCCGCGATGAATCTGTTCATGGTACCTACCTCGGCTACAAATTCCAATTGGGATATAACGAGCTATCAGTGACTGAACAAAAACCATTCAAAAAGTGGATGGATGAGTTGCTCGATGATCTCCTTGAGAACGAGTTTGCGTTCACCGAAGAAGTCTACGCGCCGATTGGTTTAGCGGAAGACGTTAAACAATTCGTTCACTACAACGCCAACAAGGCGCTCCAAAATATGGGCTTCGAATCTCGCTTCCCCAATGCTGAGATTAAAGATATCAACCCAATCGTAATGAACGGAATTTCAACCGAAACGGCCAATCATGATTTCTTTTCACAAGTTGGTGCTGGCTATCTAATGGGTAATGCTGAAGCTATGAGTAGCGGCGACTATGACTTCTAACATAGGCTTCTAGGCATAATTCAAATTTAAAAAAGCCAATGTCCACAGGAGATATTAAAGGTGCCTCTGTCAACCGGTGTTGACGAAGTTATATTTAGAAACCAATTTATTTACGAATTGGTTTCTTTTTTCGATTTTGATTCCAATCCCGAATTCGATAAATAAAGGTTTTCCAGTTCTTGTAATCATACGCGGTTCTTTTGATTTGCTTGATTTTACGGTTCACACCTTCTGCGAAATCATTTGATACCCGTCCGTAGTCATATTTTTTATGAGTTGTACCCGAGTTTGATTCAAAGCTTGTACGGCCATTTGAACAAGATGAAGGTTATCCACGATCAGTTTGGCGTGTGGAAAGAGTGTTCGAAGAGCAGGTTGATATTGAGAATTAAAGTCCATGACAACCCGAGTTACGCGCTCACGATGACGTTTAGAATAACAATTGAGAAAGAAATTTTTAATATCAGGTAGATTGTAACACTCTTGGTGCTGATCGGTACCATCCGGATTTTAAAGCTGACTATTCGTCATAATCCATTCGGATGATAACCGGATCCTTAGTTAGAAAGTCACCTATTCCAGATAAGAACTTTTGAAAGTGGGGAGTGTTGTTGTGGAATTCAACAGCGTCAGCATCTTTCCAATGTTCAATGATCTCATACTCGGTTTTTGAATTGACATCCTTGTAGTGATGATAACTAATGTTTCCGGCTTCGTTACTTGAGCCAGCAACTAAATCGGCAATAAAAGCCTCGTAAGCAGCCTGTTTACCTGGAATTACTGACAGTTCAACGTTGATGACTTTCATAATTAAAACTCCTTTAAAATATATTTACTGTAATTATAATATCGCAATAAAGGTCTAAATATGTAGAAAGTGACTTTGTTTTTAAAAATAAAATTTGAAAAGCTTTCATTTTCTTATTTACTTTTAATATTAACCGTGATAGTATTCTATACAATTCATGAAAAGAGGAATGAAAATGACCAATTCAACATTTAAATTGAACACCATTATTACCCGCGTAATTATTATTATTTAATGCGCGGGCGAATTGATGTGCCCGCAAGCAAGCGGGCAGAATTGGTTATTTAACACCAAGGACTGTCTTAAGGTCCTTGGTGTTTTTTTATTTTTAAGGAGGTGACAAACTTCCCTTAATTATGAATGAGACTGCAATTATTGGTAGAATTTACTTGTTTTGATTGAATAGGAGTGGAGCAAATGGAAGAAATATCAAATACATATTCTTTAACAGAAGCAAAAGTTGCCAAAATGGAACGAGATCCAGTTAAAACTGTCATTATGGCATCTATGATTGGAACCGCAATTGAATTTTTTGACTTTTATGCATACGGTACTGCCGCAGCAACATATTTTCCAAACGTCTTTTTCCCATCAGTAACCCCAACAATCGCAATGATCCTTAGTTTACTGACATTCGGAGTTGCGTTTGTAGCTCGCCCTCTAGGGTCGCTATTATTTGGTCACTTTGGCGATAAGTTAGGTCGTAAGCGGGCATTAGTTGTCTCATTGCTGATGATGGGGCTATCTACCGTTGTCATTGGTTTTCTTCCCGGTTACAGAACTTTGGGAATGACTGCAATTTTACTTCTATGTTTAGCAAGATTTACTCAGGGCATTGGTCTTGGTGGTGAATGGTCAGGGGCCGTTTTAGTTGCCACTGAGAACGCTCCAAAGGGTAAGCGGGCACTATTTGGTTCGTTTACTGAACTGGGTGCTCCAATTGGATTCTTTTTGAGTAACGGTTTATACGTTATTTTGGAAACCGTATTGACCAAGTCACAGATGGTAGAATTCGGTTGGCGGGTACCATTCGTTGCCTCAGCTGTTCTGGTTGTCTTCGGACTTTGGGTGAGAAGAAAGATGCAAGAAACTCCATTATTCCGATTGGCTCAAAAACGGGATAACGTCAAAAAAGCACCATTGGCACAGGTATTCACTAAGAGCTGGAAACAAATCCTCCAAGGAACATTTATTATGGCTGTTTCCTACACGTTCTTCTTTCTACTTTCAACTTGGTCATTGAGTTATGGAACTGCCGTGCTTGGATTTGATAGCCGTGAATTCTTGATGTTATTGATGGGATCAATCGTTGTATTTGCCGGAATGATTGTTTATTCGTCAATTTTGTCAGACCGATTTGGCCGCAGAACAGTATTGCTTGCAGGAACTGCAGCCATCTTCGTATTCTCGTTTGTATTTCCATTCTTTTTCCAAGGACACCAAAACGTTGTTGGAACTTTATTCTTCTTGTTGGTTGGTTTCTTAGCAATGGGAGTTATCTATGGTCCAGTTGGTGCAATGCTGCCTGAACTCTTCCCAACAAGTACAAGGTATTCAGGTGCTGGAATTGCTTACAATATGTCCGCTATCATTGGTGCTGCTTTTGCCCCAACTATTGCATCTTGGTTAGTTGGACAATGGGGGATCCACGCAGTTGGTTACTACCTTGCATTTATGAGTTTGGTCTCAATCGTTGCTTTACTTTTGACAAAGGAAACCAAATCAGTGGATTACACTAAGTAAATATAATTGAAGAAACGCAATCAAGCAATTTCGGCCTTAAAGGAGGTGGTGGAAATGTCAGATAGCGACATTTCAGGCATTATCAATATTGTGAAAAGTAAAATTAGAAAATGGACGTGTCAGTTGTAGTTACAAAGTTAGAATAAGATTTTCATGGTAACGGCAACTGGCCATAATGGAGGGAAAAATTATGACTAATCAAAACGTTACCTTAAATACACAACAAAAATCATTTGCCCAAGCACTGTTTAATGCTTATCAAACTAAGCAGCCACTAAAAAGAGCAGACTGGGAAGGGGTTGTAACCGATGATGAAACGGCCTATGCGGTTCAAGATTGCGTTGCCCAGTTAAAGCAGTTACCAACCGGCGGCTACAAAGTTTCGCTGACTAGCCAGCAAACTCAGGATATGTTTGATGCTGATAGCCCACTGTATGGACAACAAGTTGATTCACACTTTTTACCATCACCAGCGGTCTTATCATTAAAGCGGCAAACAATGGCTCCGTTATTAGAAGTTGAATTAGGCTTTCGCGCAACGGAAGACTTATTACCAAGCGATAGTTTAGATGATCTTCGTCATAAGACCACCGTTTGTGGAACCTTGGAGCTCCCTGACTGTCGGTTTGCTGACTGGTTCCCCGACCTAAATAAATACTGTGTTATGAGTGATTGTGCAGTTGGCGGTTACGTCGTGTATGGCAGTGAGCGGCCAGCAGATGAAGTATTCTCAACTGTTGATGATGCTGCCAACGTAAGTGCGACTCTCTATCATGATGGACAAAAAGAAGCGACAGGGCAGTCTAGTGAAGTCCTTGGTAATCCCTTTAAGTCTTTGCAATGGCTAGTCGGTAAACTTGCTGCCCAGGGTAAACGGTTCCGAGCGGGACAGCTAGTTTCATCTGGTACCTTTCTCTTACCTCCACACTTAACAGCAGGCAAGTGGGAAGCTAAGTTTGACCACGGGTTCGGTGATGTGGTTGTTAATGTCAATGATTAATTAGCGGGTTCAATCAGAAAGGAAGTCTTATTATGACTAGGAAAGTAGCAGTTATTGGAATGGGACATGTCGGGGCAACCGTTGCTCATTACCTCGTTGCTTGTGGATTTACGGATGATTTAGCACTGTATGACACGAACGAAGCAAAGGTTCGCGCTGATGCGCTTGATTTAAGAGATGCAATGGCAAACCTGCCTTATCATACTAATTTGACCGTTAACGATGATTCACAATTGGCTGATTGTGATGTGGTGGTTTCGACCCTTGGTAAATCGAAGCTAGTTGATACGCCTGATCATGATCGTTTTGCAGAATTTAAATTTACCCGTACCCAAGTCCCGTTAGTAGCAAAAAAACTGGTTGATAATGGCTTTCATGGTAAGCTAGTCGACGTAACTAATCCATGTGATGTTATTACCTCCATGTATCAAAAACTGACGGGGCTCCCTAAAGAACACGTGCTGGGGACGGGAACCCTGCTAGATTCAGCTCGGATGCGGGCTTGCGTTGGCGAAGCCTTAAATGTAGATTCCCGATCGGTAGTTGGCTTTAATCTTGGTGAACATGGTAACTCTCAGTTTACCGCCTGGTCGACAGTTCGCGTTTTGGGCAAGCAGGTGGTTGATCTGGCTAAAGAACGGCATGTGAATTTAGCTGATGTCGAAGAACGTTCGCGAAAAGGCGGTTATATGGTTTATAAGGGCAAAAAATATACCAATTATGGGGTAGCAACAGCGGCGGTTCGTCTGACTAACGCCTTATTGAGTGATGCCCGAACAGAAATGCCAGTGTCTAATTACCGCGAAGAATATGGCACTTACCTTTCGTACCCGGCAGTAGTTGGCCGCGATGGAGTAGTTGAACAATTGCAGCTCGACTTAACAGCCACTGAACAGGAAAAGTTAGCAACTTCAGCTAAGTACATTAAAGACCGGGTTAAGGCTGAAGAACAACGAGCAGCCTCAAATGGCAACTAATGCTATTAAATGGTAGATTGTAAAATTAATCCGACGCTGTTCGGACAAAAAAGATCAGCTTCCCTTAAAATGGTGTTTACCACAAACACATCTTTTAGGAGCTGATCTTTTGTCTAGTATAACCTATTCTGAACGAATTAAAATCGAAACCTTTTGTGAACTAGGCCTGTCCAATATCCAAATGAGCGATCGCCTAAAACGATCACCTGCCACAATTTCTTATGAATTAGCTCGATGTGAACCTTACCAGGCCGAAGTGGCCCAAAC
>NZ_JQCL01000004.1 GCF_001438845.1 Lactiplantibacillus xiangfangensis
ATAAAGCCAGCCTCCTAACCAAAATCAATTTTATCCAGCATCGTTTCAGTACTAGCCTGGTCTAAGCCTAAATAAGCTAAAGTCATTGCTTCACTGGAATGATTTAATAAGTGCATGACCAAGCCAATATTATAATTTGATTGCGTGTAAACGCGATAAGCCCCGGTTTTACGCATCGTATGGGTCCCTAGATAATTAATTCCTAACAGATCGCCAACCTTGCTCATGATTTTGTAGAACTGTTTTTCCGTGATATGGCGTTCTGGGTGTTGAATGGA
>NZ_JQCL01000047.1 GCF_001438845.1 Lactiplantibacillus xiangfangensis
TATACTAGACAAAAGATCAGCTCCTAAAAGATGGGTTTGTGGTAAACACCATTTTAGAGGAAGCTGATCTTTTTTGTCCGAACAGCGTTCGGATTAATTTTACAATCTACTATACCAATAAAAATTAGAGAACGTCTTGCTGCTCATATTTCTACAAAAATTGGACGTTCCGCTATGTTCATCACCTCTTTTCATACTAATAAAACAATGTCTGGTCTTCTCATTTAGACAGTTTTAATAAACATCTATAAATCCAAGTATAGTATGCTATCAAAAACAGCCATTAAGGCATACCCTAACGGCCTTTAAACATTTTTTATTAAAAATTATTTTTTATATAACTAGCCACATTTTCTTTGTCTGGAAATAAAGTAGCCTGGTTTATTTCCAATGATTGATTTAATTCGTTTAAAATTTGTTGCTTTTTTTCACCAGGAATTACTAATCTAATTGGCTCATTGTGTCCATTGTACAGAGATACTTTGTTATCAATATCATCATGAATATTTTCCAAGCTACATGATGTACCATCATAAGGTTCAAAAAGGAAAAAACCACTTTGAGCTCGTAAGCGTTCATTATTAATTGAAGGTTCGACGAAAAATGGGTGAAGTAAAGTTCTAAAGTTGATTAGATCAGCAAAATAACCAGTATCTCTTTTAATATCATGATACAGGCATTGCATTTCATAAGACTGATTTATTTCTTTATAGAAATCATTTAGTGAGTCATATACTTTTTGGTTTTCCTCAGAAAGTTGTTCATAATAGCCCTCTGGGAACTGCTTGACCAGATCCATGTACCAACTTTGGTATAAATGATTTTCATCTTCTTTCAACAAATCATCAATATTTTTGTTGAAAGAAGATATTTTTCTATAAATACTTTTCTTTTTTTCTTCGTCCATCAATGCTAATGTTGATAAGACTTCCACGGTGTCACTGCGACTACTATAGTATGTGAAATCATCAATATTTTGTGTCTTGTTAGAAAAAAACATGGTAACTATCCCGTCTGTTTCATGTCTTTCAGAATCAAGATGAGATTGACAGGCAAAATAAAGAGCGACAAGAGCATTGGTCGTTACATCTAATAACCTAGTTGGCAAGCCAAAATGTTGCATATAAGACAGGCGAGAAAAATTGTTTTCTAAATTGTTAAAATCGTTTGCGTACCTACGCATGTACTCATTAGTAAATGAATATTCATGGGTATATCCGGAGAGCTCTTTTTGTCTAAAGATGCTAGCAACGTTATTACTACTTTTGAAGTCATTTGACTGTCCTCTATAGAAAAATCGTGGTATCAAACCTCTTCCATCAACTGTTACATTAGCTTTTATAGACTTTAGGGATTCTGCTTTTTTGCTTAAAAAACTATTTACAGATTGAATATTCAAAATAGAACCTCCTATAGATATAAGCAAGCACTCTGATAAAATGAATCAATTACCGTATTTTTATGCTCAATGTTCTTACTAAGATGACTTACGTTAATACACTAATCCAGGTTAGAATGAAGTACACTACTGATTTAAAAATATGTTTCTAAAAGAATTATATCTCTGTATAATGAATCAAGTAGAGAAGTTAAGGCGGTGGCTATTTCCGATCGGAGGCGGTGCTTATGGTGTTAAACCTTTAAAGCCCATAAATCCTAACGAAAGGAGTAGCCTAAGTGTCCGTTTCGGACGCTTTACAATTAATGCTAGCTTTCGGTACATTTATCGTGGCCTTGATTGCATTAATTGTTGAGCTGATCAAAAGTCAGCAAAAAAAATAATCCGTCTTAGCTTTTGGCAGGGCTAACGGATTATTTAATCTATTAT
>NZ_JQCL01000048.1 GCF_001438845.1 Lactiplantibacillus xiangfangensis
TCAATAGTTTGTTGTGTTTCTCTTGAACCAAGAATTGCACCTTCCAAACACTACATATAGTTTTTATTGCATATTATACCACTATATATGGTTCTTAGGCCGTTGCTCCTACATATTTTCAAGAACGAACAATAGTTTCTCTAGCCTTTGAGAAACTACACTTAAAATAGTCGCAAGTCCGTTATAGCCATGCTATAATGTAAACAGAAAAAGGAAGCCCCGCTAGAACAGGGCTTCCCATGTAGAGCCGTTTAAGACGGTGGCAAAGTTTAATAATAGATTAAATAATCCGTTAGCCCTGCC
>NZ_JQCL01000049.1 GCF_001438845.1 Lactiplantibacillus xiangfangensis
ACTAGACCACTTCTAAGAATAGATTCTTAGTGTTGCACTTGATTTGACAATTGAGGAGTCTGAATAAAGAACTGGTCTAGTAGAGCAGGTGTTGCACTTCAATTTTAAATCGAGGTCTAATAAAATTTCGATTTTATAACGTAATAATCTCGTGACTTTATTTTCAGACGTGATATAAACGCATTCTCGTGCATTGTTTGCTTATACGTGTATATAGTTGTCAAATACGTGCTATGATTGTGTATGTCCTAAATGGACACAAGCAACGCTCCTAAGCAAAGCCTGTATGTACTGATTTCAGAAAAGCCCTCTATTCCGCATAATAGAGGACTTTTTTGTGTGCATTCTGCTTAATTTAAACGGACAAGTATACGTCTAAAAGCTGAACGTGTTGTCTGAGAGCGCGATATTATTTTCCCCTAGTTCGGGCGTCTCTACTCTCCAGAATATCTAATTGAAAAGTAAATTTTCGCTTGTCTTCAGCGTCTAAAGAATCAATGAGATAGTCTAATGCGTTATCAATGGCATCTTTTTGAGATTTATATAGACCAATTCCAGATAAAGCTTCCGCTTTGTTCTTAATATGGTTGTTGATTCTAACGTTAGCATAAAAAGTAACAGAATCTGCAACGCTTTTTCCCGGTTTTGATGGTTTGCCATTATTACTTTTAAGATCATCTGTAGTAAAGGTGTTTTTGGGTTTGATATCTTGTCCACGATCAAGTGGGTCCGTCTTTGGTTGTTTTTTTAGATTGGGATTGTTTAATAATCCGCTCATTCCTATTCACCAGCCATTCTGCTAAATATTTCATCAGTAACGTTGGAGTATACGTCTTGAACTGCTTTATCAAACTGATCTTTAAATGTCACCCCGGTTACATCATATCGTTTTAAGCGTTCCATATTTTTAATTGTTATGTCAAAAATATTTTCTTTACCAAATATATCAATTGCTTTAGCTAAGGTGCTCTTATCGACAGGGGCACCATTTTTCAGCAAAACCGGCAATATTCCTAGTAAATCTAATGTCGGAGCGTGGAATTCATTGATAATTTGATCTTGCATGTATTTGATGAATGCCTGGGCACCCTGAAGCGATCTTTCCTGAGTTTGAAGAACGACAATCGCGTAGTCTGTCATATATAATGCGGTATCTGTGATTAGGCTAATTGTAGGTGGAACGTCTACCAACAAGTAGTCGTAGTCATCTTTCCACGGATTTATTAAGGTAGACAAGTATTTTACACGATCGGTGTAGTCAGAAATTATATTCTCCATATATCTAGGATATAAAGAAAAGTCAGCTGAGGATGGAAGAATATCTAAATTTTGGATTACGTTGATGATAGCTGGTTTGAGGTTTTTGTTTTTAATTGCGGTCATCAAGGTTTCATCAAAAGAAGTTACTTCACCGCCGACGTTATTTTTAGTTTTTAAATATAAATTAGTGGCGTTAGCTTGAGGATCCAAATCTATTAATAGTGTTTTATACCCACGACGTGCCAACTCGATACCAGTCATTGTACTATTAGTTGTCTTGCCAGTCCCGCCTTTAAAGTTTGAAAATGTTATGACTTTGCTATCCAAAATATCACCTCATAAATATGTAGTGTAATGCTCTTAAAGCATAGCACAAAAATTAGTACATGTATACAAATACAAGTGTGTAAAAGTAAAAATGTATACATGAGCTCTATGTAGACTGCAATATAGGCGTTTTTAATGAGTATACAAATACTAATTTTTACATTAGTATTTGTACTAATGTAAAAATGTATACATTTTTTAAAAAAGTGTTGATTTCCTTTATTGAGAGAAATACAATTGTACTTGTAAGTGAATACAAAAAAACACCCACCGACGGGAATCGGTGAGCGCCACATAAAAGTCATCGTTATTTAATGACTATTATATCATGGCCG
>NZ_JQCL01000050.1 GCF_001438845.1 Lactiplantibacillus xiangfangensis
AACAACGTGCAGGGCGGTAGGCAGGTTCTAATCAAAATCAAAACTTAATTTATGGCCGTCAAGCTTTAACTTGGCGTCAAACAGCTTTCCTTTTTTGCTCTTGAAACCCTTTAATTTGCTCGTTTCCCCCTTGGTGACCAACGCTTTAATGGCGGTCTTCCCGAGGGTCTTACTGCTCCATTTCTTGGGCAGGGTAAAGTCTTCGCCTTGCTTAGGCTTTACAATATAAAACTTCTGTTTATTTAAAACGGTCGCTTGCGGTGTTTCTAAGAAGACCTCGGCGGACTTTTGTGCTTGCTGTTGGTGATTGATTTGTTGCTTAATGGCTGAATTGCCGGTTAATTGTGTGGGGACATCAGCGATCAATTTCGCCACAAACTTCTTAATCTGGCTCAAAAAGTTATCTGGGGTGCGTTCTTCGGTACTGATTTGCTGTAA
>NZ_JQCL01000051.1:0-43960 GCF_001438845.1 Lactiplantibacillus xiangfangensis
CTAGACCAATTGATAAGAATGGGTTGTGAGTGTTGCACTTGATTTGACAATTCAGGAAAAATTTATGTATTATTTTTTAACCTTAGATTTTATTTTATATGTTATTTGATTATTTTTAACGATTAATTTATAAATTATACGGCAATGCGACTGAAAGTAAGACTTGCGAACACGTGTCTGAATCCTAGGCCTGCAGTAAAATAAGGCCGAGAGGTGAGAACGGATGAAAATAGTCGATCGCGGTCTGAACTGGATTTGGCGGGTCCTTATCATGGTAGGCTTGATCCTGGGGGTCATTACACCACCAATGTTACTTAGGTTAATTAACCAACTTAAAGGAGTTCAAAGCATGATTGGCTGGCGTATCGCCATGACCATACTCTACTTTGTGGTCTTTTTCCTGGTCAGCTTCGCTGCGGCCAATGCGATGCGCCACTATACCGGAGTATATCAGTTATCGAAGCTGCAAATACGCGACTGGCGCTTAATTTTCGGCGGCTATTTGCTCATTGTCATTCTTGAAAGTAGTTTTGAAATCATCAACCGGTTAATTTATCATCAGACACAGACTCAGAACAATCTTGCAATAAAAAATTTAATGAGTGGGAGTTCGCTAGCGTTCTGGATGATGGGTCTCAGCGCAATTTTTTTAACCCCTTTGATGGAAGAATACGTCTTTCGTGGTGCCTTGACGAATCTATTCTTTAACCGTGAGTGGCTAAAAGTTTTATTAAGTGGCTTGGTATTTGGGAGCTTGCATAATAGTTCTACGTGGCCTAGTTTTTTGACGTACGTCATGATGGGACTGATTTTAGCAACTGTCTACCGATTATCGGGTAAAATTCAAGTCGCCATTATTTTGCACTTTGTGATCAACGCCGCGGCCATTGGCTTGATGATGTTACAACTGAAATCATAAAAAGCTCCTGGACACTTGTCCAAGAGCTTTCAGTGTAATCCTTTACAATTCGTCACCAGTAAATTTAACGGTACTTGGATCGGCTTTTTTAATTCGATCCGCCGCAAAGTTAACAGTGTCACGGGTCTCGTTATAGGTCTTTTCATCCATGCCTAATAATTCCATGCACGTATTCACGTGGGTAAAAATTTCGGGCTTAGTATCGATGGCCTTTTGGGATAGTGAAATATTCACTTGCCGTTCGTCGTTTTCGTCACGTTTCCGTTCGACCCATCCCTGTGTCTGCATCCGTTTGAGTAGCGGGGTAAGGGTCCCACTGTCCAAGTTGACGTGGGAACCTAATTCCCGGACCGTCATCGGACTATTTTCCCATAAAGCTAGTAGCGTAATGTATTGGGGATAGGTAAGCTTAAATGGCGCTAAAGCCTCGGCGTAAAAGTGGTTAAACCGCTTACTAGCGGTGTATAGGGCGAAACATAATTGTTCGTCCAATAAAATATTTTTTGTTGGCGTTGCCATTAAACTGACCTCCTTGAACTCTTTCTAGTACATTGTACGCAATTAATTAGCCAAATGCAATTAAATATCACATTTACTTATAATACTTAATGTAAATAATTATAAGTGGGCAAAAACTAGCTTGCGAGTGCAAGCGGACTATTCGCAATACACTTTAAAAAGAGTTTGGCCATGGCCGTTTGGTTGATGGCAAGGGTGTGATTGTCCGTAAAGGCATATAGCGGGACTTGATCAGGTAACGTTTTTGCCACGTGGTGTTCAACTGGAATAAGGCAGTCGATGGTAACCTTGTCATGTTTGACTGAATCAGCCATTTTCGGAGCCGTTTTGATGGTCAAAGTTGTACGGACCTGGTAACTAGTACGGGGCGCATTTGCCACGTGATGGACCCGAACACCGTGAAGCCGGGAACGTAACTGGAACCCGGAGCTGGCGGTCACTTGTAAACGTTGCTTCAATTCAAGCTCGTAGTCTTGTTGATTATCGATATTTTTCAATCGAATCTTAAAGTGACCAAATGGAATTTCACGGTCCTGATGTTGGACCGCTAAGGCGTGTTGTTCAAACTTAGTGGTGAGGGTCACCGGCTCGAACGTATATTGTTGTAAAAGTTGTGTTGCTGTTTTCAAAATATCACTCCCTAAGCCCTAATTTAGTCTTTCTATTGAAAATGGTCAATTAATTTGCCAACGTTTGCGACCTAGGGGGATATCAAGTAAAATTAGAGTAAACAGGGGGTTGGTAACGATGTTTATGACAACCGGAGATTTACAGCGAGCCCACATGATTAAAGGGGTCGTTTCGGTAACGAAACACTTAATGTTTGAATCGGACGAAATTGATCAGTTTGAACGTTTAGATGATTTAATCGAACAAGTTAAACCAGCACTATTAAAAAAAGCGGAGGACAGTGGTGGCGACGGTTTAATTTACGTTAACTTCAATACGAATATTGCGCAAATGAGTGTTGCACCGCGGTTTTTAGTCGTGACCGGCTACGGTACGGTAGTTAAACTGGTGGATGAGTCTGTTTAGTTCAGTTTTAGCTTAAAATGACAAAGGGTTGAACTTCGGTTTCAGTCCTTTTTTTCGTGGTGCGCTCGTTCGCACGGGAAGGGGTTGCTATGGCAACAAAATTTACACATGGGTTTATCGATGTTCAGGATGCACAACAAAATAATCTGAAGTCCGTTAGTTTGCGGGTGCCAAAGTACGCGACAACGGTATTCGTCGGCTTATCTGGTTCCGGTAAATCGTCGTTAGTATTTGATACGATTGCCGCGGCATCCCGGCGAGAACTGAACGAAACGTTTCCAAGCTTTACGCAACAATATTTACCCAAGTACGGGCAACCCCACGTTAAAGCAATTGAACATTTGCCCGTTGCCATTGTGATTGCTCAGCAGCGCTTAGGGAAAAATGCACGGTCGACCCTTGCGACTTATACGGGAATTTACTCCTTGCTGCGGTTGTTATTTTCACGCATTGGCCGGCCGTTTATCGGTTACTCTGACACGTTTTCATTCAACTTGCCCCAAGGAATGTGTCCCACCTGTCAAGGTCTCGGCTACGTTGACGATATCGATGAGCGCCAGTTAATTGATCCAGAGAAGTCACTGAATCAAGGCGCCATCACGTTTGTGAGCTTTTCGCCAGACACGTGGCGTTGGCGGCGGTACGCAACGAGTGGTTTATTCGACGATGATAAGCCCATTAAGGACTACACCGCAGCGGAGTACGAGTTACTGATGCACGCGCCCCAACAAAAGCTGGATCATCCGGGCGAAGGATTTCCGCGTACCGCTTTGTACGAAGGCGTTGTCCCGCGGATTCGCCGGTCGATCATTGGCAAGAAGGAAGCGCAGCATCATCGCGATGCCATCGCGGCAATCGTAACGCGTAAACCATGTCCGGCTTGTCACGGCACCCGTTTAAAGCCGGAAGTACTGACGAACCAAATTAATGGGAAGAACATCGCTGAAGTGAGTGCGATGGATCTTAAGCACTGTTTGGCCTTTTTAGCCGCCATTGACGTGCCATTAGCGGTCGACGTTGTGCGGGAGCTAACCACTAAGATTCAATCACTGGTGGATATTGGATTAGGTTATTTGACGCTTGATCGGGGGACCAGTTCGTTGTCCGGTGGGGAAGCGCAACGCATTAAGATTGCGAAATATTTGACGAGTGCCTTAGTGGACATGGTCTATATCTTAGATGAACCGAGTGTGGGGCTCCATCCGCATGACATTCAGTTAATCAAACGGGCGCTGACTAAGCTAAAGGATAAAGGCAATACGATTCTGATCGTGGAGCATAACCCGGCGATGTTTGCGTTTGCGGATTACATTGTTGAAATGGGGCCTCAGGCGGGCGCAGCTGGTGGTCAGGTAACTTTCACGGGGACCTATCCCGAGTTACTGAAATCAGATACTTTGACTGGACGCTGGTTACGGCGTTCACATACTTGGCGAACAGAACGTGTCGCAACTGGTCAAATTTATTTAGCCCACGTACAAGAAAACAATTTGCACGACGTGAGTGTTGACGTCCCATTAGGAATCATGACGGTGATTTCTGGGGTGGCCGGTTCGGGGAAAAGTTCGTTAGTAACGGCGTTAAAACAGGAATTGCATACGGATTATATTGACCTGGCACAGACACCGGTGGGCTTAAATATCCGCTCAACCCCGGCCACTTATTTAGGAATCTTAGATAATGTGCGCCAGTTGTTTGGTAAAGCGAACGGTGTGGCGACGAGTTGGTTTAGCTATAACGGTAAGGGCGCTTGTCCTCGGTGCAAGGGGAAGGGCGTCACGATTACGAACATGGCGTTTATGGATCCCGTCGTGCAGACTTGTGAGTTGTGTCACGGTCAGCGATATAACGAAACGGCGTTGTCTTATTCATATCATGGAAAAACCATTGCGGACGTTTTACAGCTGTCCGTAACGGCCGCAAAGGACTTCTTTAAGGAGATGCCTAAAGTTGCGACCCAGTTAAATGATTTGGACCGGGTCGGTTTAGGTTATTTGACCTTGGCTCAGCCGTTGACAACGTTGTCTGGCGGTGAACTTCAACGGTTGAAGCTGGCGGTTGAATTAGGGAAAAAGGGGACCGTTTATTTGTTGGATGAGCCGACTGCAGGGCTACATTTGCAAGATACGGCCCGGTTATTGAAGTTATTCGATGAACTAGTTGCGGCGGGCAATTCGTTAATTATTATTGAGCATAATTTAGCGGTGATTAGTCAGGCGGACTGGTTGATTGACGTGGGCCCAGATGCTGGCCGTTATGGTGGTCAGATCATGTACAGTGGAACGCCACGTGCATCGGTTGACGTTCCTACGTCACGGACGGGGATGGCCTTAAAAGAATGGTTTGAAGAATGAAAAAAAGGTGACTGGCTAGGGCCGGTCACCTTTTGTGTTTGAAAATAAAAAAAGAACCCAACTTGTGAGTAGCTTTTTATATGGAGTCAAGAGTTTGTGTTCCTACGCTTTATGATCATTAAACGCTAAATGCAACCAATAAAAAAACAAAATACCAGTAATGATTATCGGTAAGATAGCATAGTGCCGGAGCGGTCCTAACACTATTACTTGCCAAATAAAAACTAGACTGATAATGAAAAAGATAATTGTTAAATCCAAAATTATATACTTTAACTTTGGCATTTGTTTTTCATGCTCTTTTGTAATGGAATAAACTTATTAAATACATCACTTAAAAGCAACTTGTTTTACTTCTAAGGGCGGTATGTGGGAATCGAACCCACGCGTGCCGGAGCCACAATCCGGTGCGTTAACCACTTCGCCAATACCGCCATCACGTTGATTTCTTATCAACATTAACTAGTATACACCTCTTTGGAAGCTTGCAAAGCCTGTTTCATGAAATTCTGAAACTTTTTTGCATAAATATAACAAAAAGAGTGGGTATGGGGGACTAAAGTACGTGAAATAGTGTTGGTGCAATATTTGCTAACAGAATAAAGTTATTCATTGCACTGCAGCCCTTAATGTTTCGTCAGGAAACTATTGGGAATTCCAAGCAGGACAAAATGAATATGTTTTTTATAATTATGAGGCGGTAAAAGTACACCAAGGTAATAATTCAGAACTATTAGAATCTTTTTTGGCAAAATAAAAACCCCCGACAAGTCGAAGGTTTGTGCCGGCCTAAACCGACTATCTGTTAAAAAATGCCCCAGGCAGGATTCGAACCTGTACATTGTTGCCAATACAGCGACCTGAACGCTGCGCGTCTGCCAGTTCCGCCACTGGGGCATAAATATTTAACAACATTGTTAATTATAACTAAAAAGTAGAAAAAAAGAAACCTTTTTTGATGAATATCTAACGGTTAGTAATGGTTGCTTCAATTGATTTAGCTAAAAGATGAAAGGCAAAAATGATTACTAATTAACCGATATAACAACGTTAGTAACAATAAAATTTCCGCTTCCAGTCATCCGTGATTTCATTTGCCGTGGCGCTCGATTCAAGCCGAAAAGTGGTCCTGAATCTGACTTGAGAGTCAAAAACATCGCGTCCATTTCGTTAAGTAATAAACGAAATGGACGCGATGTTTTTTGTCAGAATTAATCGATCTGTTTAGTGGTAATTTTTCCATCTAAGTAAACGAAGTAGTGGGCTAAAGCTTGCCCCCGTTGGCCATTAGTTGTTTTGGCAAAGGCGTTCACCTGGTAATAGTGATGCCCACTACCATCAACGTTAACGTTTGGTACCGCAACGAAAAGTTGTGCTTTAGGGGCGTCCAAGACTTGATTGACCGCAGCGGCCGCTTTGTCAGCGCCAGTAATGTGGTCGTTGGTTGCTTGATACTGGGTGCCAGAACGTTTAGCCGCACTAGCATCTTCTGCCTTAGCTTGTTGGTCAGCCGCCGTTTTGCGGTTATTAGCGGCAATGGTATTTTCTTGGGTCGTCGATAGACTCGGTTGCGCCTGTGACGTGCATCCCGCTAATAATAAGAGCAAACTGCAAGCGCTGATGGTAAGCATTTTTGACACGTCGCAGGCCTCCTTACGATGGTTATTGTTGCGATAAACTCGGGTAGGGCGTTTGGCTAATGATTTGAACGTCGACATATGCCATGACCCCGATACTAATTAATAAAAGCGTGACTAATAGTAATTTTTTCATCGGTAATCGTCCTTATTGTTTCCAGTTGGGTACCCAGATGACCCGGTCAATTTGCTCAGGAATGACGCTGACCTTACTGCCCAGCTTAGATCCCGCTTCAACGGACACCGTATACGTGATTGGTGCGGCGTCCACTTGAACGACGGATCCCCGTTGGCCATCAATGGTATCCACGAGGCTATACAGTGGAATCTGATCGTTGTTGATTTCCATTTCGTATAAGGTGAATTGCAAGAAGTAGGATTTCTTCCCAGTCTTGATTCTCAGTGGGGTATCGATGGACCCGTAATCTTGCAAATCCCGGTGCTTAGCATTGGGATCATTTAAGTACTGCATTTCGTCAACCGCGTCAATGGCCATTTTCCATTCACCACCCGTTAAATGAGTCTTGGAAGACAACGTCATGACGGAGTTAGCGTAAATATCAATGACGTTAAAGGCCTCGTTGACTTGTTTCTTAGGTAAGTAGCCAATGGTGTAGCCGTGATCAGCGACTTTTAATTCGACGCGCACGGACCGTTGGGGCCCATCGACTTCTTCGACGAGTTGGATTTCACCAATGTTGGCGTTGGCGTCAACTTTGTACTTCTTATCATATAAGTAGTCGGCTTTGAGTCCGGATTCATTGTAGTCGTCGTACATTTTGAAGTACCCCCGTTTACTGGCATCGGCCAAGGCAGCTTCGAATTCCTTTTGATAATAGTCCAACCCAATGACGTAGGACCGGAAAATTGCCCGTGAATTGGCGGTGATTCGCCGCGTATGTGGCACTTCGATCGGATGGGGTACCGATTGACGAAGGCGTTCACGAAAACCGTTGTTTTGGGTTTGTAGTTTTGTTAACCGCCGTTCTTGTTCTTGGTTTGCCAAACTTTGTTGAACTAACCGGGTTCGAATGGATTTCAGTAAGGTGGCCTGTTTTTGTGCATCTTGTTTGACGCGGTGCCCGTGAACCAGTGCAACGATTAAAATCGTAAGCAGTAGTAGGCAGGCCAAACCGAGCCCCAAGATTAAAGGTAAAGTTGACATATGAATTCACTCCAAAAAGAATTGCAGATTAGTATAAGTATAATTGACGTTTAGAACGAACACCAATTTTTGGTGCGTGCTTGTCAGCACGACACTAAATGCGTTATGATATTGCTATTGTTTTAATAACTGGAACGATAATACTTTAGAAACGGCGGCGAATGACAGTGCAGTGGTTAACAAAAGTCTACCGGCGATATCAGTATTTTTGGAAATACGCAATCTTTGGTTTTATGGCCGCACTCGTAAACGTGTTGGCCTTTTGGATTTTACATTCTATTTTATTCGAACACTACTTGTTTTCAAACACAATTGCGTGGATTTTGGCCACTTTATTCAGTTTCTTTACCAATAAAGCGGTGGTCTTCCATTCTAAATCGACTGACCTTTGGCATTGGTGCCGCGAGTTCATCGGGTTCATGCTGACACGGGGATTATCGTACCTATTTGATACCCTGATTATGTTCGTGGGAATCTCATTATTGTTCTGGGGACCATTACTGGTCAAAATCATTGACCAAGTCCTCGTGGGGTTGTTTAACTACGGAACCTCGCGCTTGATCTTTATGGAGCATAATCAAAAGATGCGCATGCGCCGCAATTTAATGAAACGTTTAAGTAATCGCAATTCGTAATCTGAAGCACCTAGAACTTAAATTCTAGGTGCTTTTTTAGATCCAATTACCAGTCAGATTCCAGTGCAAGAGCGCACCACAAACCACCGTCACCAAAATACCAAGGCTGAGTAACGCCAGTAGGTGACCCGTGAGATGACTCTCTTGTTTACGGGCAAAGGCGACTTCGATTAAACCGATTGTTCCGATACCCAAGACGGCCTTGATTAGCGTCAGCCACCAGTTGCCGGTGAACGTTTTAGTGGCCAAATAAACGCCCGTTACAATAAGAAGTAAATAGCCAAGCCGACTTAAAATTAAGTAGCGGTTAGCTGATTTGACCGCTTTACGGCTGAGTCCGAGGGCCACCATGACGGTTAACCACAACCAGCCAATAATATGAATTATGAGAAACATCAAAAACGCCTCCAAGTTCGCAGTTCATGTCTAATTTTAGCATGAAAGTGAGCTTTAGAGGCGTTTTGTTTTAATGGGTTGCCGTTAGATTCTTTTGTTGTACGTAGTTCACGAGTTCAATGGCCGTTTTAAAACGATTAAACGGGATGACAATGTGGACACCGTTAAAGACTTCACAAACTCCATCGATTAATTCTTTGGCAATTTGTAAACCGACTTCCCGTTCATTGCCGTCTAGTTCTGCTTGTGCCATCCGGTCGCGGACGGTTTTTGGTAGTCGAATACCGTGAACTTCGTGGTGCAGAAATTCAGCGTTGCGTTTGGATACGAGCGGCATGATGCCAACGAATACCGGAACGTGAATATTGCTTGCTTTAAGGGCGTCAGCCATGGCGTAAATGTTGGCGAGGTCAAACACTGGCTGGGTAATAATGTAGTCGCACCCGTACGCGAGTTTACGTTCAATGGACTTAACGGAGACGTCGGTACGATAGGCGTTCGGGTTAAAGGCGCCGGCCACGCGAAAATCGCTGGCTTGCTTGAGGGATTTTCCAGTCGGACCAATGCCGCTATTGAACTGTTTGATGAGTTTGATGAGCTCAACGGAACGAACGTCACTGACGGAAGTGGCTCCGGGAAAATCGCCTAACTTTGCGGGATCACCGGTCACTGCGAGAACGTCATCGATCCCGAGACTGTGTAAGCCCATGATTTCGGACTGAAGGCCAATCAAGTTATGGTCGCGGGTCGTCAGGTGAACGACTGGAGTGATGCTGTAGTTCAATTTTAACTGTGCGGCAATCGTAACGTTTGCAATCCGCACTTCGGCTAAGGAATTATCGGATAGGGTAATCCCATCGACACCGGCGGCTTTCAGTCGTTGTGCGCCCTTAAAAAATTTAGTCGTGTCGAAGTTGCGGGGTGGGTCCATTTCCACCAAAACGGTTTTAGCCGTTGCAACTTTTGCTAGAAACGGGTGCTGCCCCTTGGCTGGGGCTAATGGCGTGGCTAGCGGCTGATGGGTCGGCGTCCGGTGGTGAATGATCGTGCGACTCGTTAATCCGCGAACGGTTGCCGCGGTATGCAACGGTGTCGTGCCACAGCAGCCCCCAATAATGTTCAGTCCTAGCTGTCTGAATCGTTCCGCGTATTCTTCAAAGTAACTGGGCTCGCCGTCATAAACAACCGCGCCGTCTTGGTCGGTCCCCGGTAACCCGGAGTTGGGGTAGACCGCGAGTTGAACGTTTTCGGGAATCGCAAGGTGTTCAAACGATTGGGCCAGGTAGTACGGTCCCAGGCGGCAATTGGTGCCGACGACATCGGCGCCCGCCTTGGCGAGTTGCCGAATAGCCGCGGCAAACGTCGTCCCGTCCCGCAAGACGCCCGGCGCTAGCATTGAAACGTTGGTGATGACCGGTAAATCAGTTTTAGCTTTGACGAGTCTGAGCGCTGCCAGCAGTTCGGGTAAGGCGTAGTAAGTTTCGAGTAGGATGCCGTCCAACTGATTGGTTGCTAGGAGGGCGTCGAGCTGTTCCGTTAAACTAGAAGCGATAGCGGCGGGGGTTGCCCGTTGAATCTCTTGGTCGGTATCACCAGCTAGCCCGCCAATCGTTCCTAAAATGTAGACCGGGTGATCAGCGTGCTGCCGGGCAGAGTGGGCGATTTGGACCGCCGCCTGATTAATGGCCGTCACTTGGTCTTGTAAGTCGTAGCGGGCTAGTTTTAAACGGTTAGCGGCGTAGGTGTTCGTCTGAATAATATCGGCCCCCGCACTGATATAGGCTTGATGGACGCGTAAAATCGTGTCGGGGTGGGTTAAGTTCAGATTTTCGAAAGCCGATGAGATACCGTAGTTACCATATAAAAGGGTCCCCATGGCACCGTCCGCAACCAGGACGCGTTGTTTGAGTGCTTGTCTTAAATCCATAGAAATCACCCCTTTACTTGGTAGGCGTGTTCAGTTGCGACTGAATGGCATCACGAGCGGCGACCATGTTGGCCAGTGCGGCGCGAGTTTCGGGCTCTTGTCGTGTCTTTAAGCCGCAGTCCGGGTTGATCCAAAATTGGTGAACGTCGATGACGCGTAAGGCCCGTTGGATATTGGTTTTGATCTCATCAACACTTGGGACGCGGGGACTGTGAATATCGTAGACCCCTAAACCGATTTCTTTGTCGTAGCCGGTCGTTTCAAAAGCGCTGATGATTTCGCCGTGTGACCGGGAAGTCTCAATCGAAATAACATCGGCGTCTAAGGCCTTGATGGTTCCAATAATGTCAGCAAAGTTCGAGTAGCACATATGGGTATGAATCTGGGTGTCATTTTGGACGCCGGTCGTTGTGATTTTAAAAGAGTAGACGGCTTCGTCTAAGTAGGACTTCCAGTGGCGGGCCTTCAAGGGGAGTCCTTCCCGGAGTGCGGGTTCGTCTACTTGGATAATCTTAATGCCCGCCTTTTCCAAATTACCCACTTCTTGGCGCAAAGCGAGTGCAATTTGGTTTTGAACCTGGGCCTTAGGGATGTCGTCACGGACGAAGCTCCAGTTGATGATGGTCAGTGGGGCGGTTAACATCCCTTTGACCGGCTTAGTGGTTAAACTTTGGGCGTAAACTGAAGCGGCAACCGTGATTGGCTGCGTATAGGCGACGTCACCAAAGATGATTGGTGGCCGAACCCCGCGGGAGCCGTATGATTGAACCCAGCCGTTTTGGGTGGCGTAAAACCCGGTCAGCTTTTGTCCAAAGTATTCGACCATGTCAGTGCGTTCAAACTCACCGTGCACGAGCACGTCTAAGCCGAGCTGTTCTTGAATTTCAATCCAGCGTTTCGTTTCAGCGTGTAAAAAGGCTTGGTAGTCTTCATCGGACAGGTTGCCCTTACGCCAAGCTGCGCGTTTAGACCGGACTTCGCTGCTTTGCGGAAAACTCCCAATCGTCGTTGTCGGTAATAACGGTAAATTTAGCCGGTCGTGTTGTAACTGAATCCGAGTGGCAAACGGAGCCTGGCGTTCAAACGTCTGGTCAGTAAGGTGCGCTTCCGCTTCACGAACGGCCTGGTTATTGCGGTGACTGGATTGATTGAGGGCATCCAGGTTGGCACGGTTGCGGTCAAAAGCAGCTTGGACGCTGGCAGTCCCCTTATTGGCCGCGGTGGTCAGGGTACTGAGTTCAGCTAACTTTTGGTCCGCAAAAGCTAAGCCACCGAGTAAAACGGGATCGGCTTTCGTCTCATTAGCGGTCGTGATTGGCACGTGTAGCAAGGAGTTGGCTGGTTGTAACCACAGGTGGTCACTAGGGACAACTGCTAATAGTTGTTGAATGAGGGCTAGTTTGGCTGATAAATCGGACACCCAGACGTTGTGACCGTCAATGATGCCGGCTGCGAGAACTTTGTCAGTTGGAAAACCACGTTGTAAAAGATCGGTTAAGTTTTCACCGTGGTCGTGGACGAGGTCTAACCCGATGGCTTGAACCGGTAGCGTGACGATCTGATCATATAAATCTAAGCTGTCAAAATAAGTTTGTAATTCGATGTTCAACGTTGGGGCCGCTGCGTGTAGTTGTGTCAAAGCTTCCTTATAAGGTCTGAGTTCAGCTGACTGCGTAGTTTTGACGAGGGTTGGTTCGTCTAGTTGAATCCATTGGACGCCAGCTGCGGCCAACTCTTGAAAGACTTGCACGTAGAGTGGCAGCAGTTGGGGAAGCAGTTCGGTGACTGCCGCGTCGTCTAAGTATTGGCCATTACGTTTACCGAGTTTTAAGAATGAGACGGGCCCTAAAATAACGGGCTTACCGGTAATACCGAGCTCATCTTTGGCTTCCTGGTAGTAGCGCAGCCACCGGTTATCTAATAATTGGAAGTGGACGTCGTCAAATTCGGGCACGATGTAGTGGTAGTTGATATTGAACCATTTCGTCATTTCAGAAGCCACCGCATCCTTTGTGCCGCGGGCGAGGGCGTAATAATCGTGTAAATCAAGTTGCTGGTCAAAGTGACCATAGCGGGCGGGGATGACCCCAAAAGCCGCAATCGTATCGAGCACGTGGTCATAGTCGGAGTTATCGGCGACTGGAATGAGGTCAATGCCTAACGCTTGTTGTTTTTTGAGGTTAGCTAACCGGAGTTGTTTGGCCTGCGCGTGGAACGCGGTGGTATCCAGTTGTCCTTTCCAAAAGTGTTCCAATAAGTGTTTCCATTCGCGATGTTCGCCCAAGCGGGGGTACCCTAAATTACTACTAATAACAGTCATAATGACCACTCCTTTAATTTAGTGAGAATAAAAAACGGCAACTTCGTCTCAAAAGGACGAAGTTGCCGTTCGCGGTACCACCTTAGTTTATCAATACCTCACGATATTGATCTTATCCCGTACATTTCATACGGTAGCTGGGTAACAGGAGCTGGCTGTCATCACCTAGCAAATGCTCGGCGGTGCCGTTTAGAGGCCATTTTCATCAAGTGCTCGCCGACCTGGTTTCCACTATTCCAGGCTCACTGAACGGGATTGCAAGACTACTTTCCTCATCAAGACGTTCTATAATTATGCTTGATTAGAAAATACCACCATAATCTCATTTGGTCAAACAAAAATTTAATCGTTTGCTCATTTAGATGAATTGATATTATTTTACTTATATCACGTTGTGAGCTGTCTTGGGTGCCAATTTAGGCTAGCTTGACTAATTATAGAAGATTAATAAATTATTCTTCAATTTTTAATTTATATTTTCTAATTAAAGGTTGGAAGGTGAATTTTAACGGTTGGTTAGGTACATTTGGCGGAGCTGTTGCTGTTTGGCCGGGGTGAGACCTAAGCGTCGGAGAAAATTAGTTAGTGACCCGTATTGATGATTGATTTCTTGGTAGGCGGCGTTAAGGTTCGCGGCCGTGACGTGTTTAAATGGTTGATTAGGCTTGGCGGGATCTTTGAAAGCGAGCCGGGACCCCCGAGCGAGATTGACGTTTGAGTACAAGTAGTTTTGCAGGATGGTCTTTTTAGAAACGCCTAACGCGGATAAAATCAGCATCGTCGCAACTCCCGTTCGGTCTTTCCCGTACGTGCAGTGGTACAGCAAAGCGCCGCTATGATTGGTCAGGAGTTGGTGGAACAGGGCCGTGTATCCGCGACGTGCAACGGGGGTGGAGACGAGGTCGCGGTAGTATTGAAGCGTGTTGCCCGTTACCTGACCGTTAGCGACCACGCTGTCTTGGTCGTAAGCCGCATTTGCGAGTTCCACATCCGGTGCCGCTTGAATCTCATTACGGGCACGCAGGTCGGCGACCACTTTGACCTGGTAGTGGTTGGCCAAAATTTTAGTGTCCGCTTTTGTGAGGTGCGTCAACTGATTACTGCGAATCAAACGGTGGGCTTTAATTTTACGGCCGTTAGTTGTTGTGATTCCGCCCAAGTCTTGGACGTTGCTACCACCTTGGAGACTAATATGTTGACCATACGTGGTACTGATGGGGGCGGCTTGTGCCGTACAGCCTGTCAGTAAGCCGGTGGCCAGGAGAACGAGCGTTAATCGTTGTAGAAATTGTCGCATAATATCACACTCCCAAATGATTTGGCTTTAGTATAGTTGCTTTTATTAGTCGTAACGTCGTGGGGGACTTCCTTTGTGCGGTAGGCTAATTTATTACAATTATTGGGGAACGAATTCAGCAAAATGCGGATAAATGGTCATAAAAATAAGTACTTTAATATTTTCGGGTAAATCACTAGTATTCCCCATCTAAAGTTGATATACTAGCAAAGTTTGCTTAGCAGTTCGTCGATGTTGAAAACGGTTGCTTGGCTACCATCTTAATATATGAAAGGGGTGCGAAAATGAACGATTTAACAAAAGGGAAACCGTTAAAACTAATTTTTTGGTTTACGATTCCGTTACTAATCGGAAACATTTTTCAGCAATTTTACAGTTTATCAGACACACTGATCGTGGGACAGACGTTAGGCGTTAAAGCCTTAGCTGCCGTTGGGTCAACTGGTAGTGTCCAGTTCTTAATCATTGGGTTCGCTCAAGGACTCACGGCCGGACTTTCAATACTAACGGCCCAGTACTTTGGTGCCAAAGATTATAAGGGCGTTCGGCGTAGTTTTGCCATCAGTATTGTGGTTAGTCTGATTGTTGGGATGATCTTAACGATTTTGTCCATGTTCTTTGTGGATCATATCCTAGTCCTGATGCAGACACCACCAGACATCATGAATGATGCACGGACCTTTTTACAGATCATGCTGGGCGGGATGCTAGCCCCGATTGCGTTTAACTTGTTATCAAACATTATTCGTGCCCTGGGAGATAGTCGGACGCCGTTATGGTTTTTAATTATTAGTTCGTTAATTAACATTGGATTGGAACTTCTATTCATTTTAGGTTTCCATTGGGGCATTGCGGGTGCCGGTTGGGCGACCATCTTGGCACAGTTGATTGCAACGGTGATGTGTTTGGTTTACATCATTTTAAAAGTGCCGATTTTGCACATTGGCCGTCGTCATTTCAAGTTGGTATGGTCAGAAGTTAAGGCCCACTTGAACGTCGGGTTACCGATGGCATTTCAAATGTCAATCATTGCGATTGGAACGATTGTTTTGCAAGCTGCACTGAACAGTCTTGGGACTAATTCAGTGGCCGCAACCACGGCTGCTCAAAAGATTGACCAGGTGGCGACCCAACCACTAATGTCGTTTGGTGTGACGATGGCAACCTTTGCCGCCCAAAACTTTGGGGCCCACAAGTATGAGCGAATCATCAAAGGGGTCAAACAGACGATGTGGCTGTCGGGAAGTTTTAGTGTCGCCGCTGGGTTGATCGAAATTATTTGGGGCAAACAGTTAGTTGGCTTATTCGTTGGTCATCAAGACATGGCCGTTTTGAACTTGTCACAGACATACTTCAACATTATCGGAAGTACTTATATTTTCCTTTCAATGCTCTTCATTATGCGGAATACGCTTCAAGGGTTGGGCCGCAGTGCGATTCCAACCTTAGCGGGGGCGGCGGAACTGTTCATGCGGGTCTTTGCGGCCTTGATTTTAGTTCGCCTTTTGGCTTATCCTGGGGCTTGTATGTCGGAACCCTTGGCCTGGATCGGGTCATGTGCCGTGTTACTGCCAGCGTACGTCAAAGCCGTTCGCGAACTGCGTCAACGGTCTAAGGACGAACAAGTGACCAACGGGGAAGCTGAATCAACGTTAGAAAATACCGTAAAAGAGTAATTTGGGCTTGCATGCGCGGAACTTTTTTGATAATATTTGTTATCAATTTTAATTAAGGAGTTATCACATGGCTGTAGAATTAAAAATTGGCGATTACGTCCAAGGTAAGAAATTTGCTTCACTGGAACACGACTTTAAAGGTGAAATCGAAAAAGTGTATGAAAATTCAGTCTTGATTTTAATCAAGGAATTCACTAAATCCGATGAACCAGTCGTGAATGAATATAATCACCGTGCAGTTGTTCGCAAGGGTGATGCAAAACTCATCAAGGCCGCACCTCAGCCAGTCAAAGTTCCAGAACCAGAAGCATAAAAAATTTATAAATAACCATGACAACGGAAAAAATGTATGCTATACTAATTTCTGTTGTCGAATGCGGGTGTAGTTTAGTGGTAAAATTCAAGCTTCCCAAGCTTGCGTCGCGAGTCCGATTCTCGTCACCCGCTTTAGTTTCAATACGGAGCAGTCGCGCACAGCTCCCGTAACCCATGGTCCGTTGGTCTAGTTGGTTTAGGACGCCTGCCTGTCACGCAGGAGATCACGAGTTCGAGTCTCGTACGGACCGTCATTAAGGCATTCAGTTGAATGTCTTTTTTTGTAGCTTTCAACCGGTGGCTACCAGGCTGCTTAAAAGTGGGCATTGCACACCAAGGTATGGTTTTAGCGTTATGCTAGTCAAAGTTAGTAAAGTCTGTTATACTAACGCTTGGTTAAATTTACACGTCTAATGAGAAAGAATAGTAGGACCAAGTACTGGTTTAGCGAGTTCGGGTTGATGAAAGCCGAGCCCAGTCCCGTTCGAAGCGCGCTTTTGAAGACGACAATTCGATAATAAAAGTGGATGTAATATCAATTAGAGTGGTACCGCGGGAACGTCTCGTCTCTTACATATTTAACGATGTGTAGGGGACTTTTTTTTGTTCCCAATACCCTGAGGAGGAAAACATGGATTACAAACAACTCGTGGCGGATGCATTAGCACCAGCCCTACCAGATTTATCAAAGGATGACATTTTAAGCAAAATTGAACAACCTAAGACGTCGAAACAAGGGGACTTGGCTTTCCCAACGTTTACGTTAGCTAAAATCATGCACAAAGCACCACAGATGATTGCTGGCGACGTGGTCGAAAAGGTTGACCAAAGTCAGTTTGAAAAGGTCGTTGCCATGGGACCATACGTCAACTTCTTCTTGAAAAAGGATGCTTTTTCAGCGGATATCTTAAACCAAGTTTTGACGCAAGAAGGTCATTTTGGTGACGGTACTTTGGGTGCCAAAGGCCAAGTGCCAATTGACATGTCATCACCAAACATTGCTAAACCCATTTCAATGGGCCATTTACGGTCAACTGTCATTGGGAATTCGTTAGCCAACATTTTAAGCAAATTGGATTACCAACCCGTTAAGATCAACCACTTAGGGGACTGGGGAACACAATTCGGTAAGCTGATCACCGCCTACAAGATGTGGGGGAGTGAAGAAGAAGTTAAAGCTGACCCAATCAATAACTTACTGAAGTATTACGTACGTTTCCATAAAGAAGACGTGGACCATCCTGAAATGGACGACGAAGCCCGTGAATGGTTCAAGAAGTTGGAAAATGGGGATGAAGAAGCCACCCATTTATGGTCATGGTTCCGTTCTGAATCATTAAAAGCATTCAAGAAGATTTACAAACGGTTGGACATTGATTTTGATTCCTTCAAGGGTGAAGCTTTCTACAACGATAAGATGGCCGAAGTTGTCGATATCTTGGAAGACAAGAACTTGCTCCATGAGAGTCAGGGTGCGGAAGTCGTTGATTTAAGCAAGTATGACTTAAACCCAGCCTTGATCAAAAAGTCTGACGGCGCAACGCTCTACATTACTCGGGACTTAGCGGCTGCCATTTACCGGAAGCGGACTTACGACTTCGTTCAATCACTCTACGTCGTAGGAAATGAACAAACTAACCACTTTAAGCAATTAAAGGCCGTTTTAACGGAAATGGGCTTTGACTGGGCTGACCAGATCCACCACATCCCATTCGGCTTGATCACTTCTGGTGGTAAGAAGTTGTCAACGCGGAGTGGTCGCGTGATCTTGTTGGACAAAGTCTTAGACGACGCGGTCAGCTTAGCACATCAACAAATCGAAGCTAAGAACCCCGACTTAAATAACAAGGACGCCGTAGCCGACGCCGTTGGGATTGGCGCCGTGGTCTTCCACGACTTGAAGAACGAACGGATGAACAGTTTTGACTTCAACTTGGAAGAAGTTGTTCGTTTTGAAGGTGAAACTGGCCCTTACGTTCAATACGCACACGCCCGTGCCGAAAGTATCTTACGTAAAGCCGGTAGCCCAGAACTTGCCGCTGACGGCCAATCCTTGAGTGATCCCGCTGCTTGGGATACTTTGAAGTTATTGAGTGAATTCCCAGCAACGGTGGTTCGCGCTAGTGCCGAATACGAACCATCGATTGTTGCTAAGTACGCGATTCATTTAGCCAAGGCCTTCAATAAGTATTACGGTAACACCAAGGTCTTAGTTGAAGACGACGAATTGAATGCGCGTTTGGCCCTTGTTAAGAGTGTCAGCATCGTCTTGAAAGAATCACTTCGGTTATTAGGTGTTAAAGCACCAGACGAAATGTAAATTTGTGACATTTAAAATGACGTTATAATGGTTAGCGTCTGAGATAATATAAAAGAATCCGTTCAGAAATGTGGTCTATTTCTGAACGGATTCTTTTTTAATTACTAAAGTTTGAAAGTTAAATTTAAGGATTAAGTACTGCTATATCAGTATCTAAGCCATGAAAATTAGCTATTTGTAAACTATTCCGGTTGCCACTGATAACATGCGGTCTTGCCCCGATCCCGGAACAATTGCAAAAAACACAATTGTCCCGGACCTTCCGTGGTCTAAGGCCGGAAATTCACCGGTCAAAGGTCACCTTCACGACCGATGTCATCAGTGGCAACCTCCGAGCATCCGACTAGCATAAGCAACTTTCAGCTATGTTGAGGTTGCTATCAAACTTGACTAATTTAGTAATGATAAGTAGTGTCGTGGCAACGATTGAACTAGTTTTAGCACTTTCAATCTTTAGTTAATTATAGTTATGGGTTGAAAGGTCTGAGATTTAAACCGGCGTGCTAAATAAACATTTTGACGCCAAAGTAAATGATCAGTAAACCGAGAAATGGTGTTAGGACCCGATTGACTTTGTCTAAATCTAATCGGCGAATCACAAGGGGTGTTATGACTGCACCGATAATGGCACCAATCATCAATAACCAACCAGCTTGCCAAGCAAAAGTACTGGTGAATAGGTGTCCGATTAGACTAATTGCCGACATCGTTGTTAGCACGTAGGTGGCAGTGCCGGCAGCTTCGACTGCGGTTAACCCTAAAATGGTGAGCCCAGCCGCCGTTGTCGCACCACCACTTAAGCCGCCGATACCAACCATTAGCCCACTGAGTAGGCCGAAACCACGGGCAATCCAAATTTGTTGAGCCGTTTTACGGGATTTCTTTTGACGCCGAATGGCTTTAAGTAATACCATGCCACCCATCACGATAAAGATGATGCCAACAATCCAGTTATATAACTTTTGTGGGATGAATTGCGCACTGATGGTTCCTACCAATATGCCAGGAACAGCTGCTAGAATCATTTGATTGCCCACATGAAAGTTGACATTCTTGATACGCATTTGGGTCAGAAAACCGAAAAACAATGCGGGAAGGGCTACCAATAAGGAAGTCGGCACTGCTACTGCGGTCGTTAAGCCAATTTGGCTGGTGAGGACGCCGAGGTATAAAGCTGCGCCACCGCCACCGATTAAACTGACAAAAATACCAATAATTAAACCATAGGCGAAAATGAGCATTTAGTTGACCTTCTTCAAAGAGTAAAAGTAAATTGATTATAAGTGGAGTGTGCTCCACTTGTCAAGCGAGTTTAGTTAGCGTAAGCTGAGAGCGAAACGTGAGGTGGGTGTCAAGATGCGTAAAGATGCAGTAGAAAATCGAGCCAAAATCTTGGCGACGGCGGCTAAATTATTTCAACAGCGCTCAGTCAGCGCGGTGAGCATGAAGGATATCGCCAGCACAGCACAGATTGGTACGGGAACGCTTTATCGTAACTATCCCAATAAGAGCGAATTATGCCTGGCCTTGTCATTGGACTTTATTCGCCAGTTTATTACAACGAGTCAACAGTATCTGGCTCAAACGACGGCTAAACCGGTGATTCAATTTCAGCAGGTGTTAGCGCAATACTTGGCTTTTCGTGAGCGGCGCATACAATTGTTAACGGCGGTTGAGACAGGTCCAACTGTGATGGCGACTTATTATCAGAGTCCGTTGTACCAACAGTTGGTCGAGCTATTCAAACGCATTTTGTTTCCTATTAGCGGTGAAATCAGTGCGACCGAACTCACTTTTAGAGCTGACATGGTCCTTGCGATGCTAAAAAGTGACAGCTATGCCTATCAACGACAACAACAGGGGTTGTCACAGGCACAAATTGCCGCATTAATTAGTCATTTGATGATTAGGTCGGATCAATCGATTAGTGGGAATTGATTTAAATGACTTGAAATCAGCTATGACAGAATGAGCTTCCTTAATAGCCGCTAATGCCTTGTTAATGCTCATAAACCAATTTACGCACTACTAAATAAGTAAACATGCGGTACCAACGGGTCAATTCCCCCGTCTAAGCTAGTGGGTGCTAAGCTTAGACAGAATTGGTATAGGAAAATGGGGGCAACGGTATGGCTTATTTGGAAGTTCAGGATGTCCGCAAAAGTTACTACATTGGTAAGCAGGCCTTTCCGGTTTTGAAAGGCATTAATTTATCAGTTGAGCTAGGTGAATTTGTCGCAATTTTAGGGGAATCTGGCGGGGGCAAGACCACCCTGATGAATATTATTAGCGGGCTGGATCGCAACTTTGATGGGACGGTTACCGTCCACGGACAGACGTTGGATCACTTACGGGAACGCCAACTAGACCGCTACCGTCGTGAAACGATTGGCTATGTTTCACAAAGTTATAATTTAATCCAACATTTGAACGTCCTAGAAAACGTGATGCTGGCTTTGGATATGACAAAATTAGGGCGTGCAGCACGACTGCGCCGGGCGCACGAGTTATTAAGACAGGTGGGGTTAGCGGACCAGGTCAAGAAATATCCCAATCAGCTTTCTGGTGGACAGCAACAGCGGGTTGCCATCGCTCGGGCCCTTGCCGGTAACCCGCCGATTGTCGTGGCGGACGAACCAACCGGCGCCCTCGATGCTGAAAATACGGCCGAAGTGATGCGCATCTTACAAAAAATTGCCACGGATGGGCGGATGGTCATTTGCGTGACGCATTCTGAGAAAGTCGCCCAAGCGGCTAACCGCGTGGAACACTTGGTTAACGGCCAAATTAAGAACGAACACGTTTTACGCCCCGCAACCCCAGCGCAAGATCCAGCCGAAACGCCACAGCAAACGATTGCTGCCCGACCTTTGCCATGGCACGTGTCGTTTGCGACGGCATTTCGGCACATGCGTTTTACTTGGAGCTGGAACAGCTTAATCGTGCTAGGAACCGCTATCGGTTTATTTGCGGTGATGCTTTTTACCGGTCTTGGCAATGGAATTCGGGGGTATATTAATCATCAAATCAATAACGTGGTTGATCCGCAATCGATCACGGTCATGCGCTATAGTAGCAACGGTAAGGACCAAGAGGAACAGTCAGTCGCAGTTGACCCGGCACTTGCGGGGACGATTGCCTCGCACATGAAGACCTTTTCGCAAAAGCAATTACAGACCTTGCGGGAACTGCACCACGTGATTGACGTTGAACCCGGAATTTCTGCGACGAATGCGACCGTGATGGTGGGCAATGACCGGTATTCAGCGCCAGAATTGACGACCTGGACTAGCACGGACCCCAACTCAAGCTTGAAAGTGGGTCACCGTCCTTCTGGGAATAATCAAATTGTTTTGGATAAGCGGACGATTGCCCAAAAATGGTCCGCAACGAATTGGCGGGACTTGGTTGGTCGTACGGTGACCGTATCCTATCAGACGGCTAACGCGAAGGGCAAACCGGTCACGGTGAAACGGCAACTGACGGTTTCCGGCATTGTGGATAGTCCGTCGGGTGCGAGCCTAAATGCCGTCAACTATGCGACCATGCAAGCGATGGCGCAGGGGGCCGGGACGTCGAAGCAGCCGACCTTCGCAACGGTACGGGTGTCAATGCGTGACCAAAATGAAGCAGTCGTGGATGAAATCAACCAGTTGAAAGTGAATGGCCGCCAACAATTTTCCGCCAACAGTATTTCAACGACCTTAGACCGTGTCAACACGTACGTAGGAATCGCGACGACGGTACTTGCGGCCATTGCTGGTATTTCGCTGATTGTGTCGGCACTGATGATCATTGTCACGATGTTCATGTCTGTCAGCGCGCGGATGAAGGAAATCGGGGTTCTACGTTCGCTTGGTGAGAGTCGCCGCGATATTCGGCGGCTATTTACCAGTGAAGCGTTGATGTTAGGCGGCCTGAGTGCGGTCTTAGCGACCAGTTTGACTTACGGATTCGGAGCTGTGCTCAACCATTGGCTGTATAAGATTGCGGGGTACCCGCTAGTTCAGATTCATCTGCAAAGTATTGGGATGATTTTTATTTTGGCAATTGTCATTGCGTGGTTGGCCGCGATTTTACCAGCCCGGCGCGCTGCACGCGCTAACCCAATTAAGGCGTTAGCTGCCCGGTAGCGTTAAGCTGGTTTGTGAAACAAGTTCTTCGCAAATAGCTGTTACAAGACTAAAAAAGTCCGTTCAGAAATACTTCTGAACAGACTTTTTTCGATTATTATGGTCGAAACATGCTTTTAGCTACGAGCATAGCCGTTTTCTTGTGTTACAGCAATTTGGCCCACTAAATTCAAATAGTCAAAGGGATTGTTGAAATTAAGTGAGAATAACATGTCAACCATGGCTAACTGATCAATGGTACCGTGGTTTTGAATCAACATAGAGACCACGTTGGCTGATTGGGAGACGTCGTGTTGGCTCATCAGTTGTACACCGAGTACCCGACGATTATTACGGTCATAAACCAGATTAATGTTGACTTCGTAGGCGTCCGGCATAAAGTTTGGCCGGTAAGGACCTTCATAGTGTGCGGTTGCAGCGTTTAAGTGGGCCGCTTTGGCTGCTTCTAAAGTCAGCCCGGCTTCAGCAATGGTGTGACCAAAGACTAACATGCCGGAAGTGAGCTGAGAGCCCAGCGTCCGAACGCGGCGTTCACCAACGTTCATTCCAGCAAGTGTGCCTTGACGAACGGCTTGTGAGGCTAAGGGCAAATAGGTATTTTGATCGGTGATGTTTAAGCGAACGGCCGCCACATCTCCAGCGGCCAGAATAGCTTCATCGGAGGTGTACATGTAGTCATCCGTAATGATTGCACCATCGGGCGTGGTCTCAATTTGGCCTTTAAGTAGCTTAGTGTTAGGTAACATGCCGGCACTAACCGCTGCCATGTCGACGTGGTAACGGTCATCCTGAGTCGCAATGACTAAACTACCATCTGGGTCTTCATCAAAACTTGTGACCGTTGTATTGGTCAACACTTTAATTCCGTGTTTCGTGAGCAGTTTAGCGGTCGCTAACGATAAATTCGGTTCGACGTATTTATCGAGTAAGTATTTAGGTCGCTGGAATAGGGTGACTGCATGGCCACTTTTGGCATAGCCTTCTGCCAGTTCAATCCCAATTCGGCCGCCACCTAAAATCCCAATCCGTCGTTGTGACACCGTTTTTTGGCAAAGGTCGTGGGCTTGATCATAAGTTTTACAGAGCAGTACCCTAGGGTTCTCAATACCCGTAATTGCTGGAATAGCGGTGGTTGAGCCAGCTGCCATGATTAATTTGTTGTAAGTGTCGTTGAAAAATTCTTTGGTGATTAAGTTTTGGACTAGTAGTGTGTGTGTCGCAGCATCGATTTTAATGACATCGTGCCTGATACGCATGTTGACGCCTTGTTTCACAAATTCGTCTGGTTCAGCGTAAAAAGTCTCATCCAGACTTTTTACGGTCCCCTCTATATGTAAGTATGTGGCACAAGAGAGGTAAGAAATATTCTCTTGACGTTCATAGACGGTGATTTCAGCCGTTGGATAATTGATTAAGATCTGCTTGATGGCGGCAATTCCCGCGTGCGTACAACCAATGACGATAACTTTCATAAAAATGCCCCTTTAATTAATTTACAGATAAGATTACTATATAGTCAAGTCTATACGTTTAATTGTATTTACGCACTAAATTAGCACACTATATTAATCTTTTTTAGTGAAAACAAGTTTGTGAGCGGGGGGATTCATATGGAACCAGTTTATCGCTTCTTTGTGCAACCACAAATTGATACACAAACGAAAATGATTAGTGGTTTTGAACTTTTGATTCGGCAAAAAACGGCCCAAGGTTGGCGGCTACCGGATTCATTTGATGACATTGATCCAGAAGTCTTTGCCAAATTATTAGTCGTGACGACAAGGGTGCTAGCCCCGAAAGTTGAACAATGCTCGGTGAACATTAGTCGCCAGCAGTTAATGACTACAACAATCGCAAATGCACTCGTTAAGTGTCAGGAGCAACTTTATCCGACTAAGCTGGTTGTTGAATTAACTGAAGATGAGAGTACCCAAACGTACTGTACCGATTCGGTGCTAAAACACATTAAAACTTTTTTGCAAAATGGCATGGAAGTCTCGTTGGATGACGTTGGTAGCGGGGAAAACTACTTTACTGAAATTCGGGAGTTACTTCCCTATGCAAGTGAAATTAAATTTGCGCTACAAAACTTCAAACAAGATTTTCAAGAACCAGAAATGCAACGTCGCGTTCATTTTTGGCGGGCAATTAGTGCTGAATATGGCGTGCGCTTAGTTTTGGAAGGCATTGAAACGCAAGCGGACAATCAATTGAGTAAAAAAATTGGGATCGAAGTCAAACAAGGTTATTACTTCGGCAAGCCACGTTTACTGACGTTGCCGCAAAACAGTGAGAGAATCCTTGCACATTAGCTGGTTTATTAATCATGAGCTTAACGCAATCAAACCAAACACGATGTCGCCTTTGGTTGGTATTTAAATATTAATCGATCGTCTGAAATTAAGTTTCGGGTGATCTTTTTATTTGCCCTAAAAGTTAGTCAAGAATTGACACTTCAAATTAGTAGCTGTGGGACCAATTTAAATGAAAAATTGTCTGGTTTAAGAAGAGGCAGCGCCAATATAGCAGTATTGACAACGGTTTCATTAATTCCAACCTTGGCCATGAGATTGAAATCCAATTAGTTAGTTAACCATTAAAACACAAATTGTTAGTAAAAATTCATTTAACGGTTGATAAACTAACCTTTGTTGAAATTAATAGTGTCAGTTTTAATTGTACACGTCCTACATAAATGAGTCGCGTGACAATTTAACTTGTTGGCAGCCGGGTTGTTAGTTCACTTTTGTGAGTGAACGTCCAATATTTAACCACAGATTTAATTTGCCAACAAAATTATCAGCGAGTTCTCATTAATTATTTTTCAACCCCGTTAAGGGACGGTAAGTGGCTAGCTTTTAGTTGCATCACCGGGTATGCTGTGGGTAATTCAAAAAGAAATTTGGGGTAATTAATTTGAGAAAAGAACCGCGTACACTGCTCATTGGTGGTACGCAAACGGCGAGTGGTAAGAGTTTATTAACACTCGCACTGGCAAACGTTCTGTGTGATCAGGGCAGATCTGTCACCATCGTTCATTGTGACTACGACGTCGCAACGTGGACTCAGGTGATACCAGCCAAGCGACAACATCAATGGCAATCAGAATTAAAATCGACTGACCAATTAGAAAACTTTTGGATGGACTTACAATTTGTTAAAACTGACGATTTATTAATTGATTTGAAATCATCTGGACCGACATATACGAACTATACTTGGCTCTTAAACCATTGTTGGCTACCACTAGCAGATGAAATTATTTTAACCTACTCGGAAAATATTGACTTGAATCAGCAACTATTTGAAGATCTAGGAACGTTGCAATTTAGCATGGAGTACACTGCAACCAACCCAGCAATTTATACCGTCATGAACACTTACCCGTCTCCAGCGGCAGTTTGTCAGGCGATTCCCGCCAAAGAACTGGTGCCTTTTCACCGTGATTTTCAGTCCCGGCACGTTGAGTTTGCCGCAATGAAACTCCAGCCACTGGGCACTTTAAGGGACGCGCGTGAGGACCCGAAACAGGTGCTCGTTGATGCGGAACAATTGTTGGCTAAAATCACAGCGTAGTGACGCATTTGATTATCAGGCATAACAGAGCGGTTGCGGCTATCGGTCGCAGCCGTTTTTTGTGCGCCAATATAGACGGTAGAAAAGCAGTTGTTATTCGAATATAAAATAAAAAATATCCGTTTCATTTATTAATTAATTAACCTATAATTATAGTCAGTCAAACAGGTTTTAGATTGATAAATGAAAAGGGGAATCATCATGAGTTTTGCTCAGGGAGATCGGGGATTGACGCTCGGTCTTGCAACCGTTATTGGTGGCTTGACCTTGTTAGCACCTACGTTAGCAAGCGCTGCGACGACACCGAATACGGACAGTCAGAGTAGTAGTCAAGCATCAACACCAACTGAAGTCACAACAAGAACGGCAACGGTCTCAATGCCAGCGACAGCCTATTACGGGACTAAGGGTGAGACCTACGTCTTGTCAGGTAGCAACGACCAAGTCAAGATGCGGTCAAATCACAATTTAAAGAACTACACGAAAACGACTTGGACGGCTACTGCTCAAACGGATATTACGACGCCAGACGGTCAAACGGCTCGTTACTTATACGTTAAAAACGCTAAGAACGGTGCAAATGGCTGGGTATTACAAAGTAGTTTAAAGGCGGGTCGTAATTATCAAGTTACGGCGACTAAGAAGATCAAAGCTAAAAATTACATTAAAGCTAAGCAATTCAAGAAGGCCAAAGCACCAACCCAAAAGATTTACCAATTATCCGGTAAGAAATCGGCGATGACTTGGACTAAGGGCAAGTCTCTTAGCAAGACTAAGACTTATAAAGCCACTAAAAAACGGATGTATTACCAAAAGGGTAAAGCCTACTCGTACTACTACGTCACTAGTGGCAAGACTAAGGGCTGGGTCTGGCATAAGGATCTAAAGAAGGGTACTTACTACGACGTTGCTAAGCACCGAACAGCTTTGAAGAAGAAGATCAAGAAGTACTTAACCTCTGTCACTAAGGATAAGACAGCTGAAGTTGCTTATTATAACTTAACTCCAGTAAAGGGGAGTAAAGCGGCTAAAGCGAAACACGCCTCACTTTATAAGAGTGGTAAGCTAGCGGTTAATTCCCGTGGCAACCACGTCACCACTTCTGCTAGCACTTATAAGCTCTACATTGCAGCGTACTTGATGAACTTAAAGAAACAACATCAGTTCTCATGGACTAAGGCTAACCGGGCTGGGATGACACGGATGATCGTGGACTCAGCCAATGATTACCCGGTCAGCATCTTGAACAAGTATGGTCGGACTAACGTTAACCGCTGGTTGGCTTCACAAGGGTATTACGGCACACCATTTAGTTCAAATCGTAATACTGTGACGACGGCTAACAGTTTGGTCAAAGTCTTAAAAGACCTACAATACGGGAAAAAGGCCTTCACGAATAAGAAGGACCGGGCCTTTATCTTGAGCCTGATGAAGCGCCAAGTTTACCGTCGCGGGATTCCAACCGGTGTGACGCGGGCTAACAAGGGCACGGTTGTCAGAGATAAAGTTGGCTTCTTGGATGATAACAACGGCGACGCCGGAATTGTCACCATGCCAAATGGGCAACGGTACATCCTCGTCGTTCTTACTTGGGGACACGGGCAACACGGCTTTACTGGCTTCCCACGGATTGCCAATATTGCTGAACACGTCCAAAAGATCGCTTACTAGTTAAAGATTAGACTAAACAAAGCACCGCAAAATCATGTCGATTTTGCGGTGCTTTTTGCGTGGGTACTGAAGTTTGAAACATAAATTTAAGGATTAGTTATTCCGGTTGCCACTGATGACATGCGGTCGTGGGACCGGGTTAAGCCTGAGGAGCGGTCTTAATCCTCGCCCGAAACACTTGCAAAAAACGCAATTGTCCCGGACTGTCCGTGGTGTAGATGTGGAAAATCACCACCTCAACGCCACCTTCACGACCGATAGCACGCAAGGCTACCCGACGGAGCGGCTAATTTTTAGTTGGTTATCGTTAAGCTTGCCGGTCTCGTCGCCACCACCAAGTGATGCCACTAAAGCTCGCTAAACTGAATAGTGAGATTAGTGCGCCGAGGTGACCACCGGGGACGTGATAGACCATTTTGACTTGATTTTTTCCAGGCTGAATTGGAATGGCCTGCATGCCACCAAGGACCGTCTTCTCTTTGCGAGTCACGTCGTGCCCGTTAACCGTCACGTGCCAGCCGGTGTCAGCGGGGATGGCCACGTACAGCCATTGTCGGTGGTTATCGTTAGTCATGTGACCCGAAACGACGGTGTTTAGGCCGGACGCGTGGTATTCAGGAATAAAGGCACTTCCTTGTAAACCATGATAAATTGTTCTGAAGGCAGCCTGATCCAAACTAGCCAGATGAAGTCGGTTAGTGAGCTTAGCGTGGGTCGTTTTGACGGTTAATTTAACGAGGCTGCCCTTGTTAAAGAAGCCTAGGTTACGTAGAACCACGCCGCCATTAGCATTGAATTTAGTTTTGACCAGTTGCCCATTCACGCGCATCGTCGTGTACTTGCTGGATGCTGAAGGATCATCATAATATAAGTTACCGGTATGGTTGGCCTTGAGCCACAGGGTATGGCTATAAGGATATTCTTTAGCCGTTTTGTTGTGTTTAACCAGCTGCTTCACGATTGTAGCGTTGGCAAAGTACGGTGTGGCACTCGGACGTAAGCGTTGCAAGATTGCCTCTTGATTGACGATTGCACTATCGGCATGCAGCGATAAGGTCGTCAGATCAGTCGGAACGGCGAAGCCCATGCCAGCGTGACTGGCCAACGTCTTGGTTGAGGCCTCACCGGTCGTATTGAGCATCACGCTGTACTTGACGCCTAGCAGCATGGCGCTGACCCGGTTGAGACCTTCCGAGCTGACTCGGCGGGCGTTTTTGCTGAAAAAGCCAAGTGATTTAAGCATCAACCTAGTCTGGTTGTTGAAGGTGGAACTGTAGTAGGTAATATCATGAAAGTTAAATAACATGGGGTCGTTATAGTTACGGTACTGACTATTGTAATTATAGGCTTTGTTAATAAGCGTATTGCGATTTTCAACCCGGTAAAGTTGACCGTCGGGATCGTTGACTGCCTGCATTTGTCGGTATTCTGATTGGTAAGCCCGTTGAAAGACGGCTTGGTTACCGAACGGTGATTTTTGCATGGTTAAAATGCCGTTACCGACTAGTTCTGCGGTGACAACACCGGTCAGTAAGCCGGCTCGGACGAGGTGCCGAGTGGTAAATAAAATTAGAGCGGTCACGATGACAAAGCACAGGCTAATCATCAGGGTCTGCTTAGACACTGATGACGTTGAAGGCAGCTGATGTCGCCACCCGATGACTAACGCCCCCATCAGGATTAGTGGGAGGCCCCATTGCCATTTGCGTTCAATCTTTTTAGCGCCGGCTTGCCAGGCTTCAAACGCGACCATTACCATGACAAAACTAAAGAAGAAGGCTTCGCGGTATGGAAATCCCGCTGGCCGTTGGAACATGTGCCAGGCGGTGTCAAGGGTACGAATGGCCATGCTTAGAAATAAGATCAGTAGTAGCGCAAGCACGTGGGCTTTATGGGCCCGCTTAACTTGGGGATGTACAAAGAAGACTAGGACTAGTAAGACCACGAACGTTGTACTGAATAAGGTCGGGTCGTGTTCAAGCCGAGTTGCGTAGTTATTCGCGCCCAGACCAAACTGACTCAGGACACTCAATCCGAATTGTGGCGTGGGGTAGTAGCTTGATTTTTCAACCGTGGACTTAGCGGTCTGTAGCATGCCTAGCAGTGTCGGAATCAGTAAGAAGAGGGTGCTGATTCCGCTCAAAAGCGCGGTCACAACGACTCGTCGAATCAAGTGGGCACGTTGTTTCAGGACTTGCCACAGTGAAGTGCCAGGGGCCTTCATTTCAAATAGTAAGTATGCGAAGTAGCAGATAACAAATAGGCACGTCATGTAGCCGAGGTAATAGTTCGTGATGATGCTGATCCACAACCACCAGAAAAACATGGCGGCGTGACCAGTCATGATCAAGTGCTCTAAGCCAATCAAAATTAATGGCAGCCAGATTAGTGCGTCTAACCACATAATCGTGAAGTAGTTCAGGGCAACAAAGCCGGACAGACTGAATGCGAGGCCAAAGAGGCACGCGGCCCAGCTCGTTGTTCGGTAGTGCCGCTGTAAGAAGAGGGTAGTCGTTCCCGCAATGGCCGCAATCTTAATTATGATAAGTATGCTGAGTCCGGTTGGTAGCGCCGTGGCGGGAAATAGCAAAATAATCAGGTTGAACGGACTCATCAGGTAGTAAGCGATGGTGGGAACGGCACTACCGCCTAGTGACTGTGAAAATGAATATAATTGGAAATTGTGCTCTAGCAGAGCGTGACGGTAGGCGGTGAAGAAGGACAGGTATTGGCCCCCCATATCGCTGATTAATAAATTATGATTACCAAACGGCGTAATGCCTTCAGCAGTAAAAATAATGGTCACGGTCATTATGGCAAGTAGCGCAGCACAGAGTGGTCGTAGCCAGTCGCGTTGTTGTAATGATTTCAACATCAATTCTCAACTCCGATACCTTGTTGATGAGGGTTAATTTGATATAAAAATAATAATTATCATGGCTTTTGGGTAGCTAAGAAAGCTAACTGAAAGAACCGCCATGAAATAAGGGAAAATTAAAGACACCTGGAAATAATCACAAGTGTCTAAAATGTTAAGCGTCAGCTGGCGGTGTCGTGGCGAGTTGAATGGTAAAGACGGTGCCACGGGGATAATTGTCACTTACCGCGATGGTGGCGTGGTTCAAATCAACTAAACGGCTGACAATGGATAGTCCTAGTCCGTTTCCGGGAATCTTTTGGGAGCGGGCTTGATCGACGCGATAGAAGCGTTCAAAAATGTGAGACTTATTCTCATTTGGAATGCCAAGACCACCATCAGCTACTTTAATGGTTGGATGACTGTCAACCACGGTCAGGGAGACCGTTATGGGAGCGTCGGTGGGCGAATATTTGCTAGCATTGCTCAGTAACGCAATGAGAATCTGTTGCAGACTATCCGCATTGACATAAACTGAAACGGGCTGCTTCGGTAAGTTCAACGTGATGGGCTGTGGTAGCTCATCTTGGTAATTAGTAATCGTTGATTGAATTAATTGGGTTGCGTCGTAAAAGTCACCAGTGAGGTCGACGTGGTCCATTCTGGATAAACGTAACAGGCTTTCCACAAGGGTTTGCATGCGCGCCGACTCGTGATCAATAAAGCTTAATGAGCGGGGAACGACTTCAGGATGTTGCTGTCCCCGGCGCTTGATAAGACTCACGTGCCCCCGGATAGCCGTTAACGGGGTACGGAGCTCGTGGGACGCGTCGGAAACGAACTGGTGGTCACGGAGAACCTGCTCATTCAGAGACCGTAGTAAGTCGTTGATTTCTAGTCCTAATTCGTGAACTTCATCAGGATGTAGTGGTACCGGCAAGGCTTCGTGGTAAGAAATGTTGTCGGCGTGGTTGATTTGTTGGGCGGCTTGAGTCAAGTTTGCAAGTGGCCGGTTAAGGTGTTTAGCCAACCATCCCATCACAAAGTAGCCTAACACGCTACAAATAAGTAGCACCAGTAACATGTCTTCCAAAATTAGGCGGAAAATGTGAAGCACCGAATTTAAACTCGTCCAAGTCTCGTAATTGATTGTGTGTTTATCGGAAACTAGATGGTAAAACAGACCATATCCGTGGCGGTAGCGAACGGATGGAAAGCCTGGTACCGCGGTTTCACTAGCTTTTAAAAAAGATTTGGTTTTTGGCGAGTAGTAAATGTGGGCGGCGCGTTTTGGTGCGGCCGTTTCTACCTGGACGTACGTATCCTTTGTGTTAATTGGACTTCTTAAGCTCCACTGATTCCAATCAGGGTCGTCATCCGTGACTGAACGTTTTAAGCTTTTCATGAGTGTGTGCGCGTCCTCAACACGGTTACGGGTTAGACGCAGGCCAATGACGGTAGAAACCGACAAGCCGGTAATAAAAATAATAATTAGCATCATTATCGTGAAAGTTCGCGTGATTTCAGCGGTGTTGGAATGTCCCCGGATGAGTTTAAGCATTGGCGTCATCTCGCAAACAATAGCCAATCCCACGAACGGTATGGATTAATTTGCGTTCCTGTTCCGTATCTACCTTTTGACGTAAATAGCGCACGTAAACGTCAACGATGTTGGGTTGGCCTTCAAAGTCAACGCCCCAGACTTGGTCCAATAACTCGTCACGGGTTAAGGTAGTGGGTGCATTTTTGAGTAAGACTAATAATAAATCGTATTCTCGCTGGGTCAGTTGAATTGAGCGGTGGTTACGTTGAACTTGCCGGGACTTAGTATCAAGTGCCAAATCGGCAAATTGGTAGACCTTTTGCGGGGTCTTCGCACGTTGCTCGTGACGAAGAATCACACGGATACGGGCTAATAGTTCTTCGGTGTCAAACGGCTTGGTGATGTAATCGTCAGCGCCACCATCTAGGCCTGCCACCTTGTCGCCCACGTAATCACGGGCAGTCATCATAATGACGGGGATGTCATCGTGTTTACGAATTCGCCGCAGAACTTCCAAGCCGTCCATTTTAGGAAGCATCCAGTCCAAAATAATGAGGTCTAAATCGGATTTTTGATCTTGGTACGTCTGTAAAGCTTCGTGACCATCCATTGCCGTAACAACGTGATAATCTTCAAAGGTTAGTTCTTGTTCCAAAAAGTCGATGACACTAGCTTCGTCGTCGACAAGCAGTATTTTTGCCATGGGTTAAATGTCACTTTCATGTCTTTTTATTTTCAGTATAGCGGTTTTTATCGTTGCTTGAAGTAGGAATCCGTTTGATATTTCAACTATCATAATAGTTCCATTTTAGCGAACCCGCGTTAAATCAGCCATTATGATTAACTAAACGTTTTCTGAGATTTTTTCAGAAAATATGTAGGCGCAATGACTAGTTTTTCAATTTGTGGTTTTCTATACTAATCTTGAGTTAGTCTAAAGTGAGTTAGGTTTATGGGACAAGAAAGGGGTCGTTACGATGCAACAGCCACGTTTAACGATTATTGTACCCTGCTACAACGAAGAAGAAATGTTGCCGACCTCCGCTAAAGTATTAGGGGAGATCTTACAGAAAATGATTCAAAGTAACCAACTTAATCGGGACAGTTGCGTGTTATTTGTGGATGATGGCAGCGCCGATCAAACCTGGGCACTTATTAAAGGCCTAGAACAGCAATCGGCACTTTATTGCGGTCTGAAATTTAGTCGAAATTTTGGGCATCAAAATGCGTTAATGGCGGGGATGAAAGTTGCGGGGGAGACTTCAGACGCCGTGATTACCATTGATGCCGATTTACAAGATGATCCAACGGTGATTCCGGAGATGGTGGCCCGCTTCAAGGCTGGGAGTGACGTTGTTTTAGGGGTCCGCAATGACCGGTCTAGTGATTCGCGGTTCAAACGGTGGACGGCGGAGACTTTTTATACCGTCATGCGTAAAATTGGCGTCCAGCTGGTGCCCGACCACGCTGATTTTCGGTTGTTAAGCCAACGGGCGGTCACGGCCTTGATGACTTATTCCGAAACCAACTTATTTCTGCGGGGAATCGTCCCACAATTGGGTTTTCCAACGACTAAGCTGTATTACCAACGCAAACCGCGGCTGGCGGGTGAGTCCAAGTACCCGTTAAAGAAAATGATTAGTTTTGCGATGAATGGCATCACGTCGTTTTCAATCGCCCCAATCAAAGCGATTCTTTCAATTGGCGTGGTCATTAGCGGCGTGAGTCTGCTAATGATGATTTTTGCGTTGGTTCAACATCTACTTGGAAACACGGTCGATGGTTGGGCGTCCTTGATGACTAGTTTATGGTTCCTAGGGGGCGTGCAACTGATTGGCATTAGCATTGTCGGGGAATACGTCGGCAAAATTTTTGCTGAAGTGAAGCACCGGCCACGCTATATTATCGAAACGGATGATTATACTGCGACGCAGCAACCCGCGGTATTAACTAAGAAAATTCAGCCATGAATCGTATTTTAAAGGGAATTAATTGGCTAGCTGCGGGGGTATCAGGCTGGGCCGGGTTGGTGGCTTGGTTGCAGCCCGTTAATTTTTTAGGTGACCCGGACCTAGCCTCACCCGTCGTGGTGGGCTGTTTGACCTTAACGTTGCTCCTACTAATTAATGGCAGCCAGGGATGGATTCGGCGTTGGTCACCGCAGACCGTTCAACGCGTGATGTGGAGCTTAGTAGCGTTGCTGGTTGTTATCCAGTTAGTCGTGGCGTGCAGTTTTATTGATGTTAGCCGCGCCGACGCTTTTTATGTCCGAACGCAGGCGTTAGCGTTAGTTCAAGGCCAGCACCACTGGTTGCACTATTTTTTGATTTATCCTAATAACGTCAATTTTACGTTGCTGGAAGCTAGTCTGATAAAAACGATTACTTCAGTTATTGCGAGTCCGTGGGTCGTGTTGAACGGGCTGCGCTTTTTATGGATTGATACGGCGTTAGTAAGCGGCTACTACTTATTAAAACGTTGGCACTGTGGCCGCACCGTAATGCTGGGATTACTCATCGTTTGGTTGGTGAGCCCGCCAGTCTATGCTTACGCGTTGTACGCGTACACCGACGCGCTAGTCATGCCATTAGTCATTGATGTGTTAGCAGTGTTAACTTGGGCACTGACACGTTCTGGTTGGCAAAAATGGGGTGGCGTGATTGCCGGCGAATGGTTGCTAGCAATCGGGGTCGCAATGAAATCGAACCTGGTGGTTTTTGAAATTGCCTTTATCTTAACGAGCCTAGTTTTAGGCCTTCAACACCGGGTGACTTGGCAAACGGTTAGCGGTTGGCTATTGAGCACTGCCGTGACCCTAGGTGTTGTGTTTAGTTTGTTCAGCGTGTGGCGGCAACAAGCGGGATTTCATGCGGATGCTAATTCACAATTACCCGCAACCAGTTGGATTGCAATGAGCTTGAATCCTAAGTATAGCGGACAGTATGTCCACGCTGATTTTGAATCGGTCAACCAACAACCCACGGCGGCGGCCAAGCAACGGCGGGCCAAAACAATGATCACTCAGCGCGTTAGACAACTGGGTGTGACTGGATTTGTGGGCCACCTAACGAAAAAAATGCGGGTCTTTTGGGCCACTGGTGATTTTGACAGTTTTAAATTGACAACCCAGTGGATCCGAGCGCCACGTTTTTACGTCACTCATCAGCGGCAAGTCCAATTCTGGTTAGTACTGATGACACAGGCGGGCTACTTAACGCTTTTGATTGAAGCCGTGCTTGCTTTGTTGACGGCACGCGTGGATCGTCATGGCATGTTACTGATTGCGTTGACGATTTTAGGATTGACGGCCTTTCACGTCTTTTTCTGGGAGGCGGAGCCGCGGTATGCGTTACCGTTGTTACCGGGACTCGCCTTATTAGGGACTATTGGCATGAGCGAACGGGCACAATGGACGCTGAATGCCCGCGGTTATTGGCCAGTGTTGATGATTTTTGGTGGCTTAGCTGTGTTTAGTGGGGTTAGTCTGTGGCAGACGAGTCGGCGGGTGCAACTTGCGCAAACGACGGTCGCTATTCAGGGGAATGGTCATTACGTTGAGAACATGACGCAGCGCTTGAAACCTGAACAGGCGGTGACCCAGACGATCCAAACGGCTGGTCCTAGCAATCAATTAGATTTATCGCCCATCCGACCACAAACGGGGGTGGTGGCGATTCAGATCGAGGCGGGTAACCGGCTGTTAGTGAGCAAAGTGGGCACGCCCCGTGAGCTGAGAACGATGCGTTACGTGACCACTAATCAATCCTCGTTACGAGTGACGGTGACCAACGTGGGCCATCAAACTATTAAATACGGGACCGTCAAAGCGTTTTATAATCCAACGACGGGTGCGTTGACTCGGCGACCACAAAATTACTTGCGGTACGTTGTTCGGGATAATCATGTCGCACGACCGTTGAGTCCGATGGTGGTTAGTGTGATCGTTGCAGCCGGGCTGTTTGGAAGTGCCTGGCTGGGGTTAAACATGAGTACTGACCGGAATCGTAAGTATAAAAAATAAATCGAGCTACAAAGTAGTAATCAGAAAACCCCCAATGTTGGATTATTGTCCAACATTGGGGGTTCACTTCACAACGTAAGTAGTTGTGTGACACCTTGTTTTTATTTTTTTAGATTTCTGTATTCTCAAATGGTATTTATTGGTTTGTAGATGTGACTGAAGTCTTTGAATAGTTTAAAACGGAAAATCGAAGTTGTAGTAAACAATCTGTGCGGCCCGGTAAAAATCTTCATCACGCATGGTCTCAATGTAATCAATTTGACGATTGGCAGTGGGTGAGGCATCAAATGAGTAAATTTGTGCAGCCACAACCTGACCATGAGTTTGGTAATTGTCACCCAAGGTTAGATAACCTGGCAGATCTCTAATTGTGGATGTAATTGGTGCGACAATAACAAAGCCAGTATTCTTGTTGTAAAGGTCACTACTGAGTATAAGGGCAGGGCGGTGTTTTTTAATTTCTCGGCCACGCTGCGGATCAAAATTTATCCAGATGAGGTCTTTTTGCTTAGGAGTATATGCCATTTTACTCTACTTCACTCCAATTAACGTCAGACCATTCTTCCGTCATGGGTTTTGAGCCTTTAGTTTTAAGGTATGGATTTTCCATTCTGGGAACCAAAGTGAATGATTCTCCATCTGTGGAGGGGATTAACAGCCAACGTTGACCTTTTTTGAAACGATTATCTTTTGGCAAGCTCAATGCTAAGGAGTTACCGCGACTCACTGTTTTTACTTCCATCATGTTAAGCGCCCCTTTCTTGTAACTGAGTATAACATGTATTACGAAGTTATACTACTTTATAACCTATGACCTAATCTAAATAAAACATAATATTGACAAATTCATTACATCTGTTTTAGTTGGCCTTGATAACATGCGATTTCGGACTTTCCGTGGTGTAAAGACCAGCAAAAGTACTTCCCAAACACCACCATCATGGCTGGGACTGTCCCTCATAGCACACCGGTTCTGTTCAACGAAGCGGTGAATAGGCTAGTTTGTTTTATAGGTCGTCACGATGTAATAACGTGATGGCTTCGCCCTGGTCGCGGCGGCGATCAATGTTTTCTTCGCCCCAAACGCAAAGCTGGTGCAGAACGCCTGACAAGCTGTGTCCGTAATCGGTCAAACGGTAGTCGACCCGTGGCGGCACTTCTTGGTAAACGTGACGTTGAACAATGTTAGCGGCTTCCAGTTCTCGCAACTGTTGGACAAGCATTTTTTGAGAAATTTGGGGAATTGCCCGTTCCAACTCACTGGTGCGCATGGGCTTCAGACGGAGATGGCACAGGATGATGGATTTCCATTTGCCACCAATCACTTCCATGGTCGCTTCAACCCCAATTTGATAAGTCTTTTCTGGCATAGTTAGCCTCCTTATGCATACTTACTTTTTAGTGGGTATCCCACTTTAAAGTCGGTACTTGTTCTTAAGTTACTTGCTAGTATAATCATTATTTATCACGTTAGCAAGTTAAGGAGATGTAGAGAAATGAATCAAAAAATCAATCCAACTTGGACACTGTTAGCACTCGCAATTAGCGCGTTTGCCATCGGGTCCACGGAATTTATTAGTGTCGGTTTAATGCCACTACTTGTCAGTCACTTTCATATTAACTTAGCCCAGGCGGGGTTAACCGTTTCGGTTTACGCCTTAGGAATCATGGTGGGGGCACCCGTCATGACGTTATTGACCGGACGCTTGAACCGGCACCGGTTGATGATGCTAATCATGGGACTATTTATTGTTGGTAATTTATTAGCAGCGCTCGCGCCAACGTTTAGTATTTTATTGTTAGGGCGCATCGTTGCTGCCTTAGCGCACGGTATTTTTATGACGGTCGCTTCCGTTATCGCGGCGGACGTGGTTGCACCGGAAAAACGGGCCTCCGCAATCGCGGTCATGTTCACTGGCTTGACGGTTGCAACGGTTACCGGTGTGCCGTTGGGTACGATGATTGGTCAGCTGGGCGGCTGGCGGTGGTCCTTTATCTTCATTAGTGGGATTGGGGTCTTAGGATTGTTGGCCGACTACTGGTTGATTCCACGTAATTTACCGTTACCTGCAAAAGCAACGGCGCGGGGAATTATCCGGGTCTTAACGAATCCGCAATTGTTATTGGCGTTATTAGTGACTGCGTTAGGGTACGGTGGAACCTTCGTGGCTTACACGTACCTGTCACCGTTGTTGGAACAAGCAATGGGGTGGTCCGCCAACGCCGTGGTCGTTATCTTAGTCGTTTACGGTTTGATGGTTGCTTTAGGAAATACGCTCGGTGGTCGGTGGGCTAACCAGCGCCCGTTGACGGCACTCTTTAAGATGTTTGTCGGGTTATTGATCACGCTATTGGTCTTAGCCGTAACGGCACATAGTCACTGGTTAGGCCTATTTACGGTCCTCGCCATGGGTATCTTTGCCTTTATGAACGTACCGGGGCTACAACTTTACATTGTGCAATTAGCAGAAGTGCATACGCCACAAGATATTACGATGGCTTCAGCGTTAAATATCTCAGCGTTTAACGTGGGAATTGCGCTAGGGTCGGGAATCGGGGGTCAGGTCACGACCCGGTTTGGTTTAACGTGGACACCGATTTTCGGTGCTTTGATGGTGGCCATTAGCTTGATCTTACTAGCCGGTTTGATCTGGTTAGCACGACCAGTTGAACGCCGGGTATCTGGGGATTGCGAAGATTAGTTTTCCCGTTTAGTTATAATGATTAGCAGTCAAAAAAATGGCGTCTCAGAAAATTCTGAGGCGCCATTTTTTGGTGTTGATTAAGCCATACTTTCAACTTTAGCAACGATTTTAGCGGGTGTGTCCCATTCTGAACGTTCGAATTCAGAAACGGGGACTTCAATTCCTAATTGATTTTGTAATTCAAGTAAGAGTTGAACGGAGCCCATGGAGTCCAAAATACCTTCATCAAAAAGGTTGGTGTCCATATTACCGGAAACGTCTTCCCCCGTTAAGTCTTGTAAAATTGATAAAACTGTTGCTTTTGTATCATCCATAATAATAATTCCCCTTATCGTTTAATAGATTTAAATCCTTTATAGCTTAGCATAGTTTCGACGAACTGAAGCTTTCTGACGCTTTTTTAAGTAAGTTTTAACGTTCAAGTTTGCTAACGTAGACTGGCCGGTGTTTTGTTTCCAAGTAGATTTTGCCGATATATTTACCAACAATGCCAAGGCAAAACAATTGAAGCCCACCTAGCATCAGGATAATTGTTACCATGGACGGCCAGCCGCCAGTGGGGTCGCCAAATATTAAGGCACGGACAACAATGAAGATGGCTGCAATTAAAGCGAGGACAAAGGTTACCAAGCCTAAGAATGAGGCGACGGCTAAGGGCTTGTCGGAAAAATTAATGATGCCATCCAGTGAATAGTTGACTAAGTCCCAAAAAGACCAGTGGGTATTACCGGCAACCCGGTTACGATTGTAGAAACTGATGGATTTGGTTTTGAAACCGACCCAGGCAAACATTCCCTTAGAAAACCGGTTATATTCAGGCAAAGCTAGGATGGCATCGGTTACTTGACGGGTCATCATACGGTAGTCACGGGCACTGGGTTCAATCTTAGTTTTTGAAATGTGGTTAATCAGTTTGTAAAAGGCGTTGGCAGCAACCGAACGGATAACCGGTTCACCCTTACGATCGACGCGTTTGGTACCGACCACGTCGTAGCGCTCCTCGAGAATGCCGGATATCATCCGGGGTAATAGAGTCGGTGGGTCCTGTAAGTCCACGTCCATCACGACAACTAGGTCACCGGTCGCGTGCTGGAGACCGGCATAGAGGGCGGCCTCCTTACCAAAGTTGCGTGAGAATGAGAGCAAGTGAACGTGGTCGGCATCAAGTTGCTGAATCAGGTCTAAAAGGACTAAGGTGCGATCCGTTGAGCCGTCGTCGATGAACCAGTATTCCAGTTGGTAAGGCGGCCAAATGGGGGCAATCTTTTCACGGTAGACGGTTTGAACGGCGTCGTAAAACCGTTGAACGGTAGCTTCCTCGTTGTAACACGGCACGATAATTGAAATTTTTTTCATAGATCCAGACCTTCCCTTTTAGAACGATATTAATTTTTAAAAATGAAATATTTACTGAAGATCCAGTTAATCAAAACGATAATGATTTGGTCGATCAATTTAACAATCAAGCCGTTACCAGCCAATAAGCTAATCCCGATAAACATGATGAGTTCATCAACACCCAAGCTAAGAACGCGGTACCCGAAGAAACTAACGACCTCGCGAAAGCGTGCTTGAAACGTATTGGCCTGACTGTCGAAGACCCAGCGACGGTTAGTGGTGTAGGCGAATAAGATGGAACCGAACCACGCAAGTACGTTACTGATCAAGTAGGGACAATTAATGGCGGGAAGGGTCAGAAGGCCAAATAGAATAAAGTTCATCGCGGTAGTTAGGCCACCAAAAATAAGGTAAGCGACCACGTTTTTATACTGGCTATAAATGCGTTGAAGCATGCTGTACGCTCCTTATGTGACTGACTTTTAATATAAGCGTCGATGGTAGTCACTGCCCTTATCTTGACTGAATAAAAATGATAAGCTCTCATAAATTATTTGATGTTTGTTAAGCTTAAAGCTAGTAAGGTCGAAAGGACAGTAAACTCGATTGTTTGGAATCGAAACTAAAACAGATAGTTAACTTGAGAATAGTAAAAAGCGCCTGAAATTAACTTTCAGACGTCTTTTAATGCAGTTAGGGTAAAACTTAAATTTAAGGATTAGTTACTGTTGTATCAATGACTGGATTAACAAAATCAAGCTATTCCGGTCGCCACTGATGGAAATAACAATAGTAAGATTATTTCACCTGCCACGGAAGATTTATCATGGTCGACCTCCAGCTAAGTTGATCTTTCGATGGAAATTGATTTAGCTCGCTTTTAACCAATCCTAGCGTAGCCGGTAGAATCAGTGGGCAGTGTCGGTCATGTCGCCTTGCATATCCTGCCTGGCGACATGGCGGGGCGTCTTGGAAGACTTGGGCTTTAGGCTTACAAGTGAGGCGGAAGCCCGTACCTTGGCTGTAGCCGACCCCACAGCCCACTGATTCTGTCCGGCGGAGCGATGAAGCATCCTATTTTTTATCTTTGATATAACAGCGATTGTGCCTAATTTAATGCTTTTAGCCTTGAGTTTAAACGTTAAAGTGCTCATGAATCAGGTTGGTCAAAATTTGAATGCCCTGTTCAAACCGCGCTGAAGATTCGTAAGAAAAGCTCAGCCGAATATACTGGTTCGGCTGAAAATCGTAAATACTGCCCGGATTAAACAGGACGTTTTGCGCGGTTGCTAGGTCGAATAATTTGGGGATGTTGATGGCATCGTCTAAGCGTACCCATAAATAGAAGCCACCGGTTGGCGCTTGCCAAGTTGCAAAGTCATCCCAGTACCGGTGCAAGATGGCTTGTGCGGCCGCGGCTTTTTTCGCGAGGACCGTTCGAAAGTGTGCCTGGTAAGTATCGTACTCGGGGTCGGCCAAAATTTCAGCAAGCACGAGTTGGGACAGTGAGCTGGCACCGTAATCGGTTTGCATCCGCACATCGGTCAACCGGTCAATAACGGGTTTCGCCGCAACCGTCCAACCGATACGCAACCCGGGTGCCAAGGACTTTGAGATGCTACCGAAGTAGATGACGTTACCCGTAGTGTCCAACGCTTTTAAAGGCTGGGGTGGCTGCTGATTGAACCAGACATCTTGATAAGCGGCGTCTTCTAAGATGGGGAGACGGTGTTCCTGAGCATATTGGAGTGTCTGTTGCCGCCGTTCTGCACTCATCACGATCCCGGTCGGGTTGTTAAACGTTGGGATTGAATAAATGATGGCGTGCTCGTCCTTAGCTGGCGGCGTCATTTGCCAATAAGCCAACCCCTGACTATCCATGGGAATGCCGGTTAAGTGAGTTTGTGCTGATTGAAAAACGTGTAACGATTTGACGTAGGTTGGTGCCTCGGTATAAATAGTTGCGTTAGTTGGAAATAGCGACATCGAGACGAGTTGGAGTGCCTGCAGCGAACCAGAAGTAATTAGGATATTTTCTGGCTGCGTGTGAATACCAACCTTGAGTAAGTGGCGCGCGATTTGTTCCCGCAAAGCCAAAATCCCGGCTGGTTCGGTATAGTTCAGACTAGTCAGGTTGTGCCCGAGGTGGTCGAAGGCTTTTTGAAATAGTGCTTGGGGAAACTGTTCGGGTGCTGGTTCGCCGGTGCTCAGTCTAATCACGGCGTCAGTTTCAAACTGATTGATTTTTTGTAGTGCGTGGGAGTTGGGTTTAAACTGACCCGCCTTAACGTATTGCGACCAATTGACGTGCTCAGCTAGTAAGCTTGACCAGTGGTTCCCAGAAACGACCATGCCAGAACCGGGATTACTAGTAATCAGGCCAACGGCGATCAATTCGTCGAGGGCGGTAATTAACGTACTCCGGTTGACAGCGAAGACTTCAGCCAAATGCCGTTGGGAAGGTAGTTTGGCGCCGACTGGCCAGTCACCGCGGGTAATCTGGCGTTGAAAATAATTCGTGATTTGTTGATAAATTGGGGTTGTGGCCGCCTTATCGGGTTGCCAGTTGATTTTAAGCGTTTGCATCGCAAGACCTGCTATGCAAAATATGGAGAAATGTAGAAAAACATTACTGATTTCTACATTTAGAAAGATTACATATTTCCTTTCTTGATTTTTGCTTGCTACCGTTATAACGCCGGTGTTCCGATATTCCATAGGGAGTAATCGTATGGACCAACTATGACAGCTTAAGGGCTTTAGCCGGCCCCGTTAAATTATTGTTTTTTTAGATTAAATCTAGTAAGTTGGCAACAGCATTTTCATCACGGTCAAGCACTGCACCGCAGCTATAACAAACGTATTCATTATGCTTAGTACAGTGTCTCTCATTACCTTGTAAAGTGATTTTGTCGTCCCCAACTTTGATATGACCACACTTTGAACAGCGCTGCGTTGAAGGATATTGGTGATCTGCCAGAATAAGCTCTTTACCGTACCAGTCACACTTATAGCTTAATATTTGCCGGAAGTAGCCAAACATTGACCGTTGCAAACCTTTAGAAGCAACGTGACTCATCTGCATCGCCTTAACGGACAAGTCTTCAATCACAATTTTGTCGTAATCGTTGACTAGCTGTGTCGTAAACTTTTGCATGATGTCGTGTTGGATATTGGCAACTCTACGATAGTCACGCTGCAATTTGGCTCTCATTGCAATGTAACAACCGCTCTTAGTTGCATTATTCCCATTCACGACTCGCTTATGAGCTAACTGCTTTTGGTAGAATTTGATCCGCTGATACAGCTTACGTAATCGTTTCGGCAAGGTGTTAATAACACCAGCCGTGTAATTTAAATGACCAACGTTCACGTCAACGGCTGAATTATCACCAGTTTGTGGCTTGTCATCAAGCTTAACTTCAAAGGGAAAACTAGCCCAGTATTTACCATTTTCACGGTAAATACTGACCACCTTCAGTACACCTGACAAATCAACGTGTTTACTAATCCTGATGTCATACCAATTCTTAACGCCATGTGGCTTATCCAGCCTAAGCTTACCAGCGACAATTTTTGCCCGGTCAGTTTTAAATCCTTG
>NZ_JQCL01000051.1:44001-77365 GCF_001438845.1 Lactiplantibacillus xiangfangensis
TCGCTAGCTGCAAAGTACGTGCTGATAACGCATACTGCCAATCAGCCTTATTCGCAACTAATTCATTCCGAACCAAGTAAGTACTGGGATGGGGACTACTGGAATCAATCGTATATAAGTCATACATGTCATTCCAAGTAGCCAATCCCTCATTCCAGCAATACCTGCGATAATCACAAAGTCTACCGAGCACCTTTCTCATATGACGATTAGGATAAAGTCTTACTTTTTGTGTTCGGATCATCAGCATCATCACCACCCAAATTAGTGTTGTCTTTTCACTTCTCATTATAATTTAGGCCGCTATTGATGTCAGTGATTTGATCATCGAGAATGGCTGCTTTGGGATAAATAAGACTGACTTAGTTGGGAAAGCCGCAACACGAATTTTCACTTTTTTACAGCAAATGAACTGTGCTGGCTTATCGCTAGATTTAATCGTAACCAAGCTCGCCACCTCCATATTTACTCTCTATGGGGAGCTTGGTATTTTTTCTACATAGTTCTACATTTTTCTATATTTTAGTCAATGATTGCACCCTCCTGAGTGGTTGGGTGAAAAGTGGTGAATTGGTTGGCTACAAAATTAATTATCTCTATTATAATCATCTCTGAATTAAAAGCTAGTTAAGCAATTGGGGATTTCTAAAAGCTTAACTGGTTGGTACGGAGGTAAAAAGGAATGCAAGTTTTCTTACAAGGTTTATTATTCGGTGTGGTCTACATCGCACCAATCGGAATGCAGAATCTATTCGTGGTCTCAACGGCGATTGAACAGCCCTTACAGCGGGCGTTGCGGGTGGCATTGATCGTGATCTTTTTTGACGCGTCGTTATCATTAGCCTGTTTCTACGGTATTGGTAAATTACTACAGGCCACACCGTGGTTAGAAATGGCCGTGCTGTTGGTCGGTAGTTTACTGGTCTTTTACATTGGCTGGGGCTTATTGCGCGCGAAGGAGGAAGCCATGGGAACGATGAATGCGGATTTCTCGTATAAGACGGCAATCATCACGGCCTTTTCAGTAGCTTGGTTGAACCCGCAAGCGATTATTGACGGGTCCGTCTTGTTAGCGGCCTTTCGGGTTTCAATTCCAATGGAACTGGCCCATTGGTTCATTATCGGTGTTTTGATTGCTTCGGTTGTCTGGTTCATTGGGCTCACCAGTTTAATTAGTAAGTTCAAGCACTTGATGCAACCACGGGTCTTATTGTGGATCAACCGGGTTTGTGGCGCAGTGATAATTTTATACGGTGTAAAATTATTGGCGACCTTTGTGACTAAAATTTAGTTGCAGTCTGGGAAAGCAATCGGTATGCTTGAGCTATTGGACTTTTTTATGGAAGGAACGATAGCATATGCAAATTGCCGGATTTGGGGTTGAAGCTTGGCTCAACGAGCATGAGCGCGAAGCAACGACGGATATTAGTCAAAGCTCGGTTTCAGCACTGACCATGGCGGAAGTGACCGCGCTGGATGGACAAGGCGGTCAGCAGTTTTATCAACAACTCAACCAAATGCGGTTAGATTACGGTTGGATTGAAGGTTCGCCAGAGTTTAAGCAGCTAGTTAGTGGGTTATATGAACGGGTCCCAGCGGAAAACGTGTTGCAAACGAACGGGGCGACCGGGGCCAATCAACTGGCAATTTACAGTTTGATTGAACCCGGAGATCACGTTATTTCCCTATACCCGACTTATCAGCAGTTATACGATATTCCGAAGTCATTAGGGGCGACGGTTGATTATTGGCACATTCGTGAATCCCATGACTGGATGCCGGATATCGATGAATTAAAAGCGTTGATTCGGCCAAATACCAAGATGATTTTGCTAAATAACGCGATGAACCCGACTGGCGGGCTCCTTGACCGCGCAATGTTAGAAGCAGTCGTAGCAGTAGCACAATCGGTTGGGGCGTACGTCTTAGCGGACGAAGTTTATGAACCCTTGGATGGGACGCCGTTTACGTCGATTGCTGACGTGTATGACCGGGGCATTGCCATCAACAGTTTGTCAAAGACGTACTCGGCACCGGGTCTGCGGATTGGTTGGACGGCGACGTCTGATACTAAGATTGCTGATCTATTTCGGAAGTACCGGGACTATACGATGATTTCCGGTGGGGTTTTTAATGACCAACTGGCGGTCTTGATCTTGCAACATCGTGCGGAGATTCTGGCGCGCAATCGGCAGATTGTTAGCCGCAACCTGAAGTTGTTTACGGATTGGGTCGCAACCCAGTCCCGGGTTAGTTTGATTGCACCACACGGTATTTCAGTATCGTGTATCAAGCTAGACGTGCCGTTAACGGACGAACAATTTTGTTTGAATCTATTGCGCGATACCGGGGTCTTACTTGTGCCCGGATCACGGTTTGCGATTCCGGGACACGCCCGTCTCGGTTATTGTACGGATACGACGACGTTAAAACGGGGTCTGCGGTTGTTGGGTGATTATTTAAAACAGTTTGACCGAGATTAACTCAATTTTTATTCATCTTTTTTATTAGCATAACTTCCTGACAAACTGGGAAATTATGCTTTTTTTGCGGTGTCTAGCGTAGTTAGCCGCATGAATATTTGTTATAATGTATTCATAATTATGAAGGGGAGGTCCCGCACATGAAAAAGACTGATCGCCAAGCAGCGATTGATCAACTGATCAACCAGTATCCGATTGCGACTCAGGAAGAACTGATGGCCAAATTAAAGGCGGAGGGGATTGCTGCAACGCAGGCGACGATTTCGCGGGACATCCGTGAAATGCAAATCGTCAAGACGCCGGACGAACACGGACAAGCCCGCTATTCAATTTTTAAAGCGAGCGGTAAGAATGAACAGGATCGGCTGTTTGAAAGCTTGCACGACGTGGTAACGGGAGTCGACCGGGTTGAATTTATGAATATCATCCATACGTTGCCTAGCAATGGGAACTTGTTAGCTGCAATTATCGATGATTTGAAAATGCCCGAGGTTAGCGGCACGTTGGCCGGACATGATACGATTTTTGTGGTCAGTCCGAGTGTTGAGATCGCCAAAGAATTACACGCGTTGATAATTAGCCACGTGGCAAATGAAGATGAATTATAGAAGTAAATCGTCGGCTTGCCGACGATTTTTTTGCAAAGTTGAGGCGGTCACGGTATTATTTTACTTAGACAACTAATAGAGAGTGAGATGTCATTTAGTGAAGTATACAAAAAAACGGACATCCCGAACCAATCAAAAAAAACGGGATGCCACTTTTGAAAAATTCAAGCAGCAGCAAAATGAATTGAATGCCAATCGGCGGGGTGTCCGTCGTAAATAAAGCACAAGGCGACCCAGTCTTGGGCTTTTTTTGTCGCGGTGAGTGGCTTGTTATGATTAAAATACGTTAGTTAATGATTGTGTCAGCGACATATTTTTGAAGATTTGTTCAAGGTTCATCCCCAGAAGTTAGTAAATGGGGATTTATGATACAATTATCAAAGCTAACAAGTAACGCGGTGCCGGCACCGTCAGTTAATGGCGGGGCGTGTTGGTTGATTAACCAACAACGGCACTGGCTGAACAAGGGGAAGATTATGCAAAAAAATGGTTTTTGGGCCACGGTCAAAAATGGCTTGCAAGTCATTGGTCATTGGCTGCAACCATACTGGCAGCGATTAGCTGCCGTGGTTGGCTATCAATGGCACCGGCGACAATTAACACGCTGGCTGATCGTGCTCATTTTAACGGTGATCTTGATCGGGAGCGCCTATTTAACTTTTGAGGCCAAAACGTCTAAGATCAGTCATTTACAGGCCGAACTTGAAAAGGTCACGACAATCTATGATAGCGACAGCAAGAAAGCAGGAACCCTATACTCGCAAAAGGGCACTTACGTCCATTTGAGTAGTATTTCAAAGAACTTGCAAAACGCGGTGATTTCAACCGAAGACCGTAACTTTTACAAGGAACACGGTTTTTCCATTAAGGGGATCGGTCGTGCGGCAATGTTACTCGTGGTCAATAAGTTACTTGGTCGCGACTACATCAGTGGTGGTGGGAGTACGTTAACGCAACAACTGGTTAAAAATGCCTACTTAACCCAGCAGCAGACCTTTTCTCGTAAGCTACGCGAAATCTTCTTATCGATTGAAACGGAAAACGTTTATTCTAAGCAACAGATTTTAGCGATGTATTTGAACAATGCTTACTTTGGGCACGGTGTTTGGGGCGCTGAGGATGCTTCCGAACGGTACTTTGGGGTGCACGCCTCGGAGCTGAGTGTTGATCAGGCCGCAACGTTGGCCGGGATGCTGAGTTCGCCGAGTGGTTATGATCCAATCAACCACCCGAAAGCGTCGACCGCCCGGCGAAACGTCGTTTTAAATAATATGGTTGCCAACAAAAAGTTGTCGCAAAGTGAATACGAAATGTACACCAAAAAAGCGATGACGTTGAATGACAATTATCATTATGAAAGTCGGTATAACTATCCGTACTACTTTGATGCGGTTATCGATGAAGCGATTAACAAGTATGACCTGACGGAATCTGACATCATGAACCGGGGTTATAAGATTTATACGTCACTTAATCAGGATGATCAGACACAGATGCAGAACTCGTTTAAAAATCCTAACTTATTCCCAGCGAATGCGGATGACGGGACTAAGGTCCAGGGGGCTTCAATTGCGGTTGATCCGTCAACGGGTGGCGTTTTAGCTGTTGTTGGTGGCCGTGGTAAGCACGTCTTTCGGGGCTTTAACCGGGCCATCCAAATTAAGCGGCAACCGGGATCAACGATCAAGCCGCTTGCGACCTATACGCCCGCACTGGAAAACGGGTATACTTACGATTCAAACTTGTCTAACAAGAAGCAGACTTTTGGCGCGAATAAGTATGCGCCAAAAAACTATGACAACGTTTATTCTTCGTCGGTGCCAATGTATACGGCGCTAGCGCAAAGTATGAATATTCCGGCCGTGTGGTTGTTAAATAAGGTCGGCGTCAATAAGGGCTATAAATCAGTTAAGAAGTTTGGGTTGCCGGTCACTAAATCGGATGATAACTTGGCGTTAGCCCTCGGTGGGTTGACTTCCGGGGTGTCACCTGCGCAGATGACGAGTGCCTATACTGCTTTTGCCAATGGTGGTAAGAAGACCACGGCGCACTTTATTACGAAAATCGTGGATGCGAGTGGCAACGTGATCGTTGATAATACGAAGACTAAGGACAAGAAGATCATGTCTAGCAGCGTTGCTAAGGAAATGACCAGTATGATGCTCGGAACCTACAATAGTGGGACCGGGGCTGCGGCGAAGCCTTACGGGTATAAAGTTGCTGGTAAGACTGGGAGCACGCAGGCCGATTATAGTACCGGTTCGGGTACCAAAGATCAGTGGATGATTGCTTATACGCCGGATATCGTGGTGACGACTTGGATTGGGTTTGATAGTACGAACAGTACGCACTATCTGAAGAGTTTGTCGGAAAATCAACTGTCCTCACTCTTTAAAAATGAATTACAAAACATTTTGCCGAATACTAAGAACACGAGTTTTGACACGCAGGATGCCGCCACTTTGGCAAACGAAGCTGCAAATAACAATAATAATGATTCTGATAGTAATGGTTCTGTTTGGAACAGTGTCGAAAAGGGTGCTAGTGACGTTGGTAAGGCCGTAAAAGACACTGCCAAGAGCTGGTTCTCACAGGCTAAAAAGTTAATTGGAAACTAAGGCTAACGCTATTAAAAAATTAACAAAAATGCTAAAATAATTACGACACATACTTCGAGGAGGAACTAACGATGGCCGTTAATATTTACGATACTGCGAACCAATTGGAACAAGATTTACGTCAAACCAAAGAATACAAAGAATTGCAGACTGCTTATGAAACAATGAAAGCAAATCAGAGTGCGTTTGACCTCTTCAAAGATTTTCAAGAAATTCAAATGCAACTTTCACAAAAGCAAATGAATGGCGAAGAACTTTCCGATGAAGAAGTTAAGAAGGCACATGATCTTGCGGATAAAGTTGGCAATGTCGATGAAATCAAAGCCCTAATGGGTAAAGAACGCAACTTAAACCAGCTGATGAATGATTTGAATCAGATCATTACGAAACCGGTTCAAGAACTTTACAACGACTAGTTTGTAGAGAGTGGGACAAAAGACGGTTAGCTTGTGAGCATTAACGTGAAATCAGCGATTATTCCTGGGTTTGGAATGGTCGCTGATTTCGGGTTAAGCGGAGCAAGCTGCCTTTTGTTGCACGTTTCGACCATAGTAATAGAAAAACCGTTCAGAAATATTTAATATTTTTGAACGGTTTTTGAGTTTTACCCCAGACTTTTTTTGATGGAGGAAAAAATGAAATTCTTACACGCTGCGGATTTACATTTAGATACACCCTTTTTAGGGCTGAGTGACTTGCCGAATGCGCTGCAGCAGCGCTTGATCCAAGCCCCCTTGACGGCTTTGCATCGCCTAGTTGATCTAGCGTTAGATGAACAGGTCGACTTTGTGTTGCTCGTGGGGGACTTATTTGATTCACAAGCGCAGAGTGTGCAAGCGCAGGCTGCCTTGATGAACGAATTAGAACGGCTTCACCGGGTTCAAATTCCGGTGCTCTTGTCATTTGGAAACCATGATTTTCAGGCTGACTTAACGACGTGGCACTTTCCAAGCAATGTGCACGTCTTTGGCCCCCAAGTGACGACGGTCACCCTGACGACCAATGCACAGGAAAAGGTTGCTATCAGTGGTTTTAGCTACAGCCAACGCTGGATTCAAACTGATTTGACCAGCCAATACCCGTTAAAGACGAGTGCGGTTGATTATCAGATTGGGACGCTCCACGGACAAGTTGGCCAGGCGGGAGACCACTACGCCCCGTTTAGCGTTGGGGAATTGTTAGCCAAGCACGATGATTATTGGGCGTTAGGTCACATCCATCAACGCCAAGTATTAAATGCCCAGCCACCCGTCGTTTACGCGGGTAATATTCAGGGCCGTCACCGTGGTGAGACCGGCGCGAAGGGCTGTTTAATCGTTACGAGTCAACCGGATCATACCTTGCAATCGACCTTCAAACCGCTAACGGACATTATTTGGACAGATATAACTGCGGATTTAACGGGAACTTATACCCGGTCAAACTTATTGAATGCTTTAAGTGATCAACTCAATCAGCAGTGTCACGATGGCTTGCAACTAGTCAGTCTGATGTTACCAACTGCGGCCCAATTGGACGCTAACGCCCAGCTGGCACTTAATCAGGGGGCCCTCTTGGCGCAATTGCGGGAACGGGCAACTGAACATTGGTGGCCCGTTCAAATTGAGCAAGCGGTCAATTCAGCTGAAGCCACGTCCTTTGGCGTCAACCAAGCAACATGGGAGTCCGCTGGACAACAGGTTGTGACGGCGGATGCGATTGCTGATTTAGCGGCTAATTTATTAAATGAAGACTTTTTAAATACGGCATTATTAGAAACGATGACGCCAGCACAATGGCAAGCGCAGGTGATGCGGTTGCTGACGGATCAATATCACGTGACGACGGGGGGGACGAACGATGTGGATTAAGCACGTTGAAATTGCTGGGTTCGGTAAGTTTCACCAGCAAAGCTTTGACTTTGCTGACGGGCTACAAGTGGTTTACGGGCAAAATGAGTCGGGCAAATCAACCTTACGCGCCTTTATTTTAGGAATATTGTTTGGATTCCCATCCCGCCGCTATCCCGTTGAACGCTACGAACCCCAAGCGACTAGCCAGTATGGTGGGTCGTTGGATTTAGTTGTGGACGATGTGACTTATCGGTTGACTCGGCTAGGTGATCAAGCGGCTACCTTAATTAATTTGGCCACGCAAGCTCCCCAGCCCTTGTCGCTACTGGCGCATTGGTTGACGCCCTATGACGAAGAACAGTATAAGCAATTATTTACGTTTAATCAGGCGGAGCTAACGGCCATTAAAACGTTGCGGGCAAGTGACTTGAATACACAGTTGCAACAGGTCGGTTTAGTTGGAAGTGCGCCGTGGCGGGCGACCGCACAGTCCTTACGGGATAACGCGGATGAACTCTATAAGCCCCGTGGCCGTAAGCCGGAACTCAACCAGGCCCTGCATCGCTACCACGACCTTCAGATTCAGGTTCAAGCGGCCAAGCAGAATTATCCGGCTTATCAGGAACTACAGGCCCAGATTCAAAGCTTGCAGACGGAACAAGCCGCAAGTGAACGGACGTTAAACGAGTTAAACACGCAACAGCAACGGTTAGCGGAATTGCGCAATCAATGGCCGGTGTATCAGCAGTTACAGCAATTGCGTGCACAAATTTCTCAGGATGGCCAAGTGCTGACGCCGGCGGAAATTAAACGGGCGCAGCAATTATTGCAGCAGCAAACCGATTTACAGCATAGTTTGGCCGGGGCACGGCAACAGTTGAGCGAGCAACCGGTCGACGAAGAGTCCCAAGGGTTACTCGGCTTTTACGTGAAGCATCAGACAGAATTTGAAACGTTGGAAGGCCAGCTTCCAACGCTGCAACAAGCATTCGGTCAGTATCAGGCTTTGACGGCGCAAGTGGACCAGGCTAAGACAACTTATGAAACGCAATCACAAGCTTACCCGGAACTAATGGCTTGTTTATCACCCACAAAAAAGGACGCCTTAAAAACGTTGAAACAAACGGTGACAAACTGGCAACCAGTTTCACGCCAGCAACATCAGCAACAACGCCAACTCGATTGGCGATTAGTTGCGGGTGGTATTGGCGTGGTCGCCGGGGTCTTTTTACCGCTTGGTGCTTTGAAGTGGTTGCTGGCATTAGCTGGTTTTGGACTGTTGGGCTGGTTTGGCTATGACGAAATGAATAAACCGGCTCCGGTGAGCGCAGAACAACCGGATTTAGGCGCTCAGTTGACCGCTGCCGGGTTATCATCGCAGCTGTCCGTAGAAGAAGCACGGCAACAATTAGATCAAATTGCTGAACTGCAACGTGCCCAAGCGGCGGTGACGTCTGCCGAGCAACACGCGGCCACTCAGGCTAGTCGCGTTTGGCAATCACTACAGGACTATCAGTTTGCGGCGGGGTGGATTCCAGTGGCTCCTGATCAGTTACCGTTAAGCGTTAAGCGTGTGCAGCAATTTTATGAGCAAGTGCACCAACTATTACAGAAACAAAGTATGGCTGGACCGGACTTTGCGTTCACTCAACGGCAAGTCCAACAACTGACGGAACGGGTACGGGAAGTCGCCAATCGGCTTCAACAGCTGGCGGAAGAAAATGGGTTGGCGAACGCGGACGATTTAGCCGCGGCAATTGAGAATCAGGCAGTTCAGACGGCGACAACGGCCACGATTGCACAATTAGAGCAGCAGTTGCCACAGTCAGAACAGACGGCGCTACGGGCTTATGCAGACGTGACCGCGTTACAGACTAAGATTGGGGCTGTTCGCCAGCAATTAGGGACGACACAAGCCCAATTGACGCAGCAAACCAGCGCCTTAGTTACCGCACAGACCAAGCTAAAAAGGTTAACGGAGGACGGTCGTTACGCCACGCTACGGCAACAACAGGCCAACTTGCAGACTGAAATCAGCGTGTTAGCCCGCCAATGGGTGACGCGGCAGTTAGGCGCAAACTGGATCGAACAAGCACTGCAAACGTTGACTAATCAGCAGTTACCCGCAGTATTAGCGTTAGCAACGACGAACTTCGCGCGTTTGACTGGTAAGCGGTATAATAAAATTAATTTAGACGGTAATCAATTGGTGGTCACGACCGCCGCGGGAACCCGCTTTGAAGTTGCATTCTTGTCAACTGCGACTAAGGAACAGCTATACTTGGCGTTGCGCTTAGCACTGATTGTCCATTTAGGTGAGCAGGCCCGGCTACCGTTGATGATTGATGATGGGCTGGTCAACTTTGATGACCAGCGACGGACGGCTGCGTGGGACTTGCTAAGAACGGTTGGGCAACAACATCAGTTGATTTATTTCACTAATGAGACGGCCGCGAAGACCCAGTTAGCGACGGATGCTGTTCTTGAATTAACTTAACCTGAACGGGGGACTTAATATGGCAAAAAAATTATTTGATTATCAGTTGGATGAACCGGTTGAGGGCTTCTTTTTGTTAAAAGATTCTGAAGTTCGAATTGCTAAGAATGGCAAAAAATTTCTGGCCATTAATTTTCAGGATATTTCCGGTGAAATTTCTGGAAAATTTTGGGATGCGAGTGACCAGGACGTTGAGAACTTCCAAGCTGGCCGAATCATCCATTTGAAAGGTAAACGGGAAACCTATCAAGGTAATCCCCAAATCAAGATCCAACAAATGCGGTTAACGCATGCGGGTGAGCCGCAAGAAGTCCAGCAATTTGTGGAACACGCACCACTGAATACGCAGACGATGGAAGACGAAGTCAACCAATTCGTGTTCGCCATCACGGAACCTAATTGGAATCGCATCGTGCGCCACCTCTTGACCAAGTTTCACGCGGACTTCTTTAGTTATCCCGCGGCTAAGAAAAACCACCACGCGTTTGCGGGTGGCTTAGCGTACCATACGTTATCAATTTTAAAGCTGGCCAAATCCGTGGCGGATGAATATCCCCACGTTAACCGACCGTTACTCTACGCTGGGGCCATTTTGCATGATATGGGAAAGACCATTGAAATGTCCGGGCCCGTTTCAACGACTTACACGTTGGCGGGAAATTTAGTCGGGCACATTGTCTTGATCGACGAACAGATCGTTGAAGCTTGCCAGCAATTAAAAATTGATGAACAGTCTGAGTCGGTGTTGATTTTACGGCACATGATTTTGGCCCATCATGGGTTGCTGGAATATGGGTCACCAGTACGTCCCCACATTATGGAGGCGGAAATCTTACATGATTTGGATGAACTGGATGCGTCAATTCAAATGATGCAGACTTCAATCGGCCATGCCGAACCCGGGACTTATACGGAACGAATCTTTGCGATGGATGGGCGTAATTTCTACCGGCCGACGCATGATCAGACGAAGGGTGATTTAGATGGCCATGCGTCGCAAGATTAGTTTTCGGGAGGTGGGCGCATGCCTAAATTAGTGCCCGTGACGGTCACTAACATTGCAACGCATATTAGTCAGCGGCCAGCGTACATGACCTTGGTGATTAATGGTCAGAAATATTCCACGGCACGTAAGCAGACGCCGTTTATTTTGAAGGCTTTAAGTGAAGGGGCGGCCGCGCACGGTCGGGTGACCATGACGACTAATCGGGTGAGCCTCGCTGATGAGTACGGGCATGTCTTCCAGACGTTAGCCCCCTTAGCCAGTGTTATCACGACGGTCAAGGTCGGTCTAATGCGCTCCAAGGTTCATGAAATCGGGCCTGCCCGCCGAATTAAATCGCGGTATACACTGATGATTGATTTAGTGACGCCGAGTGCGACGTATCAGTTGCTCAACACGGCGTTAAACGGGTTACCCGCACTAGTAGCGTGGGCACAGGATTACCATTTAACCCTAGTTGATCCACTGAACTTAGCTGGGCATGACTTGACGCAGTTGACTGAACCAGTCTTCGAGGCCATGACGAGTGGCACGCCTTATTTTGCCTGGTGTCAGACGATTGGTGCTCGGTAATAAACGTGTCGTATAGGAAAATCTTTTAGAAAATAAATAAGTCTATCATAAATGGTTTTTTAAATTTCTAACTTAATTTTATAAACGTAAACACCTAATAACTGACCGTCTTCCAAGTGACAACTAAATAAGATATGATTGCCTCATCAAATAAATTGGTGAGGTGTTTTTATTATTATCCCGATTTATTCACAAAAACAGCCTGAAATCTTGTTATCTTTAGTGATAAGAGATTTCAGGCTATTTTTGTGAATAAATCGAGACATAATAACATCTCCCCAATTGATTAATTAGAACATTCAAATATCTCAGAAAAATAATTATACACAAAATTTCAAAAGTGAAATATAAAAATAAAATTAATTAAAAATATCTATATTTTTCAGCAACAAAATAGTATAATTCTTTATATTGTCAATATGAAGAATTGGGGAAAGGCACATTATGACTAGTTTTAAGTATGTTTCACAATTAGATGAAACAGATTGTGGCGCTGCTGCATTAGGATTTATAAAGGCAGCTGAACACTTTGGCTTTCTGGCACAGTCACTAAGGAGAAATAAATGTTAAAAAAAAGGTTTATTGATCACATAGGCATATTGTTACTCGGTATATTAATTATTGAAATTATCGGGACACTTGCGTGGCAAAGGTATAGGTATGGAGGAGATTATTACTATATGACCATTGGACACAGTATAGGAACATATACTGTGGAAGTTCCAGTCAATATTCCAGTTAAGGCGTATATATACCGTAGCGTGGCAAAAAATGATCAAGGGCAAAAAAAGGTGCTTACATTAAAGACAGATAATGTTGATCCGGGACCGTTTAAAAAAGGGGCAGTTGTACGCTTAACGGTTAACAAACATTATGGAATCACAAACTACAAAGTAATTAAAAACAAACAGCATCAAATGAAGTTCTAATCCGCTCACCAATCTGGAAGGTAAATACAATTGTATGTGGTTTCTAGGTTGCAAGTAGTAAAAAAGATAAATGACCTGTTAACATTTCTCCTATTGGACCATTTAGGATAATGTATTAGGCTATTTATCTTTTTTAATTTGTATGTTGAGTTTCAATTAGTCAAATTCTTCGGAAGTGAACGCCGATAAAACCGATGAAATCTGTCTATATGAATCTCCAACCTTCTTAGTTTCAGAGTTCTTTAAATAAATATTACTAAGCATGGAATAGTAGTCAGAAACGAAAAAAATTGTTCGGTATTGTTGATTCAATTTCAATCCCCTTTGACAATACAATACGACTTTTTCATCATTATCTTGCGATGCGTGAAAGTTAGCAATTTGAGCACAAATATAGCTGAGTTCAAAGGTTTCAGCTCTTGGAATCTCCCAATTTTCTTGAACAGCGTCTTCTACAATTTTCATGAAGTAGGCTTCCCGTTCTGCTGATCCTTGCTGTCTATTTATCAAGCCTTTAAGGGTAAAGGCCAAAAGTGCATGGATATCGTACATATCTCCATGACTGTTTACGATGATCTTATCAATGAAGAAGGATGCGTCAGAATAAGCCTCGTGAGAGTAGTTCAAAAGAGCTTCAATGATGTATAGTTTTTGTTGATGAAAATGTGAAAGCTTATTATCATTTATTGTGGAAATCATATCCTCATATTTTGAATGACCGTCCAAAATTAAGTCGGTTTCAATACTTTTTAACAGTATATGTTCGTCAGCATCCGTATCGGTAACAAAATCAGAAAATGTATCATTAAGTGTTATATCTAATCTTTTACAAATCTTGAATAATATTGGGACTGAAGGGGCAATATTATGTTTTTCAATTTTACTTATGGTGTTTTGTGTACAGATGTCCTTTGCTAATTCAGTTTGATTCAAGCCTTTGATTTTTCTCTTTTCAGCAATAATAGACCCTAAAAACATTTAACAAAGCCTCACTTTTTTATGTAAATTTTCTATATCAATTATATAATTTTATCACTATAAGACTGAAAATGCTCTTTTTATGACTGTTGGATAAAATTTGCTGATAATTATGTTATATTAACTACGGAATTAATTAACATACAAAAAGAGTGTGAGCTTCAATAACTTCATTTACAATTTTATGGTCATGGCATTGGGGTCGCGGTTAATATTATGGGAGCTTTATTATGATTCAGTTAACATTAGGTATCGGGCAATTTGTTGATGCGTTCACTATCGCTTTAATATTTGTCTTATTGAACATGGTTGTTCCAAATATGTTTAAAAACATACAGAACTGGATTGTTTTAGGACTTTCCGTCATTGTTCTAAGTTTATTAGATGACGCATTTAATGGTGCAAGTGATATTTTACTTGTGCCAATTTTTTGTGGCCTGATAAAGTTTTCACCTTCACTACCTATAAAAAACAAGTTAGTAATTTTATTAATGCTTGGTATAGATGTTGTAATTTCTACTGAGTTAACAGCATTAGTTGTTCTATCTCTAGGGATACCAATTGGAGGAGTGGAGTTTGCTTTTGCTTGTGTAGTACTTCAATGGGTCCTAGCAATCGGTCTTCTCAAAACAAGCCGACGTGCTTATGTTCGATTTATGAATAAGATAGGATTAAGTGGGGTCACACTCACAACTTTTATTCTTATGAGCTTGGGGCTTCTGCTTTTGGGAATTTTTGGAGTTGTACTAACGGCTAGAATTTTGAATGCTCAAACTAAAATGCTGGCTGTGACACTAGTAATTATTGCATTGTTTTGTGTATTTAACTTTATTGGATTTGCTTTATACGCAGCGGCTTTTTTGAAAAAACAAAAAGCTGACGATGAAATAAAACAGCTTCGAGAAACTCAGGTCTATGTTGAAGAGTTGGAAAAAAAGTATGAACAACTAAGAATATTTAAGCACGATTATAAAAATATGTTGGCATCTCTATCAGTTATGTCACAAAAAGAAAATGCTGGCCAATTGAATCAGAGTATTAACGCGTTACTTGAAGATAAGGAATTAACAACTGATACGCACACCACAACACCTGAGCAAATATTTAAGATTAAGGACGCGTTGGTTCGAGGCATGATATATCGTTATTATATAAGATCCGAAAAAAATGGTGTTTCAATGAAAGTGGAAGTGGAACATCAGTTAGAGGCTTCCGATTTAAGCGTTCCAATCACCAGATGTTTAGGAATCCTTTTGAACAATGCGTTGGAGGCTAGTTCATCACTAGGAAAGTCTAAAATTACAGTCTCTATATTAAATGATCATTCTTCAACTGATTTCATTATTGAGAACGATGTTTTGTCTGATCAAACCCCTGACATGAATCGTATCTATGATTCTAGCTATACGACAAAGGGTGCTGGACACGGTTTAGGATTGGCAAGTATTAAAAAGATAAGTCAAAGGTATAACAACATTTTTTTGGAAACAAAATGCCAAAACAGTAAGTTTACTGCTTTCTTGTCAGTCACGGAGGAAAAATAAAGATGTTGAACATAGCTATTTGCGAGGACAACAGAGAAATTATCAGTTTTTATAAACTTATAGTAAATAAATTTATATTAGAACACCCTGGCAGTCAAATACGTTTGTCTCTAGCCACGCGAGACCCATACGAAATGGGGAGTTATATCGAACAAAGTGATGGTGAAATGTCGTTTGTTTATATTTTGGATATTGAATTTGCGGGTTCATCAAAAAAAGGAATAGAACTAGCACAGATGGCCAGTAGACACGGCGATAATGTTAAAATAATTTTTATTTCAACTCATGAAGAGATGTCCATAGTCAGCTTTCGGTATAGAGTGTCCCCATTAGACTTTATTAGTAAAGAAGATGGGATGGATAGAGTTAAAAAAATCCTATCACAAGACCTAGAAAATGTATTACTAGAGACTGATAGTTCAAAAAAGGAAAAGACATTCATGTATAGTGTTGGTTCAAGACTAGTCAAAGTGAAATTTGACGATATAAATTTTTTTGAATCTTCAACTAATCCACATAAAGTTGTTATGCATACTAAATATGGTACAGCCGAGTTTAGATCCAGCCTGAAAACTCTGGCTGAGTCCAGTGGTGACTTGTTCAGAGTATATAGAAGCTTACTGATTAATGTATCGAATGTATTATCAATTGACGGTAAATACGTTACGTTTAAAGATCAGACTAAGTTTGAACTCAATAGCCGGTTATTATCTAGAATTAAAGCATGGTTATCTAGTTAGCATAAAATAATATAAACAGATGAGTCCGGGACATAACTCATTTTTTCGTTACCCCTCTGGGTCTGCGAATAACATGGATAATTTTGCCATGTTATTTGCCATTAATGCGATACCAACTTCATTACAAGTGTCCGTTAACCCGCTTACTGAGAAACGGTTGAACGACAAATGAGTTTTCAAGTTGGCAAAAATTGGTTCAACATCAATTTTACGTTGTGCGTAAATCTGTTGGCCAACTTCACTTGAAAGCTGTTCTTTTGCTTCATTTTTAAAATACTCCCACTTCCAGTTAATACTAATTTGGCGCTGGTTACCCTTGAGCGTTGTGGCTAATGCTTGTCGAATAGGATTTTCAAAGTGTTTAATAGCTCGATACACTTTGAAATTTCGTTCAGCAGCTGGGGTATTTATTGTAACGGTATTCACTATCGCAATGAACTTAGTTGGCTTTGCGCTTAATTAAACCTGGCAGATCGAGCATTAGAATTGTCGCTATCAGGACTATACTGTGCATGCGCATTTATAAATGAGGTATAAAAATGGAAAAAATTGCTGAATTACAAAATGTCTCACTACGCAAGCATGGTGGGAAAATTTTGGATGATATTTCGTTTGATTTAAATGCTGGAGGAATATGGGGGATTGTTGGTCCAAATGGATCCGGGAAAACAACAATCATGAAAGTAATGCTTGGACTTTTGAAATACGATAAAGGAACCGTCAAAATTGACAATCAACTCGTAACAAGCAAAAAACACAGTGTAGTTAGAGATCAAGTTGGTGCACTCATAGAAAATCCATCGTTATATCCATATCTAACGGGATTGCAGCACCTCAGTTTGTATTCTAGTGATAAAAAAAAGATCAGTACGATAGTTCAACAATTGAAAATGACGAATTATATCAAGCTAAAAACAAAACTATATTCATTAGGCATGAAACAGAAGCTAGGAATAGCTATAGCTTTGGTCAACTGTCCAAAGCTTGTTATTTTAGATGAACCCATGAATGGGCTGGATCCTAAATCGGCTAGAGAACTACGAATGTTAATTCAACAAAAGAATCGAGAAGGAACTACCTTTTTGATTTCTAGTCATGTGTTGAGCGAATTGCAAAAAATAATTACGGGCATCATCATTGTAAATGATGGGAAAATCAGTATAGAAACAACGCCAAGTGAATTGAAAAAAAAGGTTAATAAGCAAGTCATTATTAATACTAATGACAATGACAAGGCGCTTAAAACACTCAATGTGTTATTTCCTGATGACGGTCTGAAAAGTTTAATTATTGATTCGGACAAATCAGAAAAATTGAATGAATATTTACAGGCAATCATTAACAATGATATTCAAATTCTATCGGTCAATGATAGTCAAGATGACTTAGAAAACACAATGTTAGAACTGATGCAGCATAAAAGCGACAAGGAAGGGTCGAACCTATGAAACCATTGATGTATCAAGAATTTTTGAAGTTAAGATTTAAAAAGAGTACATGGATTTCATTGATCATTGCTGTAGGCATGATGGTTTTGACTGGACTGACAACACTAAATGTCGGCAGTTCTGATAGTAAGTATTATTTTTCTTCTGCTTACGGTGGCTTCCAATGGTTCATTATCGTTTTAATTGCAATTAATGCCTCATCTATCACCTCAGAATTTCAATTTGGTACGATCAAGCATTTAGTCATTCAAGCAGATAGCCGGTGGCGGGTATACTATATCAAATTATTGGCAATAAGCTGCTATAATTTTATCGGACATATTATAATCTTCCTGGCCGCTGTACTAATCAAATTACTTTTATATCCGGGACTAGATTTATTCTCACATTATCACTATGGTAGTACAGTTATCGTTAATCTAATTCTGAACGGGGCGTTAGACTTCTTTCTTAGTTACCTTTTCATTGGCATGGTAACATTGATTGCTTGTATTAGTTCTAACAGTGCTGTGGCGGTTTCTGTGGGGATAGGTGTCGCATTTGCCGGAGAGGGATTGTCCAACATGTTATTATCCTCATTTCCAAGCATAATCCCAATAATGCGATGGAATCCATTTAACATGTTAAATTTCCAGCAACAATTTGCTTATCCAGAACATATTCATGATACCCATCTTCTGTTATCACAGATGGGTATTGGAATATTTGTTTGGAGCTGTCTATTCCTAGTACTTGGGCAATTGCTCTTTCAACGCAGAAAGATCTAAAAACATTAAAAAAATATGACGAAATCATCGCACCATTTAACCAGGTTTATTTTAGAAAGGAGATGGGTAAAATGAATGACATTTTACGAATGCAGAAACTAAAAAATAAAGGAACAAAGAAAAATAGTGGTACCCACAGAAGTAACTTTAGCCTTCTTTGTTCTTTAGACCAATATCACAACAATATTAGCTGCTTTGCAATTCAAACTAGTGATAAAATCTATTCAGTAACGACCTTGTGGGTTTTGACAACCGTTGAAGATGTGACTTTCTGAACGGCAAATTTCCGGTGTTTTACCGGAGACTTGCCGTTCAGTTTTGTTTAGCCCACTTATTAGGCTCATTAAGGCAAATAGTCATTGAAGATGGTCCAGGTAAAAAGGACTAGCGTCAAACCAACGGCAAAGGTTGTGCGTAGCCACGATGGAACCCGCACAAAGTCGATTTCATCGATATCGAAGAAGAGGGCGGCCAACAGGATGCCACCGATTAGCCCACCGAGGTGACCATAAATATTAACGCTTGGATCGATCAGGTTAAAGGCTAAGTTGACGACTAGTATCGAAGCCAATCGCTGACGGGCGCTTGGCGTAATTAAAGCAGCGTATACGATTAGCCCAAAAAGACTTGTGGAAGCTCCCGCACTTACCGTATTTTGTGAAAATAGGAAGCTGGTAAAGTTCCCAGCTAGGCCACTGAGCAGATAAACGCAGCCCATTCTAATTGAACCGATTTTTTGCTCAACCACTGGTCCGACTAAGTAGAGCGTGACCATGTTTAAGGCCAAGTGAATCGGGCTGACATGGACAAACATGGGGGTCCAAAGTCGCCAATAATCACCCGCGTTAATGAGCGGAACGTACGATGCCCCGTAGTTGATAAGTACCAGGGGATTAATGCTGAAAATGTTTCCATATTGAATTTGCGAAAAAGTTTCAAGCAGGTACACGCCGATGTTGACGGCGAGTAGGAGGGTCGTTATGATTGCAAAATCGTGACTACCGAGGTAAACCCGGTACCACCGCTTGAGGTTGGCCTTACGTTGATGCCAAGTGAGACCGTCATTTGATCGAAATGCCAAAGAAGTTCCTACTTTCTTTCATGAGTTAATTTCAGCATACGGTAAATAGGAGAAATGGTGGTTGTGACGGGGTAAAGAATGAGTAAATTTATAGTAAGTATGGGACAATGGTCAAATCAAGTATTTAAACGTATCTATCAATCACAGTATGTTATTGATTGTCACTGTGATTAAATTCGGTTATTCTTTGAGGTATAGGGTTGTATTAATGATGACTTAATAGAAGATAAGGATTAATAGGGAAGGGATTAACTTAAATGTTGGAACTTAAACATATCAAAAAATATTATCACGTTGGTGATTCGGTCACGAAGGCGTTGGATGACGTTTCCGTGGCCTTTCGTAAGCGTGAATTCGTCGCAATTTTAGGGCCGAGTGGGTCTGGGAAGACGACGATGCTAAACGGAATCGGGGGCTTGGATGTTTACGATTCTGGTGACTTGATCATCAAGGGTAAGTCGACGAAGGATTTTAAGGCGAGTGATTGGGATGCTTACCGGAATAATTCTGTTGGGTTTATTTTTCAAAGTTACAATATTATCGGCCATCTGAGTATTTTAGATAACGTTGAGATGGGGATGACCCTAAGTGGCGTTGACAATGCCGATAAGAAGGCCAAAGCGGTGAAGGCCCTCGAACGGGTCGGCTTGGGACCACATATGAACAAAAAGCCCAACCAGCTATCTGGTGGTCAAATGCAACGGGTGGCGATTGCCCGGGCGATTGCAAATGATCCCGAGATCCTATTGTGTGACGAACCCACCGGTGCCTTGGATACTGAAACCAGTGTTCAGATCATGGACTTAATCAAGGAACTCTCTGCTGAACGGTTAGTAATCATGGTGACCCATAATCCCGATCTAGCCCGCGAATATGCCAACCGGATCATTGAATTTGCGGATGGTAAGATTCAGCATGATTCGAACCCTTATGATGAAGAAGCGGCCGACGAAACGTTTGCGTTACAAAAGACAAAGATGACTTATTGGACCGCCTTAAAGCTATCCTTTACCAACATCAAGACGAAAAAGGGGCGGACGGCACTGACGGCGTTTGCTTCCAGTATCGGGATTATTGGGATTGCCGTCGTTTTATCGCTATCCACGGGATTTCAAACCCAAGTGAATAAGACGCAAACGAATACGCTAGCGCAAATGCCAGTTACGATTTCACAGACGGCACAACAGCAGCAAAAGCAATCTAATAAGATTAAAACGGCTAAGTCTTCAGAACAGTCGATCACGGCACGGGTCAGTCAAGCGGATAAAGCCACGCATACGAATAATTTAACGTCCAAGTACTTAACGTACATCAAGAATATGTCGCCTAGTTTGAGTCATAACGTGACTTACACCTATAGCACGGGGATGAACTTGTTACGGCAAGTCGACGGTAAGACCAAGTCGGTAACGTTCTCGAACAAAAATGGAAAGAATTCGACGGCAACGTCGATGTCATCTGCTATGAGCAGTATGTCCGGCGTGGCGACGTCGGTTTATCCGACGAGTGGCAATGCTAGTTTTCTGAAGAAACATTACCGGGTCGTTTCCGGACAATACCCCACTTCAGAAAATGAGGTTGTCTTGATTGCTAACCGTGACAACACGGTCAACGTTAATGCGCTGAAAAACTTAGGGTATTCGGCTAAGAGTGGTGATCAATTTAAGTTTAGTCAAATCGTGGGCACCACTTTGAAATTAGTGACTAATAATGACTACTATCAAAAGTTACCAACAGGAAACTATTTGCCAAACAAGGTGACGGATGCGTTGTACAATAAATCTAATAACCAAACAATTAAAGTTGTTGGGGTTCTGCGAGCAAAGACCAAGGATTCTGACAACGTGCTTGCTTCTGGGATCGCGTACAGTGATAAGCTAACGCAAAACATCATCAAGACTAATCAGAATTCGGACATTGTAAAGGCCCAAAAAGACAGTGATACGAACGTGATGACTGGTGCGAAGGTTGATTCGGATGCGCGGCAAACGTTACTCAGTACCCTCGGTGGGTCAAGCACGCCCGCTAGTATCTTGATTTATCCGAACAGTTTCAAGAATAAGGATAAAGTTTTGAGTTACTTGGATAAATATAACAAGGGTAAGTCCAAGGCGGATAAAATCGTCTATACTGACTTAGCCGGCACCGTTTCTAGTTTAACCGGTGGTTTGATGGACGCGATTACTTATGTCTTGATTGCCTTTGCGGGAATTTCGTTGGTCACAAGTATGATCATGATTGCGATTATTACCTATACGTCGGTCTTGGAACGGACCAAGGAAATCGGAATTTTGAAAGCCTTAGGGGCGCGTAAGAAGGATATCACCCGAGTCTTCGATGCGGAAACAACGATTCTAGGTGTGGCTTCTGGGGTCTTAGGCGTGGTGATTGCGTGGTTATTGACGTTCCCAGTCAACGCCGTTTTGAGCAATGTCACGGGGTTGAATAACGTGGCCCATTTGAATCCAATGCATGGGGTTATTTTGATCATCATTAGTACCGTTTTGACGGTACTTGGTGGCCATATTCCAGCACGGATGGCAGCGAAGAAGGATGCTGCAACGGCTTTGCGGTCAGAATAAAAAATAGTGAAATGAAAAAGGTGCCGGTAAAAATTTTGCCGGCACCTTTTATTGGCTCTTTGTGGGTCTTACTTAATTCTATTGTTCAGTTCGTTTCGGAATTGACTGTCCTCGGAAGCGTTGATTAAGCAAATGTCTTATCACCTGTTTATCTTAACTTGAATACTAACGTCCCATTTCGAGCGGAACCATATTGATTAACATTTAAAATTGGTGCCTTTTGAGTAGTGGAGTCAGGTACGTACTTAATTTGCGAACTATTGTTATCAAGGAGGTCTAAAATACCAATGCTGGCCTTAGCCTGTGGTTTGTATCCCTTAAATGTCGGCAAGGTTACAGGCTCCATGGTTGAGGTACCATGTGAAGAATCGTAAACACTATTAAACGAACTAATCCCCAGAACTTGTGGCAATCCCGTAGCGCTCTCTTCACTTGAGACAAAATAAACTGGCATCTTAACCGTCATGTTCATATACTTGGTCAGCTGTGGGTTAGCAGGAAGGTAACCTGAAGTAACAGCGATTCGCGCGGCTGTTGATTCTACTAGATTCAGATAATCTGGTGTGGCGGAATTATCCATGACAGCCCCAAAGTGATTGTGCGTACCCAATTTGTCGTCCAGTTTTTGTGCCATGCTTAAGTAATCTGGATAATTCCAATTGTGAGCTTTCGCATAAGCAATTACAGAGTCAAAAAATGTTTTTAACCCATCGATTTTGTATGAGTCATTTGGTAAATCACCATTCAATTGTTCGTTACTGTCATTATAAGTTGCAATAAAATCGGTCGATGCAATATTCATTGCTGATTTGTCATAGCTGGTAGGAGAACCGAGTCCTTTATAAACGCTGCGTTGTCCCTTGTCTCCAGCCATAATATCGGTTAAATTAGCACCACCGGCATCCGCGTGGCCAAGTCCCAGTGCATGGCCCATTTCATGAGCAACGATGTCATCCCAAGCGGCTTGTTTTGACGTATCGAAAGTGGCTGCGTTAATGGCTGTTACTCTGAGAATATAGTCAGTTTGTGCATAGCCACCTAAATTCGAATCAGAATATTGAGCGTATGTAACATCTGCATCTTTGGCATCATTCGTTATTTGGACAATTGTCTTACCCGCCGCCTTGTTCCAGAAAGCAGCAGCATTCGAGATGGCTTGACGTAGCTGACTCGACGATTGACTCGGTGCATAAGCCATCAGTATATGATTGTCATTCACTAGATACACGCCACCAATATAAATTCCATTCTTAACTTTCGTATCAGAAGTGTAATACCCGCGTGCCTGTTGAGTTGTTGATATATCGTTATAGGGATTATTTACCTGAGTATCAGCTCGTACTGGTTGTCCGGCCAGGGATGTGAAAAACAAAAAAATTCCAAATAGTGCTGAGAATCTCAATGCTAACTTTTTGAATTTCAATGTCTTTTCCTCCAAAAATAAAAATTAAATAACTGTGATTCTAATATCCTGAGATATTACCTGATCAAACTCAGGCTGGATGAACAGGACTGTTATAGTTGTTTCTCCATTACCCACCGCAGTAATCTTCCCTTCGTGTGAGATTGTGATAATCGAATCATTACTTGAGCTAAAACTATAATGGCCACCTCGTGTATTAGGTGGGAGCGTCATGGCCGCAACTTGTTCAGTATCGCCTACATGTAGTTGCTTAGTGTCAATGTTAGTGATTAGTCGACGCGCTTTGAACTCATTATCAGGGATGTCTGAATGAGCATCATCCGTTTGACGAATGACTCTGGCAGGATTCCCTCCAACAATTACAGAACCATCTGGGAAGGAATGCGTAACGACCGCTCCCGCAGCAACAATAGTTTTGTTTCCTAAAGTCACGCCACCCATAATAGTTGCTCCTGCACCAATCCAACAATCAGCACCAATGGTGATTGGCTTGGTGAACATCTTTCCAAGCAAGCGACTCTCTGCGTGCAATGGATGATAAACCGTAATAAATTGGCATCTCGGTCCAACGAGAGTTCGACTGCCAATTTTAATCGTTCCATGATCCATAAAATCACAGTCGTAATTAATCATTGCTCCGTCACCAAGAAAAGTATTTACGCCAAAACCCATTCTAATTGGAGTAAATACTAGGTTCGTTTTATTGGCGCGGCCAAATAGTTTTTCTTTAATAGTTTCTGGATCCATGTTTTGGTCACCGTAATTATATTTAAAGCTCAATTGACTTGCTTCATTCATAATCCGGGCGATCTCTGGATCGGCAACATCATACCATCCTCCATTTTTCATTTTGTTAAATTCAGTCAGGTCCTTAGCTACTTCAGTCATTGCTACCCCTTCTGTCCAAATGATTTATAGTCCATCCAATTTGAAGTATAGCAGAGAAGAAGTACCGTAAACTCGTTTAAAAGCACCTGAGGTATCAGTTTATACACGAAACTATATAAGCCTATAAACGAAATCTTTGAATATCGCTTTCTTCTAAGCTTAGGCTTCATTAATTTACCTGAATGATCTTGCTTTAATTGAGAGAGAATACAATGATACTTGTAAGTTAGCTCTTACAAATTTAAAATGAATGATGTGCTTGGGTATATGAATAGTCAAAAAGTTTTAATTAGTTCAGAACTATCAAATGTGATTGGTGGAAAATTGGTAAAGCTATATACAGCTGAACCATATACCTTCTATCGGGATACACGAACTAAGAAAATTGTGATGCGTCAGACGACCGGCTATTCTGCTCATTTACAACATGTAATTGCAGATGGCTGGGTAAGATCAGCGCATTTATAGAATTGTGTTAGGGGGATTAGCAACATGGCTAAATCAGCAAAGATGCAACTGGTAGAATTGATAGATACCGCACTTAGTAATAAAACTATTTCTAAGGCTGAAGTGGTCGCTTTAACAAAGGCACAAGAAGGGTTAAGTAAGCATCAATCGGATACTATGATTGCATCAAAATTAAAAACAGAATTATCATTGTTAGGTGCTCAACAGAAACTTTCTCCACAGTTAGTGGATTTGCTAACATGGCTATCCAAGTCTTATCTAGGATGGGGAAGACGAGGAATGGGAATTACAAATCTATTTGTGTAATAAGAAGCCCGAAGGATCTTTATCAATAAAACTATCTGAGGGCCGAGCGAAGCGACATCCTCAGATAGTTTTTTGTGGTGATTGCATTTAAAAAAGTCGCCCGGAAGTGATTACCGGACGACCAAAGTTAACTATAAGATTTCACCAACGAATTCACCCTTAGGTAGGGTATTGAAGTCGTACGTTTCAAAGTCTGCAACTTGCTTAGTGTACCAGTGCATGCTTTCAGTAATCATTAGATTAACCGCTTCGTCTTTTTCTTGCAAGACTAAGATGGGGAGGTTCCGCATGGTAGCGACACCGAGTTCGTAAGCGGTCCCCGAATCAAGATTTTTGGCTTCAAAGTCTAAGACGGTGACAATTACGTCAGCGGCGGCAATTTGATCCATGTCGCGGTGAAAAACTTCAGTGGCCCATGGCTTGGTGAATTGTTCGGCCTGCGCATCTTGGTGCAACCGGGGCGAATAAAAATCCTTAACCGTCGGATTTTTGGCGAGGGCCTGTTCGAGTCGGATGACGCGGTCGACCTGTTCGGGACTGAAAAAGGGACTTGCAACGTATACTTGTGCCATAAAAGGGAACTCCTTACGACAAGCAATTGAGCCTGTCACGTATTTTGATCACATGGGTGCTATTTTACGGATTAATTAAGTCACCGTCAATACTAATCAGGGTCAGATTGGTCGAGTTTAAGAAAATCGCTATTCTGGAACCTTTTACTTGCTCTAACCCCCACTAGTAGGGGTAAAGTATAAATTGGGTAGCTGTTATTAAAAGCCAAAGTCTAACTTTGGTCTAAAAAAGGAGAATTTATTATGGCCTATCAAACAATCAATCCATACAATAATAAAGTTTTGAAGAAATTTGAAAACGCTTCCAATAGCGAATTGGAAGCCACGTTAGCGACCGGACACGCGCTTTATCAGCAATGGCGTAAGGAACCCGCAACTTCACGACAAGCAACGCTGCATAAAGTGGCGGACCTGTTACGGGAACACCGGCACACCTTAGCAGTGACCGTGACGGAGGAAATGGGGAAGCTGATTGGTGAATCGGAAGCGGAGGTTGACCTTTGTGCCGACATTGCGGACTACTTTGCCGACCACGCGGATGAATTCCTACAACCAACGCCATTGACGACTTCAATCGGGGATGCCCATTATGAAAAGCAGTCCTTGGGTGTTTTAGTTATGGTTGAACCATGGAATTTTCCATACTATCAAATTATGCGGGTCTTTGCGCCGAACTTTATGATTGGGAATCCACTGCTATTGAAGCATGCATCCAATACACCAAGTAGTGCCGAAGCCTTCGTTGATATCGTTAAGGAAGCGGGCGCACCAGCGGGCAGTTTGACTAACATGTTCATTAGTTACGACCAAGTGGCTAAAGCCATCGCTGACCCTCGAGTGGCCGGGGTTGCCTTGACCGGTTCCGAACGGGGCGGAGCGTCTGTGGCTAAGGAAGCCGGCGCTAACCTGAAAAAGTCAACCTTGGAATTAGGCGGGAATGATCCGTTTATCGTCTTAGCGGATGCTGACATGGCAAAAGTTAAGCAGTGGGCACCACAAGCCCGGTTATCCAACGCGGGGCAAATCTGTGCGGCTTCAAAGCGGTTTATCGTGATGCCAGATAAGTATCAAGAATTGTTAGCGATTTTAAAGGAAGCCTTTGAGAACGTTAAAATGGGCGACCCGCTAGATCCTGAAACGACGCTAGCGCCATTAACCTCAATGCACGCTAAGGAGACTTTGCAAAAGCGGGTCGACGCAGCGGTGGCGGCTGGCGCGCACGTTTATTACGGTAACGAACCCGTTGACCTTCCCGGGGCGTTCTTCCAGCCAACGATTTTGACGAACGTGACTAAGGATAATCCGTCCTACAACCAAGAATTATTTGGCCCGGTTGCCACGGTTTACGTGGTTCAATCTGAAGCAGAAGCGATTGCCTTGGCCAATGATTCTAGTTACGGCTTAGGGAGTGCCATCTTCTCTGAAGACGTGGCGCACGCCGAAGAAGTTGCTAGTCAGTTAGAGACCGGGATGACGTTTATTAACCGCGCCTGGGCTACTTTGCCAGAACTGCCATTCGGTGGGGTCAAGAATTCTGGTTATGGGCGTGAAATGTATCGCCTAGGGTTTGACGCTTTTGTTAATGAACATTTAGTTGTTAGTGCCAATTAAAAGAATGATGCTGTTTTAACACTAGTTGTTATCAGCAATTAAACGAATAACGCGCAATGCAACCCGAATCAAGCGGGTTGCATTGCGCGTTATTAAGTTATCCACGATTACCAAGCATACGCTTCTGGGGCCGCACCACCGGGGCCAGGAAAGATGTCGTCTAGTTCAGCCAAAACGTCGGGTGATAAGTTGATGTCTAGGGCGTGAACGATGTTTTCCAATTGGCCAACGGTTCGCGGTCCAATAACGGGTGCCGTCACGGCCGGATTGGCTAATAACCAAGCGATGGCAACGTTTGATTCCGTTTCTTCTAGGTCAGCGCAGAGGTCGGCGTAACGTTGGAGTTGGGTACGTTGGGCGGGAGTGAGTCGCTTAACGGCGGCGGCCCGCTTGCTCTGGGGATCGGTATTGCCATCGAGTAAGTGGTCCGCTAGCAAGCCGCCACCGAGGGGACTCCACGTGAGAATGCCCATGCCTAATTCCTGTGCGGCTGGTAGGACTTCAAGTTCGGGCAACCGGCATAGTAAGTTATAACGGTGTTGTTCGCTGACGAGTCCTAAGAAGTGACGGTTGTCAGCCGCGGCCTTGGCGTAAGCTAGGTGCCGGGCACCAAAGTTACTTGACCCAACGTAATAAGCTTTACCTTGTTGAATCACGTTTTCTAAAGCGCCATAAACTTCGTTCCAGTTAATTCGGTGATCAATGTGGTGCATCTGGTAAAGCTCAACGTGATCAGTTTGAAGGCGCTTTAGGGAGGCGTCTAGGTGCCGGTAGATTTTATACGCCGAGATTCCGCGGGCATCATTAGGACCGTCGACAGGGTCATCCATGGGCTCGTACGTCTTCGTTGCTAAAACAACCCGTTCGCGGCGCTGATTTCCCTGGGCGAACCAGTTACCAATGATTTTTTCAGTTGCGCCCTGGCCGTAAACATCCGCGGTGTCAAAAAAGTTGATGCCGAGTTCTAAAGCTCGATCCATAATTTTAAAGGCTTCGTCCTGACTAGTTCGGGCACCAAAGTTCATCGTGCCTAAACAGAGTCGGCTGACGCGCATGCCAGTTCGACCTAAATAAGTGTATTGCATAAGATCACTCCTAATTTTTTAATTGGTTATGTAACTTACATTAAACGTAGCAGAGCTGATGCGACGGTGCAATTGGTTTAATAGCTAAAAAGCCTGTAAAAATGATACAATCGATGGTAATTCTTTGATTTGTTGCGAATATGGTGTATAAATTAGATTATGCTTGTCTGCTTTAAGCGCTTTCGCCAGCTTGAATAAGTGGAAACTGGCTATGCAGCTGGATTGTATTTAGCGTAAAATGTTTCCCCAATTAATAAAAACGTTCAGGATATCTCTCAAATTTTTAATAATTAAAGCAATATTTGCGGTAAAGTAGAGTAAGACAATAATTTTGATGGAGGCCAATTGCATGCTAGTACAAGTTGAAAATGCCGACCATAAACATTTGACGGCCCTTGATTTAAAACGTTTCTTAAGTCGGTATTCGGATGAAGAGCTGGAAGACATTTTGATTAAACAAGATGATCTTGAGTTTCACGCGGCTTTCCTACAAACGACCCAACCAGTTCAAACGCCGACCTTGTATCTCGAGGAGTATTAATGAGAGGCTAAAAGTTCGGTACGAGCTATTAAAACTGATATGCTCAGGATAGCTGATCCAGTTAAGATTAGCGAGCGGTTGACCGTGAACAAGACGGGCTTAAAAACTAAGCGTAATAGAACAAGGAAATCGGTGGGTACCGGTTTCCTTGTTTTAGTGCGGTTAATTTTTGTAACAATTCTGTAAAATAATTGTACAATGAAGGTGAGTTGAGAGCTCGGTCCATCGAGAGAGGAAGTTAATGAATGACACTTGCACAAGAGATTCCTATCGACGTGTTTGCGCACGTTGTGACGCCACAGTTCTATCAAAAAATGTTGGCGATTGATGCTAAAATTCCAGAAAAAGCCAGTTATATTCAAAATCAAGCGTTGGTTGATTTCGATTATCGGCGGCAACACCGAACGATTCCGACCCGCCAAGTTATCAGTATGATGAATATAAATCCTGAAGACTACGTCGACTCAGAGCAGGCCTTGGCGCTGTGTCAATCTGCAAATCAGGAATTAGCCGCTTTAGTGACGACGCATCCGGATCAGTTTTGTGGGGCCGTTGCAATGGTGCCGATGAATAACGTTGCAGGGGCGCGAGCGATAATGCGTGATCAGGTGAAGTCAACGACGAACTTGCTAGGTATTCAGCTATTTACCCGTGCCCTCGGCCGTAGTATTGCGGACCCCTGAATTTGATGGAGTATTTAAGACCGCTGCAGAGCTAGGACTGCCCATTTGGCTACATCCCGTTTTTGATGATCGTAAGCCTGACAACAATATTGTTTTTAGTTGGGAATATGAATTAACCCAAGCAATGCGGGAATTAGTTGTCGGTGGGGTCTTTCAGCGTTATCCCGATTTGAAGATCATTGTTCATCACGCGGGGGCGATGGTGCCGTTTTTCGCTGGCCGCATCAATGCCATTATGACGCCGGGTCAATCGGCTGATTTCCATAAGTTTTACGTGGATACGGCTATCTTAGGGAATACCGCCGCGTTAAATCTAACGGTGGACTACTTTGGTACCGACCACGTCCTATTTGGGACCGACGCACCGTTTGGTATTTTACCCGTGGGAGCTAGCAGCAAAATTGCCATCGCAATTGAGCACTTACCGTTAAGCACGGCTGAAAAGGCGCAAATCTTATTCTCTAATGCAAACCAACTATTAGCCTTGTCGTCAAATTCTTAATAAGCTTAAATGAAAGGTCGCGTTTCTGAAAATTCGGAAACGCGACCTTATTAGTATTGGTGACTATGACTTGTATTTGGTTTTTAAAGTATCGATTAAAGCTTGGGCCGGTCCACTCAAGGGCACCCCTTGCCGCCAAATCAGAACGTGTTGCAGGTGGTGAGCTGGGGTAAATGGGACGAACGTTAGTTGACTCGTTGCTGGTAAGGTAACGCCCTCAATGCACACAAGTAGTCCTAACCCGGCGGCTGCTAGGTAAAAGGAATTGGTCAGTAAATTATATTCGCCAACGATGTGCAAGGGCGCAATCGGTTGTAACCAATCGTTTAAAGCCGTTTTAACTAATGACCGGTGCGGAATGATCAGCGGACGCCCCGCCAAATCAGAAACCTGAATATTGGGTCGCTTGGCCATGGGATCGGTTGCGGGTAATGCCACACCCCAACGATCACGGATGGAGAGTGGCAAGGCGTGGTACTTGGCGGTGTTGATTGGAGTTGAGACGACGCCAATTTCGAGTAGCCCCCGGTCGAGGCGTTCCTTAATCGTGTTGCCATCCGCATCGTGCATGTCGATAATGACGCTGGGATGAGCCCGTTGAAAATCAACCAGTGCGGGTGAAAGTTGTGTAGTGACCGATGATTCAACGCACCCGATGTTAATGGGTCCCGTCAGCTCGTTGTTATTACTGTTCTTAACGAGCTGATTGGCGTTGTCGAGTTCAGTCAGGATTTGTTGGACATGAAGCTGGTAAGTTAAGCCGGCCTTAGTCAGTTTCATTTGATGATGTTCACGGGTGAATAATGGGATTTCAAGTTGGGCCTCTAACTGTTGAATCTGGCGGCTGAGTGTGGGCTGGGCGACGTGGAGCTCGCGGGCAGCCGCTGAGATTGTGCCTAAGCGTGCAATGGTTAAAAAGTAGTGTAAAATTCGGGTTTCCATGATTAGCCTCACTATTCTCTTTTGGCATTGATATGTATACATTATAGGACTTTTACATAATTAAAATCACGGATTATGATGATTAGTGTTAGGAAGGGACGGCCCATTGAAAACGCCAGTTCAATTAAATAGGGACGCGACCAAGTCACAGCATTAGATGAAATTAATTGATGAAGGTTTAGAACTGTAAATTTAAAAAGAAGGGTGACGTTATGACAATGACGGAGCATGAAAAATTACTAGCTGGAAAAGATTATGATTACCGTGATCCAGCCTTACAGGCCATGTTGGCGAAGGGGCGGCGACTGGTTCAAGTGATTAATACCACAACTGATTTGGCGACTCGTCAAACCGCAATCACCGATTTGTTTCACCAAGTGGGCCAGCGGGTGACTTTGAATGGCCATTTTGAAGCCATTTATGGGGACCACATCTCTTTAGGTGACGATGTCTTTATCAATGGCAACTGCTTTTTTCAAGACTCCAATCGAATCACGCTCGGTAACCGGGTGATCATTGCGCCCGACACGAAGTTTTACTGTGGGGAACACGCGCTGGATGCGACCAAGCGCTTTGGCACCCGACCGGATGGTAGCCGCTATTTAATAACGCACACGGCACCAATTACGGTTGAAAACGATGTGTGGATTGGTGGCAACGTGACCGTCATTGGTGGCGTCCATATTGGGAATAACGTGGTGATTGCCGCTGGGGCGGTCGTCACGCGTGACATCCCCGATAATTGTGTGGCCGGCGGTGTGCCTGCCAAGGTCATTAAGCCCTTACCAGCGCTAAAGTGAGGTGCGTGATGAAGCCTATAAGCAAACCACCGATTTTTCGCCATTATCAGCTGACCATTGAGGCTCGTGACCGGGCAGCGTTCGTTGCCGGGGGAACGGCTAATTTGTTGACTTCACTGCGGACTGAGCCGGGAACGTTAGCGATGTTTGCGACGCATGCGGATAGTGCGGGTACGCGCAACGAAGTGTTTGAGCTATATCAAGACGAAGTGAGTTACCAGATTCACGCGCAGTCACCACAGTTTAAGCGCTATGGCCAGTTAGCGCAGCAAGTTGTCAGGAAGCATCAAATGGCCGAATTAAAACCGCAAGTTTTAGTTTCAACTGCTGATGGCTTTGAGGTGAGTGGTGAGACTACCAATCAATTATTGTTGACCGAATTCACCGCTGGCGCTCAGTGGCTGATGGCGTTAAAAGCGGATTGGAACCAGTTGCACAATGGCAGCCTAATTCAATACGCGGCGACGTTGCCAGCGACGCCGACTAGCTGGGTGTTGCTAAGTATTTATCCGAATGCTACGGTGCTCAGTGCGGGTCAAAACAAGTTGCAAAGTTGGTTAGCCGCTGAAGCTATCACGACCGTCCGGCAACGCGTTTTAGCCATCGATACAATGATTAGTCAACCCAATGTGCAGTACGTTTCTTCGAATGAGTAAAAGTAAGTCACCCGGATATTTGTCGTTAAATAACTAATTGAGTCAGCTATCTTGTAAAATAGCTGATTTTTTTTTGATTTTGAAAAGCTTCACTATGTTTAAGGTTCATAATGGTGATATAGTTAAACCGAAAGCCCTGAGCTAATCGTAACGATTGGACTTCCATAAATTTTGTTGAGATGGATTAGGTTGTTTAAACAATTTTAGGGGGCTACGAGATGAGTAGCAAAAAATTGATGCAAGTTTCAAAATCACCCAAGATTCATTATCGGATGTATAAGTCAGGTCGTCATTGGCTATTCGCTGGTGTAACGGTTGTAACTGTTGGCGGCAGTTTATTATGGGGAACCCAAGCGCGCGCGGCGACAACGTCCACGTCAACCGATGAGCAGTCGGTTGACCAGACGATTGTGAATGGGACTGCGTCGGTGGGTTCAACGGTACCGCTAAAACAGGCAACGCAATCAACCGTGTCAGTAACGGGCTCAACCGTGACCAGTGGTAAAAGTCAAAGTACGACTAGTTCGACGAGCCAAGTTAGTCAGACTAGCCAAAGCAGCCAAGCAACGAGCGAATTAAGTAGTGCTAGTCAACCAGCGGAAAGTGATGGGAAAAACGCGTCATCTGATCCTGGTCATGTGACTAGTCAAGTGGCAACCAGTGAGTCCAATTCAGTTGATCAGTCAGCAACGAGTGGTAACCAATCGTCAACGGCATCGGATAGTTCAGATGAGGCATTAAGCCAGGCTAAATCGGCAGTGCCATCACAAGCCAGTGGAGTTGATAGTCAGACGATTGATTTACAGTCGATGGTTAGTTCAGAAAATAAACAAATTGATCGTAAGAACCTTACTAATCACTTAATGGCTTCAGACGTGACTGCGGGCAATCAATTGGCGACTTCTCGAATCAGTTTGTTGCGGGATGCGACACCGGATGATTCGGCCTTTACTTGGTCGATCGATGACACGGGCACCACGTTGACGTTGAATGGTGGGACACCAACGGAATCGCTGTACAATATGCTTGATGACACACAACGTGAGAATATTAAGAACATCATTGTTGCTAAGCCGGTAACGATTGTCGGGAATGTCGGAGTTAAATTCTTTTATGGTTTGGCAAATTACAAGTTTAATCCGAACAAGCCCGGAATCTTTCAATGGCAGTCTGTTGATGATGTATTTTTAATGGTCGTTGATTA
>NZ_JQCL01000052.1 GCF_001438845.1 Lactiplantibacillus xiangfangensis
ATAAAGCCAGCCTCCTAACCAAAATCAATTTTATCCAGCATCGTTTCAGTACTAGCTTGGTCTAAGCCTAAATAAGCTAAAGTCATTGCTTCACTGGAATGATTGAGCAAATGCATGACTAACCCAATATTGTAATTAGTTTGCGTATAAACGCGATAAGCACCAGTCTTGCGCATCGTATGGGTGCCCAGATAGTTAATTTCAAGCAAGTCGCCAACCTTACTCATGATTTTATAGAATTGCTTTTCCGTAATATGGCGGTCTGGGTTTTGAATTGAGGGAAACAGCCAATCAGAAACCAAGTGGTTGGCCTGTAACCAAGTTTGATAGCTTAATAAATCAGCTTGTACCGGTTTTAAGTAGAGTAAATTAGCTTTGCCGGTTTTTTTATCGTGGATAAGCGCATTCTGACGCACGGTCCCGTTTTCGTTAAAGACATCGCTCCAACGGAGCCTCATAACATCGCTCACTCGTAACAAGGTGGCTTTGCCAACCTGAAAAATCGTGTAATTACGACGACCAGCTCTAAAATTGTGTAGTAAGGTATCTTGTACTTCGGTCAGGACGTTTGAATCTTTGATTGGTAAGACGATTTGTTGCATAGTTTTAGCCCCTTTAAAAAGATTGATTTTTAGTACAAATTAAAGTACAATATTAAGTACAAAGAAAGGGTGGTAAATATGACATTAGCATTAACACAGAGCGATTTTCGCGCTAACCTAAAAAAATATTTGGATCAAGTTAATGACGAAGACGAAACCGTTTATATTGCTCGTTCAAATAGTCGCGC
>NZ_JQCL01000053.1 GCF_001438845.1 Lactiplantibacillus xiangfangensis
CATGGCCTTTTTGGTCCAATTATTTAAGTGGTGCACTTGAATTGTAAATCAGGCTATTTTTGATACCCCTGTTTACTGACTTGTTGCCAAAAAAATCCGCTACTTATATCATCATGAATAATTTGATTTGTCCCTACAGCACTAATAATTGGTAGAACCCAAAAGAAAATAATAGTCCAGTTACTACTGTCAAAACTAATCCATCTATTGTAGGTTGAAAACCAATAGTTATTACCATCGATTTGTGACAGCAACGGCAACATAGTGGCTATTACATGAACTATGACTATCCCGACACCTATTATTAAACCTCCAAAATATTTAGAAATTGCCATCCTTTTAAATATAAAATTCATAACTTCCTCATTTCTTAAGCCAAATTCAAAAAATACAAATACGGCAATATTATAAAAGCTTCAATTTTACAGCTAAAAACAGGCTAAAAAGTGATAGATACTACCACTTTTTAGCCTGTTTTAACACTAATGTGGGCATTGAAAATAGTTACGGATACTCAAACATTCTTCGTGTAATGACTTTTATTCATCGTAAAACATGTAATTTATATTTCTAATGATCCGCGTGCCAATATCCATACGCATGACCGTTAGAATAAGAAGTTGCAGAAATATACGCTGCATTACCAGTACCATAATCTTCTACCAAACGATTGTACATATTATAGGACCGATTACGATGAACATTATAATGATGGCCATGTGAAACATCGACATTTCCAGTTCTACCAGCTTTATACGAATGCCCCCAAGCAGTTGCAGTATACCAAGGAATATTTACCGTATTAGACTTCAAACCGTAACCAGATTTTGTCTGTTTTGCTTGCCTATATGATTCATCATAAGGGCTGTTCCATCTAAACTCGAAATGCACACGAGTCAAATCAGCCGCAGAAGCAACTTGAGATCCCACAGTTGCAAATAATGGAAAAATCAATAATAAAGTTATCAATAATTTTGACATATGTTTTTTCAACATAAACCCCCCCTTTTGTGTTGTCCTACACAATCCAGAATAATTATAATCATTTGGATTTTTCATAGGAATATTGCACTCCTCCGCTCTATCATGTCCCCCACAAGACGTTTTTTAGTTTACCATACAATATATTTTTTGAAATAGTTTTATGAAATAAACGAATTATTTTCATTAATATTTCATTTTGTTGGGCACATTAAAGGTATTCCACAAAAAAATTGCAATTTCCAGACTGAAGCCCGAAAACTGCAATTATTTGTTTTATTGTTCTGGATTAAGACGGCGGTTTTGACCGACCATTTCAATTTCAGTTGCTAAGTAGCGGACCCGTTGCATGATGCGTTGGGCCTTAACGGGTTCTTCGTCACCCTTTTGCGAAATCGTCAGGTAACCATCTTGGAGTTCCTGCATCGAGAAGTTCGATGAGAAACACGTCGGCAGTTCCTCTTGCATCCGGTATTCCAAAATCACGCCGAGGACGTCGTCACGAATCCACGTCGACGACGCATCCGCGCCAATATCATCAATCATCAAAATCGGTGCGCGCTTAATCGCGTCCACTTTATCCGCGGAAGTATTGTTACTGATGGAACGCTTCATTTCTACAGCGAAACTTGGAAAATGAATCAGGGTCGTTTGAAACCCATTCGTCGCTAAAGCGTTCGCCATCGCGCCTAACAAGTAGGTCTTACCAACCCCGAACGACCCGTACAAGTACAGCCCACGGTGAAACCGCTTGGGCGCTTGGGTGTACGCGTCAATGAAGTCCATGGCAGACATTAGTGCTGCAGCACGATTTCCATCCTGATCATAAGACTGAATCGTCGCGTTCTGGATATTTTTCGGCATACTGATCGAGCGAACTCGGTGTTGCAATTCACGGGCCGCCTGCTCTTCTTGCAGTTGCGGCGTTGGTTGATAGGCAATATCAATCAAATGATTACTCATAACAAGTTCGGGTTGATACCCCGGTGCCTGGGTAGGTTCATGCTGTGCCAATTTTCGCTTTTCTTCACAAAATTCATAGAGCTTAGCCGAGGAGCGTTCGAGCGCATCCTTGGATAATTCCTTTTGGTGAGCGGCTAAAAAGCGACGAACATCCACGTCTTGGTAGACCGCGTCCATCAAGGCTTCATAACGATGATTCAAATTACGGCGATTCATCAACATTTTTAATGTATCTGAGACATTCTCCATTTTTTAGTCCTCCTTTTTGGAATTAGCATCTAATTTTGCGACCCGTTCGGCAAGCTGCTTCCGCTGTGCTTCAGTCAACTGATTAGCCGCTGACTTAGATTTCGGCGCCGCCTGCTTACCCTTGGTCTGTTCTTGCGCCCATTTCGGCACAATTTCTTTACGCACTGGCCGGCCGTTGTTCTGACGACGTGCGGGCCGTTTCTTCGGTTGTTGCCGCGTCTTAATGTAAGCCAACGCGGCTTCGGGCGTCGTTAAAGTATGCTGCTGCCAGTCATTTGCAACCGTTTCTAATAAGTTTCGATTCAGTGCCGCCAACTCCCGGTTTTGTAACAGGTAGAAAACAAGCATATTGATCACTGCGCTTGGCAAAACGCCCCGGTTGACTAAGTCATGAACCAACCGGTTTTCACCAGATGTGACAAAGCCGTGTTTTTCTTGTTTTAAGTCGGCCAAAAAGTCGTACGGAGTCGTACTCTTAGCGTAGCTCACTAACTGCTGTTCCGCAGCCGTCAACTGTCCCTTAACCGTAGCACTCGCCTTTGCCGGTGTCGCTGGTGCGGCCGTTTCCGCCACTGCGGGTGCACTTGGACGTTCATAGCGCCGTGCAATCAATAACTTCAGTTGACTTTCATCAAACTGACCAGTCGTCAAACTAGCCACTTCACTAATCAACTTAGCCATTTCGATTTCGCTAATGCCATAGACCCGGCTTTCCGTAATAATCAGCTGGCGTGATCCAGCAACCTGCTTCAAGTCGACGTAGTTTTGCTTGAGCACTTGCCCTAACAATTGCCAATCGAAGTCATCGTCTCCAATGACGGGATTCGTTGGCTCCGCAGGTTCTTGCGCCGCCAACTGTGCCCGGGCTTTTTGAACCGATAGCGGTGCATCGTTTGTCACTTTTCGCCGGTCAATGTGGAAGACATCCAACAAATCAGCGGTCACGTTTTGCGCCTTTGAAAGGTCAACACTGGCCGGCGTAAAATCTGACGCTAACTGCTGATAGCGTAGCTCGCCGACCGTATCTAACAACAAGATACTTAGTAAGTCATCGGCAAAGAAATGCAAGGCAGTCATCGGAACTTGTAAGCGGTAGACGTAGACCGCACCCAGTTCGTCTTCTTGATAGTAGCTGCGCAATAAACCGGTTGCTTCTAACTTTTTGCGGGCACTTAACACACTCGGTAGATCAGCACCCAGTACCCCTAGCAGTTCGGCGTGACTCCGCCGGTTACTGAGTTCATTTTCGGAACTTTGAAGGGAGCGTAACGCCGCATACAGGCTGTACGCCAACGGTCCAATTAACGGCAAGTACAATTCCGCCAAGACGGCTTGGTCAGCCGCACTCAATGCGGGTACGGACGGTACCACCAATCCCGTTTTAGGTGTTAACTGCGGTTCGTTATTCGTTTGCATTGCCTGCACCATTCTTTATCTTTTAATCTTTTTTCGTTTTCGGCGCACGACTATTCTTAGGCTGTTTGGCCAACTTGACTTTATCGCGCTCCATCATATCTTGAAGTTCGTTTAAGAAAACATGCATATCTTTGAATTGTCGATACACGCTTGCAAAACGAATGTATGAAATTTCATCGATATCCGCTAATTTTTCCATCACGTACTCGCCAATCACTTGACTTGAAATTTCATTTTCACCTAGTGCGCGAACTTTATTTTCAACGTCATCGACAATGCTAGTCATGGTTTCCATGCTAACAGGCCGTTTTTCGGCGGACCGAATGATTCCGCGTAAAATCTTTTCGCGGTTAAATTCTTCCCGCGCACCATTCTTCTTAATAACCAATAATGGTGTCGCTTCGACCCGTTCAAAGGTTGTAAACCGGAACCCACAATTTTCACATTCACGGCGACGGCGAATCACGCGACCGTCATCGGTCGGTCGGCTGTCAACCACGCGGGAACCATTATGATGGCAGTGTGGACATTGCATAGACTTCTCACCTCATTTTGCTAGTAGTCATAAACATTCTTTAATAATTTATAGTTTTCAGCCATTTTAACACGGTAGTTCTTGTTTTATCAACGTTTTCTCCGTTATCGATCACGACATCCGCCATGGCGACCTTCTTAGCCAACGGCAATTGACTCGCAATTCGCGCCTGTGCATCCCTTTTACTGAGGTGATTACGTGCCATCAACCGCTGTAACACGACGTCCGCTGGGGCCGTAACGACCATGACCTGGTCACAAACGTTTTGCCAACCACTTTCAAATAATAACGGGACGTCCAGGATAACCGCGCTTGGCCGCGTTTTACCAGCCGCAACCGTCGCTTTTAGCATCGCGTATTGAATGGGCAGACTCGTGATTGCCGTTAGTTCGGCCAACGCTTGGGGGTCGGAAAAGACTTTTTTGCCCAACCACGGCCGATTCAACCGACCATCCGCTAATAACACTTGGGGGCCAAAGTGCGCCGCAATCTTAGCCGTGGTCGGCTGACCGGGCCCTTCGACCTGCCAAGCGATCTTATCAGCATCCACGATGGGCAATCCCGCCTCCGCTAACATCTTAGAAACCGTTGATTTACCAGTCGCAATGCCACCAGTGAGTCCAATAATTTGTGTCATGGCAATCACCTACAAGCGTTGTTCGTGCGGACAGAAATGAGTCCCCCGCTGAGCAACTTTGATTTTTTCAATCAGCGTCCCACAGCGTTCACACGGTTCACCTTCCCGGCCGTAAACGTGTAATTGGTTTTGGAACTGACCAGCTTCACCAAACGCCGTCGAAAATGAGTGCACGGTGGTGCCGTGACCCTTAATGGCCATCGCCATCTCATCAATAATACTCTGACGTAAACTAGCAATCTCTTCTTCTGTTAAAGAATTAGCTGGACGCATCGGGTGAATCTTGCTCATCCATAACGTTTCGTCCGCATAGATATTACCAATTCCAGCGATCTTACTCTGATCAAGGAGTAATGGCTTGATCATCTTTTTTGATTTACTGAAAATAGTCGTCATATACGCCACGGTCAGCTGATCAGCGACCGGCTCGGGCCCCATTTTTTTAAGGCCACCTACCGTATTTTCTTCGCCCGTCGGCACCAGCGTCATCCGCCCAAACTTCCGGGTATCGTTATACAGTAAATCCCGATCATCGGTTAAGTGAAAAACAACGTGGGTGTGTTTCGTCTGTTCTTGACCACGCGGCGCGACGTTATACTTACCTTCCATTCGAAGGTGCGACACCATGGTCAGGCCGTTGCTGAAACGAAAGAGCAAATACTTGCCACGCCGATCGACTTTTTCAATAGTTTGTTGTTTTAAACGTTGCTTGAAGCTTTCAACATCATTATTAATGATTTTCGGCCAAAAAACATCAATACTGGCAATCGTGGCCCCCTTCACGAGGCGGTTAAGTCCCCGCCGGACCGTTTCAACTTCTGGTAATTCAGGCATTCTGATTCCCCCTACTTTGCGTCGTACCACGTATCGCCAAAGTGACTTTCCACTTTCAACGGCACATCCAGCTTCACAGCTGAATCCATCACACTTGGCACTAATTTTTCTAGCACGGGAATTTCTTCGTTCGGTGCTTCAAAGATCAATTCATCATGGACTTGCAATAACATCGTGGCTTTAAGCCCTTCCGCCTTTAACCGGTCTTGCATCTTGATCATCGCAATCTTGATGATATCCGCTGCACTCCCTTGAATTGGCGTGTTCATCGCCGTCCGTTCAGCGAACGACCGTTGATTGAAGCTCTTAGAGTTAATGTCTGGCAAGTAACGCCGCCGATGGGCAATCGTTTCAACGTACCCTTGGTCATGGGCGGTCTTAACGACCTGATCCATGTACGCTTTAACGCCCGGATATTCGCGGAAATACGAGTCAATAAACTGCTTCGCTTGTTTACGGGTAATGCCAATATTTTGTGACAGCCCGTAATCACTAATGCCGTACACAATTCCGAAGTTCACGGCCTTCGCTTGCCGCCGAATGTTTGGCGTCACTTTTTCTGGTGAACTTATATTAAAGATCCGCATCGCCGTTGCCGCGTGAATGTCGTCGCCCTCCTTAAAGGCTTCCTGCATATTCTCGTCACCCGTAATGTGTGCGAGCACCCGCAATTCAATCTGTGAATAGTCAGACGAGAAAATTTGCCAACCCGCGTGACTAGGGACAAATGCTTGGCGAATCTTACGACCTTCTTCCAGCCGAACGGGAATATTTTGCAAGTTCGGGTCTACGGAAGACAACCGGCCCGTTTGCGTCAACGTCTGTAAATAACGCGTGTGGACTTTTTGATCCGACGAATGAATGGCCTCTAGCAACCCTTCAACGTAAGTCGAGTTGATTTTTGAAATCTGCCGGTATTCCAAAATGTTGGCCACAATTGGCGCTTCGGGTGCTAGCTTCTCTAACACGTCGACCGCCGTTGAATATCCCGTCTTAGTTTTCTTAATGACGGGTAATTTCATTTCTTCAAATAAAATGTGACCCAATTGCTTTGGTGAATTAATATTAAATTCTTCGCCAGCTTCTTGGTAAATGGTTTGTTCAATTTCACTCAGCCGTTCCTTGAACTGGCTCCCCATCGCCTTTAACGTCCCACTATCAACGGTGATGCCAGCCATTTCCATTTGTGCTAAGACAATGGCCATTGGCTTTTCAATGTCATCATAAAGTGGGGCTTGTTCGTTAGCCGTTAACTTCTTCAATAATTCTGGTTTCAAGGCAGCGATGGCGGCTAATTTCCGGGCTAGATGGCTGAAGAAGACTTGATCATCTTCCGGGATTGCTCGTTTAACTCCTTTACCATAGACCACTTCATCACTTGGTAAATCAGTGTAGCCGTGTTGTTCAGCCAAATTACCTAAGTCATTGCTGTTATCGTTAGTGTCCAGCAAATAAGAGACCAACAACAGGTCAAAATCGACCGTCTTTAATTCGATTCCTAGTCGGTGTAACCCAACCATCGTGCGCTTCATGTCGAAGACGTCTTTTTTAACCGTCGTGCTGCTTAACAGGCCGCTCACTTCCGGCTTCATCAGCAATTCAACGTCACGGCTAACGTACCATTTACCGTTCGCCCCAATCGCAAACCCGGCAAACGCGGACGTGTGGTAATTAGGCGTCGGCATCTCTAAGTAGAAGTCGATTTGGTCACCTAATTGCGCCAGTTCACCTAGGTTAGCGGACGTTAACGTGGTGAAATCAATCGGCTTTTCTGGCTCGTCTGATTGAACGTGTAATTTCTTCAAGAAGGACTGGAAATCCATTGCACTGTAAAATTCCGCCAATTGGTCGATGTCTGGCCCATCGTAGGCAAGGTCGGCTAAGCCAACTGTAATCGGCGCATCACGCTTGATCGTCGCTAACACCTTAGCGCGCGTCGCCAAGTCGTGGTCTTCAATCAAGTGGTCCTTCATCTTGCTCTTCTTCATCGCGTCGACGTTTTCGTAGACGCCTTCAATTGACCCGTATTCCTTTAACAGTTTCAGGGCCGTTTTTTCACCGACTTTAGTGACCCCCGGATAATTATCCGATGTATCACCCGTCAATCCTTTCATATCAATGATTTGTGCTGGCGTGATCCCTAACTTTTCTTGGACGTGTTCGGGCGTATAACGCTCTACTTCAGAAACCCCTTTAACGGTCACGGCAATGGTCGTGTGGTCCGTCGTTAACTGCGTCAAATCACGGTCACCCGTAACGACCGTCGTCGTATAACCGGCGTCATCCGCCTGTTTAGACAGGGTCCCAATAATATCATCAGCTTCAAAATTTTTTAATTCATAATGTTGAATGCCATACGCATCTAGAAGCTGCTTAATGTATGGCATTTGTTCAGAAAATTCACCCGGGGTCTTCGCACGACCGCCCTTGTAATTATCGAACATTTTAGTCCGAAACGTTGTTTTACCAGCGTCAAAGGCGACGAGCATATCAGTCGGCTCAACGGCCTTGATCATGTGGTCCAGCATGGTGTTAAACCCGTAGATGGCATTGGTATGTAACCCATCCGCGTTAGTAAAGCGTTCAAGTTGGTTATGTAACGCAAAGAACGCCCGGAACGCCACGCTGTTACCATCGATCAATAATAATTTTTTTGCCATATTAGTTTGCTCCCCGTTTTGATAGATTCGATTATTCGTTTTGTTCTGGTTCGCTAGTGCCAAAACGACCTCAATTACTTTGCCAAAGCTAGTGACAACTAGCCATAGTACACCTTTAATTGTACCAAACTATTGGGTAAAACGGGCATTCGGCACTTAGAAAATTGAACGAGTGTTTGCCATTAAAAAAGGATTGTAGCCAGTTGGTTACAATCCTAAAAGTTATTTTAATTATTAGTCGCGGCTTGAGCCGGCAAAGATTTGAATGAAGTACAAGAACAAGTTAACGAAGTCCAAGTACAATTGTAAAGCACCAGTAACAGCTAACCCAGTTGAAGAAACCTGGTCACCGTATTGCAAGTACATTTTCCGCATGTTGTTGCTATCCCACATGGATAACCCGGCGAAAATTAAGACACCGATATATGAGAAGATGTAGCTGATCATTTCGCTTTGCAAGAACAAGTTAACGATTGAAGCGACGATTAACCCAATCAAAGCGGCAAATAAATGCGTCCCTAATTTTGAGATGTCACGCTTCGTCGTATTACCAATCACGGCCATGGTTCCAAAAACGGCCGTTGCGGCGACAAAGGCCCCGCCAATCGTTGCGCCAGTATACAACTGCAACGTGACGGACATTTCAACACCAAATACCACCGCGAAGACCATTAGTAACGTAAAGCTCATCGCAGGATTGCGTGTCGCATTTTTCTGAATCCCACCGATCATCACAAACATGCTGACAATGAAAATCATCAAGAACCAGAATGGATGGGCCGCAAACGCACTGTTGATAGCTTCAGCGAACACTGTCATCGACAGGTAAGCCGTAATAGCGGAAACTAATACGGCTAACGCCATGAAACCGTACATCTTGGATAAGAAACTGCGTAGCCCAATCTGGGTGTTAATCGTACGCGGTTGCGGATCATTTTGAAAGTTGTTCATCGATTATCCCTCTTCCACCTAAAATTTAATTAGATTATTAATTCCGAGTTAAAGCTCTCATTGAGTCTTCAGATGCCACCAACGCCTAGCGTCAGTGACCTCCTCACGCTAGTTTATCAATCAAATGCACTTTTCTAGCCATCTCAATCAGACACCTCAACTTTCTTGTCATCTAGTGTATCAGATTAGTCAGGGAAGGTAAAACAGTTTGTACTAGATAAATATATAAGATTTTCTTATATTCAGCACTTCTCAAATTACCACCAGCGACCGTAACAACCGCTTCGGCGGCCAACCTCGGTGTGCTAAGGGGAACGGTCCCAGCCACAGGACGGTCTGGAACCTCGATTCAAAGACGATACCCCACGTCTTTGAATCGTCCCGCAAGATTGACGTAAAATTCGCCCGCCAATCTTGCCGACACAGCACACCGAGGCTGCCCGCCTTCGCTAAAATTAGTTTTACTATTGTTATTTTGTCGAATAATCAGAGGTCGGCGCGATAACATCGGTCGTGAAGGTGGTGTTGGCCGATGGTTTTTCGGTCTTACACCACGGACGGTCCGGGACAGCTGTCATTTAAAGAGTGTCCCGGGCGAGGAGCTAGACCACTTCCAGGCTAGCCCCGGTCCCACGACCACATGTTATCAGCGCCGACCGGACGAGATACATAAGACACTAAAAAATCCCTTAGAAGTCAGACTCCTAAAGGATTTTTTGCGCGTTATAACGAACGGGCACCAATTGCCCTAGTTATTAAAGCCTATTTCATTTCTTCTTCGTAACGTTTTTCGTATTTTTGAATATCGCCGGCACCCATAAAGACGACCACGGCATCGTGGTAAGCTTCCAAGGCGTGCATGTCGTCCATCGTGATGATTTCACCGCCATTAGGTAACTTGGCTGCTAAGTCCTTCGACGAAACGTCGCCAGATTCTTCACGCGCTGAACTAAAGATGTTCGTTAAGAACACGTGATCCGCCTTGCTTAAACTCGTCGCAAAACCATCCATTAAAGCCTTCGTCCGTGAATAAGTGTGAGGTTGGAAAACTGCCAAAATTTCCTTGTCTGGATACTTTTGACGAGCAGCATCCAAGGTTGCTTTGATTTCAGATGGATGGTGCGCATAGTCGTCGATCAGCATCATTCCGCCACCAACTTGGTGTTCAGAGAAACGGCGTTTGACCCCACTAAAGTTCAGTAGTTCACGCCGAATTTCATCCAAGTTGACCTTTTCGAAGTAAGATACCGCAATGACAGCCGTACTGTTCAGCACGTTATGTTCACCAAACAATGGAATTTCGAATTCGCCAAGGGATTCGTCATGGTACTTCACTTCAAAGGAAGAGCCTTTCGTGGTCCGTTTAATGTTGACCGCCTGGAAATCATCACGGTCGCTAGTGCCGTAATAGTAAATTGGCGTTTTAACGTCTAACTTGCGGAGACTTTCGTCGTCACCCCAAGCAAAGATTCCCTTTTTAACTTGGCTACCGAACTGTTCAAATGCAGATTGAACGTCGGCTAAGTCCTTGTAATAATCTGGGTGATCAAAGTCCACGTTAGTCATGATGGCGTAGTCGGGATGGTAAGCCACAAAATGACGACGGTATTCGTCAGCTTCAAAGACGAAGAAGCGGGCATCTGGTGTCCCCTTCCCGGTCCCATCACCAATTAAGTAACTGGTTGGGGCAATGTGGCTCAAGACATGGGAGAGCAATCCGGTCGTTGACGTCTTACCGTGAGTTCCCGCTACCCCAATACTCGTGTAACCTTCCATCAATTTACCTAAGAATTCATGGTAACGGTAAACGGGAAGCCCCATCGCACGCGCCTTTTTAATTTCAGGATGTTCGTCGGTAAAGGAATTACCAGCAATCACCGTTAAGCCTTCATGAATGTTGTCAGCAGAAAATGGCAACATTTTAATGCCAGCGGCGGCTAACCCCTTTTGCGTAAACGTGTATTGTTCAATATCGGAACCTTCCACTTGGAAGCCCTTATCATGCAAAATTAAGGCGAGGGAACTCATCCCAGAGCCCTTGATTCCAACAAAATAATAAACCGTTGCTTTATCCATTATTATCTTAATCTCCCGTGTTCGCAATTCATCAATTAAGCGGTGAATCGGTCTTTATTTAAATTATGAGTTGGCTTGTATCTTAGTTAAATCATCCGCAGTGAAATAAATATCGCGCGGTTTGGAACCCTTGGCGGCGGAAACGTAGCCCCGTGCTTCTAGGTCGTCAATAATATTGGCCGCGCGGTTATACCCAATCGAAAAGTTTCGCTGCAATTTGGACGTCGACATCGTGTCTTCATCAGCAATGTAGGCCAAAACCTCTGGCATCAGGTCATCTTCATTTTTAGCGGCTTCTTCGTGCTTCAACAAATTATCCGGTTGAAACTCGTAGTGCGGTGCGGCTTGGTCACGAACAAATTGGGTAATGGCATCAATTTCACGGTCCACAAAGGTCCCCTGCAAGCGCATTGGATTACTTTGACCGTTGCCTAAGTACAGCATATCACCACGACCCAACAATTGCTCCGCCCCACTCGTATCGAGGACGGTTCGTGAGTCCACCTGACTTGAAGTCATAAACGCGATCCGGGTCGGAATATTGTTCTTGATCACACCCGTAACCACGTCGACACTCGGCCGTTGCGTGGCAACTAGCAAATGAATCCCCGCAGCCCGGGCTTTCGCCGTGATGCGCGCAATGTAATCTTGGAATTCACTGGAAGCAACCATCATCAAGTCGGCTAATTCATCGATCACGATGACGATGTAAGGCATCTTCAAGCCCGGCTCATGGTGCTCTTCCGCCAAATGGTTAAATTGTTCAATATTCCGTGCCCCGCCAGCAGCCAGACGATCGTAACGGTTGTCCATCTCATCGACGACCCACTTCAAGGCCGCTGAAGCCGCCTTAGGATCAGAGATCACTGGTGCTAACAAGTGTGGAATCTCGTTATACGGTGCTAACTCAACGGCTTTCGGGTCAATCAATAATAATTTGACCTGTTGTGGATTAGCGCGGTATAACAATGAAACTAAAATACTATTAATGAAGACAGACTTACCAGAACCCGTTGAACCGGCAATTAAGCCGTGCGGCATTTTACGCAAGTCCGTGACTTGTGGTTGCCCGAACAAGTCAACCCCTAACGCTACCGTTAACGGCGACTTGCTTTCTTTGAACGGTTTAGAATTTAACACTTCTGAGAGCATAACTGGCCGTGACTTCTTATTAGGAATTTCAATTCCGACCGTATTCCGACCTGGAATTGGCGCTTCAATGCGAAGCTGTTTCGCTTCCAGTGCCATCTTAATGTCATCTTCGAGGTTGGTAATCTTGCTGACCTTGATGCCCCGTGCCAATTTGACTTGGAACTGGGTAATCGTTGGACCAACTGTCCAGTCGACCACGTTAGCGTTAACTTTAAACGCACTTAGCGTTTCTTCTAAGGCGGTCGCCTTCTGTTCGATCCAGTCATCCATTTCGGATTCATCCAAAATGACCGGCGCCTTTAACAAGTCGAGCGGCGGAAAATGGTACGCCGCTAATTCCTTGGCACCCAAGACTGGCGCCGCAGAATCACCCGTGTGTACGGCCGATTCAGGTGTTGGTTCACTAGCTGAAGCTGGCGCTGCGCTTGTCTGTTTAATAACTTCAACCGGTTCCTGTGGTGTTTCGTCACCTGCTGCAGGTGCTGGTCGCATCCCGACTGGTTGGTAAGGTTCATCGTCATCATCAGCTGCCACCGAAGACTGAACTGGAGTCGCTTCAGACAACGTCGTTGCGGTTTCAGAATGCGATTGCGCCTGATCCTCATCCGAACGTACTTCAGAAGTCGGCCGCTCTTGATCTTTAAATAAGGCTAGATCAGACTGTGCATCGTGTTCAGCGCTCATGATGGCGTCTAATGACAACCCTAAGCCACGACTAGGCCGGGCCTCAGATTTAGCTTCAACCGCGACCGCACTAGCCACCGTAGCAGCTGCGCTGATCGGGTGCGTTGGTTCAAAGACCACCGTTGGCCCAGCCGGCATCGTCGCCATTACTGGGGTTGTCGGTTCAAAGACTTCCGTTGGGGCCGCAGACTGAGCGGTCTGACTAGCTACCTCATGACGCGCACTTTGAACAGCCGAAGCGGGTTCAAAGACCACCGTCGGTAACGCCGCACTGGCAATTGCCGGAACAGCAGCTTCACTAGCTGCTTCCGTAACAACAGACTGCGCTGAAGTTACACTGCTTTGCGCTGTTGACCCAACTGGTGCTGCGGCTGTCGACAACGCTTGCGTTGGTTTAAAGACCACCGTTGGCCCACTGGTCGGTTGCGCGGCCACTTGACTAGCCGGCGTCGTTGGTTCAAAAGTTTCAGTTGGTCGGTCACTAAAACCGCTTGCGTGCGGTTCAAAGACTTCGGTCGGCGCATTACTTGTCGGTTGAGCCGTTTCGTCAACGGTCGGTTTAGGCAACGGACGCTGTAAGTCAACTTCTGGTAAGTGCTCACTGGCCTCATCCGCAAACAACATAAACGAGTCCGTCGCTTTATGCAGGCTCGCTTCAATTTCAAGATAATTTTGGTCATCCTTTTGCCGAATGATCCCACCGTTCGTCATCGCATTCGTCAATTGTGCTGGAATATGTGACGGGTGAAACGACCCGTGCGTCCCACCATTAAACGGTGCGTTACTTGTCGGTTCACTAGCTTCTTTTGGACGCGCCGGCGCTTTTGAACGCACTGGTTGTACCGGTCGTGCTGCTCGTGGCGTTGGCCGGTCCGCTTGAGACGTCACCCGTGACGACTGCGAACTTGCGGTCGACGCGGCAGGAGTTGATTGACTGGCCGCTGCCGAATGATTCACTTGTGGTGTTTTTAATCGATATTTCCGGAAAAAAGCCGGGCCATCATAATGGTTCATTTTCAATCATCCTATTTCGTAGACATAATTAGTCGGTAAATAACGTCTGGGCACGTTTGAAATCAAACGCCGCCCCGACTGGCTGGTAATCAGCTGGTAAAATTAAGGCACCGGGATGTTGTGGCGCATTCGGCAATTGTAGTTCACGGCCGGACACAATCATCCCATCACTTTCAACCCCACGTAGTTCACCAGGCCAAATAATTAGCCCATCAGGCATCATCGCCCCAACCTTAGCCACAACGACTAAGATATCAGCTTGCATGTTAGGTGAACCGCTGACGATTTGAAGTGGTTTATCCGCTCCAACCTCAGTCTTAGTCACTTGCAAGTGGTCGGACTTAGGATGGGCTTCGGCGGATGCAACGTACCCGACAACAAATTTAGGGTCAGTATCTTGTTCCAATTCAGGGTCAAAATCATTCGTTTTTAATAAATTATTTAATTGGTCGACTTGGTCCGCTGTTAAATGGACCTGACCATTAACATCAAGCTGGCCTAACGTTTCAGAAACGTTAAAGAAATTGTAGCCAAGGGTTTGATCCGTTTTTTCGTCACTAATCCGGGTGACGGTTGCGTGCGTTTCAACTTTTTGACTCGCCGTATCTGGTCGTAAAACAGCGATTAAAGTATCGCCTAATTCAGTTGGATTATAACTTGTAATTAACATAGGAAACCCCTTTATATTCATTTTAGCGTTCAGATTTAATTATAGCGTATTTTTACTAAATCTTACTGATTAATTATGACTTTTCTTTGTTTTATCGTCAATCATTGGTATACTAAATCTGAACAAAAAAATCCCACCAAAGTTGGTCGAAAGGAGTACGCAACATGAATAAACAATTACAATATAGCGGCTTATTGGCAGTTGGAATGGCTGGTATCGCCGGAGGCTTTTCCATTGGCGGCCTACTAAAACGGTTGCGCCGACCAACCCCCAACCAGATTTTAAATCAGGTCAAACGGGCCTTCCTAAAAGAAGCTCCGATTGAGGGCTCCTGGATTGAAATGAAAAAGTCCCCGTTGCAAAAATTCGCCCTACGCACCGACGTCTACTATGGCGGTATTACCCGCTACGAAGACGGTCAACTCGTTCAATACGAATTTTTAGCCGACGCCAACACGGGAAGTATCTTAGATATTTACCGTCTTTAATTTAAAAAATTAACAAATGGGTCCTTGAAACCACGCACTGGTTTTCAAGGACCCATTTTTCATGCTGTGCTACACTAAATTTATTGATAAAAATAGTTATAGAAAGAAGTTTTTCCAATGTTTGTCCTACCACTAACTGAACTAGCTGTGGTCTTTATTATCTGGCTGGTTGCCTACGGACGAAAATACGTCATTCCGTTTCACGCCTTTGTAGTCTTATCCTCATTTAAGACCGGAAAGTGGGCTGTTAAGAACGTCGATCAGGCTGCCCTAGCGACCGCAACTGATATTGAACACGCCCTTAAGCGTAACAAATTCGAAAATGCCGTCGCAAGCATCATCGTTTTAATCGCCTCAGTCGCCTTTTTACTAAGCCGTGGCGCCCCCTTCTGGGAATTTGCGCTAGCAAGTTTGATTGTTGCCTACTGTTGTTACCACTTCAATCATGAACTCCACGAAATTTTTAAAATCATCTACTGTCGGACGCACCGCGATAATTTGGAACAGTGCTACACCTTTCTCACAAAAGATTGGCAAAATTACGATCGCCAAAACGACCGGCCGATTGACTAATACTCCCTGACGAAATCATCTAAAGATTAAGGAGCCTGAAATTGCCACTCCTGGTTGTTAGTAATCCAAATTGAATACTCAGAAGTTGTCGCTAATTGCATTGGACGCGATTTGAGGCCGCTCTTTGGGTTAAATCACTCCCCCAATCGCATGTTATCATCAACAACCGAATTTTATATGAACACTTGGGTATCTAGTATGATACAAATCCAACCTAAGCTTTACCCTTGTTTGTCATAGTAGTACCTCTAGCAGCTGTCTAACCTGGTTTTGCATCCCGATCTTATACGCCGTTGATAAAAACTTAGTAACATTTCTATTGGATTTATTCAGGTAACGCTTGATGTACGTCACTATCACTTTTCGATGACAACCGTTTTGGGTTAATTTGCTGTTTATTCATTTGAACCTCCATTCTGGTGATGTATTTATCTAGTCTGATTGCAATGTTACTTCATATCCAGATGTAATGAAGTAAATATTGTTTATGTGTCATTATAGAATTCACAGTGTTTAAAACTGAAGAAAAAATATCGTGTCTATATATTCACTTACGCACTATACTAGTTAATTCCGATTATTCTAAAATTATGCATTTAAGATGGGTCACTCTCGATTAGTGTTCCCTTTAAATACGTTGGCTTAATAATAAACTCTACATCAAAAAAGTCGCTTCCAACACGGAATCGACTTTTTTGATAACTCAGAGGGTATAACTTGTTACTTTTTTGAAATTTTAATTCTCCAATAAAAGTAAATTACGAGGCCACCAATTGTTCCCAGAACTAGTGAGGAAACGTAAATGGAAAGTGACTTTATTCCCGTTTTATAGGTGATATGGTCAAAATAATGATTTAAAAAAAGCTGACTACCAATCAGATAGATAGTCATGTAAGCTGCTACTCTGACAGCCCCTTTTCTCAATCGTATTATATTTTGTGGAAAGCTAAGTGATTCAATTTCATCCGTATTAATATAGGATTTTGATATTGCGTCTGTGACATAACCCAATATTATAACTAACGAGAAGAAAAGATTTATCAGACTAAACGATACTGAAGTCTCAGCCCCTTTTGAGGGTTCAATTACCAATATGAGTACGTTGCTAATCAGCATGTAGGTGAGTAGTAATAAAAAGGCATTACTACCAATCCGATTTACCGTGTGAATCTTCTTATCGTTTAAGTCCCCCTGAATTCCGAACAATATCTTTTTTGCTACTAGAAAAAATGTGCGTTCCTCATTCATTTTCCCATCTCCCAGTAGAAATGTTATTGCTTTATAAAGAGGTTAGCGCTTTAGTGCTGGCTTCTCACGTCGAATGTTAGCATCATTAGTTATGTTTTGAAACAGAACGGTTTCAAGACTATTTCCACTTAGCCTTAAGCTATTAATAAATAAATACGAATCGAAAGGGTTAACCACACGACGATGTGCTTTGCCGGACAAAACTATTTGAAATCTAAAATAATTATGAATAAACTAATAAAATCTGTTTTTACGATTATTAATTAACTTAACGATATTTTAACCATCAAATATACTTCATATAAACGATGATTCTTGGATTTGTATACTATTCTTCAATTTTTCCAATTAAATCCTTTTCCTATACAGTTAGCACACGCATTTCAGCAACCACCCATGTGATTTCAAAAGTCCATTTTTATTCCGCTTAATTTTCTGATGGTAAATACCACGTTTGAATTCGCTTGACTACTTCAGCGTCCAAATAGCGTACTTCAATCGCTTTACCGTGATTACCGGAGCGCAATTGAACCGATAAATGTGCCAAATGGGCCTTTTTCATCCAAACTGTTTGGGCACTTTCTACTGACTGAATTTTCACCCGCGGCACAACTACCTGTTCACGGGTAAATACCGAACCCGTTTGCAACACTAATAATTCTGGGGTCATGACGGCGACTGCCGTATTGCGACTCGCATACCGCCCCTGAGCAAGCGCAATGATCAACCACACCGGCCAACTCAACAGGAATCCCGTCGTGAACTGAGGCACCCACCACTGAATAAGGCCAGTTATTAAAGCTAAGGCTGCTAGCCACAACAACCCGCTATTACGGCTAAAATGCCACCGTTGTTTAACGGCAACGTGTGTTAGTTTTGGTACATGCGTTGGCAACCAGTCGATGAATGGTGCCAACACCCCGTACGCTGCCGCCGTTTTGACAACTGGCAGGATTACTAAGGTATCATCGTCCTCATCCTCGCCCGCCTGACCCGCCGTCAGCGCTTGGACTGTACTGAGATGTAACCATTGGCGGAGCACGCTTTGCTTAAAGCGGACGGCCTGAATTCGATCAACGTGTACGTTGACTTCGTTGCGTTGAAAATAGCCACGCGTCATCGTTAATAGCCGATCCTCACGTCTTAACATAAAGCGGTAATACCGTTGGAGCACGTTTAAATACGAAACCAGAATTCCGAGTAACAAAATAACGACAACGAGCCCAATCAGAATCGTGCCCCGCATCGCTACTAATTGATGTTCCACCGCACTTAGATCCCGTTGTGGCAATAATTTGTGGCCCTTATCGTATACCCAACCGAGAACTAAAATTACGGGTACGATGCCAAGTGAACTGATTGCATATGCATTTAAATCCCGTGCATTAATCTGGTAACCCAAAGCTTCACCCGGCTGATCAACAACATTAGTTTCAGCTAAGCCAGCGTCTATGGGTTCACCATGCCGGTAATGTTCAATTAGGGCACCAACGGATTGCGGTACTGCCAATAATTGGCCCTCACCCTTTTTGTCCGTCTTGCCAGCCGTTTCAATCGTCAAACTTTCTAAGTGAAACGGCTGCAAGTAGAACCACTGTTTACGCTGAATGGTCTGAATCTTAGCGTACGGAATGTGCGTGACTTGGCGGACAAAGATTCCCTGCTGAATCGTGACACCATCGGACGCGACCACGTACTTGAAACGCCAATAACGCACTACAGCTAGCAGCAACAGCACAACTACCAGAATCACTAGGCCAATGAGGCTGAATTGCATCGCTTTGTCTGACAAGTGTAGCTTGCTCAACAACAGAAAAGCCACGATGACCACTAATATGATGTTTTGACCCGTTTGCCACAGCAACTGTAGACAAGCGGGCCAGGCTAACCGCTTAGGCTTCATCCCGCGCCCCCTGAGCTAAAACCATGATTCGGTCCCGTAACTGGTCCGCAACGTCACTCGTAACCCCGTCAATTTTATACCCGGACGCCGCCGTTTCCACGGTCACCGACTGTAATAAGGGACCGGCTGCCAACGTCACGTTTTGAATTCGACTGATTGGCACGGCAATTTCATGTTGGAAAATGACGCCATTTTTTAAATAGACGGCATTGTCTGTAATCCGGTACCGCCAAAAAGCGTACCGATAAGGAATCAGAGCTAACTCAACGATCACGTCTAAAACGCTTAAAATGATGGCGGCGATCCATAACCACAACCACCAGTGCCAATACACGGAAGCCACCCATAACCCCGCACTAATGAGTAGGCCAATTGCACCGCTAATCCAAGCAGAGTAGCGCCAGACAGCCTTAATTTGCCGTGGTAACTGTTCTGTCATAATTAATTTTCCTCCAAACTATGAGACTCACTCAAAGCTTACCATACTCATCGTTTGTTTAAACAGCTACATGCCAAACAGGCAATTATCATACAACCATTGCTTGAGTCCCACCATATTGTTAGTTCGATAAAACTTTGCTAGTTGAGACCCGTACCAGTGCATTTTGCCTTCAGGAATCATTAAAATCCCAGCCCCCGCTTGAACAAGCACCAAGTTAGCAGTAATCAAGGCCGTTCGCTTGTTCCCATCTTCAAATAATTGCCAACGTGACAATACCAAGTTTAGGTCTAACGCGCGGTCAATCGCTGACTTGTCAGCGTTCAGGATTTTCTGAACACGCTGAATTGTCTGTTCGCTTGGTATTGGTGGCACCCAAACAGCATTCGTTAACGGGACTTGAACCTCGACGGTACGAAGCTTTCCCGAGTTCGCTTGTCCACCCTTAACGATCTGATTAATTTTTAAAATATCAGCAATCGTAACGTCGCTAGTCTGATTATCCATCAAGAACTGATACCCACGCTTCAGGTTTAACACCGTCGCCTTGTCTTCCGTCGAGACATCCCGCACCTCAAACCGATGAATAATTGCATCGGTTTGTGCCAGCGTCGTTGATAAACCCTCAAACTTACCAGTTGTGTAAACTAGTCGCGTGAGATTGTTATCAATAAGGCATTTTTCATCGTACCTCGATAATTCAAATTTAGCCGTAAACACGCTGACCACCGCCTTTTTGCCTGATTTTCTTAAAAAGATTATAGCACGTCCAAAGTTTCAGCCATGATCAGAATCTAAACCAAAAGAAAACACCCTGTTCAGAAATTAAATTGAAATTTCTGAACAGGGTGTTTTGAAGGCTTACTTTTCAGTTGGAAAAGTCGCGATAATTTTGTAAATCGGACCCTTAGCGCTGAATTTTTGTTCATATTCTGTTTCGACGTTCTCTTCGGGTGTCACAACCGCGTGTAAGTCCAACCAGACCTGTTCAAAGTGCAAGCCGTAGTTATTCATGCTAGTCAGTGAAAATTCGAACAGGCCGCGATTATCGGTCTTAAATTCGATTTGCCCTTTTGGCTTTAAAACCTCTTGGTAAGACTGTAAGAACGTCTTATACGTCAAACGACGCTTTTCGTGCCGCGCTTTAGGCCACGGATCAGAAAAGTTTAAGTAGACCCGATCGACTTCGTGTGGTTCAAAGAACGCCGTCACGGCTTCACCGTCAGCGTGCGCTAATTGCAAGTTAGGTAGTGGTTCTTCCACCAATTTCTTTAAAATCACCGCAATCACCGACGTTTGAATTTCGATCGCCACGTAATTAATTTCGGGATGGCGTTTGGCCATGTTAATAATAAATTGACCCTTACCACTCCCGACTTCAATTTGTAAAGGTTGTTCTTTTTCAAACCGACTTTGCCACTGACCTTTGAGCTGGGCTGGATCTTCCGTAATGAACTCCGGATGGGCAGCGATTAATTTGGGTGCCCATGGTTTATTTCTTACACGCATACGTTAAATAACTCCTTAATTATTGCCATAAAATAACCGCGAATTCCGATTGGAACCCGCGGCGCTCGGTTCAAGCCTGTTAAACTTCGTACTGAGAAAGTTCTTCTAAGAAAATAATCTCATGATTCATTTGGTGATACTGGTTACGATAATAATTATCTTTAATATTCAGTAATAAATTAATTTTTGCGTACCACACGACCCGGGTCCGTAAATCGGCCGTCATGGTTTCACCGTATTCTTCAAACCACTTCTGCCAGTCGGGTAACGGGATGTACTCACAAAGGAGCATACTAATGTCTGAGGCCGGGTCCGCAAACCGCGCCGAATCCCAATCCACCAAGTACAATTGCCGGTGGTCAGACAATAGCCAGTTCTTATGATTTAAATCACCGTGACAAACCCGATAATCAGCGACGGGTAACGTTGGTAACGTCCCCCGTAACTCATTTAAAACGTTGGTCATTAGCGGGTGCTGACGCAAATCGTCAGGTAGGTCTTGTAAATACTCACGAATAAAATCATGGGGTGAAACGACCTGGCCACCGACCTTAGTTAACATCCGATGAAGCAACTTGGAATTGTGCACACGTGCCAATAAATGCGCCACTTTAGGCAAACGCATTTGTTGCTTTGTTAAAGTTTGACCATTCAACCACTCTTGAGCCGTTAACGTGTCACCACTCGAGATACGTTTCGTCCAGATTAATCGCGGGGTAATTTCTTCCATCGACAGCGCCGCTAAAAACGGCGAAGCATTTCGTTTTAGGAACAATCGTTGGTGATCTTTTTTGCCCATGAAAGCTTTGTTCGTATTCCCATAAATTGGATAAATATCCCAGCCGTCATCAAGTTCGAAATCCATCAGCCCCACTCCTCTCAAAAAAATTTATTTCCGTCATTCAACTTACTTAACAATCACATTCTAAAGACCAAAACGGCTCCCGTCAAGTCCTTTTTAACCGTTGTTACGTCGGCATTCTAAGCTAGTCTGAGCTTTGCGTACCAAGCAACTAAGAGATAGATTTCAATTGCGTTAATAACCAACAAAATCCCGACTTGAGCTAACGATGCGTTGCTTAACCAAAAAGCGATTAAAAAAATTATTCCCGTGACACTGAGCACGTTCGTTAGTAATCGTTGAAAGTTAGCCAACCGTTGTTTAACGGCTAGCGGATAAATGTGCGTAAAAACTATATTATCGTAACGTTTATAAAACGGCAACAATTGAAACCCAATTAAGTAGATAAAAACGACATCTAACGCCATAGCCAACCAGCCGTGGCCGCTGAAATACAGCAAGATGGCGCCAATCACTGTTAACCGTGCGACTAAGCCACTAAATTCGGTACCTCGGATCATCCCGCGACTAAATAAATAGCCAAACGCATGGGTTTGATCCTTTGGTAACCAGCGTAATAGCCAGTCGAGGTAACGACGCCGTTTAACGGTCCCTTGAACCATTGGTACGTCCGTGAACAAGTTAAAGAAGCGATAAATCCCCAACATCCGGTTGGCTTCCAACTTAACATCATCCCGCCAAGCCACGACACTTTTCGGCCATAACCGCTGGTGCCATAGCCGCTGTGCAGCAGCTAGCCCTAATGCAAGCACGAGGCTAAGCCAAGGCGATACGACTAGTCCCAAGGCAAGAATTACCAAGGACACCAGCCAATTAGCTGGTTTGGACCACCGTTTCACCGCCGGATCTAACCGGTACAAATACGTTATGGCTAACGTCATCTGACCATCTTTCAAAGCCAATTGGGTCACGAGTAACGCCAACAACGCCACTCCTGAAATTTTATCAACTAATATTAGTAACGGAATTGTTACGATGACCAGGAAGACTTGAACAATCTGTGCAAGCCACCAGCTGTAACGCCAAGCACGGACTAAGTATCCATGGAGATCGTGCTCCCGCGGGAGTAAGAAAACCGTGTCGGCTGGTTCCAGTAACGTTGCCACCCGACCAATTCCTAAGCCACCCCACAAAATAAGCCCAACGACGACAATAATCCACGTATCCTTAGGACCAACCGTTTTTAGCCAATTGGAATACGTCAAGCCTAAACCACCGACAAAGAACATTAACGCAATGACAAAGTGGTCGTTAAAAACTAACCGTAAATAGCGCAACATTTGCCGTAAATGGCGTTGCAAACGGTGTTGGTATAACTCATTCATCACGGGTCACCCCTGTCAAACTGAGGTAAATGTCATTCAAGGAGTCCCCGGCATCCGGATAGTTGGCTTTAATTTCCGCAAAGGTCCCCTGCGTCTGAACTTCACCGGAATGCAGTAACACAAAGCGGTCACATGCTTTTTCAGCGGTATCCAAAACGTGGGTTGACATCAAGACGCCCGCCCCATTTTCCTTCGCCTTCTTAATGAGATGAAGTAAATCATGAACAGCCAATGGGTCAAGTCCTAAGAACGGTTCATCAATAATAAACAATTTTGCATTTGTGATGAACGCACACACAATCATCACTTTTTGTTTCATTCCTTTAGAAAAGTTGGCTGGAAACCAATCCAACTTATTATCTAACCGAAAGATCTTTAATAAGTCGTTGGCGCGTTCCCACGCGGCTTTTTGGTCCAAACCATACGCTAACATGGTCATTTCCAAATGTTCTTTTAACGTTAACTCTTCATATAAGATTGGTGTTTCTGGAATATAGGCAATTTGTGCCTTGTATGCCTGGGGATCAGTCGCTAACGTCACGTCATTTAGCGCAATCTTTCCCTTCATCGGTGTTAACAACCCAATAATATGATTGATGGTCGTTGATTTACCAGCACCGTTAAGCCCAATCAGACCGACTAATTCGCCGGGACGGACTTCAAAACTAATATCTTTTAAAACTGGAATTTGTGAATAGCCACCGACTAAGTGACTCACCGTTAATGCCATGGTGTGAACCTCTTTCTGTATGGGATAAGTGCATCCATTATAGCATAGGCCCGCGCAATCTTTTACCTCGTCACCTTAGGCAAGTGCAACCGGTACCAACTCCCCTTTGATTGGGGTGTTTAGATTAGTGTATAATGGAAACAACAGATTAATTAAACCAAATCTTAAATTAGAAGGTGTTATTGAATGAACGCTTTTGAACCGCAACTCGATGACGATTGTATCTTTTGTAAAATAATTAAGGGTGACATCCCTAGCTACACGATTTACGAGGATGACATGGTCAAGGCCTTCCTTGATATTTCACAAGGCACGCCAGGTCACACCTTAGTCGTCCCTAAGACGCACGTTGCTGATATTTTTGGTTACGACCGCGACCTAGCTAGCTTAGTCTTTGCTCGGATTCCTGAAATTGCCCGGGCCATCAAAGCATCCGATGACCGAATCATTGGGATGAACATTGTCAATAACAACGGTGCGGTTGCGTACCAATCCGTCTTTCACTCCCACTTCCATCTGATTCCGCGTTACAGTGACAAGGATGACTTCCGGATGATCTTTAAAGATAACGCTAAGAAGTATGACGAAACTGACTACACCCGTTTACAAAATGCCATTAAGGCAGAATTGCAAAACTAGGAGGCCGATTGAATATGGCAAAATTTATTCGTAACGGTCTGATTGGGATTGGCCTCAGTGCCGCTGCGTACATGTTGATCAATCGTAAGACGCCTAAGGATGTTTATCACGACGTTAAAAGTTACGTTCAAGACGTGATGGATGCGGCTGATGACTTACAAACTGCCAGAGAAGACTTTGGTGACGCAACTAGCAACTTAAACGTCGAATTGCAACACGCAGCCGAAGTTTTCGATGATATTCAAACTGATATTGATAAGTTCCAATTTAAAATAGAACCCCACGTGGCGTTGCTCAAAAAACACGCGGATCACTTACAAGCCACCCTCGACCATTTGAGCGGTGACCAGAAGTAAATTTTTAGCCAACTAACCGCTTTTCAGCCGTTAGTTGGCTTTTTTGCTAGCCTGATTGTTTGTCGAATTAGCAAACTTAGTGCCATTCCGTAAGCTTGACGGGCACTGTTTAATTTGGTGAACTTGCATTTGCGAATCGTTTTCAAAAAATAATCAAAGCGTTACACTTGTGAAGAGGTTGTGAATTCTCTGAAAATTTTGTAAAGATTTGCAACGAACTGCAGAAGCCGTGTCAGATATGGTATAGTAGTCTGGTAAGTCTGCTAGAGCAGAAGATTTCAAGAATAGGATGTGTTTTTGGTATGAAAAAATGGCTTATTGCCTTTGCCGGAGTGTTACTGACGTTTACGTTGGCTGGCTGTGGTAGCAAGACAGTTGCATCAACTTCCGGTGGTAAAATCACTGAAAGCCAATATTACAGTAGTATGAAGGGAACTTCTTCAGGTAAGCAAGTCTTGCAACAAATGATCCTGAACAAGGTTCTTGAAAAGGAATACGGCTCAAAGGTTTCAAGTAAGTCTGTTGACAAGCAATACAACACTTACAAGTCTCAATACGGTAGTTCTTCATTTGCAACCGTCTTATCACAAAACGGTTTGACAACTAAGACCTTCAAGGAACAACTTCGTTCTAACTTGTTATTGAAGGAAGCCGTTAAAGACAAGGTTAAGATTTCTAACGCTGCTTTGAAGAAGCAATGGAAGTCTTACTCACCTAAGGTAACGGTTCAACATATTCTCGTTGCTAAGAGCGCAACTGCTGACACTGTTTTGAAGGAATTGAAGAAAGATTCCAGCCAAGCTAGCTTCACCAAGTTAGCTAAGAAGTATTCAACGGATACGACGACTAAGAACGATGGTGGGAAGATGGCTGCCTTTGACAACACCGACACGACCCAATCATCTAAATTCTTGACCGCCGCCTTCAAGCTGAAGAACGGTGAATACACGACTTCTGCAGTTAAGACCACGAACGGTTACGAAATCATTCGGATGATCAAGAACCCTGGTAAGGGTAAGATGTCTGATCACACGAAGGATTTGAAGGACCAAATTTGGAACAACGACATGAGCGACTCAACCGTCTTGCACAACGTTGTTTCTAAAGTTCTTAAGAGTGGGAATGTTTCAATCAAGGATAAAGATTTGAAGGATATCTTATCTTCATACCTTTCAACCTCATCTTCATCAAGCTCACTTAAATAATGCAATTTAAAAGACCGCGATTTTAAAATCGCGATCTTTTTTTATACTTTCATTTTTGTTAGGTAATCAGTGTCTACCAGAATAGATAAAGTTAAACTACCTTAACACTTGGCTTAAACACCAACTGGAATTGTCAACGTGCCACGGGACTTTTCAATCTTTAAGTTGCCCGCATCATCATATGCCATATGGTTCACGTAGTGCTCGTTGACCCCGTGCGCGTATAAAACACCCTTAAACTGAGCAATCCACTCGCGGTAAACTGTGGGATGGTGCGTTGCCAATTCATAAACGTCCGTGCAATCATACTTGTTGATCAATTGTTCCAAGTGCGAATCCAAGAAAGCCTGCCAGAAATGATAAAATGCAACCCGTTCCTTAGCTGGCATTTGCCGTACGACCCGATCAAACTGCTGACATACCGTTGTATCAGTCATGATGAATTCCTCCGTTTTGGCTCATTTCTATTGATTATACACCCGTTTGTGTGGAAGTGAGCATATTAATTTAAACGCTTACATAATTTTCTTTCCTTTACTGCTCACAAAAAACCGGATGAGCCTTTTCTCAAGCATCATCCGGTTTATTTTAATTCATTCAATTTTAAACTGAGGCTTAGTCTTCAACGGTCTCTTCCGTTGGGACGGTGACGCCAAACTCGTCACCCACAGCCTGCATTTCAGCTAAGGTCGTCTCATCAATAGAAACACCCTGTTCAAGGTTTTCATCATAGTGGCGGTATTCGCGGTCACCAGGAATCATAATCTTCGTCCCTGGTAAATGCTTCAAGTGCCGAATCCGATCAAACATCTTCGTGGCGTTGGCTTTAAGAACGTCTAAATCTCCAAACAACGCTGGATCAATCGTCATGAAGAACTGACTGAAGTCGTGTTTCCCCTTATTAGTATCCGCTGATAAGGAACCTTGTGCCAAAATTCCAGTCAATAATTCAATAATGAGTGAGTTACCAAAACCCTTGTAGTTAGAGTTGACTTCGTCTTGTCCACCTAACGTGAGGACCCCGCCACCGGGACGGTCTTCTGAAAAGGCGATCTTAGCCAAGTTATCTTCGACCGTCTTAGCATCGTGTAACACGTTCCGATTTTCATCTACGGCCCAGTCACCAGGAATTTGTTCACCCTTTTTAGCTAAGACCTGAATCTTACCACTTGAAACAACGGCGGTGGCACCATCAAACACAAATGGGTGCGGGTCTGCTGGGAATGTAAATGCCAGTGCGTTCGACCCTAAGAAAGCTTCGAGTGAGTTCGTTGGGACGACTAACGGCCGGGTATTTGTCGTTGAAATCCCAATCAGCCCTTCTTTGCAAGCCATCCGTGAGTAGTAACCGGCCGTCCCAAAGTGATTAGAGTTGCGAATGACGGCTAATGAGACTCCCATTTGCTTGGTCTTAGCAATCAACTTTTCCATCGTGAAGGCGGACGCAATCTGCCCCATACTCTTATTCGCATCAACGAGTAAACTCGTCGGTGTTTCCTTCAAAATTTTAGGCTGGCGTTCTGGTTCCAAAGTATGATCCTTAATCATTCTTGAATACCAAGCTAGTCGCTGAATTCCGTGAGAAGAAATTCCCCGTAAGTCAGCATCAACCAACGTATCAGCCAACAACGCGCCATCTTTTGCACTAAACTTCTGTGCCTTAAACACTGATTCTAAAAATTGTCGTTCCACTTCTGCACTAATTCTCATAATCAATTTCTCCCTTGTATGTAAATTGCTAACAAATACATATTAATTAATATTAATTAACTTCATTAGTAAATGTTTTAAGCGTAAATTCATTGTTTTCTAAAGGACAACTACACTAACAGTGCTAATTATGTCGCTTTAAATGAGAAATCGCAAGTAAAAATGTTGCTTAAATTTAAGTTTACTCATTTAAACGTCATAATCACCTTTGAGCCTCTTAATTGGTCATAAAAATACCCATCCCCAACTGGTCACTTAACCAGTTAAGGATGGGTATTTAGATAGGTCCTAACACCATCATTAAGCCGTCGTAATTTGCATCCGCCCATTACGTTTGGAGTGATACAAATTTTGATCGACTCGATTATAGAAATCATTATCAGTCTGGTCATCACACGCTAACGATGACACCCCAACTGAAATTGAAATTGGAATCTGTTGATCATCAAATTTGACGTCTAAGTTATTAATCGCCGTAAAGATTTGATTAACGATCGTGGTCGTGCTAGCTAAATCATATCCTGGAAAGACGATGTTGAACTCCTCGCCCCCGGTTCGATACAATTTAACGTTCGGATCATTTGCATCAATCACCGTCTGAGCGACCGTCACAACGTGCTGCAATACCCGGTCACCAGCTAAGTGGCCATAAGTGTCGTTCACGTGTTTAAAATGATCGATATCAAACATCATCATGGATAGGTTCAAATGATTTTTAGTACTATCACTAAAAAGCCCTTCAATTTCACTAGTATACGCACCGTAGTTTTCAGTTTGCGTTAGCGCATCGTGATTCGCAAACTTCGCTAAACGCAATTTGAGTTCGCTATCATTAGTGAGCATTGTGACGTACCCATATAGTAAGACTTCAAAAATAATCAGGTAGATCCATTCTTGGAAAAAGGTCGTCCAATCCAGATTAAACTTGAGTTTCATCCAGACCCACAGCACGCCACCAAAAAATGTTGAAACCATCATGTAGTAGCCCCAAGCGTAGCGATGCTTTTGAAAATGAATGCGCGTATAATTCAACGACCAGAAAAATAGAAGTAGCGTGGCTGCATGCCCCCAAGACTGCCAGTAGAATATGGAGTGATTAAACACCATAAAGACTAGTACAACGGGAAGCAGTGCATAGTAACGCAAATGAATATTCAAAAAGTACCCGCAGAATATCAACGCGATGATTTGGAAATTCATGAATTGCCAACTAATGGACGTGCCAACGATCAGTGTCTGCATGCTAAACACAAACAGTAACATGTAAATAACACCAAACCACGCGTTCAGCATGTCATCAGCAATATCAATATGATGCCGGTGAACCCATGAAATCATCCAATTTAAAAGCACCCAATACAATGTTAAAACGCCTAGTACGAAGAAAATACTGGTTACAAATGGCGGTACCCGCCAGTATAACCATGTCATATTTATCGTCCCTTCGATTAATGACCATCTTTAGAATCGGTGGTCGCCGTAATTAACTGTGGTTTACCGTAGTAGTAACCCTGATGTAGATTAATTCCGGATTTTTTGGCCATTAACAAGTCGTTGCCATCTTCGATCCCTTCCAAAATAAATTCTAACTGGTAGCGATCTGCAATTTTATGCCAAAAGGAAACAGCTTGTGGAATCAAGCCAGCCTGTCCATGCATTCTCAAATTCTGCATGGCAAATTTAATCTGATCTACAAACGGTAGTAGGTGATGAATGTTATCAAATGTATTGGATCCCGTACCAACATCGTCAATGCTTAACTTAATACCGTATTGGTGGAAAAACAGACTATATTTCTGAATTTCATCCAACGTCGGGTTTTCCGTCAACTCGATCGTTAAAGCAGCCGGGTTTAGCCGTTTCTTCAAATATATAATCGTTCCAAGCATCAAACGATCTTCCGCCTGTTCCCGATTTAAGTTCAGTGCCAATACTTGGTTAGTCGCCTTAGTGGATAATTGGTGCGCCAAAGTTTCTAACAACTGGCCCTGCTTATCAAGGGGTAGTTCTGTAAATTTTTCGGGTACGATCCAACGCCCCTGAGACTCTTTACGTAATAATAATTCATAACCAAAAACTTGTTTCTGTTGCTGATCAACTTGTGGTTGAACAAAAAAGCGATACATCTATAGAAAACCTCATTTCCATCGTAAATTTAATTTATCCAGCTCCCCCATACATCGCTTGAGCCACAGTTATCTTAATTTTAATAAGTTAACTTAATCCTGGCCCTCATGATTAGCTTGCGCCCAACCACCAATTGCAGTGATTCGTGGTTGATCATGACCGGCCTCTGCTTCTTGAGCAACGGCCATTTGGGCCACAACATTTAAGTAGTTAAACGGATCGTCAAAGTTTGGTGAAAATAGCATATCGACGTATGCTAAGTCATCGATCGTGTTACCGTTTTGAATGGCCACTGAAATCGTGTTGGCTGATTGCGCCACCTCGTGTGGACTCCAGAATTGTGCACCCAAAATTTTGCGATTTTCTGGATTATACGTTAACTCAATGACTAACGGATCCGTGCTTGGCATGTACTTTGGTCGCCACGTGCCTTCGTAAACCACCCGTTTAACCGGAATGTGTGACTGCTTAGCAATTTCATACGTTAAGCCCGTCGTACCGAGCGTGTAATTGAACAACTGCATGGCTGAAGTTGCCTGCGTCCCCATGTATCGGTGCGTATTACCGAAAACGTTCGTCCCAGCTAACGCCCCTTGACGAACCGCATTGGTTGCTAGTGGTGTGTAAGCTGACGCGCCGGTCGGGTTAAAGTTAACCACGCAAGAGTCACCAGCTGCATAAATATCGGGGTCAGACGTCTGAACATAGTCATTAATGATAATGGCACCATGTTTATCCATCTTGACTTGCCCACGGAGTAACTCGGTCGTTGGCACAAAGCCAGTCCCAACAATGGCCAAATCCGCAACAAAGTCACCCTGATTGGTTTCAATTACTAATTCGCCGTCGTCGTTACTCGTAAAGGCCGTCACTCGGTGATTGAGCTTCACGTCAACACCGTGGTCTTGTAAAACTTTAACCGCTCGATCTGACATGTCTTTACTAATATAATGGTTTAGGATTTGATCATGGGATTGAAACAGCGTAACGTCATGGTTCGTATTCGCATAACTTTCTGATAACTCAGTCCCAATATAACCAGCACAAATAATCGCAATCCGCTGATTATCCTTGGCCGTCTTGTAAATTTCTTTGGCTTGATCGTAAGTCTTGCATAATAAGACCTTTGACTCATCAATCCCAAAGATTGGTGGTACCGCAACACTCGAACCGGTCGTCATGATCAATTTGTCATAATGATCATCAAACACTTCGCCAGTCTTCATGTTCGCTACTTGCAAAGTCTTAGTCGCAGCATCAATTTTCAATACGTTATGTTGTGTTCGGACCGTGGCCCCAGCAGCGGTCAATTCTTCGGGTGATGAATAGAACATGTCTTCTAATTGTTGGACTTTACCACCTAAATATAAATAAATACCACATGATAAAAACGAGATATTATCATTTCGTTCATAAACGGTGACCTCGGCCTCCGGATGATTCTTTAATATTTGTGAGGCTGCCGCAGTCCCAGCATGCGTACAAAAAACAATGATAATTTTCATTATCAGACCTCCTAATATTGATCCAACCTATTTAGGTAAATATAAATCAACCTCAATTTTCATTATAACCATTTTTCAAAATAATTTATAGCATGAATCACGACTATCGGTCACTATTCACCAGTGAAGCTTATTTTCCGCACCCTAACAGTCTTTTCACTTAAACTGATGGCATCTGGTTAAGCCGATTAATCAAATTGTTTTAGTGATAAAAGTCCGGTTTTCTCATCAAATATGAATTATAACGTTTCCATATACCAATATTTAGGTATAAAATAAGAACTTAGGATATTATTTGTTCCGCGAATATGATTAAGGGAGTATGTGTATGTATCGCTATTTTATTCAGCCACAATTAGATAAATTTAATAATTCTTTAATTGGCTATGAAATGTTGATTCGCTATCGTGCGCATCCTGAGGACCGTTGGACCTTACCGGAAAACTTTGCTAGTATTCCGATTGACGTTCAAATTAGTCTCCTCAAAGCGACCGCTAGAGAATTGTCATTAAAGATTGCGTCAGTTTCCATCAACTTTAACCGCAAGCAATTCCTTGACCCGGGTATTGCTGAAGCCGTTATTGATGCTCAGAAAAAACTCTTTCCAACTAAGATCGTTGTGGAGGTCACCGAGGAACCTGGCGAACACACCTATTCAAATGCCGACATGCTTGCTCAAATCAAAGCAATTAAGGCTCACGGACTAGAATTCAGTCTCGATGACGTTGGTACGGGGATCAACGTTTACGACCACATCAAACCGCTTCTCGATTACGCTGAGGAAATCAAGTTTGCCATGCAAAACTTCCGTAAAGAGGGCCGTGAAGATGAGATTCCAAAACAGTTGAAGTTCTGGCGTGACATCGCCCGTCAATACGACGCCCGCTTAATTTTGGAGGGTGTCGAAAACGACCCCGAAGACGCCCTCGCAAATGATTTAGAAATCCCATTACGACAAGGCTATTATTATGGTAAACCGCACTTATTCAAGTTAAAGGCCGATCGTTGTTAACTAAGAAGGCTGAATGGATTCCCCAATTCAGGGTTTCAGTCTAACGAGTCAATATTAAAAAGAAGGTTATCCTTAAAAGTAGTTTTTACGCTGCTTTTAAGGATAACCTTCTTTTTGGCGTTCATTTTAGTAAAGTCTTGCAATCGGTGTATCCACTTTAACATCCTGATTGGTTTTTATCATTTCTAGATTATCCGGCATGGACGCAATGGTTGTTAACACCTGAATTGGTTTTTTCAATTGCTGAAGTGTCATTAGATCAATCGCTACTAAGACCTGCCCTGCTTTCACGTAGTTGCCCACCCGAACTAGGGCTTCACAAGGTTGGCACCCGAGTTGCAACTGGGACTGGCTTAACGCAACCGTCACTTGTACACCTTCACGGGTCATAATCACGATCCGTAACGCCTCAGCATCAACTTCCGTTACCGTTCCAGTCACGGGTGCAACCGCGTTTCCCTCGGCTGGTGAAATTGTAAAACCAGCTACGCCACTAGTGGTCGGCTGCACCAGTCCTGCGATTGGTGCAACTATCGTTAATTTAGTCATCGTTTGAGTCATTCAAACGTCCCCCACTTTTGCCCATTAACCATTCATTCGCCCGACTGGTTAACGAGCTTAATTTATGTATTGTATATAGTTTACTCGTAACCGCTATAAAATGGTACTGTTTCCACCTATATATCCGAGTAACTTTTCTAACGACACTTTTTAGTGGTCTTTGGTCATCGCAATTAATATTCGGCGACTAGCCGGATTCATGCTATAGTTAACCAAAAACAGAGGAAAACTTATGGCGAACCCTAAACTTTTACAAATGTCCTTTAGCAGAATTTACGACGCCTACGTTCAAAAGTTAGCTCGAAAAGGCCAATCCGAACAGGACTTACGGACCACTATCACTTGGTTAACCGGCTATTCTTCAACGGCGTTACAACAACAACTTGATAACCAAGTCTCCTTAACAACCTTTTTTACCGCAATGCCCCAGCTCAACCAGAATGCCGACAAGATTACTGGCGTGATTTGTGGTGTCCGGGTCGAGTCGATTACCGATCCACTCATGCAACGGATTCGTTACTTAGATAAACTCGTCGACGAATTAGCCCGTGGCAAGGATATGGCCAAAATACTACGTGCGTAATACTAAACAAATCAAAAAATGCGCCTTCAGAATTTTCTGAGGACGCATTTTTTGATGATAATTTTAATTTAGCTGGCCTTTTTAACGACTTGTCGCCGTGACCGTGGCCGGACAAAGACGCGTTGACCAATCGCCATAAGGCCACCACCAATAGTCACACCGATGCCGTTAGCCACAACGTCGTTAATATCACTGCTCCGATTAATCAACCAGTAGATGGACAGGTAGTGTTGTGCAACTTCGATACTCCCACCAATCATCAACCCTAGAATCGCAATGACGACGAGCGGTATCCGTGGAAGTGCCCGTTTGATCAACAGGCCCAGTGGCAATGTCAGGAGGACGTTTTCAGCAAAACCGAGGTTAGCAAACGCTAAGCGGGTTAAGTTAACCCGTCCGGTTCCCGCCGGCATGATGTAAACCGCTGAACCGTCAAAAGAAATTGGCGTGAATAGAATCACACCTAACGTGGTCAAATAGGCCAAAATTAGCAGGCGCCATCCCAACTTACGGTGACCACTATTTGAATGATGGCTTAAACTGACACCGACCAGCCCAGACAAACTTAAAATTAGTAGTAACGGTAACCAACGCATTAGCATCACGCCCCTTTCTGTACATTTCAATGTAACGTTAGCTTATCGTAAATTTCAGTAGACAAGTAACTTTCGGGGCGAACTTTAAGCTTTCTTCGTTGCCTTAATGAAATCTGAACTTTATGACGGTCTTTTTATCATCGATGATAATTATTTTTATACATTTATATTTCTCATAACTGAACCAATTCACCGTGAACCGGGCGTGACTATCACAAAGATAATATTCAGTGTATGCATAAAAATTTATTTTTAATGAATTTTATTGTATTAATACTCATCAACGCCTATACTAGGTTTAATTTGTAATGGAGGCGCGGCTATGAAACGTCAATTTGGAAAATGGTTACTGTTGGTTGGGATATTTATATTTGGAATACTAGGACTTGCACGTCCTGCAAGTGCGGCTAGCGACACTTCCCTAGCCCGGGTAAAAGCTAAGGGGACACTCGTCATGGGAACATCCCCCAACTACCCGCCCTACGAATTTCAAATTAACCAACACGGCCAATCTAAAATTGTCGGGATGGACGTTGAAATCGGGAAACAAATCGCCAAGGACCTTGGGGTTAAACTGGTCATTAAGAAACTCTCGTTTGATTCCCTCCTCCCCGCTTTAACCACTGGAAAGGTGGATATGATCTTGTCCGGGATGAGTCCGACTCCCGCCCGTCGTAAAAACGTCGACTTCACCGACATTTATTACACGGAAGGCGAATCCATTTTAATCAATAAGACGGATGGCGCTAAGTATAAAACCAAAGCTAACTTAGCGGGCCAAAAAGTCGCCGCTGAAACCGGGACGCTTCAATATAATTTGATCAAACAGCAGATGCCCAACGCCCAATTAACCGGGATGAGTAGCGCGGCTAACTTGATTTTAGCTTTAAAGACCCACAAAGTCGCCGCCGTCGTTAAAGGAACCGCCTCGGCAACCGCCTATGCGAAAAACGATCCGAGCTTAATGGCCATTAACGGTCACTTCAAGACGAGTAGTGCTCAGGCCGGCAACGCAATTGCGCTTAAAAAGGGCTCACCGAGCCTTAAAAATGCCATCAACCGCTCACTCACTAAAATTAAAAAACACCACTGGATCGAACAACGGTACCTAAAGACGGCCGGTAAATATTTAAAGGTGAACACCGCCGACACGTCCATGTGGCACTACCGCGGCTACTTTCTCAAGGGGCTTCAATACACCTTGTTAATTGCGGTTGTCGGAATTATTGGTGGTAGCCTATTAGGATTATTACTTGCACTCTTACGTTTCAGCACGATTGCTCCCCTTCGTTGGTTAGCAACGGCTTACGTCGAATTTGTTCGGGGAACCCCTCTGATGGTTCAAATCATGTTTGTTTACTTCGGGATTGGGATCATCGTCGACGTGTCCGCGCTCAATGCTGGGATGATTGCCATCGTGTTAAACAGTGGCGCCTACCTCAGTGAAATTATTCGGGGCGGGATTCAGTCCGTTGACTCGGGTCAAACGGAAGCTGCTGCCAGTTTAGGGCTGTCAAAGTCAGCAACGATGCGCTACGTCGTTTTACCACAGACTTTGAGAATCATTTGGCCTTCGTTGGGTAATCAGTTCATTAACTTAATTAAAGATACGTCGATGGTCTCCATTATTGGGGTCACCGAGTTGATCTACCAACTTGGCATCGTTCAGGCCGACACGTACCGTGGCGTGGCGCCAATTGGGATTGCAATGGTCATCTACTTCGTCATTTGCTGGCTCCTGACCCGTTTACTGAGCTACTACGAACGGCGCATTAACCGTGGGCAACAACAATTCAACTAACGGATTATAGCGATTATTTCGTTACAAAAAGGTCTTGGAAAAAATTCCAAGACCTTTTTTGACGCTACCTATTCTAATTCAATTTCAGCTTAAAATTTTCGCCGACTAGCTAAACCGAGTAAGCTCAATAGACCCACTAACACTGCCCCAACAACCCGTAAAAGGGATTCTTGGTCGTCAGTTTGTGGCAATTCACCACTGGCTTTTTGCGCTGCATCAGTTGGCTCTTCAAGTTTAACTAACTTGCCGCTAGCTGGCTTAACCGGTTGGGTCATGGCTTTAACGTGCGTCGTCGGTGCCACCAATGCCGCTTCAGCCGGCTGAATACTTTCTAATTGCCCGTCTGTCGACTGTTTCTTAGCCACAACCGGCTGTGGCTGGCTAGTTGGTGATTGTACTGGTGCTTTGGCTGCAGTCCCCGGTTTAGTAGCTGGTGTATTAGTCCCACCGTTATTGCCTGGAGCTGATACAACGTTACCATTCCCCGTATCTGGGGTAGTTGGCGTCGTTATACTACCATTACCACCGTTATCTGGAGTGGTTGGTTTCGTTGTGCTGCCGTTACCGCCATTATCTGGTTTTGCCGGTGTCGTTGTATTACCGTCACCGCCATTATCCGGAGTAGTTGGTGTTGTCGTACCGCCATTACCACCATTATCTGGGGTAGTTGGCGTCGTTGTACTGCCATTATTACCAGTATCTGGGGTAGTTGGCGTCGTTGTACTGCCATTATTACCAGTATCTGGAGTAGTCGGTGTTGTCGTACCGCCATTGCCACTGTCACCAGTATCGGGCGCTGCTACAACCGTAATAGTTGCAGTCGCACTGACACCGTCATAACTAACTTGGACCTGGTAAGTTCCCGGTATGGTTGGATCAACATTACTGGTAATCGTAACGGCTGAGTCAGTAACCGCCACGTTTTCCCCCGTCGCCGTAGTAATCGCTTTGATAACCTGCGTCGGATCAAAAGTTTGGTTAGCCGCCGCAACAATTGGCGCTACTGAGTTCAGCGTAATCTTAGCTTGACCAACGACCGGTTGGGCCTTAATCGTTAATTCCGAGTTAGCCGTCGTTAGTTTGCCATATTGATCCTTATAACTAACGGGTAATTGATAGACACCCGCTTTGGTGAAATCAACCCCGCTCAAATCATAAGTTAAATCAGCCGCGGTTAAGGTCGACCCATCAACCCCCGTGCCGGACATAAAGAGACTCTCAGGATCAAACACCTCACCGAGGATCATCGTGTGGGCCGGCTGAATGTCAAATTTAGCCGGTACGTACACCGTAACGGCAACACTCTGATTATCCGTGTTGCCGGCAATATCAGTAGTGCTGAAATCAACGGTGTAGGTCCCCGACTTAGTGACATCGACATGGTTAGTAATCAATAACTGATTGCCACCTAGACGAGCCATCCGAGCAAAAGCGTTAACTACCGTTAGCATCAGCGGGTTACCATCTTCGTCAATGGCAGTCTTAACCAAGGACGTTGGGTCAAAGCCGTTATCGCCGACCACAATCGCTTCCGAAGCTGTCTTTAACTGAACTTTTAACTTCGTTGGGTTGAGATTGACCATGACCGTTTTAGTGACCACGTTACCAACGATATCCGTGTAACTGATTTTCAACTGATATTGACCAGCGTGCGTCAAATCCAAGGTCGTAGGCTGATTATTCAAATCATAATAATCATACTGCAATTGCGACGCATCAATTGGGTCACCAAACCCATCCGTGGCGTTCTCCACTAAACTCTTGGAAACAAAATAAGGTTTAGGACCAGCAATTAAGTCTACGGGTTGATCATCATTAGTTAATGTAATGCCTTCCTTAGTCTTAGCCACTGAAACGGAACCGGTCGTTGTCACAACGTTATTGGCATCATCCGTGTAAGTTGCGGAGATTTGGTAAGTCCCTGGAGTCGGGTTTGATAAATCTAATCCGCCTAAGCTTAGTGTCACTGCCTGACTGAGTTGGCCATTGGCATCGATTAAAGAATCACCATAGCCATCCAACGCCGTCTGAAATAAGTCGGCCGCAGTAATTGAGCCGTTGGGACGGATAATAGCCCTCGGATTTAAGGTCAACTTTTCTTTTGAATTAATTAACGTAAACGTGGCAACTGGTGATGGGACGGTAACATTATCGGTTGGCTCTGTATAAGTAAATATTAATCAATAGGTATCTGGTTGTAACGACTCAATTGCTATTAAAGCCTGAATTGTATCATTATTAGGTGATAGTCCACTCATCACAGTGATTGTCTGACCATCATCATCTGCAACTACTAACTGCTCTAGCTTTGGCATCAATAATGTCAATGGTTTGCTAAGCTGGGTATCCTCATCAACAATATCAGCATCAGCCGGATTAGCGTCAATAATCGCAGTCTCATTTTGTACAGTATAAGTAATTTTGCTGGGAATAACGTGCACAGTTGCCTGCCCCGTAATCGGTTGCCCCTGATCGTTTGTATAAATAACTTCAACTTGGTAATCTCCCACTCGACTCAAATCAACGGAACTTGCGAATTCAAAATCAGAAGACTGCGCATTAACATTATACTTACTTTGATCCCTACCATCAGTATCCTTAAACATCGCAACGGTATCCATTGGATTAACAGCTACATTTGGATACGTCGTTACAGTCTTAGTTGTTAAGCTCTTAACTGTAACTGTATTAAGTTTATATAAACTAGTTGTTCCGTTACCCGCAGAATAGAGGTCTTCCAACTCCTCAGCCGTATACCCCTTCTTCGTTGTTTCATCTATCCACTGATCATCATATGGATATTGTATCGACTTACGTAAACCAAGTGGACCATCACTGGCAAAACTAGCATTCAATCCAATTTCGGCTAAATATTCTGCACTAAATATACCAGTAGCATCAACGTTTGGGGCCACTTGCCAATCTCGTAAATCCAAACTAGTTATATTAGATGCACTGGCAAAAGCCATCATATCAGTTAATACATTACCAACTACATGCCAACCACTGAGATCCAAGTTTGATATTCCAGTAGTACCAGCAAACATATGGTCCATGTTCGTAACTTGGCTGACTTGCCAGTCTCTGACATCAGGATTAGTGATCCGAGCATAAAAGAACATATAGTAGAAGGTAGTAACGTTTGAAACATTCCAATTTTCCAAGCCACTAAATTGAATGTTTTTTCCTTGATAATTACCAAGTTGTTCAAACATTTCCGACAAATCAGTCGCCTGATCAACATGGACATTTTCAAGTCCAGTAATGGTCTCATCATTATAGAAACGGCAAATTCTATAATTAATCCGAACAGAAATTAAAAAGCCCAAAGCAATCACTTACAATGGTAGTAGCTAATTCCAACCAATATAGGGAGTGATTACTTTGGGTACATCTACTTTATCACGTTTTCAACGTGGCGCACTAGCACAACTGGTCAATGAGGGGAATAAATCTTACCAAGTAATGGCTGACGCCTTAGGCGTCGCCAAAGCTACGATTAGCTATGAGTTGGACCGGGTTAAACCTTATGATCCAGAATTAGCTCAGCAAGATGCAGATCGCAAAAGGCGGAATTGCGGTCGTCGTTCG
>NZ_JQCL01000054.1 GCF_001438845.1 Lactiplantibacillus xiangfangensis
GATTTAGTCACGGAAACCTTTAATGCGGCCATTTTGGCGAATGGCGGTGTTAAGCCAAAAATCATCCACAGTGATCAAGGCTCAAGCTATACATCAGGAACATATAATAAGACTTTAGCTGGCGCCGGCGTGACACATAGCATGTCTCGGCCCGGCACACCGGGAGATAATAGTCCGATGGAAAGCTTGTGGAGCCACATGAAGACCGAATATTTCGATTTTAAGAACCCGTTATCGTTAGAAGAAATCATAACGATGATCGGTGATTTTATGGACTGGTATAACAATTCACGCCGCCAGCCAACCTTAAAGGGCATGACCCCGGTCGAATACCGGAATCATGCCCTCGAGAAAATTGCCTAAACAATTTTAATTATTTGATTGTCTACTTGACACGGAGCCGCGCCATTTTCTGATTGGCTTTTTGAATTTTGTCTCACAATCCCTGTTACAATCTAAATTAACTAGCCTTCTACAACTTTTTGCAACGCGTTCAGATCCGCTTGCTGATTCAACACCGTGACCAGCTCACGGGTCTTTGGATCATAAGTCATCGAATCAAAAACGCTGACCGTCTTTGCTTGATCGCCCGTCACTGCCATTTGTAAGTCGGCTAACTTTGCAAAGACGTTAACTTTAGGCGCCGCGTCAAACATGGCCGCCATATCTGGTAACATCTCCGCGAGTGGTAACCGGTTCGTATAATTGCCACTGTTAAAGTACGCCCGTAAACAGAACATCAAAATGGCCCGCTCGTACATCGACAATTTGCTCAATCGTTGCTTTAAATCTGATTTCATTATTAAACTACCATCCTAATTTTTGACTTCTAAATTATCATAGCACATTCTGGATTAATTTCTAAAAGGTCAAGTCATTAAAAAGGAACCGCAAGCACATTCAATGCTTGCGGTTCCTTTTGTGTTCACATTACTGAATTAGCTTATTTCCAATCGTAATCGGTGGGGTCTTGTAACCCGCGACCAGTTGCTTTGTCCAACATGATCCGTTGTTCAAAGTGCGCCACGTTACGCTTCGTTTCTTTAACCATATCGGGGTTAACTGAAACGTAGTCAATGCCGCTTTGAATCAAGAAATTCGTGAAGTCAGGGAATTCCGATGGTGCTTGGCCACAAATTGAAACGGTCTTGCCATCTTTATGCGCCGTCTTAATCAAGTGGCGGATGGCCCGCTTAACGGCCAAGTTACGTTCGTCAAATAGACTAGCAACCGTGTCGTTATTCCGATCACAACCGAGTAGTAACATCGTCAAATCATTTGAGCCAATCGAGTAACCATCAATGAACTGATTAAACTTATCGGCCAAAATGATATTGGATGGAATCTCGGCCATCATGTAAACCTTGAAGTCCGCATTACGAACTAAACCTTGGTCCCGCATGATATCGGTAACCTTTTGTGCTTCATCAACGGTCCGGACAAACGGAATCATCACGTTTAGATTCTTCAGCCCAAATTCGTTACGAACTTTCTTAACTGCTTCTAATTCAAGCTTGAAGGCATTGATGTACTTCGGATCGTAGTAACGAGAAGCACCCCGCCAACCTAATAAGTCCGCTGGTTCGTGCGGTTCAAACTTTTCGCCGCCCTTGAGCTTCCGGTATTCACTCGACTTAAAGTCGGATAACCGTAAGACAACGGGCCGTGGCGCCATAGCACGGGCAACTTTGGAAATCCCATCAGCTAACATATCAACCACTTTTTCAGGGTGGCCCTCTTCAATTAAGTAGAGTGGGTGTTCATGAATGTAGGTCGTCCAGAGGAATTCTTCACGCATCAAGCCAATCCCGTCAGCCGGCAAGGTCGCATACTTTTCAGCTAATTCCGGGTCGCCTAAGTTCATCATGACACCGGTAGCAGTTGGCGCAAACGTCTCAGCCGCAACCACTTGAGCACCAGCCTGAGCAGTTGGAGTAGTCTTCTTGAGGAGACTTTCAACTTTGCCTGAATAAACGACCCCGTTTTTAGCATCTACGGTGACCACATCACCGGTCTTTAAGACGTCAGTCGCCGCAACGTGCCGACTTTCCGTCCCAACGATACATGGAATCTGCATTTCCCGGGAAACAATGGCCGCGTGACAGGTCATCCCACCGTTATTAGTAACAATGGCCGCCGCCTTCTTCATTGCGGGAACCCAGTCAGGTGAAGTCATCAAGGTAACTAACACTTCGCCCTTCTTGAATTTATCGATATCCTTCGGGTTGTCAATGACGTGCACAACCCCACTCGCTAAGCCGGGACTAGCAGGTAATCCCCGGACAACAACTTTTGCATCAGATTCCGCAACCACGTTATCATCTCCATCAGTACTTGCCTGGTTCTTATTCCGTTGTGACCAAACTGTTTCCGGACGCGCTTGCACGATCCATAGCCGGTTCGTGTTGGTGTCCAAAGCATATTCCATATCCATGTAGCAGCCGTAATGCTTTTCGATTTCTTTGGCATAACCGGCCAATTCCAAGACCTGACTGTCCGTCAGAACTTGCTTATCTTGTAAGTCGGCGGGAACAGGTTGTTCCTTTGTCCCACCATTCGTGACCCGCATGAGTTCAACGGGTTGTTTTACAATACTTCTTTCAACGATTTTCATGGACGCTTTATCCACAACAAAGTGGTTTGGTGTCACTTTACCTAAAACGATGTATTCGCCAAGACCCCGAATACCATCAATCACAATTTTAGTATCGTCGCCATTCGCAACGTTGACTGAGAACATAATCCCCGAAGCCTTTGAGAAGACCATCATTTGAACGGCCGCTGACAACGCAACCTTTTCATAAGGGAAGTTCTGCTTGTGACGATAGTAAGTGGCCCGGTCAGTGAACAAGGATGAATAACATTCTTGTACCCGATTGACGACGTCGGCCGCCCCTTTAATATTCAAGTACGATTCCTGTTGACCCGCAAACGAAGCGTTCGGTAAATCTTCCGCCGTAGCTGACGAACGAATCGCAACGAACGGATCAGCTTGACCAACCTTGTCAGCCAGATCAACGTACGCTTTTTGAATATCGTTCGCTAAATCCGTTGGCATCGTGGCCCCCACGATTAAGTTCCGAATCTGCTCACAAGTGGCGTGCAGTTCATCTGAATCTTCATAGTCGTTAATTCCTTTTAACAAGGTATTAACTTTGTCATTTAATCCCGTTGCCTCCATAAAGTAACGATATGCACGGGCGGTGGTTGCAAAGCCATAAGGTACTGGCACATCCATCGAAGAAGTCATTTCCCCTAGCGAAGACGACTTCCCACCTACTAAATTAACATCTTGACGATGTAATTCATTAAACCATAAGACGTTTGCTGTTTCGCGTTTACTCATGATATTGCCCCCTTGTAACTGTTAACATCAAATTCAGTCAAATAAAGTCAAATACAACCAAATCAAGCCAAACTATGAAAGCGTTTCCATTTACAACTACATTGTAGTTCACTTTCTCACAAAGTTCAAAGCAGTTTTCGACATTTTAAGCTTAATTTTTTATTAAAATAGCTAAGCCTAATCATGTCAACATTTATCAATAAAATTTAGTTTTACGCCGGACTAATCCTTCACAGACTTAAGTTAACGGTTGGCCTGGATTGCCTAGTTCACGCCCACCTTTTAATAATTTATATGCCGAAAATAATGAGGCTTGATCGTTTAAATTATGAAAGCCAAGCCACTGTCCACACCTGGTTTTCACCACCTCAAACCAGTTGATTATCTTCAGCTGGCAGGTTAGAGTTAAATGTAACTCAAAATTGGTTTTCTATCGTAACTACATCATTAATCTGAAAAGGAAGTTAATTCATGCAATATTCTATTGGTCAAGTCGCCGAAAAGTTAGCTATTAGCACCTACACCCTCCGCTATTACGACCGGGAAGGCTTGTTACCTTTTGTTGACCGTAATCAATCTGGGCGGCGCGTTTTCAAAGACGCCGACTTCAATTACCTAGAAACCATCAGCTGTCTAAAAGAAGCGGGGCTCCCCGTCAAACAGATTGCGAGTTTCATTAAACTTTGCCTTGATGGCGACCGTACCTTGGCCGACCGCTACGACTTTTTAACCGAACAGGAAAGCGACTTAGAAGCTAAAATGGCAACTCTTCAACACAGCCTCGACTTTTTGCGCTGGAAAAAATGGTACTACAAACGTGCACTTCAAGCCGGGACCGAAACCGTCAACTACACCCCTGGGACTACCGAAACGGACCCCGAACTCAAAGCTAAGTTCGACCAATTGGTTGCTGATGGCGCCGATCCTCAGGAATTAGGAAAAATTGATCAGTAAGCCATATTCTGATTGATGAAATAATAATTTAGATTTTAACTACGGGTTGAAAAGTCTAAAATTGCTATTAACACCGTAACAATGGCGATGGTTATTCCTAAATTATCCACTTCGGCGGACAGAACCGATGTGCTATTGTTATTATTATCGGATAATCGGAGGCTGCCACTGATGGCATCGGTCGTGAAGGTGGTCTTAGGCCGGTGATTTTTCCGGACTTAGACCACGGACGGTCTGGAACAATTGCGTATTTTGCAACTGTCCCAGCGAGGGGTGAGACCGCTCTTTGGCTTACCCCGGTCCCACGGCCGCATGTCGTCAGTGGCAACCGGACTAACTCACAAGTAGTTAATTTGTATTAGTTTAAATACTGATACAACAGTAATCAATCCCTAAATTCAACTTTCAACCTTTAGATTTCAAAAAAGCTGACCAGAAATTCTCAACAACGAGAACTTCCGGTCAGCTTTTATATTATATTCAGAACCACAATGTGTTTAGACGGATTGAACCAACATATCCGTTAATTCTTCCTTAGTTGGGTAAGACTTTTGCGTCCCCTTCTTAGTGACAGTCATTGCAGCGTATTGATTAGCATGTTGTAAAGCAGTTGGGACATCTTCGCCCGCTGCGTAGTAGTGTGAGAAGCTTCCGATAAAGGAATCGCCGGCACCAGTTGTATCCACGGCCTTGACCTTCATCCCGGCGACAATTTCGGAATGGCCTTCCGTTACCCAGAGGGCACCCTTACTACCTAAGGTGATGATCAAGTTCCCAACACCCCGTTGGATAAGGTTATCAGCGGCTAACTTAATTTCATCTAAGTTGTTCGTTGGCATTCCCGTTAACGTAGCCAATTCAGTTTCATTAGGGGTGAAGAACGCCACCTTGGAAACATAGTCAATATTCAAGTCCTCGTTAGCCGGTGCGGGATTTAATAAGACGGGCACACCGTACTTCACGCCTAAATCAATGGCATGATAGTTCGTTTCTAAGGCAATTTCTTGTTGTAAAACGATTAACTTGGAGTTCTTAATCAAATCAACCTTTTCATCAAGCACGGCTGGAGTTAATTCTTTATTGGCCCCTTTGATGATCAAAATCCGGTTATCACTAGTTGGGTCAACAAAGATTGGCGCAACACCACTAGCTTGATGACCAATACCGATGCCATCCGTTCTGATACCACTTGATTCATAGTTTGCTAACTGTTGTTTTCCAAAGTCATCGTTACCGACCATGGTAATGAAGTTAACGTCAGAACCAAGCCGGGCTGCGGCGATGGCTTGGTTCGCCCCTTTACCACCAAAACCCATACTGAATTCTGGTGCTTCGATCGTTTCGCCTTCGATTGGCATCCGATCAACGTAGGCGGTTAAATCAATCATATTTGAACCGATTACTGTAATATCTGCCATAAGTGTTGCCTCCTTAATTTTCCAAACCAGTTGTGACGCTGAAATGACGTTGTTCCATTGGCTTCAGTTGAATTAATGTGCCAGCCTTTTCCGCTGCGTGCTTACCTTCAGGGGTACTCGTCCCTGGTAAGGCGAAAGCTGCGACTTGCTGGTCAGCGTTGTATAAGATCCAGCGCGTTGCGATTGGAAATTGGCTGGTCTTAAATTTAGTCAAGAAGTTATGTTGTTCATTCAAATGTAGTCTGAATTCAGCAACATCAGTGAACTTGGCCAGGTCCTTAGAGAAGAACACGATTTCTGGATCGTAGTGATCAGGATCATCAAGCTGATTGATCAATTCACCACTCGCCTTAAGTTTATCATTATACGCTAACCAATCTGGTGTTGGGTGCACATGACTTGGCACCGTTTGCCGTAATTGGAACGCTTCGTCTGGTAAGTTTTGTTCGATCCGACCATTTTCAGCGTAGGCATAATTCATATGGCACATGTATTGTAATGGCATTGGTTGATATTTAGACAAGTTCGTCACGCTCAAATTGATATCAAATAAGCCGGAATCTTTACGCATCATTACTGAAGGTTCGCTCAGGTAGTGGTCCCCAAAGCCCTTAACGTATTCAAAATCAGAATGAATGGTGAGCGTTCCGTCACCTAACGTTAAGTAGGCGTGGTCCATCTTGCTCGTTGGAAATTCGCCGTGTAATTGATAATCATCTTCTGGGGCCGGTGTCCCATTTCCTAACAAGCCGGAAGTAAATTGGAAACAGCCGTACGTATCAGCGATGCCCTCACCTGGAAGTGGTTGGGAGAACATGTCCTTCATCTTTAATGAAATACCATCAAAAATCGCGTCCCAAATAATCAGGCCCATGAATGGTAATACAACTAAGTGACCACGGCTATTATCGATCCGCAAGCCTTCAACACTTGAAGGGTACGTAAAGGTCGTCGCTTTAAAATCGTCATCTTGGTACAAAACTTTTTCTGCTTCCCCAAACATCGCATGGGTTAAATTGATTTTTTTCATTTTAATTACTCCTTAATTTGCAACGCGTTGATGTTTTCGATAGTAGTCATACGCATAGATGCCTACAACCGCAAAACTAATAACATTAACAATGAATGACAGTGAAATTGAGCCGGTCATATCAGCAACCGCACCTTGAATCAAAGGTGATACGGCCCCACCAATAATTGACATTACGACAATGGCACCGGCAGTTTCGGTATACCGTTTGTCTTTAACGGTATCCAAAGTTTGTGAATAAATGGTTGGCCAACCTGGGCCGAATAAACCGCTTGCAAGAATGGCGAAATAAATTGCCGTGATGTTTGGCACTAACATGACATAAACTAACGCCAGAACACCAACTACGGAGAAGCCCATTAAGACTTGCGATGACTTGAACCGTTTCATGAGACTAGTGGCAATGATTTTACCTAAGAAGAAGGCAATGTAGCTGTAAACCATGAAGGTGGACGCATCACGCTCAGTAATGGTTTTAGAGAAACTCATTGCTAAAGTGATCGTGAAAGACCAAACGGCAGTCTGCATGCCCATGTAGACAAACTCAGTCCCAATCCCTTTCATGAACTCCTTGTTATGAATCAGGTAGTTCAAGGTTTCGCCAATTTTAGCGTCGGCGACCTTCTTAGCGCCCTTGGCAGCGTGTGGTCGGCCACTTGGAAATTGCGTTAAAGCAAACAGTAACATCCCAATAATCAGTACGACAATGATGTACTTATATGGTAGTAACGTTTGTTGGAGCATCTTTTGTCCGTAAGCTAGCCGTTCTGCTCCGTGCATCTTGGCCATCGTAGATTCCAGGCTAGCGCCGTCATTAAAGACTAAGTACTTTCCTAATAGGATCCCGGCTACGGCACCAATTGGATAAAAGATTTGTGAAATGTTCAAGCGAACCGTTGATGCTGACTTAGGTCCCATCAACGTGGAAAACGTATTGGCGCTAGTCTCTAGGAAGCTCAATCCACACGCAATGGCGAATAAAGCGACCAAGAACACGCCGTAAGTGGCTAAGTGTGATGCTGGGAAGAATAGCCAACATCCGACCGTATAGAGCGTTAATCCCATTAAAATCGCAAACTTATAGGAAGTCTTTTTAATGATTCGACTAGCCGGAATGGCTAAAACGAAGTATCCCAGGTAGAACGCACTGTTAACGAAGGCACTCGCAGCATTACTCAGGGTAAAGATCGTTTTAAACTGAGTAATTAAGATGTTATTTAAACTAGCGGCGGCGGCCCATAGCGGAATTAAAAGTGACAGGAGCATAAATTGAAAGATCGGTGTGCGGTCTAAGTAACCATCCTCTAATTCCTTAGCACGTAACTTGATAAGCCCAAATCCGTGCTTGGGTTCAACCGACCCGTTGATTGGTTTTTCCATTTGTATCGATCCCCTCCACGTTTAAGTTGAATTCCAAGCACATGGCGCTTGTCATTCTTAAGCTTCAATCGACTGATCTTGTCGACCAGCGCATTTACAGCGCTTACATCTATGTGTTTAAATCAAGCCGTTTAATAACGGCCATAATAACTTTAAGCTTTACCGATAATCTTCATGCTGGCACTAACCCCTAATCGCGAGGCACCGGCGTCTAACATGGCTTGCGCTTCTTCAGCAGAGTGAATACCACCAGAAGCCTTCACTTTAATACGATCACCAACGGCTGCCTTCATTAATTCAACGTCGTGTACCGCTGCGCCCCGTTTTGAGAATCCGGTGGAAGTCTTAACGAAGTCTGCGCCGCCCTTAGCAACAATATCGCTAGCTTGACTAATTTCGTCATCCGTTAAAAGTGCCGTTTCGATAATGACCTTCACGAGCTTGCCTGCTTGATGGCCCGTTTCAACGACTGCTTCAATATCTTTTTGAACGATATCCATGTGGCCCGACTTGAATTCACCGATATTCATCACCATGTCAAGTTCATCGACACCGTCTTGAATAGCTTGCTTGCTTTCCGCAACTTTAATCGCAGTTGTATTGGCACCCAGTGGGAATCCAATCACGCACGCCGTTTTAACATCAGAACCTGCTAATTGCGTATGTACGTGGTTCACCCAGTATGGATTGACCATTACTGAGAAGAAATGATTGTCTAAAGCTTCCTTGGTCACCCGGTCAATCTGTGCTTCGGTTGCCTCCGGATTTAATAATGTATGGTCGAGATAATGATTTAATGTCATGCTTTTGAAACCCCTTTCTTTTTCAACAAAATCATCATACCAAGCTTTTGAACATTTGTAAAGAGTCTATTTGAAAATATGTTCATGTTTGCCAATGTGCTATAATAACGCTATTAATAACGATGGAGTATGATGATGGATAATCAGGATAAAATTAAAACAGCTTTAAAAGTCTGCCACTTATATTACGAAGACGGACTCAGCCAAGGCGAAATCGCTAGTAAATTGGCGATTTCCCGGCCAACCATTTCACGGCTATTGCAATTTGCACGTGACCAAGGATTACTTAGAATTGAGATTATGGATCCGTTAAAGGACCTGGACGTCTTAGCGCAACAATTGGAAGCTAAATATCAGCTTAAAAAAGTCATTTTAATTTTTGATGCTACCAATGACTTAGACGCTATCAACCCAAAAATTGGGGCGGCGGCGGCCGATTACTTAGAAACAATTGTTAAAGATAACGACAGCATTGGGATCAGTTGGGGGGAAACGCTCGAAAACGTCGCAAACCACTTACACCCGAGCAACGCTAATAACGTTTCGGTCGTTCAGCTCAAAGGGAGTGTCTCCGGGAGCGAAATGAACAACTTTGCAAACGACATTATCAACAAGTTTAGCAACGCGTTTCACACCGACGCGGTCAACTTGCCGCTACCCGTTATCTTTGAAAATGCCACGACTAAGCAAGTTGTCATGCAAGACCATTTCATCAAGGCGATTATTCAGGCCGGTATCGACGCCAACATCGCCCTATTTACCAGTGGAACCGTTCGCGACGACGCGATGCTCTTCAACCTTGGCTACTTGACCGATCCCGAAATCAAGCAACTACAAGCACAAGCGGTTGGTGACGTGGTGTCGCGGTTCATTACCGCCACCGGCGAACTCGCCGATTCGGATATCGATGAACGGACGGTGGGGATTCCCCTAGCCGCTTTACGCGATAAAGAATATTCAATTCTAGTTTCGGGTTCTAGTTGGAAAGTTGCTTCCATTCGCGCGGCGTTACTCGGCGGGTACGCCAACGTATTAATTACCGATTCACAGACGGCAGCGGCACTCTTAGATTAGTCATTGAAAGGCCTAAATTAGCCGCTCTGTCAGGCAGAACCGGTGTGCTGTGAGGGATGGCCTCAGCCAAAGTACGTTCTGACTGCGCTAATACGTCTGTTACGATTTAATATTATTTGGATACTAAAAAACTGTTCTCGGTGATTGCGAAAATCAATCACTGAGAACAGTTTTTTTATGACAATTTTATAGTTATAGCTGACCTCAATTGTCACTTTTCTTGGCTAAAAGAGTGGATGCAGCTCAGGATCTTCTTTTAAGTCTTTCTGATAGTCGTAATTCAACCAATCAAGGTTATCAAAAATATTCTGCTTATCACTTGGTTGGTAAATGACTGAACCGTCTGATTGCCTACTAACCATATACTGGCAACCAGCCTCTACCTTAAATTCATCAGGAACAGTAAAAACCAAGTCGTTTCCTGATCTTCTTAATGTCACAAGTCTGCACATTGATACTCACCCCATCTCTCACCTTAATTATTTTTATAACTACTTCGAGCCCTGCCTGAACTCCGTTGGGGTTTTGCCGGTCTCTTTTTTAAATAACCGAATAAAATGTTCAGACGATGAATAGCCGACTGCTGTCGCAATATCTTTCACTTTCATATCAGTCTGTGTTAAAAACTGTTTCGCATTTTGGACACGGTATCGCTGGATGAACTTCGTAAAAGAAAGCCCACTTTGATTCTTAACGTACTGCGATAATACCTGTTTAGAATAATGAAAGTGGTCGGCCAATAAATCTAGGCTGACATTACTAATGTGATTTTCAATGTAGCTCACAATTTTTAATTCTAAAGTTTCATTTTGCCGCTGTGGTGCCGGATTGAAGACCTGATCACTATAATCACGCAACAATTTAACCAGTATTACCACCAACTTTGACTTAACCACCTTAGTGTAATATTTTTGCTGGTTTAAGACCTCTAAATACATTTCCAAAAATATCTTCATCAAGCCCAAATCGCCATTTGTATGAAAAACAACAAAATTACTTAACGCTTTTGAACTGACCGTTTGCAAGTAAAAATTGGATAAGACGTTATCTCCATGCAAATCATTAAAGAAAATATTTTGAAACGTCTCTTTTTGGATAAGCACATTAATAACAATACTGTAATTATCCACATCCAATGAATGATAGATTCCCGGTGGAATAATGCAGACATCCCCCGTACGCATGACTAAATCCTGATGATTAATTTGCTGATGAAACTCTCCTTCATAGACAAAAAACAGTTCGTAAAAATCATGATTATGCATCACTGGCGGTGAATAACGCGTATGTTGATTAATCGTTATTTCATCGTAATTATTTGAATCAAAAAAATAGCTCACCGGAAAAGTTGTTTCCTGCGGATTGATATATGAATCGACCAATGGAAAAAGATACTTTTCCGCAACCGCTGCCGGCAACTTTGAAACGTATTTATGAAACGCCTTCGCGTTGGACCGTAGTTCTGGATGGTCCCGAAAGAAAATTTCGACCTCAGTATATTGGTGCAATTTGCGCTGTAACTCGTTTATATCCATGGGACACCTCTACATAAAATCAGTTCTTTTAATCATACATGTATATTATATCAATATTCTCGCTTTTTTCAGCTTATTACAGATAAAAAGTCTATTAACATAGTTCGATTAAACGATTGAGTGTCGTACAAAATCAGATATCATTGTCCTTGTAAGCGATAACAACAGCTGAAAGGATGAACTTTATGGACAATGAACAACATTGGATCTGGACCAGCGACTGGACAGATTCTGATAAACATCTTCCTAGATTAGTTAATTTTAGACGAGTTTTAGAGTTAGAAAACATCGTTAATAGTGTCATCAAGATTACCGCCGATTCACGTTACAAATTATTCGTTAACGGCAGCTTGGTCGAAGTGGGCCCGTGCAAAGGTGACCAGCAAGTGTGGTACTTCGATAAAATCGATATCACTAAATTTTTAAAGCCAGGCAAAAACGTTTTGGCCGTTTCCGTCTTACGTTACCCACAGGAACAATCTTTAGGTAACTACAGTGTCTTTCGTACGGAATATCCTGGGCTGTACGCCGAATGCCAAATAACAACTAAAGATTCACCGCAAACGGTTCACACACAAACGCTTGTCACTGATGAACAATGGAAGTGTGCCGTCAATCGGGAATTTAATATTGTTTCTGAATCAGATGACTTTGCACCACTTAAAATTTATGAACAGGACTCCGGTGACCCAGCATTAAAGGGTTGGAAGACCACTAACTTTGACGATCAGGCATGGCCCTCTGCATTACCCTACGCCCGTCACGCAATTAGTCGCCAAGTCAGTCCTGGTAACTTGCTGCCCCGCCCGATTCCGTTTCTTTACCGGACTGCTCATAATTTTGAAAAGGTCGTTCAAGTCAAATCTGGTCATAACACCAGTACCAGTTGGCAACAACTATTAACAGCCGAAAAGCCAGTCACGGTTGCCCCGCATTCTAAAGCGGTCGTGGAAATCTCTGCGGGTGAAGAAACTACGGGTTACTTATACTTGAACCTTTTACAAGGAAAATCAAGCCACGTTCGCCTGTTACAATCTGAAGCCTACGTGCAAGATGAAATGACTAGCACGAACGGAATGCCAATTCCGGTCAAAAAAGACCGCTGCGATAACGTTAAAGGACATCTTGACGGCTTCACTGATAACTACACCGTTGCGGGCTATGGTGACGCGGAAAGGCCAGAACAATTTTCACCATTTTGGTTCCGCACATTTCGGTTTATTCGGCTAGAAATCACAACTAAAGATGACCCCCTAACCATTACAAAATTCAATTACGAAAAAACGGGCTACCCAATCAACGTCACAACGGCTGTCCAAACCTCTGATAAGAGTTTAGCCGCAATCTGGGATATCAGTGAACGCACCTTAAAACGTTGTATGCACGAAACCTACGAAGACTGTCCCTTTTATGAACAGATCCAGTATGCGATGGACTCCCGCGCACAAATTTTGTACACTTACGCCACTTCAGGTGATGACCGTTTAGCTCGCAAATGCATGGACGACTTAAAACGCTCTCAACGTTACGACGGCTTATTGAATTGTTCAGCACCAAACTACACGTCCAACGTGATTCCAACATTTTCCATTTACTACATTCTCATGGTCCAAGATCACATGATGTATTTTGGCGACCAAGAACTTGTAAAGAAGCATTTGCCAACAATCGTGCGCATTCTGAACTTCTTTGACCAGCACTTAACGGCTGAAGGTTACGTTGATAAAATTGGCGGTCTAAACATCGTCGACCGCTTCTGGTCGTTCACGGATTGGACACCAGAATGGAACGCAACTTCAGGAGTTCCCGCAGCAACGTTGCACGGCCCAATTACGAGTGAAAGCTTGGTCTACTTAATGGGGTTGCAAGCGGCCTACAAGCTGGCCCAATATCTCGATTCAGCCGACCTTGCCAATGCACTTTTAAACCGTATCACCGCGTTGAAGCACGCAATTACCAGTCACTGCATCGGTAAAAACGGCATGGTTCAAGACGGTCCTGGCGTTGAAAATTACAGCCAGCAAAATCAAGTCTTCGGCATATTGACCGGCGTCTTAAACACATCTGCCGGCCACCGAATTCTCCGGCAGACAATTGAAGAAAAAGCTGACTATGCTCAATGTTCCGTAGCAATGTCATTTTATCTTTACCGTGCACTCCAAAAAGTTCACTTGTACGAATATACGAACTACTTTTGGAATATTTGGCGACGGATGGTCAAAACCAATTGTTCAACTTGTATTGAAGCCGAAGCTGGTGATCGTAGTGAATGCCACGGCTGGGGTGCCGTCATTCTATATGAATTACCCGCCGTCACACTAGGCGTCACGCCTACTAAGCCAGGCTATCAAGAATTTACCATTGATCCTGAAGTTGGCTACTTAGATTGGGCACGCGGGCACGTCACTACGCCATTAGGTCGAGTTGATGTTGCTTGGAAAAAGGAACAGAAACACATTGCAATTCAAGCTAAGGTGCCTAAAGCTATGACTTTAAAATTACCTAAAAATCAACATTTCACCTACAGTATTGCATACGTTTAAATTTAACTCTGGCTAGGTGGTAAACATTCTATGAATAAATTACGAGCGTCATTTACAAACACGTCAGCATTGCAACTGGTTCTGATTGCCGCGGTTGCTTCTTACTTAGACGCTGCTTTAATCGTTAGTATCGGGGTTGCCCTTCCCATCTGGACTAATGAGTTTTCACTTAGTTCATTAATGGCCGGTGGACTTTCAACCGTCTTGACCTTAATGATCGCAGTGGGATCGTTTACGGGCGGCTGGTTGTCAGATAAATTTGGTCGCATTCGCGTTTTTAATATTGATATCTTCTTTGTCTTTGTCGGTGTCATGATTATTGCTTTTGCTCAGAATCTACCAATGCTGTTCGTTGGCATCGTGCTTGCTGGGTTAAGCTCAGGTGCGGACTTACCGACATCGTTAGCGGTCATCTCTGAACGCATGTCGCGTGAAGACTACGGTAAGGCTATCGCCATTACCCAAGAGTTTTGGATCTTTGGCATTATTTTTTCACAATTAATTGGATTCATTACTGCGGGCTTAGGGAAACACGCAGCCACCATTATCTTTATCCTGTTGGGAATTATTGCCTTAAGTAATTGGAGTATCCGGGTCTTCTCAAAAAAGATGAAACGGATCGAAGCTAGCCTAGTGACATCTCCAAAATCGGTTGCACCCGCGCACCAACAGCAATCGGTTTTAAAACAACTCATTCAAAATCCTAAAACGGGCTACGCGGTACTGATTTTGACATTGTATTATCTATTCTGGAATTTACCAGCCAACACTTGGGGATCATTCATTAATTACTTTTTAGTGGTCGCGTCAAAGCAATCCCAGTCTACGGCAACCGCAGTGGCCTTCATTGCTAACTTAGTCGGTTTCTTTATCAATATGTGGTACATCAAAAAAGCGGATACGATTTATCGCTACCGCTTCATGAGTATTGGTATTTTCGCCGCTTTATCAGCATTCATTGTCGCGGGAATCTTCAGCGAAGTCTGGTACGTCTTCTCAGCAATGTACCTAGTTTACTCAGTCAGCACCGTCTTTTGTGGCGAGTCGCTTTATAAAATATGGAGCCAAATGCTATATCCAGAAAAAATGCGGGCCTCCTTTACGGGATTTTCGTACGGGATCGTCAGACTGCTCACCGCTGGTTTTGCTTTAATCACCCCCACTATCATGGCCATTTCACCTAAAGCATTAATGTGGACTTTATCGACTTGTGTCGTTGGATACGGGATTTGCGCATTCATCATTTTAAAAATCATCAAGAAATATCACGTTATTGATCCAACCATCAAATAAAAATAGAATAAGAGGATTCAGCATGGATAATAAGGACAGTATACAGACCAAGAAATATTTACCACTGGCTTTTGCAGCCGGTATGGGGTCAATGTTAGGCTCCGGGATTATTGTTAGTCTCTCAGCGACAATTCCAGTTTGGCAGAGCGGTTTAGGGCTCACGAACGGGCAAGTTGGGATGCTTTCCGGTGCATTGACCTTCGCCATTGCTTTCGGATCAATTATCGGCGGTCGGGTCGCAGAAATGATTGGCCTCGTTCGCTTCTTTAATTGGATCAACCTATTTTACGCTATCGGTGCAGCCGTATGTATTTTTAGTAACAGCTTTCTTACACTCCTAATAGGCGTTATTATTGCCGGTGCCGCTTCTGGAGCGGATTTGCCAACGTCACTAACCGTTGTTTCGCATGACAGTCCTGACGATGTCGTATCAGCAAGGCTAGTTTCTTCCACTCAGATTTTTTGGCAAGTTGGGATTTTCGTTTCATACATTTGTTCATTCGTTGTTTCTAGAATGTCGGGCGCTAACGGTGCCAGAATCGTGTTTGCTATTTTAACTGTGATTGCCTTAATGACGTGGCTATGGCGGACCTTCTCAAAAAAGTTCAAAGCATTCCACGAAGCCGGTGATCAAAAGTACACGGCTAAACAAGACAACGCATCAACTGACGACAAAGTCTCACTATCTAGCGTTCTCTTTGGTAAGGAAAAGGGCAAATACCTTGGCATCTTCATCGGAATTTTAATGTTTTATATTCTATGGAATCTATTAGCTAACACTTGGGGCCAATTCCAAACGTTCATGATGGTCAAAGCCGATGCTTCCCAAAGTCTAGCGACCGGTGCTGGACTGATTTTAAACCTCGTTTCATTTGGGGTTAGTATCTTGTTTGCCTCAATTGCTGGCGGTAAAAACCGCAACCGTTCATTTTATATCGGGTCCGTCATTATGTTACTGGCACTAGTCGGATTAGCCCTCGGCGGCACGAGTCTATGGGTCATTATCTTCTCAATTGGCTTTTATAACTTAGGTACACCACTCGCTGGCGAAGCCTTATACAAGGTCTGGACGCAAGAATCATTTCCAATTGAAGTTCGTTCTTCGGTTCAGGGCTTAATCAACGGCCTTTCTCGAATTTGCTGTGCATTATTTGCATTTATCACACCAGCATTAGTTATGCCTTCACGAATTAAGACAACGATGTGGGGATTCGTATTGGTCATAATTGTCAGCTTTATTGCTGGGTTAGTGGTCATTAATTTACAACGGAAATATCATATCCAAAGTAAAAACGTTTAAGTATTGTTAGTCACAAAAGAAGCAGAAAGTTCTCAAAATCCGAGGATTTTCTGCTTCTTTTTCTATTTTTTTAATAGCCAACTATTAATCCTTACTCAAGAAACGGGCAGCGTCTTCACCCGCAATTCGACCCGAATTCCAAGCAAAAGCACAGGTAATGCCCTCCACATCAGAATAAGAGTTATCGTACATCCCCGTTGCATCAGCGCCAGTAACGTAAACACCCGGAATGACCTTGTCTTGCGTGTTGATTGCGTGCATATTTTCATCCACAACAATGCCACCAATCGTTCCTAAAACGGCAGAATGGACTTTAATCGCATAGAATGGTCCCTCTGCGACATCGTACTTAAGGAGACGGGCATCCTTATTGAATTCTGGATCATAATGACCCTTAACGGCTCCGTTATATGCACTAATCGTCTGCGTTAACGTCGCTTGATCAACATCAATTTGTTCTGCCAAATCAGCAATACTGTCGCCTTTAACGACCTTACCATCGGAGATTGCTTGCTGAAAATCTTGATCCATCGTCGTTAATGGCCCCGTTGCCGCATCGACATGCAACTGTTGTAAGACCGTCATTTCTGATGAAACGTCCTCCGGTTTGAGACTATCAATAAATTTCTTTACCTGGAAGTAACGGGTATACGCGCCCAACATTGGCACCCGTTTTGTCTTAAAATCATCCAACGTTTTTTGATCAACCAAAGCAAAATATTGCCCATTTTGTTTGGCCGTCACGTTTCCCCACAAGACACTGTCATAAACGACGCTCTCATCCGCAAATCGTTCCCCACGCCGGTTGACCCAGAGTAATGGTAATGAATAGATTTGGTTAATCGAGTGGTTACCACCCTGGCTCCCCGTTGCTTCAAACGTCGGGTAAACACACGCGTTGTGATTCTGGAAATTCGTAAAGCCCCGCATCTGACCACCAATTTTGTGAACCATGTTAATACCATCACCGGTCGCCTTGAGTTCACCAGCCACGTATAAGTCAGTCGTATCTTGATCCATATACTGTTTGACCATCTTCGAATTACCTATAAAGCCACCGTCAGCGACAATGACTACCGTAGTTTTGACATCAGTCACTTGGTCACCGTGCTTCACCCGTAACCCCGTCACGCGACCATTTTCGGTTAAAATTTTCTGGCCTTCCGTTTCCGTAACCACTTGACCGCCCTTGGAAATGAAGTAGTCAACAAGTTTGTCAAACGAGTGAAACTTGTCGATAAACATGTGGTACGTTCCGGTCTTACCAAAGTGGTAATCCTGCAAATTACCGACTAACAAGGTTTTCATCCCGTGGGCCGCTAACCAGTCTAACGTCTCCGCTGACTTGTTGATCAGCTTCCGGACGATACGGCCGTTATTGCGCCAGTGTGAGTAATTCATCAAATGGTGGAACATTTGATCACGCGTCGTGTAGTCACCAGCATTGATCTGTTGTTGTGATTCCACTGCAAAAATTCCTTCGGCAGCCCACTTAGAAGCACCGCCCCAATCTTTACCCTTTTCAACAACTAAAACACGCTTTCCTTTTTCAACTAGCTCGACCCCTGCGGATAGACCAGCACCACCTAAACCAACAATAATCGCATCATAACTCGCATCCATGATTACAACTCCTTTTCTATGTTTTCGCCTTAATAGTAAAGCGTTTACATTCTTTGTGGAACTGAGTAGAATTGTCCTCAGTAGAAGAAAAACTTCGGGTGGTTATGATGATGTTTAAAAAAATCAATCTTTTCATCGATGTTATCGAACTAGGTAGTTTTCAAAAAGCGGCCCAGCGGAACTTTATTTCCCAACGGGCCGTCTCTCAGAGTATTAATCAGTTGGAAAACGAATTGGACTTTAAACTCTTTACACGGGGGAAAAACAAGATTTCCGTCACCCATGCTGGGCGTGAGTTTTATTTAAAAAGTCGCGATTTAGTTAATAATTTCAACACTTCGATTGATAACATTCAAAAACAACAGCAAAATCAGTACCAAGATTTAAAGATTGGCTACTTTTCCCCGTTTGAAAGTACCCTACTAGCTAATCAAATTCTGAAAATCAAACGAGATCATATCATGAAGGTCAACCTAATCGTTAGCGAAGAAAGCGTGGAACACTTAATTTCTGACACCATCGCCGGACTATTAGATATGGCGTATATCATTGACTATGGTCACATTGACGATTTATTGGGTGACACTTTAACCAAGCAAACGGTTTATCAAAATCAGATTAAAATTGGGATTAGCCAAATGAATCCGTACGCCAACTGTGATGCTTTACCCATTGACGTCTTGACGGAATACCCGATTCTCTATTACAGTCCTGAAGAATCCGACTATATTCGTAACGGTTTTGCTTCAACCTTACCCTTGTCCAATAATTCCTTTACAACCAAACGGATTGCTAGTATTGAACAAATGCAATTACTAGTTGCCACCGATACCGCTATTGCTCACTACCCAGGTGGGCTTACTGCGGTTCCACTAGCAGATAAAATCAATTTCAAATCCCTCAAAAATCAAACTAGTGACTATCGGATTCAAGCTATTTTTCAAAAGGATAGCCCGAAGATTGGGTTAATTCATCAATATTTATCCAGCTTCAAATAGGGCACATAAAAAACGGCCTAGTAAGATAACAAATAATCTTACTAGGCCGTTTTTTCGCATAATCCGCTTCAACCGTTTGCCGTTAATTTTTATGGTTCTTCATGCCGGTGCTTACCAAAGAAGCCAGCCAATCCCAGCATTCCCATCATAATGGTGCCGGTAATTGCTGCATAACTGGTCGTGTTTTCACTAGTCTTTGGTAGCTCAGCCGTTGTATTAACAGGGGCTTGTTTCGTCAGTGGCACGGGCTGTGGCTTACTCTGCATTCCATCCGCTACAACAACGGTCGTGATTGGATTCATCTGCTTCTGACGACTGTCATTTGACTGATCACCACTCGTTGAAGGATGGTCAGTACTGTCACCATCAGTGCCGGAATTACCCGGCTCAGTTGTTGACCCACCATTATCACTATCGCCGTCATGACTATTATCTGGTTCTGTTGGCGTCTCACCATTATTGCCATCGCCGTCATGATTGTCATCCGGTTCTGTTGGTGTCTCACCATTACCGCCATCACCGTTATGGTTGTCATCCGGTTCTGTTGGCGTCCCGCCATTATCGCCATCACCAGTACTGTTATCCGCCACTACGGTAATCGTGACCGTCTTCGCCACTTGATTGCCAAACGCATCGGTATACCGATAGCTCACAGCATAACTTCCCGGCTTCGACGTATCAACCAAGTCAGCACCCGTTACCGTGATGTAATCTAGCCCCACTGCTTGACCAGTCGCGTCCGCCGCACTGATAAAGCTGTCCGCTGGTGTCCAAGTTTCACCCTGTTTTACCACCGCATCCTTAACTGACAAGCTAGACTGACTAGTCTTGACAGTAATATTAATCGTTTGCGTGGCTACGTTACCATAAATATCGGTGTACCGGTAAGTGACCTGATAGGTTCCAAGAGTTTTAGTATCCACCTTGTCAGCGTCAATTACCGTCACTTGATTAAAATCAGTTACGTGCTGGCCGTCAAACGTTACCGCCCGGTCAAAACTATCCTCCGCGGCCCACTTTTGGCCTTGGACAATCGTCGTATCGTGGGCCACAACGCCAACTTGACTTTTAACCACCGTGACCGTAATTGTCTTAGTTGCTACGTTGCCATAAATATCCGCATAACGGTAAGTCACCTGATAAGCACCCGGCTTTTTAGTATCCACTTTGTCAGCGTCAACCACTGTCACCTGATTAAAATCGGTCATGGGTTGGCCATCAAACGTCTCGGATTGCACAAAACTGTCTTGCGCGGTCCAACTTTGTCCCTGCACTAAAGTTGTATCTTTCACCGAAATTCCGACCTGACTCTTGATAACCGTGACCGTAATCTTCTTAGTCGCCACATTGCCGTAAATATCCGTATAACGATAGGTCACCTGATAAGTTCCAGGAATTTTTGTATCCACTTTATCGGCACCAACCACCGTTACTTGGCTAAAATCAGTCATGGGTTGGCCATCAAACGTCTGGGCCTGTACAAAACTATCTTGCGCGGTCCAACTTTGTCCTTGCACGATAGTTGCGTCCTTAGCATCAATCCCAACTTGGCTCTTCATAACGGTTACCGTAATTGTCTTAGTTGCCACGTTACCGTAGATATCCGTATAGCTGTAAGTCACCTGATAAATTCCAGGAGTTTTTGTATCCACTTTATCGGCACCAACCACCGTTACTTGGCTAAAATCAGTCATGAGTTGGCCATCAAACGTCTGGGCTTGTACAAAACTGTCTTGTGCCGTCCAACTTTGACCTTGCACGATAGTGGCATCCTTAGCATCAATCCCAACTTTACTCTTCACAACGGTTACCGTGATCTGTTTTTGGGCCTGATTGCCGTTAACATCAGTGTATTGATACGTCACCGTATACGTCCCGGGAGTTGTCAGATCGACTTTGTCAGCGTCAATCACGACGACTCGTTCCGGATCCGCTGGTTGCCCGTCAAACTCTAAAGCACCATCGAGGCTATCGCGCGCGGTCCATTTTTGATTTTGCGTAAGGGTCGTGTCGTGCGCCGTCACGGCCACCTTACTGGCAATGACTTGAATCGTCGCAGTCGCCGTGACCGGCTGCCCCACCGCATCACTATACTGGTACGTCACTGTATAAGTCTTAGGCGTTGTCGTATCCACAGTCCCGATAGAAGTGACCTTACTAAGTAATAAGGTTTGCCCATTCAAATCAGTCCCAGCTACCAAGTTATCCGCTGGCTGCCATTGATTTGGCACGGTTTGATCAAGAACCGAATCTTTAACGGTTAACGATTTAAGGTTCTTCTGCCACACAAACGTATCCGCTAAAACGGCAGGGTCAGTCAAATTTAGTAAGTCCTTAGACGTAAACTGGTCATACTTAGAGTTGATCCAATAACCCGTATTGCCCTTGTATACATCGGGATCCGCAACAATGGCTGGTAAATTAACGCTAGTGCCATTCACCGTCAACCGGGTTTTAGCACCAAGCACTAATTTGCTCAATTGGTCCGTCCCAGCAAGCATGTCCGCTAACGTGGTGACCGATGACGTATCAAAACTAGATAGGTCAAGCGTCGATAGTGATCCATCGTTAGCGAACATGTTGCTCATATCCGTGACTTGACTAGTCTGCCAGTCTGACACGTTCACATCCGTTAAGTTAGGCAAGTTACTGAACATATCCTTATAGCTGGTGACGTGGTCAATTTGCCAACCACTGGCGTCCACGTTGGCTAACTTCTGATACCCCGAGAAAAGTCCCATCAAATCTGTTAGCTGTGGTAAATTCCAGTTTTGAGCTGAAACGGTGGTCAGATTATCCAAGCCACTAAATAACGGCTTGATTTCTTTAAAGTTACTTAAATCCCAATTATCGGCAATGATCGTTTCGAGAGCCGTATCGTTGGCAAGGAGGTCCGTAAGATCAGTAATATTGCTTAGATCCCAGCCGCTGATATTGATGGTTTTTAAACTTGTTAAGTGTGTAAATAGAGACGCTAAACTAGTTATATTTTTATTGAATTTCAGATTACTAGCGTTTAAATTGACAACACCACTATATGTTTCCGTATACGGATTATCGCCAAACAATTTAGGTAGGTCAGTTACAGCATCTAAGTTCCAGCCGCTGATATTTAATGTATCCATACTAGTATATCCAAACATTTTAATCACTTTTTGAACATTACGCACATCCCACTTATGCAAATCTAAATTTTTCACACCAGAACCAGAAAACATCATCTCCATAGTGGTTACATTGCTGGTATTCCAATTTGAGACATCAAGGTTAGTCAAATTTTCAGTTCCGTTGAACATGCTCATTACATTTGTGAAGCTACTAGTATCCCAACTCGAGACATCAAGATCAGTTATACTTGAACCACTAAACATTCCACCAAGATCTTGCAGTTTGCTAGTATCCCATTTTGAAACATCTAACGATTTCAATTTCCACAAATAGCGAAAAGTTCCCTGCGCACTGACCAAGCTACTAGTGTCCCAATTAGCTACATTTAGGCTAGTTAACTCCTGATTCCCATTGAACATATAGTCCATATTAGTAACATGTCTGACATCCCAACCACTAAGGTCAAGGGTTTTCAATGCAACATCTTGTTGAAATACATACGACATATCTGTAACTTTTTCAGTATCCAGGTAGTCAAGGTGTGTAAACGTCGTTGCGTTCGCTAGCCCATTAAATAACCCATACAGACTTTTTTCCGCAACAGATGGGCCATCAAAAATAACCGATTTTACCTGACTGGTGTAGCCCTCCCATGGTCGTAACGTTACATCTCCTGGACTGGTTCCGAATGTCCCCGCACCAATGTGCAACTCCCCATCGCTGTTTAACGTCCACTGACTAGTTCCGCCCCAGACATTCCCAGTTGCCACTTCGGTAACAACTGGTTCAGCCGCATCCATTAGCGATCGACTAGCCTTACTAGTTCTCAGCATACTTGCCATCATGCCACCCGCATCAGTCAAGTTATCAACTGGTACTAACAGTTCGTTAGTTGCTCCTGACACCGTCGAGCTCAGTTCTTCCGTAGTCATTGATTCCGCTGGCTGTTCTTGCATCGGCGCTTCTGATTGGCCGGTCGCCGCACCCTTTGTTTCTTCTTCGACCACTTCATTGGGCCGCTGTCCATCAGCTGTTGGCGTTGCGGGTTCTTCTGAATTTGATCGTGCCGGATTAGTTGGGCCCGCTGACTGTTCTTGAGCCGGTACTTCTGGTTGACCATTTTCCGCATCTTGTTGTTTCGGTTCAACCACCTTATCCGGGGATTGTTCACCTATCTCAGCTACCGGAGATTCGACCTTTAACTCCGATTTCACAGGTGTTGCTGAACTGGGATCCTGTGGCTTTGGCGCTTGTGACGTATCCTGGTCAGCCTGATGCTCTGACTGACTAACCGTTTTGTGAAGCTGATCTTGATCGCTGATGGCAGCGGTTACATTTTCATTCGATGCTTGACTGCCTGGCTCCTCTTTTAGTGTCACTGTTGGTTTTTCAGTTGAAACGGCTCCCGGTGTAACTTGGCTAACAGTGCCATTCTCAGCCGGATTCACTTCATCCGCTTGAACCAGCAAGCTTCCTTGCCACATTGTCGCCAGTACGATCCCCGCGAACAGCCAATAACGCCCTTTTTTATACATTTTATAATGTGTTACCTGGTCAGATTGAAACAACCCTTGATTATTTTTTCCCATTCCAAATACACGCCCCTCTTTATTGCACAACCGTCTCGGACACCGCTTCATTAGAAAAATAATATGCTAACATCATTAACTTCGTCCATCATCAACAGTATACCACCAAAACTAAATCATTTTGACTTTAGGCTACCCCATTTCAAAATTGCGACCAAGCCCGCATACTCCAAGTATTTACACGCTAAATCATTCAAAGCGATTAACGTCCAGCTTAATCAGTTGACTTGCCCCACCAAAAACCATACGCTCTTGGTATATCTTCCTACTTATTCAAAGGAGTGATCTATTTGAAGTACGTTATTATCGGTGGCGTTGCTGGTGGCATGTCCGCCGCGACCCGCTTACGACGCTTAGATGAAACGGCTGAAATTGTCGTTTACGACCAGGGGCCCTTCGTTTCATTTGCCAACTGCGGTCTTCCCTTCCACTTATCGGGAGAAATTGCGGAACGTAGCGAATTAATTGTAAAAACGCCCGCGCAACTTCACGAGCGTTTCAATATCGACGTTTATCCTAATCACAAGGTGACCGCAATTTCACCTGAACAACGACAAGTTCAAGTCGAACACGCCCATCAGACTGAAACCGTTGCTTACGACAAACTCGTGCTTGCGACCGGTGCGCAGCCCATCGTGCCGACCCTTCCCGGAATTGACGCTGCCCACAACGTCTTCACGCTTCGCAACATTCCCGACCTTGATCAGATCATGGCGGCTGTTCAGAATACTGATCATCACCGGGTCCTCATTGTCGGTGGTGGCTTTATTGGACTGGAAGTCGCTGAAAATTTGCGCTTGCGCGGCCTAGCCGTCACGCTCGTTGAACAGGCACCCCACGTCTTACCACCGCTAGATGAAGAAATGGCCGCGCCCCTCAAAACTGAGCTCCAAACAAACGGCGTCACAGTCATTACTGGAACCGCCATCGCTAGTTTTGAAAACGCCGGTCACACCGCCATTCTGAGTGATGAAACGACCATCGATACTGATCTGACCATCATGTCCATCGGTGTGCGTCCCGCCAGTCAGCTCGCAAAATCAGCCGGCTTAAAACTTGGCTGGCGTGACGGAATCGTTGTCAACGACCACTATCAAACTAGTGATCCTAACATTTACGCGATTGGGGACGCCATCCTAGTCAAACAACAGATCGACGGTCAGCCAGCCTTGATTGCCCTCGCTTCGCCAGCTAATCGCCAAGGACGGCAAGTCGCCGACAACCTTGCCGGTATCAACCGCTTAAACCGCGGTAGTATCGGGACGGCAATCGTCCGCGTCTTTAATTTGACCGCCGCTTCCACGGGCCTAAACGAACGGGCCGTCCAACAACTTGGCTTACCTTACCAAGTCGTTCACACCCGTACGATGGACCACGCCAGCTATTACCCGGGAAGTGAACCCATCACGCTCAAATTGATTTTCAGTCCGGATACCGGCAAAATTTACGGTGCACAGGGGATCGGCAAAGCCGGCGTCGACAAACGGATCGACATTATTGCGACCGCCATCAAGGGACATTTAACGGTTGCCGACCTACCGGAACTGGAATTAACGTACGCACCCCCGTACGGCGCTGCTAAGGACCCAGTCAATATGCTCGGCTACGCGGCGCTTAACTTGGTAGAGGGCCTCAGCAAGAATATCCAGTGGTACGATTTGCCCGCCGCACTAGCCGCTGGCAAACAACTTCTAGATGTTCGTGGCGCGGATGAGCTAGCAGCGGGACACTTTAAAAACGCCATCAACATTCCACTAGAACAGCTCCGCGCCCGCTTAGGTGAACTCGATCCTAAACAAACCTACATTGTGAGCTGTTTCAGTGGTCAACGGAGCTACATGGCGGAACGTATTTTGCGTCAACACGGCTTCACCGTCGAGAATCTGGACGGGGCGTTTTCGTTATACGCCGCCGTTCGTCCCGAAGAGCTCGTGGGCCTACCATCGTCCAACTAATCCGATGACCTAATAAAAACCGTGTTTGTGGACCATTCGTCTACAAACACGGTTTTTGCTTCCGTTTGGACAAATGCCCTAATTTAAACTGCCATTTATGATAAAGTTGATTTAGCGTCTTTTTAGACAACAACTCAAGGTTGAAAGCATTAAATCAGACACAAATCGTTGTCATATCAAAGGTTAACGATAAAAAAATAGGATGCTTCATCGCTTCGTCAGGCAGAATAATCTTACTATTGTTATTTCCATCAGATAATCGGAGGACACAACTGATGACATCGGTCGTGAAGGTGGCGTTGGCGCGGCGCTTTTTTTGCCGGGCTTATACCACGGACAGTCCGGGACAGCTGTCATTCAAAGATCGTTCCGGGCGAGGGACTAGACCGATCCCCAGGCTAGATCCGGTCCCACGACCGATGTCATCAGTTGCGACCGGAATAGCTTATAAACAGCTAATTTTGTTGGTCCAGACATTGATGCAACGGTAACTAATCCTTAAATTTAAGTTTCAACCTTTAGACAACAACCTATAAAAGATTGGGAGTTTTTTTCATGACAAAGTATCGGTGGCAGGCAAGTGCCTTAGTTTTAGTAACGTTTATGTTGGGCTGTAACGAGTTTATGGTCGTCGGGGTCCTTTCAGATATCGCACGCTCACTGCGCGTCACCGTAGCGACCGCGGGATACCTCGTCACGATTTTTGCCATCGTTTATGCCGTTAGCACGCCGCTGATTACGATTCTATCCAACCGCTTTAGCCGCTATAAAACGCTGATGACCTTACTGGTCATCTTTTTGCTCGGAAATACTTGGAGTGGCTTCACCACCAGCTATGGGTGGTTTTTAGTGTCCCGAATGCTGACCGCAGCGGTTGCTGGCGCCATCGAATCCCTCGTTATCCTGTTTGCAAACGACATTGCGCCCCGCCACAAACGGGCGATGCTAATCTCTTGGATTGCCGCCGGCTTCAGCATCGCCTCAGTCGTAGGCGTTCCAATCGGTACCGCCATCAGTACGGCCACTAGTTGGCACGTCGCCTTTCACTTGATTTCAGTACTCAGTTTGCTGACCGTCATCGTGATGGCTTGCCTGCTCCCACGACACTTGCCGCAAACCCCGGGTAGCATCAAGGATCAACTCGTCTTATTGACGGACAAACGAATCTACCTAGGTGCCTTACTGATCCTCTTTTCAGCCGCGGCCATGTACGCCTACTACACTTATATTCGCCCGCTACTAACGACGGGACTCGGCTTCAACACGACCGCACTCAACTGGTTGTTGTTCGTCATCGGTTTAGTTAGTATCATGGGGAACCGCTTGTCCGGCACGGTCGCTGAACACCGTGGCTTAAAAATTATGCCGCGCTTTTATTTAATTGATATCGTTTTGCTATTATTGTTTCCACTTGCAATGAACAACCAGCTAACGGGCTTTGGTATACTGGTCATTTTGACCTTACTGATTTCGGTCGTTAACTCACCGATTCAAATTCACTTTTTGGACGTTGCTGAGGCCGACTATCCCCAAGCACTCTTGCTGGCGTCGTCACTCAACGCCATCTTCTTTAACGTTGGGATCTCAGTGGGTTCCGCAGCCGCTTCCATGGTTTTAGCCCATTCAGGTCTCAAGCAACTTGGACTGGGTGGTGCCGTCTTCTCCGGACTGGCCCTGCTCACAACCATCACGCTAAACCGAGTCATTGCGCAACATCACGCACGTTAAAATTAAGACTAAAAACGCCCTTCAGAAAATTTTCTGAAAGGCGTTTTTAGTTTCCGTTAAACTTCAATAACATCCAATGCTAATTCACAGTAAGTCATGTTAGCCCATGAAAACCAATCGCGGGTGTATTGACTCGCATCATCAACACTAACGCTCTCGTGGCACTGCCCCGTCCCGTTATCGGTCGCTGCAATTTTTTCTAATTGCCCCACTTTGACGGCTTGGTCAGTTGCGGTAAGGCCCTCCATCGCCAAACTAATCGGCCACACGTAGGCTTCCGGCGTGTGGTTACTCCCAATGCCCGCCAAGACTTTTCCTTGATAATAGTACGGATTTTGCGCACTTAAAATGAACGCGCGGGTGTGTTGATATAATTCATCGTCGATATTGGTATACCCAATAAATGGCAATGACAATAAGCTCGGCACGTTGGCGTCATCCATCAACTTTTGGTGACCCAGGCCATCCACTTCGTAGGCGTAACCGCGTTTACCACCCGGTAGCGTCACCACGGCATACGTCGCAATTCCGGCTTTAACGGCCGCAACCAGTTGCTCAATTCGGGCCTTCAAAGACGAAAATTGTGTTGGCATCAACGGCAGAAGTGGTTCTAAAACGGCTACCACGAACATATTTGACGGGACGTGGTACCCGTACTCGCAAGCATTGTCGCTCGGTCGAAAACCGTTCCAAATCATTCCGGTGTACCCCACCGGCGTTCCCCGACCATCGTTGGTCAACGTATCATTGGCGGGGCAATCAACCCGTTTGAAGTAGTACGGTGATTGATCGTGATGCTGTTCCGTTTCAAAAACCGTCACGATGACATCAAGTGTTTGCCAGAATTCATCATCCAAATAATCCGTATGCGTTGTGTTCTCCCGTAATTTTAAGGCTAGGAATAGCGGGGCACACAACGAGTCGATTTCAAATTTACGCTCCCAAACTAAATCAGAAACGGCTACGTCAGAATCATCTTCACTCCAGTGCGCGCCCGACGCCGTTTGATTAAAGGCGTTGGCGTACGGATCGTGTTGCACGTACCGTAACTCCCGCCGCAGAACGCCCACTAAAAACGATTCTAACGCTGGAATCGTTTTGATCAATTTAACGTAAGGCAACACTTGAAAGGTCGCATCCCGTAACCACATCGCCGGAATGTCCCCGGTTTTGACGAAGAATGTGCCATCCGCCTCCGCCGTCGTTGCCTTGGCCAGCGCATCACTGAGTAAGGTCCGCAAGCGAGCCGTGGTTTGCTCAGTGGGCAAGGTCTGTTTGGCCGCGTACGCATCGACCCGCGCCACTAGTTCAGTCAAGTTAGTCTTCATGTTTTCTCCTTTTACGTCAACACGCCTGAGATTATTATCTAATGAGTTGCTCCGCCAGGTAACCTTGATGTCCTATGAAGGACGGTTTCATCCAAGGTACGGTCTGAAGCACACCAACACTTCCCGGATCCGTTATTACTATTGTTATAAGCTCAACATTCATTGAATAATCGGAGGTTGGCGCTGATAACATCGGTCGTGAAGGTGGTGTTAGGGTGGCGCTTTTTTGCCACCCTTACACCACGGACAGTCCGGGACAATTGCGTCCTTGGCAAGTGTTCCGGGCGAGGGGCTAGACCGCTCCTCAGGCTAGGCCCGGTCCCACGACCGCATGTCATCAGCGACAACCGGACATCGAAATTTCAACCTTTAATCATTATTTCGAAAATGACCCACGTTCACTCAGTTGTTTGAACCAGCCCGCTGACTTTTTCAGCGTCTTGGTCTGAGTATGAATGTCATCGCGAATCAAGCCATAGCGGTTGTGGTACGCGTGGTTCCAAGACCAGCAATCGATTGCGGTCCAGACAAAGTAACCTTGGCAATTCGAACCAGCGTCAATGCCCTTAGCTAACGCGCTGAGATGTTCCTTCATGAAATCAATCCGGTAATCATCTTGGATCACCCCGTCCGTCATAAAGCGTTCTTCACCGGCGACGCCCATCCCGTTTTCGGAGATGAACCAGGGAATATTATGGTAATTATCGCGGATGTTAATCGCAATGTCCGTCATCGCCTGTGGATAAATTTCCCAACCGCGGTCCACGTTCATGACCCGTCCAGGCATGGCGTATTCCTTAAAGTAAATGTCTGGTAACCATGGTTGCAAACTCTTCGGGCTGATATCTGGACGCGCCACCCGGAAAGGATGGTAATAATTCACGCCGAGGTAATCCACCGGGTTAGCCGCAATTATCGCCAGTTCTTCCGGTGTGGCATCCCACAAGATCCCGTCGTGTGCGAGCGTTTCAACTAGTTTTTCCGGGAAATGGCCCAGAACTGCTGGATCTAAGAAGAGGTTATTTGACCACTGTTCGGCAAATTCAGCGGCCGCAACGTCCGCCGGATCATCTGACGAAGCGTATGCCGGCGTTAAGTTTAAAATAATACCAATTTTTTTCGTTTCATCCGGACAGATTTTCCGAAAACTGGCGATGGCCTTGGCCGAGGCCAAGTTCATATTGTAAGCCACTTGCACCGCCTTGGGCCCATCCTTCAAACATGGGTAGTGCCAACCATACAAGTACTGGCCGTCCACCACGACTTTCGGTTCGTTAAACGTAAACCAGTCATCGACCCGGTCCCCGAATAATTTGAAACACTGTTCCGCGAACTTTACGAACAAGTCAACCACGTGCTTAGATTCCCAGCCACCGTACTGGTCGTAGAGGGCCACCGGCAAATCAAAGTGATGCAAGTTGATATACGGTTTAATATGGTGCGCCAACATGGCATCGATCACGTGGTTGTAAAACGCCACACCATCCGGGTTTAAGCTGCCCGTTTCAAAGTCATCGATCAGTCGCGTCCATTGGATCGATGTCCGCACCCCCTTGATTCCCGCCTGTGCCATTAAAGCTAGGTCATTTTCATAGTCATTGTAAAAGTTCGACGCCAAATCCGGGCCAACCCCACTGTCAAACGCATCCGGGTCAGTCGCAAACCAATAATCAAAGACATTTTGATGTTGCTTATGAAAGTTACCTTCCGTTTGGGGTCCAGAAGTTGCGGCACCCCAAACGAAGTCCTTTGGAAAAGTGATCATCTGAAAAATCCTCCTAGTTTACTGACTGTTCAAAATCGACCGCAGCGCCCCGTAAGTTGGCTTCACTCGTATACTGACACAGGACCAGTTGGGGTTTCAACGTCGCAATTGGCACTTGTCGATAAATTTCCTCTAAGGCTTGCTCAATCCCGGGAATCAGTTGCGGATTATTTGAAATTCCCCCGCCCAAGACGATCTTTTCGGGGTCAAAACTATACTGAATGTTGAAAATACCTTGCGCTAACGCCGCGTACATCGTCTTAAGTTCCCGCTGCGCATCCAAGTCCGCCTTAGCCGCTAGCGCGTATAACCCCTCACCCGTTAACGGCGTTGCCAACTGCTTATCAGTAGTGGCCAAGTAGCGTTTGATTGCATTGGGAATCGTCCCAAGTTCACTGAGCGTCCCCCGGTCATCCACTTTGGTATAGCCGAACTCACCGCCAAACAAGTGAGCACCGTGCCAAACCTGGTGATTAAAGATCAACGCACCACCGACACCGGTCCCAATGATGAGTAACGCTAGACTATCGGCACCTCGACCCGCGCCACTCTCTAATTCCGCTAAAGCGGCACAGTTAGCGTCATTTTCAATGGTCACCGGCAACTTAAACCGGGCTTCAAATTCCGCCTGAATCGGAAAGTTGTGAATATACGGAATGGCGCTCGCGCCTTCAATCTCACCGGTTCGCTTGTTCACCGACCCCGGCGAACTGATTCCGACACCGGTAATGGGCGCTTGCGTCTTCATTTGACTAACTTCCGTCGTTAGCAAAGTCATAAAGTCGTCCTTAGTCGCTGGCGTAGGGACCGCGTGATGCGCAACCAGGGCCTGATCTTGCCAAATCGCAAACTTAATACTCGTCCCACCAATATCAATTAATCCCAGTGTTGACACGTTATTTCACCTCAGCATCCTTAAATAACAACGTCTTGATTTCGGCGGGGGCTAAAATAGTCGCTGCCTTGTCTGGCAATGGTTCTTCGAAGAAGTTGACCACTTGGGCTGGCTCATTCTTAAAGTTAACGGCTAACGGTGCCGTATCCGTGCCTAAGTTATACCCGCGTAACGTGATGCCATTGGACTGGTTCGCGCGTTTCAAACTCGTCACCGCAAACGCTGGACTTTGAATCTGCAGATAACTCGCCGCAGCGTCAAGATCACCATCATGGTGGCCCGTCGTTTGCACGCTAAATGGCACTTGGAAGTTATGGGCATTGTGGTAGCTTTCTAATCGTTGGACGTCACTCCCATCGTGCAGTTCCAAGCTGTATTCAAAGGTGAACTCACCCTGAGTTTGGGCTTCGGGCGTTGCAAAGTAGCCCCAGTCACCCATTTCACCCACGGAACGAATCATGGTGAGCGCGACCGTGTTCGTTGCTGGTAAGATTTCATATTCGTTCAAGCCAAAGTTACCAACCGTCACCCCGTTGCCCGCTTCGTTTAGGTTCACAAAGGCCTGTTGATGTTGCGGATTCGTTGGGTTTTCCCACGTCTTAGCTGGTTGGTTAGGCCGCGTGACCGTTTCATAAATCGAGTCGGCTTCGTTCGTCGTCGTGTCTAAATCAGTCTGGAATAACACGCGCACCCGGTGATCCTTCATTTGATTATTCAAGTGGGTCGCAAAGGTCAACTGCTTGCTATGCCGACCCAACGTAATCGTCGTCGTAATGTCTAACGGTCGTAATTCAGTCGCACGCTTAGCCGTCCGTTGCGTAATATCAATCACGGCCTTTTCTTCCTCAATCAAATGGTCGTCCGCCGAAACTGGAATTTGCATGTGGTTAACGACTTCGATGGTCGTTCCCAATGCGTCGTCGTGAATTAACCGTGTCGAAACCGGAAAGTCCGTTGAAAGAATGGCTTGGTTATCTGCCGTTTGTCGGTAAATGTATTCATTCCCCATGTCCCCAGTATCTTCAAAGACCATCATTTGATGGTACGTCTTACCGGTTTCACGATTCATGACCGTCAAACTCCCGTCAGCAGCTAACGTGGCTTGTACCCATTCGTTGCTTAATTCGTGGTCGCTATTAGCCGGCGTCGCATCTGCCGCGACGGGACTAGCCGCCACCGTTGCTGGTTGGAGGGCCAACGCCTGCCAGGCAAAGGCTGGTAAGCCCGTCATATTGAGTTCAATCGTTAATTCAATCGCTTGGTACGGCACCCGGAAACGGTCCTTTGGTAAGTCATAGTGGAACGCAACTTCCTGTTTAATAAGGCGGAATGGCACGGATTGCCCCTGCGCATCAACCACGTTTAGTGCTGGCAAGTCGGCCAGTTCAGCGACAAGTTTTGCACGTTGTTCCTGAATCGTGCCCGCTTCGCTAAAGTTACGCCGGTCCCATTCAACCGTCGCCGTCACTAAGCCCGACTTCGAATAACCGGTCGTATTTACCACGACAAACGGCTTAGCCGCCGTATCAAAACTAGTCGTATTGACCCGACTAGCCAATAAATTCAGGGCATCCTGAGCGACAAAACGACTAACTTCGGCGGATTTCGCAAACCGGGTCATCATTTCACGGTGGACTTCATCAACTGAACAACCACAAATACTGTCGTGCGGATGGTTTTGCAGCAATAATTTCCAAGCGTAGCGCAACCGGTCGTGCGGATAATCCGCAGCCGGGTAAGCCATCGTTGCCAACGGTTCCGCCTGATTTTCAATCAAACGTTCCGTGGCGGTATTAGTTTGTTTTAAATAAACCCGGCTAGATGCCGTATTCGCTAAAGTGTACCAGCCATCCGTTTCTTGGCTGGTCAATTCCCCATCGATCGTGCTCAAGTCTGCGGGAAGGTCCGCCCGCAACGTTTCTAAATAGTCCGTAAAGTTCGTGTGAATAAATTCATAGTCCGGATAAAGCTGGTTAGCCACCTTGATAGCCTTCGTCACGTTTGTTTGGACTGGCTGGTGGTCGACCCCGTTCATCATCAGAAGGTCTCCGGTAGACGCAAACTTCTCGGCGTCGGCTAACTTTTGATCCCAGAAAACTTTTGCTTGGGCGGGATCAACTGGAATTTCATTGCCATTGCTGTACCAGTTGGCAAAGAGTAGCCCTAAAATCTTGCTACCATCAGGACCCTGCCACCACATTTCCGAGTATTGTGATTCAAAATCAGCTTCGCCAGTTTGGTTATTGAAGCCAGTTGGTGTCACCCCGCGCCCAAAAGCGGCGGTCTTTAAGTTGGCTAACGCCATCATCTGTGGCGTCTGTCCCATGTTGCCAAACGTATCCGGGAAATATCCCAGGGGCACGCCATCCCCATATTTTTTCACGTCATCGCGCCCGATGATCATGTTGCGAACGTTCGATTCCGGGCTAATCAAGAAGTCATCCTGCAAAATATAGAAGGGGCCGATGCGGAGCTTTCCCGCTTGAATAGCCGCAGTTAATTCGGCTTTCCGCTCTGGCCGTACTTCCAAGTAGTCATCAAGGGCAATCGTCTGACCATCTAGGTGAAAACTATCAAAGGTCGGGTCCTTTTTGAAAATATCCAGCAAGTTATCGATCAGGGTAACCAGTCGCATGTGGTGTTGCTCGTATGGCATGTACCATTCACGATCCCAATGGCTGTGTGAAATAATGAAAACTTTTTTCTTGGTCATAGTGGTTTAACTACCTTTCTATTTTGAAACCCAGTGTCGTCAATAATAGTTCGCAATACATCATGTTTGCCCATGAAAACCAGGCCCGGGTAAAGTGCTGGTCATCATTAACGTCAAACGATTCGTGCATCAAGTTGGTGCCACCCGTTGTTTTGATCAACGTTTGCAAGGCGGCTAATTGTTGTTCTCGGCGACTGGTCGTGAGCCCCTCCATCGCAATGGCAATCGGCCAAATATAATTTTTCGGCGTGTGGGGGCTTCCCTGACCAGCACCCAGTGGCCCGCTATAATAATACGGATTCTCGGGACTCAGCAAGGTCTGCCGCGTCCGCTGGTAATTCACGTCTAACAAGTCGCAGTAACCGAGGTACGGCGCACTGAGTAAGCTAGGCACGTTGCCGTCGTCCATCAACGTGGCGTGCCCGAGACCGTCAACTTCATAGGCGTAAACTTTTTCGCCGTTCGCGTTCAGCGTGTAACCGTAAGTTTCAATCCCTGCTTTAACGGTGGCCTGCAAGCGTTGCGCTCGTGCCACAATATTTGCATCATCGAGCACGCTACTGAAGATCGTTTGTAAATAACCAAGGATGACCACCGCAAACATATTAGCCGGGACTAAATAGCCGTATTCACAAGCGTCGTCACTCGGCCGAAACCCCGACCAAATCATCCCCGTGTCCCCAACCGGACGCCCGTGACCATCCTCCGGCAAGGAATCTTCCGGGTGGTCCTGTGTCCGGATAAACCGGTACGGTGAGGTGGCGTGATGTTGTTCGACTTCGAACGTCGTCAATAGCTTCTTAACACCGGTTACAAAGTTAGCGTCAAATTGTGCAGTCGCGCCCGTATTTTTATACAGTAGGTAGGCAAGTTGGACTGGGTAGCACAGAGAATCAATTTCAAACTTACGCTCCCAGATCCAAGGACCCATCTCGGTTTGGTCGGATTGGTGGCCGCGACTGTTAGCGGTTTCATTAAAAGCGTTAGCATAGGGATCAATCGCCATATTGAAGAATTGGCGCTGGACGACCCGGGTGATCAACTGCGCAATTCGCGGTTGCTCGTGTGCTAGCACCAAGTACGGCCGGACTTGTGCAGTCGAATCTCGTTGCCACATTGCCGGAATATCGCCGGTCAAAATGAACGCATACCCCTGAGCATCGTCTGAGATCGTCGTGGTTAATGTGTTTAAAAAAGTCTTTTGAAAAACCGCCCCAAGTTGTGGGTTGATTGGTTGGCTTAACTGATCAATTTTAGTAACAAAAGCTTGAACATCCTTGTCGACATAGTTCGTTGTCATCGTTTCACCTCGTATTTGGTATATCATTTATCTTGATTATAACATGCTATTTTCAGTTGTATATATCAAATCACGACTTTTTCTTCCCTTTTATCCTCAAAAATGATATATTGTCATTAAAATCAATCACTAAAGGAGGCATGCCGTCAATGGCACGTAAAGAACCCCGTTATTTAACGATTTATCACGATTTAGAGCATCAAATCTTAACGGGTGAGCTACACCCAGACGAACAGCTCCCCACCGAATTTCAACTAGCCAAAACCTACGACGTTAGCCGGATTACCTCCAAACGGGCCCTAACTGAATTAGAAAGCCGTGATTTGATCTATCGCCGGCAAGGCAGTGGCAGCTTCGTTCAACCGCATAAAGCCAACTTGACCAGCAAGCAACTATTAGTCGTCTTACCGTTTCCGACTAACGCCGGTCTCGGGGACTACGCTTCCGGCATCAGCGCGGCCGCCAATGCAAAGCACTACCAGGCCGTCACCATGGACCCCAAAGGATTTGCCCAGCTAACGGCTACTGAAATGAAGCATAAGTACGCCGGACTCATTTATTTGCCACAGGATCTGTACCAAGAAGCTGAACAACTCTACCTATTGAAGCTTGAAAAGGTTCCGGTCGTCTTGCTAGACAAGTCGCTGCCTGAACTTGAACTTCCCGTCGTCGCTGCGGATAACTTTAACGGTGGCCAACTCGCGACCAACCACTTGATCCAGCAACAACATCACCAAATCTTGTTTTACGCTCAAATGGAACAAGCCGTTTTACCAAGCTCCGTTTATGAACGCTACTTTGGTTATTTACAAGCGCTTCACCAAGCCGGACTCAAGCCCGTTGTCTCCATTCATGAGCTGACGACCTTAAATCAACTGACCCCCGATGATTGGCTGACCTATTTAGATCAACATCACATCACCGCCATCGTCGTCGAAAATGACCTGATTGCCATTAAGTTGATGAACCGTTTGCGAGCCGTTGACCCAACCATCTGGCAGCGCCTGTCGATCGTCGGCTTCGATAATATTCAAGCCGCCAGCTTAACCTATCCCGCTTTAACGACCATCGCCCAAGATTTCAAGGGGATGGGCAAAAAAGCAGTCGAACTATTGCTCAATCAGCCTAACCAGCCTAGTATCGTTCGCCTACCCGTTAAATTAATTAAACGTGCTTCAACCAAAGCGTTACCCAAAATTCCCAAGGAGGATTAACTCTTGAAGATTGATGAACTCGATATTCGCCAAGGAACGGCGAACACGTCCCACCGCTCACATGGCAACTGTCTCCCCTACGTCGGGGTCCCATTTGGCATGAACTACTTTAGTGTACAGACGAATGGCGAAGACGGCGCCTGGTTCTTTCAACCAGATGCCCCACGCTATGAAGGAATCCGGCTTACCCATCAGCCTAGTCCTTGGATTGGCGACTACTGCCACCTGCTTTTAACGGCCGTGCAGTGGCAAGATCCAACCGAGCATCCCGATTTAGTCGGCAATTATCGCCCCAACGAAGCTACGTTCAACGCCCACCACTTGGCCCTATTTGACGACCACTTCAACGTGCAAACTGACTTGGTGCCCACCGCTTACGGCGCAGCCATCACGTATGACTTCCAAACGCCAGAATTGGCTCACCGTGGGATTGCCATTCAATTGCCAGATGACGGTCAATTTGAATTAACAGATACTGGCGTCCGACTCACAGTTTCCGACTATCATGACGGCGAAGATCCCAATCTCACCCTTTTTGTGGAACTGACGGTTCCGGGACTTGATTCAGCTCACTCCGGTTACTACGACGCTAACCAACAATGGCACGCGGCTACGGCTGGTCGGGGCAAATGGTTAACCTTGTTACTAGCCACGACCCAGACACAATTGGACTGTCGTTTGGCGACGTCTTATCTGAACGCGACCCAAGCGACCCAAAACTTGGCGGTCGTTCAAAAAAACACCGTTCAGCAGCTCCAAGATGAAAGCGCTAACCTGTGGAACACTTACTTAGCCCGTGTCAGTGTCAAAGATCACCACCCCGCAACGGTCCAAACTTTCTACACCTGCCTGTACCGGCTATTCTTATTTCCACAACGCTTTTACGAGTTGGACGCAAACGGGCAGCCGCAACATTACGACACGATGGCTAAGCAGATCAAACCCGGCGTCTTGTATACTAATAACGGCTTCTGGGACACGTCCAAGACGATCTACTCACTCTTTTCAATCCTGGCGCCCGAACTAATCCCACAATTTTTACGTGGCTTTTTAACGAGTTACCAAGAAACGGGCTTCCTCCCCCGCTGGCTCGCACCGGACGAACGCGGTATGATGCCTGGCAACCTGGTCGATTCCGTCATTGCGGAAAGCGCCAAAAAAGGGTTGGCACCCGACCTGATGCCCGCACTCTTAGCCGCTATGCAGGACAGTGACTCTAAAGCGGCGCGCGGTCAGCGCTACGGGCGTCAAGGTAGTGCGGATTACGACCGCTTGGGCTACGTTCCCGCTGACAAATACCCCGAGAGTGTCAACTGGACACAAGACTACTCGTACAGTGATTACTGTATCGGCCAAGTCGCCGATACCCTCAATCAGACAGCTGTCGCGACCAAGTATTGGCAACTATCTAAGCGTTACCTCAACTTGCTTGATCCACAGACTGGTTTCTTACGACCTAAAAATACCGATGGCCAGTTCAAACCGAACTTCATACCGGACCGTTGGGGCACCGACTACACCGAGGGTAGCGCTTGGCAAAATAGTTTCAGTGCGTTCCACGACATTCAGGGTCTGATGACCGCAATGGGCGGCAAAGCAAAGCTAGACGCCCAATTAACAACGCTCTGTAACACTAAACCGACTTACCACATCGGTGGATATGAAATGGTGATTCACGAAATGGCAGAGTTGGCCGCCATCGATTACGGGCAACTGGCCATCTCAAATCAACCGAGTTTCCACCTGCCCTACCTTTTCAATTACACGGGGCATCCTGAAAAGACACAGGTCCTCGTCAAACAGTTACGGAAACTCTTTAACGCTTCAACGACCGGTTTTCCAGGCGATGAAGACAACGGCTCAATGTCCGGCTGGTTCATCTTTGCCTGCCTCGGCTTCTACCCAGTGTGTCCGGCCGACGCTGAATACGCGCTTGGTATTCCGGCATTCGACCAAATCACACTGCACCTAGCCGACCACGACCTGACCTTAACGACGGCCAACAACCATGACCATAACAACTTCGTGCAAAGTACACTGATCGACAATCAACCACTGACCACTTCAACGATTAGTCACGCCCAACTGATGGCCAGCACCAGGATTGCCACCCGCTTAGGCTTGGTTCCTAACAACTAATCACTTATCACTTAGAGGTTAATGACAAACAGATACGATACTTCATCGCTCCACCGGACAGAACCAGTGGGCTGTGGGGTCGGCTACAGCCAAAGTGCGGGCTTCCGCCTCGCTTGTAAGCCTCAAAGAACGAGTCTTTCAAGTCGCCCCGCACTGTAACCTGGTTCTGCCGGCTGCGCTAGGATTGGTTAAAAACAAGCTAGATCAATTTTCATAGAAAGATTACCTTAGCTGGAGGTCACCCATGATGAATCTGCCGCGAAAGTGGCGTTGACCGGTGGACTTCCCGGTTTACACCACCGACGTCTTGCGATACGTGGGGTGGTGGCTCGCAAGCGACAAGTTTACCAACTTTGTTAGTGTTAACGTTGGTATCTTGTTAGTATCAGGTTTTTGTGACTTTCAACCTTTAGCCATCACACTAAAAATGGTCCTCCATATGGAAAATTCCATATAGAGGACCATTTTTTGATTATTTAACGATGCCGCTTCGTCGGGCAGAACCAGTGTGCCATGGGGGGCGGTCCCAGCCACACTGCGGTCTGGAACCTCACTTCAAAGCCGATAGCCCCTGTCTTTGTTAAATACAAGCTTACTAACAGAATTAGCTAATTCTATTGACTCATCGGAGGTTGTCACTGATAGCATCGGTCGTGCTGGTGGTCTTAGCCCGGTGATTTTCCGGGTTTAAACCACGGACGGTCCGGGACAATTGTGTCTTTTGCAATTGTCCCGGGCGAGGATTGAGACCGCTTTTCAGGCTCAATCCGGTCCCACGGCCGCATGCTATCAGTGACAACCGGATTAATTTTAACTGAACATTAAGTGGGTTGCCCCGCTGCTTGCTGGCGGTACTCTTTTGGCGAAACGTCACAAATCAGCCGGAAATTCTTATAAAAATAGCCACTATTCGTGTAGCCGATTTCTAACGCAATATTGCTAATACTTTCATCCGTACTGAGCAACATTTGTTTGGCCTGGTCAATCCGATACTGATTCAAATACTTGGAAAAACTTGTCTGGATTTCTTTTTTAAACAACTGGCCTAAATAAACGGGATTTAGATGTAACCGGTTCGCCACTTGCGTTAATGACAAATCCTGTGCGTAATCGGCTTTAACAATGGCAATAACCTGCCGGACGTTCTTTGAATAAGTCAGTTGCGGCTTGGGTTCATAGCGTTGCACCAGTGCGACCACCGTCTGTTCCAACGCCGCAATCGTCGGGGCATTATCAATCAGCGTTAACTGCGCTTCGTAGTCCTGATTGCTAAACGTCTGGTGGTTACTCAAAATGTTCAAGACTAAAAAGGCAACCTGCCGCGCATAGGACGGTGCAACGTGTTCGTTACTTAATTTTACGAACAATGCTTGCGTCAACGTCACCATTAACGCTTGATTATTACTACTTAGCGCTCGCTTAAATTTATCCAGGGACACCTTAGGAATCTCCGCCTGCCGTAACCATTCCGTGCGGGCCGCTCCTGACAGAAACGGCGACCGGCCTTCGTAAAACTGATAAAGTTCCGCTAACGTTTGGGCCTGCTCCAAACTATCGGCGAGGCCCGATAGCTGACTGACCCGTTCCCCCACCGTCACAAACGACGCCCCAGTAATGAGTTGCTGGGCCTCTAACTGTTGAATGAACTTCGTTAAGGCCAGGTGCGAGCCAACAAAGCAAATCATAAATTGATTCTGACTCACGTAATATAAATTCTGCCCTTGTTGCTGACAAGCCTGACTTAACGCATCATAATTCGTGACGTTATTACAACAGATCATCGTTAACTTATGTGGATTATTTGCGACACCCGCACTATTTAACAATTGTTCCGTAGCTGCTTCATCAAGTTCCTGCGCCACTAACCGCTCCGTCTGCATTTCCAAATAGTAGTGTCGCGTTGCGGCTTCCTTCGTTTGCGACTCTAATTGCTCGTGTGCCTTAATTAAAACTTTTTCAAGCTCCTGCGCATCAACCGGCTTCACCAAATAATCAACGGCACCAAAATGAAGGGCCTGTTTCACGTAATCAAACTCCTGATAGCCTGATAGTACGATGACTAACGGTGCTTGCGGTAATAATTGCAACTGCTTCATTAGGGCTAATCCCGTCATCTCAGGCATCCGGACGTCGGTAATAATTAAGTCGACCGGTTGCTGTTTAAAAGCTGCTAACGCCTGCTTGCCGTTACGAACCGTTTGAACAATTTTAAACCCGTTTTTTTCCCAATCAACGATCTTGGCCATACCCTTTAAGATCATGTATTCATCATCAACTAACATGACACTATACATTTTAAAGCCCCCTCTACAAAACCAACTCTAAAAATGGTACCGCTTACGTTTGGTGCCACCTGCCGCCCTGCATTTCTAGAAATGTGCTCACTATCAAAAACTAGAAAGTACTAGGAGCAGCGGGCTCACTGCGCGTCCTCAAAAGTCACAGTTAAGGTAGTATACTAACATATATCAACTATTTGACTAAATTACACCAGTAAAGGCGCTCACAGATAATCTGTGGGCGCCTCTATATTTACCACTTATTCCCTTGGAGGTAGAATAATGATTCGCTATTATTCGCGGTCATCAAGTCATAGTACAGGCCACGAATCAGCGGCAACTAAATTTATTTTAAAATTGGTCGTTTAAGCTTCAGTCGGTTGCTGTTCTTCTTCTTCATCCAGCATGATTGAACTTTGGGTCTCCTTGTCGAAGAAGTGCGCCTTATTGATATCAAAGCCCATTTCAATGACGGTACCTGGTTGGTGGAAATCACGCGCATCAACGTTCGCCACGAATTCAGTGTCGCCCACTTGACTGTATAGCTGACTCGTTGCTCCTAACAATTCGGACACGTTGATCGTTGCTTTAACCGTTTGCTTTGGCCAAGTGTCGATGAACACACTTTCAGTATGAATGTCTTCCGGACGAATCCCGAAAACGATATCCTTGCCATCATAGCCACGCCTATTTAGCGTGCTGGCCATCCCTTCAGGAACGTGTAATTTAACGCCCTGGTGATTATCGATCACGTTATCTTTAAAGCTGACGTTGAAGAAGTTCATGGCTGGTGAGCCAATGAACCCGGCCACGAACATGTTCCGTGGCCGATCGTAGATTTCAGACGGGCTACCGATTTGTTGGACTTCACCCGTAGACATAACAACCACGCGGTCAGCCATCGTCATCGCTTCCGTTTGGTCATGGGTCACATAAATCGTAGTCGTGTCCAAGCGACGGTGTAACTTTGCAATTTCCGCCCGCATGGAGACCCGCAACTTCGCGTCCAAGTTGGACAGCGGTTCATCCATTAAGAAAATGGGCGCATCCCGAACGATTGCCCGGCCTAACGCAACCCGTTGCCGTTGCCCACCGGACAAATCAGCTGGTTTACGGTCTAAGAAATCGGTTAACCCTAAAATTTCGGCGGCGTTTTCCACCCGTTTATCAATCTCTTCTTTTGTATACTTGCGCAGCTTCAACCCGAAAGCCATGTTACCGGCCACCGTCATATGTGGATACAGCGCGTAATTTTGGAAGACCATCGCAATATCACGGTCACGCGGGGGAATATCGTTCATGACTTTATCCCCAATTTTCAAAGTTCCCTGGGTAATATCTTCCAGACCAGCAACCATCCGGAGCGTGGTCGATTTACCACAGCCTGATGGTCCAACGAAAACGATAAATTCCTTGTCTTTGATGTGCAAATCAAAATCATTAACTGAGTTTTTAGTCGCATTGGGATAGCGTTTGTAAATATGATCTAGATCGATTTCAACCATAATCTATACCAGCCTTTCTCAAAATACACTTGTTTTTATACCAGATTAGTTGGTATCAAGAACAGTTTTATACCAACTTTTAACAGTTCTTATTCTAAATGAAAGCGTTATTATTAACCATAGGCACATTGTACAAAAAGTCGGCTAACAACTGGCAAACATACCAAAAAATGATTATTTGTGATTTTAATTTACTTCAATAACAACGCAGCCAAAGCAAAGTCGCCCACCGTTGCCGACGCATTATCGGCAAAGTGGCTGTGTACGATTAGGTCATCAGGAATTTGCACGTAGTTGTGGTTGAGTTGGTCAAAAATCTCTCGGACTTTAATGATGTTGTCATCGTCAACAACGGAGCCACCAAAAATAATCTTTTCGGGGGCGTAATTCACAAAGGCGCTGAAAGCCATCTGGGCAGCGTAGTAGTTGATAAAATCAAACACCGGATGATCCCGGTTTAACTTTTCTCCAGGAATCCCCGTCCGCCCTTCAATTGTTGGACCAGCCGCGACCCCTTCAAAACAGCGATTACCGTGAAACGGGCAAAATCCCTTGTAATGATCATCTGGATGCAACATGACCGGTGCGTGGCCCATTTCAAGGTGGGAGTAGCCCCCGATGAAGTGACCATCTTGGATGACACCCCCGCCAATGCCCGTTCCAATCGTGAAGTACACGGCCGAGTCAACGTCTTTGGCACTGCCCGCAATGTATTCGCCATAAACCGACGCATTGACGTCAGTCGTAAAGTAAACCGGCACGTGTAACGCTGCTTTTAACGTACCAACCATGTCGGTGCCCGCCCATCCAGGCTTCGGGGTAGCTAGGATGTGGCCATAATCGGCCGCTCCGGGTTTGATACCAATGGGACCAAACGAACCGAGACCAATCGCATCAACCGGATTTTCCTTAAAAAAGGCAATGCAACCGGCCAAAGTCGTCGTCGGATCTTCAGTTGGAATCCGTTTTTTGGCACTAACCCGATACGCTTCATCCGCTGCGGCTAAAATAAATTTAGTACCGCCCGCTTCAATACTACCTAGTTTTTGACGCATGATAATCACCTTACCCATTTAATTTATTTGATTACACTCAAATGCAACACACATTAATCAGCTAATCTTCCTTAATCGCAAATGCCATGGTCATCGTGACACCCTGCTGGCCATCGCTAGCAATCGCCATCGTAAGCGAATCGCCAAACGTATCAAGCATCCGGGAATAGACGTTTTGTAATCCAATTGATTGCTGTTGTTCGGCGTTCAGCGGTTCCCGCATCTTGTGATTGATAGCTGTGACTTCCGCCGCGGTCAAGGCCCGCCCATTATTCACAATTTTGACTTTGACCAGTGGCCCTTCCCGCCATGCTTTGACGCTCAGCGCGTTATCCTGACGCGCAAAATCCACACCGTGAACAAAATAGTTTTCGACCAATGGTTGCAAACTGAACTTAGGCACTTCCACGGTCGCTATCGCCGGATCAACTTGGAACTGGTAGGCGAGCCGGTCAGGAAACCGAACTTGGTATAAAAAGACGTACTTTTCAATAAACTTCAACTCATCCTTGATCGTCGTACGGGGTGACAAATCAGTGTTATTTCGTAGCAACGCGGCAAAACTATAAACCACGTTGGCTAATTCCGGCTGATCCGCATCTAGCGCCGCCATCCGAATATATTCCAAGGTATTGGACATAAAATGCGGATTAATTTGGGCTTGCAGCGCCTTCCGGTTGGCCTCTTGCTGGGCAATCTGTAATTGATAAATGGTATTAATATGTTGATGAATCTCTTCCAACATCGCGTTGATACCATCCGCCAACGTCCGTAAATCCGTGGGTTTCAAATCAACGGGCACCCGCGCATCCAAATTACCAGCGGAAACGGTACTGACCGTATCCACAATGGAATCTAACTGGTGCTGATAACGTCGGAAAGTTAGCCACAGCCCGATGCTGAGCCCGAGTAACAGGATTAACCCGAGCAAGACCAGCGGCAAGACGTGGTCAATCAGTAAAGTGCGCAAGGTCGCTCGGTTGATGACCGTTGTCAGACGGTACCCGGATGGCAAGACCTTGGTGCTCACATGGTAACCGGTTAAGTTATTAGTATTATTGGCATCCAACGCCCGTTTAAACGCCTTTTTAGAGGTCGCCTTGACGTCCTTACCAGCAAAGTAGAAAACCGCGTCATTCGAATCCGATTCGACCGCAACTTGAAGCGCCCGCGTCCCCGGAATCTGCCGTAACTGCCGGTTTAAATCACTTTGATCAAAGCTTAAGCTGATAACGCCATCGGTCTCTAGGGTGTATTGATTGACTAACGGCGCACTGATTGCAAACTTCTGCTTAACGTCCTTCGCCGCGTACAGGCCACCCCCGGGATTGGCTGCCGTCGCCACGAAGACCTTTTTCTGATTTAACAGACGCAACGTCAACTGGCTAGCCTGATCGTGTTGGACAAAGAACTGGCGGGATTCAGTCGGCCAGAAGAAGTACGGTCCCCCGTGAATACTTTTATTAATGGCGTAATCACTGTATGCGGTTATTGATGAATCAAAGTACTTCTCGATACTAGGCAAATTACCAGTCGCATTCGTGAGTTGGGTCGCAAATTGTGAAATCACTTGCTGATTTTGCATTACCGCTTGGCTAACTTGCGCGGTTGCCGTCGTTTCCGCTTGCCGGATCTCCGAATCATAGGTCCGCACGCTCACTGTCACAAAAACGCTAGTCGCCAAAACAACCATCACCGAAATGATGGCTGTATAGACCTTAATTAAGCGGGCAAAGCTTGACCGCAAAATGTGATCATGAACTTGCATTTAAACCGCCTCGAGCATTTTGTCAATTTTGGCATACCATTGATGTGACAATACGTCGGTCGCAAACATATAAATTCCGGGGCTCAAGAAGATAATTAATCCCGGCCACTTCAGAGAAATAACAATCATCGTGATCGTCACGACAATGAACACTAACAGTTGCATGAAACTACTGAAGAATTGCACAACGGCTAATTTGACCGCGTCTTTAAAGGTCACGTCGTAGCGCGAACGAATCATGGTCGTAAACATCGCCAAGCTGAAATCGAAAATCAACGCCGCAACGATGATAAATTGTACAAATAGCATCCACGCCTGATTGACCGTCGTGCTCAAATATAAGTTATAAGCAAGCACGATACCGGTGCCCAAAAAGATCCAAGTATGCCAGTTTGCTTGCCAGAAATCAGTCTTAAACCGGCTCCAAGCCGTTTTAAAAGAATATTTTTTATAATCCCACTCGTTATCCATATACATCTCACTCATCGTCCGAAAAGCGGGCCCAATTCCTAACACGATCAGACCAGCGACCGTCAAAATCCAGAAATATACGGTCATGATTAAGAAAACAAATATGCGGGTAAAAATTCGATCAGCTGCACGCCCCATGCTAATTCCTCCTCGTTGATTCTGCTATATTCTCATTTTGTAGAAACTGGCTTTTTAGTTTAACAATCACCGTTCCCACTATCACTGTAAGGCCACCATGAACGCCTCATAGGGTCGCAATTGGACGTCACCTAACTGATCGGGATAGTCATCATAATTTCCTACTAACCGTTTGGCTACTCGCTGAGGTAACGTTACGTCTACCGGCTCAGCCCCAAAGTTACTGCAAACTAACCACGTCACTTCGCCTAACGTCCGGGTGTAAGCAATCACGTCGTCGGGGACAGCCAGAGCTTGAAAGGCCCCGGTCTGTAACACCGGCTGCGTTTTTCTAAGTTGGATCAACTGCTGATACGTCTCAAAAACACTGTCAGGTTCAGTTAAGGTCGCTTGCACGTTGATGGTTTGATAATTGGGATTGACCGCTAACCACGGCTGACCAGTACTGAAACCAGCGTTCAGACTAGCATCCCACTGCATTGGTGTGCGGGCATTATCGCGGCTAAACCGGTTGACCTTTTCCATCGCCGTCGTCGCCGAATCACCCTGAACACGCAGCTGACGATAAATGGTCCGCGCTTCGACATCGTCAACTTGTTCAATCATCGTGACCGGACAATCGGTCATGCCCATCTCCTCACCCTGATAGATGTAAGGGGTGCCCTTCAGGCCGTGCAGGGTAATAGCTAACATCTTGGCACTCAATTCGCGGTTGGGTCCGGTTGGCGTCCCAAAACGTGAAACGGCCCGGGGAAGGTCGTGGTTATTCCAAAACAAACTGTTCCAACCATCTGTCGCTAATTCACGCTGGCAAGCATATAGGGCCGCCTTCAGTTGTGGCACGGATATGGGATGGGTTTCCCACTTCTCACCGCCCACCTTTCGATCCGCCCACAAATGGCCAAATTGAAAAATCATGCTGAGCTCTTGGCGGGCAGGACAACTGTATTGCAAGGCTTCCTTAGGTCCGGCACTCCAGGCTTCGCCGACCGTTAAAAAGTCCCGGTCAGCCCAAGTTGCGCGGTTCATTTCATGTAAATAGTCATGCAGATGGGGACCGTTAACCAGTTGCTTTTCAAACGGCTCTTTACCAATCATGTCGATCACATCCATCCGAAAACCACCGATGCCCTTAGCGATCCAAAAGTTCATCATGTCATAGATAGCTTGGCGCAGCTTAGGGCTCTGCCAGTTTAAATCAACCTGTTTGGCTGAAAACAAATGCAGAAAGTACTGGTCACTCGTTGAATCGTGCTCCCACGCGGAACCGCCGATAAAACCCGAGGTGAGGTCATTGGGTTCGTGTCCATCGACCGGGTCCGACCACACGTAATAATCCCGCGTTGAGCTGTCCATTCCCGTCCGTGCATTGACGAACCAAGCGTGTTCATCACTCGTATGGTTCACGACTAGATCCATCACGATGCGGATGTCACGTTGCCGCGCTTCTTGAATCAAGCGTTCCATGTCGGCCATCGTCCCGTATTCTGGATTTATGGCTTGATAGTCAGAAATATCATACCCATTGTCCGCATTGGGGCTTTGATAAACCGGACTCAGCCAGAGCGCGCCCACCCCTAATTGTTTCAGGTAGTCTAACCGACTAATAATGCCGGGGAGGTCGCCGATACCATCACCGTTACTATCTTGAAAGCTCCGGGGATAGATTTGATACACAACTGCACGTTGCCACCAATGCTCGCTCATCTCGATCGTCCTTTCTGGGGTTATTAAAAGTGCTATGTAGACAAAGAAGTCGTAGCGCAATTGCCCGACCTCTTTGTGTGACTCATGGTTGACTATTTTTTAGCCAAGAAGGCGTCATACTGTTTCTGTAATTCTTTTTGAACCTTGTCATAACCAGCCGTCTTCAGTTCCTTGTCCATCTTCTTGATGGTTGGTTCTGGATCAGCGGTACCGGTGTTAAGAATATCGAGGTACTTACTCATAACGTTGGAAAGGTTCGTGATTTCAGTCTTCAGTGCCCGCGTATCTGGGTTGAACCCTAACGCTGCAGAAGTCTTGGAATCAGCAATCGAATCATCACGTTTCTTGATCATGGCATTCGTTGTGGTATCAAGGGTGTACAAGTTCTTGTTGTTCCCCATCATCCACGCACCAATGAAGTAACCTGGTTTGTACTTCTTAGTTAATTTGATCTTGCCCTTGTCTTCGTTCGTGAAGTTCCATTGGTCGCCTTCAAGTCCCCAAGTAATGTTGTTAAGCAACTTCTTGTTCGTGTTCATTAAGTTCAACACTTTCATTGCTTCAGTCTTATGCTTAGAAGTCTTGGAGATGTTCCAAACGGCAACTTGGGTTTGTGCAGAAGATTTGTATGGGTCAGTGATGGCTTTAGATTGCATCTTTTTGCCACCGGCGCTGTTTTCCAAAGTCGTATCGCCGTAATCGTAAGGACCTTGGGTTTCTTGACGAACGAACCACGTGTTGTCTTGCAAGTTGTATTGCGTACTTGAAGTTGCGGCGTCCTTTGGAATGTAACCTTTTTCATAGTAGCTATGCAACGTCTTTAAAATACCCTTCATTTCAGCGGTATCGTAGACATTCACGATCTTCTTGTCCTTACCACTAGAATCGATGGCAAATGGTAAGCCGTTACCCAATGGGAAGTCCATATGTGCTGGTGACGCTTTGAATCCTTGACCAATGGCAAAGGCAGCGACCCCAGGGTTTTGCTTGTGGAACTTAGCTAAAGCGGGTTCCATGCTGGCGTATGAATTAACACCCTTGATGTTAATGTTGTTTTTGTCTAAGAATGATTGGTTGAAAGTTAACATATTTTGCGCGTAAACGTTGGCGTTTACTGGGAAACCATAGATTTTACCGTTAACTTTTAAGCCTTTCCAGTATGACGGGTTAACTTCTTTGTAGGCTTTTTTAGCCACCCCATTTTTCAGCTCATCCGTCATATCAGCGTAGGCACCCTTGAGGGCGTTGTTGGTATAGCTTTGTGAGAACGCTAAGTCATAGCTGTTACCAGACGTTACCATAACGTTATACTTTTGTTCGTAATCACCCCAGCCGATAAAGTTCATCTTAACGTTGATATCTTTATACGTTTTATGAATTTCTTTGTTGGCCTTTTTGAGCATTGCGTCGTAATTCTTTGGCTTGTCCCCAGGCATATACATGTTAACCGTTGTCATTTTGCCTGATGAAGCACTATCCGACTTTCCACAACCTGCAAGTGCGATGGTACCTAGCGCAGCAACACTAATAACCGCTGCCCCTTTTACAAACTTGTTCATACGTTTCATCCTCCTTGGAATGAGCCCATGAGCGTCAGCTAACCAGTTCTTCTAAAATGATCAACATAATTTCAGAATTTAAATTTTTGAATGGCACTAATCATCATCATTAGCGTCACCAACCAGCCAACTCACCAGCAATAAATTTATACCCAACCTAAAGTGTTTGAACTAACCTTTGACCCCACCAATCGTCATCCCTTTGACGAAGTACTTTTGGAAGAATGGGTAGGTCAACGCAATTGGTAACGTTGCAACAACCACGATTGCGAAACGCATCCCTTCGGATGGTACGCTGGTCGCACCAGCAACCGCGCCGTTGTTAGCCATATTTTGCGTCATGTACTGAATGTTATTTTGAATCTTAACTAACAAGTACTGCAGTGGCGTAACGCTGTCCTTGTTGATGTACAGCAAGGCGTTCATCCAATCGTTCCAGTAACCTAGCGACGTAAACAAACTGATGGTTGCAATCCCAGGAATGGCAAGCGGTACCACAATTGTCCAGAAAATCCGGAACTCACTGGCACCATCCATCCGGGCAGACTCAATGATTGCTTCTGGAATCGACGTTTTGAAGAAGGTCCGCATAATTAACACGTTGTAGACCCCAAAACTCATCGGCAAGATCAACGCCCAAATATTATCTTGTAAGCCCAGCATTTGGGTCACAATCAAGTAAGTTGGCACCATCCCAGGAACAAAGAGCATCGAGATTAAAGCGAAGATGGTAAAGAATTTTGCGTAGGCGAAGTCACGACGCGAAATCGCATAAGCATAAGTTGAACTAAACAAGCTGTTCATAATCGTCCCCACGATCGTGACGAAGACCGTCACACCTAGTGAAACGAGGACTTGGTGGCCCATTTTTGACAAGTATTGGTAACTCGCGAACGTCCAATGCTTAGGCCAGAATTGATACCCATAAGTGGTAATATCCGCTTCCTTCGTCAAGGACAAAATGATTATGAAGAAGAACGGCAGAATACAGGACAAGGCGAAAATCCCGATAAAGATGTTGAAAAACAGGTTGGCGCCAGGTCCGAACTTGCGAATTTCAACTGCTGAAATGTGCTTTTTTTTACGCAATGGCGTCACCTCCTAAAAGAGTGCTGATTCTGGCCGCTTCCGACGAATAATCCAGTTACTAGTGAAAATGAGTAAGGCCCCAACAACCGATTGTAATAACCCGGCGGCGGTGGACATCCCAATATCGTTAGTCGTCGTTAACGCCCGGTAAATGAACGTATCGAATGTCTGTGTGACGTTGATTAAGGCACCCGATGAGCGTGGAATTAAGTAGAATAGTCCAAAGTCACTCCGGAAGATCCCACCAATATTCAAAATCAACATCAGCGTTGCAACGGGTAAGATATGTGGTAACGTGACGTTCTTGATCTGTTGCCACTTGTTCGCACCATCCATCATGGCCGCGTCATAGTACGACGGGTCAATCCCCATGGCGGTAGCGAAGTACAGAATACTGTTGTACCCGATCCCTTTCCAGACTCCGAGGAAGATGATGATAAACGGCCAAACCCACGGCGTGTTATAGAAGTCGATTGGCGTTCCACCCATCGCTTGGATAATGTGGTTGAAGATCCCTTTATCAGTGCTTAAGAACGCGTAAACGAAGTAAGCCAGAATTGCCCACGATAGGAAATATGGGAACAACATCGACGTTTGATAAACTTTCAGCAAACGTTGATGCCGCATCTGACTCATGACAACCCCGAAGAAGATGGCGAAGAAGAAGTTCAGTAACAGGAAAGTCATGTTATACCCGATCGTGTTACGAATTACTAGCCAGAAATCCGCGGACTTGAAGAAGAAGGTAAAGTTCTGGAACCCGACCCAAGGACTATGGAGCACACTGTAGATAAATCCTTGCTCTGAATATTGAAAATCTTGGAAGGCTACAACGTTAGCCAACACTGGAATGTAGAAGAAAACGATTAAAAACAGTGAACCAGGTGCGACCATTAATAAGTACACCCGGTTTTCCCAAAAGCGCTGAAAGAACTTCTTTTTCTTAATCGGCGTCAATGGCACTGCTTCTGTAACGGCTGGGTCTTGCGTCATCGTTTCTCCCTCCTTTCATTTATTACACTTGCTATAGTAACCGCTTTCTTTATGACCAACAATCAACTAATTTAAGGGAAATGTTAACAAATTTAAGATTTGAACAAAATTAGATATATTTTTTGTACAAAAAGCAACAACGGCCATCAGTTGGGTTCACCGATGACCGTTGTTGGATTCTAAATTGCCAATTTTAATTCTTATGACTGCTTCAAGCCCTGTCTAAACTAGCTATTCCGATTGGTGCTGATGACATGCAGTTACAGAACCGGAATACTTGTCGCTTCCGGCCGCCCATGATTTCATCTGCCGTGACGACCGGACTAAGCCTGAGAAACGGTCTTAGTCCTCGCTTGCAAGCCGCAACCCCACGTCTCGCAAGACGTCGGTGGCGTAAACCGGAAGTCCACCGGTCAACGCCACTTTCGCGGCAGATTCATCATGATCGACCTCCAGCTAAGATGATCTTTCTATGAAAATCGATTTAGCTTGTTTTTAACCAATCCTAGCGCAGCCGGCAGAATCAGTGGGCAGTGTCGGTCATGTCACCTGGCGTTGTATGCCAGGTAACATGGCGGGTCGTCTTGGAAGACTTGGGCTTTAGGCTTTCAAGCGAGGCGGAAGCCCGCACCTTGGCTGTAGCCGACCCCACAGCCCACTGATTCTGTCCGGTGGAGCGATGAAGCATCCTATTTTTGCCATTAACCTTTGATTGTGCTTATTTTAATGCTTTCAAACTTTAGTTACTGTTGATATAGTGTTGCTGAATTTAGACCTTTCACCTTAATTTAAAACGAAATATCACAGGCACTCACGATTTCTTTGTAGAGGCCGTGACCGACTAAGCCGTTACTGCGTTTGTCCATTGGTAACAATGGTTCGTATAATTCCGCTAAGTCGTCTTGTCCGGCTTGCCAGGTTTTAATTCGCCAGCAAACCGTTTCACAACGGGCAATCTGACCGCCCAGACGGACATCGATGATTTCAAAACCGTTGCCCCGGCGCTGCTGATGCCAAACTTGCCGGAATAGGCCGAGTAATTGACGTAGCGCCGATTGACACGTCTCAATGGCAGCCAATGCTGCCGTGGCTTGCTGGTCATTAGCCGTCGCCGTACCTAACTTAGCAACAGCTTGTAACGCCCGCTGTTTGAGTAATACCGTTTGGGCGAGTTGCCGGTAAAACGTCACCGTTAACCGATTATCCGCTCGAACTTGGCACTGACTGAGGGCCTTAATCAGGTGCTCATACTGCGCTTCAAGCCCAATCCCTTGCAAGTTTTCCCGGTACCGTTGTAGTAATAAGTCTTCGTAAAGAACAATTTTACTGACGTTGTCGGCATCCACGTTGACCGCCTGAGTAAAGTTATCAAATTGATCCAGAAGCTTATAAAACGCTGGTGATTCCCCCTGCGTTAAGTCATATTCCGTATCGATGGTTTGCGGTTGCACATCCGTATGATATTGGTACGCCGCGAAAGCTTGCAGGCCGTACCAAGCTGAGCTGATGGGCACTTCGGCACCGTCATCAAACCACATCGTTGCCACCACCTGCGTGACCCCACTGGCCTTGGCCGCATTTAAACCGGCGCGAACCGTTGCCAACATCTTACTTTGATTGGGTGCGAGGGCACTCCAAGTCCAGATGCCGCCCGCAAAGACCACGTCGTCGCTCAGTTCAAAATGCTGGGCAAACCGATCCCTGTAGGTGGCTTCATCTTCATGATAATAGTCCCAGTACACTTGACCCACTGGCGGTAAGCTGGCCTTGAAGTCAGCGTCAAAGTGCACGTTCGGGTCATACATTTCATGTTTTGGTGACGCAAAGGTGAACCAGAGATCACTCCACATGTACGCCTTGAGTCCAAGCTCCTGAGTCAGTTCAACGACCAGCTTCAGTTGATCTAAAATCAGCGTTTGCTGATCGGTAAACCCGTTATCATCCAAGTACTTCCCTCGCCCAAGTTGATAGGCTTCATCCATCCCAACGTGAATCTTATTCGTCGTGAACGGGGCACTCGCAGCCCGTAAGAGGTTGGCTAAAAATGCCTTTGTTGCGGGTGCCCCGACCAGCAGCGTGTCATCCGTATCCCTGACCGCGTGGTGGGCATCCCATTTAAGCGCGTTGTGCATGTGCGCCAACGTCTGAACGGCGGGCACCACGGTGACGCCAAATCGGTCCCCGTACAACGCAATATCGTGTAGGTCGGCTTGACTATAGCGCCCCCGTTGACGACCGAAATAGGGTTCTTCAGGAATTTCAAATAAATCCTCTAAATACAACCAGAGTTCGTTATAACCCATGCTAGCAAGTCGGCGAATCATCGTTTTTACCATGTCCACCGTGGGGACACCGTTACGAGCGACGTCCAGCATCGCTGCCATGACTTTAAACTGGGGCCGCTGCTCAATGGTAAAATCACCAGCCTGCTTAATTTTGCCAGCAAGCAACGCGGCACCCCGCATCAAATCCACCTGACTACCGTAAGTTAAGGTCACCTGCTGGCCGGTTCGCGTGATGGCAATTCCTGCCTCACCCGTTTGGCACCTCACCTTTAAAGCATGCGCCGTTAAGTCATCACCCCATCCGATTGCTTGGACGGCTTGTACTTGTTCGTCGGTCAATCCACGCCACTCTATCATGATTACTTCCTCCTCATTTCGACTAATTAAGGTCTAACCTGATATATTTATCCGACTGAAATATATCATACCCACCAATTTTGGACGAGGGTCGGACGCTTGATTGCCGTTAAAGTTGTTCCCCCGCTTATACCAGGTCCGCTACCAATCAGCTTTTCAGACTAAAAGTGCTTTCATTTCATAATTTAAGTATCCCCTTTATCGATCAAGCTGGGTGCTATCCCAAAATAACGTTTAAATAACTTGCTGAAATAATACGGGTCTTGATACCCGACCGCCCGGGCCACTTCGCCCACCGCTAATTGGTCTTTGAGCAACAAGTCCTTCGCCCGACGCATCCGCAGCTTCGTCAAATAGTTAATGGGGCTTTCGCCCTGAACCCCTTTAAACGTCCGTGATAAGTAGGCCGGACTCACGTGTAGACTGGTCGCCAAATCGCTCAAGGTCAAGTCTTCACCGTAGTGCGCCTCTAAATAATAGGTGGCGGCACTAACTAACGCCACGTGTTCTTTGTCCGGCGTCTCACTTTGTAACGCTAAGTAGTCGCTACTAACCGGATTTTCCGGTAATGCCCGCAATAATAAGCAGAGCAATTCCACCACTAAGGCTTGTAATAAAACGGCGTGTCCTAACTCGGCGGGCCGCTGACTTTCGGTGACGACCCGCTGTGCGCAGGCCATGAACTCTGGTCGTAGTGAGCCTAAGTTGACCAAACTGTCAGCAAACGGTAAGTGGTCTGGCGTCTGCCCCGGCAACGCCACGTGCCGAAAACCAACGTGTAGTTGCAAACTTTGGGAGGCTGGTGGCTGCGTTTCCTGATGGTGGACCCCCGGATTAAATAGCAAGGCTTGCCCGGTATCAACTCGCCGCCACCGCCCTTCCACGTTGTAATCAGAATAACCTTCTAACATAATCGACAGTTCCAAAAAAGTGTGGTCATGATAAACGTAAGTCCCAGGTTCCACGTTCCGGTACGAAAAAGCGTAAAGCACGTCCGGCATTAACTCGCTCAGATTTAACATCCGGCCACCTCCCTGCAAAAAAAGCCATGTATTCAGACAAAATCGTCCATTCAGATTACACCGATTTATCGGCATACTAGAACCCTAAAGAACCGTTACTCACCAAATTTCACCTTAGGAGGCTCCCCGTTATGAACCCTTACCAGTGGGTCTGGCAATACGCCAAGCGTAGCCGCTGGCAACTCGTGTTAGCGCTGATTTTAGTTGTGATTAACGCGATTGGCGTCGTCGTTGTTCCCTTACTCGGCGGGGTCATCGTTGACCGCGTCATCACGCAACACCAACTCAATCTGTTAATCCCGCTCCTAGCCACTATGATTGGCGTCACCCTTTTCCGGACCCTCATTCGTTACTGCTACATTATTTTATTTGAACGCATCGGGCAAAATTCACTCTTTGATATTCGCCACGACCTGTTCACCAAACTGCAATCGTTGGATTATACCTTTTTTAATTCCGTAACGAACGGCGATATCATGGCCCGTTTAACGGGGGACACCGATGCCATCCGTCACTTTCTATGTTGGGTCTCCTACAACACACTAGAATGTGTCCTCTGGTTTTTGACCGCCGTCATCGTCATGGCCCGCATTAATTGGCAACTGATGCTGGCACTCGTTATTGTGACGCCCTTAATTGCCTGGCTCACTACCCGGATGAGCAATGAAGCCCACACCGTCTTCTTCAATATACGGCAAAGTTTTGCCCGCTTAAACGCGATGGTCGAAGAAAACATTTCCGGTAACCGGGTCATTCGGGCGTTCGCTAGGGAAGACTTCGAAGTTCAAAAATTTGAAACGCTTAACCAGGACTACCGTGCAAAGAACATGGACTCAGCCAGAGTCTCGCGACGCTACTTGCCCGCTTTGGATTTTCTCGCGTCCCTACTCTCCGTGATTGTTTTACTCTTCGGAAGTAGCCTCGTCATTAATCACCACATGACTTTGGGTGCGCTCGTTTCGTTCAACGGCTTTCTCTGGATGCTGAACCAGCCCATGCGGATGAGCGGGTGGCTTATCAATGACATCCAACGGTTCTCAGCCGCGACAATTAAGATTCAAGCCATGCTCGAAACGCAACCGGTCATCGCACCAACGACCGACGTTGGCGCGCCTAAAATTAAGGGCGCCGTCACCTTTCAACACGTTGACTTTGCTTTCCCGGACGCGCCCGAAGTTAACGTCCTCACCGACATCAACTTTACCGTCAAACCGGGACAAACGTTGGGAATTTTAGGTGAAACGGGGTCGGGTAAATCAACCCTGATGAACCTGATTGCCCGCTTCTACGACCCAACGCACGGCCACGTTTTAATTGATGGCCGCGACGTTCGGGACTGGTCGCCCCAAGAACTCCGCCACCAAACGACCATTGTGACCCAAGACCTGTTCCTATTTTCCGATTCCATCGTCGACAATATCAACTACGGTAACCGCCAAGCACCCGAACAGTTTATTCGCGAGATGGCCGACGTTGCCGACGCCAATAACTTTATCACCACGATGCCGGATGGGTATCACACCGTCGTTGGTGAGCGCGGCGTCGGGCTTTCCGGCGGTCAGAAACAGCGGATTTCTTTGACCCGCGCCCTCGTCAAAGATCCCCGCATTCTGATTCTAGACGATACGACCAGCGCTCTCGATATGGAAACCGAGACAACGATTCAACGGCGCCTGCGTAAGATCACGCAGGATAAGACGGTCTTCATTATTGCTTCGCGGACCTCCTCGTTGCGCCGCGCAGATCAGATTATCGTGCTTCGTCAGGGACGGATCGTTGAACGCGGCACCCACGACGACCTACTTGCTGCCGACGGTTACTACGCCGAAACGTATCGCCGCCAATTAGGCCTACTCATAGAAACGAAAGGAACTGATTCTCGTGGCAAAACGGAACACGTCTAACGAAGACGAACAATTAAAAACCCACTTCAATTGGCACGATTACGCACGGCTCGGGCAATACCTCAAGCCGTACACGTGGCGTATGCTGCTCGTCCTCGGTTCCATTTTAATCGGCAACGTTGCCATCATTTTAGGCCCCTACTTGATGAAAGTCGCCATTGACCAAGCCATCCCGCAGCGTAATTTTCAACTCCTATGGGGACTGAGCGGCACGTTCTTGGTGAGCTTGCTCGTAGCCTTCGGGTGCTTTCGTTATCGTATCTGGGCGATTACCGAAATCGGACAAAATTTGCTCATCGACATGCGCACCGATTTATTCAAGAACTTGCAGAAGCTGCCCTTCGCTTACTTTGACTCGCGCCCCCACGGTAAAATTCTGATCCGGGTCGTTAACTACATCAACACTTTGAGCGACTTACTGGCAAACGGGTTAGTGAACTTGATTTCCGACGTAATCTCACTCGTTATCACCCTGATTTTTATGTTCGCCATCAACTGGAAGCTGACATTAGATAGCCTGGTGCTCATCCCATTTTTACTGTTGTGGGCCTACTACGTTCAAAAAAGACAGCGGACCGCTTTTCGAGCCCTCAGTAACAAGCAGTCTAACCTGAATGCCTACATTCACGAAAGCATTGCTGGCATCAAGGTTACCCAAGGATTTGCACAGGAAGAACACGCCGTCAACACCTTCGATTCCGTGGTCAACGATAATCGGGACGCCTACATGCGCGCGGTCAAAATCCAATACGCGTTGAGCCCCGGAGTGCAAAACATCTCAACCATGACAACGGCGCTAATTTACTTCATCGGTATCCAACAACTAGGCGTAGTTGTCAGCACCGGGACCCTAATTGCCTTTCTTGGCTACATTAATAACTTCTGGAATCCGGTCATTAACATCGGTAACTTCTACAACTCACTAGTTACCGCCACGACTTACTTGGAACGCATTTTTGAAACGATGGACGAACAACCGACCGTTACCGATGCACCCGACGCCTTTGCGTTACCGCCAATTAAGGGAGACGTCCGTTTTAATCAAGTCAGCTTCCGCTATGATGAGGATGGCCCGTTAAACCTCGACAACGTTTCGTTTCACGCCAAGGTCGGCCAAACTATCGCCCTCGTTGGACCAACGGGCGCCGGCAAGTCGACAATTATCAACCTTTTATCGCGATTCTACAACGTTAATAGCGGTCAAATTACGATTGATAACGTTGATCTCAGCCAGGTCACTTTAGAATCGTTGCGGACCCAAATGGGCGTCATGCAACAGGATACCTTTATCTTTTCCGGAACCATCATGGACAATATTCGCTACGGCCGCCTCGACGCCACCGACGCAGAAGTCGTCGCCGCGGCAAAGCTCGCCCGGGCCGACACCTTCATTCGGACTTTGAAAGCTGGCTACCAAACGGAGGTCCAAGAACGTGGTGACAGCATATCGGCTGGACAACGCCAACTATTAGCGTTTGCCCGCGTCCTCTTAGCAGATCCCCGAATTCTGATCCTAGACGAAGCCACCGCAGCCATCGATACGAAAACTGAAGCCCAGTTACAGGCCGGTTTAAACGAACTGCTTAAAGGCCGAACGAGTTTCATCGTCGCCCACCGGTTATCCACCATTCAACAGGCCGACCAAATTTTAGTCATTAATAACGGCCACATCGTTGAAGCCGGGCGCCACGCTGATTTAATCGCGAAACGCGGCGAATACTACGAGCTCTACGATTCCCAGTACCGGATGTTACAGGCTGAATAATAATGATAAGCGTGGAATCAACGGCAACGTAAGCTGCCATTGATTCCACGTTTTGACTATCATCAATTATCAAAATGACCAATAGCTATCAGTGCTTGTCCGTGACCTTCATTTTTTGACATAAAAACCTTTAATTTATAGACATCCTGGTATGTTTTTGCACTTGAAATATACCATGTAAGCGGTTAGAATCAAACCATTAAAGCGTAATGACCACAAAAAGTTATTGGGCCGACTATACCAACTGGAGGATTCTTATGGCTAAATACGAAATACTTTATCAGCGATTGCGAATGGCAATTTTACGTGGCGAGTACGCACCTAACGACCGCTTGCCAAGTGAAAACGCCGTGGCCATTAAATACGGTGTCAGCCGCATTACCTCCAAACGGGCCCTAAATGACTTGGCCGCCGCTGACCTCGTTTATCGTGTCCGGGGTGGTGGGACGTACGTTAAGCCCCATAAAAGTACCACGCAGCGACAAATTCTGTTGGTACTTCCCTTTCCGAAAACGACCGCTTTTGGTGACTATCAAAGCGGAATTCGCGCAACCCTTAAAGACACCACTTGGGAATTGAAATTAATGGCCAATGAGGATTTTCTAAAGCTCGACATGAGTACGTTGGCCCAAAGTTACGCCGGGATTATTTATTATCCTCAAAACTTAGCAACCGAAATGCCCGTTCTAATGGGACTCCACGCACAACGGCTGCCCTTAGTAGTGCTCGACAAGCGGCCGTCCGCACTAGCCGTTCCCAGTGTCGTCAGCGATAACGTCGCCGGCGGGAGTCGTGCCTGTGACCACTTACAAGCACTAGGCCATCAGCGAATCGCCTTTCTACCCGCAACGCCCTTTTGGCAAACCTTTACGGGCACGGTCAGCGACCGCTTCATGGGCTACTTCAACGAACTGACCCTTAACAAAGTGGACCCAACCTTGCCACTCCGCTGGGCGCAAGCGCTCCAAGCCTGTAGTGATGCCGGGCAACTCCAAGCCTACATCCACGCACAGGGCATCACCGCGCTTATTGCTGAAAATGACGTCATTGCTTTACGCGCCATGCACCAACTCCAAGAACTCAATCCAAAAATCATGCAGCACTTAGCGTTAATTGGATTTGACAATCTGCCGGCCGCTGAAAAAAACAAGCCGGCCCTCACCACGGTCGTGCAAGACTTTGCCAACCTCGGTGCAAAAGCCGTTGAAGCTTTACTGGACCAAATTAACAATCCTGACCATACGTTTAACGAGCAAACCGTTGTGAATATCAAGTTAGTGGTCCGCGCATCGACGACGGACGTGCTGCTTTAGACCAGTCAACTTTTCGGAGGTCTTTTTTCATGGATGGACAACAACTACAACAGCTTTATCCACAAGCCACCGTGCAATCAGCACCTAGTGACCAGACCAACGTGATTAGCGTCGCGCTGACCGCCAATAAATTTTTATGGATCGACACGACCAACCTTAACCAACGCGAGCTGGTTCTCTTAGCGCTATTAACGACCAAACAAACGGCACCCACAACGGACGCCTGGTCAGCGTTTTTAACTTGCGAGTCGGCCACGGCCCCGCAAGCAACGGCTAAGTGCTTTCAATTATTGCATTTCCAGGTCCGGTTTACCGATGACAGTCAGCACCATTCGCAGTGGTTAACGGCCCTTGCCGGACTGTTTGACGGTGTGATCCATTCAGCCTTCACTTCGAAAAATGCCGGTTACCTCCTATTAAGCAATCCGATTGGTGCTTCGTCACAACCAGACTTATCAAGCTTATTGGACTTATTAGATAACGACTTTTACACGAATACCCACCTGTTCATCGGCAGTCGCCAACCCGCCGTCACGAACTTACCGGCCGCCTACGCGTTTGAGCAGCAACTCTTTCACCAGACCCATAAACAAGCGGTCGGTAAGTTAAGCAGTAGCTTACTGCCCTACCTAGCCACGACTCACCGCCAGGCACTGAACGGTTTGACCCCCGATTTGTTAGCCGATGCGGATAACCGGCAACTGATTGCCGCCCTCTACCAAACGCAGGGTAACGTTCGGCAAGCCGCGGCCCACTTGTTTTTACACCGCAACACGCTACTCTACCGTATCGATAAATTGGAACGTTGCAGTGGCTTCAACTTGAAAGACATGGACGACCTCGTTTACTGTTACTTACTGACGTTGGCGCAACCGAATCAGACATAGTGTACTAGTGTTAAGATTTTAGACGTCACAAGTATTCCGGCCACGGGGCTTCTTTTTAACCATTTAGCGCACTCAATTGTAAATTCGTCACACAAAAAAACGTGTCCACAATTATGCAGGCACGTTTCTATTTTGCGCTGATTTATTTAGTTGCGGCGCATTCGCCAAGCAATGGCAACTCCCTGCTAGTAACAAGGCGCCTAGTCCTGCTACCCACGACATATTCGTTTCATTAGTCTGTGGTAGTTTCGCATACTTTTTAAAGCACATTATCAATATTGATTGGATCATTAATACTAAATACTACGCTATCGTTGCCGCTTAAATCCAAATAGCGAAATAGTGGTCAATAATAACGCTAGCACACCTGCAAATATACCCTGATTGCCGGTGTTTTTTTCATTAGTTTGTGGCAACGTCGCACCTTGAATCGAACTATTCGACTGATGGATTGACATGACCACCGTGCCGCCAATATTAGGCCGGTATGACCCAATATTCACCCGCTCGTACTTGTATTGAAGCTTCGCTGGCGTCAAGACCCGTAACGTTCTAGTCGGCTTGCCACTTGGTAGCACCATGCTCTTCTCAGGCCGAGTTACTTGCCCGTTAGTCTCTGGTTGGCGCTTACTATTAACACTGACTGGTCGCGTTGAAGTGATGGTCACCGAATGACTACCGTTGCTGGAAACACTAGTTGGCTGTGTTGGAAACGTTATTGGCTTATCAGCAACACCAATTGGCTTGGTTGCGACCGTAACCACCGGGTGCTTTCCGTTGGCGTCCCCAACGCTTGGTTGCGTTGGGGACGTCACTACCTTGTCAGGAACATCAACCGGCTTGGTGGGAGTCGTGACCACCAATTGACTACCGTTATCGGGAACAGTGCTCGGTTTTTCTACTTCGTCAGGAACATCGACTGGTTTGGCTGGCGTTGTGACTACTGGTTGACTAGGGTGATCATTCACGTCGTTTGCTTGAGCCGCAGTTAATTGCATTTGCGCACGTTGTAAGGCCACTTTAGCAGCAACTAACGCTGAATTGGCATCATTGAGTGCTTTTCCCGTGGTAACCACCATTTCCTGAGCCTGGGCCACCACGTCAGTCTGCTTAGCAATGGCGACTTTCAGATCTGCAATCGCTTGGTTTAGACTTGCTAGCCAAGCTAGGTCCTTAGCTAATTGTATCTGTGCGGCCGTTAACTGTGCCGTTAAAGTTTGCACGTCAGCCACCTTGGCCGCCAATTCCTGCTGTGCAGCTTGCAATGCTGCTTGGGCCTGCTCATTGTGGGCCGTCGCGTCAGCTACCGCTGCGTTGGCTTGGTCAAATGCAATAGCTTCTGTTTTAGCATCCGCTGTCTTGGTTGCTAAATCGGCTTTGGCCGTCGCTAGTTGAGCAGCAAAATCCACGGGTGTAATCAACGTGGTATTCGCTGAATTAGGTGTATTGAACGGCGTATGAATGATCTCATGAATTCCGCCATGGTCATCAATACCAATCGCAAGATAACTATCGGATAAGATGTCTGAATCAGACAGGTCAGGAACTTCTGTCCAATTCATGGTAGTTCGATAGATTGCTTCTTTCATGTTTCCAATCGTCAGCGTTCCAGCACTTATTTCATCTGCCAAAGTAGGATCACTACCAAGATTAATATTTTCATCATCAGCAGAATCGAAATCATATTGTTGGCTAACATTTTTGAGTAAATCCTCTAATAAGGTATTTCTTCCATATTCACTCACATATTGTTGACCCAACGTTATATCTTCAAGTGTACTTGTAAAATTATGACTATTGTCACCATTCCACTGTGCCAACAGTTGATTAATCATAACCAAGGCAAACCTGGTCAAATCCGCCCACTGTTCCTGAGTTACTGCATTCAAATTAGCAACAGCAGTCTCGCTGTCAACCTTAGAAGCCGTATAGTTATTGTCGGCTTCAACTTGGTCCATAAATACTATTGCTTTCGACTCATAAGCCGCTTCCGCGGCAAACTGTTGCAACAGTGGCAATTGATGAACATGCTGTTCTTCAGCATTTAGACTCTTCCACGTTTGACCGTCAACCTTAACTTTCGGTTGCGCATCCATCTGTTCTTGCAACTGATTAACATTATCTTCGGCCGTATTAACCGCCACGTTCGCCTGACTCGTTGCTACCTGGGCACTGCCAGCCGTATCCTTAGCTTGTTGTAAATCGCTGGTCGCCACGGTAGCCGTTGACGTCGCACTCGACACATTAGAAGTCGCACTAGCTGCTTGGCTCTTAGCCGCAGTTAAATCGGTGGTCGTTGTTTGTACCTTAACCGTATCGTCAGCCACTGCTTTAGTCGCAGCAGCTTTTTCTTGATTCAGCCCATCCGGGGAAAGTTGACTTAACTTAGTGGTTTCATCCGAAGCTGCCTGAGCCGCACTGCTGGCTGCAACTTGAGCAGTCGACTGAGCTTCAGTAGCCGTTGAAACGTTTTGTTGCGCCTGACTCACGGCCGCGTGCGTTTGGGACGCCGCGCTAGTAGCGGTCTTAGCGCTACTAGTTTGTGTAACAGTGCTAGCGGATGAAGCTTTACCCGCACTACTTTGATTAACCGTATCAGCCTTAGCCTCAAAAGTGCCAGCTCCTAACGCCGCCGCAGTAATAATTAACGTTACTGTGATCTTTTTATTCATAATTACGATCCCCTTACTCAGTTTTCACGCACTATTTATATGGCAACCCCTAAGCACAACCCGCATCTGGCTACTTCACGCCGTACCGCTACCGTTACATCGTTCAAACTAGCTAGTGTTTAAAGACTAATGCCATCATCATTGTCCTATGTACTACTCAGATCGAAACAGTGACCTCAATTAACCAGACCTTATATATAAATTTCATAGTATAACGACAAATGCAAAAAATAATCACACTACTTATCAAACAATAATATTTTTATGTTCCTACATAACTATTTTAACAGGTAATTCGTACATCCGCCGAATTTTATACTGGTTTAACCTTATTTTTTATTATTATTTTTATATTAACAGCAAAAAAAGACACTACAGCCTGTTCCATAATTAGAATCACAAAACACACTAAGCCTAGCTCCACCAGTTTGACAGGGCTAGGCTTAGTGTGTTTTTGTAATATTGACTATCTTAAATTAGTCACTTTAGCGGGTAAAATCCACTTCACTGCTAATACGCTAAATCAAACTTCTCAAAGTGCGCCTTCAAATAGTCCAGCGTCAAGCTCTTACTCGTCTTGATTAGCTGTTCAGGTTTACCGCTAGCCATTAACTGACCACCTGCCTGACCACCCTTTGGTCCCAAATCGATCAGATAATCAGCGTTCGTCATCAGATCAAGGTCGTGGGTGATGATAATAATCGTCGCGCCCTTCGCCTTCAAGCTATTGATAACACCCAACAACGTTTGCACGTCTTGCGGGTGTAACCCAACGGACGGTTCGTCAAAAATAAACAAGGTCTTACTTTGGCGTTTGTTTAGATGGCTCATGAGTTTTAACCGCTGCGCTTCACCACCGGATAAACTAGGCGTACTTTCGCCTAAGTGCAAGTAACCTAATCCCATCTCATCAAGCAACTGAAGCTGCTTTTCGATCTTAGGGACCGTTTCAAAGACACTCAACGCCTCCCGAACCGACAAGTTCAACAGGTCGACAATGCTATAGTCGTGCCACTTGATTGCTTGAATTTCATCCTTGTAACGCGCGCCATGACAGTAAGGACAGACTTCTTCCATGTCTGGCAAGTATTGGATATCCAGGGTAATCGTTCCTAGTCCCCCACACTGTTCGCAAGCCCCCTGCTTATTATTATATGAAAAATAAGCCAGGCCATATTTTTTCGCTTTCGCCGCTGGCAAACTTGCAAATAGCCGGCGCAAATTATCCATAATCGTCGTGTAAGTTGCAATCGTTGAACGGGTGTTTTTCCCAATGGGTTTTGCATCCACGGACACCACGTTCGTTAAATGGGTCTTCAGCGTCGTCACTTGTTTCGGCAAAGCGGCCTTTTCGTTAACCGCCTTGATGGCTGGCACCAGACTATCTAAAATCAGACTAGTTTTTCCAGCGCCGGAAAAGCCAGTCACCGCCGTGATCTCGTTTCCAGGAATTGAGACCGCCACATCGTGTAAGTTGAAGTAATCCTTAACTTCAAAATCGGTGTTAAGGTCACTGGTCTTTTTAGCCACGGGCACTTTTTCATGCATAATGTCTGCTTTACCGGAAATATAAGGGCCAATTAGCGATTGCGGATTCCCCACTAAATCATGAGGCGTACCTTCAGCGATAATATTCCCACCAGCATCCCCAGAACCGGGGCCAATCTCAATCACCCAATCCGCCGCTTCAATGATATCGACTTCATGATCGACGACCACTAACGAGTTGCCTTGCGCAATCAGCTCCCTGAAGATTCGAATGAGGCCCTTGACGTTATCGGGATGCAGCCCAATTGACGGCTCATCCAAAACGTATAACACCCCGGTCGTCTCCGTGCGAATCGTCTTAGCTAACTGTAGCCGCTGAAGTTCACCGGTGGATAAGGTGTTCCCATTACGGGATAGCGTTAAGTAGTCTAATCCTAATTCGAGGAGTGGCCGTAACGTATCCGTTAAATTCTTGAATAGGATGGTCGCCATGCCCTTCATTTCTTGGGGTAAACCTTCTTTAGACTTAGAGACCCAATCAGATAACGTTCCCAGCGTAAGGTCCGCCACTTCAGCAATGTTTTTGCCACCGACTAATTGGGTTAGTAATTCTGGATTTAACCGGGTGCCATGGCAGGTCGGACATACTGAGAAGTGGAAAAATTGATTCACTTGATTGATTGCCCGGTCACTTTTAACCGTTTTAAGGGAATCGTAAACGGCTGCGTGGGCGTTTTCGTATAACGTTTTATCGGTGTGGAAGACCCGGCCCGTTGAAGTTCGAAAATCAACCGGGTACTGTTTCTTCGCACCGTTAAGCACGATGTCTTTTTCGTGGTCCGTTAAATCTTTATACGGCACGTTGATGCGGACACCTAGCGTTTCCGCCACCGTCGGCATAAAGTTCCGACCTGGCAAGTGCCATGAAGCCACGACCCCTTCGGCCAGACTTAAACTGTCATCGCCAATCAGTTTGTCTTCATCTAATTCACGGACTTTCCCAGTCCCGTGACATTCAGGACAGGCTCCGCCAGAGTTGAAGGCAAAGTCTTCCGCGGATTTAGCCATAAATTCGACGCCGCACTCTGGACAAGTTACGTAGCCCATTTTACTGTCCGCACCGCCCGGCAAGTCCATCGCTTGGGCCACCTTTAAACTAGGTGCAATCCGATGCCCGTTGGGACAGACCATGGAACCTAAACGCGAGAAAATCAACCGGACAACGTTGAACAACTCACTCATCGACCCCACCGTTGACCGCTCAGAAGGAACACTTGGCCGTTGACGGAGCGCAATTGCAGATGGAATGTGTTTGACTTCCTGTACCTGCGACCGCTTGCTTTGGCCAATTCGTCGTCTGGTATAGGTCGATAACGCTTCTAAGTAGCGCCGTGACCCTTCCGCGTACAAAATGCCCATGGCTAAAGAACTCTTCCCCGATCCCGACGGACCAGAAATCGCCACAAACTGATTCAATGGAATATCGACATTAATATTTTTTAAGTTATGGACGTTGCCACCCCGTACACTAATATGCTCAATTTGTTTTTCACTCGTTACCATAATTAGCCACCTTTAATTTAATCCTATACTACTAAGACTAGTTTTAAAAGCGTTCCGATTTAAGGCAGCAAGTGCTCGATTTAGATCACACTAAACATTACATGACATTAGTTGCGGTCATAAGCCCACACGGTTAACGGGGCAAAAATGGCCACAATCAAGATATCAAAACCCAAAACTAATAACGCTTCGTGCGTCCAGCTCCCGGTTGCCAAAATTTGCCGAATAGCTGTAATCACGTAGGTTACCGGGTTAAAGTTCGCAATCACGCGCAATGGCTTAGTTAACGATTTCAACGGGACAAAGGCGTTCGACATAAAGGACAGCGCCAGCATCGTAATCAGCGAGAAACTTTGAACGGTCCCCGCACTCTTGGCGAGTAGTCCGACCAACGCAAACAACCACGACAATGCCCAGCCCGTCAGAATAGCTAACAGACCAATCACGATAATCCAGCCAAAGCTAACGTCTGGACGCCAACCGATTAAGTAACCCGTTGTCAGTGACGTGATCGTCGCAATCACCAAACGTAAGATATCGCCAAAGAGTTGCCCCGCAAGCGGCGCAATGTGCGCCATTGGTAACGACTTAAACCGGTCAAAGACACCCGAATCAAGGTCTTCTCGAATTTGTGCGCCGGAACCAGAAGACGCGGATAACATGGTCTGAATCAAAATTCCAGGAACAATCGTGGGCAGGTAAGCCTGCACCCCACCGGCAATCGCCCCGCCAAATAAGTAGGTAAACATTAACATAAACATCACCGGTTGCACGATCACATCCATAAACTGGTCTGGATTGTGAACCGTTTTTAGTAAGTTCCGGTAAGCCATCGTTGCGGTATTCATCAAGACGTTACCACTGTGTGTTTGTACTTCCATTTTGCATTCTTCTTTCTTAGTTCTTGCCGACGGTCAAATTCATAAAGACATCGTCGAGTGACGGTTCTTGAACGGATAATTGGCTGATGGTGATCTTAGCTTGGGTTAAAGCCGATAAAATCGGGGTGAGTTGGGTTATTTGTTTTAAACTGACACTCAGTTGCTGACCCGTTTGTTGAACGGCACTCGTCACTTGTGCCCCCAGTAACTTGAACGCCTGGGCAACTTGCGTCTGGTCATTCACGGTGAAGGCTAGCTTCGTCCCGCCAATTTGTTGCTTGAGTTCAGCCGGTGTCCCCATCTTCACAACTTTACCGTGGTCAATGACGGCCAAGTGATCGGCTAATTGATCCGCTTCGTCTAAATACTGCGTCGTTAAGACAATCGTGGAACCTTCTTGTACGAGCTTGCGGATGGTCGTCCACATTTGGGTGCGGGTCCGCGGATCGAGTCCCGTGGTGGGTTCGTCTAAAAAAATGAGGGCCGGTCGGGTAATCAAGCTAACGGCTAAGTCTAGCCGGCGCCGCATCCCACCGGAAAAGTTCTTCAACGCCTTATCCGCGGAGTTTTCCAACGAGAATTCTGTGAGTAATTCAGCCGTCCGCGCCTTAGCATCCTGACGTGAAAGTCCGTTTAACCGGGAAAAAATCATTAAGTTTTCCCGTGCAGAAATATCTTCGTCAACGGAGGCGTATTGGCCTGTCAAACCAAACATTGAACGCGCTAACCGCCCCTCTTTGACCGTATCGTGACCAAAAATTTTGACCTGGCCCGCATCGGCCTTAAGTAACGTCGTCATCATCCGTAAAGTCGTGGTCTTACCCGCGCCGTTTGGGCCAAGCAGACCAAAGACTTCTCCGGGTTTTACGCTAAATGAAATATCATCAACGACCGTTTTTTGTGCAAATCGCTTCGTTAAATGGCTAACTTCAATCGCATTAATCGTTGTCATATTAATTCCCTCTTATGTTTTATTTTTAATCAGGTCCCCCTGAACAAAAAATATCATAAGGCCCCCTGATTAATTTGTCAACCCATTCGTTAACATCTCGGATGCCATTTCAAAACATTGTCGGGTATAATGGCAGTATGGAGGCGATTCGATGCCTAATTTAATCAAACAAAAAAACGCAGCCGGCAAATTGATCGAATTCAACATGGTCAAGCACACAGCTGATGAAATTTATCACCGCACCCACGCGGATAAGGGTGAACACCAATCGTTATTCCAAGGACAAGGGAAAATCCTACTCGCCCTCTCCCAAACCGATGGGCTCTCCCAAAAAGATCTCGCCACTCAGTTAAGCCTAACGGCGCAGTCCACCGCAGAGTTCGTGAACAAACTGGTCAAGAAACACTTAGTGACCAAGGAAAAGTCAACGACTGACCGGCGCAAAACGGTCATTCGCCTGACGAGTGCCGGACGAAAAAGCGCCACTAAAGAATCTGCAAAGGTGCCAGAGTATTTGAAAAACTTGACTGACACTGAGTTAGACCAACTGTCCGCAATTTTGACAAAAATGAACGACAGCCTGTACAACGAAATCAGTACCGCCAATCCGTCCTGGTACGATAAATTTCACGATAGTATTACCGACCGTTTACGTGACTGGTTTCTTTGATTGCCACGCAAAAATGAGCGTAATAGGAAAAGCCAACCAGAAGCATTCGAAACTGCTGAAAAAGTCGGAAATCTGAGATTTTTAGAAACAGATTCCCAAAATATGTAGTCAAATAGCCAGCAAAGTGGGAGAACTTATCCGCTTTGCTGGCTATTTTAAAGCTTGAGTGGGGCATTTTAAAATGACTGTTTTATTTTTCAGCAGTCCCCCAAATTTCTGCTTGGCTGTTCATATTACCATTTAGTTATCTTCTAAAAACAGCTGGCTAAGACATTAATCATCGCGTTCCACCGTTGACCATTGCGTCAATCATCATTAGCCTAAGCTTAACAAATCAAGGCCATATCAACACCTAGAACCACTACCCTTATTAGCCACGCCGTGATGTTAACCGCATCAATTCTAATCATTTACTACCGGATTTAAGTCAGCCGGAACAGTCATGACGTTCGTCGCCATAACACTGAATTGCGCCCACATCATCGTGTTAATTACTTGGCTTAATTCATAAATCTGAACCGCCGTAGAGTCACCATCAACAGCGATCGTGACATCCAACAGAATTAAATTACCATCGTAATGCGCCCGTAAAAAGGTCACCCGCTTTACCGCCTTGAGGCTTTCAATCTGTGTTTGATACCGTTTCTCCAGATACGGGTCGAAATAATCGACTAAATTTAAACTACTCTCTTGGAAAATATGCAGTCCAGCGTGGAAAATATAAATCCCTAGCAACATACTGGCCACACTATCTAACCACGGAATTTTTAACCAAGTCGTTCCAAATACCGTTGCCACGGTCACCAGACTCGTCAGTGCATCACTAAAGGTGTCCCGACTAGCCGCCGTTAAAGCGGCATTTTTTAGTTTCTGACTCCAATGGTGGTTGACTATCCACAAGATCAAGAGGGTGAGCCCTGAAAACGCCGCACCAAAACCAGCAATCGGTAACGGCGTCTTCGGCGGTACCTTGGCTAGTAACGTCTGCCCGCTTTGAAACATAATTTCCAGTGCAAGTCCCATCATGATAATCCCGGTAATCAAAGTATAAATCGTCTCAAAACGGAAGCGGGACTGTTGTATGCGGGGACCCATTGATTTCTGTTCAGCCGGAGAGATCGGGGCCCCGAATAAATCATCATCATGAGTTTCAGTCGCAATGTATAATCCTGTTAACAAAAGTCCCGTTGAGACAATTCCAGATAGATTATTAAACGCATCCGCCCGTAACGTTTGCGAATGTCCAAGCCGCGCGTAGTAGTACTCTACTAAGAACAGTGCAAAGTAAACGACGACATTCGCCCATAGGCGGCGACGCGCCGTCTTTAAACTACTAACAACCTGGTGCTGAATCTGCTGCCAGTCGGTTGGCTCAGGTGTCTTCAAAATAATCAGTCCTTTGTATTTTCTTAACAGCGTTAACATACGACTAGCGACTAAATTTTCAAAACAAAGCCACCGGAAAATCACCATTTTAACCGATTGCTTAACGGAAGTTGGTAAAGCGACTGACTTAAAATTCAATCGTTACCACCAAAAGGCAAACCAGTTGTGCACATTTCGGCTAAAAAAATAGCGAACCAAAAATCCTAAATGATTTCTGATTCACTATGCTGAGTGACGTTCCAGTCTCGATGATGCGTGGCCTTACGAGACTAAACGCCCATAAGTGGTTGCCCACTAATTAGTACCACGGGGCAACACCCGTAACGTTGATTGGCGTGGGCCAGCTTGAATCATCGGCCCTAAATACGGACTATCCGCATATTTGCGCTGATAAGCCTGGTCAATTTGATCATTCAGATTAGCATTCCTAATGGGCTCAAACGAAATTTCATGGTTGGCCTTAGCCAGAAACATCCGCCCCGCACATTGGGTCGTCGCCGAACGATACCAGCGTGACTGAACGCCGTTCCAAGCCCGAATATATAAATCTTGATCAACAACGACCGACCAAATCCACGTCGGTGTCCCATAGGTTTTGCCATCACTATAAAAAGGTGACACTCGAAAATCATCGGCGATTGCAAAACACTTTAACTGGGCTGCTGTCCATTTTTTTGTCATCGTTTAATCCCTCATTACCATGGCTGGTCGGTTGGTCCAACCGTAAATTCGTTAACGTTGGTATCTTCTGGTTGGTCAATGGCAAACGCAACGACATTGGCAACCCGATCTGGTCCAATCTGATACTGATCGTAAATGGCAGCCATCCCCTTAGCTGATTCGGTATCGGTAATCGTTTCAAGCAGCTCAGTACGAATGGCAGCTGGGTAAATGGTTGCCGTCCGAATATGACTGTTTTCTTGTGCCGATTCCATCCGCAAAACTTCCATTAAGTCACGAACCGCCCACTTCGTTGCACCGTAGACCGCACCGCCCGGATAAGCTTTAAGACCAGCAACTGAAGAAGTCGTGATCACGTGACCTGATTTTTGCGCTTTGAAGGTTGGCAAAACAGCGGCAATCCCATTCAAAACACCCTTGATGTTAACGTCGACCATTTGGTTCCATTCATTGGTCTTTAATTCTGAGAGCGGTGAGTTTGGCATCAGGCCAGCATTCAGAAAAACAACGTCAAGGCGGCCGAAAGTATCCTTGGCAAATTGGACGATCCGCTTATTCGCTTCAGCATCCGTGACATCCAGCGTTTGGTAAACAGCGGTTCCACCGGCAGATTCAATTTCTTTAACCAAGTGTTGGAGTTTTTCTTCACGCCGGGCGCCTAAAACTAACTTGGCACCTTTCTTTGCAAGTAACATTGCGGTTGCGGCACCAATCCCACTTGAAGCGCCGGTAATAAGAACAACTTTATCTTTAATCATTTCTACGACCCCTTATATTTTTCATTAGATTATTATTTGCTTCAACAAGCTATGCACTTAGAATACGGCTTGACATAGTCCATGTCTAATGCTTAGATTAAATCAATAATCATGCTTTTTAGTTATAGCAAGGAGTCTTCTTATGGAATTAAGAGTGTTACGTTATTTTCAAACGGTCGTCACTGAACTGAACATCAGCCGCGCCGCTAAACAGCTTCACGTTTCGCAACCGACGATTTCGCGGCAGTTGCGTGAGCTAGAAGCTGAACTCGGGGTGACGTTATTTGACCGTGGTAACCGGACCATCAAATTGACGACGGCCGGCGAATACTTCTCTCACCGGGTCAACCAGATTCTTGATTTAACGGATAAAACCGTCGAAAACATTAATGAAACTTTGACGATCAGTGGCTCAGTGACGATTGGCACCGCTGAAGCCCGCAGCTTTTTAAACGTCGCTCAGGCCATCAACATCCTTCAAGAAAAGTACCCAAACATTACTTTTAATATTAATAGTGCCTACGCTAACGATATTCATACCAACCTAAAATCCGGTAACTTTGATTTCGGGATTGTCATGGATCCGGTTGATAAAAGTGATTATAGTTTTCTGCGGCTCCCCGGAGAAAGTCGCTGGGGACTGCTGGTTCCAAATTCATCACCGCTAGCTAAGCTAGACCACCTATCACTCACTGATTTGGAACACCAAAATCTGATTATTTCGAGTCAGCGCGGCGTCAATAATTTATTGCAAGACTGGTTTGGTAACAGCACCCCCAAGTTTAAAACGGTGGCCACTTATAACTTGCTATATAACGCGTCATTGCTAGTCTCAGCGGGTGTCGGCTACGCCCTTTGTGTCGACGGGATTATCAACACGAACCAATCGGACTTAACTTTTGTCCCCCTTGAGCCACGGCTCACCGTCGGAACTAGTTTGGTCTGGGTCAAAAACCAACGTTTATCACCAGCTGCGAATGCGTTTTTAAAACAGCTCGCCGCCAATCTGAACTTACCCTTACCTAAATAACAAAATGCAGGTGACACCCAATTTGAGCGTCACCTGCATTTATTTTTCTAATTTAGTCGTTCGCATGAACATCAAAGGCACCCAATAGCATTTCCTGAACCCCGTCAGCATCCGGATCATGCCGACCTTTACCAGTATCCAACTGTTCGATTGTCGTCATTTCAGTTGGTGTGAGTTCAAAGTCAAAAATATCGAGATTACTCTTGATCCGCGCTACGTGCACGGATTTTGGAAATACAATGACGCCGCTTTGATTTTCAAAGCGCAAAATAATTTGGCCCGCGTCTTTCCCATACTTTTCAGCTAATTTCGTTATCACTGGGTCATTTAACAAGGCCCGATTGCCTTGGCCCAATGGCGCCCACGCTTCCAACTTAACGTCATCCACTGCTAATAGCGCTCGCAATGATTTTTGTTGAAAATAAGGATTGAATTCCACTTGGTTTACGGCTGGTTTCGTCGCAAACTGGGGCACAAACTTTTCCCAAATTTTAGGCGTCATATTGGAGACCCCGATCGACTTGATCTTACCGGCTTGTTTGGCAGCTTCCATTGCGCGCCAAGCCCCGGGAACGTCGCCGTAAGGTTGGTGAATCAAGTAAAGATCCATGTAATCCAGTCCCAGCTTGGTTAAAGAGGTATCAATGGCCTTCGTGGCGGCGTCAAAACCAAAGTCTTGTAGCCATAATTTGCTGGTCACCCAAATTTGGTCACGCGGAATACCGCTATCCTTGATAGCTTGGCCGACTTCAGCCTCGTTAAAGTAAGCCACCGCGGTATCAATATGCCGATACCCCAATTTCAACGCTTCGCTTACGGCCTGATACGTTGAACCGTCGCTTGGAATTTGGAAGGTACCAAACCCAATTGACGGGATCTCACTACCATCGTTTAATTTAATTGTTGGTGTCATTAGCTTACTCCTTTAGTTTTTTGAGACTTGAACCGAAGATTTGCTCAATCGTTACGGGGTCCCGATGATCAAAGAATTGGCTTTCGTGGCGATCAAGACCAGCCATTGTTTGCATTTCCACATCACTCAATTCAAAATCAAAGACGGCCATATTTTCGACCATCCGGGCTGGATGCACGGACTTTGGAATTACCGTAATTCCGCGTTGTAATAACCACCGTAAAATCACTTGGCCAACGGTCTTGCCGTGGGCCTGCGCAATTTTAGCAATCGTTGGGTCCGTGAAGATACTGTGCTTGCCTTCCGCAAACGGTGCCCAAGCTTCCACCCGAACATCCTCGCCTTGGTTAAAAGCGACTTCGGTTGATTGTTGGTACCACGGATTTACTTCAATTTGATTAATGACTGGTTTGACGGTCATGGTAAGTTCCAAATTTTTTAATTGATCCGCGTAGAAGTTAGAAACACCGATTGCCCGGATTTTACCTGCGTGGTACGCCTCTTCCAATGCCCGCCAAGCGCCCATGGTATCGCCGTAAGGTTGGTGTAACAAGTATAGGTCCAGGTAGTCTAAACCGAGGCGTTCAAGTGAAGCATCGATACCCTTCTTAGCCCGGTCATAAGTAAAGTCTGAAACCCATAATTTAGAAGTAATGAATAGGTCTTCACGTTTGATTCCACTCTTTTTGATGGCGCGGCCAACCGCAGCTTCATTTTGATAGGCCGTTGCCGTATCGATTAACCGGTAACCAGCGTTTAGCGCTTCAGTTACAGCTGCTTCACATTCTGATAAATCCGGCACTTGAAAGACTCCGAAACCCAGTTGGGGCATTTCAACACCGTTGTTTAATTTTACCGTTGGAATAGTTGTCATTTGATTTTCCTACTTTCTTTCGTTTATCTGTGACTACCTTAACCCCAGCCCGATCGTTTGAAAATTACTACTTTAGCATGCTAGTATACAAGTAACGTATACTGAGGTGAATTGAGATGTTAGATAACTACTTACTGCAAGAACTCGTGACCTTTGCCGCCACCGGCACCCTTGCCAAAACCGCCGAACAACTTAACGTCACCCAACCAACGGTGACACGCGGATTGCAAAAGTTAGAAACCGACCTTGGCGTTCAACTCTTTGACCGCCAGCCGAATCGCATTAGCCTAACCGCAACGGGGCAGTTAGCCGCTAAAAAAGCCGCCACCTTACTGCAAGCAAATCACGATTTAGTAACGACCATTCGTGACTTTGATAAGACGCAGCGCGTGCTGAAACTGGCCACAACCATTCCGGGGCCGCTACTCTTATTAGCACCATACGCTAATTCTGCTCACGTTAACGTCGCCTCACAACTTTTGTCAACGAACGAAATTGGCCCCGCGTTAAAAAGACATCACTATTCCGTCATTTTTTCTAACCAATCCATTAACACCGACCACATCAGTTCCAAACTGATTGGTGTGGAAAAACTATCGGTTCACCTCAACAAGTTTATGTACCAAGCGAATCAGGAAAAGATTACTTTTGCGGAACTTAAGGACCTCAGCTTTATTGTGATGAACAATAAAGCTGAGGTCCTTGGCGCCAGATTATTCAAAAAGCAATTCCGGACGCCCACTTCTTCTATCAAGGACAACGTGACGCATTTTCTGAAATCACCCGTTTTTCGGACTTTCCCTTTTTCAGTACAAACCTCGCCCCACTGGACCCCGCTTATCAAGCGCCTTTAGCCAATGATGACGGCCGCGCCACCCTGCCCATCATCGATAACAGCGCCAAGATGGCCATTTACGCGACCTATTTGACCCGGGACAAAAAACAGGTGGGACCACTACTTAATCAATTGATTAAGACGTTTCCAGCGGACTAATAAACATATTCGGGCTAATCCAATTTAATGGGATTGGTTTTATTTTATCGATAATCATTATTTTTTTATTGATTATCGATAACTAGTGCGTATAATTAAACTAAAAAGTTGAGGTGTTCGTCATGAAAAAACAGACGCTATTACTCAAACTAGCATTGATCGTCATTAGTTTGTTAATGATTTTAGCCGCAGTGATCGTCGTGCCAACGATTCTCAAAAATACCCACACCGATTTAGGTGGCCTCGTTTGGCCATTTGGCATTGGCTTCTACGCCATGATTGCCTTGGTGCTACTAGCTGTTTATCAATCCTGGCAGTTGCTCACCCTAATCGATCAGCGCAACGTTTTCACCGCTCCTTCCGTTGCTGCCCTGACTTGGATCAAGCGAGCGGCTTATAGTGTCACCATCATCTTCGCCGCCCTGCTTCCGATTTTTTACGTGTGGGTCCAGGCCGAAGACGCTCCCGGCCTACTACTATTGGCACTCATTTTAACGGGTATCGCCTTCGTGATTGGCTTATTCGCTAATATTTTAGCTCAGTTATTAGCCAGTGCCATTCAGATCAAGACAGAAAACGAGTTGACGATATGATTACAATTAACTTAGATCTCATGCTCGCTAAACGTAAAATGAGTCTGACCGAACTCTCCCAAGCCGTTGGTATCACAATGGCAAACCTTTCGATCCTAAAAAACGGTAAAGCCAAGGCGGTCCGTTTTTCCACTTTATCCGCTATCTGTCGTGTCTTGGATTGTCAGCCCGGTGACTTATTATCCTATCAAAAGGATGACTCGATTTAATGTAAAAAATACCGCTAATCAAAGAACGTCCTCGGAAATTCTCAATTGGAATTTCCGAGGACGTTCTTTGATTAAGACTACCAACTAACTCAGTTAAGTCAAAATTGCAGATGCTTTTACCACGCACTAATTAATTCAAAACTTGGCGTTTTAAATTAATCATCTCTAAAACACTCAGCGCACAATCGGCCCCTTTATTGCCACCTTTAACACCAGCACGATTAACGGCTTGCTCCACCGTATCGGTCGTTAACACACCAAACATTGTTGGTAAGCCCGTCTGCAGCCCAACTTGGGCCACCCCTTTAGAAACTTCGTTACAGACGTAATCATAGTGCGAGGTTTCGCCACGAATGACGGCCCCCAGCGTAATTAAGCCGTCATATTTTTGCGTTGTCGCAAGTTGTTGGGCCACTAATGGCACTTCAAATGCGCCGGGGACCCACGCTACATCAATATCGGTTGCCGTAACCCCGTGACGGACTAGACTATCCTGTGCACCCGCTAATAATCGTTCGGTTACAAAGTTATTGAACCGTGCAACGACAATGCCAATCTTTAACCCGTTGCCTTGATAATCACCACTAAAAGTTGTCATTTTAACTGACCTCCACTATAAATTTACCGACAATTGATGATGAAACTTATCGCGTTTCGTCCTTAAATAGCTAATATCCGCCGCCGTGGCCGGCACTTCTATGGGGACCCGCTCAACAACTTCAATGCCATAAGCGGCTAATTGCTCAACTTTGTCCGGGTTGTTCGTCATTAGGCGAACTTTGGTAATCCCCAGTGCATGTAACATCGCGGAAGCGTGATCATAATGACGCTCATCAGGTTGGAATCCTAACTGAACATTAGCATCATAAGTATCCACGCCTTGTTCTTGTAAATGGTAAGACCGCAACTTATTCGCCAAGCCAATCCCACGGCCTTCCTGACGTAAATACAGCAACAGCCCGCGCCCGGTTTGACCAATCGTCGTTAACGCTGCCTGTAATTGTTGACCACAGTCACAGCGCTTAGATCCAAAGACGTCGCCGGTTAAGCATTCCGAATGCAATCGGAGTAATACCGGTTCGTCAGTCGTTAAGTCGCCTAATTGTAAAGCTAACTGCGGCTCAGCATCCCCGGAAAATTGCATCCCGGTCAATCGAAATTGGCCGTGTTCATTGGGTAATTTAACCGTTGGTAATTTGGTCATGGCTGGCTGGGTGTGGCGTACCCGGTAAGCTACAATGTCAGCTACCGTAATCATAGGGATCCTTAACCCTTCCGCTAACGCTTTTAGCGACTTGCGCCGCGCCATTAAGCCGTTCTTTTTTACAATTTCACAAATGTAGGCCGCTGGTTCAACTCCAGCCAACTTAGCTAAATCAACGGCTGCTTCTGTATGTCCGCGGCGTTCTAAGACACCACCGACTCGAGCAATCAATGGGAAAATGTGCCCAGGATGGTAGAAGTCTCCCGGTTGACTATTAGGATTAGCCACTTGTCGAATTGTCGTGGACCGATCAGCCGCAGAGATTCCCGTAGTGGTCGTCTGATGATCCAGGGAAACGGTAAAAGCCGTACCAAAAGCATCATGGCTTTTTGTCGTCATCAACTCCAGGTTCAAACGGGCCGCGATACTGGGTGCCACGGGGAGGCATAGTAACCCCCGCGCTGACGTAATCATGCGATTAACGGTTGCTGTCGTGGCTTTGGCCGCTAAACCAACCATATCGCCCTCGGCTTCCCGCGATACATCATCGGCGACAATGATCAAGCCACCTTGCTTTAAGGCTGCCAACGCCGTTTCAATTTTAGTTTCAACTGTCATATTCCTTAACCCCTCTCTGATCGTACTTGCTTAGTGATATATTTGCCTAAAATATCTGTTTCAACATTGACATGATCTCCGATTTTCAAGCATCCGAGCGTGGTACTGTGCTGTGAATGCGGAATCAAATCAATCTCAAAAGTGGTACTGGTCACTGCAACAACGGTCAAACTGACCCCATCAACGGCTACGGAACCTTTTTCAACGACTAACGCTTGATAAGCCGCCGGTAATTGGAAAAATAGCCGCAATGACGTTTGGTCAACTTGCCGACGCACTAATTGACCTTGGTAATCGACATGACCTAAGACAAAGTGACCATCCAACCGAGCACTTGCTGCCAAAGCCCGCTCTAAATTCACTAATTGGCCAGGCCGCAGTTCGCCTAGATTCGTCCGTCGAACACTTTCGGGCATCACATTGACGACAACATCGGGTGCTGCAATCGTAACCGCCGTTAAACAGGCCCCGTTGACGGCCAGACTGTCGCCAAGCTTGAAATCGGGTGTGGTGATGGTTCCCGCTGTAATCGTTAAGTCCAAGCTTTGGCCCTGGCGACGAACTTTCTTAACGCGGCCCTGCGTTTGCACAATGCCCGTAAACATCAGACCACTCCCTTCCTGAACGCAACAATCTTCAAATCGGTTCCTAAAGCGGTGACACTGGGCTGCTCAAATAGCACTGGCTGGCGAGTTAAATCGCCACTCACCATCGGTAACCCTTGACCGCCGTACATTGTCGGTGCGATATATAACAAGACTTCTTCGACTAAACCAGCCGCCACAAAATCGGCTTGTACCCGACTACCACCTTCGACTAATACGGATTGGATTCCTTTAGTTGCACACCAAGTGCTTAACTTTGCCGGCGTCCAATCACCAATTTGTACATGGACGTGGGGAATGGTCCGTAACACCGCATCACTACTAGCTGAGTGCCGACACAGTAACCACGTGGGGGCTGCTACTGACTGCACTAGCTGTGACTTTATGGCCACTGAGCTGTCATGCAATAACACAATTCGAACCGGTGGGTGAGCTAGTGCCCGTAACCGAACCGTTAAAGCAGGGTCATCAATCGTCAACGTTCGTTCACCAATAACGATTGCCTGATACTGACTACGCACTTGCTGGCTATCCAAGTAACTGGCATGGTTAGTCACCAAACTCCGCTGGCCGCGAGTTGCCGTTAACTTGCCATCCAGTGATACCGCTGCTTTGACCGTAATCCACGGCCGATTGTGCTGATAAAACCAGTTGTAGTGGGGATTCAATGCTTTGACTGCCGCTGCCAAACACCCCACCGTTACTTTTACGCCGTGAGCCTTTAAATAATCACGCCCACGACCGGCTACAATTGGGTGCGGATCAAGCTGACCGATAATAACTTGCTTGATACCAGCTGCCACTACTTGCCGACAACAGGGCGGCGTTTTGCCAAAATGACTACATGGTTCTAACGTCACGTACAACGTGGCGTTCCGCGACGTGGCTGCCGAGACTTGTGCCAGCGTTGCCACTTCTGCATGGGCCCCGCCAAAATGATGATGATACCCCATTGCAACCACCTGATTATCCTTAACCAAGACTGCTCCGACTTGTGGGTTCATATACGTGGCGGGACCACCGAGCCGGGCTTGTTCAATTGCCAATGCCATGTAATCTGTTGATAACATCTAACACACCTCCAAAAAAACACCCAATTATCAAATAGATCGATAATCGGGTGTTGGTTGAGTTGCTAAATAGATTTCGTCAGTGCGTACGTCAAAGAGAACCACTATTGGTTGCGCTTTCAGTACGACTGTCACGAAAAAAGCAGCACATTTGTTTCTTCTCCCATCCTGACTTTACAGTCGGTTCCAGACTCACACTGGATCAGCCGCGCGCACGCGGGTCACGGACTTCAACTACTTAACAGTTGTCACCGTCGGTCGGGAATTTCACCCTGCCCCGAAGAAATCGTATTTAGTTTTCATGAATAAGTGTAGCGATAGGTTAATGAATTTGTCAACTAATTTTCTATAATTCAACTTTATAACCGGCAGTTACAGCCCCGCGTATCAGCGACTTTCTTCATGCAAATTCAGAAAACTAACCGCATAGTGTCGACGTTCTAAGCGTAGCTCTACATCTAAAAGTTGCACAGATAGACAGACTAAGATTAACGCCATAAGACCAATTGATCTGACGACACTAACCTTAGTCTGTTTATCTTAAAACTAACTTATTTAATTTGTTGGACCGCGTTACGTCCGGAAAAGGCGGCGTATCCCGCCGTACTGCCGGGTAGTGTGACCGCGTACGTGTCCCCAACTAACATCCCAGCTGCGTCGTTTCCGGCAGCGTATAATCCGGGAACTGGGTAACCGTGACTGTTTAAGACCGCATTGGCTTCGTCTACTCGTAAGCCACCCAGCGCACACGCCATCCCAACACCTAACTCAACGGCGTAGAACGGCCCCTGACTCAAGCCGGTCAAGTACGGTGCCGCCTTACCGAAGTCCGCATCGGCACCGGATGCAACTAGCTGATTATAGTGCGCAATTGTTTCAGGTAACTGAACAAGGTTCAACTTTTCTGCGAGTTCTTCAACCGTCGCACCTTTGGTTAAGTACTTCGCGCCACTAGCCGTATCGTGCTCAAGTTCCGTTTGTAATTGGTCAAACTTGTCCGGCGAAACCGGTGAGTTGCCCACTTCTTTATATAACCCAACATGAGTCAGGTGGTCAATGGCGGCTTGGTCCAAAATGGAGAAGGTCCGGGCCTGCGTCAAAATGGCGCCACCGGCATGGCACATATTGTCATTAACATCCTCATTGACGAAGCGCTCACCACGTTCGTTGACCCAGAGAATGGCTTCCTGCGTTGCAGCGGCCGCTAACTGTGATGCCATGTGGACAAATGGTGGCTGTTGGCGGTCGTAAATCGCACCGCCACCGTACTGAATTGCGCCCATTTGATAATGGGCCGCACCAGCTTGCCAGGCCAACTGCATACCATCGCCCGTTGATTTACCGTCACTGACTGAGAGCAACCGCTTAAAGAACGGCGTACGTTTTTGAATTAATTCGGGATTATCCACGTACCCACCGGTGGCTAAAATGACGTTGTTCGTCTTCAAGTCACGCGTCTGACCGGTCGCCTCATTCATGACAACTAGCCCAGCAACTTGCCCGTTTTCCATTAGGACCCGTTCAGCACCCGTACTCATCGCAAATTCAATTCCGAGTGCTTGTGCCTTTTCAAATAAGACCGTGACCGCCGCATGACCGCCACCGGCAAAGCTATGAATCGTTGGCCAACTTTTACCCTGACCGCCGACCTTGCTGAACTTAACTCCTAGGTCGTGTAGCCAATCAATCGTGGCCCCACTCTGATCAATCAATTTCTTCAGATGGGGCGCACTCGCTTCATAATGCGAGTAGTCCAGTTCTGATTGGAGTAACTTCGTGCGGTCAATGTGAATGCCAGTTTGCTTTTGCAAATAGCTGTCAACACCCATCGCACCTTCAACGTAATTCCCATCGCCGCCAATCGTTCGGCCTTTTTCTAACACTAAGGTGGTCAAGTGCTTTTCACCAGCACTCACAGCGGCCGCCAACCCGGCTAAGCCACCACCGACGATGACTAAATCATACTGACTTTGTTTTGGAATCATGTTCAGTCCCCCTCGTCTATTTCAAACCAACCGAGACACCGCCATCACTCAAGATCGTTTGCCCCGTCATGAAGGTGGCCTCACTAGCAACGAAGACGAACACTTTAGCAACTTCAGCCGCCGTTTCGTAACGTTTCATTGGAACCGTTGGTAAAATTTTTTCAAGAAAACCGCCGTCGTTTAACGGGGTCTTCGTTAACCCTGGTGCCACACAGTTGACCCGAATATTATCCGCAGCGTAGTCCACCGCGGCGGCCTGCGTCATCCCCATAATGCCGTTTTTAGCAGCGTTATAGGCACCCATGCCACCAGGATTGTAAATACTGCCGAGCGCACCGGTATTCACAATTGAGCCAAAGCCCTGTTTCAAGAATAATTTAATTTCTGCACGCATGCAGCGGAAGGTGCCCCGTAAGTCAAGGTCGATCGTGCTATCAAAATCCTTATCCGTTAATTCCGCAAAGGGTTTAAGCGTCCCGCCACCGGCATTGTTCATCACGTAGTCTAAGTGACCAAAGTCAGCCATGATTTGGTCCAACCCGGCTTGAATACTGTCGTTATCCATCACGTTCATGACCAGACCGACGATTTTTCCGTCGTACTTGCCGGCCAAAGTCTTGGCAACGTCCGTGACTTTTGGATTATAGTCTGCCAACACGACATCGGCGCCCTGTTTGGCAAATTCTTCACTTATAGCAAAACCAATTCCTTGTGCAGCACCCGTTACCATTGCAACTTTATCTTTTAACATGAGCTATGCCTCCACTTTTGCTTGTTTCAAACTCTTAACGGCTTCCTGTGCGGCGATCCAACCAGAGACAAAGGCAAAACCGTTCGCAATGCCTTCATAACTTGGATAACCGTCAGAGTACAAGCCATTCACATTATTACCAACAACGTATAAATCCTTAATTGGCGCTCCCGCCGTCGTGACGGGTTCGCAATTGCGGTTCACGTTGACCCCATCCAAAGTCCCTAAGATGGCACAATGTTCCACGATTGCGTACACCGGACCGTCCGTCACACCAAATAGCAATTCGTCACTCGGCTTCAAGAAAACGTCGTCTTCATGCTGGTCAACAGCTTGGTTGTAAGATTGAACGCTGCGCTGTAAAGCTGCTAGTGAGAGGTTCAATTTAGTTGCCAAGTCCGCGAGTGAATCGGCTTTAACCACTTCTCCCGTTTGAATGGCCGCGTCAAAGTCCGTTTGAATATTTGGTAGTGGCCCAACGGTCGTCCGGGGTGTCTGCCCAACTTCACAAAATTGACGTTCGAACGTATCTTCTAGTGGAACTTCGTGCGTCTTAAAGTGGTCAAGCGTCTTTTGATCTAAGAGTACGTAGTATTTGCCTTGGACGTTATGCGCAGCGTTCGCCCACATTGCAAAGTCGTAAACGGCGTCCTCGTTGACAAACCGGTTAGCCGTTTTGTCCAACCATAACAACGGAAGATTGGTCAACGTTTCAACGCTACTGTCCCGCCGCATTGGGTTAATTTGAAGACTTGGGGCGCAACCATGCGCGAAGAGGACCGGGGTATGGGTCGTATCGGCACCGAGCTTTTTGGCTAATTTGATCCCCGTACCTTCTGCCTTACGTTCACCTAAATTTAAAAATTCATCGGCATCGGCGTACTTAGCTTTCATCATGTCAGGGTCACCGCAGTAACCACCGTCCGCAAAAATCACTTTGCTAGTTTCAATGCGCGTCTTCGTTCCCGACTGGTCAGCGACGATGACGGCCTTTAATCCGTCACTGTAATCCAGATCAACCGCGGCCGTCTCCGTCAAGACCTGATTGCCCTCCGCAATAAATTTAGCTGGTAATTGATCCCAGTTCGCCATTTTTTCCTTGAAATTATTGAACTTATGATAGACTAGCGGATCATTTAAATGCGCTTTTTGTTCACTTTGTTCCACCGTAACGGGCAGCCCCATGGCCGTCATCCGGTCAATGTTGGCGCCAGAAAGTTTCAAGAAGCGGGCTAATAATTCCCCGTTTACAAAGTAGTGGTTATAATCGGTCAATCCTTTGAAGGCCTCTGCGTAACCGTATTTAACGCATTGGGCTTGTTGCTGCTTTGAATTAACGGCGAAGACCCCATGAGCACCAAACTTGCCGGCACCACCAACTTTGTCACCACGTTCCAATAAAATAAATGGGATTTTTTGTTGGTATAATTCAAAAGCCGCCGAAATTCCTGCTGAGCCAGAACCGACTACGACAACCGCTGTTGATAACGTTTTCATTTTAAAATTCACCCTTTCATGCGAATTCATCTTTCAATAACTATATTGTATATTGATTCACAATTTAGGGCCAACACATAAAAGTTGTCACAGATAACCTCAGCTTATCGCTTGCGTTAAAAGTTTAAACACATCACTATTAGCCGTACTATTCATCGCAACGACCACTTTAAAAGCTTGTTTTAAATGCGCGGGTGTATATCTGTAGATATTTTCACAATTATCCGGAATTTTAAAGTTTTCGGGGACAAACGTTACCCCACCACTAAAGTTCACATTCATGCAGGCGGCCGCAAAACTATTAACGCCGGAAACCTGCTGATAGTCCCACGGTCCTTGGCGATAGGCCTTTAACATTGCTTCTTGAATATCGGAGATTCCGGTCGACTGCCAATATTGTAAGTAAAACGTTGATTTCCGGGCTAATGCCGGTAAGTCTTGCGGGTCGGGGGCCGTCGCAACTTCCGTAGCATTAAATAGCAAATCGAAATTGATCGCCTTAAACGGCACGGTCCGCAGTTTGGCATTATTTAAGAACGCCAACTCAAACCCAACCAGCATGTCGTAATCGCCCTTGATCAGGCGGCTAATACTGTGATTAAAGGCTTCTTCATCAAAATTAACCTGCATGCGCGCCGGAAATCGGTTTGCTAATTCAGCCGCATCGTCTGCTAGGCCTTGCAAAAAGTGAATGCGGACTAACTGATCAGGGTGCGTATCCGGGTGCCGCCAAATTTCATTATAGGAATTCAAAATATCCACAGCACGGTGATAGAATCGTTCCCCGACCGGCGTCAGCGCAAACTGCCCCGCGGAACGGTGTAACAAGCGTTGACCTAGTGAATTTTCCAATTTGCTGATGGCGGAACTGACCGCCGTCTCCGAAACATAATTCCGTTTGGCGGCCGAACTGAATCCGTGGGTCTGAACCACATCGACAAAATACTTCATTGGCATCAAGTTATAATTCATGACTAATCCCTACTTTCATGTCCGGTTTTGTTTGCGTAACTTCCAAGTTCGTAATCGTTGATTTCATTTTACCAGAAGCAAAAAATACTCGTAACGCCATACAAGAATTTGCAGGCATCACGAGTACTAAAATATTTAATTTAACGCATCTTGAACGAGCTTTTTCTGGAAGTTTAATAGAATGCAAGCTACACCTAAAATCAAAGCAATAATGCCACTAACGGAAAAGACGTTCAAGCCCATGTTCTCTACGACACTGGTCAACGGATTAATAATAAACGGACTGACGACCCCACCAACAGAATAGATGGCGACGTAAACACCCAAGGCCATTGACACACTACTCTTACCAACTGAAATCGAAATCAAGTACGGGAATTGGCCCATCGCAATACTCATCGCCGCACCGACGAAGAAGCTACCAATGAATGCTAACAATAAGGAATGGCCAAACCCAACAAGCAAGTACGATAAGCCGTAGATGATAAATGACATTGAGATCGAGGTGTATTTGAACTTCTTCCCAATCACACCAACAATCAAGCCACATAGCATCCCGCCAATTAATGAAATGGTCGACGTTAACGCGGCCTGCGACGTTGCACCCAGTTTTTCTTGAACAACGAACAAGGAAATGTTGTTATTCAAGACGTTGTTCAGTAACATGACGAAGAATCCCCAGAAAGCACAGTAGAACACGTACTTATTTAGTTGAATTTTTTCATTACTACTACCATCATCTTGGTTAACTGCTTCTGGGTGGAAAGGTACTAAGGCTAGCGTAACGATCAAAACTAACAGCGAGAAAATGTAGATCCAATAGTTATTGACCCACGTATTCGTCGCGGCTAATTGGCCACCACCCATGATGAAGATGATCCCACCAATATTCGTGAAAGTGGTCGTTAACCCCATCGTTGATTGCCGTTCCTTTTCAGGCAACATTTGAGAAATCAAAACTTGTGATAAGTTCGTGCAAGCACCTTGCCCCAACCCGACTAAGCATGAACAAAGGAGTAGGAATGCGAAGCTGGTATGAAAAGCAAGTGGTAAGAATCCCCCGATAACAACTAGTATAATCGCACTGATTGTCAACGTTTTAAGATTGATTTTGCTAGCAGTCAGCTTCCCAATAATTAATCCTGCCAACATCATAAATAGGTTCGGTAATGAGGTCAGCATTTGGACGCTAGTATTACTCAGTGCAAAGTTTTTCGCAATCGCTGCGTAGGATGGCGTAATCGCTAACGCTGCCATCCCCATCGTACTAACCGCCAAAACACCAATTCTAGTTTTCGAAACATATGCTTTACTTGGTGTGTCCATAATCAAAAGCCCCCTTAACTAATGTGACGACACCGTTGCAGGTGCTGCTTTGACATAGTCAGCCGCACTCGTCCCGGCAATTCGGCCAGAAGTCCACGTAAATCCAGAAGCTAACCCTTCAAAGGCAGGATAGCTATGGCCTTCGTAGTAGCCACCAGCATTGGCACCACCCGTATAAAGACCTGGGATTGGTTTGAAATTATCGTCTAATACGGCAAGGTTCTCATCGACCCGGACACCACCGACAGTCCCAAGGTAGGCCGCCTGACTGATAAGGGCGTAGAACGGCCCCTTTTCAACTGAGTAAGCCAGTGATTTAGTAGACTTACCAAATTCTTGATCATCCTGGTTATGAACGGCTTGATTATAAGTATCAACCGTCTTAACAAAGTCATCAGCGTTGAATCCCGCCTTGGTAGCTAATTCAGTCAACGTTGCGCCGCGGTAAGCCGTTTCACCTTGAATGGCTTCTTCAGCCAACTTGGTAAAGTCACCACGACCTGTTGCCGCACCGGGGCCAGCTTGGGAAACTTCTTCCGCGTTCTTATCAGCTGTAAAAGTATCCAGAGTGGCTTGATCAACAACGAATAAATACTTCCCACCTTGTGACCAAGCGGCGTTGGCCCATTCAACGGTGTCGTAAACAACGTCTTCGTTAGTAAAGCGCTTTCCTTTTTTGTTAACCCAAAGTTGTGGCGTTAACAATAGTTGCGTCAACGCGTTTGATGAGAAACCGGCCAAATGTTTTGCGGAAGTCTTTTGGGTCACTTTTGATTTTGCTAACTGGGCTGCATGAATCAAAGCGTGACTGTCAATATCCGTTGCACCGGCTTTGACCATTGCGCTCATGCCTTCACCATCGTTTGGAACCCCTAAGGTCCGCAAATCAGAAGTGTGCATGGTCTTAGCAACCTTTTTCGCATCGCCACCGTAGCCACCAGTTGCAACAATCACTGCTTGGGCATTGATCGTTAATTGATCACCATCATCAGTTGTCGCAGTAACGCCGGCGACTTTGCCATCGGCCATAATCAAGTCGGTCATGGTTGTCTTAAATTGAAACTTAACGCCGGCGTCTTCCAAGGTTTGTTGGATCCGTTGATAGCTTTCATCTTTATGTTGGTACATGTGGTATGAACCGCCACGATAATCATTATTACGATGTGCAAATTGCGTCGTTTTGGCCGTTGGGTTCAGTTTAATTTCCATACCTAATTTTTCCAACCAAGCTAACGTGTCCGCTGAACGATTGACAATCCGTGCTAATAAAACACCGTTGGACAAGTAGTGGTTATAATTTGCTAATTCCGAGATCGCCGTTTTAGTCGACATTTTCATGCCAGCTGCCCGTTGTTCCTTGGAATCAATTGCGAAAAAGCCACTTGAGATTTTCGTATTCCCACCAATTTGGGGTTGTTTTTCAATCACTAAAACTTTTAACCCTTTTTCAGCAGCGGCGTACGCAGCCGCTAAGCCAGTACCACCCGTACCAGCAACTAAAACATCAGTATTCATCGTTGTATTTGTCATTCTTGTTCACTCCTTAACTTAATTTCCAAAGTCAGTATAAAGCTAAAAAGTGAACAAGTAGATAGTGTATAATAACTTTATTACTATGAAAATGTCACTTTTCTGTAAATGGAGGAGTACTTTTGGCTAGAAATTATCTGATTACATCCGCATTAACGTTGAAAGAAACTGATTTCAATGACACAAATTTCAAAATTCGCCCACAAAATGAAAACATTAGCGAACCTTTTCACATTCGTTTTATTGAAAGCTTGTCTCCCTGTGAATTGGACTTGAACGGCAAATACGTTTCCTTAGCGCCATTTGACGTGATTATGATGTCATCCAACAATCCCGTTACCCTCAAAAGTTTAGCCGCACCGGCCAACCTACGTGTCTTTTCAGAATGTCTCCATGCGCCTACGCCCTTGAATATGGTGATTGTGGGGGACAATCCCATGGTCCACGACCTCATGAATGCCGGCGAACACGAATTACACTACATCGTTTACCGGCACCAAGCCGATCAGATTAAACACAGCTATTTTGACCTACTAGCCGAACTTGAACGGCAAGATTTAAACGACGTTTTCTTAAACTACCAACGCGAGATGAGCGCGGGACTTTTGCTAACTGAATTGTTACGTAATCATGAACAAACCATCTCAATTTCAGACTCCGATTTTCCCGGCACCGACATTCACCACGCCAGCGCTGATACCCAATCCGGACTAATTTTTAATTACTTAGTCCTGCATAATCAGGACGCAACGCTACACGGCACCGCTGAACATTTTGGTTATAATAAGAATTACTTTTCAAGATTATGTCAGAATTTATTCAATAAAAGTTTCAGCGAACAGTTAGCCTTCATTCGCATTGAGTTAGCAAAACGCATGCTTGCCCTATCAAATAAGACGATTGAAGAAATTTCAGTCGAGTTGGGCTACAAAAATATTAGTAGTTTCTTTGCCCTCTTCAAACGCGCTGTTGACATGACCCCCAACGATTACCGGGCCAATCACGGATACCGCCGGACATGACCAACCGACTGTGGACAACTCAGTTGCGAAAGTTATCACCCTGTGGATAACTAAAAAGGCCGTTTTCATAGCACTTATCCCCAAAATTCACAGGTCATTCGGGATAACTCGCTAAACGTGTGCTGCTAGCAGTCCAAAATTCACGCCTCCACTGCTTTATGAGTCACATTCAAAATGCCTTAACCAGTGGCTTTAAAAAGTGTTCACCAATCGGTCCAATCATTGTATAATAAGTTGCAGCTAACCTTGTAGGGGGGTACTACTGATTCATGCATATCAACACAAAAGAACACCTATCGAACGCTTTAATTCGCGAATTGCAACAAACACCCGTCGATAAGATCACGATTCAAACCATCGCCGATGATTGCGGCCTAACTCGGCAAACATTTTATAATCATTTTGCTGATATCTACGAACTCGTCGAGTGGACGGCCAAACGCGCAACCGCTAGATTACTAGCTAATGTTGCTGATTACGATAACTGGCAACAGGGCTTTCTTAACGTCATGTTGACCATTCAAAAGAATCAATACTTGGTTATCAACACCTACCAGTCCGCCTACCGCGATGTATTGGAAAAATACATCTACCAAGTCCTTGATCAGTACATCATCGCCGTCGTTGAACGCCAAGCACAGGGACTGAACGTGGCACAAGAACATAAGGATTTTATTGCTCATTTCTATAGTTTAGCCTTCATCGCGTTAATCTTTGATTGGCTCAAAAGCGGCCTCAAAGCTGATCCCAAAGACATCGTGGAACAAACCGGTGTCTTGATTCAAGGCGATTTTCAAAAAGCACTTCAACGTTATACTAAATAAGATTTACAATTTTTGTGAACTGTCAAAATTTTGACAGTTTATTTTTTTTGTCAATTGTTCTCAAAGCAGGCACGACCTATTGTAAAGACAAGCAAGAAATCCAATTGAAGAAGGCTTTTACAATGAACATTTATCAAACTATGTATCGACCACTCAAACCAGCCGGCATTGACGATCGGCGTGCAAACATCGTTGGTGGCGGGATTGCTGGCTTAGCCACCGCAGTTTTTCTAATTGATGACGCCCAAATGCCCGCTCGCAACGTCACAATCTATGAAAAGAAACCAGTTGTCGGTGGCTCGATGGACGGCACGAAGCAAAATGCCGGCTACCTCTGCCGTGCTGAACGCGAACTTGAACCTTATATGGAGTGTTTATGGTATTTGTGCAGTAAGATTCCATCATTAGAAAATCCGGGTCGAACGGTACTCGATGACGTGGTTGACTTTAACCGTGATGAACCAATTCACAGTGAAGCGCGGGTCATCATTAACCAAGGTGAAATCGACAGTCACTATCACGACTACAAATTGGAACCACGCTACGCTGAAGCGATGCGTCAAATCGTCAGCTCATCTGAGGAAGAACTCGCTAACAAGCGTCTCGATGACTTCTTCGACGAGGGCTTCTTCAAGACAAACTTCTGGACTTGTTTCCACAGTCAATTAGCATTCAAACATTACCACAGCGCCATTGAATGCCGGCGTTACTGGCAACGATTTACTTTCATCACGCGTCACGAATATTTGGAAGGCTTCATTCATACTAAGTACAACGAATACGATGCCATTATTTTGCCGATTGAACGCTGGTTAACCGACAAAGGAGTTACGTTCGTTAACAACTTCACGGTCACCGACTTACAACTAGATGATACCAACAACACCGTCAATACGATTATTGCCTCTCAGAACGGCATCAAGGCGAACGTTTCCGTTGCACCTCAAGACCTCGTCTTCGTCACGACAGGTTCAATCAGCGAAAACAGTACTTTTGGTGATAACCACACCGTCGCTGAAACCAACCGTGACACTACTGATATGGGGACGTTCACTATTTGGAAGAACCTTGCTAACAAGGATGCCAAGTTCGGCCATCCCGAAAAGTTCCTTGGTCAAATTGACAAAACCAAGTGGATCTCATTCTTCCCAACCGTTAAGGATTATCCTGAATTCTTCAAACGGATCGAAACAATGTCTGGTAGCCCAGCCGGTACCGGTGGTTTGATGACATTTAAGGACTCAAATTGGGATCTTTCATTTGAAATTCACCATAAACCATTCTTCCCTTACCAAGCCAACGACGAGGAAGTTGGTTGGGGGTACGGCCTTTATGGTGAAAATACCGGGAACTACATTAAGAAACGGATGTGGGACTGTACCGGTAATGAAATTATGACCGAACTGCTCTATCATTTAGGGATGTTAGACATCAAAGATGAAGTCTTAGCTCACACTTACATGTCAACGGCCATGATGCCATACTGTACCGCGCAATTTATGCCGCGTGAACTTGGCGATCGGCCAAACGTTATCCCTGATGGGTGCACCAACCTCGCCCTATTAGGTCAATTTGTTGAAATCGATGACGACGTGGTCTTCACCGTTGAAACCTCGGTACGGACCGGTTTAGAAGCCGTCTACGGATTGCTGCACTTCGACAAAGCCGTTATCGAAGTCAACCCATCACGCTACGATGTACGCTACTTGTTAGAACGCGTTAAACGCTTTGCAGGTATTCATGGTGACGTGACGGCTGCGGATCTTCCAGCCCTCGATCCCGCTAAGCTCCCAGAACTACAAGCAGCGCTGTTGAAGATGATCAACGACGTTCCGCCGTTCTACCAGATGTACCTTGGTCGCGACCAAACGATTCCACAAAAAGCGGCCGTGTTGCATCCCCAAGCACCACGCAGTAAGTAATTGAATTAGTAACGCTTACAATCGTTTCCCCAAAATTATTAAAGCGTTAATCAAAAAAGTCGGCCCCCATTGCGACCATTGATGACAGATTTACGTGTCATCAATGGTGCTGGCGGGTCGGCTTTTTGATTTTTAAAGGTTCAGCTGATTAGATTTAGAGACTAACTAAAGATTGAAAGTGCTAAAACTAGTTCAATCGTTGCCATAACACTGCTTATCATTAGAAGATTAACATTCTTCAGCGCTTCGCCGGCAGAATCAGTGGGCCATGGGGTCGGCTACAGACAGAGAACGGTGCCGACACCGCCCACTGGTTCTGCCAGCTATGCTAAGATTGTCTTAAAATAAATTGGTCAAGTTTGATAGCAATCTCAACATAACTGGAAGTTGCCTATGATAAATGTGACGCTAATCGGATAATCGGAGGTTACCACTGATTATCCGACAGTAAAAGCAATAGGAAGATATTTTTTAGCGCAGTCGGGTACCCTCGAGTGCTGTGTCAGCAAGATTAGCCGGTGGTTTATCCAACTAATCTTGCCGGGCATTTCAAAGACGTGGGCTGGCGACTTTGAAGTGAGGTTCCAGACCGTCCTTTGGCTGGGACCGTCCTCCATAGCACTCAAGGCTACCCGATGGAGCGGCTAATTTTAGGAATAATAATTATTGCTGTTGCAACGTTGACAGCAATTTTGGGACTTTCAATCTTTAGGAGACTAATCAATAAAGACGTCACATCGGCTTAACACGGAACGTTTTAACTAACTTTAGTCAGTTGTATCCTTCACATCATTAGTCACAAACAAAACCGCTAAACCTTGTTTAGTCGCTGAAAAAGCATCAAATTCCCCTTTTTGAAAACACCAGTTAATTTCATAGCCTTCAAATAAGAAAACTGAATTACGATAAAGGGTCACGGCTGAAGCCGGATTGTTTATCAGCCCACTAGCCTGTGCCTGACTGATCAGCTCAGTGACATACTTGTTGATTGCTTCACTAAAATCAAAGGTATGTTGATTACTTTTTAAATTAGAAATATAGAGCTGACTGTACAGATCGGGGCCCAGCGTTTGAATCACTTGAATCGTCTGCTGAAAGAAATCATAGATGCGCTCAAGTGGATTTTGTGCGCCATTTTGACATCGTAATTGTGCTGGTAATTGTTCGACCAAGCCACGAAAATATCGACTAATCAACTGGTCCTTATTGCTGAAGTGATAATAAAAAGTCGGTTTAGTAATTCCACAAGCCTGGCAGATATCATTAACCGTCACCTGCTCAAATTGTTGGGCTTTAAATAAATCGATTGCCGTTATCATAATGCTGTTATCCGTTGCTTTTGTCATCTGCTGATTTCCTCCGTCATTATATTGATTATAACATTGGCCAAAAAGTCTTACCCGAGTAATAAAAAATGTGCTATTATATTGTTAATTACTGAACATTCTTTTTTTGAAAGGAAGTTACTCTTATGACTAAAAAATTCATTGGCGCTGTTCAAGGATTTCACGGCGTTATCACCGCTACCGTTACGGTTGATGATCATAACAAGTTAATCGACGTTACGACCGACACACCAGCGGGTACCGTGGGCGCGTTAGGTATCCAACAAATGCAACAAAAAATGAAAGCGGTTAACAATGCGGATGTTGACGCCGTTTCTGGTGCATCCGTTAGTTCAAACAGCTTTAAAAATGCCGTTAAAAAGGCTTTAGCTGTTAGCTCAGGGCGTTTAACCGCGGAAGAAGCTACTGACCTCACAGTTGACGCCCCTGACCAGCTGGAAACGACCGATGCAACAACTGGCGCTTCCGCTAATCCAGAAGAAACGCCAAGCAATCCGTCTCCAGTCATCCCAGCTGTCGCTTATCAACCCGATTTAACCTTCGATGCCAGCTACGATGTCGTCGTTGTTGGTGCTGGTGGTGCCGGTTTGGCTGCCGCAGCCGAAGCTGCCCGGTCAGGACTTTCGGTCTATATTAGTGAAAAAAGCGGCATTCCTGGTGGGACAACTAACTATTCCGGTGGGGTGATTCAAGCGGCTGGAACAGCCTTGCAAAAAAAGAGTACGGACTATCCTGACGACACCCCTGCTAAGCACGCTAAATTATGGCTTCAAGCTGGGGAAAATACCGTTGATCCCGAACTCGTTAAGGATTTAGCAAATGGTGCTCCCAAGAATATTGACTGGTTGGCCGACCTTGGTATTCATTGGATTAGTGTCTACGGGCACTGTCAGATTCCATACGTTGATTCTGAAAACTTTGCCGATCGAATTCACGTCTATGATAACGGCACGGGGACTGGCGGCGGTATGGGTGATGGTTTAGTTTTAACCCAAACCCTTCTAAAAGCCGCACTTAAAGCCGGCGCAACCATTCACTATGAGACGCCCGCCATCGCCTTAGTTCAAGACGCAACGGATCATACGGTGTACGGTGTGAAAGTTACCCATGATGGTCAGTCACAACTCATTCGGGCAACTCGTGGTGTCATTTTAGCTACCGCAAGTATTGATCATAACCCAGCACTGGCTAAAGCCTACAGTCCACAACATTATAATGACTTGATGTTTAATACCTGTCTATCCGCTAAAACTGATACTGGTGATGGCCTATTAATGGGATTATCGGCTGGTGCCGCTGTTAGTGGTATGGGCGGTACGATTGACTTCTGTGGTAAGACCGGGAACGGAACGAGTAATCAAATTCCAACCATCCCGTTAGTGTTCGTCAACGGTGCTGGTCGCCGCTTCGTCTGTGAGGACGCGACCTACGCTTATGAATATCGCGCCATTTTCCAACAAGAAAAACAATTAGGCAAACCGACCTACATGATTTTTGGTCAAAATTCCATTCACGAACCCGGTAGCGTTTGGACGGACGAGAGTTTAGCAAGCGATGTAAAGGACGGCGTTGTTAAACGCGCCGATAGTATTGAAGCACTCGCTAAGTTAATTGACGTTCCCGCTGCTAATTTAGAAGCAACCATCTCAACTTGGAATGAAAACGTTAGCCACGGAACGGACTTGGAATTTGGTCGGAAAACTGGCTTAAAGCCACTCCTGGCACCATTTTATGCCTATCATAACCAAGCAACTAACTTGGGGGCACTGGGCGGCTTAACCATTAACGTTGATGGTCAAGTGCTGAATAACTTCAAACAACCAATTACGGGACTCTATGCGGCCGGACTCAACGCCGGCGGTTGGATTGGCCCTTACTACCCTGGTTCAGGGACAGCTATCTCTGGCATCGTGCACCAAGGACGCAAGGCGGCTCAAGCATTAGTTAACTTGAAATAGTTGTAAATAATTAAACGCTGAAGAATGGCAACCAATCTGGTTCTGTTCTTCAGCGTTTAATTATTTACAAATTTGACCACTTATTCAGTTTCTTATGTGGATAACCGACTAGCCACAACAGTTGTCCACTTGTGGAAAACTAAAATAGACTATTCTCCTTCACTTATCCCCAAATACGCTACATGATTGTGAACAAACTGATAATGTTGTTTTATTCATGCTGGCTAGTATAATGCAGGTATGCAGTAAATCTTTATCTAAGAGGGAGACCGATCATGACTGAGTATTTTCTTGTTAATCATCAAGATTATTTTGCAGCTGGATTTATTGTGAATAACGGCGGCGCGTACGTGGATACAACTACTGGGCTCAGCACAGCGGTGGCGGTTAAAATCGACGATAAAGCGAGTGCGAAAAGTGCGTTATACCAGCAAGTACTGACCCACCCCACCGCTGGTAGCGAGCGGACCCAATTGACTGACCAAGAACAAGCTCAGTTGACCAAGAAACTCGATGAGAAGTTTAAGGTCATCAGTACTGAAAACTTAGAGAGTTGCTAATCAATTTAATTCGAGGCGATTACAATGACTGAAAACGTTAAAAAGAACGAAACTAAAAAAGACGACAATCCGTTTTGTCACGCAGGGATGACTTGTGCCCCTGGCTGTGGCTGCGCGAGTTCGGATGGTATCTGCCTTTGCCCGATGATTTCAGAACGTAAATGTGCGTGTGACGGATTCTGTGGTGTCCCTAAGCACTAGCGTAATTCAAGTTAACAGACCACAGCAGGTCCAGTAAAGTCCCGGTCAATTGGGATTTCACTGGACCTGTTTTTTTAGCACTCACACCGTTCCTAACCTGATTAAAATATCATAGATCTTCCAGCCGTTTCATTAGGTCCTCATGTTGACCAAAGATTTCAATTGCAGTCTTTAAAACATCTGGTCGAACGGGTTCACCTTTTCGAAAAGTCGGCTCTTTATCGTCTGGTGATACAGCCATTTCACATTTTGCTTCGCACAAGCTTCTATTCTTGATAGACTTATCGTTTTTCATGGTTGCATTCTCCTTAACCTTTACTAGTATCAAATTTTTTACCAATCATACCAAACCTTCGCCAGTATAAACAGTAATCAACTGTTATCTAACCGCCTTGTTATAATCTTTCAAAAGCTATTTGAAATTTCAACATGCAGATGTTAAAAAGTTTAACTAACCTTCAAATCCAGATTAATATTTTTACTTTAATCGAGTTGATTTTCATATGAAATCTCATGACAATTTAGACACTGATAATAATATTTATCCTTTTTACTACTGTATAGTTTAGCTAAATACCCAGCATGGCATTTAGGACAACGACTTAGGTTCAATTCATCTAATGATTTGCGATACAGTACTTCAGCTGCCAAATTAGGATTTGCTGCCACAACTAGTTGGTAGATTGCCGTTCGATCATATAATTTAATGCTCTGTCTTTTAGCATCTTCCATCGCTGGAGACGTGAAAACACCCGTTGTAACTATGATTCCTTGTTGACCATCTTTCAGGTTACTATGTAATCCATTAACAACACTTTTATCTACTGCATGTGCCTTATCAAAATTCAAGCTATATGCTTTCGTTTGAATTGCCAGGTTTTTCTGTCCTTTAGTTGCGATTATATCAATATAATTATCGTTAAATCCATCCCGTATTGTAGTCGTATAACCTAACCAATCATACAGCTTAGCAATAGCTTTAGGAAAATCACCTGCTGATATCTCATCTAGATGTAAAAACTTCTGCACATCTCCCTCCTCAATGTTTCCCCTCGTTGGATTTGAATTCTGATCAGTTTTAGTTTTAAAAATATTAAGCAATCCCATGTTTTTCTCCTCCTTAGTCAAGGCCTTATGGTAAAACTATTGTCATGATATAATATTACTTATAGTTTATAACTCAATTCTACCTTTTAAGTATTATACTTTGAAGGGATATTATAAATAATAATTGAAGATTGATTACGTTGAAAAAAATCATAGCTAGTGTCCATGACTGAATGTCTAAGACTATTAATCGCATCTGCGTTAAGAACAAACACAACCGTTGTGTTATGGTTTAACAATGATTTATCGAAAAAGGGAACACGCATGGATTTCTAAAAAATTATCAAAATAAGCGTTTAGACAAAAAATATTCGTCTCCAAATAACAAAATTCTCACATCAAATAGTGTAGTTCAAACTTGTGACTTCATTAATCAAAATAAAGCTGTAAAAATCAATTAACTGAAATAATATGCAATGAGAAATTAAAGGAAATTATTATTTATTGGAGGAGCGTTATACATGAAGAAGCATGGATTACTTGTATTACTGATTGCATTAGTCACCTTAGCAGTTAGTGGAACTGAATTTAAAGCTCAAGCGTCAGCACCTACAACCCCAAAAGCTTTAAATTTTGGCGGTAAATATGGTCATTATCGCCGTTACACTAAAAAGTTGCCTAAAAAGATTAAGGGTAACTGGTATTCTTCAATTAGCACCAAACATCATTACTACGAAAGATTAACATTTAAGACCTATAAGAAAATTACTTACTCTAGACAAAACAAGTCACATAAATATCATATGGTAGATTGTAAAATTAATCCGAACGCTGTTCGGACAAAAAAGATCAGCTTCCT
>NZ_JQCL01000055.1:0-90643 GCF_001438845.1 Lactiplantibacillus xiangfangensis
TTACACAAAAATTGGGTGTTGATGGATTTCCATCAACACCCAATATTCTAGAGCCATAAATATCAAAACAGCCGTTAGGACTCGAAAAAAGGGTCCTAACGGCTGTTTGTTTTTTACCTTTAAAATTAATCTATCGTCCTACAATGCTAGGCATCACGGCCACGGTCCAAATCGTATAACCGTTTAAAACGAGGTGCCGTCGCGTATAATTCTTCCGGCGTGCCAGCCATGTCGAATTGGCCGTCTTCTAAGAAGCGAACTTGATCGACATTTTCGACCCCAGCCAAATGGTGTGTGACCCAGAGAATCGTTTTGTCATGTAGTACGCGGAAAACCGTTGTTAACAAGTGGGCTTCCGTAATTGGGTCTAAGCTAACGGTCGGTTCGTCCAAAATAATGATGGGCGCATCCTGCAATAGAATCCGCGCCAGCGCGAGCCGTTGCCGTTCACCACCCGAGAAGCGGGCCCCGCCCTCTTCAACGACAGTTTCGTAGCCGTCAGGAAGTGATTGAATCAGAGGTTCTAATTCGACTGCCTTTAACGCAGCCTTCACCTGTTCATCGCTAGCCTGCTCATTACCCATTCGAACGTTATTCATAATCGACGTGTTGAACAAGTATGGTTGTTGGTCTAGCACCCCAAAGAGTTGGGCGCGCTGATTTTGTAACCGACTAACCGGCACATCGTTTAACTGAACGCTCCCCTGGTCCGGCTGAACATCGCCTAAAATCAGTTTCAACAAGGTACTCTTACCAGTCCCAGATGGCCCAAGCAAGGCGAGCTTTTCCCCAGCCTTCAAGGTCAGGTTCAAGTGGTCAAAAATTTGATGGTTTCCCGCTGAGTAACTGAAGTCCAGGTCCGCAACTTGTAAGACTTGGAACGGTTCCGTCAAAACGGTCTGGTCACTTTCATCGGTTGGTTTGGTGTCTAAGGCGTTGACCCGCCGAATCGACCGCTGATAACTTGGCCACTCACTGACCCCTTGGCTGACAGAAAGCAACGCATCAACTAATGGGAAGACTGACAGAACAAAGGCTGCGATCCAGTTAGAACTAGCTGAATTCGTTGTCCAGTAGAAACTACTCCAAATTAACAACGCAATACAGATCACCCCAAAGATCATCTGAATTGTAAAATCTCGCCACCATTGGAATCGATGATCTTGACGCCGTAACGCCGCGATTTTTTCAATCGGCTGGACTTCCCGGTCATAGAAATCCTTTTGACGTCCAGAAATCAACCAGTCGCCAAGTCCCATGACCGCATCCGTCAGTTCAGTATAAAAACTTTGTTGAATCTTGCGGCTCTGCGATTCACGCGCACCGTTTAAAAGTACGGACCACAGTGGCATCACAATCACAACTAATCCTAGCAGTAACAACATTAACAGTCCAAACCACCAACTGAAGTAGCCCAGTGCAATGACAATAACGAGGTACATGATTAGCGCAATCACGGTTGGAAATACCGTCCGTAAGTACAAATTTTCGATGTGGTCGATATCATCAGCCAAGATGCTTAGGATATCCCCCGTTTGGAAATTCTGCCGAATCGCCACCGCGTGCTTAGCGACTGACTGGTAAAGCTTCTTACGAAAATCGGAAACGATGCGCAACACCCAGTTATGACTGGTAATCCGTTCCGCATACCGAAACGCGGGCCGGCCAATCCCAAACGCCCGGGTCAAAACGATGGGCACGTAGATCATCAAAATATTATAGGGGTGGCGCGCCGCTTTACTAATCAAGTATCCAGAGTTAAACATCAGCGCCGACCCACAGAAGAAGGTCATTAACCCTAAAAAGATGGTTAGCGTGAGTAACTTTTTATACTTCCGTAAGTACGGCATCACCCACGTATCGTGTTTAAACGTTCCAAAAAAGTCTTTCATTACACTGCACCTACCATTTCATTACGTAGCCGCACGTACGCACCGTTTTGTGCTTCTAATTCAGCGGGCGTCCCCTGTTCAACGATTTGCCCGTGGTCCATCACGAGCACGTAATCCATCTGATTAATCCAGTGGAGCCGGTGCGTCGCAAAGAAGACAAGGTGATCGTCTAAAACGGGTAAAATCGTCTTTTTCAGCTCAGCTTCGGTTTCAATATCCAAATGCGCGGTTGGTTCATCAAATAACAGCACCTTACGCTTACTGTCAAGGAAGGCCCGGGCCAACGCAATCCGTTGGGCCTGACCACCACTGACGCCCCGCGATCCTTCACCAATCTTGGTTTCAAGACCGTCCGGTAACGTCTTGATCCAAGCGGTTAAGCCCGCTTTTTCAGCCGCTTGACCAATCGCACTCAGTCCAGCATGGGGCTGATAAAATGCGATATTTTCAGCTAGCGTCGCGTGGAACAAATACGGATTTTGAGGAATGTAAAAGAAACTCTGTTGCCAAGCTTGCTGGCTCAAATGCGTGACGGTCTGACCGTTAACTTGAACAGTACCGGCGCCGGGAGTGGGCGTCAAAAAGCCCCCTAACAGATTAATCAACGTCGATTTACCCGAACCCGAAGCGCCGATAATCCCAATGCGTTGATAACCGTGTGCCGTAAAGCTGAGCTGCTTTAAAGCTGGTTTCTGATCATCATAACTAAAATCAACGTTGGTCAAGCTCAAGGTGCTATCCGCTTGCCAATCAAGCGGCGTCGTTCCAAGCTGCTCACGTTCAGTTGGCACTGGCAACGCCAGCATAGTCTGAACGGCGCTAAACGCGTTTTTCCCGTTCAGCGTGGCGTGATAGTCACTCGCAAATTGCCGCAGTGGCAAGAAGTAGTCCGGCGACAAAACTAAGATCACTAACGCCGGCAGTAAGGTAATGGTGCCGTCAACTAAGCCAAAGCCTAAGAAAACCGCAACGACCGCAATTGAAAGCGTCGTGAAGAAATCGAGGGCAAACGTTGAGAGCATCGCAATTTTAATGACGGACATCGTCTGCTTACGGTACCCCTCGCTGACATGGTAAACATTGTTAGCGTACTGCTTGCTGAGACCCAGCTGTTTCAGCGTTGGTAACCCTCGTAACGTGTCCACAAAGTGATTGGACATCCGCTGGTAACCAACGTACTGCTTATCAGCCTTAGCTTGCGCCGCGTAGCCTAAAATAATCATAAATACGATGATTAACGGAAAAATGGCTAATAAAAATAAGGCTTCGTGCCAACGCAAAAACGCAATGTAAATCAAAATAACCCACGGAATAACCATCATATCGATGACTTTGATGACAACTAACATCAGGTACGTCTGCACCTTGTCGATACCTTCTAAGGCAGTCGTAACGACGTTCCCAGTCCCAGTCTTCGCCACGTAACTCGGCCCTAACTGGTACAGCTTTTGCATCACTTGTCGACGCAAGTCCCCGCTGGTTTTTTCAACGATTGGATACATCAAGTGGTTTTTAATGACAACTAACAATTGACGGCCTACCCAGGCCAGCGCAAAGATCAGCATCGGTTGAACGATCGTTTGCAAACTGTGTAAATGCCAAAGTCCGACAATTGCGACGGACAAAAAATAAGCTTGTGTAATAATACATAGACCTTCGATGACCGCTAACAAAACCAATAGGACCGTTAAGCGGCGCATCCCCGGTAGTTTAAATAAAGCTGGATCAAACACATTCGATCCCTCCCACCTTAAAAAATTGAAAGGGCCGCGACTTGGCACTGCGGCCAAGTCACGACCCTATCGTGCTATTAAAGTAATTGTACCACCGCACGATGCGGCACACGGTTAAAATACACTGCTTTAAGAAGCCAAGCGCTTATAGAAGACCCAGTAACTCCAAATGAAGTAGACCAGCATGATTGGCAATACCGATAACGCAATGACCGTCATCAGGTGAAGCGTATATGGTGAGTTCGAAGCGTTCTTGATCAAAATACTGTTAGCGGCGTTGTTGGCAATCATGACACGTGGGAAGAGGCCGTTAAATAACAGCACGACCACGTCGATCAACGATAACCCGCTACTAATAAAGGATAACCATTCGTGGTTTCCGTACACCCCGTAAGTGGCTAAGCAAGTCAGCACGACCAAAACAACGACTAGAATCAGCGTTGAAATTGGCTTTTTTACGAAGAAATCCGTGCTGAAGAAAAGCAGGATGGCGAAGACCACTTCACCAGCAAACAGGACCCAGTAGAGTGGTTTAGCCCACTTGAGTGCCCGTTCGCGCAACGTCCCGGTCGTCTTTAAACGGATAAAGTTCAGACCGTGCAAGTAGCAGAGCAACGTGACCGCAACCCCACCAACGATTGAGAACAAGTTCACGTAGTCGGTAAAGTGTGCCGTCATGTCACCATTGGCGTTGATTGGCATCCCCTTGACCATGGCGGTAAACATCATCCCGAATAAGAATGCGGCACAACCACTACCAATGGCTGCAGCCCATTCCCAGAAATTCCGACCGGCATCGCTTTCCATCCGGCTCCGGAATTCAAAGGAGACCCCGCGCATAATCAGGGCAACTAAAATCAACAATAGGATTAAATAGAATCCAGAGAATAAGGATGCATACCACATTGGAAACGAAGCAAACATCGCCCCACCAGCAGTAATCAACCAAACTTCATTGGCATCCCAGTGCGGCCCAATCGTATGAATAACGACGTCGCGTTCTTCACGCGTCTGCGCCAAACTTTTAATGGCCATGCCGACCCCAAAGTCGAACCCTTCCAAGAAGAAGAAGCCACTAAATAAAACGCCAACCAGAACAAACCATAAAAATTGTAAATTACTCATGGCTGAACGCCTCCTTACCATAAGGATCGTATGGTGCGTCATCAGGTGCATTCAACAAGTCGTCCGGACCATGATGGAGTGCACGTCGTGATAAGACAATCATCACAACACCTAATCCACTAAACAGGCAGAAGTAAATAATATTTGAAGTTAATAGTGAAGCCACACTGACATTTGGTGAAACGGCATCGGCAATCGTTAACAGGCCATAAACAACCCATGGATAACGACCCAATTCCGTAATGAACCAACCAGCCGTATTCGCGACAAATGGTAGGAACGTGCAAATGCCAAGAACCCACAGGAACCAGCGTTGCCGTTCAATCAGCGTTGAACTTGCCCGGTTAAAGATCAGCCCAACAATGGCAATCAACGCGAAGAGTCCGCCGGAGAAAGCCATTGTCCGGAAGCTCCAGAACAACGTCTTCGTTGGTACATAGTAATTCATGTCCTTGCCAAACTTCTTATCGTACTTAGCATGCAATTCTTTATTGATTGCATTTTGACCCTTAACGTTACCTTGAAGCTTGTGGTAGCTTAAGATGTCCAAGACGTACGGTACTTCGATCGACCAATCCGTCTTATGGTTTTTAGTATCCATACCCGAAACAATCGCCCAAGCTGCTGGTGAACCAGAGTCCTTATACAGTCCTTCAGTTGCGGCAAACTTCATTGGTTGTTCTTTAATGATGTAACGGGTTTGAACATCACCCATGCCGACAACGCCGACCGTTGCCAACAAACCGATGATTAGACTAACTTTGATTGACTTGCGGAAGAACTGCACATTCTTCTTTTTTAAGAGTGCGAACGCTGCCATCCCTGCGACAACGAATGACCCCGTCACAAACGCACCAAACAAAACGTGTGGCAATTCATACCACAGTTGCGGGTTCTTGATAACAGCACCAAAGCTGGTCATCTGTGCCCGCCCAGTTTTGGCGTTAATCATGAAACCGACTGGGTTTTGCATGAAGCTGTTGGCCGCTAAGATCCACATTGCGGAAATCATCGTCCCAATGGAAGTTAACCAGATAAATGCGCAGTGGATACCGGCGTTAAACCGGTCCCAACCAAACATCCATAAACCAATAAACGTGGATTCCATGAAGAACGCAACCAAGGCTTCAATCGCCAACGGTGCGCCAAAGATGTCACCCATGAACCGTGAATATTCAGACCAATTCATCCCAAATTGAAATTCTTGAATTATCCCCGTCACTACCCCAACTGCAAAGCTAAGTAGGAAAATTCGACCCCAAAATTGCGCCATATGTTTGTACATTACGTCTTTTTTAACCACGTAAATTGTTTCCATAACCGCAACTACGAAGGCTAATCCAATTGATAATGGCACAAAGAAGAAATGAAACACCGTAGTCATTGCAAATTGAAACCGCGCTAAGGATACAATACTTAATCCGAGATTCATAATGGTCCCCCCTTTTTTATTAAATTGTCGCCCCCACTAACCCATCAAAGAAAGCGGAAACAATGATTCATCCTTATCATATCAACTGATAAGTGAAATTTCAATCAATCTCAACTTTTAATCCTAAAATAGTCAAACGCTTTAATTTTCAAAGTCGGTTGCTATTTCAATAATGACCACTTTACCAGCTTTTTAGTGATTTTTGTCCCTACTCAAATCACTTTAAAAGACTTAAGCAGCGCGCTTGGCGCTTGTAAAGTTGCTTTACAATCCAATTAATCAGCATATTAAACCATTTTATAGTATGAACATATACCCTAATCATCTAAAAGGCACCCCGTTTGCTCATTATAAAATTGATAACCGCTAACAAAACCGTTTATACATGGTATATTCGTAATACGAAATAGATTAAATCATTGCGAGGAGTAAATAATGAACAGAAAACCGCAAACCAAACCGGTCATTGACCGATATAAGATGTTTAAGTACGGTAAGCATTGGGTATACGCGGGAATCACATTAGCTAGTGTGGGGACAACGCTATTAATGACGACCAACGCTCAAGCAGCCGACACAAATAATGGCTCCGATGCACCAACCGCTGCCATTGCTGCACAGCCTACCGTAGCAACTGAGGATATGGACGAAGCAGCGAATGGGGCCGCTGCTCCCGCCGGAACTGAAAACAAAGAGACTAATAACGAGCAATCGTTACAAGACCAACCGACTGGCCTTCCAGGCAACAATGACACGAATGGTCAAACGAATGGCGACAACGCTGGTAGTGGTGATTCGAGCCAATCTTCACAAGGTAGCGATGCCACCCAGTCAGATACTGCCGGATCCACTGTGAATAGTGGCACGTCGGACGGTTCTGAAGGGACCCCATCAGACACTAGCGACGCGCAATCAGTTGACTCGTCAGCTGATAGTCACGTGACTTCAAATGCTATTTCTGATGACTCTAAACAACGAGCAGCTGAAACACCGACGCTCGACAAGAAGGAATCCATCTCACCCGTTCTTTCCGATGCCCGCTTAGCCGAGGATGCTTCCCACGGTCCCGTCTACACGACTGACGATAAAACGTTGGACCATCAAGGTAAAATCACCATTGAACAAACTGGTCCTTATGCCATTACCTGGAAAGAAGTTTCCACGACTAACCAGACTGAAACTAAGACCGTTACCCTCGATGCCAGCGACTTTGTTAACCTGATCAAAACGATCAATGACACAACTGGCAATACGGATAAACTGGCCGCAGCAAAAGCTAAGTATGAGGAAATGGTTGCCCAACTAAAGGCCTTACCAAGCAAAGTTGCTAGCCAACTCGTTGGAAACTTGCTCTATCAAATGGTCTTTACTGGAACCGGTTCTCAAGCCCTGTCCAATTTTCGGACCGCGCTTGACCCAACCCGTTATGACATTTCCAATACTTGGACCGGCCTTGATCCAGTGGCCTACGCCGCTGATCGCGAAGCCGCAGAAACGTATTACCCAGCAGCCGTAACTTGGTACAACAACGTCGCCAAAGAAACTTGGTCACTACCAGAATATAACGACCCAACGCAAAATGTTCGGGCAACTTATATTCAAAATGGTGATTCCACCAAGACCGTTGTCATTGGCCAAGGTTGGACCGAACGTCCGGACTGGATCGGTTACGTTTCTAAGATTTGGTACGACATGGGCTATAATATTTTGATGCCAAGCCAACGGGGACAATTTTTAAGTGACGGTAACGACATGACCTTTGGTTACCAAGATAAGTACGACTGGTTGAACTGGGTTCGCTTAGTTGACGAACGCAATGGTAAAAACAGTGAAGTCGTCTTTTACGGTCAATCACTAGGCGCCGATACCGTCATCGAAGCCGCTTCCGTGCAAGGTCTTTCAAAATCAGTTAAGGCGGTCATTGCCGATGCTGGTTACGCGACCTTACCCGAATTAGGAAGTTCGCTATACAACAAGGCCGTGGCGGCAATTTCATCTAAATTAACGTCAATTGGGCTGCCCGCAATCACGAGCATTCCATTCTTATCGTATGACCAAGTTCTAGCAGTCATCAACAACCGTCTAATGAAACAACAAGGCTTCAGCGTCGATGACATTTCCGGCGTGAGTGCTGCCAGCAAAGTAACGGTACCGCTAATGCTTATTCACACTGAAGACGATGCTTTTATTCCGTATACGCAATCATTGGAACTGGCCGCTGCTAATAATTCCAAGATTAAAACTGTTTGGATTTTACCAGGCGAAGTTGGTGGTCACGCCGGGGCAAATAATGCGGTGCTTCAATACACGCAACACATTAAAGACTTCCTTGCTGAAGCAACCGCTACGGCAACGGACGTTGATACCGGCGAAGCTGTTGATCCAGAAGATGCTGAAATCATCACCCCTACTCCGGAACCGACGACTGATACGGCTGATCAAGACGATAACGTCATTGATTCAGGAACCACTACAGTTGATCCTGAAGATGAGTTGCTCGAACAACCAACCACCGATTCTAATGCAGGTCAGAACACTCATTTGGATTCAACCGACAACGCTAAAGGCCAAACAACGCTCAATCAGGCCAAGCCTGAAGATGTTGATCAGACTAACCCAGTAACGTTAGACCCAACGGCAACTAAGACCGATTCAAAGGCTGTTTCAGAAAACGACACTCAAGCTGCTAACAACGTTAACCTCAAAGTCTTAACCGCGACAACGGACAGTCCCGTTAGTGCCGTCAGCTTAGCTGCAGCCACTACCGTTACGCCCAAACCAGTGTTAACCTTAAATGCTAACGACCTGATTGATGAAGATCAGAGCGGTTCCGTGGTCACAGCTAGTCTTAAACATGACGATAGTACCCAAGCAAGTGCATCAAGCTTTACGATTGCTAGTGTGCCAACTCATACAGCTGACATGACTAATACGACTGATGCAACTGACACGACAAATGCAACGCCAACTCAATTGGTTGACCACAGTGTCGCTTCAGAAGCACCAGCTGCCGCACAAGCTGACACCCTGCCACAGACTTCTGACAAGCCACAAACTTGGATTGCTGCTTTAGGTGCAAGCTTAGCCGCCTTGGCAACTGGTCTCTGGGCTAGTTTACGTCGCCGCTTCAACCGTTAATTAACTATCTTCAATTGGCAATCCGTGTTATATTAACGACAGGATCCACGAGAAGAGGGTTAACCATGGAAATCGGCACACAAGTTAAGTTTCAACTAGAAGGTAAACCGTTTACTGGCACCATTGCCAAAGTGTATACCAACTCTTTCTTAATTGAATTTGAAAGTACGGACGCTGAAATTGTCGACAAATATCACGACAAAGTGGTCATTAGTCAAAAACAAGTTCAAGCCGTTCAATAAAAGAAACGCGATCTTCAAGACGAAGATCGCGTTTCTTTTATATATAGCCATGTGTTCCCGTTCCGGCGAGCAGAATCGGTGTGCTGTGAGGGACAGTCGCAGCCACAGTACGGTCTGCTCCCTCGCTTTAAAGCCGATAACCCACGTCTTTAAAACGCCCCGCAACATCAGTCGGCTAAGAACCACCGCCTAATGTTGCCGCCACTGCACACCAATCCTGCCCGCCTGCGCTAAAACACATATTTATTATTGTTATTAATCCTACATTAACGTTATCACCAAAAATGGCATTCTGGATATTAGTATTATTGTAATAATCTAATTACGATTTATGTTTAAACCGTAACAATGCGGTCCCAATCAGCGGTGTTAAAACCCCAGCCAAAATTGCTTCTGGCACCCCGTTGGTCCCGACGATTGTTAATAAATATGGCATTAATTTACTCAAATCAACCTGGTAAAAACCAGCCGCTTGGTGCTGGTACAACGTTCCAATCAGGCCCAAAACTAAGATTGTATTCGTGAGTGATCCGGCGATGCCTGCCAAGGTCAAGCCTAATTCAGCTTTGTGCCGGCGGTTGAACCAAATGAACACCCAACCAGCAACGACGCCGATTAAGATTCGTGGTAAGACCGAAACTAACGGGTTAGTAAATACCATTGGGGCCAACGGGCTAGTCGGCGCTACAAACGCCCGAATCCAGTCGATTATCCCCCAGATACCACCAACTAATGCCCCGTCACGTGGGCCAAGTATGACAGCCGCAATAATTACCGTGATATGAATCGTTGTGATACTAAGCCCTGCTAATGGAATGTAGCCCAAAAATGGGACGACATTTTGGATAATAATAATCGCCATTAATACTGCTAATACACTTATGTGGTAAGCGTTTGACCGTCGCTGCATACTTGCCACCCCAATCTACGAATTTAAGATACAAATCATTATAACATTGCCGATTTCACGCTACTAGTAAAATAGAAAACGGGCTAAGAGTGGGTCAAAAGGCGATTAGTTTGCGAGCACTAACGTGAAATCAGCGATTATTCCTGAGTTCGGAGTAGTCGCTGATTTCGGGTTAAGCGGAACAAACTGCCTTTTGGCCCACGTTTCGACTATAACAATAGAAAAAGCCAACCAGAATTTTTTCTGATTGGCTTTTTGAATTCCATCCCTACTTATCGTTTTCACGTAAATTGGCCCGAATTCGTGAATGCCGGTAGCTATATAGGAAGTAGATAATGATCCCAATCGTGATCCAGATGGCAAACATGTGCCACGTGAACACTTGTAAGTTAATCATTAAATAAATACATGCTAAAAATGATACAACTGGTAATACTGGGTAGAACGGCACTTTGAACGAACTATTAATTTGTTGTAGCGTTTCGTGCTTGCGTAAAAAGACGACCCCGATAGAAACCATCGCGAATGCAAATAGCGTTCCGATATTCACCAACTCGGCAATTTTATCCAGTGGAATGACCGCCGCAAAAATGCTGGCAATGATTCCAAAGATCCAAGTACTCTGCACTGGGACCTTTGTCCGGGGACTCAACGTCCGAAATGCCTTTGGTAATAACCCGTCCCGACTAATTGCGAATAACAACCTGGTCCCACCGTAAAGCATCACAATCAGCACGGTCGTCATTCCGACAACGGCACCTAGGGAAACGATCCCCGCTGCCCAATTTTGATGGATAACTGCTAACGCGTACGCCACTGGGTCCCCAACGTTTAACTTAGTGTAGTGGACGACCCCAACTAAAACGGCGGCCATGGCAACGTACAAAATTGAAGCAACGACTAATGAGCCAATAATTCCAATCGGCATATCGTGTTTCGGATTTTTTACTTCTTCAGAAGCCGTTGAAACGGCGTCAAACCCAATGTAAGCATAAAAGGCTAACGACGCCCCTTTAACTAGTCCGTGCACCCCGTGGGGCATGAACGGATGGAAGTTAGCGGGCCGAATGAAGAAGATTGCCACGGCGATAAACAACACGATGACCAAAATTTTAACAATTACCATAATTGAATTGACCCGGGTTGATTCTTGCACCCCACCGACTAACAGTAATGAAATGGCTAACACAACAATAAAGGCAATAATATTAAAACCAGCGTGTGGCGCGCCAGCCGTACCAGCGGCCGCCGACCAGAATGCGGGAATCTTAATCCCAAATCCACTCAGTAGGTTCTGGAAATATGACGACCAGCTGACCGCCACCGAAGAGACCGCAAATAGGTACTCTGAAATCAAAGACCAACCTAAGATCCACGCTAAAAATTCACCAAAAACCGTATAGACGTAAGTATAAGCACTCCCCGCTAACGGGATGGTTGATGCAAATTCTGCATAACACAAGGCAGCTAACGAACAAACCGCAGCAGCAATCACAAAGGATAGCATGGCAGCCGGACCGGCATACTTGGCCGCAATAATTCCGGGGGTAATAAAAATACCGGAACCAACGATTGCGCCAACCCCCATCATCGTTAAACTAAACGCATTTAACGTTTTTGCGAGGCCACTTTTATTAAAATTAGCTGGATTTACCGGCTTTTTTACCAATAACCGCCGTGATTCTTTCATTTATCGCTGCCTCCTAATCAAATTCTTATTAATACAACGTTTTTAATTTTATTAATTTTCACCCAAAGTGTCAAGTAAAACTCGATTTTTTCGACTTATTTATTCTACAAATGCTATAAATAAGCGGTTTCATCGGGATTGGTTAATTTATACAATCCAATTGATTATTCTCATCGGGTCTTCAATATTCAAACTTATCATCCAATTAAAATTAATTATATTCTAATTTTTATAGCAAAAAAAGATAGGGCTTAAACAACTTTTCTCATTGCTTAAGCCCTATCTTGATTTTATTAATTCGCTGGGTATTTAGGCTTTCTTTAGCCCATCCGCGTAACCAAACAGTCGAATGCGGTCTCCTTGAACCGTTGGGACGATTTTTAAGTTCGCTACCCCATCATAGTGGTTACCGACACATAGCCGCCACAGGTTGACGTTTAAGTCCTCCCAAGCACCTTTATAGCCCCGTTCACCCTGATTATCTCCGGTCGCAAAAACCGCTGTGACCCGGGTATAGCCGTTAGGAACCGTTCCGTTCGTAATCACTAACTGATCAACGATAGCTTGTTCGCTCTCATCAAGTTGTACACCGGGATGTAAGAAATGTTGATCACCTGAATTTGGTAACCGTAATTTTTCATCCGCTGTAGATAACTTATTGCCACAATTCAAACAAAAATTTGCATCTTGTAAATTTTCGTACTGACAATTAGGGCAAACCCGATAACGTTCATTTAACATCAATTTTTCCTCGCTTTACCGTCGTAATTAATTAATCTTCGTGCGTGTCACGAATCTTTTGACCACCCGTGACTTTAACAACCTTATAGTCGTCATTACCCGTCTTTTGCATGTGTGCATCGTAGCTGAATTCTTGGATATGGTTGGTATCTTCCAATTCAAACGTATAAGTCAGGTAATAAGTGATCGTAAACTTATCTTTGCCAGTTGGCACTACCGAGCGGACATCACAGTCATAGCTAACCCCGTAAATGTCATCGGCACTGTGATAACTCTTCGACATCCGAATCATTTCCTTGTACTGAGGATTTTCCGTCCCATCAGTAAAGTATTCACTCAAATCCTTACTGTTATCATCAGTCGCATCGCTTTCGTCACCCGATGACGTCACGTTGCTGATGGCCGTCCAGTATTCGTCCATGTACGACTTCGCATCGTCCATGCTCATCACACCGTCAAATTCCAAGGTGACGTTCTCATTGTCGGTCGTCACTTTGTAAGCTTTAGAGGTCACTGTTGAAGCGCCACTGCCGTATTTACCAGTGACTTCCATGTTACCAGACCATGGTAATTCACTAACGCTCAGGTCACCCGTTGAGTCCGCAGTTCCGACCTTCTTGTCGTTCACGTAAACGGCCGTCTTTGGTGACGTTTGAACCGTAAAGGAAATCGTCCGTAATGCCAAATCAACACTTTGACCCGCTTTATCAATAAAGTAGGTCCCACTGTTGGTCATCTTCGAACCGTTAACCGTCCCGTTAGAGGCAATCTTGTAATCACCAGGAACCAACGGCCCTAATTGCTTAGAATAGGTCGTGCTGTTAGACGTCGCCACTTGCTTGCCGTCTAACGTAATCTTGGCACCGTCCCGGTTAGTAGTTGCCGTTGGGTAGATTGGTTTAACGTGAATGGTGTACTTGTCAAAAAGCAACCAGTGCTTACCACTCAATTGGTACGTGAAGCGTTCATCATTCGTCTGCCCATTATTTAACTGGCGCTTAAAACTCGCTAACGCCGCTGGCTTGGACTTGAAGTGTTTCGTTAACGGCTTGATTTTAGCGTCACTTAACTTCAAGTTAGGATCTGTAGAACTAAAGTATCCCGCAACACCCTTGTCACCGTTTTTAACGGCCGTTACGGCCCGATTCAATTGCGCCGTGCGTGAATAGTAGTTCTTCCCAAATAAGTATCCGCCACCTAATACAATGACGACCAGTGCGATAACGATCCAAACCCACTTAGGCGTCGCTTTACCGCTTCCGTTAGTACCAGCGGGCTTGCCCGTCGCCACGTGTTCGCTCCGACTGCGGGTCACGTGGACCGTCTCTTCACGGGTTGGACCAGTCGTTTGCGTATCGTTTGTCTTAGGCGCTACGTTAGCCTTTTCATTCGCCGTGGTTGCACCAGACTTAGGCTGTTGCGCCTGACTACTACTTGGTTGCGCCTTGCTTGGCTGTGCACTGACTGGCGCCTCGGTTGATTGCGCGCTTGCTGGTGTCGTCGGTTGTGCTGCCGCACTTTCACTAACTTCCTGGGCCTTAAACTCTTTTAAATTATAGCCACAGTTACCGCAAAACTCATCCGTTGTTTTTACTTTCTGACCACAGTTCGGACAGAACATGGTATCGCTACCGCCACGGTCATCGGCCGCCTGATAGCGTTTATGATTAAGTTGCATATCGTTTCCTCCAAAAATCCATTCTACCGGTGTAACAAATACATGTTGACGCTACTCTTTCCCCCGTTTGCGTTGAAATCAGTCTGAACAAAATACCCTTTGTACGTATGACCATCGATGGTTTTCGATACCTTATTCATCTTGGTCAAAGTGATTTTTTGTCCATACACATTCTTATTCAAATTGATGACAACCTTTTTATGGTCGCCATGCCAACTACCACCATCAACTAAGGAATCGTTTAGCGACGCGGCAAACGTTTCAGAATCGCTGTTATCATTAAGCGTCACACGACCGCTGTCATTAAAGCTGAGTTTCATAGCAGCCGTCTTACCATCTAGCTGAGTCGTATTTACTAAATACCACGGATTATGCCGACCAACTTCTACCTGGAAACTGCGGTAGTGGTAAATCCCACCACCGACACCGACAACGACCAATAAAGCGACTAACCAAACTAACCACGGCCGTTGTAAGCCGTGATACCAGTTAACTAAGCCACTTAACCGACCGTGACCCGTTTGAGGTGTAGCCGTTGTCTTTTTAACCGCCGCCTTTTGTGGCTGATCCGTCGCCTTGGCTGCCTGCAAATCCGCCCCACAGTGTGGACAAAACTTCGTATCCGCTGGAACCTTCTGACCGCAATTTGAACAAAACATTGTTAATCCCCCATTATTCATTATCTTAGAAAAGACTACCTAAACCACTGTTAGACTGTGAAAATTCAGACGAGAAGTCCAGGGCAAGGTTCTCCCATTCGACCCGTCCAAAAATGTAAAAGGCTAGTGCTAGGACAATTAAAGCTAAGACAATCACGTAAAACTTATCAAATCGTGGTGCGTGAAGCGATTGGTTAATGGACAGAATATACCCAACTTGCCAAATCAAACTGATGGCAATCAAAACCATCGACGTAAAACCTAATTGCTTAATAAACGTCAGCGATGTGCCCGAGGTAAAAGTAATCGTATAAACGGACAAAATAAGGATAACGTTCAAGATCATCGCCACGTTGGTTAAATGACCAAAGCGGTTTACATAGTCAAAGAAGTTAACGCCGCCATCTTTGTTGCCTAACGCACTGGCCCCAAAACCAATGATGACGTAGAACAAGATTCCAATAACAACTAGAATAAATAATTTAAAATCTAATCCAAAAGAAAGGCTCTTCATTGTAACCGTGTTATTGGTAGCTTCGGAAGCTTGCTTGATGAAGCGGTTGATTGCTGCAACAATGGCAAAAGTCAACAACAACGCACTGATCAGCATGGACACGAGGCCAAAATACTTTTGCGCTTCGACTTCTTCGTTGGGCCGTTTGATTGAATCAACTAACCACTTAAAGTAGTTTTTGGATAATGATTGTAGCTGTGCCACCCGGTCCGTTGAGGCGGCCTGGTTGTCAGGTTGGCCTGCGGGCTGTTCAATTGGTGCTTGACTAGTTGCTGGCTGACCGTTTTCCGTTTCAGCGGCTTGACCTTAAGTCATACCCACAGTGCGTACAAAAACGGGTGTCACCATCGACCTGTTCCCCGCAGTTTGGACAAAATTTCATGATTTATAACTCCTCCTGTTAATCGTCATCTTCATCAGTGTTAGTTGTGTGTGCACGAATTTTTTGTGCGGGACTAATTTTAACAATCTGGTAGTCCTCACCATTTTTTTGAATCGTTGCCGTATAACGAAAGACTTGTTCCCGGTCGTCCTTCGTATTTGAAAAGTGGTACTTAACGTCATACGTTACCTGGCTGCGACCCTTAGTTGCGGGGACGGATAAACTGACGCTTGGCTCGTAATCCACGCTCATGACATCGTCATTTTTGTAATACCCCTTCGCCATATCGATAAATTCCTGATAGTCGCGGTTAGCGGTGCCGTCAACAAAGTAATCTGATAACGCTTTATTGTTGTCATCGGTCGCGTCATCGATTTCTCCGCTCCGAGTGTAATTACTGATTGCCGTAAAGAGTTGCGTGATGTAATCATCCGCATCCGATTTAGACATCAAACTAGGAAAATCAACCGTGACGTCACTATCGGCATCCCCGTCACTAATTCTAGTCGGGTTGGACGCCACCATGGTCTTGCCTACCGGATACTTGCCAGTCAATTCAAGATTACTGGACCAAGCCGCGTCTTTAACGGCTAACGTCCCGTCATCGCCAATCGTCCCCTCTGATTGGTGATTCAAATAGACGACCGTTCCCGGTGCCCCAATCACGTTAAACGAGATCGTGCGCAAGCCTAAATCATAGCTTTTGGCGTTTTCTTTGAGGTAGTAAGTTGCACTATTTTTAAGCCGGTGACCACCCACAACGCCACTTGAACTAAGCGTGTAGTCGCCTGGCACCAGCGGCCCAACTTTTTGATCATAATCGTCACTGTCGGCGATTCCGACCTGTTTGCCGTCCATGCTGAGCTGCACGTTTTTATGATTGGTCGTTAAACTAACGTAAAGTGGTTTGACTTGAATCTGATATTTATCAAACAATAACCAAGTCCGCCCCGTCTTAACGTATTGAAAGTTACCATCATTAGTGACTGACTGATTTTTCAATTGTTCTTGGAACCGAGCTAAATCCGCCTGCTTCGTTTTAAAGTGTGTCAACAATGGTTTAAGCGTCGTCGCTGATAGCTTCAATGATGAATCCGAACTAGTAAACTGTTGTGCCACCGTCTTCTGGTTGCCCTTAATAGCGGTAATGGCACGGTCAAGCTGCTTACTAGGCGCAAAGTAACTGCGACCATAGCCGTAAGCACCGCCCAAAGCGACCACAACGATCCCCAAAGTAATCCACTTCCACCGTGAAACCCGCCGTTTCGGTTGTGTTTGTCGACTCGTCGTGACGCTTGTTAAATCATAACCACAATGTTGACAAAACTTTGCCCCAGCGGTTACCGAATGGCCACAATTTGGACAAAACACGCCCGCTTGATGATCATCAGCAGCCGCATACGTGCGCTGTGTCTCAAACATCCCCCTAAAAACTTCCCTTCCATTTTTTGAATTCCTAATACCCTTACTGGAAACCGGCTCAAACTAGCGATTGACCCAGCATTTCCTAATAATACTTTAACATAATAAAAGATTAATTTATGGAAAACTTAATACTTGCACTTAAAATTTTTTTACTTTTAGTTGCTCACAATTTATCACCAAAAAAAGCAATCTAAGTAGCGGCTTAGATTGCTTTTTTATGAATTAGATATATTGAATTAATGTCATCAGAACTGGCACAACAACAATGAACAATACGGTACTAGTTGTGACAATGTTCGTTGCGTATTCAACGTCCCCATGCGCTTCGTTAGCCAAGATGGGCAAGACAGCCAACATCGGTGTCGCGGATTGCACGATTAACGTTTGTGAAGCTAAGGTTGGCATCGAAACACCCATGTTACCAACGGCCATGAGTACTAAGACCATCACGACCGGTGATAAGACGAACCGGCCAACTAAAGCAACGATCGTATCACGATCGAACCGGATACTCTTTAAGCCGGCGTCAGCTAACACGATCCCGATATAGATCAGGGATAATGGTGTGACCAAGTTACCAACGTAAGTTAACGTTGAACCAATGAAGGAAATCTTTGTTGGGTTAACGTTTAACAGTAAGAAGACCAAGGCAACTAAGAAACCAACCAACGGCATTGGAATAACCTTTTTCCAGTCGATCTTGTTGTGGGTCTTTTCCTTAGGCTTCGTTGGGTCATCATTAGAGATCAAGAATACCCCGAAGGCCCAAGTTGAGACCGTGTTAACCACGTAGTAAACCAGGAAGTACGTCATACTCTTTTCACCGAACAGTGCCATGTTTAATGGTAGTCCAATGAAAATCGTGTTGGCGTTAACGATTGCGTTGATAAAGATCCCTTTACGACCAGGACGGATTTTCATAATCCGAACCAGCGCAAATGCAATCAAGTAACCAATGATAACGGCCACAAAGGCGTATGCCAAGTAACCGGCAAATGAGGCTAATTGGCCCCGGGTTAGGCGTCCTAACACCGAAACGAAGATGGATGCGGGCAATGCAATGTTCTTGATAAATTTCGAGATGGTCCCCGCAAATTGATCGTCAAACCAGCCCGTCCGTCGTAGTACATACCCTAAGATCATGATCAAAACGACCACTAGGACACTTTGAATCGAATTCCATAAAACAGTCATGAGTTTTTTGTCCCCACTTCCTACAATTTTTAATGTGTACTATTGAAACTAGTTGTTATTGCTCTCTCTAAAAGCCAACCACTTTGTTACTTACTTGTTTTGTACTCAGGAACCCACTTCATATCAGCAACGGCTTGCTTCGCATCACTGATTGGTTCCTTGTTCAATTTTTGATCGATAACACTTTGTGCAACGACTTCTGCCAAAGTTTGGGAGAAAGCCGTAATCTTTGAAACTGGTGGCAAGACTGCGGCACCCGGCTTAGTCGTATCAACGATTCCACCCAATGCGTGGCAAGCTGCGGATAAAGTCTCACTGTTCAAGACCTTCGCAGTTGCGGCAATCAACCCAAAGCCTAAACCAGGGTACATCAAGGCGTTGTTTCCTTGACCGATTTGGTAAGTCACACCCTTGTATTCAACGTCGTCGGCTGGAATCCCAGTCGCAACCAGGGCACGGCCATCCGTCCACTTGATCAAGTCTTCAGCCGTTGCTTCGGCTAACTTAGTTGGGTTTGATAATGGGAAGATAATTGGCCGATCCGTGTGCGCAGCCATTTCCTTAATGATGCTTTCCGTAAAGGTCCCTGGTTGCGTTGACGTCCCAATCATAACCGTTGGGTGAACCGCCTTAACAACGGCTTCCAAGTTGGTCAATTCGTCAGCGTTGCTGAATTCGCTCCGTTGACGCGTGAAGGCCTTTTGTGCTGGCGTCAAGTCGTCGGTGTCATCGAATAACAACCCTTGCTTATCAACGGCGTAGAAGTGTTGCTTAGCTTCTTCTTCCGTCAGGCCAGCTTGCATCAATTCGTCCATGATCTGGTTAGCAATCCCCATTCCGGCAGTACCGGCACCAAATGATAAAATCTTTTGATCCTTAATGCTTTCCTTTGAGATGTTTAAGGCACCGAGAATCCCGGCTAAAACAACCATCCCAGTTCCTTGGATATCGTCGTTGAAAGTTGCGATCTTATCCTTGTACTTGTCTAAGATCACTTGGGCGTTTGAACGACCGAAGTCTTCCCAATGTAAGAGTGAATCTGGGTACAACTTTTGTTCCGCTTCAACGAACTTGTCAATCACGTCGTAGTACTGGTCACCGTAAACACGCTTGTGACGGTTACCTAAGTACAACGGGTCATCCAATAATTTTTGGTTATTCGTTCCGGCGTCAATACTTACGGGTAAAACTTGTGATGGGTCGATTCCGGCAGCAGCGGTGTAAACCATTAATTTACCCACGGCAATGTCGACACCGTTAACACCCCAGTCCCCCATACCAAGAATTCCTTCAGCATCAGTTACAACAACTAAACGAATGTCGCGGCCTTCCGCTGCGTTACGTAACGTTGCTTCAACGTCTTCCGGTGCATCAACTGAAACGAAAGCGGCGTTTTGAGGATCTAAGAATAATTCGTTGTATTGTTCGATGGAATCCGCAACGACTGGATCGTACACGACTGGCATAAATTCAACCACGTGTTCGTCCATCAAATGGTAGAACAACGTCCGGTTTTCATTGAAGAGGTTCATTAAGAAAATCCGTTTTTCCAAACGAGTCGCCTTGCTTTGGAACTGTGCGTATGCTTGGGTCGTCTGTTCATCGATCGTCTGCACATTGCTTGGCAACGTCCCGGTCAAACCTAAAGCTTGCCGTTCGGCCTTCGTAAATGCCGTCCCTTTGTTTAAAAATGGGTTATTTAAAATCTTATCAGCAGTTTGAGTCATGTTTAATTCCTCCATATTATATTAATTAATTTTACGAACTAACCTTTTTCAATTCATCGGTCAGCGAATGCGCTTGGATGAAATCACCACAACGCGCTCATCAATTTACATTCGTAAGTTTAATCTTAAGGAATTCTTATAGTCAAATCTGTGATATGATATAAATATATTAAATAAGGTAACTGAAAACGTTGATTTTAAAGGTGATAGAAATGAACACAAAAGACTTAGCTTATTTTGATAAATTAATTTTTGAAAAAAGTTTTTCAAAAGTCGCAAAAATTTTCAATGTCAGTCAGCCAACCATTACGACTGCCATCAAACGACTCGAAGCTGAATTTGGCGCACCACTCGTCATTCGCGACCGCACGCAAAACACATTACACGTCACGGCTAGCGGTGCTCAATTAGCTGAGCACACCAAGATTGTCTTGCACGAACTGCAGCTTGCTCATCAAGAAATTGACAACTTATCACAGAACCGCTTAATTTTAGGCTTGCCACCAATTATCGAGAATCATTATTTTCCTAAGGTGGGGGCCCGGTTGGCGTCAGCCGGTCTCCTATCCGGTCTTGAAACGGTTGAAGGTGGCTCAATTTGGCTACGCAACGCCGTCCGTGACGGTCGTGTTGACATGACACTGCTCGGGTCAATCGAACCCCTCGCCTACCAGACTTTGGTTGCAGAGGAATTCGACCGGCAGCCATTTTGTATCTACGTCTCTAAGCAGCACCCGCTTGCTCAACGTAAACGGATTTACTTTAGCGAACTCCGTCATGAAAATTTTGTCTTTTTCAACAGTAACTTTATTCACAACACGGCATTCAATAAGCTCACCCGTCGAAACCATTTCCGCCCCAACATCGTGTTCCGTTCTAACGACACGCACGTCTTAATGAAGCTAATCGGCCAAAATGTCGGTATCGGCTTCTTCACTAGTATCGTTGACCATTACCGTAAGGATGTCGTCCGGTTAGACTTGATGGACATTGAGCCCCCCGAATTCATTACTAGCATCGTGTACCGAACTACGCACATCTTGACACCCGCGCAACAACAATTGCTCACGATCCTGCACGAGACTTTGACAACTGATGATTAAGCCAAATTCGATTATCGTTAATAAAAAAAGTGCCTTCAAAAATTCTGAAAGCACTTTTTTATCAACTTTTAAAACCAGTTATTTATAAATTAGTCGCTTCGGCGGACAGAACCGATGTGCTATGGGGGACGTTCCCAGCCACAGGACGGTCTGCGACCTCGCTTCAAAGCCGACAACCCACGTCTTTGAAGCGCCCCGCAACAGTAGTCGATAAGAACCATCGGCTACCGTTGCCGACACAGCACATCAATTCTGTCCGCCTTCGCTAAATTAACTTTGCTATTGCAATTATTTTCGGACGACCGGAATAACCAGTGCACATTGGCCTAGATACTGATGCAACCGTAATTAATCCCTAAATTTAACTTTCATGTCTTTAACCTGATTTATTCACAAAAATATACGCAAAAATAAATAGATTGCAATTAATATCATTATCCACGGACTAACCGCGGTGTTGTACTTTAATAAAACATCTCCTAGAAGACCAATCACAGCTATCGACGAGTATGGCTTGTTTAGGTGTTTTCCTAAACCCGCAGTACCATCAGGCAACATCTGCACAGAGTTAAAAAAATCTTAGGCTTTCCCCAAATTGAGAATACCTGAGACTTTTACTTAGAATCAGAATGGTCATTCTGCCAACACAATAATTTTATTGAAGAGTAGTGGACTCGTGATGCTGTCTTTGCACTTAAATAACCCGTATCGCTTAGTTAGCTACTACATTAATAATGGTTACTATCCAATTAACACAAATATGTCCTAAAATGGCGGTACCTAAATGCTTAGTACTAACAGCAAGACACGAAAGTCCTAAACCTGTTATGAAGACTCCTAATGCATTTCCGATATCATATCCATGTCCAAGTGCAAATAAAAAATTTGTTAAAAGCAATGAAGGAATCATCGAAAGATGTATTGTTAAATAGTTTTGAAGAATTCCACGAAATAAGACTTCTTCTAAAAAAGGACTTACAAAGTTTGATCCAATCAAGGTAATCATACCTAATGGGCTATTGATTAATGATAAGATTTCGTTATTTTCGCTCTCCGTATGTGCGGAAAAAACAAAACTTAAAACCATTTGAATTATAACGAGTAAAGCCGCAATTGCTAATGTGGCTAACACATTTTTAACGCTTATACCTTTAAAAAATGGATATCGTTGAAAATTCACATGATAAATCCATAATACTATTCCAGATACAAACGCTGTTAATATTAGAAAGGTCAGCCAATGTGCAACTAAATTTACATTAGTGCGATCCTCTCCCCACCAATCCCAGTACCCGTCAGCTAGAATTGGAACCTGAATAAACAAGAACAATCCAATTCCAATAAATATATTTGTTAGTATACTTAGTCCCTTGGTTATCATATTTTCTCTCCTAATCAAAAAAGGCGCTTCTGCGACCCTTTACTTTTTTAATAATGACGTTTTTTGTTAGATTTATGTTTGTACCCCATTACCCCGTCAACGAACCCCCAAATGGAATCGCGTGCTTGAGACCAATTAGGCATAAGAAAGCTGAATTTACCTCCTTGTATCCCTGATAAATTTTGATTTGATAATTCCTTATACTGTTCAAATTTTTTATTCATAATTTATCCCCCTTACCAAGTTATGCAAGAACTAAATGCTGTTTACCAATCCACCTCAACCCTTTACGAACACCACGACCGACCACAAAGAAAAAGTTATAATCAGCTTGTGAACCACCTGAAAATTTTTGCATGTTTTTCTTTGTTAAAGATTGAAAACTATCCAAACTTGTGAAGTTCTTCGTAATAAATTTCTCATCGTATATTCAGTATCATTCAATATTGTCAGACAATAATATAATTGTAAGCCAATCTATCCATTGTACTTTTGTCGCTTATCAATTCAATACTAATTGCCTTTCAATGTTTTTAATATAACACCTCCCCAACCTATTAAACGACATTTTTACAAACGTAATATTTTCAGCTAACAATCACCATCCCAATAAGTCAGCACACTAATGTCCCAACCTCACTCCTTCCATCCAATTTCATAGAGTAACGCAAAGACTTTTCCATTTATATAGTAGAATCGTCGGATATTCAATCTAAAAGTTACGTTAAATCGTGTGAATAGTGCGATAATAAATTTAACGGCAATTCAAAGAGTATATCGCTGAAAAATATGATGAGAACCATTAGTTAATCTCATCTGCGCTTACATCGAAGGGGAATTTGCGACGAATCTCAGTTAACGAGGCCTGGGAATACTTTAAAGCTAAAAAACGTAAACTACTTTCAGCACAAGAAACTGGTTCGATCTACGCGCAACGCAAGATTGATGTCGAGCCAATTTTGGGAAAAATGAAAGCTTATTTGGATTTCAATTGGTTCGAGGTCTTGAAAAGACCAAAAAGGAAGTCGGAATCGTTATAATGGCACTAAACATCCTCAAGTTGACCGCAATAGGTCGACTTACGCGACAAAAATCAAAAACAAAAAATGGACGTAAAGCCAAAATTTGGCTTTACGTCCATTTTCAATTATCAGGAGCTAGTTTTGTCACAGCCCCCCTTTTTTACATTGCAACAATAACAAGTCTGATAAGTTATATGCCATATTTGCTTGCTGGCATTAAACAAACTACCCTTAATTCTCTTAAATCCGCATTTGAAGTAGCTGATCAATAAACCGTCGTTCATCTGCCGTTGGTATATAGCCTGCTCGCGTGACAACTGAAATATTAAAGCTGACTGGTAACTGATCATTAATATCTAGACAGACCACCCCATCATCCGCCTTGACGACATCACGGACCAGCAAGCTGATGCCCATATTGGCCTTAACCAAAGCTTTTACCCAGGAAATATCCGGCGTCCGATAAATCACTTCTGGATGAACCCCCGCAAAATCACAATAAGCCTGAAAAGCCTGCGGGTGCACGTACTTACCATCAAGCCCAATAAACTGTGCTTGGCCTAAATCTTTAAAATTAACCGCCGTTTGTTTCGCTAGACTATTTTGCGGGCTCACAATAATACTAAACGGCCGGGCACCTAGGTGATCCGCGTGAACCGTCGGCAAATCAAATGGCAAGTATGACCCTAGTAACGCAATATTGATTTCGCCATGAACCAATTTACGCAGTAGTTCATCCGAACCCGTTTCAGTGATTTTTAATTGTTGTAACAAGCCATTTTGTAACAACTTTTCCGCAATCTGTGGAAAATATAGCGTCCCAATAATTGGCGGTAAGCCAAACCTGATATCCGTCTGCTGGGCACTTTTAATCTCCTGATGCGCTAACTTCAGACTCGCTTGAATCTGTTGGGCATTTTTATAAAGCAACAACCCAGTACGAGTAATGTGCGTTTGCTGGTGCCGGCGATCTTGAATAACCAGTTTGACGGCGAATTCTTTTTCTAACCGCTGAATTGCCTGGGTCACCGCTGGTTGTGAGACGGCAAACTGTTTCGCAACCATGGTGTAGTTTTGGCAATCCACTAACGCCCGAAAATAATCTAAATCACGCGTATTCATGCGCGGTCACCAAATTCCGTCACGTACATGTCAGCAATCTTTTGCTGGAGTTCCGCAACTGAATGCCGCCGCGACCGGGCGCAATCTTTGGCTTCACGATTGCATAATAGACAGCGGCGTTTCGGCAACCCCAAGTCCGTCCGCGACATTGCCCGTTGCGACCCCGCCCACAAGATATCAATATCATAAAGACGGCCGAGTGGATCTTGTTCTTCAAAAGCCACGGCAATTCGCTTGCTCGTTGCAAAGTCCGTCTCTAAAATCAAGAACCGTTCGTTGCCTGCCGGATGATTCCAATCGGCAGCCACGGTGTACGTCGACAACTGAGCTTCAAATCGTTTCGTTCCGGCCAAAAATAACCGCCGGAGCGCATCGTTATTCTTAATCGGTCCCGGAATATTCAACTTAATTGCCGCAATCGTTGCTTGGGGATTGACCGCCATTAACTTTTGCTGATACGCGACACGTTGATCCCGTGCCGTCAGCATATCAGCAATCGTTTGTGATGCTCCCGTCGTAAAAATCGTTGCCATGCTCGTCACTTTCTTCCTATAATAATTGCTTATACTCTCAGCTTAACTGAACCCCACTAATTTTCAAGCTATTTATCGCTTAATTTACTGTTAGGACCCAGTTTGAGCTGTCATCAATACTGTAAACAGTAATCGTTATTTCTGAATTAGGTTGTCCGACTTCAATAGATTTACTGTCGTTCTATTTATTGAATGATCGAAGGTTGTCACTGATGGCATTGGTCGTGATGGTGGTGTTTGACCGGCGCTTTTTTTGCCGGCCTTACACCACGGACGGTCCGGGACAATTGCGCCTTTTGCAATTGTTCCGGACGAGGGGCTAGACCGCTCCCCAGGCTAGCCCCGGTCCCACGACCGCATGTCATCAGTGACAACTGGAATACAAAAATCGACCGCACAACTAGTGACAGTCGTACGATCGATTAAGGCTTACTTATTCAAAAAATTACTGTAAATATTTGAACATTTGTTGACCGGCTTGCCGACCAAAAATGACCGTTTCAGCAATCGAGTTACCGCCAATCCGGTTATTCCCATGAAGTCCACCAACGACTTCGCCGGCCGCAAACAAACCAGCAATTGGTTGATCCGTTTTGTCGAGCACTTGGGTTGCGGGATTAATTGCAATCCCCCCCATCGTATAATGAACGGCGGGTGCAATATGAATTGAATAGAATGGGCCAGTTGCAATGTCGCGATCCATCCCAGTTGTCCGGTTAAAAGCCGTGTCTTTATGGTTGGCAACCGCTTGATTCCAGTCAGCGACCGTCTTTTCAAGCGTGGCCCCATCCAATCCAGTTTCAGTCGCCAGCGTGGTTAAGTCCGCACCAGTCTTCACTAAACCGACATGATCGTAAAATTCAACCGCTTTAACCCGGTCACGAATTCCCCGGTCAAAAATCAGATAAGCACCCGTGCCACCAAGTTGGTCAATTGCGGCCGTGACGTTCTTACGTGTATCCAATTCATTGACGAACCGGGCCCCCTGCTTGTTGACCAAGATTGCGCCTTCACCCCGAACGGCTTCACCGATCAGGTAAACGTGGTCAGTATCCTGCTGAACAGTTGGGTGGACTTGGACTTGATCCATATCAACCGCCTTTGCGCCGACTGCTTCTGCTAGGAGAATCCCATCACCGGTTGCACCCGGTTGATTGGTCGTTTGATAACCTTTGAGATCATCACGATACTTGCCTAGCAAAGCTTTGTTAGCACCAAAACCCCCCGTTGCTAGTAACACTGCTCCCGCAGTAATCGTGACTGCACCGTCAGGAGTCGTTGCCTGGACACCACTGATTTTGCCAGCCGTCATAATTAGCTTATCAACTTTAACGTCCGTAAATAATGGTAATTTTGCCGCCGCAACTTGTTTTAATAATTCGGTTACTAAGAAACCACCAATTGGGGCCATCGAACTTGGCCGGTGGGTCCGCATAACACTCATCCCACCAGTAATGGTTAAATCATCCAGTTTGATGTCGTGGTCAGCCAACCAGTCAATTGCTAAGGCACTGTGTTCTGTAAAGAACTTCAGCAATGCCTGATTGTTCATCCCGCCGCCACCTTTGAGGGTTTCATCGTAGAAACCTTCAAAACTGTCAACGATATGGTGATGCAGTTGCACATTGGTTTCCGCCGCATTCATACCAGAGGATGCTCGGTTAGTATTACCACCAATTTTCGGCATCTTTTCTAGAATTACCGGCTTCAGTCCTAATTCATGTGCTTGAATGGCAGCCGTTAATCCGGCGCCACCAGATCCAATAATGACCACGTCATAATTGGTTTTTAGATTCGTTAATGCTGTTGGTGTAAACGTAAATTTGTCAGCCATCAAATTACCCCTCTCACTTCATCTCACATCATGAAATGGGCTGAAAAAATTCAGCCCATTTTACTTTAATCGTCAATATTCGTCATGTCTAGTGGAACCATCCATTCATCGAACTGTTCCGCTGTGACTTTTCCAGACTTAATTGCAGCTTCGCGTAAAGTCGTTCCCGCCTTTTCAGCTTCCTGAGCAATCATCGCACTGTCATGGTAGCCAATGTGTGGTGAAAGGGCCGTAACGGTCATCAATGAACTGTCGACTAATTCAGCCATCCGATCTTGGTTAACTGTCAACCCGGCAATCATCCGGTCTGTGAACCCAGTAATGGTCCCAGTCAATAATTCAGCCGATTGCAAGAAGGCATCAATTAAGACCGTCTTGTAAACGTTCATTTCAAAGTTACCTTGACTTGATGCTAAGTCCACGACCACGTCGTTACCCATAACCCGGACAGCCGCCATCGTAATGGCTTCAGCCTGCGTTGGGTTAACTTTACCAGGCATAATTGATGAGCCAGGTTCATTAGCAGGAATGTTTAATTCATCATAGCCGGCACGGGGACCACTAGCCAAGAAGCGAACATCGTTAGCAATCTTCATCAGATCAGCGGCCAACGTCTTAATGGCACCGTGAACCACGTTCAAGCCAGAATGATGGGCTAAGCCATAAAACTTGTTGGAATCCGCTGTAAATTCGATCCCATAAAGTTTGCTCATCGCCGCCGCAATGTTTTCAGCAAAGTGCGGCGCAGCGTTTAATCCAGTCCCAACGGCCGTTCCGCCCATGGCAAGTTCACTCAAGGTTGGGTTCAATTGTTTTAAGTAGTTAATATCATGTTCAATGGCACTAGCCCAGCCACTAACCTCTTGACCGAATGTTAGTGGGGTCGCATCTTGAAGATGGGTCCGGCCGATTTTAACGACGCGCCAGTACTTCTTTTGCTTGAGTTTTAATTCGGCTAATAAGTGTTCCGCAGCGGCAATTAAATTATCCACTGCAACGGCGGCCGTAATATTCATTGCCGTTGGGAAGATATCGTTAGAACTTTGACCATGGTTCACATCATCATTTGGCAAGATTTCAATATCTGGATTGATTTTACCAGCCATGTGCGCCACAACTTCGTTAACGTTCATGTTCGTTTGCGTCCCGGAACCGGTTTGATAAACAACCAGTGGGAAATCTTTACGCAAGTCTTCGTCATCTAACGCTAACAGCTTATCAATGGCAGCCACAATCAAATCAGCCTTTTCAGCAGTCATTGCTTCAACTTCCTTGTTCGCAATCGCGGCTGCCCGCTTAATTTGAAGCAGTGCCCGAATCATTTCTAGTGGCATTTTCGTTCCAGTCGGGAAATTGTGACGACTGCGTTCAGTTTGCGCACCCCATAGTGCGGTTGCTGGAATTTTAACTTCGCCTAACGTATCTGATTCTACTCGATATTCTGTCATGTTGATGACCTCCAATTAATATAGTAGTAAGCGCTTACTAAATGTGTGAAAAAAATAACATTCAACTTATGATTTAATTCTAATGCCTCAATATGGCTATAGTCAAAACCAGTTTTAGCTATAAGTATTAATTATGAGGCTGCTATGACGGCGATTAAAGCCACAAAATCCGGTTGACCGCCGGCTTCAATAAAAATGTTTATTTATTCACATGAACTGATCAATCACGTTTGCTTTCCCACCTCAAATTAGTCGTCAAAATAGACTATTTTCAGCTAACTTCGTGATACCTAAAACAACGTTGACACAAAAGTATCAACGTTGTTTTAGGTATTTATTTAAATGTCACGTTCTAGCAATCAAACACGATTAAGCTTAATCTTTAACCGCTTTGATACTATCAATAATCGTCCCGTCGCGGTATTCAATCAAGGCAACCGTGCGATCCGTAAATTCAAGGGGCTGTGGTTGGCCGACTTTCTTTTCAGCAAGTTGTTGCAATTCTTCAATGGTGTAGACCGGTACCCCGGGAACATTGCTCAGCGCCTTAACTAGGTCTTGACGACGTGGGTTGATGGCAATGCCGTATTCCGTCACAACGACATCAATTGAGTCGCCAGGTGTTACCACGGTCGTCACTTCTGGGACAATCGTCGCTAACCGACCACGAACAAGTGGCGCAGAAATAATGGTTAACTTGGCCGTCGCAGCGTCCTGATGACCACCAATGGCGCCCCGAATCACGCCGTCTGAACCAGACATAACGTTGACGTTAAAGTGCGTGTCAATTTCCAAAGCACTCAGAATCGCAACGTCTAATTGATCAACCATCGCGCCTTTATTATCAGGATCAGCATACCATGACGCGTCAATTTCTTGTTGGTTTGGATTAGCATGCATAGATGCCGCCGCGCCCTTATCGAAATCTTGAACGTCCATAACCTTGTCGACTAAGCCTTCTTCTAACAAGTCCGTCGTTGGCTTCGTAATCCCACCAAGTGCAAATGACGCCTTAATCTGATTGTCGAGCATTGCTTGTCTTAAGTAACGCGTTACGGCCAGCGCTGCACCACCTGAACCAGTTTGGAATGAAAAGCCATTTTTGAAGTATGGTGAGTTCACAATGACATCATTAACAGTCTGCGCAATCTTCAATTCCTTAGGGTCTTTGGTAAACCGGGTTGCCCCAGAACCAATCTTGTCAGGATCACCAACTTGATCAACTTTTACCACGTAATCGACCTGGGTTTGTTTGATTGACGCTGGCGTATTCGGGTAAGCCACTAAATTATCCGTTAATAGCACGACCTGATTGGCATACTGAGCATCCATTAGCGCATAACCCAATGAACCAAAGACCGCCTTACCAGCCATCCCGTTAGCATTCCCTAACCGGTCAGCGTTGGGTACCCCTAGAAAGGCGACGTCAATTTTAATATCGCCGTGTTCAATGGCCCGTGCGCGGTTACCATGTGACCGGAAAATCACTGGGTTGGCTAAGCCACCGTGTGAAACGAAGTCGCCAAGCGAGCCCCGCATCCCGGAACTCGTGATGTTCGTAATGGTGCCAGCTTTAATGGCTTCAATAACCATATCGTTCATCACACCCGTTAATGAAGATGGTGCTAACGTTAAGTTCTTAATGCCCGCATCAATAATCGCCCGCATTACTTGGTTAAAGACAAAGTCACCATTTCTGAAATGATGGTGAAATGAAATCGTCATCCCATCTTTAACCGTTGCTTTAACGACGTCCGCAACGGAATCAACGACCTTATCGTCCCCGGTTGAAACGTGGACTTTTGGTGCCACTCGTTGAATCTCTGGGTGACCGATTTCGGTTGATTCAAAACCTTGATAATTTAACTTTTCCATTAAATCCGCTGGTAATTCACGATTTACACTATTTTTCAATGTAATTGCCCTCCTCATCAAGTAGGTTGGAAACTTTGGCTAGCTTCATCACACGCTGTGCACGTAGAACAACGGGCCGGTCGACCATTTGTCCGTTCATCGAGATGACACCAGAACCCTTAATCCGGGCTTCTTCAATCGCTGCAATCACCTTTTGCGCCTTGATAACTTCATCCTTAGTTGGTTCGTAGACGGAGTTGACCATCGCAATTTGACGTGGGTTGACGAGTGATTTGCCATCAAAACCAAGTTGATGAATGTGGCGCGTCTCGCGGTAGAAGCCTTCGGGATCAGACATATTCGTAAAGACCGTATCAAACGCTGCAATTCCAGCGGCCCGAGCGGCATGCAATACCATATTACGGGCAAACTCTAATTCAGCACCGTCAGGATAACGATGGGTCTTCATATCGGTCGTATAATCTTCTGCGGACAAGGCAACCCCGATCATCCGGTCGGAAGACGCTGCGATGGCTGGTGCGTTTAACACACCCTTAGCACTTTCAATTGCGGCCATCACGTGGGTCGTCCCTACAGGAATCCCAAATTCTTTTTCAGCAGCAGCCACATCCTTGACCAGTGTCTTCATCATTTCTGCGGATTCAACTTTTGGCAACCGAATAACATCGATTCCCGCCTTAACCATCGCTTTAACGTCATCCGCGTAGTACTTAGTATCCAAGCCATTAACCCGAACAACGAGTTCAGCATTACCATAGTCCTGGGTCTTTAAGGCTTCGTACACGAGTAAACGAGCAGCATCTTTTTCAGCCATCGAAACGGCATCTTCCAGGTCAAACATAATGGAATCGGCACCGTAAATCCCCGCGTCTTTAACCATTGCGGGGTTATTACCTGGCACAAACATCATTGTACGACGTAACCGTTCTTCTTTTTCAGCCATTATAATACCTCCCATGCTGGTGTCGTGGTTTCGAGTGCTCGCTGTGCAGCGGCAATTGTCCGCGCTTTAATGACACAGTCTAAAGCCCCTTTATCAACAGCACGCACCTTTACATTATCAATATTTAATTGCTGCAACGTGGTGGTAATCACGTGTTTGATTTGAGCACCAAATTGTTTAATGACGTCTGATTCCAAATCAATCTGAATGCCGTTATCCCCCGCCATTAACATGATCTGAATATCAGATGATTCCAACGTTCCGGCAAATGCCGATGTCTTAATTTCCATTAATTTTCATTCCTTCCTGAATACGACTTTGTAACACTGATAAATTATTTTTTATAAACTGTGCCGTTGTCGGCGGTACTAGTTGATTTAACTTGGTTAAGTTGCCACTTTGAATCCATTGTCGAACCGTCCGTGCTGAGATTGGCTGATCCGCCACTTCAGTTCGCGGCACGACTTGGACGCTAACAGTGGGTGGCAGTTCGCGCTGCAAGACTTGGTTATAAATTGCAGTTGTCCGTGAGGTCGGTTCACTCCCGACAAACCGGGTCGTAATGTGCAACGCGGGTGCTAACTGCGTTTTAAAGATCCGGGCATCCAACGTTGTCTGTGCTTCAATTGCACTGGCCGCTGAGTCTAGAAAGTAAGCCGGAAAAGTCGCGGCGCTCACAAGGTAGTCGCCACCACTGACGACTTGCACATTTGGCAAATCCGCCGTCCCCTGCTGGACGAGTTTAACCCGTTCAGCAGTCCGGAACAAGCTAGCATCCGTTGCCACCACAAACACGTAAACCAAATCGCTAACCGCCGCAGCCTGTTCAACCAAATAACGGTGTCCACACGTAAACGGATTCGCATTCATCACGATTGCACTCACGCGCTGATCGTCCTGATTCGTAATACTCGGCAATTGTCGGACAAAGTCAGCAATGTCCGGTGAACCGTTTTCCAAAACCGCCGCTTCATCTGAATGAGCCAGTTCTTTAAACCCAACGTGCTGAAAGCTTAACGAATACTTGGCCTTTGTGAAGACCATCATATGAAAAATATGAGCTTGAAATAATCGGCTCACTAACGCACTCACAATTTGATTAAACCGCGCGCCCGGTCGGCTATTCAGATTACAGACACCCACGTATTTAAGGACGTTTCCCGCAATCGACCCCGTACCGACCAGTTGATCATCTTCAATTAGCCCGAGGGTCGTATCAATTTGGTCAACTTCCCGCGCACTAAAATTGGTAATGCCTAATGACGTTAAAAAGTGTTGCCACTGAGTACGATCGTGAGGATTATTCAACTGCATCTCAACAACCTGAGCTGTCATTAACGGTCACCCCTCTTATGATTGATGTGCATAGGCCGCAACTGCCGCCGTGACATTTGGGACAACGCTGGCGTCAAAAACACTCGGAACAATGGCTGTCGCACTTGGATTCGTCACGGTCTTCGCTAATGCTTGCGCGACCTGAACCTGCAATTCATCATCAACCTGTTTGACCCCGTTATCTAGCAGACCCTTGAACAGCCCTGGAAAGGCCAAAATATTATTAACTTGGTTGGGATACTGACTAGAACCAGTTGCGATGATCGTTGCACCGGCCTTCTCAGCCACCGCTGGATCAATTTCTGGCACCGGATTAGCCAGCGCAAAGATAATTGGGTCATGATTCATTAGATGGACCGCGCCAGCCGACAAGACGTTAGCGTCTGATAAGCCAATAAACGCATCTTGATCGGCCATTACTTTGGCTAACGGTTGCCCTTTAAGACTGGCCGGCGTTTGTAACTGCTTAGCCAAATCACGTTGATAACGGTTATACCGGCGATCATCCGCCGTCACAACGCCGTAAACGTCTACCAAAGTCAATTTTTTAACGCCCACCGCTGCTAGTAATCGGGCGGTCGCCAGTCCAGAAGCCCCGACGCCGTTGATGACGATGCGCATTTGTTGCAACGTTTTTCCGACCACCCGTGCAGCATTGATCAAACCGGCTAAAACAACGATCGCCGTTCCTTCTTGATCATCGTGGTAAACCGGAATGTCTAGTTCAGCCTTTAAAGCGGCTTCCAACTCAAAACATTTTGGTGCCGTAATGTCTTCCAAGTGAATCCCCGCAAACGATAACGACATATTCTTAATCGTTTCAACCATCTTAGGAACACTAACCTGGTTTAATGCCAATGGAATGGCATTAATTCCGGCTAAGTTTTTGTAGAGTAAGGCTTTGCCTTCAACGACTGGCAGACCACCAGCGGGACCAATGTTACCGAGACCCAAGACCGCAGAACCATCAGTGATTAAGGCCACTAACTTACCGCTCATTGTATATTTGGCTTTTAACTCTGGGTGAGCCGCAATTAACTTGGAAATAACCGCAACGCCTGGCGTATACGCCTTTCCTAATTCCGTCTTGTCAGTAACTTGTAAATCCGAATGGATATCTAAAACCCCGGTGTGCGCCGCGTGTAACTTTAAAATTTCATCTTGTTCAACCATATTGGCATGCCTTCTCTTCTCATTAAAATACCGTTCATTGCATTAATCTAAGTCTACGACTGATTTTAAAAAATATCAAATTTAGACCTAATTTTTAAAATTTTTCAAAAACTAGTTTTCTGGTATAATGAACTTAATATTTAAACGAAGAGGTTACTGATATGGATGACATGAATCATCGCCGGCTGCTGATTGGGATTGCACATGATTACTACTTATCTAAAATCAACATTGCTGAAATTTCCAAGAAATACCAGGTCAGTCGTTACTTAATTTCTAAATATTTAGACGAAGCCATGGCTACCGGTTTAGTTAAAATCAACATCAACACACCCATTGAACGCAATGGTGAACTAGAAACTAAATTTAAAGATCGATTTTCAATTGATCACATCTACATTATTAAAGATGCGGATACGACTAGCGATGACGAACGCCACGTCATTGAATTTGGCGCTGAAGAAATTCAACACCAAATCTTGCAGAGTCAAATTATCGGAGTTGCTTGGGGTGGCACCGTATTGAGCGTCATCGATAATTTCCAAACGAGCACTCGTAATGACCTGCTCTTCACGCAATTTATGGGGGATAACCTTAAAACTAATGCAGCCAACGGTTCCACCCCATTAGTTCAAAAGGCCGCCGCCAAGTTTGGGGCCAAATACGTTACCATCCCGGCACCTTTGTACTTGTTCAACGATCAAGCGCACCAAGCACTAGCACAGGAACCTGCCATTACCCCCGCCATTAGCAATTTTGACCGTATGGATATGCTATTCGCAGGAATCGGCACGCTGGCTTCAATTGATTCGATTCCAATCTGGAAACAAAATCGTCAGCAAATCTTAGGTGGTGCGAACCCCGAAGACGTTGTCGGCATGTTGTATGGTCGGCCATATGACATCAATGGTCACATTCTCAACGAACATCACGATAAGTTATTTGGAGCCAAACTCGCAACGATTTTGAAGGTGCCGCGGCGCTTTGCCATTGTTAAAAGTAAATTTAAGAGCAAAGCGTTGCTGGGCGCCATCCGCGGTCACCTATTAACCGACATCATCATCGATGAGGCGGTTGCTAACCGGGTCCTCCAAGAGGATCAAGTTCTACCATTTAAACCTTAATAAGTGCTTTTTCTAAAACAGGTACCGACACTGACCAGTTATGGCAGCTTGGCACCTGTTTTTAATTCGCCTAAATCACACTACCAAATTCCAATTACTTTCATCCAAAGGGCACCAACACCGCCCCAAACAACTAGGTAGAATAGTCCTAAGACGAAGTTTAATTGCCACCATTTGCCTTGACTCACATAGCCTGAGCCAAATAGCACGCTCGCTGGACCGTTCGCATAATGCGTGGTTGATGCGAAGATTGATCCGACAAAGCCAAGCATCAAAGCAGAGAAGGTTGCTGGTGCACCAGCTGACACAGCCACGCCAAGTAACGCGGCGTACATTGCTGAAACGTGGGCGGTCCCACTAGCGAATAGATAATGACTGTAGAAGTAGAACAATGCCAATGCGGCCAAAACAATGCCCCAACTAAAGCCCTTCAGTGCACCACCAATCGCACCTGAAAGCCATGGAATAAATCCTAAAGAATTCAATTCATTTGCCATGAAAATCAAGATTGAGAACCAGACCAACGTGTTCCAAGCACCGGTTTCATGCAAAATATCGTCAACTGAAAGGACCCCACAAACTAGTAGAAGTGAAACAGCCATGAAGGCAACTAACGCAGCATCTAAACCGATAAAGCTAGACAGCATCCATAAAACTAAAGCAAGTAAGAAGACGCCACCCATGATTTTTTCAGGAAGACTCATTTTACCCATCTTATCTAACTCACTGTCTGCCCATGCCTTAGCATTAGGCGTATCTTTAATTTCCGGTGGATACATTTTATAAATTAAATATGGCACAACCAATAAACAAATAATCCCAGGAACGACCCCAGCTAAGAACCATTGCATCCATGATAAGGTGATATGTAAGCTCTTGGCTAACGTCACAGCCACTAAGTTTGGTGCCATGGCTGTCATAAACATCGTACTAGTGATTAAATCACCGTGAAATTCAGCAAATACTAAGAATGATCCAATTTTTCCTTGTGTCCCATCTTTAGGATCTGAGTGGAACGTTTCGGCTAAGGATTTAATAATCGGATAAACAATCCCACCAGCACGGGCCGTGTTACTTGGTGTGGCCGGTGCAGTTACTAAATCAACTCCAATTAACGCGTACGCTAAGCCCAACGTCCGTTTACCGAACAGTCGCACAAACACCAGCGCAACCCGTCGTCCTAGCCCAGTATTGATGAAGCCTCGTGACATGAAGTATGCCATTGCAATCATCCATACCGTACTGCTCCCAAAGCCGGACACCGCAGTCTTCATTGGGACGATGCCAAACAGCACCGTTAACGTCAACCCAACAATGGCGACCCCGGCAATTGGTAATGGCCGGGTAATACATCCGATAATCGTTGCCACAAAAATAGCAAAGATATGCCAAGCGTTCAGTGAGACGCTGGCTGGCTTAATGGGACTACTTACCCAAATAATCAATCCCACCAGTAGCGGTATAATAAAATTACGATAATTAATCTTATTTAGTGTCATTTTAGTTCCTCCCCACTATCTTTCCTTGTAACTATGCCGCATTCAACATTGCGAGCATTTTAGCTGCAAAATGTTGCATCCGTGCACGTTCATCGTCTGATAGATCAGCTTCAATTACTTTTTGTAATCCGTTACGATTAATAATTGCGGGTGATCCTAAGTACAAGTCATTAATTCCATATTGCCCAGATAGTGCAGCGGAAACAATCAATTCAGCATTTTCATCATTTAAAATAGCGCGGCAAATCTGCATTAAGCTAACCGCAACCCCGTAGAACGTGGCGCCCTTTTGCTTAATAATCTGGCCACCCTTGCCACGAACAGCTTGCTCGATTTCAGCTTTGAACTGGTCATCGACCGTCGTGACTTCTGCAAGTGGCTGATCATTAATCATAATTTCATCAAAGTTAACGATTGAACTATCACCATGTTCGCCAAGGACAGCTGCATCAACCGCAGTTGTTGGGACATTTAGTTTCTGAGCTAATGCAACCCGTAACCGCGCCGTATCTAATGAAGTCCCAGTACCAATGACCCGGTTACGAGGGAACCCGGATAACCGTTGTGTCATGGAAGTAAGGATATCAACCGGATTACTTGAAACAATGAAGCAACCGTTGAACCCACTAGCAACGACCGGTTTAACAATTGATTCTAGAATTTTCGTATTGCGGTTAATCAAATCTAGACGACTCTCGCCCGGTTTACGTGGCACACCAGCCGTAATGATCACAATATCAGCGTCGTGGGCGTCCGCATACTCACCAGTGTGAATCTTCGTGGCATTCGTGAAGGCAGCGACATCTTCCAAATCCTTGACGTCCCCTTCTGCATGCTCTTTAACCAAATCGACAATGACGAGTTCGTCAAGCGCACAATTCTGAATAAGTGAAAAGGCAAATGATGAGCCAACCGAACCATCACCAACAATAACGACCTTGCGTTGTTTCTTATCCATTTTAATATCCTTCTTTCATCAAAAATGTCTATTTAGTTAGGAGGTTTGTAACTTAGTTACCTAACTCACAAGTATTATAACGCAAATGCTTTCATTTTTTCTATTTTTTTAAAAATAATTTATTTTTTTGAAAAAGTTAAACATAATTATGACTATAAAGCTTGTTTTAACAGTGTTTTTAATTATTTTATTTGTGAATCATTTAAAAAGTAGCGATTTGTGAAGCTTATTTCGTAACCGGTTTCATTTCCAGCTTATTTAGCCTGCTTTTTCTTCCAAAAAAACTAAACGCTCGACGCAATTCCGCACCCTCATCCGGTTAAAATGCGCTAGCCGTGGTATATTAGACATACACTCAACATAAGAAAGGATTACTAACTTGGATAATGAAACTTTAAAAAACTATTTGGCCGATAACTCCCAAGTCATTACGATTTTTATGGACAAAGCAACTGATTTTCTAAATCGTAAAAATGCAGACCGAGCACCAGCCCGTCGCTATAACGATGCAGAAATCACCCGTCAAGCTGAAAAAATGCTGGACAGCGTGATTGACAATATCCATGGCAAAATTGCACCCCATACGCGCGAACAAACACCCGCTGCTTGGGCACGATTTTTAAGCGAAAATGACGTGCTTGACGATCTTGAACTTTCTATGACAGAACTATCCTTTGAATCCGAAGACTAACGCCCCGTTCAGTACCTGTAAAATAAAAATGGACTGCCAAAAATAATTTTGACAGTCCGTTTTTATTTTTATTACACACTACTGCCAAATCAGGCTAATAGCTGCATCTCTAATCCTAGAAAAATGGTTAAGATCAGCAAATCAGCTGACCCGCCCAAGCTATAGTGCCGGGTTACAAAGATTTGGTTCAACTCCCGCAAAAAGGCCATCCCGGCTTCCGTACGACTTCCACCCAGCTCAAAGTATCGTTGCGCCTGTTCGTGGACCCAATCAACCACGTGCGGATCACGGGCTCGCTTAACTAAGTTCGTGTCGACGGTAGCTTGAACAATTGCCATCAAGGTATCCAGTAAGCGCTGATTAATCGTCCCGTGACTCCGCTGCAATGCCGGTAACGCCACCGTCATCACGGTTGGATAGCCCGCCTCGGCTTCCCCACGAATCCCCTTGATGCCATACGTCAGGTATTCACGTTCGCCGGCAGTTAGCGTCGCCGGGTCCTTCGTATCCAAGCCGCTAAAGTCATTAGCGGTCAGGCCCTTAAGCATTGCTTGCACAATGGCCGTCAGCGTTTGCGCCGGTTGCTGTGCATGATAGGCCGCAGCCGTCACCAAAATTCCCAGTGAAAATACGGCGCCCTTATGCGTGTTAACGCCGTTGGTCGCCGCAAACATGGTCCGCTCCGCCTCAACACCGACTGACCGAATCTTTTGAAACAATCCCGTTAAATCGTCAGCCGTATAAGTCGCACCCGCCGATGCACAGGCCTTAAAATAAGGTTCCAAACTTAGTGCACTATCAATAAACATGAAGGCGTTCATATCCGGATGCGGACCAGCTGATAATGGGTCCACTAGTCCCGGCTTCGGATTAACCGTCACCTCGTATAATAGCGCTCGTAGCGCATGATTAACAATAACCGTAGTTTCCAACACTTTTCCTCCATCTGACTCATTACTCATCGGCATCTCCGCTGTACTCCAACGTCAAAACCAGTAATCGTCTCTTTATCATACTACCGATTCTATACCGAAATTAACAGTGCCACCATGACCTGACGACGATCCTTATGAAATGCCGGCTACTTAGTTTCCCTCTTAAATGGCTTACATCACTGAGACTAAGTGATGCCACACGCTAAAATTAATTGAATCACCCACGCGCGCCCAAATAAGCGTAGAATGTAGTCATAAGTACAACTAAGGGAGAATATTATGTATCAGCTATTAACAGACTCAACCGTGGATTTGCCTTATCAACTGCTCAAAGACAATAACGTTCACTTCGTTTCTATGAACGTCACCATTGATAATCAGGAATCTTCTGACGATTTAGGGCACCATTTTGATTTGGCTAATTTTTATCGCCAAATCGGCAACGGCGTGATGCCGACGACCGCGCAAATCAACATTGGTCAATTTATCGAATTCTTCAAACCCTACGTGCAAGCCCACACGCCGATTTTATACCTCGGCTTTTCATCCGGGTTAAGCGGTACTTTTAACAATGCTCGGCAAGCTAAAGACATGCTCATGCAGGACTTCCCCGAAGCCGAAATTTACCTTGTAGATTCGTTAGCCGCTTGCTGTGGAGAAGGCTTGATGCTACTGGACGCAGTCGATAAACGTGATGCGGGGATGCCGATTGACCAACTGGCTAATTGGTTGACTGAAAACCGGTTATATTATCAGCAATGGTTCACCGTCGATGATTTGAAATATCTTTACCATGGTGGTCGGGTCTCACGTACATCCGCCACGGTTGGATCACTCTTGCAGATTAAACCCGTGATGGATGTTGATCCACTTGGACATTTACGGCCCGTCCAAAAAGTTCGTTCACGCCGGCGGTCACTCACCACACTGGTGACTAACACCATCACGAATCTGCGTAATCAGGACAATCCGCGGATCATTATCGCAACTAGTGATGCAGACGACGCGGCCCAGGCCATCCGTGAAAAGATTTTGGCAAAGTTGCCAAACGCTGAAATCCTATTGTCCAATATTGGCCCCACCATTTCTAGCCATACCGGCCTAGGGTGCGTTGCCGTCTTTTCATTTGGAAAAACCAAACGTGAGTAGGCCGTCTGGCATCATTCAAACATAAACAACCGCTCGCATCAAAAAGATTAGGGTTGACGCCAGCTAGTCATTCGTGTGATAATGTTTCACGGTGCCAAACCACGGTTGGCAGCTCCGGATCGGCGCGCAAGCGTTCAGAAGGTCTGTGAAGCCGACCACGCGATCATCCTCTTGAGGATGGTCGTTTTTTTATTTAATAACTGATTTTAAAACGACTAGTGCTCATTCCGAGTGAATCAGAATGAGCACTAGTCGTTTTAGCTATTTCAAGCCATCATAAATTTTATCGAGGTTCCATTTCATCATGGTGTAGTAAGTGTCGCCAGGTTCGCCCTCATTCGCTAGCGAATCGGTAAAGACCGTGCTGGCAACCGGTAAGCTCGTCTCCTGAGCAACCTTATTCATCGACTTTGGTGAAACTGAGGATTCAACGAACAAACTTTTAACCTTCGAACAGTTGACCTTCTTCAAGACCGCTCGCATCTGCGCCGGCGTCCCCTGCGCTTCCGTATTCAATTCCCAAATATAAGCAGCGGGAATATCATAGGCTGCGGAAAAGTACTTGAAGGCCCCTTCAGATGTCACTAACAAACGCTGTTCAGCCGGAATCTGACTAAACTTGGTTTGGGCCTGCGTGTGCAGTTTGGTTAACTGCGCCACGTAACGGTCCGTATTTTTTTGATACGCCGCCGCGTGTTGCGGGTCCTTTGATTGCAAAGTTCGATTAATGTTTTCCACGTATTTGATTCCGTTGGCTAAATCCAACCACGCGTGCGGGTCGGGTTCATTAACGTTAGTCGTTAAATATTTGACCTTAACGCCCTTGCTAACGGCAAAGACATCCCGATTAAACTCTTTTTTTGAGGATTGAACTAGCTTTTTAAACCAGCCATTGCCCCCCGTTTCTAAGTTGAGCCCGTTATAGAAGACCACGTCGGCTTCAGCGGTTGCCGCAATGTCGGTCGGCCGCGGTTCGTATTCATGCGGATCGGTCCCACGTTGGACAATACTGTAGTTTGCGACGTGTTTGCCACCGACGTTTTGGACCATGTCATCAATAATGGAGTTCGTGCTGACGACCCGGAGCTTTTCGCTAGTCGTCGTCTCCGCTTCAACGTTTTGGCGCTGATTCAAGAAGACGGCCATCCCGCTAATCATTGCGATCACGCTCACGAGTGCAATTAAATTCTTTTTCATGCGGTGACCCGGCGCCGTAACTGCGCCTTCCCCTTAAAGAGCGTTGGCAACAAGGCCTGTTTGGGTGAAATCACAAAGGAAATCCCAAATAGTACGGCGGCCACTAACACGATTGCCGGACCCGACGCCCAGTTAAACGTATAACTGAAGTACAGGCCAACGATTGACGCCACCGCCCCAATCGTTGCGGCCAATCCTAACATGACGCCTAAGCGGTCCGTCCACAGAAAGGCAGTCGCGGCCGGCGTAATTAGCATCGCGACCACGAGAATGATTCCAACCGTTTGCAAAGCTGAAACGGTAACTAGCGTTAACACTAGCATCAACGCGTAGTGCAGGATTTGAACCCGAAAACCATATGTCTGGGCAAAGGTCGGGTCAAACGACGTGATCAACAGTTCCTTATAGAAGAAAACAACAAACAGGATCACTAACCCTAATACGACCGTTGTCGTCATCATATCGGTATCGCTAACGGCTAAAATATTGCCAAATAAAATATGGTGCAGGTTAGTCGAGCTTTCCGCTAATGAAATCAGGATAAAGCCTAACGCGTAAAAGGCGCTAAACACGATCCCAATCGACGTGTCGGTCTTGATTTTACTCTTGCTAGCCACTAATCCTATCAATCCCGCGGCTAAGATACCGAAGACTGACGCCCCAATCATCACGTTGATGCCTAACATGTAGGCGACGGCGACACCGGGTAGGACGGCGTGTGAGATGGCATCCCCCATCATCGACATCCCGCGCAAGATAATAAAGCTCCCAATCATCCCGGACATCACGCCAACCATAATGGCGGTAATGAGGGCACTCTGTAAGAAATCGTACTTCCCTAAAGCACTAATAAAAGTCATTACTGATTGCATTATTGCGCACCCCCCTTAGCAAATAACACTGCCGAGAGATCGGCACTAAACGTTCGTTCAATATTGGCGGGCGTATAGACGTCGTCCACCGGCCCGTAATCAACGATTCCGTGATTTAAAATCACCAAGTCGTCAAAGTAGTGTGAAACTTTATTCAAATCGTGGTGAACCACGATAATGGTTTTGCCTTCATCACGCCACTGGTGCAAAATCGCCATGATGGCCGTCTCACTTTGGAGATCAATTCCAACAAATGGCTCATCCAATATAATGAGTTGCGCATCTTGTAAAATGGCTCGGGCCACGAAGACCCGTTGCAACTGTCCACCTGAGAGTTGGCCAATTTGGCGGTTAGCAAATTCCACCAAATCAACTTGTTTCAATGCTACTAGGCACCGCTGCCGGTCAGCTTTACTCGGTTGACGAAACAGGCCGAGCTTGCCGTAGGTCCCAGTCAAAACGACGTCAAAAACGCTAATTGGAAAGGTCAGATCTAAATCTTTTCGCTGCTCCACGTAAGCAATTTGTTTTTGAAATTGTTTTAACGCATGACCATTAAAGCTGACCGTTCCAGTTTGTGACTTGATCAAGCCAAGCATGGCTTTGATCAGTGTTGATTTTCCCGCACCGTTGGGGCCAATGATTCCAGTAATCTTGCCGGCGTTAAAGTTAACGGCTACATCAGCAAAGACTGGTGTGTCACTGTATGCCACGGTGAGGTTTTGTACTTTTAGCATAAAAGTTTCCTCCGTTCATCGCGGTTGTCGGTAGTTCTGTATCTTGACTCATCATAACGGATTATTATCTTTTATGCAAATAATTGTTAGGCGGCGTTAACTTTATAATATTTTTATATGAATTTTTTACTGGTTAAAAAAAGACCGTCCCCAGCCGGCACGATCTTACCTAGTCTCATTACTTCTTAGCACGCATTAAAGCTAGCACGCCAATCCATGGTAACGCCAAGATTGACAGTCCCCACCGCTTTAATCCCACGGAAAGCCAGCCAAAGCCATCGACCTCATGGGAAACTTCGCCTAAGGAACTTGGCGGCGTGACTGGTTCCCGGGGTGCGCGTTTATCCGGGTCCGTCAACTGTTTGACGTACGGCGGCTCATAAGTACTCATACTCCGAATCAGCCCTAACGCGGGTTGCATCCGTAGTAAAATCGGGTACGCTACCCAGTAACTCACTGATAGGTACAAGATTAGTCCCCACCAAGTAGTTGCGTGTAGCGGACTCACTAAATAAAGACTAAGTATGTATCCTGGCAATCCTAATAAGTAATCTGTTAACCATCTTTTCACATTGATTCCTCCACTCACTGATAACATCAGTATCCTTCTTTATTCTACACCAGTCACCGTTAACTCGGTGATACTAAAAAACGTCCCTCAGAAGTTTTACCATTCCGTGAGACGTTACTCGTGATTAATCAAACTTTATTTAATTATTTATGTGAGAGCAACAGTACTTCATAGATTGCTTCGCCGTGCTGCGTTCCGCCAAACCCGATCTGCGTGTGGTTCTTGCTGAGTAAGTAAGGTTTCGCCCCATAATTGATATTTAGATTGGTCCGCCCCATAAAAGCGTCGATCATGCCGTGTCCCCATTGTTTGCCATTTTGATAGTGGACGATGGGATTGTTCTTAGGCGCAATGTAAGCGTCGGTCACCCAGCCAGCGTGCGTCACACCCTTGACGTTTAACTTGAACTTTTTCCCCTTTTTAAGCATCTGGTCACTATTCTTCTGTGCAACCTTATCCAACTTAGCCGTTTCTTTCAACGGTTTGAGGCCGTTAGCACGCCGGTCCTTATTAACCGCAGCCAGTGCGCTCTTTCTATAAGCTTTGACACTGTACTTACCGTAGCCCCACTGGTTCCAAACGTAGGTCGAAGCTACGTAGCCCTTGACCTTGCCATTTTTGGACTTGATATACTTTAAGGTTACCGTCTTACCGTTAGACTTGCGTACTTGGACCTTCTTAGTCGCGTAAAACTTAGTATACAAATACTTCGTCATATGGTGCTTCTTATGGGTTAACTTAGCACTGGAATACATCCATCCGCCCCGAACATGGACCTTGTGCTTCGACTTATACTTAGTCGTTTTAACGACCTTAGCAGCCTTAGTTTTCGCCAAAGCAGTGGCCGCACCAGTTGGTAACGTCGCCGCGCCCATGGTTGCAATACTTAAAACCGTCATCGTCGATACAATTAACTTACTTGCCTTCATATCAATTCCTCCAATTGAAGTTGGCGGCTTACGCGGTCGTCAGCTAAGTAATCGTTAAGAATCGTTTGCAAAAATGCGCCGTCAATTCAGTCCCCTGAAGCTCATTTTTCCAAACGGCTTAACGACGCTAATCTTATCAAACGATAAGTCTATTATCAATAAGAATATAATTTTATTTATTTTGAGACGAAAAATTAGGTTTCAGTATCTATTTTTATTTAAAAGCCTCCAATGGAATAGCCTGACTTGTCCATCAAACCACGTAACAATCTGTTACTTGTCCAAAAATTCGAATTTTTGCCAACAAAAAAAGCATCCGCCCAAAGGACGAACACTCTTTTTTGGATTCAGAAAATGTTGATAATGCAACGCTTTTTCTAAAAATATTAACGTTTTGAGAATTGTGAAGCTTTCCGGGCTTTCTTCAAACCTGGCTTCTTACGTTCCTTCATACGAGCATCACGAGTTAAGAGACCCGCGCGCTTCAAAGGAGTACGGAAATCAGGATCAACTTCGAGCAAAGCACGAGCAATCCCATGACGGGTTGCGCCGGCTTGACCATGGAAGCCACCACCATTAACGTTTACTAAAACATCATATTGATCTGAGGTTTCAGTAACTTCGAATGGTTGTAACAATTCCTTACGAATATCTGCAAATGGAATGTAGTCATCAACTGACTTGTCATTCATAACAATTTTACCAGTACCTGGTACTAAACGTACGCGGGCAACTGAATCTTTACGACGGCCTGTGCCGCGATATTGTACTTGAGCCAATGTAGTTTCCTCCTTAGATTAAGTTAGTAATGTCCAAAACTTCAGGTTTTTGTGCTTGTTGCGTATGTTCTGCACCAGCATAAACATGCAACTTCAAGCCCATTTTGTGACCCAAAGAGTTGTGAGGAAGCATACCCTTAACTGAAGTTTCAATTAATTTAGTAGGTTCCTTAGCCAAGAAGTCACCGGCAGTCCGTTCCTTTAAACCACCAGCATAAGCAGTATGATGATAATAAATCTTCGTTTCTGCTTTCTTCCCAGTCAAAGCGACCTTGCTTGCATTAATAATAATCACGTTGTCACCAGTATCTACATTAGGTGTAAATACAGGCTTGTTCTTACCACGTAAAATTGATGCAACGACAGTTGAAAGACGACCCATTGGGACATCCGTAGCATCAACTACATACCATTTACGATCAATTTCACCTGGTTTAGCCATATATGTTGTACGCACGTTGTGTTCCTCCATTTTCTGTGTTTGTTTGACACTCAATAAGATTTCCGGGGCTTATCGTGGGGCAAACAATACCAACAATCAGTTTACCTAACTTAGCCTCAGAAGTCAATCCTTTATTAGTTGACAAATTCGGTTTTTAAAGACCTGACGCTACTAATGACACGTCAGATACAAGGCTATCAGTCTACCACTTTCAAGACCACTTGTCTTCCAATGACAGCTTAATTTTTTACTTTTCTTGTTCAAGATCCCGTTCCAACTCAGCTTGGTCATAATAGACCCGCTTCATGTATAGCCCGGAAGCCGGGGCCGTCCCACGCGCCTGTTCGCGGTCCTTTGCAGCCAGTAAGCCTGGGATACAGTCAACGGCGCGCCGTCCCTGACCAATCTCCATCAATAGCGCGACCATGATGCGAACCTGGTTATATAAAAAGCCGCTACCACAAAATTCAAATTGAATTTCATTTTCATCCGGCAACGCCCACGCCTTGGCGGAATAGATTTCACGAACGTGGTCATGCGCTTGTGAGCCCGACGCCACGAAGGTCGAGAAATCATGCCGACCAACCAGATCAGGAATCGCCTGCTGAATACGCGCAATGTCTGCTTGGAACTTAAAGTGGCCGGTATAGTGCCGTTTGAACGGATCAACAAACTCATTTTGATACGCTCGGTACCAGTACCGCTTACCGACCGTGTCATAACGAGCGTGAAAATCAGCGGAAACGATCTCCACGGACTTGATTAAAGTATCCATTGGTAACAGACTATTTAGCCCCCGCCGAACACCCTCCGCACGAATCTCATACGGTAAGTCGAAGTGAATCGTCTGCCCAAAGGCGTGCACCCCGGCGTCGGTCCGTCCAGCACCGTAAACGATGATTGGTTCAGCGGGATCCTTGGCCATTTTATTCACGGCTTTACTGAAGACTTGCTCCACGGTCCGCTGATTGGGTTGGCGCTGGAACCCCGCAAAGTTGGTCCCATCATAGGCCAAAACTACTTTATATCTGGTTGTCAATATATCCTCCATGATTCAAAAAGTTGGTGCGCCTAACTGGCCGTACCAACTTTAACCTTATGCTCTTAGAAAAATCAGTGCCACCGTCAAAGCGGCAAAAATCACGGTTACCCACGAATCGCGGGCGTGCCACTTCAGAATCCGGAACTTACTGCGGCCTTCACCGCCCTGATAGCCCCGCGCTTCCATGGCGGTTGCCAAGTCCTCAGCACGATTAAACGAGCTGACGAACAGTGGAATCAGCAGCGGAACCACGGCACGCATTTGTTGGAAGATATTACCCGCTCCAAAGTCAACGCCCCGCGCTCGCTGCGCATTCATGATCTTTTCCGTTTCATCCATCAATGTCGGGACAAACCGCAGTGCGATCGATAACATCAACGCGACTTCGTAGACCGGAAAATGAACGGCTTTTAGCGGCATTAAAATGTATTCAATGGCGTCGGAAAGTTCCAACGGTGGCGTCGTTAACGTCAACAGTGTCGACATAAAGATAATCAACACGAACCGGCAGAAAATGTAGGCCCCGTTGATCAGCCCTAACCGACTAATGGTGATAATGCCCCAGTGCCAGTAAACCGGGCCCCCACTTGCGCTAAAGAGCACTTGCAGGACCACCGTGAACAGAATTAGCCAAATCAGCGGTTTAACCCCGTTAATAAAAAATGACCACTTCACGCCGGACATGGTAATCGCCAAAAAGGTAAATGCAAATAATAGCAAGTACGTCATCCAATTATTGGCGATAAAAATAATCCCAATAAAGTAAAAACTCAGTAATAGTTTGGCGCGGGGATCCATGTGATGAATCACTGAATCACCCGGAATGTAGCGCCCAAAGATCAACTTATTCATCATGGGTCGTCGCACCCCCAAACGCCGTTGTCGGTAGCTGGGCAATTAAATCTTCAGCTAATTCATCTTCCGTTAACGGCATGCGGTCAAACTGCCAACCGCGCGCGATTAACTGCTGGGCAAACGCCGTTGTCTTTGGTAATCCAAGTTGGTGTTCAACTAGCCACTGCGGCTCTTTAAAGATTTCCCGCGGGGTCCCCGTCTTCACAATGCGGCCCCCGTCCATCACGATGACATTATCGGCATAGTTCGCAACGTCATCCATTTGGTGGGTGACGAGAACGACCGTTAAGTGCTGTTCATGCCGTAACCGCGCAAACATTTCCATCATGTCTAAACGGCCCTGCGGATCAAGCCCAGCTGTCGGTTCATCGAGAACCAGCACCTGGGGCTTCATCGCGAGTACCCCGGCAATCGCAACCCGCCGCATTTGGCCCCCCGAGAGGTCAAATGGCGAGCGTTTAAGTAAGTCTTGATTCAAGCCGACCAAGTCCAACATCTCGGCCGCCGTCTTCAACGCGTCAGCTTCACTGACGCCGAAGTTTTGCGGCCCAAACGCGATGTCTTTTTCAACCGTTTCCTCAAACAACTGACTTTCTGGGAATTGAAACACGATGCCGACGTGTTGGCGCAGCTTTTTTAAATCCTTGTTGTTGGTTGCGGGTGTGATGACCCGTTCCCCAATCGTAACGGTCCCACTGGTTGGCTTTAACAGCGCGTTTAAGTGTTGCAAAAGAGTGGACTTGCCACTCCCGGTGTGTCCAATTAGCGCCGTGTACGACCCGTCCGGAATCGTGACGTTGATGTCGGTTAACGCCTTCGTCTCAAAGGGAGTGCCCGGTTGGTAGGTAAAATCTACTTGTTTGAACGTAATTGCCATAACCAGTCAGCCATCCCTTTCTCCGTTAAATAAGTTGCTGGCACCTGAACGTTGCGGCGCTTCAACGCTGCTTTTAAGCGTTCAGCGTACGGCATGTCCAGGCCCATCTTAATGAGGGCTTCCCCGTGGCGGAAGATTTCCGCTGGGGTTCCTTCTTCTTTTACTTCACCATCATTAACGACTAAGATGCGGTTGGCACTCGCAGCTTCGTCAATATCATGCGTGATCGATAGCACCGTTAAATCCGACGTGGCCTTCATTTGGCGAATCGTCGCCAACACTTCTTCGCGTCCCCGCGGATCCAGCATTGAAGTGGCTTCGTCCAAGATCAAAATCTGAGGACGGGCCGCAATCATCCCTGCTAACGCGACCCGTTGCTTTTGTCCACCTGATAAACGAGCGGGTTCACGGGTGGCGAAATCCTGCATGTTGACTAGTTTGAGTGCGGCTGGCACGCGGCGAAGCATTTCGTCACGCGCGACGCCTTGATTTTCCAAACCAAACGCCACGTCATCGGCCACCGTAGCACCAACGAACTGGTTATCTGGATTTTGGAAAACCATGCCAATTTTTTTGCGAATCTCCCAAACGGTCTTCTCTGACAGGACGTCACCATCCACCGTAATTTTTCCTGAAGCTGGCGCTAGCAGCCCGTTAAGGTTTTTAGCCAACGTCGACTTTCCGGAACCGTTGTGGCCGACAATGGCGACCCATTCACCAGCATCGACTGAAAATGAAACGTCGCGTAACGTTAGCTGATCTTTGGCCTGTTGTGGGTAGCGGTAATTTAAATGTTCAACGTCAATAATCGGCCTCACCATGGTCCCTCATTTCCATAAATTGCTGGTTCTAATCATAACATACCTAACTATTTCAAATCACTAGCAGATCCGTATTTATACCCGTTATCACCAAACAGCGAGAACTTCTTCTTTAAGTTATTTGAAACGTAGACTTTTTTATCCTTCGTAATAAAGATGGCACCGATACCCTTGTCGGCTTTGCCGTTGATATACTTCATCCCATCTTTAAGTCCCTTGTCAAAGGTGGCCGTTGACAAACCGTCACCGTCCGTGGACTTCTTCGAAATAATCGAAACCCCCATCAAATTATTTTGGTATGGCGCCCCGGTCTTAGGATCCATCAAGTGACTGTAAACCTTACCGTGTTTCTTTAAGTAACGTTCATAAATACCAGACGTGACAATGGACATATTTTTGACTGGGACTGACCCAATTGCGGTCCCCCGTGAAGCCTTAGGATCTTGAATGCCGACGGTCCAATTCCCCGTCTTCGTGCCCTTAGGACTGTCACCGAGAACGTAAATGTTCCCACCCAAGTCAATAATGGCGGTTGAAACGCCGTGATTCAAGAAATACGTCTTCACTTGGTCAGCCATGTAGCCCTTGGCGATTCCGCCTAAGTCGAGTTGCATCCCTTTTTGTTCCAAGTACACGGTCCGCTTTTGGTCGTTTAACTTGACCTTCTTGTAGTCAACTAGCTTAACGTTAGTATCGATTTCCTTTTGCGTTGGGACCTTCGCATCGGAGAAGCCAATGTGCCACAATTGCGTGATGGGTCCGATGGCCATGTCGAATGATTCATCGGAGTTCTTACTATAGTAGTAGGCTGCTTTGAGCATCGGGTAGATATCCTTGCTAACCTTGACCGGATTCTTCCCAGCAGCGGCGTTGATCTTATCGATCTCAGAGCCTTTTTGATTGACCGTGACCGCCCGGGCCTCTTTTTTCAATAAACTAAAGGCCCCGTCGATTACTTTGGACTTGCCTTTGTTATAAACCCGCAAGGTCACCACGGTTCCCATCATAAACTGGGTATCTTCGGATGGTGTTTGAACCACCTTAGTAGGTTTCGGTCGACTACTGCTAGCCGCACGCTTGTTTGAATTTGCACCACAAGCGGTCAAAGGAATTACCATGGCCACTATTAAACCTAACTGAACTAATTTTCTTAGCTTCATGTCGTTAACTTCCCCTATATATAATTTCAATCGTAATTATACCAAAATTTTTATGAACCGGTGGTGTTGAATTTAAAACCCTTTCAGAAACATTGTGTAAACTAATACATGATTGAAAGTGCTAAAACTAGTTCAATCGTTGCCATAGCACTACTTATCATTAGAAGATTAGTATTATTGGCGCTTCACCCCAATAACTGGTCAAGACCGCTTTTAACAAAAAAAGCCCTCAGCTTTCGCCTCAGGCTCCTTACTAAAACGTACTTAATTGTTATTCGGCAAAGATCAAGTTGTCGACAGTGATCTTCTTAGTGTTCCCATTTTGAGCGGCGTTTTGTAGTTGTTCAGCATACAAAACGAAGGTGTTTGATGATTCAGTAGCACCCGTAACAACGTCAACCTTAGTTGGGTCACTGCTCTTAACTAATGACTTGTTCAAAGCTGGTTGGTAAGTCTTTGGATCAGTCTTAGCAATCTTCTTCATTTGCTTGTTGTATGAAGCATCATTAGTCTTGGACTTGCCATTCTTGTTAACTTGGTTGTAGTCTGACTTCGTGATCTTACCATTCTTAACGGTGATGCCAAACGTTACTTTATAACCATGTGAGTAGTTCTTTTCAGCTAAGTTATAAGTGCCGTCTTTCATCTTCTTGCCGTTGTTGATCTTGATGGTAGCAGTATCACCAGCTTGTGCGGCTTGAACTAATTGTTGCGTGTAGTTTTGGAAAGTCTTGGAAGATTCCGTTGCACCCGTAACAACATCGATTGAGCCAACATTACCGGTTGCGGCGGTGCTAGTCAATGACTTGTTCAACTTAGGAATGTAAGCCTTAGGGTTCGTACCTGAACCCTTCTTCATTTGTTTGTTGTACGAAGTATCGTCAACTTTGGACTTACCCTTCTTATTCACTTGATCATAACTGGACTTAGTGATTTTACCCTTGCTGTTGACGGTGATGCTCATCGTAGTACGGTAGCCATAAGAATAGTTTTGTTCTTCGAGTTTGTAAGTACCCGCTTTCATTTTACCGCCAGCGGTTAACTTAGCAACCTTAGTTGTCTTGGCAGAGCTTGAAGAAGCACTCTTCTTAGAAGATGATGATGAACTAGAACTTGATGAACTACTCCCACAACCTGCTAAGACTAAAGCTGAAATTGCGACAACTGATGCAACTGCAGAAACTGATTTAAACTTCATAATATCCCACTCCTAACCTTTTTGTATGAAAATTCACATTAATCTTAACGTTTAAAAATCAATTAGTCAATCCTATTTTATAAATATAATCGTATTTTAACGCAACGGTAGCAGTAATGGCAGCGTTTTACCAATTTCCATCTTAACCAATTTTTGGCGCACTTAAACAATGTGATTTATTATGCATTCTTACCGTCAACCCATAGACAACCGCTTACATTATCGTTATAATTATTAGTGGAATTATTATTTTTCTATTATTATTCAAGGGAGTTGTTACGCAATGGCAAAGAAAAACATTGTCGTTGTCGGTGCGGGGTTTGCCGGCGTCTACGCAACCAAAAAACTGTCTAAGCATTTCAAAAAAAATGCGGACGTTGAGATTACGTTGATTGATCGGCATTCATACTTCACGTACATGACCGAACTACATGAAGTAGCCACTGAACGGGTGGAGCCTGGGCATATCCAATACGATTTGCAACGGCTGTTCGCACGACGGAAGAATGTTCGCCTGGTTACTGATACAGTAACTGGTGTTGATAAAGAGAAACAAGTTGTTACCACTAAGAACGGCAGTTATCAATATGATCAATTGCTCATTAGTTTAGGTGGGGAATCCAATGACTTTGGCACCCCTGGTGTTAAAGAACACGGATTTGAATTATGGTCATTTGAACAAGCAATGGCCTTACGAGCACACTTAGCGGCGATCATTCGTCGCGGTGCTGCTGAATTAGATCCAGCTAAGCGGAAAGCAATGCTGACATTCACAGTCTGCGGTTCTGGTTTCACTGGTTCCGAACTGATTGGTGAATTGATCGAATACCGCGACGTTCTAGCTAAAGAAAACAAGCTAGATCCTAGCGAAATCACCCTTCAATTAGTTGAAGCGGCACCTACCATTATCAACATGCTCAACCGGACGCAAGCTGGAAAAGCTGAAGCATACATGACTAAACATGGCGTTGATATTATGACCAACTCCATGATTACCGAAGTTGCTGCTGATCACGTTAACTTAAAGGGCAAGGATCCAATTCCAACCTATACATTAATTTGGACCGCCGGTGTGCGGGCTAACAGTGTTGTCAAGAACTTTGGTATTGAAACGAACCCTCGCGGTGGCCGTTTACTTGCTAACGAATTCATGCAAGCTAAGGATACCAAGAACGTCTTCTTAGCTGGTGACTCAACGAGTTATCAAGAACCTGACCAACCACGTCCCGTCCCACAAATCGTCCAAGGTGCCGAAGAAACGGCTGCCAAAGCGGTTGAAGGGATTATCAAGAACGTTGACGGCAGTAGCAAAGAAATCAAACCGTTCAAGGGTGCTTACCAAGCTTCCGTTGATTCGATTGGTTCCAAGTACGCCGTTGCACAAGTGATGGACAACTGGAACGTTTCTGGGTTCATCGCCGTTCTTTTGAAACACGCAATCAACTGGTTGTACTACTGCCAGATTTTCTCTGGCTACTACCTCTTCCAGTACTTCATGAACGAATTCTTCCGGACCCGCAATGGTCGGAACCTCGGACGTGGCTGGATTTCACGTGCTGGTAACGTTTTGTGGAGTGTGCCACTTCGGTTCTTCTACGGCGCAATGTGGCTGTGGGATTGCTGGACGAAGGTTCAGGGTTCTGAATCATGGTTCACTGACAAACTTCGCTTACCATTTAGTTGGTTACAAGCTGCCGCGACTAGTGGTGCCAGTCAAGCAACTAAGGCTGCTGCAACTAGTGGTGCTTCTGAAGCAGCATCATCGACTGCGAAAGCTGCCAAGGGTGTCTTCAGCTTATCTTACATGTACGGTAAGGAACCACTGATGGTCTTTGACAAGATGCCACACTGGTTCGAATCCGTTACAAAGGTCTTCGTACCAAACATGGGCATGGCGCTCTTCTTCCAGAAATTCATGACCTGTGTTGAAATCGTGATTGCACTTTGCATCTTCTTCGGTCTCTTTAGCTGGTTAGCTAACGCCATCACAATTGGTTTAGTCGTTGTCTTCTGCTTGTCAGGGATGTTCTACTGGGTCAACATTTGGATGGTCTTCGTCGCCCTCGCCTTAATGAACGGTTCCGGCCGGACATTTGGTTTGGACTACTGGGTTGTTCCGTGGATGCAAAAACATCTTGGGCACTGGTGGTACGGCAACGTTCGTTCACATTACGATGCTGTCAAAACCCGCTAGATGCGTTATAATTAATTGAATAGTTTCCCGATGGTTCAAGGGTTGCTTTTTCCCCTTGAACCATTTTTTATGCAACGAAAAAAGGAGGGCTGGCGATGAAGAAATTACGGGCGACCGCACGAGTGCTAAGGCGTTACGGCGGCATGATCCGACCTTTTGACATTGTTATTATTGTTGCCTTAATTATTTTATCGTTTACCCCAATAGCAATTTTTTCATATCAGCAAAAACAACAAGCCCAACGTGCTGAACAAATCGCCAAACGACAGGCCAAGAAAAGTCGGACGGATTATACCGCGGTTGTTTCTCATAACGGGACCGTTTTAAAGCGGGTCAATTTAACGACTTTGACCAAGACAAAACGCTACACCTATCGCGCTAAGGATGGCCACTATAATACCGTTACGTTTGAACCTAAACGCGTCGCGATTACCAAGGCTAACTGCAGTGATCAAGTCTGCATTCGGCGAGGCTGGATTACTAAACCAGGCCAAACGATCGTCTGTTTACCGCATAAAGTCCTGGTTGAAATCAAGTCAGGGTCCGGACACGTTAAGTCCGGCGGTAACGGGCTAGTTACGGAGTAAAAACTATTGAATAATTCATTTGGACAATCAAATAAGACCCATCGGAATATTTACATTGCCCTCCTAGTTGCTCAAGGGGTGATCATCGGAATTTTAGAGCGAATGATTCCCTTCCCGTTCGCCTTCGCACCGGGAGCCAAATTGGGGTTAGCTAACTTAATCACAATTGTTGCCATCTTCACATTGTCCTTTCGCGACGTGATTACGCTGACCTGGTTACGACTGATTCTAACCGCATTACTGGGCGGAACAATGTCAACGTTCCTGTACAGCTTTGGGGGAGCGTTTCTGAGCCTGTTTTCAATGCTCCTAGTTAAGTTGCTAGGGCCAAAACGGGTCAGTATCATCGGAATTTCAGCAACTGGGGGCGTGATGCACAACGTTGGCCAACTATTAGTGGCGAGTCTGATTGCCCAGACGTGGACGGTCATGCTATACCTCCCGGCCATGTCAATCATCGGAATCGCAGCCGGCATTGCCTTAGGGATTGCCGCGAACTACTTATTTACACACGTGACAATTCTAAGCTACTTGCGGTTTAAGCGCACCAAGCACCCAAGTAAAACAAAGGAGTAACATTTTATGCAATCGGCAACGCAATTACACCCAATTTGGCGTGATTACCCGGCCATGCAGCCGGAATTAACCAAGGTCATGCAGCTTATGACCGATAACATTAACATTAAAGACAGCGCCATTTCTGACGCGATTATTGATATGATTCACAGTGGTGGTAAATTACTACGGCCAGCGTATTGTCTGCTATTCTCATCGTTTAAGGATACGGACCGCGACCGGATGATTGCCCTGGCAGCCTCTTTAGAGACGCTCCACACGGCAACTTTGATCCACGATGACATCTTGGACGATTCCGAGTTACGTCGGCACCGCGCGACGATTCAGCAGCGTTTCGGTAAGGACGTCGCGGTCTATGCCGGCGACTATCTATTCGTCGTGGTTTTCAAAATTCTGGCTAAGTATTCAAGCAGCTTCAAAAGTATTCAGGTCAATTCTGAAAACATGGAAAAGATTTTGGTCGGTGAGGTTCAGCAAAAGGACCGCCACTACCATATCGACATTACCATGGATCAATATAAGGAACAGATTCAAGGCAAGACGGCCGAACTCTTTGCGCTCAGTTGTTTCTTAGGCGCCTTTGAATCTGGTCAAAGCACCCTCTTTTCACAGCGAGCCCGTAAAGCCGGCATGGCAATCGGGATGGCTTTCCAAATTTTAGATGATATTCTCGATTACCAAGAAGACAGTCAAGAAATTGGTAAGCCAATCTTAGAAGACGTCGCTGAAGGCGTTTATACGTCCCCCTTGATCTTTGCCTTACAAACGGACGCACGTCACGATATCTTGCCACTGATGCGGCTTCAGGGTGCCATTACAGACGCTCAGCGCCGGGAATTACAGCGGATGGTCATTGATGCTGGTGGGGTTACGAAAGCCCAACAGCTCGCTGAAAAGTACACTCAGGACGCCTTGCACATTTTGAACAAGCTTCCTGATAACCCTGCTAAAGATAACCTCATTCAATTAACCACGCAATTATTAACTCGGCATAACTAGCCGAATCACTTTACTATCTGAGCTGACCTCTTCTTTGAGGCCAGCTTTTTTGTATATCTATGCCGTTCCAGCGGGCAGAACCAGTGTGCTATGTCGCCTCCACTAGTTATCAATTAACCAGACTATTTAACGGTCAGAATATTATCCACATCATAACCACACACACCTGTCAGCAACTAATAACCAGAAGATAAGGTTCTATATGTATTTTCTCTTTAACCTGCTAACTAACTCCTCGTTACATTGTAGTTAGGGCACATTTTAGGCTGGAATGATTGGCAATGGAATCGTCGTGGCGGTACGGTTAAATTGGTGGGGTTGCCAATTTAACCGTACGGAACATCAATGAGACTTGCGTGCTGTTTATGCAAGTCTCATTGATGAGGTTAGTGACCGCTTTTCAGGCACTAACCGGTTCCCATGACGATGGAATTACCAATCATTCCAGCTGGAAAACAACGACAATAAAAAAATGTACAAAAAAACCGTTAACCCAACATAGAGTTGGACTAACGGTCTTGGTTGGCTAGCGCCAAAAAAAATCACTTAAGATTGCGATACGCCATCTATGTTAACCATAAATAACTTCCGAACTAGACTTGGAAACTCAAAGAGTAACCATCATCATAGCGTCCGTCAATCATCAATCCCAGTGATCCGTAAAACAATTAACTAGTCAACAAGTTCCAAGACTACCATTTGTGCACCGTCTCCACGACGAGGCATAGTCTTGTAAATTCGTGTGTACCCACCATTGCGGTCAGTGTATTGAGGACCTAAGTCACTAAATAACTTTTGCAAAGCGGTTTGTACAGCCACGTTGTCGCCATCTTCTTTAACATCGGCAACGACGTCACGCATAAACGTAGCAGCTTGACGACGGGCGCTTAAATCACCCTTCTTTGCCAAAGTGATCATCTTGTCGGTAGTTGAACGAACTTCCTTAGCACGTGCTTCGGTAGTTTCGATCTTACCATTAACGATTAATGAAGTCGTTAAATCACGAAGTAAGGCACGACGTTGTGAACTTGTACGTTGTAATTTACGGTAACTCATGAACGGATATCCTCCCTTGTATTAGTCTTCTTTGCGTAATGATAACCCGAGATCAGCTAATTTTGCTTTAACTTCTTCGAGTGACTTGCGTCCAAGGTTGCGAACCTTCATCATATCAGCTTCAGTTTTGTTAGTTAATTCTTGGACCGTGTTGATACCAGCACGTTTCAAGCAATTGTATGAACGAACGGAAAGGTCTAACTCTTCGATCGTCATTTCTAACATTTTTTCCTTATGCGTTTCTTCCTTCTCAACCATCACGTCAGTGTTTTTAGCTTCATCAGTGAGATTTACGAAGATTGAAAGGTGATCAGTCAGGATTTTGGCTGATAGACTAATGGCTTCACTTGGAGTGATTGAACCATTTGTCCAAACGTCTAAGGTTAACTTATCGAAATCATCACGTTGACCAACCCGCGTGTTTTCAACTTGGTAGTTGACACGTTCGATTGGAGAATATAATGAATCAACAGCTAAAACGCCAATTGGCATATCATCTTCACGATGTTTGTTATCCTCAGCGGAAACATAACCACGACCAGTATTAGCGGTCATACGCATATGGAAGTGTGCACCATCCGCTACAGTACAAATTGCTAAATCAGGGTTCAAGACTTCAACGTCCGCATCACCAATGATATCACCGGCAGTAACGTTCGCTGGACCCTTAACGTCGATTTCCAACGTCTTGGTTTCGTCTGAACTTAACTTAAGCGCGATCTTCTTCACATTCAAGATGATAGCCGTAACGTCTTCGGTTACGCCTTCCACCGTTGAAAATTCGTGGAGAACACCGTCAATTTGAATACTAGTAACAGCAGCGCCAGGTAAAGAAGAAAGAAGAATCCGACGAAGTGAATTCCCTAAAGTTGTACCATAACCACGTTCAAGTGGTTCTACAACAAACTTACCATAGTTGTCGTTTTCATCAATTTTATGAATGTTAGGTTTTTCAAATTCAATCATTCTTATCTTTTACCCCTTTCAAAACGCGTGGTGCTTAGTAGTTGTGCGCACAAAATGAAGTTTGCCCTCAAAATGAACGTCACAGATTAAACACGACGACGCTTTGGAGGACGAGAACCATTATGAGGAACTGGGGTAACATCGCGAATTGCGCTAACTTCCAAACCAGTAGCTTGTAAAGCACGGATAGCAGCTTCACGACCTGAACCAGGTCCCTTAACAGCGACTTCAACAATCTTCATGCCATGTTCCATTGAGGCCTTAGCAGCAGCTTCTGCGGCCATTTGAGCAGCAAAAGGTGTTGACTTACGTGAGCCCTTGAAACCTAATGAACCAGCTGATGACCATGCAATGGCGTTCCCTTGCATATCAGTGATCATAACAAGTGTGTTATTAAACGTTGAATGGATGTGAGCCACACCGGATTCAATGTTCTTCTTTACCCGACGACGACGGGTTGTCTTTCTAGTTGCCATAAAATTCGAAAACCTCCCTTATAATTATTTTTTACGTCCAGCGATGCTGACCTTTTTACCCTTACGAGTACGGGCGTTGTTCTTCGTGTGTTGACCACGAACTGGTAAACCACGACGATGGCGCATCCCACGGTATGAACCGATTTCTTGCAATAACTTGATGTTTAAGCTGACTTCACGACGTAAGTCACCTTCAGTTTTATAACCGTCAACGACGGCACGGATCTTATCTTCTTGATCAGGAGTTAAGTCACGTACACGAACGTCTTCTGAAACACCGGCTTCAGCAAGGATCTTCTGTGCAGAAGTGTTACCGATACCGTAGATATAAGTCAAACCAATGACAATACGCTTGTCACGTGGTAAGTCAATCCCTTCAATACGAGCCATTAATATTTCACCTCCGAATTATTTGAATTATTTACCTTGGCGTTGCTTATGCTTTGGGTTAGCAGAGCAAATAACCATTACGCGGCCCTTACGGCGAATAACTTTACAGTGTTCGCACATTGGCTTTACAGATGGTCTTACTTTCATGAATTTTACCTCCTATAAGGTACGAAGTGTCGGTCCTACTTGAAACGGTAGGTAATCCGGCCCTTAGTTAAATCATAAGGTGACATTTCGACCGTAACCTTGTCGCCAGGTAAGATCCGAATGTAATGCATCCGAATTTTACCCGAAACATGTGCCAAGATTTCAGCGCCGTTTTCAAGTTCAACCTTAAACATTGCGTTAGGCAACGTTTCTTTAATAGTCCCTTGAATTTCGATGACGTCTTCCTTTGCCAAGTATGTGTCCCTCCCTTATTATATGGTTTCGTGCTGCCACGTATTTGGTTCGCTTTTCGAACCAGTCATTGCTAATCATAATATTAAAATAGTATTAAATCAGTCAACGGCTAAACCTGAATAAGTTTATCACAACGGCATTTGAAAAGCAAACGTCGCCCTTTAGGAACCCAGTTATTAAAGGTTATCAAGAATGGTTTTAATATCCTTGTAAACATCATCAATGTCGCGGTCACCGTCAACATTGTGTAATAAGTTTTCTTTTTCGTAAAAATCGATTAATGGTGTGTTCAACTTAACGTTGACATCCAAACGATTCTTAACGGTTGCAGGCTTGTCATCTTCACGTTGATAGAAATCATGACCGCCACACACGTCACAAGTACCTTCAACTTTAGGCTTGTTGTAGATCTTGTGGTAAGTTGTCCCACAAGTCCGACAAATGAAGCGACCGGAAAGCCGTTCAACTAAAACTTCTGGTGCAACGTGAATATTAATCACGCCGTCCAAAGGTTTGTTGAGGTCTGCACCGATTTGCTTCAAGGCATGTGCTTGATCAATGTTACGAGGATAACCGTCAAGCAAGAAACCATTTTTCGTATCCGCTTCAGCTAACCGGTCACGGACGATGCCATTTGTGACTTCGTCTGGAACCAAGTTACCAGCATCGATATACTTTTTGGCTTCAAGGCCCATCTTAGTTTCGTTCTTAATGGCAGCCCGGAAGATATCCCCCGTTGAAATATGCGGAATATCAAAATCTTCGAGGATCTTCTGAGCTTGAGTACCCTTACCGGCACCTGGTAGACCCATTAAAATCAGGTTCATTGTTCCCATGCTTTTTTCCTCCTAAAAGTACAAATGTGCTGAGTTTCCCCAACACATTCGCTTGATTAACGGATAAAACCGACATAGTCGCGTTTCATCATTAATCCTTTAATTTGACGAATAGTTTCAAGGGCAACCCCGACAACGATTAGTAAACTAGTCCCACCTAAACCAATTGATTCATCTAAGCCCCAAATATCGGAAGCTAATAATGGAATCAAGGAAATTAACCCAAGGTAGAGGGAACCAACCGTACTTAACCGCATCAACAATTTTGAAACCCAGTCTTGAGTATCTTTACCTGGCCAAACACCAGGAATATAGCTGCCCTGCTTTTGCAAGTTCTTGGACAGTTTTTCAGGGTTAACCTGAACAAACGCGTAGAAGAACGTGAAGAGCACAATCAGTACAGTGTATAGGATTGCACCGACCGTAGACTGCATATTAAAGACGTTACTCATGATCTGGTACCAAGTTTCATCACCATGACTGGCTTGGAAACCTAGCAAAATCGTTTGAGGTGTTGCAATGAAGGAACTCGCGAAAATAACGGGAATAACCCCGGCAACGTTCACCTTCAGTGGTAGGTAACTACTGTCAGGTGCACCAGCTGCACGACGAGTGTATTGAATTGGAACACGGTCATTGGCTTGTTCAACCCACGTTACAAACATAACGATGATCAAAACAATCAACAATAACCCTACTACAAACAACCCACTTTGCCACCATTGATCTTTGGCTACGTTAACGAATTGTTCTTGATAAATTTGGTAAATCGAAGTTGGGACGCGGGCAATGATTCCGGCGAAGATAATAATGGAAACCCCATTACCAATCCCACGGTCCGTAATCATATCCCCCATCCAAGTGGTTAACATTGCCCCACCAGTTAGGATAATCCCAATTGTGAGGTAAGTGCTAATACTTGGGTTGTTAACTAATTTAAGTTGACTAAGGGAGTTAAACCCAGCAGTAATCCCAATCGACTGAATGAAGGCTAAGACGATGGTCAGCCAACGGGTCGCTTGATTAAGCTTCCGTCGCCCAACTTCACCTTGTTTGCCCCATTCAACAAACTTAGGAACGATATCCATTTGTAACAATTGAACAATGATTTGTGCAGTAATGTAAGGGGATACCCCCATAGCAAGGATGGAATAATTTGTTAAACCGCCACCACTGAATGTATTCAACATACTTATCAGCCCTGATGACGCAACCGACTGGAGCGCTTGCGCATTAACACCAGGAACTGTGATATAAGAGCCAAGACGAAATACAATCAAAACGCCCAATGTGAACAGAAGTTTATTCCGAATATCCTTAACTTTGAGAGCGTTCTTCATGGTAGTCAGCAAATTAGATCACCTCAGTTTTACCGCCAGCAGCTTCGATTGCCGCAACAGCGGTTGCGGAGAACTTGCTTGCCTTAACTGTTAACTTTTTGTTGAGTTTACCATTACCAAGAACTTTAACAGCAGAACTCTTTTTAACTAAGCCAGCTTCTTTTAATGATTCTGGTGTTACTTCGGCACCATCATCAAAACGGTTCAAGCTGTCAAGGTTAACAACCGCATATTCTTTACGGTTGATGTTAGTAAATCCACGTTTAGGAATCCGACGGTACAATGGCATTTGGCCACCTTCGAAACCTACACGAACTTTACCACGCGCCTTTTGACCCTTTTGGCCACGACCAGAAGTCTTACCTTGGCCACTTGAGTCACCACGACCAATGCGACGACGTGAAAAACGTGAACCTTCACTTGGTGTTAATTCATGTAACTTCATTTAGTAGGCACCTCCTCTTTGAAAATTTTAATTACTTAACGATTTCAACATCGATCAAGTGAGCGATGTGAAAGATTTGTCCGCGAGTTGCTGCGTCATCAGGCTTGATAACTGAGCTGTTAACCCGGCCAAGGCCTAATTCCTTAACAATTTTACGTTGCTTAGGAAGACGATGAGCTGCGCTGCGAACTAAAGTGATCTTTAATTGAGCCATGTTGTTTGTCCTCCTATTATTCAGCTAAATGGTCAGCTGAAACGCCACGTAAAGCGGCAACTTGTTCAGCAGTCTTTAAGCTCTTCAAGCCTTCAAACGTTGCGCGAACAACGTTAACAGGCGTGTTTGAGCCAAGTCGTTTACTAGTAACATCATCCACACCGGCTAATTCCATGACGGCACGAACGGCGCCACCAGCGGCAACTCCAGAACCTTCAACGGCAGGCTTAAGCAAAATGCGGCCACCGCCGAATACACCAAGCGTTTGATGAGGAATGGTGGTACCAACCATTGGTACAGTGATCAAGTTCTTTTTAGCAGCTTCGGAAGCTTTCCGAATTGCTTCTGGAACTTCTTGAGCCTTACCAGTACCGAAACCAACGTGTCCTTTGTGGTCTCCAACGATTACTAACGCAGCAAAACGTAGGCGACGACCACCTTTAACAACTTTGGTAATCCGGTTGATGGCAACAACATTATCGTCAAGATCTAATTTTGATGGATCAATGAAAGTCATATGGTATTATTCCTCCTTTGTTAGAATTTAAGTCCGTTTTCACGAGCGGCTTCAGCCAAGGCTTGAACCCGACCGTGATATAAGTAACCGCCACGATCAAAGACTACGTCTGAGATCTTCTTTTCAGCAGCTCGTTTTGCAACAACTTCACCGACGGACGCTGCCTTTTCGGTCTTGTTGTTACCTTTAACTTCGCTATCTAAAGTTGAGGCACTTGCGAGCGTTACACCCTCTACATCATCAATAACTTGAGCGTAGATGTTTTTGTTTGAACGATAAACATTTAAGCGTGGGCGCTCAGCAGTACCAGAAATCTTACCGCGAACACGTGCGTGACGACGTTGACGTGTTTTGTTTTTATCTGGTTTTGAAATCACAATAGTCACCTCTATATATTAGTATGGACAGCTTTAAGCTGCATTATTTACCAGTTTTACCTTCCTTACGACGAACATATTCATCGACGTAACGAATCCCTTTACCTTTGTAAGGTTCAGGTGAACGAACGGCCCGAACTTCGGCAGCAAAGTCACCGACAGCTTGCTTACCAATACCAGAGATATTGATGTGCGTGTTGTCAGGAACTTCAACAGTTAAGTTTTCAGGCGTTTCAAATTCAACAGGATGTGAGTAACCAACGCTTAATACTAACTTCTTACCTTGCAATTGGGCACGGTAACCAACACCGACCAATTGAAGGTTCTTAGTAAAGCCTTTAGTAACACCATCAACCATGTTGTTAACATTAGCACGGGTAGTACCGTGTAATGCCTTCATTTTGTAGTCATCAGTTGGGCGAGTGAATTTAACTTCATTGCCCTCAATTGACATTGTAATCTTACTGTCGATGTTCCGCGTTAACGTTCCTTTAGGTCCCTTAACCGTAACGACTTCGCCAGCTTGTGATACTTCTACCCCAGCAGGTAGTTCAATTACTTTATAACCAATACGACTCACTTACTTGCACCTCCCGTCTTAATTATTTATTACCAAACGTAAGCTAAAACTTCGCCGCCAAGCTTCTTAGCGCGAGCTTCTTTATCAGTAACAACGCCTTCTGAAGTTGAGATGATAGCAATTCCTAAACCGTTTAAAACCTTAGGAACAGAATCAGCTTTGACGTATGAACGTAAACCTGGCTTTGAAATACGCTTCAAACCAGAGATAACCCGTTCGTTGTCTTTACCATACTTCAAGAAGACACGAATGATGCCCTGTTTGTCATCATCGATGTATTCAACGTCGCGAACAAAACCTTCATTTTTTAAAATTTCAGCAATGTTGCGTTTGATTTTTGATGCAGGAACTTCTAATGAATCGTGACGTACCATGTTAGCGTTACGAATACGAGTCAAGAAATCTGCGATTGGATCAGTCATCATGAAAGTTTAACCTCCTTTAACTTGGGTTCTTTTTTACCAGCTGGCCTTTTTCATGCCAGGGATTTGACCTTTGTGGGCCAGGTCGCGTAAGCAGATACGGCACAAGTGGAATTTACGGTAAACTGAATGTGGACGACCACAACGTTCGCAACGCGTATAGTTTTGTACATTAAACTTTGCGCCACGTTTTTGTTTAGCAATTTGTGATTTTTTAGCCAACTTCGATTAACCCCCTTCGATTATTTAGCAAATGGCATGCCAAATTGAGTTAACAACTCACGTGATTCTTCATCACTATCAGCTGTTGTTACGATTACAATGTCTAAACCGCGAACACGGTTAACATTATCATAGTTGATTTCTGGGAAGATCAATTGTTCACGGACACCCAATGTGTAGTTACCGCGACCATCAAATGAACGAGTACTTACACCATGGAAGTCACGAACACGTGGTAATGAAACATTGATCAACTTGTCCAAGAAGTCATACATACGTTCACCACGTAAGTCAACTTTGGCACCAATTGCCATACCTTCACGAAGACGGAAACCAGCGATAGATTTCTTTGCCCGGGTAACCAAAGGTTTTTGGCCGGCGATCAAAGTCAATTCTTCAACTGCTTCGTCTAAGTTTTTAGCGTTGGTAACTGCATCACCAACACCCATGTTCAAAACGATCTTTGCCAGCTTAGGAACTTGCATTACAGAAGTGTAATTGAACTTGTCAACTAAGGCTGGGACGATTTCTTTTTCATATTGAGCTTTTAAACGGTTTTCCATGAATCTTGCTTCCTCCTTTCAGTCAGTATTAATTTTCTAAGTCTTTACCAGACTTTTTAGCAAAACGGACACGCTTGCCATCATCTTCACGACGAACACCTAAACGAGTAGGTTCGTTGGTCGATGGGTCAAGGAACATTACGTTCGAAATATCAATTGGTGCTTCGATATCCACGATCCCGCCTTGGGGGTTAACGTTCGTTGGTTTTTGGTGTTTCTTGATCTTGTTAACACCTTCAACAACGACACGGTTCTTGGCAATAAGTACCTTTTTAACAGTACCTTCTTGACCACGATCCTTACCGCTGATTACACGAACTTTATCACCAGTTTTAATCAACATTAGGTTGCGCACCTCCTTATTTACGGTGTGTGACTACAGAACTTCGGGCGCTAATGAAACAATACGCATGAAGTCTTTATCACGTAATTCACGAGCGACAGGGCCAAAGATACGAGTACCTTGAGGGGTCTTGTCATCACGGATAATAACTGCTGCATTTTCGTCAAACTTGATGTATGAACCGTCTGCACGGTGAACACCAGACTTAGTCCGAACGATTACGGCTTTAACAACATCATGAGCTTTGACAACACCACCGGGTGTTGCTTGTTTGACCGTAGCGACGATAACATCACCAATGTTAGCAGTTTTACGACCGGAACCACCTAATACCTTAATAGTAAGGATTTCACGGGCACCGGAGTTGTCAGCAACTTTTAAACGACTTTCTTGTTGGATCACAGTAAGTGTCCTCCCTTCATGTAATTTTTTTCAGCTAATAAACTAGATAATAACAGCTTTTTGAACAACTTCAATTAAGCGGAAACGCTTTGTAGCTGAAAGAGGACGAGTTTCCATGATCTTAACAATATCGCCAGTCTTGGCTTCATTATTTTCATCATGAGCCTTGAATTTCTTTGAATAACGAACACGTTTGCCGTAAACGGGATGGTTCTTGTACGTTTCGACAATGACAACGATGGTTTTGTCCATCTTATCTGAAACAACGCGTCCTTGGATAACCTTACGGCTGTTACGAGTATCTTCACTCATTCGTGATTGCCTCCTTTATACTCTACTTGTTTAACTCTTGTTCACGCAACGCAGTTTTAATACGCGCAATGTTCTTACGAACTTGTTTTAAACGAGCGGTGTTTTCAAGCTGACCAGTGGCCAATTGAAAACGCAAGTTGAAAAGTTCGTCTTTGTAAGACTTTTCTTTTTCGAGCATTTCAGTAGTGGACAATGCTTTAATTTCCTTAGCCTTCATCTGATTCGCCACCTACTTCCTCACGCTTAACAATTTTAGTTCTAACAGGTAATTTAGTGCCGGCCAAACGTAAAGCTTCGCGAGCAACTTCTTCGGAAACGCCACCGACTTCAAACATAATCTTGTTACGTTTTACTGGGGCAACCCAACCTGCAGGAGTACCTTTCCCATTACCCATCCGCACACCAACACCTTTTTCAGTGTAGGACTTGTGAGGGAAAATCTTAATCCATACCTTACCGCCACGCTTCATGTAACGGTTCATAGCAACACGGGCAGCTTCAATCTGCCGGTTACTGATCCAGTGTGATTCGAGTGTTTGTAAACCGAATTCACCAAAAGCAACTGTTTTACCGCCTTTAGCTTCACCGCGCATTTTACCACGGTGAACACGACGATACTTAACCCGTTTAGGTACCAGCATGTTATTTTCCTCCTTTAGCTGCAGATTTCTTTTCTGGCAAGATTTCGCCACGGTAGATCCAGGTCTTAACACCTAATTTACCATAAGTGGTACGAGCTTCAACCCATGCGTAATCGATATCCGCACGCAAAGTATGCAACGGAACCGTCCCATCGGAATAAGCTTCAACACGAGACATGTCGGCACCGTTTAAACGGCCGGCAACTTGTGTCTTGATACCTTTGGCGCCTGAACGCATAGTACGTTGCATAGCACCACGCATTGCACGACGGAAAGCAACACGGCCTTCAAGTTGACGCGCAATACTTTCACCAACTAATTTAGCATCTAAATCAGGCTTCTTGATTTCGATGATGTTGATGTGTACTCGTTTACCAGTTAAATTGTTTAATTCTTTACGAAGTGCTTCAACTTCAGAACCACCCTTACCGATAACCATTCCTGGTTTAGCGGTATGGATTGAAATGTTCACGCGATTTGCAGCGCGTTCGATTTCAACGGTGGAGACGGAAGCGTCGGCAAGTCGTTGTTCGATATACTTACGGATGCGTAAATCTTCGTTCAAATAGGCTGCAAAATCTTTTTCAGCGTACCATTTTGCGTCCCAATCACGAATGATTCCTACACGTAATCCGGTTGGATTTACTTTTTGACCCACGCGTTATCCCTCCTATTTTTCAGTAACTGTGATCGTAATGTGGCTAGTCCGCTTGTTGATTGGTGAAGCAGAACCCTTTGCCCGTGGACGGAACCGTTTTAAGGTTGGTCCTTCGTTAACAAAAGCTTCGCTTACGACCAAATCTTCACGATCTAAGTCAAAGTTATTTTCAGCGTTAGCAACTGCTGAGAGCAATACCTTTTCAACTACTGGAGAAGCACCCCGTGGAGTGAACTTCAAAGTTGCTAAGGCTTCGGCAACGCTTTTACCTCTGATAAGATCGACAACTAGGCGGACCTTACGAGCGGCAATGCGAACAGTTTTTGCAGTTGCACGTGCAGATGTTACTTGTTCAGCCATTCTATATATCCTCCTTACTACTTAGTTGTCTTATCGTCTGTACCATGACCATGGAAAGTACGAGTTGGAACAAATTCGCCTAACTTGTGACCTACCATATCGTCTTGGATATAAACTGGGACATGCTTGCGCCCATCATATACAGCGATAGTGTACCCAATAAAACTTGGGAAAATTGTTGAACGACGTGACCACGTCTTAATGACAGATTTCTTGTCAGAATCAGATTGTGCATCGATCTTCTTTAAAAGATGCGAATCTGCGAAAGGTCCCTTCTTTAAACTACGACCCATCGTGTGACCTCCTCTCGAGAGCTACAGTAATTTCAGAATTTATTAGTGCTTACCTGGACGACGACCACGAACAATAAGCTTGTTTGAACGAGCTTTAGTGTTACGAGTCTTCTTACCAAGAGTCTTCTTACCCCATGGAGACATTGGAGATGGATGACCGATTGGCGCTTTACCTTCACCACCACCATGAGGGTGATCGTTAGGGTTCATTACAGAACCACGAACTGTTGGGCGTTTACCTTGCCAACGAGTACGACCGGCTTTACCTGAATTGATTAATTCGTGTTGTTCGTTACCAACAGTACCAATAGAAGCACGGCTTGTAAGAAGAACTAAACGAACTTCGCCAGAAGACAAACGTACGATAGCGTACTTGCCTTCCTTACCAAGTAATTGAGCTGAAGCACCAGCAGAGCGAGCTAATTGGCCACCCTTACCTGGCTTCAATTCGATGTTGTGAATAACAGTACCAACTGGAATGTTGTTTAATGGTAAGGCGTTACCAACCTTGATATCAGCGTTGACACCTGATTGAACCGTCATACCAACTTCCAAACCTTTTGGTGCTAAAATATATGATTTCACACCGTCAGCATAAACTAATAAAGCGATGTTAGCTGTCCGGTTAGGATCATATTCGATTGCTTTAACAGTTGCAGGAAGTTCATCCTTGATCCGCTTAAAGTCAACCAAACGGTATTGTTGCTTGTGACCGCCACCACGGTGACGAACAGTAATGTGACCATAACTGTTACGACCGGCTGTATGACTTTGTGAGTCTAATAATGACTTTTCTGGTTTAGTCTTAGTAATTTCGGCGAAATCAGAACCAGTCATATTACGACGGCCGTTAGTGGTTGGTTTATACTTCTTAATACCCACTAGAGTTACCTCCTAAATTAGAATTATTTTTGGTTGTCGTCGTTGAACAACTTAATTTCGTTAGAATCAGAACTTAAGGTAACAATGGCCTTACGACGCTTCTTAGTGTAGCCGGCGTAACGACCTTGACGCTTAAGCTTGCCTTTAACGTTCATTACGTTAACTTTAACAACCTTAACATCGAAGATTTCTTCGATAGCTTTTTTAACTTGTGTTTTTGTCGCCTGTACGTTGACATCAAATGTGTAGCGCTTGTCGTCCAAGTCAGCCATTGATGATTCAGTAACTACAGGACGTAGAATTACATCGCGTGCTTCCATTATGCGAGCGCCTCCCCTAATTGATCGAGGGCTTTTTGAGTAACGACTAATTTGTCACTATTAGCGACATCTAAGACGTTAACACCTTTGGCTTTTAGGATCTTAACATTTGGTAAGTTCCGACCTGCCAAAGCAGCCTTTTCATTGTCCTCTTCAACCAAAACAAGAGTCTTGGTGTCTAAGTTGAGGTTACTTAATACGTTAGCGAATTCCTTAGTCTTTGGTGCGTCGAAAGCTAAAGTTTCAACTGCAACTAAGCTGTTGTCTAAGACCTTTTGTGAAAGGACAGACTTCAAAGCTAAGCGCATAACCTTCTTAGGTAATTTGTAGCTGTATGAGCGTGGAGTTGGTCCGAAGACGATCCCACCTTTACGCCATTGTGGCGAACGGATAGAACCTTGACGCGCACGACCAGTACCCTTTTGACGCCATGGTTTACGACCACCACCGCGACGAGCACTACGGTTCTTAACTGCGTGAGTTCCTTGACGCAAAGATGCACGTTGCATCAAGATGGCGTCAAAAACAACGTTTTCGTTTGGTTCAACACCAAACACGGCGTCATTCAAAGTAACGTCACCATTCTGCGTACCGTCTTGTTTATATAATGCTACGCTAGTCATGTATTATGTCCTCCTTCCTTATTTACTCTTTACAGATGTTTTAATCGTTACAAATGATTTGTTTACGCCAGGGACATTCCCTTTGATTAACAATACGTTGTTTTCAACGTCGGCACGAACAATTTGTAAGTTTTGCATCGTCCGTTGATGATTACCCATCCGGCCTGGTAATTTCTTACCCTTGAATACCCGGTTAATAATGGCACCCAATGAACCTGGACGACGGTGGTAACGAGACCCATGAGACATAGGACCGCGACTTTGACCGTCTTTATGGATATTACCTTGGTAACCATGACCTTTAGTGATACCCGTAACATCGACAGCGTCACCGGCTGCGAAAATATCAGCCTTGACTTCGTCACCTACTGTGTAATCTCCAAGCTCAACATTACGAATTTCACGAATGAAGCGCTTAGGAGTCGTTTTTGCTTTTGCTGCATGACCTTGAGCAGGTTTGTTCGTCAAAACTTCACGTTTGTCGTCAACACCTAATTGAATTGCTTCGTAACCGTCGTTTTCAACAGTCTTAACTTGCAACACAACGTTAGGTTGAACTTCAACAACTGTAACTGGGACTAATTCCCCGTTTTCAGTGAAGACTTGCGTCATTCCTACCTTTTTCCCTAAGATTCCTTTAGTGGTCATGAGTACACCTCCAATTAATTGATATTATTTTTAAAAATTAAAGCTTGATTTCAATATCTACACCGCTAGGCAAGTCTAACTTCATTAATGAGTCGACTGTCTTAGGCGTTGGGTTAACGATATCGATTAAACGCTTGTGAGTCCGCATTTCGAATTGTTCACGTGAGTCTTTAAACTTATGTGGTGAACGTAGAACGGTATAAATAGTCCGTTCAGTTGGTAAAGGAATTGGACCTGAAATAGTAGCACCAGTTCTCTTTGCCGTTTCGACAATCTTGTCAGCTGACTGATCAAGAATACGGTGTTCGTATGCCTTTAAACGGATACGAATTTTTTGCTTTGCCATTGTTGTGACCTCCTTCGTCTATTTTGAAAATAAGACTAGCTCCGTGAAAATTACCGCCGCGCCCCATGACAATGTGGCCGGGCGTGTCGCAACCTTTCACATCAAAGCTAACTACGACTACTTGATGCTGGGGGATACAGTTATCCCCTTCTAAATACCAAGCACAATCTATAATAAATGAAAAGCTTTGTAATAGCAAGTGCTTTCGCACTTTTTTCAAACCATCGTTGTAAACCGTGTTACCTTTTTTGAACCAGCATCAATAAATGTAACATAAATCTGATGAAAATAGTAGACCTTTTAGCCTTTATTTTCAGATTTAGCTTTTCGCATCACATTTCTTGGTACTCGTCATTGAATGATTGATCTACTGTGACTCTCAATAGCCAATTGGATCAATTACTAATCAGTTTTACGGCACGACAACATTAAGCATGATACTCGCGTTTGGATTTGATTGCAAGTCGTTGCACATATTTTTTAATCAGTTCATGCCATGACGAGCTACTCACAGCAGGCACTCGGCTTTTCTTCTATCATTTATTAATGCCATCTGGACAACGGCTCACAGTCCACGTACTAGCGTCCACCTCTAATAGTGGTTAATTCACCGTATGCAGTCAACACATTGCTAAAACGCCCTAAAATCGGCATTTCAGACCACACCTGATATGCACTTTGTAGAAAATATACATTTTCAAGCTAAATATCCATCCTAGTCACGTCATATACGCGTGATTTGAGTGCCTCTTCAGCATAGAAACGAATAACTATGCATTATTAATGACTAAAACACAGGTTATCCTATCAATAGATTACTCATGCCTTAAATTCGTTCGCACTAAGATGCTATATCGGACGGATCTGGCAAAGCACTTATATGTACAAAAAAGCCGCTGAGCACGAGGATCAACGACTTTTTTAATCAAGCTTATTCGGCAGGAGTACCGCCATTTTTCTTGATAATGTCTTCTTGAACAGACTTTGGTACCTTTTCGTAATGATCAAATGTCATTGTGAAGGTCCCACGGCCTTGGGTTGATGAACGTAAGGTCGTAGCATAACCAAACATTTCAGCCAAAGGAACGAATGCGTGAACTTCTTGTGCGTTCCCACGTTCTTCCATCCCATCGATAGTACCACGACGAGCAGTAACGTGACCCATAACATCACCTAAGTAATCTTCTGGGGCAACGATATCAACCTTCATGATAGGTTCAAGGATAACAGGACCAGCTGACTTAGCAGCATTCCGTAAGGCTAATGAAGCGGCAATCTTGAAGGCTGCTTCACTAGAATCGACATCATGGTAAGAACCATCATATAATTTAGCCTTAACGTCAACTAAAGGATAACCAGCTAAGACACCGTTGGCCATTGATTCCTTCAAACCTTGTTCAACTGAAGGAATGTATTCGCGAGGAACAACCCCACCGACGATGGCATCTTCGAATTCGAAGCCTTTACCTTCTTCGTTAGGTGTAAATTCAACCCAAACATCCCCATATTGACCTTTACCACCAGATTGGTGAACGAACTTACCTTGGACCTTAGTGGCCTTGGTGAAGGTTTCACGGTATGAAACTTGAGGTGCACCAACAGTTGCTTCAACGTTGAATTCACGACGCATCCGGTCAACGATGATGTCCAAATGAAGTTCACCCATCCCAGCGATTAAAGTTTCACCAGTTTCAGGGTTAGTTTCAGCCTTGAAAGTAGGATCTTCTTCAGAAAGCTTTTGTAAGGCAACGTTCATCTTGTCTTGGTCAGCCTTAGTCTTAGGTTCAACGGCAACCTGGATAACTGGGTCAGGGAATTCCATTGATTCCAAATGATATGGATGGTCAATCGAAGTCAATGAGTCACCAGTAGTGGTGTTCTTCAACCCAATGGCAGCGGCGATATCACCAGAGAATACTTCTGGGATTTCTTTACGTTGGTTAGAATGCATTTGAAGCAAACGACCAACACGTTCACGCTTGTCCTTAGTTGCGTTTAAGACGTATGAACCAGATTCCAAAGTCCCTTGGTAAACCCGGATGAAAGTCAAACGACCAACGAATGGGTCGGTAGCAACCTTAAATGCTAAGGCAGCAAATGGCTTGTCATCACCGGCAATTAAGTCAACTTCTTGATCAGTTTCAGGATCAGTGGCCTTGTATGGCTTAACATCAAGTGGTGATGGTAAGTAATCCACGGTCGCGTCCATTAACATTTGAATACCCTTGTTCTTGAAAGCTGAACCAGCAAGAACTGGGAAGAATTCAAGTGCCAAAGTACCTTTACGGATAGCAGCTTTGATTTCTTCTTTAGAAATCTCTTCACCACCAAGGTACTTTTCCATGATGCCATCATCGATGTCAGCTAAGGCTTCGATCAAGTCATCACGTGCAGCTTGGGCTTCTTCTTTGTATTCGTCAGGAACGTCAACAGTATCCCATTCCGTACCAAGTTCATCTTCATCATAAAGATCAGCTTTCATTTCGATTAAGTCAATGACCCCTTCGAAATGATCTTCGGCACCAATTGGTAATTGGATAGCGTGGGCGTTAGCTTGTAAACGATCATGGATCGTGCTTACAGAGTACTTGAAGTCCGCACCGATTTTGTCCATCTTGTTAACGAAAACGACCCGAGGAACGTTATACGTTGAGGCTTGACGCCAAACCGTTTCAGTTTGAGGTTCAACACCAGCTTGGGCATCCAATACGGCGATCGCACCATCTAAAACCCGAAGTGAACGTTCAACTTCAACAGTGAAGTCAACGTGTCCTGGGGTATCGATGATGTTAATCCGATGGTTTTTCCACTGTGCAGTCGTTGCAGCAGAGGTAATGGTAATCCCACGTTCTTGTTCTTGGGCCATCCAGTCCATTTGTGAAGCACCATCATGGGTTTCACCAATTTTGTGGATTTTACCAGTATAGTACAAGATACGTTCGGTAGTGGTCGTCTTACCAGCATCAATATGGGCCATGATACCAATGTTACGAGTCTTATCGAGTGAAAATTCTCGTGTGTTAGCCATAAGAAATGTGTTACTCCTCTCAATATTAAATAGAATTAACAATAAAACCTAATTTTATAGGTAAGCATAAAACTTTTTTCAAAAAATGACTACTATATGCTCACATATAATAGCCACCTTGTTGTTGCGTTTTAGTTAAAGGCGAGCTTTAACCAAATCACAGAAATATTACCAACGATAATGTGCAAAGGCACGGTTGGCTTCTGCCATACGGTGAGTATCTTCACGTTTCTTAACGGAAGCACCGGTATTGTTAGCAGCATCCATGATTTCACGAGCTAACCGGTCGGACATTGTATGTTCGCCACGTGAGCGAGCATATTGGGTAATCCAACGAAGGCCTAAGGTCGTTTTACGGTCTGGGCGAACTTCGATTGGAACTTGGTAGTTAGAACCACCAACACGGCGGGCCTTAACTTCAAGTACTGGCATAACGTTCTTCATAGCTTCTTCGAAGACATCTAAAGGTTCGTTACCAGTTTGTTCTTTAATTTGATCAAACGCATCGTATAAGATGGTTGATGCAGTACCACGTTTACCATCTAACATTAAGTGGTTAATTAAACGCGTTACTAACTTAGAATTATACATTGGATCTGGCAAAACTTCGCGCTTTGCTGGTGCACCTTTTCTTGGCATTTAACTTACCTCCTTATTATTTCTTTGGCTTTTTGGTACCGTACTTGGAACGGCTTTGGCGACGATCTTCGACACCAGCAGTATCAAGAGTACCACGGATAACATGGTAACGTACACCAGGTAAATCCTTAACACGACCACCACGAATTAAAACAACACTATGTTCTTGGAGGTTATGACCAATACCAGGAATGTAAGCTGTAACTTCGATTAAGTTTGATAAACGTACACGTGCGTATTTCCGTAAAGCTGAGTTAGGCTTCTTAGGAGTCATGGTACCGACACGAGTAGCAACCCCACGTTTTTGTGGTGCTGGGTTCTTAGTTGCAACCTTCTTGTAACTGTTATACCCAAAGTTTAAAGCTGGGGCATTTGATTTTGATACTTTAGTTTTACGACCTTTACGAATTAATTGGTTAATTGTAGGCATATTCTAAAGTGTCCTCCTTCCAAAATTGTCTGAGTTTAAGTCCACACATCCAGGTGGTTCTTTTTTAAATAAAAAAATGACACCGAGACGATGGCGCTTGTGCGATAAGCCGACCAGTCAGCATGTCTGTATTCCTGATACAGGAATCTGTCTGCAAAAAGCACCTTTACTAAGGTAACACGGAGATGCCGACGCTGTCAACTCAAAATGTAAGTTATCTGTCGATTTTCACACCCACCGTGCCTGTTTGCAAGCAATCAGCTTAACCGCACGGACGGGGTCCACGCTTGCGTAATTACTAATTAGACAGGGGTGAAAACAACAATGCTTCTATTATATAGTATTCTCTTTATTTTGGGTACCTGTATCGGCTCTTTTATTACTTGTATGGCGGAACGGACTTGCAGCGTAGCGCCTGTTCCCGACACCAACCGGTCATTTTGTCCCCATTGTTACCACCGATTACGTCCTTGGCAACTCATTCCACTACTAGGCGTTTTACTCCAACGCGGGCGTTGCTTTGACTGCCAACACGCGATCAATCTCCGCTCAACTTACTTAGAGCTTCTTTGTGGTGGGTTACTCGTCGTAACTTATCCGCATGATTTCTGGACCAGCGCCCCACTGCTGCTAGGCTACGGGGTCCTACTCTTCAACAGTATCACCGATCAGCTGAACTTTGCCGTCTACCCTTATACCCTAGTACTCCCTGGCATCTTAGGCTTGCTCCATCATCGACCAATCATGAGCGTACCGTTACTGATCTTGATTGGGCTGCTCATTGTCCTCTTCTGCTTGGCACGTTACACGGATAAATTCGGCATGGGCGACGTTGACGTCCTCATCCTACTTGCGTGTCTTGCCCCACCGACTGCTGTCATCACTAGTCTAACTTTGGCAGCGGTCGCGGCACTAGTAATCTTTACGTGTCGGCGGCACCCTGGTCGCCTCCCCTTTGTCCCGTTCATCACATGGGGATTTATTTTTTATACGCAGTTACTGTCATGATAATACAATCAGAATCCAGTCCGATCACGCCGATAACTTGCGGTCGTGGGACCGATTCAAGTCTGGAGCAATTGCAAAACACGCAACTATCCCTGACCGTTCATGGTTTAGTCCAAAAAAGCTTACCAATCTAACACACCTCCGCGACCGATGTTATCAACGCCAACCCCTTCTTATGCACTAAATTAGCCTGGACAATAACAACATGCAAAATATACTTAGCGGAGGCGGACAGAGTTGGTGTGCTGTGTCGGCAATATTGGCCGGTGGTTCTTAGCCGATATTGTGGGGCGCCTCAAAGACGTGGTTTATCGGCTTTGAAGCGAGGCCCCAGACCGCATCATGGCTGGGGCCGTCCCCCATAGCACCCAATTCTGTCCGCCGGAGCACGGTATTAATGATAGGTGACTTTAGGACTTTCAACCTTTAATTATGTATTCAAAAAGGACGACCATCGCTGGTCGCCCTTTTTGGTTTAAGACGTCACAATTACTTGCTCGTGTCTTGTTCTTGCATTTGTTTTTCAAGATCACTGATTGAGTAAACCCCATCAGCAACGTTGCCAACTTCCTTAGGCTTGATATGACGATAAATCGGCATACCAGTCCCGGCAGGAATAATCTTACCAATGATAACATTTTCCTTAAGACCGATCAGTGGATCGTTCTTACCACGGATAGCAGCATCGGTTAAGACCCGTGTCGTTTCTTGGAATGAAGCCGCTGATAAGAAACTGTTCGTTTCAAGGGCAGCCTTAGTAATCCCCAAGATAACTGGACGAGACGTTGCAGGAATACCGCCGGCAATCAAGGTCTTGTAGTTTTCGTCCTTGAAGTCCGCAATATCCATTAAGGTCCCTGGCAAGACGTCGGTATCGCCCGGATCCATGACCCGAACTTTACGTAACATCTGACGAATCATGATTTCAACGTGCTTATCGCCAATTTCAACCCCTTGCATCCGGTAAACCCGTTGGACTTCACGGAGCAAGTAGTTTTCAGTTGATAAGACGTCGCGTACTTGAATCAATTGCTTAGGATCGATTGACCCAACGTTCAAGGCAGCACCACGGTGAATAAAGTCGCCTTCACTAACCGCCATCCGTGCTGTCAACGGTAAAGTATAAGTCCGGGTATCAGTTTCACCCTTAACCGTAACTTCCTTCGTCCGTTCAGCTGGGTTTTCTTCGATCGATTGAACTGTCCCAGTAACTTCGGTAATTTCGGCACGACCTTTAGGATTACGTGATTCAACAATTTCTTGCACACGTGGTAACCCTTGGGTAATATCGTCTCCGGCAACACCACCAGTATGGAAAGTCCGCATGGTAAGTTGAGTACCGGGTTCACCGATTGATTGAGCGGCAACCGTACCAACGGCTTCGCCGACTTCAACTTCGTCACCAGTAGCCATGTTACGGCCGTAACAGTGTTCACAAACCCCATGTTTCGTGTTGCAAGTAAAGGCTGAACGAATCGTTACTTCAGTCACACCAGCATCAACGATCTTTTGGGCTAATTCTTCGTCGATCATAACGTTGTTACCAACGATTTCATCATGAGTTTCAGGATCGAAGACCGTCTTCATCGTGTAACGACCTAAAATCCGGTCGTACAATGGTTCGATGACTTCGTTGCCATCCATGATGGCACTGATCCGTAAACCACGGTCAGTCCCACAATCCTTTTCACGCACGATAACATCTTGGGCAACGTCGACCAAACGACGAGTCAAGTAACCTGAGTTGGCAGTCTTCAAGGCCGTATCGGTCATACCTTTACGGGCCCCATGGGTAGAAATAAACATTTCCAAGACAGACAAACCTTCACGGAAGTTAGACAAGATAGGCAATTCCATGATCTTCCCGTTAGGGGCGGCCATCAAACCACGCATACCAGCTAATTGAGTAAAGTTTGAGATGTTACCACGGGCACCAGAATCACTCATCATGAAGATAGGGTTATCTGGACTGAAACTTTCAACCAGTTTTTGTTGAATTTGGTCCTTAGCGTCGTTCCAGACACCAATGACCCGTTCATAACGTTCGTCATCGGTAATTAAACCACGACGGAACTGTTTTGAAATCGTGTTAACTTGCTTATGGGCAGCGTCGATGATTGCTGGCTTTTCTTTTAAGTCGGTAATATCGGCAACCCCAACCGTCAAACCAGACTTAGTTGAAATGTTGTAACCTAAGTCCTTCATGCGGTCAAGCAAGAGTGACGTTGCCGTCACGTGATATTGTTTGTAAACTTCGGCGATAATATCAGCCAAGAAGCCCTTCTTAAATGGCATCAAAAGTTCTTGTCCATCTAAGAATTGATGAATATCTTCACCAGGCTTCAAGAAGTACCGATCCGGAGTCCCATCAATCAAGTTATCGTTGGTTGGTTCGTTCAAGTAAGGGAACTTGTTAGGCAAAATGTTGTTAAAGATTGCCTTACCAACCGTCGTTACCAAGATTTCTGATTTTTGTTCGTCAGTAAATGGCTTTTCAGGCATTGATGAGGCTTGAAGACCAATCCGGGTGTGCATGTGCACGTAACCAGCTTGGTAAGCTTTTTGAGCTTCGTTCAAGTCTTTAAAGATCATCCCTTCGCCTTCACGACCAACTTCTTCAGTCGTCAAGTAGTAGTTACCGATAACCATATCTTGAGATGGCGTAACAACGGGTTTCCCGTCCTTAGGCGCCAAAATATGGTGGGCAGCTAACATTAATAGCCGTGCTTCAGCTTGCGCCTCATCTGATAAAGGCAAGTGAATGGCCATTTGGTCCCCATCGAAATCGGCGTTGTAAGCTTCACAAGCCAATGGATGTAACCGCATCGCTTTACCACTAACCAAGACAGGTTCAAACGCTTGAATCCCTAAACGGTGAAGCGTAGGGGCCCGGTTCAACAGAACGGGATGTTCCTTGATGACGTCTTCTAAGACGCCCCAAACATCATCGTCTGCCCGTTCGATCTTACGCTTAGCGTTCTTAATGTTAGAAGCTAATTCACGTTTAACCAATTCTTTCATAATGAACGGCTTGAATAATTCCAACGCCATTTGACGAGGAAGACCCATTTGGTTCATCTTCAAGAAAGGACCAACGTCGATAACGGAACGACCAGAATAGTCAACCCGCTTACCAAGTAAGTTTTGACGGAACCGACCTTGCTTCCCTTTCAACATGTGTGAAAGAGACTTCAATGGACGGTTACCAGGACCGGCAACGGGACGGCCACGCCGACCGTTATCGATCAAGGCATCAACGGCTTCTTGGAGCATCCGCTTTTCGTTTTGAACAATAATACCAGGGGCATTTAAGTCCAATAAACGCTTCAAACGGTTGTTACGGTTGATTACCCGACGGTACAAATCGTTCAAGTCAGAAGTGGCGAAACGGCCACCTTCCAATTGAACCATTGGCCGAAGATCCGGTGGGATAACCGGGATAGCATCCATTACCATCCAAGCTGGTTCATTACCAGACGTAATGAAAGCTTCAACGATATCAAGCCGACGAACGGCTCGCGTCCGTTTTTGACCTGAAGCTTCCTTCAAGGCTTCCTTCAAATCACGCGCTTCTTTTTCAAGATCCACGTTATTTAATAAGCGCTTGATGGCTTCAGCACCCATTTCAGCATCAAATTCATTGCCGTATTGGGCTTTCTTTTCACGGTATTCACGTTCTGAAAGCAATTGCTTCTTTTCAAGTGGCGTATTACCAGATTCGATAACGACGTATGAAGCGAAGTAAATGATTTCTTCAAGTGCACGGGGGCTCATGTCTAACACTAAGCCCATCCGGCTAGGGATACCCTTAAAGTACCAGATGTGTGTCACTGGTGCGGCGAGTTCGATATGACCCATCCGTTCACGACGAACTTTAGAACGGGTTACTTCGACCCCACACCGGTCACAGACGATACCCTTATAACGAATCCGTTTGTATTTACCACAAGCACATTCCCAATCCTTAGTAGGACCGAAAATCCGTTCGTCAAACAGACCGTCTTTTTCAGGTTTCAATGTCCGGTAGTTAATGGTTTCCGGCTTTTTGACTTCGCCATATGACCAGCTGCGGATCTTGTCTGGTGATGCCAGACCGATCTGCATGCTTTCAAACTTGTTGACATCGATCAAAGGACCGACCTCCCTTTTTATTGATTATCCTGGTGCGCGTTCGTTGTCGCTTCAGTCGTTGTACTGTCAGTCTTAGCTGACTTATCAGCGGCCTTTTGTTGTTGTTCTTGTTGGAATTTGCTTAGGGCATCCACGTTAACGACTTCATCGTCGTCATCGTCCATGTCACGCAATTCAATTTCTTTATCTTCAGCATCTAGAACCTTCATATCAAGGCCTAATGCTTGTAATTCTTTAACCAGCACGCGGAATGATTCCGGCACACCTGGCTTAGGAATTGGTTCGCCCTTAACGATGGCTTCATAGGTCTTAACACGACCAACCACGTCATCGGACTTGTAAGTCAAGATTTCTTGAAGGGTGTAGGCTGCCCCGTACGCTTCAAGTGCCCAAACTTCCATTTCACCAAACCGTTGCCCACCAAATTGCGCTTTCCCACCAAGTGGTTGTTGCGTAACTAATGAGTAAGGTCCAATAGAACGAGCATGGATCTTATCATCGACCATGTGACTAAGTTTCATATAGTGCATGACCCCAACGGCAATTCGCTTGTCGAAAGGTTCACCGGTCCGACCATCGTAGACGATTGACTTACCGTCTTCGTCGACACCGGCTTCACGAACAGCTTTCCAAATATCGGAATCGCGGGCCCCATCAAAGACGGGGGTTGCCATGTGGATACCGAGCTTACGTGCGGCCATCCCCAAATGCAATTCCAAAACTTGTCCAATGTTCATACGTGAAGGCACACCCATGGGACTCAACATGATATCGATTGGCGTACCATCTGGCATGTAAGGCATGTCTTCTTGAGGAACCACGATTGAAACGGTCCCTTTGTTACCATGCCGTCCGGCCATCTTGTCACCAACTTGGATCTTACGTTTTTGCGCGATGTAGACCCGAACCATCATGTTAACACCAGGAGAAAGTTCATCACCGTTTTCACGCGTGAAGATCTTAACATCCTGGATAATTCCGCCGCCACCATGAGGAACCCGAAGTGAGGTATCACGGACTTCACGGGCCTTTTCACCAAAGATTGCGTGTAATAAACGTTCTTCAGCTGATAATTCCGTAACCCCTTTAGGCGTTACCTTACCAACTAAAATGTCGCCATCTTTAACTTCGGCACCGATCCGGATAATCCCGTCTTCGTCCAAGTTCTTCAAAGCATCTTCCCCAACGTTAGGGATTTCGCGAGTCATTTCTTCAGGTCCAAGCTTCGTATCCCGTGCTTCTGATTCATATTCTTCAATATGAATTGAAGTATAAACATCTTCGCGAACTAAACGTTCGTTAATGATGATGGCATCTTCGAAGTTGTAACCATTCCAAGTCATGAAGGCAACTAATGGGTTTTGACCTAAGGCTAATTCCCCGCCTTCCATGGCTGGCCCATCGGCTAAGACTTCGTCATTGTCAACGTGATCGCCGACTTTAACGATTGGCCGTTGGTTGTAGTTCTTACCACCGTTTGAACGGCGGAACTTCATTAATTTGTAAGTGTCTAATGAACCATCGTCACGCCGAACACGTACTTCACGTGCGTCAACGTATTCAACAGTCCCGTCATGACGACAGATCAAAGCGATCCCAGAGTCATGCGCCGCTTTATATTCGATCCCAGTCCCGATTAAAGGCGCGTGTGGATCAACCAGCGGAACAGCTTGCCGTTGCATGTTGGCACCCATTAAGGCACGGTTAGAGTCATCGTTTTCCAAGAAAGGAATACATGCCGTAGCGACGGCAACCACTTGTTTAGGTGAAACGTCCATGTAATCGACATTTTCGATTGACGTTTCCAAGTTTTCTTCCTTTTCACGGGCCAAAACAGTGTCATCAACGAATGAACCATCATCGTTTAATGGTGAGTTCGCTTGCGCAATAACAAATTGGTCTTCTTCGTCGGCTGCCAAGTAATCGATCTTGTCGGTAACCTTATGAGTTGTCCAATCGACACGACGGTAAGGCGTTTCGATGAACCCATAACGGTTAACCTTGGCGTAAGAAGCCAAACTGTTAATCAAACCAATGTTAGGGCCTTCAGGAGTTTCGATTGGGCACATCCGACCGTAGTGGGTATAGTGCACATCACGAACTTCATATCCGGCACGATCACGAGTCAAACCACCAGGTCCTAAGGCTGATAAACGACGCTTATGCGTTAATTCACCTAATGGGTTGGTTTGATCCATGAATTGTGACAATTGTGATGAACCAAAGAATTCTTTGATTGAGGCAACCACTGGACGAATGTTGATCAATTGTTGTGGCGTTACCGTCGCAGCGTCTTGAATGGACATCCGTTCACGCACAACCCGTTCCATCCGGGATAACCCGATCCGGAATTGGTTTTGCAAGAGTTCACCGACAGAACGAATCCGACGGTTACCCAAGTGATCAATATCATCAGTCGTTCCAAGACCTTCTTGTAAGTTAAAGAAGTAGTTAATGGAAGCAATGATATCAGCAGGCACAATGTGCTTGAACTTCAAATCAATGTTGGCATTACCAATCACATTGAGCACCTTTTCAGGGTCATTTTGTGAATAAACTTTAACCACTTGTAAGACCATTGGGTTGGTTACAACTGATTCATCAGAAGGCGTGTAAGTAATCGTCTTGAAATCATCACGTTCCAAGTATGGTGCTAACTTAGCCATGACGTTCTTGTCGATGACGTCGCCCTTTTGTGCAATAACTTCACCAGTGTCAGGATCGGCTAAGGTTTCAGCTAAGGTCAGACCAGTTAAACGGGTCTTCATACTTAACTTCTTGTTAACCTTGTAACGACCAACTGGTGCAAAGTCATAACGCTTTGGATCAAAGAAGCGTGCAGTTAACAAACTCCGTGAACTGTCAGCGGTCTTTGGTTCACCAGGACGTAGCCGTTCGTAGATATCCTTTAAGGATTCTTCGACACGGGAATCGTCGGTGTTCTTGTGCACGTCTTTTTCCAACGTGTTCATCAAGCTGTCAGTTTCACCCAACATATCGATGATATCGTCGTCAGAACCGAAACCTAAGGCCCGAACTAATTCCGTTAAAGGAATCTTCCGAGTCCGGTCAATCCGAACGTACGCAATGTTTTTAGCATCGGTTTCTAATTCAAGCCAAGCCCCACGGTTAGGAATAACGGTGGTACCGTAGCTTGGACGGCCGTTTTTATCTAATTCTTCATTGAAGTAAACGCCGGGTGAACGAACCAATTGTGAAACAATGACCCGTTCGGCACCGTTAATAATGAACGTCCCTTGTTCAGTCATTAATGGAAAATCACCGAAGAATACGTCTTGCGATTTGATTTCACCAGTTTCATGGTTAGTCAAACGTAAGGTAACATGCAATGGTGCCGAGTAGTTGGCATCATGTTCACGAGCTTCTTCGACGGTGTACTTTGGTTCTAATAGTTGATAGTCGACAAATTCAAGTGAAAGTTTCCCTGCGAAATCGTCGATTGGCATAATATCTTCAAACATTTCCCGGAGACCTTCATCCAAGAACCATTGATATGAATCGGTCTGGATTTCGATCAAGTTAGGCAAATCAAGAACTTCTTTGATACGCGCATAACTTCTACGGGTACGGTGTTTACCGTATTTTACTAAATGTCCGGCCAAGTTGTTCACCCCTTCTTATTATTCCGGAACCCGGTCGCCACCCAATTAAATATTACATTTGTGTTACAAATGCAGTTTTAATCGAATTTTGAGCATAAAAAAACCAAAAATAGCCATTTAAGTTAACTATTTTTGGAATATTATTAACGAACCGCGCAGACAATAGATTGCGCTGTTGTTCGAGTTCACGGTTACAGACAAGTTATAATATACCGCTCACTGGCAGCATTGTCAAGCTAGCGAACCGTATTTTCAAGTTAATCTACCGGGGATTGTGCGACACCGTAAAGAATCATCTTCAACAGTGTCTGCACCCGGGTTCGTTCATCAGCATTGGGGTCCCCAATGCGGTGAAAGCTGTTAAATAACGGGCTTAAACTCGTTAAATAAAAGTTAGCGGCCATCTGCGGCGTCACATCAGCACGCAGCTGCATACCGGGCTGTTCAAAGACAGCTTGAATCGGGCGGGCATAGTCGGTAGCAAAGACCCCCGCTAATTCCCGAATATGCTCACGTGACAGCGCCTTGAAGCTCGTATGAATCAACGTAAAGACGTCCGCTGGATGTTTATGCGTCAGTAACATCGAGACGTCCGTCAATTGATCAAGTGGCGACTCACGATTTTTTAAGATCGCTTCAATTCCACTTTTGATCTCCGCGCCAACCGTATTGATTACCGCGAGAAAAATCACTTCTTTATCTTTGAAATGATGATATAAAGCGGGCTGCGTAATCCCAATTGCGTTGGCAATATCCCGCGTACTCGTGGCCGCGTAGCCGTTTTTTAAAAACAGCTCCCGTGACGTATCCAAAATTGCTTGGTGGGTTTTTGCCAACTGTTCTGCGCGCGTCACCATTCCATCATCTTCTTTCCCGTATTTCGACTTTCTTTTATCTATTATAATTTACACCAATCAGCCGCTATAAACAAAGTAAGTCTCATTGAACGCTTTGAAACTGGCTCAAATAGCGCAATCCGGGACAAGACTCAAAAAGTCATTCAGAAATATTCGATACTTCTGAATGACTTTTCCTATTATTATGGTCGAAACGTGTGCTAAAGGGCAGTTTGCTCCGCTTAACCCGAAATCAGCGACCATTCCAAGTCCAGGAATAACCGCTGATTTCACGTTAATGCTCACAAACTAATCGCCTTTTGTCGCACTCTATTTAATCATTATTATTTTGCAGAAACCGTTGAACGGCCATCCGCTTTAGGCTGATTCTTAACGTTGATGGTAATGGCACCCTTTGAGGCACCAACGGTCACAACGTCAGTCGCTTTCACATCACCAGCTAAGAGTTCTTCACTCAAGCGGTCTTCAATCTCAGTTTGTAGTGCCCGGCGAATTGGCCGTGCCCCGTATTCTGGATCAAACCCGGCTTTAGCGACAACATCAATGGCCGCTGGCGTGATCTTCAAGTGGATATCTTGTTGTGCGACCCGGTCGACGATTTCCTTAGACATCAACTTCACGATTTCGTGGAGTTGTTCCTTGTTCAATGAATGGAACACGATGGTTTCATCGATCCGGTTCAAGAACTCTGGACGGAACGTCTGTTTTAAGGTTGCCCGAATCGTAGCGGCTACGGCATTGTAGTCGTTAGCCCGGTCAGTGGCCCCAAACCCAACGGACTTTTCGTCCCGTAAGGTCGTTGCCCCTAAGTTCGACGTCATAATTAAAATGGTGTTACGGAAGTCAACTTTACGACCCTTAGAATCGGTCAAGTAACCATCATCCAATACTTGTAACAAGATGTTAAAGACGTCTGGATGGGCCTTTTCAACTTCATCAAAGAGTACGACTGAGTAAGGCTTTTGACGAACCTTTTCAGTTAATTGACCACCTTCGTCGTAACCCACGTAACCTGGCGCTGAACCAATCAGGCGGCTCGTTGAGTAACGTTCCATGTATTCAGACATATCAATCCGAATCATGTTGTCTTCCGACCCAAACATTGCAGCGGCTAAGGCCTTAGCAAGTTCAGTCTTCCCAACCCCGGTTGGTCCTAAGAACATAAAGGAACCAATTGGCCGGCTTGGATCTTTCAACCCACTCCGTGCCCGACGAATTGCCCGTGCAACCGCAGAAACGGCTTCCGGTTGACCAACGACCCGTTCATGCAAAATCTTTTCCAAGTTAACTAAGCGTTCACTTTCAGATTTTTGCAACTGTGTCAACGGCACGCCAGTCCATTCAGCAACGACCTGGGCAATATCTTCGCCCGTGACGTTCAAGCTGTAACGAGGGCCATCCCCATTAGCAGCTTCTTCTTCACGGTTAGCTTCGATCTTGTCAACCCTGGTCTTCAACTGCATTTCCTGTTTACGGATATCAGCCGCTTTTTCGAAGTCTTGCGATTCAATCGCAGCTTCTTTTTCTGCCCGCAGTTTAGTCAATTTATCCTGATTCTTAGTCAGTTTGTTTGGCTTGTCCATTTGGTCGATTCGAACTTTAGCAGACGCTTCATCCATTAAATCAATGGCCTTATCTGGTAAGAAGCGGTCGCTGATGTAACGGCTAGATAACTTCACCGCTTGGTCCACTGCTTCATCAGTGATATTAACGTGATGATGGTCTTCATAACGAGGACGTAAGCCTTGTAAAATTTCTACGGCTTCATCTTCACTAGGTTCGTTGACCATGACCGTCGCAAACCGCCGTTCTAAGGCGGCGTCTGATTCAATGTACTTTTGGTATTCGTTTAACGTTGTAGCCCCAATGGTTTGAAGTTCGCCACGGGCTAACGCTGGCTTCAAGATGTTAGAAGCATCAATCGCCCCTTCAGCACCACCAGCACCAATCAACGTGTGTAATTCATCAATAAATAGGATGACGTGACCATCGTTGTAAATTTCATCGATCACTTTCTTCAAACGATCTTCGAATTCACCACGATACTTGGTCCCAGCCACTAATGACCCCATATCGAGCATCATTAGGCGCTTGTCCGCCATGTCACTAGGCACATCCCCAGCCACGATCTTTTGGGCTAAGCCCTCAGCAATCGCCGTTTTACCAACCCCTGGTTCACCAATCAGAACCGGGTTATTTTTCGTCCGCCGTGATAGGATCTGAATGACCCGTTTGACTTCTTTAGAGCGGCCAACAACGGGATCCATTTCCTTTTCACTAGCTAGTTGTGTGAGGTCGCGGGCTAAGGAATCCAAAGTTGGGGTTCCTTCAGCCTTTTTACCACCACGCACTTGCGCGTTGCCCTTACGTTTGCCCATGGCGTCACTAACGCCGAGCTTACGTAAAACGACCTTACGCGTTTGCGCTAAATCTAAGTTCAAATTCATTAAGATTCGCGAGGACAGGATGCTTTCATCGGATAACATGGCCAGCAGCAAATGTTCCGTCCCAATCTTATTGGCACCTAAACGTTTGGCTTCATCACCAGCGACCGACAAAATTTCTTTGGCCTTGGGTGAGTATGGCAAATAGGTATCCTTGCCGACATTGCTTAAAGTGCCGTAACCCGTGAAGCGTTCGATTTCTTCTCGAATATCGTCTTCACTCACGGCGTACTGTTGTAAAACCTTATTAGCAATCCCATTCTTCTCAATGGCTAAAGCCAACAATAAATGTTCCGTGCCAACGGCCTGATGTTTGAAATACTTCGCCTGTTCTTGGGCTAAAACTAGGACACTCTTGGCACTTGGGGTAAATAGGTTATCCATTGCGATTCCTCGCTTTCTTTAACTTTCGTAACGCAGATGATTTAAAATTCCAATGATAATACGCGCTCGCAGACTGTTTTCCAAGTCATGATCGTCAACCGCTAAGGTATTGCGATCCGTGGCAACCAGTATTAACTGAGCTTCCCTGCGATTTAACACGTTGTCTTCATATAAGCTTTGCACGACCGCATAGGCATCCCGTTGTGTTATTGAATCACCAATCACTTGAATGAGGGTGTCCAAAACATCGGCATCATCCAACAAATTAACCTTTTCAATCCGAATGTAGCCACCGCCACCGCGTTTACTTTCAACTAAGTAACCGTTTTGAATCGTAAACCGGGTCTTAATGACGTAGTTAATCTGGGAAGGTACCACATTAAAAAGGTCGGCAATTTCTGAACGCCGGATTTCAACGTGCTCTGCGTCCGCCAAAATACTTTTTAAATACTTCTCAATAATGTCGGAGATATTTTGACTTTGCATGTGCTTCACCCTTTTCGTTATCTTTGACTAATATTGACTATTATTATACGAGGATAATCGAAAAAAGCAAAGAATTTCACTTAAAGCGCATACTACCGCGGTCTCTACGGTTGTTTCAGCATAGCACGCTCACTACCTACTTTCAATTGTTTGGACTGGTTTAGCAGCGTTTTATCCGAAAAAAATGGTCAAGTCATGTTAATCTGTTTTTCGTCGCTATTAGAATTAGTGTTACGTTAATAACGTCAACGTTTTGGTGCCCCGGGAAGCGGCGACATACCGGCGATTCTGTCCCACTTGTGGCTCACTGTAAAACGTCGCGTGCCAATCATAAATAATGGCATGATCAAACTCTAGTCCTTTGGCAACGGCTAACGGCAAAATGTTCAAACCAGGTTGAACCGTTTTGGGTGCTTCGGGCGTTAGTAGCTGTGCCGTTGGAAACTGCCGCGCCAGCTTCTCAGCCCCGGACATGGTTGGCGCAATCAAGCCGATACTTTGACTCATCGTTGGGAGTAAGGTGGCCAAAACATTTTCTAAATCAGCTAACGGCAAGGTCCGTGGTGTCTTGCCGATTGATTGTACCGCTTGTAAGTCGGTCCAATCACCCGCAAATTGCGCGAAGAACTGCGTAATGGCACCGGTCGCCCGGTAACTGGTATTGAGTGTTAAAGTTACTGACGCGTCAAAAAAGGCCGCAATATCAGGTGCCTGGCCGATCAAACGCTGACGGTGGTCCCCAACGATTGTCACTTGGGCAGCTGAGAATAATTTGGTTAGCATCAGCCACACGTCGGGATCATAGTCTTGGGCCTCATCAATGAACAATCCCTTGGTCGTCGTTTGTTGATAATTAGTGATGCAAATCAGTAGGTAAAGCCGATCATAGGCCGTTAAACCGGACAACTGCCACTGTTTGGCTAATTGATCCCAGTCTAACCAAGTTGCAACGTCCGCGGGCAGTTGTCGGGTGGCCTGTAGCCAGCGCCAAGCTGCTTGCAACCGCTTGTTCAGGCTGTCCGTCGACGCCGTTTGCGCATAGGCCGTTGGATTCAATCCGGCTGGCGTCACTTGCGATGGTCGCGCCAACAATTTAGCCAATTGCGGTAAATGGTTACCAGCTAATGACGTAATGGTCAAGCCAAACCGTTTCCCAACGGCCTGCATTAATTTTAAATAAGTGGCCGTGAGCGGCTCCGCTTCGCCCAAGGCCGGTAACACCCCGCGGATATAGCGACTAAAGGCCGTATTCGGCGTTAAAATCAAAATATCCGCTGGGGTCCAATCCTGCCGATGACGGTAAAGCTGATAGGCCACACGTTGTAGTAAGACGGACGTTTTACCGCTCCCCGCAACCCCGTCAACGAGTAAAACGCGGTGCTGTGCTTCACGAATGATGGCGTTTTGTGATTGCTGAATCGTGGCGGTAATTTCTTGCAAGCCACCGCTGCGATCAGTCGCCAAAACGGCCAATAACAACGGATCACCAATGGCCGTTTGCGTCTCAATCACCTGGTGTAACTGGTCGTAATCGATAATAAACTGCTGTCGGTTTAAAACAGTAACCGGAATGGTGCGACCGTTGGCTTGATAACTCGTTGCTCCCGTCCGATTAGCGTAATAAGTGTCGGCAACCGGGGCACGCCAATTGTAGACCAAATCAGTTCCGTGTTCGTCCACGTAACCGACTTTCCCCAAGTAAAACGCTTCTGGCACACTATCGCCGTAATCAAGGTCGAGTTTAGCAAAATAGGCCTGCGGTAATAAAAGTCGGGCATGTTCTAGCCGAACCTCGGCCGTGTGATAGCGGGCATTCAACGTGTCGATTTGGCGGCTATTAGTCTCGATACTGGCAAAAGAATCCAAGGTCTCCGTATAAGACCCTAAATCCAAATGTCCATCCGTACTCAACTGTTGTTGAACCGTCCGAGCCTCCGTCGTTAAGGCAGCTAGTTGGGCCGTTAAGGCAGTAATGTCAGTCGTCAGTTGATGATACAATCCCTGTAAATGTGCTTGTTCCGTCGTCATCAGCAACACCTCCGACGACCTAGTTTACACGCTTTGGTTAAAATTAATAGTCTGTTTTTTAGGGTGACGACCATGGTATAATAGTAGTGGGGATAAAGCAATACATATCAAATGACCTGATTGCGGGCACGTCAACGTGGCTCGCAATCAGGTCATTTTGTACTATTGTATATCATCCATTTGAGCGCACAAAAAAACTCAATCAACGAATTGACCGAGTTAATTGGTTTAGTCGTAATCGGGAAAACAGGATTTGAACCTGCGACCCCTACGTCCCGAACGTAGTGCTCTACCAAGCTGAGCTACTTCCCGTTAAAAGATTAAATAAAAAGCCCTAGTTAAAAAACTAAGACTGTGAATTTCGATCGGGAAAACAGGATTCGAACCTGCGACCCCCTGGTCCCAAACCAGGTGCTCTACCAAGCTGAGCTATTTCCCGATACTATGTAACGATGCACCCAGTAGGAGTCGAACCTACAACCTTCTGATTCGTAGTCAGACACTCTAT
>NZ_JQCL01000055.1:90653-116467 GCF_001438845.1 Lactiplantibacillus xiangfangensis
AAATTAATATGCCGAGGACCGGGATCGAACCGGTACGGTTATCACTAACCGCAGGATTTTAAGTCCTGTGCGTCTGCCAATTCCGCCACCCCGGCAAATTAAAAGCGGAAGACGAGATTCGAACTCGCGACCCCCACCATGGCAAGGTGATGTTCTACCACTGAACTACTTCCGCATAAAAATATTAAGTTGTAAATGCCGACTAGAGGATTCGAACCTCCGACCTCCTCATTACTAGTGAGATGCTCTGCCAACTGAGCTAAGTCGGCATGTGCGGGTGAAGGGACTCGAACCCCCACGTCGTAAGACACTAGAACCTAAATCTAGCGCGTCTGCCAGTTCCGCCACACCCGCATGATTGTTATTTAATCATGCCCGTTGTCGCAACTAACAGCCTTACTCGCTTGCCTTTGACAACTATTTAACTTTATCATTCAAGCAAATGATTGTCAACAAGTTTTTATAAATCTTTTTGGATAAATATGCGGTTTCTGTTGCTCAAGCCGTATATTTTCCGACAAGAAATATTATAGCACGGGTCTGAAATTTAGCAAACCCTATTTTGAAAAAAAGTTGATTTATTTCATGTTTTTTCTACTGGCCTACACGATAAAGCCCATTATAGCACCACTTTCTACTTTAAAGACCGTTTTTAAAAATTGTTGTTTCCCACCATAAAGCGAACATTTTCCTAGTCAAATCCCCCGGTTACTTCTGAACCTGTCACTATCATCATTCAAAATTAATACATTTGCCTAAACTAAAATTATTACCCATTCCGTTGAACAAAATCGGTATGCTATAAGCGCTGATGTCAACTGAGCTACAGTCTAAGGACATATACTAATTTTTCCCGCCTCCGGACTTGCTTTACTATTGCTATTTGCATCAGATAATCAGAGGTTGGCACTGATGGCATCGGTCGTGAAGGTGGCCTTCAACCGGCGATTTTCCGGCTTTAGGCCACGGACGGTCCGGGATAATTGCGCATTTTGCAAGTATTCCGGGCGAGGGGCTAGACCGCTCCCCAGGCTAGACCCGGTCCCACGACCGCATGCCATCAGTACCAGCCGGAATAGGTTTATAACCACTATTACAATCGTATTTAATCTCTCAGCTTAACAAGCCTACAAATCAAGTCAAAAAAATGGCTATCAGAAATTTGTTGATTTCTGATAGCCACTTTTAGTATTAATGTCGAACATCGTACCCGCAGGCAGTTGACGACTTAATTAAGCTTGTTTTTCAATTTTTGTTTTACCGTGCATGTAAGGAACCAAGACATCTGGAATCGTGATCGAGCCATCTTCATTTTGGTAGTTTTCCATAATGGCGGCAACGGTCCGGCCAACGGCTAACCCACTACCGTTTAACGTGTGGACGTATTGAAGCTTACCATCGTCATCACGGTATTGAATGTGCGCGCGCCGTGCTTGGAAATCAGTACAGTTTGAGCAACTTGAAATTTCACGGTACTTGTTTTGTTCTGGGAACCAAACTTCCAAGTCATGCGTCATGGCAGCCGTAAAGCTCATGTCACTCGTTGTTAACGTAATAACGTGGTATGGCAAGCCAAGCTTCTTCAATAATGATTCCGCATTATTGGTCAACTTTTCTAATTCATCCCATGAATCTTCAGGCTTTGTAAATTTAACCATTTCAACCTTGTTGAATTGGTGTAAACGAATTAAGCCTTTAGTATCACGACCAGCACTCCCCGCTTCTTCACGGAAAGCAGGACTTAACGCCGTAAAGTAAACCGGCAGCTTTTCAGCTGGGATAACTTCATCGCGGTAGTAGTTAACCAATGGTACTTCCGCCGTTGGAATCAAGCTCAAATCTTGCGTCGTAATCCGGAACGCGTCATTTTTGAACTTAGGAAATTGGCCAGTGCCGTACATTGATTCGTCGGTAACCATGTATGGTGGTAAAACTTCGGTATAGCCTTCCGCTTCGTGTTGATCCAAGAAGAAGTTATAGACGGCCCGTTCCAACTTGGCCCCATCGCCAATGTAGTACAAGAAACGACTACCAGAAACCTTGGCACCACGTTCAAAGTCTAAGATGCCTAAGTCTTCACCTAATGTCCAGTGCGGTTTAGGTTCAAAATCAAACTTCCGGGGTGTTCCGATCCGGCGAAGTTCAACCGAACCATCTTCCGTTGCACTGATTGGAACATCTGGGTGTGGAATATTTGGTAAGTGCGCAGCCATGTCGTATACCTTAGCTTCAGTTGCACGACGTTGTTCATCCAATTCCTTGATTTCAGCACTAACTTTTTGCATTTCAGCAATTTCGCCGCTAGCGTCTTCTTTATTCCGCTTTTTAGTTGAAATTTCACCCGAAACTTGATTCCGAGTTGACTTCAATTGTTCACTCTTAGCAATCAAATCGCGGCGTGCCGTGTCCTCGTCTAATAAAGCGTCAATATCGGCTGGATCCACGTTCCGGTTTCCAAGTTGTTCCTTAACAAAATCTGGTTTCTGACGAATCATTTTGAGATCTAACATATTCTAATCCACGTCCCTTTCGGTAATTTAGCTCATAAAAAAACAGTCTCTCTCCCAACTAATTGGGACGAAGAGACTGCGATTCGCGGTACCACCCAAGTTCAGAATTAATTAAAATTCCACCCTTAAAACGGATAACGGACCTAGCCGTGCAGTATTACCTGCCCACATTGTCGCGTCGGAGTTTCGACTTCCGGTTTACACCAACCACCGGTTCTCTGAACGTCTACTTGAAACGCGCCGTGTTTAATATTCAATGTCTACTATAAGGCATGCATTGCTAAAAGGCAACTAGCTTAGGCTAGCAACTTTTTCATCAATCAATTTAATGACTTCTTTACGGGCTTCTGGATCCGCAACAAAGTCTAACTGGTCACCATCGATTTGCATCTTAGGACTGTGATCATAGTTCGCATACCAATCAATATAACGTTCATTTAACGTTTGGTAATACTTGTAAAGATCGGGATCTTGGTCGATCTGTTCATATGAGCGACCCCGCTTTTGAATCCGTTTTAACATCGTATCAAACGAGATGTTAATGTGGATCAGTAAGTCCGGACTCTTTTGGTGTTCTGCTTCTGGTAATTCTTGCATCATGTTATTCAGCAAAGAATCGTAGATATCGACTTCGGTACTCGTCGCACGACCCAGGTCGCCATTCAAGTGAAATAACAGCGAATCCTCAAAGATCGAACGGTCCAGCACATCCAAGTCGTTCGCAAATGCGGACTTAATGCTGTCCAACCGTTTATTTAAGAAATAAATTTGGAGTAAAAAGGCGTACTTTTTAGGGTCCTTATAAAATAACGGTAAAATGGGATTGTCATCTACGGATTCGTAAAACGCGTGGGAGTCAAAATGGTTGGCAACCAACTGCGTTAAACTCGTCTTGCCGGCACCGATTGTTCCTGACATTACAAGCATGGGGCGTCTCTCCTTTAATATACGTACAATTTCGTTCATTCTTCAAAGCAACACTACATATTGTACGCACCTGTTTACCAAAATGCAATATCTAGGGCGAGTTATGTTAATAGAAATTTACAGCCCCCACCGAAACGGGGATAGACAGGGCTTAACGTCAAAAATCAGTCTGAGACAAAACTCAAAAACCGTTCAGAAGTATCAAATATTTCTGAACGGTTTTTCCTATTGTTATGGTCGAAACGTGGACCAAAAAGCAGTTTGTTCCGCTTAACCCGAAATCAGCGACCATTCCAAACCCAGGAATAATCGCTGATTTCACGTTAATGCTCAAAAACTAACCGCCTTTTGGCCCACTCTTACTATTTTTCATGCGCCTTTAATAAGCTAACGTACTGTTCCAAAGTTAAATTATGCTTCGTGATAAACGCCGCACTCTTTTTACCCACGTAGCGGAAATGCCACGATTCGTAATCAATCCCAGTTGATTTTGCGCCGTCCTTTGGGAAACGCAAGATGAAGCCGTAATCAGCGGCGTGCTTGATCAACCATTGTTGCCCCTTATTCTTATCTGAAGAAGACAATAATTGGTTGTCATGGGTGCTAAACCAATGGGTGTTCATGATATCCGCGGCTAAACCGGTTTCGTGTTCACTACCACTTGGTACCGCCACAAACTCTTTCGTCAACTTCAGCGCCTGCTTAGCAGACTTGCCTTCATTTTCATAGGTCTGAATCGACTGATTCCAGACTTCTTGTTGATAAGCCACTGAACGGTAGCCAGAAACCATCGTGGTCGGGTAACCCGCCTTCTTGGCACCGGCTAAGAAAGCTTCTAACGGTTTCACGATTGAACTGCGAACCGCAATCCCATCAACATCCGACTTGTTGAACGTCATTTCGCCACGCTTATGCCATTTATTAACCAGCACTAGGTCACTATCCGTAGACTTAACACCCTTAGGAAGCGCACTGATCAGTTGTTGTCGCCGCGACTGCTGGCTGGTCTTTTGACTCGCAGTCGCCGTTTTAGCCTTATTCGTTGTCGTGCCACAGCCGCTTAACACGCCTGCTAGCGCAACGAAGGCCAGCCCTTTCAATACTACTTTCTTTGTCATTTTCTCTCTCGCTGCCTTTCTCACTTAGGTTAGCATACCTCGCAAAGTCATAAGGTGTTACTAAATCTTTCTTCAATCTATCTTAACGAATTTGTAATAATTAAACTAGCAATTCGATAATAAAAAAATATAAACATATGTCTGGGGTCAGACGCAAAAAGCCGTTCAGAAATATTGGCTACTTCTGAACGGCTTTTCCTAATTATTATGGTCGAAACGTGTGCCAAAAGGCAATTTGCTTCGCTTAACCCAAAATCAGCGACTATTCCAAACCCAGGAATAATCGCTGATTTTACGTTAATGCTCACAAACTAACCGCCTTTTGGCACACTCTTAACTAATCATCATGATGCGTTTTCGTCAGATCAACTTTATCCAACGGAATCACCTTAGTTCGGTACCGAATCTTGTAGTAAGCGTACAGGATAATGAACAATGGGATACTCATATAAGTGATCCCGATAGCTTGCCAGTCTAACGTGGCAAAGGAATGCAGATCTTGTCCGATAATAACAATCACGCATAGCAAGAATGCAAACCACGGGCCGAATGGGAACCACTTCGCATGGTAGCGAAGTTCACTCAATTGATGGCCCTGCTTCACAAAAGCTTGCCGGAAACGCAAGTGTGAGATGGCAATCCCTAACCAGGCAATAAATCCGGTCAAACCACTCGCTGAGACTAGGAAAATGTAAATTCGTTCACCAAAGAGACTCGATAAGAAAGTTAACAGACCAATGACCGTCGTCCCTAACAAAGCCACGATTGGAATCCCCCGCCGGTTGACCCGACCAAAGGTTTTCGGTGCGTATCCTTGCAGTGATAATGAATACAGCATCCGGGTCGAGGCGTACATCCCCGAGTTAGCTGCGGATAATACCGAGGTCAAGATAACGGCGTTCATCACACTCGCCGCAGCGGCTAAGCCCGCCCGTCTGAAGACTAAGGTAAACGGACTAATTGCAATATCCGTCGCCGATGACCCTAATAGATCTTTTGATGTATAAGGAATAATCGCGGCAATCACAAAGATCGCTAAAATGTAAAATAATAAGATCCGCCAAAAGACTTGTTTGATGGCCTTGGGAATACTCTTTTCCGGCGTTGCTGACTCGCCCGCCGTAATCCCAATTAATTCAGTGCCTTGGAATGAAAACCCAGCCACAACGAAGACGCTCAAAATCGTCGGAATTCCACCAACAAACGGCGCCTTCTTATAAGCAAAGTTGGTTAAGCCGGTCGCGTGACCACCCATAATGCCAAAAATCGTCAAAACACCGACGACTAAGAAGATTAAAACGGTGACCACTTTAATTAGTGACAACCAGTATTCCGTTTCACCGAACGACCGCACTGACAACGCGTTGATCGTAAAGATCAAAATCAACGCCACTAAACTAAAGACCCAGCCTGGAACAGACGGTAACCAGAACTGCATAACAATTGCCGCGGTACTAATATCCACCGCCAACGTAATCGCCCAGTTAAACCAGTAGTTCCAGCCCATCGCAAATCCTAAAGCTGGATCGACAAACCGCGTTGCGTACGTTGAAAATGACCCTGATACGGGTAAGTAGGTCGCCATTTCGCCGAGACTGGTCATTAAAAAGTAAACCATGATCCCAATCCCAACGTAGGCCAGTAGCGCACCACCGGGCCCCGCCGTTGAAATTGCTGAACCGGATGCCACAAACAAACCGGTCCCAATACTACCACCCAATGCAATCATGGATAAGTGCCGTGTCTTTAACGATCGGTGCACTTCCTGATGTTGTTCTTCTGCCATTGCAGAACCTCCAAAAAATCGATTTATATCTAAAAGTGTTCACACCGATTCAGGTAAGCTCAACCAAAATAAAAAGTCCCTTTGCAAACTGCGCAAAAAGACTTTAATCAGATTGATTGACTAATGCTGATTTCATCGTCGATAGCGCCCCGCAACTATTCCAGCTGCGACAGTCCTTGATTTATTCAACCAAGGCCCAACGGACAAACCGGTCACAAGTTTGTCGATTTCGGCGGTCGTCCCTTTCACCAACGCTCGCGGACGGTGACCCGTCTCCCGTTGGTTACTGATGTTAACCGCATCCTCTTCTTTCGATATACTCAACCATTATACAAAACCCCAGTTGGTTTGACAACTGGGGTTGGTGATTCATTTTAATAAAATTGGTCAGGCAGCATGGTTTGACCCAGTGCTTTGTTGTCCGAATAGTCGATTGGAATATCCACGACGACCGGGCCCTGTGTCTTGAACGCTTGGTCCAAGACTTGATCTAAATCTTGTGGCTTTTCCACACGAAGACCAGTAGCGCCAAAGCTTTCCGCGTATTTCACGAAATCAACCGGGCCAAATTTAACCGCGGCGTCTTCACCGTACTTCATTTCTTCTTGGAACTTAACCATGTCATAGGTGCCGTCATTCCAGATCAAGTGCACGATGTTCAAGTTCATCCGCACGGCCGTTTCTAAGTCTTGCGAAGAAAACAGGAACCCCCCGTCACCAGAAACTGAGACAATCTGCGTATTTGGTCGAACTAACGCTGCGGCGATCGCCCAAGGCAACGCCACACCTAATGTTTGCATCCCGTTACTGAATAATAAGTGACGTGGTTCGTAACTCCGGAAATGCCGGGCCATCCAGATGTAATGGCTCCCAACATCAACCGTCACGGTCATCTCGTCAGTCACCCGTTTTTGCAAGGCAGAAATAACGGATAACGGATGATTTAAGTCGGACTTTTGATCAATATTTGGCACAAAGTCGCGGTTTTGTAACCGTTCCTGTAAGCCGTCGAGATAAGTCTGTGAATCGGCACTTAAGTTATACCCATTCATGTATGGCAACAAGAAATCAAGCGTCTGTGCGATATCGCCCACAAGTTCCGTTTCTGGTTGGAAGTTATGGTCAATTTCAGAACGCATATCATCGATGACAACGATTCGAGCTTTACCTTCAGCGTTCCAGTTCCGTGGCTCGTATTCGATTGGGTCGTAACCCACGGCGATCACCAAGTCGGACTTCTTAAGTAACATATCCCCTGGTTGGTTCCGGAATAGGCCCACGCGACCAAAGAAATGATGTGCTTCAAGGTCCCGTGAAATGACCCCGGCAGCTTGGAAAGTTTCGACAACTGGCAAGTTAGCCGCAGTCACCAAGTTACGAATAGCCTTCGTAACTTCTGGTGATGAAGCCCGCATCCCGACCAGCAAGACTGGTAACTTAGCCGCCTTAATTTTTTGAGCTAATAAAGTGGTTTCAACGGGACTTGCTGGTCCTAATTTTGGTGCTTGCAGTGGGGTAATAACTGGTGTGCGGACTACTGAATCGGTCACATCTTGTGGGATGCTGACAAAACTAGCCCCCTGCTTAGCAGCCGTTGCTTCTTGATAAGCGTTCGCAATGACTTCAGAGATGTTTTCAGGTTCTTGCACTTCAGCCGTATACTTCGTAATTGGTTTAAAGAGCGCAGCGTTATTCATGCTTTGATGCGTCAACCGGAGTAAGTCTGCCCGTTGGACTTGCCCAGAAATGGCCAAGACGGGGTCCCCTTCCGCCGTAGCGGTAACTAATCCGGTTGCTAAGTTACTGGCACCAGGACCAGAAGTCGTCAAAACGACCCCTGGTTTGCCCGTAATCCGACCGATACCGGCCGCAATGAAAGCTGCATTTTGTTCATGGCGAGTAACCACCATTTTGGGACTCTTAGGGTTAACTGGGTGTTCAAGTCGTTCAAAGACCCGGTCAATCTTTGCGCCGGGAATCCCAAATACATATTTAACATCATGGTTGACCAGACTATCGACGATTGCGTCCGCACCATAGTATTTATTCTCTGCCATTTCTGTCTCCTCTATTTTCTATCTTTGTGAAAATCATTGTTAGAATACCATAAATAACGTTGTAAGCATAGGAATTTAAGGCTTGTGAAAAAGTATATAACTTGATTGTTCTGAAAAGATAAGCTAAACCTTGATAGGTCGAATCCAAATCTAGTAAAGCGCATACAATTCAACTTAACTTTGTGGGTCTGCTCACTTGTCCGCCCGTAACCGCGCCAAAATCGTATTTAATTGCGCCATTTTATCCTCTGACTGGTTGGTCCAATCCAAGACGGGAATCTCCTTAACGGCTAGAAGTTCCTTAATTAAGGTCGCAATCTTCTGTTGGTCTAAGAATTCAAGCCACAGCTGATCCGCTTGTGAAAAAATAGTGTTGACGACCTTAGTCCCCTCATAAGCAACGGGTTCAACGTCCTTAAAGACTTGGTCAAAATACCCCCGATCAGGAAACGTGTGTAACGTTCCTTCAATGGCTGACACCACGTCCTTAATAGAAATCTCTTCTGGCGATTTAGCCAAGTGGACCCCGCCGTTATTGCCGCTGCTTGATAGCACAAGCCCGGCAACAACCAATTTACGAATGATTTTGCGAATATAACTGGCAGAGCCACCTATCCGCTCGTGCAAGACATCGGCAGTCAACGGCTTTTCTGGCTGCTGTGTCGCTAACAAAACAAGGACACAAGCAGCCTGTTCAAATGATTTAGCAAGTTGCATTTTGTTCATCCCCTAGCGTGGTCGCTAAGCCCACGCATTCATAAAACAATTCCGTTTGACCGGCTCCAAACGGCGCATAGTCTGGATGCGTCACGGCATCGTATTGTCGAAACCCGCCGTGTTCTAAGATTAACTTAGACGCAAGGTTGTCCGCCAAACAACTCGCCGTGATCCGTCTTAATTTTAACTCATTAAAGCCATATTGTTGGATTAGACGCACGGCCGCCGTCATCATTCCGCGACGCCAATAATCCATATTCAACATATAGCCCAGGTCCATTTGTCGCGGAGCCGGTTCTCCGTAACGGTTCATTCGTTCATACAAACCAACACTGCCGATAACTTTTCCCGTCGCCACTAGTTCGAGCGCAAAAACCTGAGGCAGGTTTAATTGCTGTTTCAGTAAGAAGCCGGCCTCGGTCACACTATGGGCGACCGTAAAACCGGCCGGTGTGGCAATCGCTTGATTAGCGACCAACTCGTAGTAGTCCGTCACGTCCGCTGCCGTAAACGGCCTTAATCTGAGTTGTTCTCCCTGTGCTGTAACCGTAACCATTCCCATTTTTGTTCCACCCGTCTTGCGTTATAATAGTTATGTTAACCATATCAATTGAGGTGATTGCATGCAAGTTATTCAACAAAAATTAGCGGGTAGCACTGCCCAATTAACCGGCTTTTTACACCAACCGGACGAAAACGCGCACCAAACGACCCTGCCGGCAATCATTATTGTCCCCGGTGGGTCGTATACCCACATTCCAACTGGTCAAGCTGAAACTTTAGCGATGGCCTTCGCTGGTCACGGCTACCAAGCGTTCTACTTAGAATACACGTTGCTTGGCGACCAAACACCATTGGAGCTAGCACCGGTCCTCGACTTAGGACAGGCTATGCAACTGATTCACGAAAAAGCGGACGCTTGGCATATCGACACTGACCAGGTTACACCGGCTGGTTTCAGCGTTGGGGGTCACGTGGTCGCATTGTACAATGACTATTGGTCAACTAAAGTAGCTGATCAGTTAGCCGTTACACCCGCAACCTTGCGCCCACAGCAAGTTATTTTAGGCTACCCGGTCATTAGTCCCAACTTAGGATTTCCTAAGGATGCTGCGACCGTCGCTACTTGGAGTGGCACCCCAGACTTAATCGCCGCGGAAAAACACGTTAGCGCCGACAACCGGCCGACGTTTATCTGGGTAACCGCTGACGATCCAATCGTTCCGGCAACCAATTCATTGGCGTACGCCACGGCGTTAGCTCAGGCCAAAATTCCTTACGAGCTCCACGTTTTCAACCACGGGCCGCACGGTTTAGCGCTAGCTAACGAACAGACTGCGTGGAAGGCCGATGCTAATCAGCCCCACGCCGCTCACTGGCTAACGTTGGCTTTAGAATGGTTGCGTACCAATCAGATTTAAAACCGGTATTAAAAAAGGAGACTCATTGCGAGTCTCCTTTTATATTGCGATTAAATTAGTAAATTGACTTTATAAATAAGAACGATAGAATAGCTTCCACTGTAACAAGTTCCGTGCCCATAAGACGTAGAACCACTCCATGACTTGCCCCCACGTCCACGCTAGTAAGACCGCGCCAATCGTATCGGTTGGGTAGTGCGCGGATAAGTAAACCCGTGAAAAGATGACTAACAATAGCCACACGATGCTTCCCCACTTCACAATTTGTGCGGTGCGAAAACTAGGCAATTCCGGGACAACCAAGATTATCACGACACTGACTAGGACGAACGTTCCCAAAACGTGCCCACTCGGGAAACTGTACCCCGTATCAGCAGCTAAATGATTGATGGGCCGAACCCGCGCAATCAAGTGTTTGGCAATTGCCCCCAGTACCATGGCCCCCGCCATATAGCCTAGCGACCAAGCAGCTTGAATCTTATACTTAAATCCATACATTAAAAATGCCAGGATCACCAACCATAACACGTCTTTCATTGGCGAAGCAATCCAACTAACCACTTTATAAAAGGCGACAAAGAACCCACTGTTACTAACCTGTACTAGTGAAGTTGCACCAGCATCGAACAAATCAATGCCAATCGCACCAGAACTAATGAAATAACTGAGGTAAGCAAACAAAATGACGCCAATGACAAACTTGATCGGCCGGCTACGCGACTTATCGATCATCAAAACAAGAACCCCCATTAATATTAAAATCAGTAAAATTATACCATAATCCAGTAATTGACCGAGCAAAACCTTAATATCGAGTGGGCCGAACATTAAAAAAAACCAAAGAAATCACGAATTCTGCACTATTTCTTCTAAAAACCGGTATGATTAAACACGGAATTTAGAACGCGGGGATGAAAGGTTACGTGGATTCAGTTCCCGTCAGCCCCAAAAAATGCTAAACTTAGGTAAAGTTTTTCTACATTACCATTGGAGGAAGAGTTCATGGAAGATATGCCAAGTCGTTCAGAATTGCATCGCGATGAACATCGGGGCAATGGCCCCAAGGGAAAAGGCCCCAAGAAGAGTCATCCCGTTCGCAATACAATTTTAATTATTATTGCCGTGTTATTGGTTGGAACCGGGGCTTTTGCAGCTCGAACCTACTTTAACGCTCGTAAAGCTGCTAACACAGCTTTCAATAGTAGTGGTATCAAAAAATCACGGAATACGAGTGCCGTTTTAAACGGTAAAAAACCAGTATCAATCCTATTGTTAGGAACCGATACCGGTGCGCTTGGCCGGGACTATAAGGGCCGGACTGATACAATCATCTTGGCCACTATCAACCCCAAGACAAAGACAACGACGTTAGTGAGTCTACCGCGTGACTCAGAAGTTGCCGTTTCTGGTTTTGAGCAAGACTTTCCAACTAAGCTAAACGCGGCTTATGCTTACGGTAGTGCCGGGACAACGATTACGACCATTCAAAAATGGTTAAACGTTCCAATTGACTACTACGCCTTGATCAACATGGGTGGGATGAAGAAAGTTGTCAATGAAATCGGTGGCGTCGACATTACACCGATCAGAACGTTTACTTACGAAGGCTACCATTACACGAAGGGCGTTAAGACCCACATGAATGGTGACAAAGCCTTACAATACTCACGGATGCGTTATCAAGATCCATTAGGTGACTATGGCCGGCAACAACGTCAACGTCAGTTAATTACGGCCATTCTGGGTGAAAGTACTAGCGCTTCTAACTTGTTGAAACAGGACTTCTTACAGTCATTAGCTAAACAAACTAGAACTGATTTAACGTTTAATAACCTAACTAGCCTCTTCTCAAATTACCGGGTTGCAACTAAGAACGTGGTTTCTGACCACGCTCAAGGTAGCGGTAAGATGATTAGCGGTCAGTCCTTCGAAGTCGTTCCTCAAACAGAAAAGCAACGGGTTACCAACGTTCTTCGTAAGTCCTTAGACCTTAAGGCAGCCACTACTGGCGAACGTTTCGCTAACCAAAACTAAACAGGTTTCTAAGTCATTCGCAATCATGCGGGTGGCTTTTTTTGTGATTCCATCTCAATTCACCCCGTCCGCTTTCATTCACACCAAAAAACACGCTGACAGACGCTTCAGCGTGTTTTTGTTATTTTCCTATTAAAGTATCTTTTAGATAAGTCACTGGCCCAAACGATATTCAACAATATTATTCCAGATAGTAAATTGGGATATGCACAATCTGGCACTTTGTCTACTCAGACTTTGGTCAGCTTCAATGCACCACCTCCTTCTAGCTAATCAGCTTTATTTGAATTCATGGATAATCGGGTTAAGATAGTTATAGGAATACTCCAATCCCTTTTTAACTTCTTCATTGTTACCAGCAAAGCGCCGATCTTCATGTTCGATGCTAAAGTAAGTATCAAAGCCAATATCCTTTAGCGTGTTATAAAACTCACTCCAATTAATATCACCCAGGCCCGGAATTACTGGTGTCCAGAATCCCAGATCTTCTTCGTGTTCGCGATTCAACTTCTTACCAAAAATGCCGTAATACTTAAACCGGTCTTCATCAACAATGACATCCTTCGCATCCACATGGAAAATTCGATCTTTATAATCACGTAGCGCCCGCAAATAATCAATGTGCAACCAATGCAAATGTGATGGATCAAAGTTCAGTCCGAACGATTTGCTTGGAACTCGTTTAAACATTTCATCCCAAAGTTCTGGAGAATATGAAATTGTCCCTGGTAATCCATCTTCTTGCCATCCTGGCATCGGACAATTTTCAATCATTAGCTTGACACCGTGCTGTTCTGCAAAGCCAACTAGTTCATTAAATAGTACTTCAAATTCGTCAAAATTCTCTTCTAATGATTTAGTCTGGTCCTTACCGATAAAGCAACCCACCAGTGGTGTACCTAGACGATCGGCTGCTTCAATAACAGCTTTAAGATGATTTTTATATTTATCCCGAATTTTCTTATCAGGATGTAGCATATTATCATAGTAAGCAAGACTGGAAAACTCAATATGATATTCCTTCTGCCAGCTCTTGATATTTTTGACATCTTGAACCGTCAAATTTTCAACGTCAATATCACTCCCAGAATAATCACGACTATTATCTCTAGGCCAACATGAAACATCTAGTGCTGTAAAGCCAACATCATGAGCATAAGCCATCTTTTCTTCTAATGTCATGTTTTGCAAACAGCCTGTTAAAAATCCAAACTTCATACTTTCTCACTCCTTACTTTAAAAAAACACAACTTTATTTTGACGTCCTGATTCAAAAATCTTTTGAATCACTTGCAACGTCCACATTACTTCTGAATTCTTCACGAGCGGCTCTTCTTTACCATCAATCCAAGCCACAAAGTTTCTATAAAAGTCACATACGTCCGTTTCGACCTGTGGTAGCTGATGATGCTTAATACTGTTATCCGTTCTTGGCGCCATCGTCTTGGTGAAACCCGCCCCAGCTTCAACTGGAACAGCATCTTGTGCCAATTTTCCTTCTAACGTGACGTATTCACCGTGCAGATCGAAATCTTTAATAATTGCAGTCCCGGTTGATCCACTCATATACCATTCAGGTAACTTAATGAAGTTCGTTGTACCAACCTCAAGTAATGCCCGCATATGATCATCAAATCGCAAAATAATTCGGAAGCCATCGTCGACTTCGTGTCCCAGAGCTCCGCTTAAGTCAGCATATACACTGACTAATCGATTATTCTTTTTTAGCATTAAGATTCGATCCAACAAGTGAACACACCAGTCATAAATCATACCGCCACCGTGTTCGACCGTTCGCCGCCAGTCATCTGGTACTCCTCGCGAACCCTGCACCCGATTCTCAATATCATAAACTTGTCCAAGTGTATGTTCATCGTATAATTTCTTAATCATCTGATAGTTCTCATCCCAACGACGATTTTGGTCTACCATGAAACACCGCTTGGTTTCCGTTGCTACATCTAGGATGTCTTGAAAGTCTGATGTTGACAACGTCACTGGCTTTTCACAAATAACATGCTTTCCTGCGTTCATCGCGTCGATTGCAAGCTGCTTATGAGCATCATTTGGAGTTGCAATGAGTACAATATCAACTGCTTGATCATTTAGAACTTCCGGATAATCTGTATAAGTCCGATACCCTGCCGACTGTGCTGATTTTGTCTTTTCAGCATCCCAGTCATAAATACCCCGCACATTAATTTCACTAACATTTTGTAGGCGTTCCAAATGACGCTTCCCCATACCGCCATAGCCAATTAACACTAAATTCTTAGTCATCTTTACTCATTCCTTTATCGCTAAAATTTCTTTCAAATAAGCAAGGCTCAGCTGTAATCCCCTTTCAGGATCATCGATTGAACCATAGCCATTAGAATTCTTATATTCCACTTGAACAGGACCCTCGAAACCTTTCTTGGACAAAACACTAAATAATTTTTCCCAATTTAAATCTCCATACCCTGCCAGTGTTGGCTGATAATAACCAAAGTCATACTTATGTGTTTGGTCAATTTTTTTGCCGTATATTCCATACCGCCCAATGTCGTTTTGCTTAGTTGTAATATCCTTAACATGTACACTATAAATGCGATTTGAAAAATCTTTGGCAGCTTGAATATAATCGATCCCCATCCAAGCCAAATGAGACGGGTCGAAATTCAATCCATAATTTTGATTTGGAACTAGTTCGAACATTCGTTGCCACATCTCGGGTGTATATGAGATTGTTGCTGGATACCCTTCTGGATCCCACGTTGGCATCGGACAATTTTCTATCAGTACCGTTACGTCCTTTTTAGCTGCAAAGGCGACAATATCCGAAAACACTCGTGCATATTCTTCAAAGTTATCTGCTAATGAAACATTGGGATTTTTACCGATATAAGTACCGACATATGGAACCTTCAAGTCACCCGCTAAGGCAATTACTCGTTTAAGATGCTGAAGATTATGTTGCTGCTGTTGCCGATCTGGGTGTAGCATATTCTCATAAAAAGCTAACGTATGGATTGTAATCTGCTCATGATTCAATAATTTTTTAATTGATAATAAGTCTTGAGAACCGTAATGATCTGCGTCTATATCACACTGCTTGGGATGACCAACCGGCCAACAAGCGACCTCTAACGTGGTATAGCCGAGCCGATGTGCAACCTTTACCTTTTCCGCAAAACTTCCCGTTAAACAGTTTGTTATAAAACCGATTTTAGCCACATTAACCCCTCCTCTTATCACATAAACACCGTTCATACTTTTAAACTTACTATTTTAATTACCGTCATAAAAAGAGTAGTTGCTTCGCTACTTTGCAAGCAAACTACTCTTAATTTTCAATCAATTTTATTCAACTAAAAGTAATTTACGCTTATGATCACCAGTGGTGGTTTCACTAATTAAAGTATCAATGACCGGTGGCATATACGAAGAACTAAACAGGTAATCAACTTTAACATCATGGTATCCCATTGAAAGCCCACCTGGTTTAACAACGAACAACGTTGCTGGTTCTAATAAGTTCCACATTATATCTCCGGTTTGAGACAATTCATCTACTGAATAGACCTTGTTCCCAAACTTCCATTTAATTTGGTCAGGCTTATATTCTTCACCATCTACAAAAACGCTTCCTGGACGAATCTGGGACAACCAAATGCCTCGATAATAAACTAATCGTACTCGCACTTGGAAACCAGTTACTGTACCATCTTCAGACACTGTATTCTTAAAACCACGCGCTTGAATTAAATCTTTTTCTAACATTATTTCACACCCTATTCTCCAAGTAATTTCTTAAGCATAATCTGATGACGCTTGATTTGTTCAGAAGTATGTCCAGGGACATCAGCCTTAGCACCTTCATATTCACTAATCATCCAGCCACCCCAATTATGTTTTCTTAACAAAGCCATAATCTTGTTATATGGGATAACAACTTCACGGAAGTTTTCGTCAACTTTCATAAACTTTGCGTGACAAATAATTGTATATTTGATGAATTGTTCAAAATCAGAAACTGGACTGTGTTCTTGATCAGGGTGTGGGAAGCCGTCGTCGTATCCAACTAATGCATTTTTGCCTTCTTGGAATAGACTAAAGTCAACGTTCAAGCCAAAGCGATCAGTGCCTTCTTTTTCAATAAAGTTACAGTAGTCCCAAACCATTTTTGAATCCAATAAACTTGGGCTATGGATTTCTGGACACATGTAGACGTCATATTCTTCAGCTAACTCTAGTGCTCCCTTGATAAAGTCAGGCCAATTTTTAACTGGTGTTAAAGTATCATCAATGACACCTAACTTGGTTCGTAAGATTTTAAAGCCCATTTTATGTGCGAGTTTAAAGTCACGTTCCAAAATATCAATACTTTCCTGAGTCGATAATTCACGACCAGCATACTCACGTGAATCAACCCATTGGGCATATTCGGCTGGTTCAAGGCCATACTTGTTTAGTGAGCGCTTCCATTTTTCAATCCATTCATCGGATACATATGGATATTCTGGGATGTGTGAATTAGCAAGGATTTCAATGCCTTTAGCACCCGTATCACTAATGTCACGCATAATATCATCCAAATTCATTGTTAAACCAAACTCTTTGTTATAGCTATACGCAGTGACTCCGCGTTTAATTGTATTTGTCATACTATCACCTTTTTTAAATCATTTTTTTAATTCCGCATACCGTTTTTCTTCACGCTTATCGATCGAGATAGTTAAGAGATGTACAACAATCAGGCATCCTAAAATTACTGATGAAATAACAACTCCTAATGTAGGCGATTGATTATGAAGTACAGATGCAGCAATACCACCAACATAAGGTGCACAGAAAATCCCAATATTAATTGCAATCAATGCATAACCAGAAATTTTTGCACTAACCTTTTCAGAAACAACTTGGAACAATTCATAAAAGATATAACTTGCCACAAACCCTGAACCAAACGCCATAATCATTACTAATACTGCACTTAAATAAATATTGGCTGTCACAGGAATTAACAAGTAGGCCCCTAAAATCATAACTAGACCAATCAGAAATGTTGAACGCCCAAACGTCTTAAATACTTTCCCAAAAATGAGTCCTGTTATAATCGAGATAAAGTTAATTAATCCCATAATAAAGGCTGCTTGTTGTGGCGTACCAAACCCATTTCCGACTAAAATCTGTGCGTATTTAATTTGATAAAGTAAAACTGCAATGTACAGGAAGAACATGAACAGTAAATATTTCCAGGCAGAAAAGCCTAATCGATCTGCGTGTGACTCATTCGTCTTTTCCTCTACTTCTTGTTCTTTTTCATCCTCATCAGTTAATTCAACGTCTGGCGAAAATAGTAAAACTAAGAAAAAGATAATTAAGATAACGGAATATGCTAAGAAACTATATCGCCATCCTAATGGCATCAAGAAACCAACTGTATACGTCAAAATAATATTGACAATATTGGTAAATGAACTACCATAACCAACCATTTCTGCTTGCTCAGTTCCCACATAAACGTGTGAAATAACTGTATATACTAATGGGTTAATTAGCCCAATCCCAGCGCCATAAACGAAGCGACACAATAATATTAAATAAATATTATTTAAGAAAAACGGCATAATCCCAAAAACAAATGCAGTTCCCAACCCAATCAGTGAAGTCTTTTTAGTACCTAATTTTTTTGCAACATATGGGCTTAATAAGATAAATAGTAAAATTGATAAGCTCGGAATAGTGGCTGTCGATTCAACCGTAGAGCTAGCAACGTTACGGAAACTGTCTTTCATAAGTGGAATAGCACCTGAAACAACGGCGGCAGACGCCGCATCAATCGAAATCAATAACACTGAAATTCTTACTAGCCAGCTATTCCTATTCTTTTTAACATCCATTTACTACACTCTCCTGCTATTAGTTACATACCATCGCATTTGTGCTAACCCTAGTTGTTAAAAAGGACTGGCTTACCAGATGCTGCAGATTTATAAATAGCATCTAAGATTTTAGTAACCATCAATGCTTGTTCTGGCTTAACTAATGGTTCTGTATGGTTCATAACAGCGTCGATCCATTGTTTAGCATCTTCAACAGCTTCACCGCTTGCATCGCCTTCAAAGAAGTCGATTGAACCTTCTGGACTCAACTTTTCTTCGGTCAAAAGCCCGTTATGTCCACGGTTATAAACTAATTGGTCATTTGGATAGCTCATGCCATGATAATCTTCAGCACCTGCTTTAGTCCCACATAACGTCGTTGCAGCTTCCCGTGATTCACGAACATTGAGTGCCCATGCAGATTCCAAGAAGATCGTTGCGCCATTTTCCATTTTAATAAATCCAAAAGCTGAGTCTTCAACTTCATAGGTATCCGGATTCCATGGCCCAAACATGTTTCCTTCGGTCGCTTGTTGTAAATGGCCTAGCTTATCAAAAGTTGATCCCATAACAGATACTGGCTTGTAGTTATCCATGCACCAGAGTGTAATATCAAGTGAATGAGTACCAATATCAATCAATGGGCCCCCGCCTTGCTTAGACTTATCCGGAAATACACCCCAAGTTGGTACGGCCCGACGACGAACAGCGTGCGCCTTAGCAAAGTAAATATCGCCTAATTCACCATCAACACATGACTTATGCAATGCTTGAACGTCTTTACGGAAACGGTTTTGATAGCCAATCGTAAATTGCTTTCCAGATTTTTTCCATGCATCAATCATCTTTTGAGCAGCAACGGGGTCATTTGACATTGGCTTTTCACAGTAGACATTTTTCCCTGCTTCGAACGCCGCAATTGTAATCGGAGCATGCGCAACGTTTGGAGTTAAGACATTCACAATATCAATACTGTCATCTTTTAATAATTCATGATAATCCGTATATACTTTTGCATCTTTACTCCCATGTTCTTTAGCTGCTTTTTCAGCCCGTTCTGGAATAATGTCACAAAATGCAACTAGGTCAACCTTATCTTTTAATTGGCTTAATGCTGGGAAATGCTTTCCATTGGCAATCCCACCACAACCAACAATACCAATACGTAGTTTCTTCATTACTGTCACTCCTATTATTTTTTTAGCAGCTTTCTTATCTGCCTTACAAGTTATATATTACCGTGTAAGCGTTTTATATTCTTACAACTTCTAATGCGACTAGAACCGATAAATTGACCAATTATTTAAAAAATGACTTGTTTGGTCAATTTATGCTAAGCAAATTTTGACCAAACATTATCAATACCCTAGTTTCAATTCCTAGCCAAATAAAAAAAGCAATGTCAGTTACCATCTAATCGGTAATTAACATCACTTTTTAAAAGATTCTACTTTAAATTGTCATCCATGATTCACTTTTTAGTAAATACGCCACCAACAACTTGTTCAGGTCTAGCATTTTTGACATCATTCATATCAAAAATGTCTCCAGATGGACACTTAGTAATAATGGCAAAAATTGCTGTCCCACAATTTGCCTCTCTAAGCATGGTCAAATCAACCTCAGCAATCTTTTGCCCTACTGATACAGATTCACCCTCCGTTGTTAAGATCTTGAATGGTGCACCACCAAGCTGGAAAGTATTAACTCCCAGGTGAATCAATATTTCAGTGCCATTCATCGTTCTAATACCCAAAGCATGGCCGTCAAAAAATACATTGATAATTTTACCTTCAGCTGGAGAAACAATCTCTCCATTTACTGGTAGTATTGCGAAGCCAGTCCCTAAAACGGGCTGTCCGCTTTGGGGATCTCTAATATTTTTCAGCCGAGTGACCTCTCCGGCGACCATTGCATGTATACTTTCAACTCGATCACTATAACTACTTTTATCTCTGAATTGGCTAACATGTGATTGTTTGGACAGATTATTTTCTGTTAAATCTATCATTTCCCGTTGCTTATTCAATGCTAATCCAATTTCATTATTTCGTTTTTCAGTTAACGGGTAAAAAGACAACGGAATTAAGCATAGTAACCACAACGCACCGTAAACAAGGTTTACGACCCCGTTAATCCCAAATTGTGCAAGTGGAGATTGTTGTTGATTAGCAATATATCCTACTGCTGACATGATAGCCAATCCAAGTGATGCGCCAAACGCCGACCCTAATTTTACTGACAATGACACAATGGCATATGAAGTACCGTCTGCACGCACACCAAATTTGCTTTCACCATAGTTTATGGCATCAGCCACCATTGCCATAGGAATTGGCATAACAAAATTAAAAAGACCATATATAAAATCAAAAATAATTAGCATTGTAATTGATTTAAACTGGGTGACCTGTCCAATTATGAACATTAAGATTAAGCTTATGCCGCACCCTAAATAGCCAATCCGGCACATAACCTTACGTCCCACCTTAGTTACTAATCCTTTTGTAAAATAAATACCAATAATTCCCCCTACAGATGGTAAAGTCATAAAAACCGCAATCAAATCAAAGCGTTTCAAGTCATACATAACGTAATAGACTAGCGTCCCAATTCTTCCAAACATGGCTAACATACCGATGAACATGATGCAAAACAATAACATCAATGGCCGATTCTTCAGAATTATTTTAAAAGTTGTCCTAAAAGATACCTTAGTCTCACTCTCAACTGGCCGTACATTCTCATGGCATTTGTTACCAACTAACCAAAACATGGGAACGGCAATTAAAGCAAACACCACTGCTGTTAAAAAGTAACCCCGGGCATCGGGTTCCTTGCCAACAGAAAAATAACTCAAAAGAATTGGCGTTACTGCTGTGATTAAAACCGAGCTCAAATTCGTTCCAATCATTCTGTATGAAGACAGCTGGGCTAAGTCATCCTGATCCGTTGTCATGACCGTTGCCAATGAACCGTATGACAAGTTAACTACGGTAAATAGCAATCCGCAGATAAAGTACATCACAAATGCAAGTATGATTGCTAAACGACCAGAACCGAACTTGGTAAAACTCAAAACGGAGAAAAGTGCTAAGAAAGGTGCTCCGTATATAATATAAGGACGAAAACGTCCTAACGATGTCCTAGTACGCTCAGCTATCCCTCCAAATACAGGATCCCAAATACCGTCAAAAATTCGCGCTAACATGATTAGAATCGAAGTAAGTAGCGGTGCAATCCCAACAATATCAGTATAAAAAACCGTCAAATAACCACCAATAAAGGTCCAGCAGAGATTACTTGCAAAGTCCCCCATCCCATAAATAATAAGTTCTGAGCGTTTTAATTTTAACTTTGAAAGATTTGGATTTACACGTTCCATAAAGCGAAGCCTCCCAAACAACCAAAAATGTTGCTATGTTCCGAAATGTTATCGCTTTCATTCTAAAGTAAACGTCCTTATTTTTCTCTTGTCGTTTTGTATTTTGCTAAGCATTATTCTCATAACGATTATCTGAAACAATCCCATTTCAAAAACTGCTCAGTAATTTTCGTGCATTAATAAAAAAACTGGACACCTTTGCCCAGCTTTAACCTAAGTTCACTTTAAAAAAGAATGACTAATACTATTCTGTTTTCTAATGTGGATTATGAAAAAATTATTCGATTCTATCTGATACTTTAAAGTCAAACAATCATTTACTGCTTTGGCAACTTGGAGTGATACATCCACCATATTGTTTTGATGCGCCAATATTCCAATATCAGAACTAGTTAAAGATTTAGAAAAATCAAACTTCCGCCAGTCATCAATAATATCCCGCTGGCATTTAAAAAGCCGAACTTCATAATCGCCAGCCTTAACTCCCCTTACCAAAACACTAATATCAGTAATGTGTTTGGGAAGGTGTTCCTTGATATTCCTAGGATCTGATAAATCGGTGGCTGCAGTAAACAGCGGGACTTGCAGATCATAACCTAAAATATAAATATCATTATCAACATATCCAGCAAATATTTCATCTGATAGCTTCGACACGTGACTTGTGGAAAAAAATTCATCCAACGTTTTTAGTGCTGTCAAAGATGGCTTAATTATCCCATTATCAGTCAAAAGACCAGGGCCAGCAGTGACCGTACTATTTAAATTAAAGGAAGCCTGAAAGATATCTGATCCCAAAACATATCCAAAACCATTAATTAGATGCGCAACGTGCGCAATTTTATCAATCAAATATGCACCTGAAAATAACGTATCTTGTAGGTAATCTTTTGCACCAAGGTACATTCCAATTTCAGAAATAAAAATTGGGCCCGCAAAATTGGCTCTCAACTTTGTTAATCGATCCTGTAGTAGATTTTGGCTCTCAACAAAAGTTGAATTAAAGTTAAAAAATTTATCTTCATTAGTATTTAATTCAGATTCATCCCAAAAATAGCGACAAGTAATAAAATCAAAATCACTTTCGGAAAAGGCTTCATACAGTTGACAGGTATAAACTAAGTTTTCACCAATCCCACCAACCATTGCGTTCGGCAATACTTGTTTTATTCCCGATTTTATCAATCGATACGCGGTCACCACGTCTTTACCATTAACATTCCCCGTACTGAACTGAATCTCAAACCGCCACTTTTCAACAAGATTCTCATTTAAATAATTTCCAAACGAAGACAGTACAAGTTTTAAACTATAGATGCTTTCAGGAATAATACTTGCGTCACTAATGTTGATTGTGATCCATGGCGTCAAATGCTTCACTAAGCAATAATCAACTAGTCTCCTAATTCTTTTCAACGGAAAATGGTCTGCATCAGTAAACCACTCGATTGGAACACAAATTCTCGCAAACTTAAAATTGACACTTTCCATCAGTTTGTCAATGTGTTCCTTCCACTCGTCACTATCATTATTTTCAATGTTACCCAAATTCAAAATCATTTTTAGATCTGGAACATAGCTCTTCTTCGTATCGTCTTGTGTAACTTTGACATTAACTACCGATGAGTTATCAGCAACTAAAGGTGATGAAGTCAATAAAGTTCTCGTTCTTCCCCATGAAGCTTTACTCTCAGAACTTACAGTATCATCTTCAATTGATAACTGATACTTTTTTCGATAGTCTGTCGGAGTCATATGGTACTTGATTTTAAAAGCGCGATTAAAACTGGAAAGACTATTAAATCCATTGTTTAAAGCAACCTGTGCAACTAATTGGTTTGATGATAATAAAGTGTTTTCAGCATGTGCTAATCGTTCGTTGGTCACGAAATCCTTAAAGTTAACACCGGTTTGCTTCTTGAAATATTTTGAAAAGTAACTGGGTTCCATAAAGAAATGGTGAGCAACCTTTTCGAGATCCATTTCGTCACTAAAGTGTAACCGAATGTAGGCTTTCATCGAATCCTTTTCCTTATTACCATTTAACTGCATGCCTGCATAATTCAGTATCAATAAATTAGCCAACTCGTATCCTCGCCCGATTGCAAACATGTTTAGCTGACTATCATCAGAAGAAATCGCTTTTAGCATTGATTTTATGACGACACTAACCTGTTGATTATGCTTAGATTTCTTTTCATTGTTAAAATAAAAATCATTAATTGAGAGTAGCTCACTTAGCCGTTCAATATTAAATTCCAAATACAGGATAAGATTAACCGCTTCACTAGAAGTTAATTCAACTTGATCACCACTGTTTAATAAAACAAAATCATCAAGGACAACTTTGGTATCTTTACCATTTATTTTACAATCAAAGATTCCATCCAAAATATAAATAATACTCGGTCGCGAAATCAAATACTTTTTTTGTTTAATATCGTGATCAATCGTTCCTGTGGCAATCGTTTCCACTTTAAAATTCATCTTTCTACTCCCTTAGGCTATACACCTTATTAAGCTTCTAACTATTGCTATTGACACTTTGTCTTCTTGCCAATTCATTTGAGTCTGTTCTTGTATAGATAACAACTCACTATTCCATGTGCGCACGCCGCCACTGGAGCATGCAGAACGCAATCAAGCGGTTAAGGAGTTCTGCCAGCAAAAAGCCCAATGCAATGGCACCCGTAATCATAATCACTTGCAAAGTGAACCCAACCGCTTGCCGGTACTGGCCCAGCGCAAAGTTGCGCACCATTTGATAAGCCTGACTCCCCGGCACGAAAGAAACTAAACTCGGAATATTAAAAATAATTGCTGGCATCTTTTTATAATGGGCCGCCACGCTACTCAGCACGCCAATTCCTAGTGACCCGATGAGACTACCAAAAACAACGCCACCGTCGAAGGCCTGCACGATTAAGTAGCCGCCCCACGTCAGCGTCCCAATCCATCCCGCCACGTTGAGGGCCTGGTGCGGGATATTAATAATTAGGCCAAATCCTAGAACGGCAACGTAGGCCAAAATCAGTTGTCCAATAATTCCCATTAGTCCGCCCCCTAAAATAACGTAATCACAACGGCAATGCCAAAGCCGAGCGCCGCCGCACTAATCAGCGCTTCCACTCCACGCGCCGGACCACTCACAAAGTTTCCGGCCAAGGTGTCACGAACTGCGTTAGTCAGCGGGACACCGGGTACTAACGGCATCAACGCGCCAATAATAATGTCATTGACATTCGTTCCCCAACCGATCTGGACGGCCCATTCGGCACCAAACCCAATCATCAGGGCCGCCGTTAGCTCACTCAAAAATTTGATCTTTAAGTACCGGTTCAATAAGTAAAAAATCAGGTAACCGAGTGTTCCCATCACTACCGTTGGCCAAGTGTTTTCAATCTCTTGGCGAAACATGATCATCAGTGGTCCGCTAACTAGCGCCGCCCCCAGTAATTGTAACCAGAGTGGGAATGACCGCGACGCTTGGTCCAGTGTACTGAGACGTTGGTGTAGCGTCGGCAGATCAATCGTGTTTGCGGCGAATTCTCGTGACAGCTGATTAACCTGCGCCACTTTTTCGAGGTCAATCGTGCGTCTGTTCACCGCCGCAATCTGAGTCGCATTCCGGCCCTGAATCGACATCATGACCCCAGTAATCGTCACGTACGTATTCGCCGAGATAACACCCGCATTTTGCGCAATCCGCATCATCGTATCATCCACCCGTGAAATTTCCGAGCCATTTTCCACCATGATCCGGCCAGCCTGTAAACAGGTTGCAATGATCAATTCATCCGCAGTCATTTCGACCACCCCCATTTTACTTGTACCACTCGTTCTTCAAAACTGTTTCTAGTATCTACGAAAGGGCTACCAATTGTCAATCGCATCTATCCAAGTTTGCCCATACCAAACACGACGGTACAAAAAAACGGCTCTAGAATATTGGGTGTTGATGGAAATCCATCAACACCCAATTTTTGTGTAAA
>NZ_JQCL01000056.1 GCF_001438845.1 Lactiplantibacillus xiangfangensis
TAGACCAATTGATAAGAATGGGTTGTGAGTGTTGCACTTGATTTGACAATTCAGGGGTATCAAAAATACATTTTTTACACTTTTCCTATAATTTTCTTAGGCGGATTTTTAATAGTTTTGATTCCGCTTATGATTAATTTGTTTTTCGCGTGGGCGCTTTTTCCCACTATTAAGCCTGATTTTATCCTGAACTTCAATTCCGTTGTATTGTCACAGACAACATTTATGGCTGGCAAATATTATACAAATCCAGTTAGTCTAGTATTATTATATTTGATTTTACCTTCATTACTAGGGGGACTGTTTGCACTGATTTCAGGAATGCTGTCCTTCTATTTAGATAATCAGTTTATTACTATTACAGTAGGATTTGTTTTGTCCCTTTTTCTAACAATTCTTACTAGTATTTTTCCACATCAAGTTTTTTCTCCTGTATTAATGGTTGCTGGGGTGGGATTCGGCTACGTTCCTTCTTTATCCAGCTTTATAGTGGGGTGGAGTATTGCTTTCATATTAACGTTATTATTGTTTGTATTAGGGGTAAGAAGACATGCTTTTGATTAGATATATGAAAAAAAGAGCTTCTCTTCGTAGCTATCTGACCATTGTTTGTTGTATGTTCTTTTTAATACTGGTTAACTTAGCGCTATTGATTAATACCAAAAATTCAATTTCGTATAGAGTTGATGTTGTTCATTTGTTAGTAATGGCAGTTTTGAGTCTACACAACCAAGCGTTTTATTTAATTCCGGTTACAACCGCGCTGATTCTAATAATATGTCCTAAGATTAAGGCTCAGGAGTTATATTGGATGTTTATTAGCAAAGACATACACAGATTTTATGTTTTTGAAGCAATTATAGTAGTCATTATATATGTATTATGTGCATTCATTGGGACTGGTATTTTTTTCTTCTTATATCGTCAGTTGACTTTTTTTGACTTTAGTAATAGCATCATCGGTTTATGTTTTTTAGTTCTCCATATTTTGGGAATGCTGATTGCTTGTTTGATCATAGAAATGCTAATGGTGTTTTTCAACAAGGTAAAAGCTTATTTAGTATTTATGTTGTTTATCTATACGGATATTTATCTGTTATCGAAGTTTAATATTTCTTTACTAATAGGAAATGGATTGACAATGGATACAAATAGTTTTGATGCTGTCATTGCCGTGAAAAGCATCCTAATTTATTATGTATATTTGTATCTTATTAATAAGTATAGTTATTCTACAACTAGGAGATGGTTGAACTTATGAGCCATTTTTTATCATTGATTTTAAAGCGGAATACTACTTTAATGTGGGAAAACATCAGAATAAGATTCTTTTTAATTATTATTATGGATTGCCTTATAATTTTTAGAAGTGGATCATTGGAAATTGCATTACAAGGTGCAACAATTACAATGAGTACGCCCATATTGCCTATAAATTGGTTTTTCCTAGTTATGTCACCGTTTATGGTTATTGGTGATTATATAGAGAAGGCTATAAAGCGGGATTATCCAATGGTCAATACGATTAGTGTGGAAATGTATCTTTTAATTGTGGCTATGCAAGTTATTGGTGTTACCTCTTTTATGACTATGCTCTGGGGACTAACATCATTTAAAAATATAAACTTGCTTTTTTTATGTTATGTGTACCTTGCTCTTAATATTCTGACACTTGTGTATGGAGTAATATCTACTTTATTAGGCAGTGTTATTGGACAATTAATTTTTATTTCAATGTTACTGCTTGCTACTGGGGATACATATATCCCAGTACTTTCTTCTTTGATGAAAATACATTTTTCAGAAAATGGAGTATACCTAGATATTGTTACCCTTATACTACTCGTAATTGTAGTGTTATGGTCTCCATATCTATTAGAAAAAATTGACTTTAATGGATAATAATATTGTGTGAGGGAAATTCAAATGAATACATCTTTAATTAAAATTGAGAATGTTACGAAGAAATACAAAAATAAGTATGTATTGAAAAATATAAGTTTAGATATAACTCATCCAGGTATTTATGGGTTCAGTGGTCCTAATGGATCTGGAAAATCTATGACATTTAAAACTATTCTTGGGTTCGTAAGACCCTCTTCTGGAAAGGTCACAGTGAACGGGGAAATCATTCGTAAAGAAACACTATTTGCTCATGACATTGGGTTTTCAATGTCAGAATTTGGTGTATTAGCTAATAAGAGTGGGACCGAGAACTTGGAACTTTTAAGTATTTTAGCTAAACAAGGCAGTGAAAGTATTCCAACTCTTCTTCGTTATGTAGGTCTTGATCCTGAAGACGATAAGAAAGTTTCTTCATATTCGTTAGGCATGAAGCAACGTCTGTCGATTGCAACTGCCTTAATTGGAAATCATAAAATATTAATTCTTGATGAACCAACCAATGCCTTAGATGAGGATGGACAAGCCTTTTTAAAGAAATTGGTTTTAGATTTATTTGAAAAAGGGAAAACTATTTTAATCTCAAGTCATGATTCAACTTTTTTGCGTTCGGTTGCACACCAAATTTATTTTCTAAATGATGGAAAAATAGTGAAGGAGGAGCTGGTGTGAAATTCAAGCATTTATGGTTAATTATAGTAACGGTTGTAATTGTTACTCTGACAATAACTTTAATTCATAAGCGAAACGTTGATGCAATGTATGCTGATTTCGACGTTACCAGTATTCACGCTTCTAAAGCACCAGGAGAAGTTATACACCATTCCATTATTAAAAGTTTTAAACAGTATCGTACAGGGAGTACTTACTATGCTAATTTAGTAGTTCACACTACCCAGACGACAACTTTAAGCTTGGCAAACTGGTACTTGCTAGAAGGTAAACTGTCACAGCCCAATCAATTTCTTTCAGAAAATTTAACGATAAACGGTCAGACAACGAACGTTTTAAGCAAGGGTACAAATGTCATTCGTGTTAATACTAATGTTGATAAAAACATAAGACCAAATCTAGTCGTAGTTACTAATCCTTACAAGGGCAAATATAATAAGTTCATTTTCAATACCTTAAAAAATGAATAAGTGACTGATTTCAATTTAATTTTTAAATTTGGTTGACATTTAAATTAGAAGTGGTTTAATGAAAACAGATGCAGGAGACACGCTTCGTTTACTTGTGATTACAGAGATCTCGGCCTAGTTCTGGAAGCTGAGGACCAAGTTAATGGGGATACCACTTTTGCGAACATGCTCAAATGAGCCGGAACGCGTCCGTTATTAGCGCTAATGAGTCGGTACGTTTAACGTATCGAAAAATCGGGTGGAACCACGTCAATCACGTCCCTAATATTAGACTAAGTCTAGTATTAGGGACTTTTTTGTCGTCCCGGCGCGGTGTTTTGGTGAGTGGGTAATTTTTTAAGGAGAGTGTCAAATTTATGGCAAGTATTAATGTTAAGTTCCCAGATGGTGCTGAAAAGCAATTTGATGCCGGCGTAACGACGGAAGATATTGCAAAGTCGATTAGTATTTCATTGGCGAAACGGTCAGTTGCAGGGAAGTTCAACGACCAAATCGTTGATTATCGCCAACCTTTAACCACTGACGGTTCAATCGAAATTATCGCGGGTGATAGCGAAGACGGTATCAACGTCCTTCGCCAAACCGCAGCGCAAGTATTAGCAAATGCAATCAAGCAATTGTTCCCAAACATTCACTTTGGGAGTGGTGAAGGGAACCAAGACGGTTTCTTCTTCGACACTGATAATGCTGAAGCAGACGGGAAACAAATCAGTAAAGATGATTTGGAAGCCATCAGCTTAAAAATGAATGAAATCGTTAAGCAAAACTTACCAATTACTCGCGAAGTCTTATCAAAAGACGACGCGTTGGCTTTAGTTGGCGACGATCCTTACCAACAAGACTTAGTTAACGACCGTGCCGCTGCAAACGACGGCCAAGTGGTTGTTTACAAGCAAGGGGACTTCGTTGATTTATCTGATGGGGCCCAATTAGCTTCAACTGGTAAAGTTAAGATCTTCAAGCTATTGTCCGTTGCCGGTGCATACTGGCAAGGCAAGTCCAGCAATCCAATGCTTCAACGGATTTACGGGACGGCCTTCTTGAAGCAAAAGGACTTGGATGCCGACTTAAAGCGGCGTCAAGAAGCCCGCGAACGTGACCACCGGGTAATCGGGAATGAATTAGACTTATTCTTCGTTGACCCTAAAGTTGGGAACGGCCTACCTTACTGGATGCCAAACGGTGCGACGATCCGTCGCCAAATCGAACGTTACATCATTGATAAGGAAGTTGCTAACGGTTACCAACACGTTTACACCCCAGTTTTAGCTAACTTGGATGTTTACAAGCAGTCTGGTCACTGGGACCACTACCGTGAGGACATGTTCCCACCAATGGATATGGGTGATGGCGAACAATTGGAATTACGTCCAATGAACTGCCCATCGCATATCCAGATTTACAACCATCATATCCGCTCATACCGTGAATTACCATTACGGATCGCTGAACTTGGGATGATGCACCGTTACGAAAAATCTGGTGCCTTGACTGGGTTATCACGTGTTCGTGAAATGACCTTGAACGATGGTCACACCTTCGTTGCTTTGGATCAAATCGAAGACGAATTCAAGAAGATCTTAAGCTTGATGGTTGAAGTTTATGAAGACTTCGATATTTCTGACTACCGGTTCCGCTTGAGCTACCGTGACCCAGAAAACAAAGCCAAGTACTTTGATGACGATGCAATGTGGGAACGGAGCCAAAAAATGTTGAAGTCCGCCATGGATGACATGGGTCTGGATTACTTTGAAGCCGAAGGGGAAGCAGCCTTCTACGGTCCTAAGTTGGACGTGCAAACGAAGACGGCCCTCGGTGGTGAAGAAACGTTATCAACCATCCAATTAGACTTCTTATTACCAGAACGCTTCGACTTGAAGTATGTCGGTGCTGATGGTGAAGAACACCGTCCAGTTATGATTCACCGTGGCTTAGTTTCAACGATGGAACGTTTCGTGGCTTACTTGACTGAAATCTACAAGGGTGCCTTCCCAACTTGGTTAGCGCCAAAGCAAGTAACGATTATCCCAGTTAACAACGGTGCCCATGGGCCTTACGCTGAAACGGTTCGTCGTCGTTTAGCCGCAGCCGGTGTCCGGGTCAGCATTGATGACCGTAACGAAAAGATGGGTTACAAGATTCGGGAATCACAAACGAAGAAAGTGCCTTACTTGTTAGTTGTCGGTGACCAAGAAGTTGCCAACGGGAGCGTTTCGGTTCGGAAGTACGGTGAAGAACGGACTGAATCTGAAGGGGTCGATATGTTTATCGGCGCTATCACCCAAGAAATTCAACACTACAGCCGTGGTGCTAACAAATAACGTCAAGATGTAGTTGACATCAACTTTAGATGCTGGTATAGTATTGGAGTTGAGAAAAAAAGCAGAAGCACCCGCTTCTCGCCTTGGTGACTAGAGTCATCGGGCAGATGAACGATGAATTGATTCCCATTAACGGGGTTGAGCGGGCGCACTGTGTGCCCGCTCTTTTTGTGAATTTCTCTAAAATTTTACGGAGGTGAATTACCATAGCTAAAGATTCAATGGTTAATGACGGCATCCGTGCTCGCGAAGTACGTTTGATCGCCAGTGATGGTGAACAATTAGGTGTCAAGTCACGACAAGATGCAATGAAGATTGCCGAAGATGCCAGTTTAGACCTGGTATTGGTTGCTCCGAAAGCGAAGCCACCCGTTGCCAGAATTATGGATTATGGGAAGTATCGCTTCGAACAACAAAAGAAGCAACGTGAAGCGCGTAAGAAGCAAAAAGTGGTCAGCATTAAAGAAGTCCGCTTGAGCCCAGCGATTGACACTAACGACTTTAACACGAAGCTGAAACATGCTGAAAAGTTCTTGTCGAAGGGTGACAAAGTTCGCGTTTCGATTCGGTTTAAGGGCCGGGCCATTACCCATAAGGATATTGGTCGTCAAGTTTTAAACCGGATGATTGAAGCTACTAAGGAATATTCAACGGTTGAAGCCTATCCTAAGATGGACGGCCGGAGCATGTTCTTAGTGCTTGCACCAAAAACAGATAAGTAATTTCTAGGAGGATTATTGATTATGCCAAAACAAAAGACAAACCGCGCCGCTGCTAAGCGTTTTAAAGTAACCGCTAAGGGTAAAATTAAGAGCGCCAACGCTTTCACTAGTCACCGTTTCCATGGTAAGACTAAGAAACAACGTCGCCAATTACGTGGTACGGCTATCATTGAAAAGCCAATGGTAAAAACATACCACAAGTTATTACAAAAATAATTCACAACGTTTTAGTTAAATCTAGGAGGAAATAAGATGGCTCGAGTAAAAGGTGGAACTGTAACACGTAAGCGTCGTAAACGCATTTTAAAATTAGCTAAAGGTTACCGTGGTGCTAAGCATATCCAATTTAAGGTTGCTAAGGACCAAGTAATGAAGTCATACGAATATGCTTTCCGCGATCGTCGGAAGCGTAAGAGTGACTTCCGTCGTCTTTGGATTGCTCGTATCAACGCAGCAGCCCGGATCAACGACTTAAGCTACAGCAAGATGATGCACGGTTTGAAGTTAGCTAACGTTGACGTTAACCGTAAGATGTTAGCTGATTTAGCTGTTAACGATGCCGATGCTTTCAAAGCATTAGCTGACACGGCTAAAAAGGCCCTTGCTTAATTAAAAAATAATCCGTCCTAGTTCTAGGTTCGGTTAAAAGGTGACGTCACATTCGATGGCGTCACCTTTTTTAATACAATAGATTGAACCAAGTTCGGTTGTCGCTGATAGCATGCGGTCGTGGGACCGGGTTACTTTCAAAAGCGGAAAATTTTAGTAAAAAAAGCTTGAGACAATTGCCTCAAGCTCGCTTGAATGAATAAAATAAGGTTTAATTACGGAAAGAAAGCAATGAATTGAGAACACTTGCGAACATCGCAAAATATAAGACAAAGATTGCAATGGTCAAAATGAATTGCACGATTCCGGCACGGTTCCAAGTTGATTGGACCGCTTTGAAAGTTTCGACGTCTTTGTAGTCGCCCTTTTGCCAAGCCCAGCCGTTGCCCTTAAAGCCAACGATGAATACCCAAACGATGTTGAAAAATGGAATTAAGACGAGTAGTGGTAAGTACGTCTTGTTAGCGATCCCCCAAATATAACTGAACATGAACGCGCCCCAGTTCCAGCCTTTAACTTCGTCAGGAACGATTTTTCCGTTTTCTTCCATGATAATTCCCCCAAAATATGGCAGCTTTTTACGACGTCGGTATTTGGTCGTTGGTACTGAAATTAGTATACCTAATCGAAAATCGCTTGAATAGGGAATTTACGAAAACAATACATTGATTTTCAGAAAATCAATCGTCGATTAGAGTTGCTTATTTTTGAAAAACAAATTAATATATAATGATGACTAAAAACGTCTTCTAAGGCGCTAGAATCCGACTAATCTGGCTTTTTGAATCGGTATTTAGGGATTCAGTATGATAAAATGGGCTAGTAGGGTAACGCCTTGAACCAATAATTTAGCGAGAAGCGAAGGGGATAACGATGATTAAGCAATTTAAACCAACTTGGATGATACCAGCAATCTATAATGTCACACCCGCGCAGTTACGTGCGCAGGGGATTAAAGCGGTGTTTGCCGATTTAGACAACACACTGATTGCTTGGGATAATCCGGATGGTACCCCGGAGCTGAAAAAGTGGATGCACGCATTGCAAGACGCGGGAATTCCGTTAATTGTGGTTTCCAATAACTCGGAGTCTCGAATTGCTAAAGCATTAACAGCCCTAGAGTTACCATTCGTGTCGCGGGCATTGAAACCATTGCCATTAGGGATTGCGAAGGCTCGGCATAATCTGAACCTGCGCCGTAGTGAAGTGGTGATGGTCGGTGACCAGTATATTACTGACATGTGGGCGGCGCATTTGGCCGGTGTCAGCAGTATTTTGGTGCGGCCGTTAGTGACGACCGATGCTTGGAATACGCGGATCAATCGCTTTTTTGAACGTTTTATTAAGTTACGGTTAGCACATTTATATCCAGACATGCATTTTCAGGAGGAACTTAAATAGTGAGTGAAACATCTCAAGAAACTTTATATTGTATCGGCTGTGGAGCAGCAATTCAAACAACTGATCCTGACGCAGCGGGTTACACCCCAGCGAGTGCTTTGAAAAAAGCAATGGACAGTGAAACGCGTGATTTATATTGCCAACGCTGCTTCCGGTTACGGCATTACAACGAAATCGTCCCCGTTGCGTTAAGCGATGATGATTTCCGTCGGTTACTCGCGACTATTCGTGAAGCTGACGCACTAGTCGTCTACGTCGTGGACATCTTTGATTTGAACGGTAGCATCATTCCCGGACTCCAACGGTTCGTTGGGGATAATCCGGTCTTGCTAGTCGGTAACAAGGAAGACGTCTTACCACGGCAGTTGCGGCGAACTAAGTTGCGCGAATGGATGAACCAACAAGTTCGCGCACAAGGCATTAAGCCGGTCGACGTGGCGTTAACGAGTGCCAAAAAAGGCCACGCCATCGACGACTTATTAGCTTTAATTGAAAAGTATCGGCGGGGCCGCGACGTTTACGTTGTTGGGGTTACCAATGTCGGTAAGTCGACCTTGATCAACCGCATCATTGCCAATAACACGGGCTTGAAAGATCTCATCACGACGTCACGGTTCCCAGGAACGACGTTGGATAAGATTGAGATTCCGTTGGATGACGGGCACAAGATGGTTGATACCCCTGGGATTATCCATCCCGAACAAATGGCGCACGTTTTGAGTGGCGATGATTTGAAATTAGTCTCACCCCAAAAAGAAATTCGGCCAAAGGGATACCAACTTGGTAACGGCCAGACGTTGTTCTTAGGTGGGGTTGCGCGGTTAGACATTATCGACACCATCAAACCAGCCGGGACCGTTTACGTGGACAACAACTTACCGCTTCACCGGACACGGACTGAAAACGCCGACAACTTTTATGAAAAGCACGTTGGTGAATTAATCACACCGCCAACTGGTGACGCTGTAAAGGACTTTCCACCGCTAGTACGGCATGAATTTAAGACCACGGCCGTTAGCGACGTGGTATTTGAAGGTTTAGGCTGGGTTACCGTTCCAGCTGATACCCGAGTTGCGGGCTGGGCACCGAAGGGTGTGGACGTCTTGACGCGTTCTGCCATGATCAATAAAAATTAGGAGTACGTTTAATTAATGGAAAATTTACGTGGAAAACAAAAACACTACTTACGTGGAGAAGCGCACAATATGCGGCCACTCTTCGCAGTAGGTAAAAATGGTTTAACTGACGAATGGTTAGCTCAATTAGTTGGTGCGCTCGAAAAGCGTGAACTGATGAAAGTTAACATCTTACAAAACGCCGACGTGACGACCGCTGAAGTAAAGGCCGCCATTGAAAGCAAGACCCCAATCACAGTCGTACAAACGATTGGCCGGGTATTAGTCCTCTACTTACAAGCGAGTCACGATGACGATCGGCGCTATTCAGTCGAAGTCGAGAAGTTGTAGGGAGGAATAACGGGTGCATACGGTTAATCAAACAGCGACGAAGGTTCTAACGGAGACGGTGACGAATTTACCGCACCGACGCGTTGGTATTTTAGGTGGCACGTTTAACCCACCGCATTTAGGGCATTTGATCATGGCCCAACAAGTTGGCGATCAGCTTGGATTGGATGAAGTCCGGTTTATGCCGGACGCGCAGCCGCCCCACGTCGATGAAAAGAAGACGATTGCGGCGCAAGACCGGGTGAACATGGTTCAAGCGGCCATTGCAGACAATCCCTTGTTTCGACTTGAAACGGCTGAAATCAAGCGGGGTGGCAAGAGCTACTCGTATGACACGATGAAGCTACTCAAAGCGCAGCATCCCGATACCCAATACTACTTTATTATTGGTGGGGACATGGTCGACTACTTGCACAAGTGGTATCACATTGATGACCTGTTAAAGCTGGTCACTTTTGTGGGTATCAAACGGACTGGTTACCCAACAACGAGTCGTTATCCCGTCATCTGGGTCGACGCGCCGCTGATCGATGTCAGTTCGACGGCAATCCGAAAAAAAATTAACCACGGTCACACGGTTCGATACCTGGTACCGGACGCAGTGGCCGCTTATATTGAGGAGCATCATCTTTATGAGCAAAACGATTAAGTATCAGGAAAACCTTGTGCCGTATACGCACGAAGAATTGATGGCCAAGGTTGCCGCACAGTTAACGGATAAGCGCTACCAGCATTGTCTGCGCGTTGAAACGACATCCCGAGCATTAGCGAAAGCGAACGGGGTCGACGTGGAGTTAGCTGGGATCGCCGGGTTACTTCATGATTACGCGAAGCAACGCGACGATGCGACGTTTATTGACCTGATCAAGACGCGCGGCATGGATCCAAACTTAGTTTCATACGGGAACGGAGTCTGGCATGGTTACGTGGGTGCTGAGCTGATCAAAGATGAGCTCCACATTTACAATGAAGCAATTTTAAACGCGGTGCGCCTGCATACCGTTGGGGCACCAGTAATGACTAAACTTGAACAAATCGTGTTTATGGCTGATTTTATTGAGCCAGCACGCGATTTTCCAGGGGTCGACGAAGCGCGCAAGGTGACGGAAAAGTCACTGGCCGCCGGGGTGCGTTATCAAATCCAACACACGTTAGACTACCTCGTTCAAAAGGGTGCGCCGGTCTATCCACAAACGTTAGCAACTTATAACGCGTGGGTGGGTAAGATCCCCGCACTATTCAATAAATAAACATTTAAGGGAGAATTACATGGAAAGCAAAGAACTTTTAAAATTAACCGTTGAAGCAGCTGATGATAAGCGCGGTGAAGACATCGTCGCATTGGACGTTGCACAGGTCAGCTTAATGGCCGACTACTTTGTGATTGTTTCCGCAGATTCCAAGCGGCAGGTTCAAGCAATCGCTGACAATATCGTCGATTTTGTCCGGCAAGCCGGTTCAGACGTTAAGAGTGTCGAAGGTCGTACGGCTGGAGAATGGATCTTAGTTGATGCGGGCGACGTCATCGTGCACATCTTCCAAAAGGATGCCCGGTCACACTATAACTTGGAAAAGTTATGGTCGGATGCGCCATTGGTTGACGTTCAACAGTGGGTCAACGCATAAATGATTTATCAAACGTTTGCCGAACTTTACGACGAACTCTTCGATCCAGCCATGTATCAACAATGGCTGGATTTTGTGCGTCGTGAAATTCCTGACCAAAATGGACAATTATTAGAACTCGCATGTGGTACTGGCCGTCTAGGGGTCTTGTTGGCCCAAGACGGCTATCACGTGACCGGTCTGGACTTATCAGACAATATGTTGGCGCTAGCGCAAGCGCACGCCGATGAAGCTCAGGTCACGTTGCCGTTATTACAAGGTGACATGCTCGACCTATCCGAAATTGGGACCTTTGACGCGGTGACCTGCTTTGCCGATTCATTTTGTTACCTACCAGATATTGAAACGGTACAAAAGGCGTTTACTCAGGTGGCGAGTCACTTAACGCAAGACGGCAAGTTCTTATTCGATGTTATTACGCCGCATCAGACCGATGATATTTATCCGGGTTATATGTATAACTATCGCGACGATGAGCGGGCCTTCATGTGGACGAGTTATGCGGGGGAAGAACCGCACAGTGCCGAACACGACCTTAGCTTCTTTATCTATAATGAGCATAAGGAATCCTTTGACGAGGTTAGTGAACTGCACCACGAGCGTACTTACGACCTACCAGCGTACCAGCAAGCTTTAGCAGCGGCTGGGTTTAGTCACGTTCGGGTGATGGCCGATTTCGGTCGTCAAACACCAGATGACCAAACGACGCGCTGGTTCTTTGAATGCCAGAAGTAAATTAGGGGAGGTGGCCGCATGCGGGCCGTTGGTTTAATAACTGAATACAACCCACTGCATAATGGCCACCGCTACCATCTTCAGCAGGCCAAGCAATTGAGTGGCGCTGACTGCACAGTTGCGGTGATGAGCGGCAATTGGCTACAACGTGGCGAGCCGGCTATTTTAGATAAGTGGACGCGAGCGCAGTTGGCCCTTCAAGCGGGGGTTGACCTGGTGGTTGAACTTCCCGTTTTTTACGCCACCCAGCCCGCGCACCTGTTTGCCCGTGGTGGGGTCGAAATCTTAGGTGCTTTAGGCGTTGATAGCCTCGTTTTTGGTGCTGAACACCCTGAATTGGACTTTGAGCGCCTGACGACGGCGTTAGCTGAGCATACGGCCGCGTTTAAGCACTACAACGCCACCTACGCGACCCAGTTCAACGCAGCTTTAAAAGCGGCCACTGGGGTAACCCTGACGCACGCAAATGACATGCTTAGCTTTTGTTATTACGTCGCTAACCAGCGCCTAGCGCATCCCATGACTTTGATTCCAATTCAGCGGCAACACGCCGATCACGGGGAAGCGGCAATCACTGATACGCATTTCGCAAGCGGGACGGCGGTGCGCAAGGCGGCCTTTGCCCAGCAGTGGGATGAGCTAGCTGGAGTTGTGCCAGCAAGTACCTTGCACCAGCTGCGGACACAACGACTGCAACGCTGGGATGACTTTTGGCCGCTACTACAATATCAACTTTTGACGGCCAGCATCGCGCAAAGCGGCTCGTATGACCAGATGGCGGAGGGGCTTGAGTACCGGATGCATGAAATGGCCCAAACGGCGACTGATTTTGATGATTTTATTCACCAAGTCAAGTCTAAGCGGTACACGTACACTCGCTTGCAACGGGTCGCAACCGCGGCACTCTTGCAACTGACGCAGACGGAAGTACAACGGGCCCAGACCCAAAACTACGTGCGCGTTTTGGGATTTAACACTACCGGTCAAGCTTACTTACACCAAGTCAAAAAAACATTATCGTTACCACTGTATACAAAAATTAATAAAGATTTGCGGCTACACGCCCTTAGTCTGGATTACCGGGCTGGGCGGGTCTACCAACTGATTAACGGGGCGTCACAAGACCTTTATCGCAAACCATGGCGATTAGATGAGTCGTTCGGTTGACCTAAAGCCACTTTCTTGGTAGAGTAGTGAACGTTGATGGGCTTTTTTAGCTGTCAAGGAAAAAACATTGACAAAGAATTTTTACACAGGTATAATTTATCACGTTGCATTAGGAGGTCTTTAAATGAAATGGTCACTTTCACAGCTGAAAAGCTACCGTGAAGCACCACTTCAGTTTGATGAAGCGTTGGATTTAAAACATCCCCTGATGACGCGTTACCCAGAAATTCTTGACGTTAAGTCCGTTCACGCGAAGGGCTACGTCAGTTATGACAAGGATAACGTTTTAATCTCAGCGGCGATCGACGCAACGATTACGTTGCCATCGAGCCGGTCGCTGACGCCAGTTGACGTTCCGCTGGCCTTTCAAATGACAGAATATTATGTCCCAGAGGGAACTGACTTGAGTCGGTTTGACGAGGAACAGGATACGGTAATTATTTTACCGGAAGATGATATTTTGGATTTTGATGTCGCTGTGGAGGATAATATTTTAATTCATATCCCCATGCAGATTCTTTCTGAAGCTGAGTTGAACGGTGGCCCAATGCCAACTGGCAAAGGGTGGGAAGTCTTATCCGAAGACGACCTTGCCGATCAAGCTGCAGAACTTAAAACTGTTGATCCGCGTTTAGCTAAATTGAAAAACCTGTTCCCTGATCAGGAAACCCAGGATTAAATTAGCTAGACCTATCAAAAACATCACGTTCGTGAAATTATTTTAAGGAGGTGTTCGTTGATGGCTGTACCTAAGAGAAGAACATCAAAGATGCGTAAACGCAACCGTCGGGGTCATATTAAATTGGCTACGCTGAATTTGGCACCATGCCCAAATTGTGGTGAATTACGTGTATCTCACCGTGTTTGCCCAAGTTGTGGATTCTACAACGGCAAGCAAGTCGTTAAAGTAAACAACTAATTTCGATTAGCTGATGAAAAACGTCATTGCGGCCATGGCGCATGACACTTTTCTTTACAATTTAACGATTTTAAAAACTCGCTTAGGCGAGTTTTTTTGTGTCTTCATTTTTTATGAAGAGATTGCCGCTTCCGGTGATCCGCCACGTGAGTTTGCTGTAGGGGTATGGCCTGAGCATGAAAAGCGGTCTCGGTCCTCGCTTTGATGCTTTGCCCACCCCGCAAATCATCAAAGTCGCCCCGTGTTGTCCATCCGACAAGTTCAAATGCGTCGGACTGACAACCCCTTCACGGAACTCGCGTGGCGGACCACCTGCAGCTACATAGTAGATTCTAAATTATTTTAGATGTAATAGTAGGTCATGATTGAGCCAAGAAAGCGGTCCTATTGGCCATTCTGCAGGCTTAAATCTGATGGCCTTAACTCAGAAAGTAGTTGCGGGTTGAAACATATGACGCTATAATCTGGTTGGCAATTATAATTATATTAATAATTACTAATCATCAAAAAATAAAAGGATGTGCGGAAAAATGTTTGAAAAAGGAAGCAATAAGCTAGTGACAGGTTTTATGCTAGGGGCTGCTTTAATGGGGACGGGATTAACAACAGGCTTGGTTTACGGTAACGCTAGTCGTCCGGTTATGGCGCAAGCTAAAACGAAGACTAAAAAAGTTACCTTGAAGAATATATACTATAAAGATGGCAAAAAGAAGTCGTTAAGTTTTTCGGTCCCATATGGAACGACAATCAGTATTCCAAAACCTAAGTTTAAAGGATACGTCGCGGTTTGGGACGGTGGGGGTGAATATGCCGTTGATAAAAACGGCAATGGTGACCTTGTACATTGGAGTTCCCTTATCTACATGAAAAAATTAACGACCGCACAGCAGAAGAAAAATGCTAAATCCAAAAAAGCCATTACAGCTAAGGGAATTGTGCCCGTTTCCAATATCACTCCCGCGCCTTATTTTACCGCACGGGGCTTAAAAGGAACTTTGGTTACGATTGCCGCGCCTAAGGTAGCTGGGTATACGGCTTTGACGCCCAAACTAAAGGTTGGTATTGAGGGTAAAAAGTTTGCTATTGTGTCCACCACGCCACGCTATGCTAAGAATAGTTCCTTTGGCTATAAAGCCACAAAGGTGAAAGCCACTAAATCCACCAAGTCCGGCAAATTAAAAGTTAAGGGCACTTTTGCCATCAAGAATAAAAAGAGTGCCAAAAAACATGCCGCCACACACGCGGTTATTACTGACTACAAGGGCAACACCCATGTCAAATTAAACAGTAAGAAAGCCTTCAACAAGTCCATCAAGAAACGGGCTGCCGCCAAGAAAGTTACTGTTATGGCTGCTTACCGCACTAAGAAACATAACAGTAAGTCCTACACGTACCATATGCTTTCCGTTCCTAAAAAAGTAACGGTTAAAGCAACTAAATAATTAGCAAAATTAAAATCCGTTGTTCAATGTGTTTTCACATTGGCAACGGATTTATTTTGGTTATTGCTATGGGGAACTTCCACTTTTCGAAAGGGGAGTCGCTTAATTCGAACTCAAGGTTTTAATATAAGTAGCACCCCACGCGTCCATGGCCTGAATGATTGGAATGAGGCTGGTCCCCAAAGCTGTCAATCGATAGCTTGTCTTAATCGGGCTAGCAGTTAGATCGACCGTCTTGATGATGATTTGATCTTGGCTTAACTCTTGCAGCTGTAGCGCTAACATTCGACGGGTACAACCAGGCAAGGTGTTTAATAACTCAGTAAATCGCAATTCGCCGGCCGTCAATCGGCATAAAATAATGGATTTCCATTTTCCAACTAGAATTTTCAACGTTGTGTCTAACGGACAAACTTCACCGTGCCGCGTTTGCATTTCCAAAGCCGTCATTCCTAAAGCCCTCCAAGTATAAAGTGAATTTACATTGAATTATACTGCGGCAAGGCCTTGATGAGGCAACTGTGCGTCATGTTTATTCAGTTACCACACGAGGTTACAAAAAATTCCCGTATTGTGTTTGGCGACCAATCTCGTAACAATAGCGTTAAAGGGGATGGCGTCGATGAACCTTACGTTGAAAAACCGCTATTTAGTAGGTGGACTATTCTTAATTGTTTTTATGATGGGAGTCGATTCTTTCATTATTTCGCCGTTACTACCAGCAATTGAACGGAGCTTTCATATTTCAGTGTCTCAAGCGGCGTTAGCGGTCACCAGTTATGCTGTCTGTTATGCAGTGGGCGCACCATTGATGGGGCCGCTTGGTGATCAATTTTCCAAGCAAAGGCTATTGTTATTAGGTATCAGTATTTTTGCCTTTGGGAGTTTAAGCTGCGCTTTGGCGCCAAACAATGGCTGGTTTGAAGCGGGGCGTGCGGTGGCCGGACTCGGTGCGGCGATGACGCTCCCGAATGTGTGGGCCTTGATTGGTGATACGTTCAAAGGTCCGCAGTTGAATGCCGTGATGGGGATGACGATGGCGGCCTTGTCACTTTCAATTGCCATTGGCGTCCCACTAGGCGCTGGGTTAGCACAACTGGCTAATTGGCGGTTAGTCTTTGGGGTATCAACGGGCCTTACGTTGATGGCTGGCGGTATTCTAATTTTGGTTATTCCACGTTCATCCCCGATAACGGTCAAACGACACTATTTTGCGAGTTACCGGCAACTGGGTCGATCAGTTAAGGTTTGGCGCGCGTTAAGTGTGACCCTGACGTGGATGTTTGGCTTTTATCTACTGTACACGTTTTTAGGGACGTTTTTGAACGCGTCGTTTCAATTAAACACCGCGCAAGGTGGAATCGTTTTTACGGTGTATGGTTTTTGTAACTTTTTTGCAAGCTTTGTTAGTGGCCGGGTGATGACCCATTTGGGACAGCGGCGAACGGTCGTGATTAATGGTAGTTTATCCGTTCTGATTATCTTAGGGCTCATTATTGGGCAACACCAGTTGTTAGTAGTCGTAGTGGGGCTTGGTGCGTTGGCCATTGTTCAGGGATTAGGAGTGACGGCGTTAAATACGTTTATCGTCAGTCTCTCACCACAGGGACGGACTACCATTATGGCGTGCAACAGTGCCTTACTATATTTAGGATTAGCGCTCAGCTCACTAATCGGGGGTCGAATATACTTGGTTAGTGGCTTCACCGGTATTGGTATTTTGGCGATGATTGCGCTAGGGTTGGCCGTTGTTGTAATGGGGCGTGGTAAGAATCACTTGAAAGATTGGTTCGCTAAACATTAAGATATTAATGTTTTTATATACAATCGGTTGATGACTCACTATAATAGGGGTGTTATGTAAAAATTGGTGAAATTGACCAAGGGGAAGGTCGGATAAACGATGAAAAAAATGACACAATTAGTCACGAGTCTATTGGCTGGCGTTACGCTTGCAGGCGCTGCAGGCTTGATGGGGACTAGCGTGAAGGCGCAAGCAGCCACTTCACAAACGGTGACCCAAAACGTCAAAGTAACGACACTGAAGGGCCTATCAAAGAGCCACGTGATCTTTAAGAACGTGACAGCAACGGTGAACGGCGCGTCCGTTGATGCTAAAGTTCCAACCGTTAAGGGTTACGTTGCCAATAACGGCACGTATTCTTTTAAAGCGGTCATGAAAAACGGCAAGGCGACGATTGAACCCGTTGCACAACCTAGCTATTTTGATTTGCACTATTATCGCGTTGTTAAGAGTCAAAAATCGAGCAAAGCCGTTAAGCGGACGGCCCACGTTTTAATTTATAAAAACGGGTTGTACGCTAAGAAGTTGAAGGTCAAAGCCATCCCAGGGACGACGTTTACGATCAAGACGCCTAAAGTTGCTGGTTATAAAGCTGACATGAAGCGGGTCCGCTTAGGGATGAACGCTAAGAAGGCTCAATACGCCGTTAATAACGTCACGATTCCGACTTATACTAAAGTGAAGTATGGCTACCGAGTAAGCCAGCTAAGCGCAACTAAGACTGGCAAGACGTTGAAGGTCAATGGTAAAGTTGCCACGACCAAGAATACTGCGAAGCATGCGGCTAAATACGTCATCATTACGGATTACAAGGGTAAGACCCACGCTAAGTTGACGAAGAACCAAACGTTTAAGAAGACGCTCAACAAGCGTTCTGCAGCTAAGCACGTTTCAGTTGCTGCGGCTTACCGGACTAAGAACAGTAAGCAAAAAAATGGTAAGACGACTTACACGTACCACGCCTTATCAGCTAAGAAGCACGTTGCGGTCAAAGCCGTTAAATAAAGCTGATTTAACCGGTATTTCAGAGGGATAAAACTTCTGGAACACCGGTTTTTGTGTACAACGAATTAGGTTGTAATCCCCGCTAAATGAAAATTACTTTCTTTAAAAAATGTAAAAAATGAAATTAATTTTATAATTCACAGCAATTTGCTTTAATAAACCGCTTTTTTTTGGTACGATAGTTGCGTAATAAAATTTGGGAGGTTATTAACTAATGAGTAACGAAAAACCACAAATTGGTGTCATTGGGATGGCCGTCATGGGCAAAAACCTGGCGCTAAATATTGAAAGTCGCGGCTATAAAGTCGCAATCTTCAACCGGACCGGATCAAAAACTGAAAAGGTCATGCAGGACCACGCTGAAAAGCAATTGGTTCCAAGCTACAAGATTGAAGACTTTGTCGCTTCACTTGAAACGCCACGGCGCATTATCATGATGGTCAAGGCCGGCAAACCAACTGACATGGTGATTGATGAATTATTACCATTGTTAGACAAGGGTGACGTCTTAATTGATGGTGGGAACACCAACTTTAACGACACGATGGCCCGGAATGCCCGGTTGGACAAATCAGGAATCAACTTCATCGGGATGGGTGTTTCCGGTGGTGAATTAGGTGCCTTACAAGGACCTTCATTGATGCCAGGTGGCCAAAAGGAAGCTTACGACTTAGTTGAACCAATCTTGAAGAAGATTGCGGCTAAGGCGCCTCAAGATGGCGAACCATGTGTTACTTACATCGGCCCTAACGGTGCTGGTCACTACGTTAAGATGGTCCATAACGGGATCGAATACGGTGACGAAGAGTTAATCGACGAAAGCTACAACATGATGCGTAACGTGGCTGGTTTATCCGTTGACGAAATGTCCGAAGTCTTCACTGACTGGAACAAGGGTGAATTAAGCAGTTACCTCGTTGAAATCACCGCTGATATTTTATCGCGTAAAGATGACATCGGCGACGACAAGACTAAGCCAATTGTTGACATGATCTTAGACCGTGGGAACAACAAGGGGACTGGTAAGTGGAGTTCCGAAGACGCGTTGAACGTCCAAGTGCCACAATCAGTAATTACTGAAGCCGTTTACGCACGTTACATCTCCATGATGAAGGTAGAACGGGTCGCTGCTTCTAAGAAATTAGCTGGACCAAAGGGCGACCTTAAGTTACCAGCCAAAGAAGAATTGGTTGAAAAGATTCGCCAAGCCCTCTACTTCAGTAAAATCATGAGCTATGCACAAGGCTTCGAACAACTTCGTTTTGCTTCTAAGCACTACGACTGGGATTTGAAGTTCGGTGAATTAGCTCAGATCTGGCGTGCCGGATGCATCATCCGGGCCCAATTCTTACAAAACATCACCGATGCTTTTGATAAGAAGCCAGATTTAAACAACTTATTGATGGACGACTACTTTGCTGATATCGCAGCTAAGTACCAACAATCGACTCGTGACGTCTTAAGCTTGGCTATCCAAGCCGGCGTACCAATGCCTTCATTCAGTGCTGCCATTTCATACTACGATTCATACCGGGCAGAAGTTTTACCTGCTAACTTGTTACAAGCACAACGGGACTACTTTGGTGCACATACCTACGAACGGACTGACCGCGACGGGGCATACCACTACACTTGGTACAAAGAACAATAAATCGTTAATAATGAAAAGTCTCCGCATTTGCGGGGGCTTTTTTGGTCGTTATTGGAAAACTAGTCCGGCTGTCGCTGATGACATGCGCTCGTGGGACCGGGTCAAGCCTGAGAAACGTCTTGCCCCTCGCCCGGAACAATTGCAAAAAGCACAATTGTCCCGGACAGTCCGTGGCCTAAGACCGGAAAATCACCGGTTAAGGCCACCTGCACGACCGATGCCACCAGCGACAACCTCCGATTATTCGATGAGAATAACAATAGCAAAACGATTTTTAGTGGAGTCAAGCAGTGTTGGCAAAATTAGCGGGTGAATCCTATGCTAATTTTGCGGAGCGACTAATTTAGGACTAACCATTACGGCGTGGGTCTTAGTTTTAGTTTTTTCAACTTATAGTCATTAGTTTTGTCTAGAACGTACGTTCGTGATAGAATAAAAGTATGATGATCAGTAGAGCGGGGGTGTAGTATGCGACAAGAGTCACTTTTTAATCCGGAACACGCAGCCAGTAGCCCACTGGCCTACCGGGTGCGACCCACTAATTTAGACGGTTTTAAGGGGCAAAATCACCTCTTAGGACCGGGCAAGTTATTACGGCAATTAATTGCCGAAGACCAGTTACCATCTTTGATTTTCTGGGGTCCCCCGGGTGTCGGTAAGACAACGTTAGCGGAAATTATTGCGCAACAAACGGAGTCGCATTTTATTACGTTTAGTGCGGTCTCGAGTGGGATTAAAGAAATTCGAAAAATTATGGATGAAGCGGAAGCCAACCGTGATTTTGGTGAGAAGACCATTGTCTTTATTGACGAAATCCATCGGTTCAATAAGGCGCAACAAGACGCCTTTTTACCGTATGTCGAACGCGGCAGTATCACCCTGATTGGGGCGACAACTGAAAATCCATCGTTTGAAATCAACGCCGCGTTATTGTCACGGTGTAAAGTTTTAGTACTAAAAGAGTTGTCGACCGACGCTTTAATGCAAATCTTGCAAGCAGCCCTTGACAATCCCAATGGTTTTCCTAATTTGAAGATCAACATGCAGCCCGATACGTTACCCTTGATTGCAGAATTTGCTAACGGGGATGGCCGGATGGCGTTAAATACGTTAGAGATGGCCGTTCTAAATGGGGAACGTGATGGGCAACAAGTCACCATCACGGCCGCGGGACTATCCCAACTAATCAATACTAAATCGTTACGCTATGATAAAAATGGTGAAGAACATTACAACGTTATTTCGGCGTTGCACAAGTCGATGCGCAATAGTGACGTTGACGCGGCCATCTATTGGCTGATGCGCATGTTGGATGGCGGCGAAGATCCGCTCTACATCGCACGGCGATTGATTCGCTTTGCTAGTGAGGACGTGGGACTAGCCGATCGGCAGGCGTTGCCGTTAACGGTAGCTGCGTTTCAAGCCTGCCAGTTGATTGGGATGCCGGAGTGTAACGTTAACTTAACGGAAGCGGTGACGTACTTGGCGTTAGCGCCAAAGTCCAACGCGTTATACGTTGCGCAGATGAAGGCGAAGGCGGATATCAAGGAGACTGGAAATCTGCCAGTTCCATTACAAATTCGGAATGCTCCGACAAAGTTGATGAAGGATTTAGGTTACGGGGCCCATTACCAGTATGCGCATGATACCGATGATAAGTTAACGGACATGCAAACCATGCCAGAAACGCTAAGTGGTCACACGTATTACGAACCAACTGATCAAGGACAAGAAAAAGTTTGGCACCAACGGTTAGCGGCCATTAAGCAGTGGCATGCGCATCATCCTAGTTCAGATGATGAGAAATCGTGACAACCAAATGAATTGAATTTTAAGCCTTTCCTTGTAAAATTAGATTTATATTAGGAACTGCCTAAATTTCTAGTGTATGAAATTTACCTTATTCATGTTAAAATAACATGTTGTATAATGTGAATGCCAGTAACTGCGTTAAAAGTGCAGTTATGCAAGGTTCTTAGATAAGTTGAATATTAGGAGTGACTAAAAGTAAATGAGTCGGATATTAATTATTGAAGATGAAAAAAATCTCGCGCGGTTTGTTGAGCTTGAATTAAAGCATGAAGGCTACGATATTCAAGTTGAATATAACGGTCGTAAGGGGTTAGACGCCGCCTTAGCTGAAGATTTTGATGCCATCTTACTAGACTTGATGTTACCAGAACTAAATGGGTTGGAAGTTTGCCGGCGTGTTCGCGAAGTTAAGAACACCCCAATTATTATGATGACGGCCAGAGACTCCGTGATTGACCGGGTTTCCGGTTTAGACCACGGTGCCGATGACTACATCGTTAAGCCATTTGCGATTGAAGAATTGTTGGCGCGCTTACGGGCGCTTTTACGGCGCATCGATTTGGAAAGTGAACAACAAAGTACGAAACAAACGACGGTCACTTATAAAGACTTGTGCGATAATCCCTTTATGGTTGTCAGATGAAATACAATAATTCATCTGATGATTAT
>NZ_JQCL01000057.1:0-161950 GCF_001438845.1 Lactiplantibacillus xiangfangensis
TTCATGGCCTTTTTGGTCCAATTATTTAAGTGGTGCACTTGAATTGTAAATCAGGCGATAAAAAACAATTAATTTTACTACAAAATTATCTTGATTCGACGATGTCGTTTTTAATTTCTAATAGCGATAATTATTAATGCTTGTTATTATATTTATACGGAAGTGCAAACTGAAATATGATTCAGAATATTGCACGTTCATGTGATCTTTGGTTACTGAGTGTTTAAAGTATTTCGTTGCACCCGTAATAGACAAAATAGTATTAATTAATATTTTGCTAGGATTGTTATTAATAATAATTGAATCTTTGTTGAACTGCTGTTAATGAGGAAACCAATTCATTTGTGAATTGGTTTCCTTTTTGGAATTGTGGATTCAACCCAATCTCGTGTACAAAATGGAATAGATTCTTGATGAACCTATACTTTCTTGGATTAGTGTTGGTAACGTTTGTGGTGATTGGTAAAAAGTACTTTATTTTGGAGGTGTAGCATGGAGAATTTAGTACAGCTATTAGCAAATGAGCCGGATCAGAGTGGATTTTATGCATCGTTAACGCCGAGCAATCAAGCTAGATATCAACAATGGTTTGATAGAGCGAAAAATTCTGAAGACCGACAAGTTCGTCTTCGACATATTCAACATGAGTTAATTAATGGTCATCGACGACTAACAATCGGTAGCTATATGGGGGATGTCCGGGCGCCTAATCCGAAAATGGATGATGTTACTTTGCGTGCCAAGTTAATTGAGACCAGTGAACGATTATCGCATCGTCAAATGGCAGTCTATGCCATTGCGCTGTGTCAATATGTGGCGACAAAATTGAACTTTTTGGATGATCCGCTACTTCATGAGACAATTGCAATTAATAAACGGTGGCTAGCCGGTGAAATCACCTTCAAAGAAGCACGTGCGTATGCCGGAGTCCCCATGCAGCATAGCCGTGACGCTTCGGATAAAACTCATCGATTATTCTATCGAATGTTACATCAGGCTGCAGTTACCCCACACGTGAAACGGCACGCATTAATTGCCTCGGATTTTGCTTTAGAAACATTACTGACGAAATCGTCACAGTCACAAGTAGCGACTAAAGAGCGTACTTGGCAGTGTGCACAATTATTGAAGTATCCGTTGGCTAGGTTGAAGAATAGTTAAATGCGCAATTACTTTTAAAATTACAACGACGTGTGCAAGTCGTATTAGCTTGTTATCGTGGCTCGGATTTGTCGGTTTATAAATACAACGATTTTTAAAGCAAAATTCAATTTCCAAATAGTTTCACGTGAAACATTCTTAGCGCACAGAAACCAGTTAAAAAGGCAGCCCCTAAATTCTCGATTGCGAGAATTTAGGGGCTGCCTTTGGCTGATTAGCCGTTATTTTTTATGATTTCGTTGTGGTTGGACTACTGTTAGAAAATCCTCTAACGGTTGAAGATCCGTCAATTGCCGGTTGCATTGTGCGCTATCCCGGCAAACATAATTTCCCTTTTTCGTATAAGTTCCTAGTCCGGACGATTTAGTCGTTGATAGGAATAGGGCGACGTTGCCAATGGTTTGGCAAATCGCGCACACGCCCTTGACCGTTTGTGGTGATAATTCACCTTGAATTCCAATCACGCGGCCCTCGTAAGGTGCGACTAGGTACTTCTTTTGGTTACCACCATCATTCCACCCCAGATAAGTCATCTCGTGTAACCGCATCTCTGACCAATTGGGCTGTTTCAGTTTCTTCACCTTCCGGAAAAGCTTTTCCAGCTGCTTCGGCGTTAACTGTGGAAATGGGACCACCAATGGAATCAGTGGGTCCAGTAGTTTAGCCGCTTTGGCTCGGGTCAAACGTTCCGTCTGAAGTCCCTGAAGAAAAGTTGTGACTACCGGTTCGTCGGTTGGCAATAGTGGTGTAATGCGATCGAGGATCTTAGCTAAGACCGCTGCACGAATTTGCGCGTCGTTAACGGATAGTTCCGCGCTAACGAGGTCGTCGATTTGTTGGGTAATATAACTGTATTGATAGGTGGTAATAGTCGGTTTCATAAATAAAGTTCCTTTCAGATTCAAACCAGACACTTCTCTGAAAGGTGTTCTAGAAAAGTGTCGCTAACAAGCAGCACTTTTCCGTACTAATAACGATGCCATCATCGTCGATCATCTCCTTATTTCGGCACTAGGCCGAATGGTTAGTAGTATACAAGAAATTAAATTAAATGGCAACGGACGGAAAAAAGAGTGGTAAATTTTTCATATGGGACCTGATTTTAGGCTTCTTAGTTTCGACTAAAATAACCCTATTGAGTATTTTGGAATGGCTGTCATACTTATAAGTAAAAGTAAGTTTACCAAAATAAAGCGTAATAAGTTTTTGGGGGGATTTGGGATGGCAAATAAACCAGTATTTGGACCCACGGCGTTGAGACCGGGAGAGCTGAGTGAGTTGCCTACACAAAAACAGGAATCTGATAGTTTGTCGGAAAGAAGTGGGTTACGAACACAGACCCCAGCCGATAATCTGGCACAAGTATTACCAACTCATCCAGTGTCTAAAACAGAACCTAACAAAAAGGAATCTAATGAAACTCCGTCGCCAGGTCAAACCAAGGTAGCCGCAAAGCCGAAGCGTCATTTTCTACAAAAAATTTATCAACTACAGTCACCGTGGGCGTGGGGACTGTATTACATTATTGCAATCATTGGTTTTTTTATGAGTAAAGACGCCGGAGTCGGGGTCTCAGTGATGGCATCAGTGTTATTCCCGTTTGCCATTCTAATTGTTGAAAAGTTGATGGGACGCTTCCATCACACACCGTACCAATTACTCAAATTTTTATGGCAATCTGTACGAAAGGGGCATAGGTTAATGGCCCTACTACTGCTTCCGTACGGCCTAATCATGTTATTTTATTTTATGGCGATATACACCGTCAGCTGGGGCCTGGGGATTATTGGGATAATTTATGCGATAATTCGCGGGCTTAGAAATTAGGAGGGGGAAATTTCAATGCAACCATTTATTACTGTAGGACCTGAAGCTGGAAGCTTAGAACAAGCCCTCCGTGAAAGTAAAAGCGGAACGATGTTGATTTTAAATCCGGGGAAATATCGAGTTTCAAACAGGATAATCAGCAAGCAGTTACTATTACGTGGGACTGGCCAAAATGCAACGGACGTCGTCATTGAAGGAACCTTTCAAGCTAAAGGAAAGCTACAACTTGAAAATTTAATGATTCAGCAGATAACTACGCATAACAACTTAGTGAGTCTTTCAGAGGGGGCTAAGTTAACAGCCAAAGGTGTCGTCTTTCATAATTTGGGTGGCCCCGCAGCTAGTATTTATTTAAATCACGCCTCCCTGACACTAATTGCTTGTACGGTACGACAAACGGATGGTGAGCGGCGTGGAATTGTTGCCGATAAACATAGTGAAATTTTGCTAGATCGTAGCGAAGTTCAATTTGTTCAGGTATCTGAAACAACAATTACGGCGAAATCTTCCTTATTGCGACTGGCGTTACTTATCCGTGATAACAGTGTGCTTAATGCCGATACGCTGTACTTAGCCGACTATAATTCGAAGTACTATGCGATGAACGGAGAAAACCATGCTGAAATAAAAATCGCTGATTTAGAGCTACCTGCTGGAGAAACTCGAACTGTTTTTGGTGAGAGTACGGTCCAGATTGATAAAACTAATATTGATCCGACCCATCGTTTAATCGCTCATACGGATGAGGGTGCCACGGTAGGCATTCCGGGTGCGCAAATCAGACCAATTAACGGCTCGGTGAATGAAACGCCAACTACTAAACCAGCAACTGTTGTTAGTGCGACGGTAAACGTAGAACCACAACGTAAGTCGGCGGAGTTGCAAGCTGATGCGCCCAAACGAGCTATTGATCAACTAAATGAAATGATTGGCTTAGCTAGCGTTAAGCAACAGGTTAACCAGTTTATTGAATTGGCTAAGTTCAATAAACGTCGAGAAGCGCTAGGAATCAGTCAAGTTTCACAATCATTGCATGCGACTTTTTGTGGTAACCCTGGGACTGGGAAAACTACGGTGGCGCGATTAGTTGCGAAAGCGATGTATGAAGAGGGCGTCATGCCCAACGATACTTATGTCGAGGTCACCCGCCAAGATTTAGTTTCCCAGTATGTCGGTGGTACGGCAGTGAAGACGCAGAAGGTTTTGGAAAAGGCCTTGGGTGGCGTCTTATTCGTGGATGAAGCCTACTCGCTATACCAGGCCGACGGTTCCTCCAACTGGGGCCAAGAAGCCGTCGATACGATTCTGAAGTTTATGGAAGACCACCGTAATGATTTGATGATTATTTTTGCGGGCTACCCTAAAGAAATGGCAGACTTTATTAGTATGAACCCGGGTTTAGAATCTCGGATTGCGAATCACTTTGAGTTTGCAGACTATACACCGGAAGAGGTTGCGGAAATTGGGGTACGGGCATTAACCCAGCAAGAATTTAAATTTGATGAAGCGAATTACCGGCAAGCCGTAATTAAAGCTTATCAAGCCGATATTTCACATAGTAATGGACGATGGATACGCAACTTTAATGACAAATTGATCAGAATTATGGCTGAACATGCAATGAATACAAGTAATCGGGATACTGTGACAATTTTAAATAGTGATATTGCAGAATTAGTCGATGGTGGTCAAACAGACAAAGCGCAAGCCGTTAAAATGTTACTGGCACAGCTTGATGACATGGTGGGATTGGAGTCAGTCAAAAAGTTTGTTCATGACTTAGTCAGTCAAGTTGTTGTTAGCCAGCGGTTTGGGGACCAACTTGGTGAGGTTGAGCCGACTTATCACATGACGTTTACGGGTGATCCTGGGACTGGTAAGACGACGGTGGCGCGACTCATTGCACAATTGTTTTTTAATTTAGATATTCTTCCCAAGAATACGGTCAGTGAGGTTTCACGAATGGATCTCGTCGGCGCTTACGTGGGGCAAACTGAAGAAAAGACAAGTAAGGTGATTCGAAACGCACTCGGTGGCGTCTTATTTATCGATGAAGCCTATCAGCTGACGAGTGGTCAGGAGAGCAATGACTTTGGTCAACAGGCCGTTGAAACGATGATTACCGCGTTAGAAAATCAGCGGAATGAATTTGTGGCGATTTTTGCGGGTTATACCAAGGAAATGCAGCAATTTTTAAGCGCAAATCCAGGATTGCGGTCACGGATACCACTGAATATTGAGTTTGAGCCTTATTCAGCGACAGAAGTCGGCCAAATTGTTGATCAGATTGTTAGTAAAAACTTTCAAGTTAACCACGATTTATTGATACAAGTTGTGACACAACATTATCAATCCTTACCGAGTGATGAACGTTCAAATGGTCGGTGGGCCCGTAATTTTGCTGATCAACTCATCGCGCATCACAAGTTGTGGTTGAGTGACCGGTTGGATCAGGTGAAAAATGTTAAGCAAATTGATGACGATGTTGTGAGTGCTAGTCTCGATTGGAAAATTTAAATTAAAACGTACCGTCTGCATACGCGTGATATTGTATGCAGACGGTACGTTTTTATAATTATTGTAGGTTTAGTAGTAGGGATTGCTTAATGGGTGTAGGTTAGTTTTGACGGTGTTTTTGTGATTTAAAGGCGCCGAACGTGAATGTTCCTAGCAGTAAGCTCAAGAGGGCGATACCCCAGGCTGAGACTGCACTGGTCTGACGTTCACCAGTTTGTGGAAGTGAGTGCCCGTGTGCAAGTGATTCATGTTTGATGAGGCTAGGTGCTTGTGTATGATGGCTAGTAGCTGGTAGGGCGACTGCAGTATTACCAGTGGTCCGTGAAGAATTGAATGGCACGTAGGAAGCTTCGGTTAGTCCTGGAACGTAAAACCCGTTGCTTTCAGGATTGTACATTGGCGAAGAAGTTTCGGTTGTCCCGGGGGTTACTTTTGGAGCCACCAAGTCGTATTCTTTTTGTGCTTGGTCTAGGTCTTGTTGGTCGGCATTTACGGATGCTCTTAGATTGCCTAAAGTTGTGTCGGAAACGTGGATACTAGAATATTCGGACTGAGCGGTATCAAGTTCGGCAGTGCGTTGCTTGTAAATTTGATCAGCCGCGTTGAATGCGACTGTAGCCACAGTGAGTTTTTGTTTTGCATCGGCTAAGGCTGCTTTAGCAGTTTCTAACGTTTTATTGGCTTGATTCAACGCAGTCCCGGTAGCTGCTGACTGATCTTTAGCCGCATTGAGTTCTTTTAGTGCTTGTCCTACAACGTCGTCAGTTGACGGAGTACTTAATTGAGTGGTCGTTTCGGTTACGGCTTTAGTTGATTTTTTAACCGTATCTTTAATCACTTGGGTGTTAGTTTGAGTTTCATTTTTAACTGGTGCTGCTGGTTGAGCTTGGGTAGCAGCCGTTAGTTGATTATAATGATCTGTCTTAGCTTTAACATTTGCTTTGGCGGTAGCATCGTTAGCCTGTGCAGTTTTTACCGCTGCTTGAGCGTGATCAGTTTTGAGTTGTTGGGTCTTAACGGCATCAGCTGCGTTGTCAACGGCCTTCTTAGCTGCGGTTCTATCATCGGCAGCCTTAACATAGTTTTGGTTAGCGGTGTCAAGCTTAGCTTTAGCTTTCTGGAGTTGTTCAGGCGTTGTCTTGTCCTTAATCGCTTGTGCCTTGTTAAGGTGGGCTAGAGAATTAGCATATGCCTTTTTAGCATCTGCTAATTTTTGGGTAGCAGCTGCCACGTCTGGTTTTGCCGTTGGCGTGGTTGTTTGGACGCGTGCGCTTTCTGCCTGTGGCTGAGTAACAGCCGCGGCATCAGCGTTGGTGTTGGTACTTACTACGGCACCTAAAGTTGCAAGGCTAACTAGGGTCGCTGCGGTTAATGATTGGGACTTGTTCATAATTGAAGGACTCCTTTAAAGGTATTTTTAAAGCCGATTTGAGCCACAAACCTGGCTTAGAACGGAAAGTTTGTTCAGTGAAGTATCATGGCTCTGTATATAGTTTACGGCAACAAGGATTTAAATCGGTGAAAAACCGCCTGCTATTTTTCATGAAAACAGGTGAATCCTTTAAAAGAAAATTCGATTATAAGGTGGATTAATTGCTGTTAATAAGGACATTGATTTGAAAGTAAAAATTGAAAATCCAATTAGGACAATGGAAAAATAGTGCTCAAGATGGAAGGGTAGAGGATTAATTTTAGATTTGTGATTCTGAGCGGATACAAAAATGATTATGATGATTTTTTCTAATCAAATTACCATATTTGTGGTAAAAAGTAACACTGGGGAGAAGTTGGTAAATTTAGGATCACAAAAAAATGATCCGCCATAGGATGACGAATCATTTTTATCTAGATAAATATAGTTATCGTGGAACGTATTTAGTCCAACTAGCACCAGGGTAGTTACCCTTATATTTAATGATTTTGTGACCTTTGATTTTCTTAAAACTAATGGTCGTCTTGGCGTGTAAATACGTGTATTCATAGCCGCGTACTTTATATGAATGAGCGCCCGTTTTTTTGTATTTAATATTTTTTAGATGGAACGGTCCGGATGAATATAGGTAAACTCGTTTCTTAGTAACCTTTAAACGGTCAACCCGAGTGGAGACGTGTTTAATACGCCACTTTCCCCGCAGAACTTTCGGTGTTCCCTTATGCCAAGTTGCCGCTTGAGCAGTAGTACTATTCAGACTGCTAACGGTCACAAAACTTATCATGGCAATAATAACTATTAGTGCTGTTTTAAACTTTTTCATCAACAATATCCCCTTTTATAATACTTAGTATATTCAAATGGAAGGGGATACACAAGCCTGTCGAAAGAACCAGTAGAAATCGATTGGCACAAATTTTATAGTTTAATCTATCAATAAATAAAATTATTATTTAGATAGAATTTACGTTGAGCTCATGGTGAAATATTTATTTTAAAAAATCCTATTTATGCAGAAAATTTTCCAATCACCGTCTAACTAGTGTAAGCTTTACGAAGATAGCTACTACGGATAATAATCGGAACAGATGAGAGGCGTTTAAGCAATGCAGAAAATTTACTTTATTTGTACGGGAAACTCGTGTCGGAGCCAAATGGCGGAGGGCTTTGCGAAGCAACTTTTCGGTCCTGATTGGGAAGTCGCCAGTGCGGGCATCGAAACCCATGGGGTCAATCCCTTAGCCGTTAAGGTCATGCAGGAAGTCGATGTAGATATTTCCCGTCAGACTTCTAAACTGATTGACCGGGACTATTTAAACGCTTGTGCCTTGGTGGTTACTCTCTGTGGCGATGCGCGTGACCGTTGCCCGATGACCCCGCCAAGTGTGCAAAAGATGCATTGGCCACTACCTGATCCTGCCCAAGCGACGGGGACTGAAGCGGAACGGCTCGTCGTTTTTCGGCAAGTGCGTGACCAGATTCAAAAAAACGTTGCCAAATTAGCGCGGACCCTGAACGCAGCTAATCAGTAAAGAAAGACGTGAGCACCATGACCATTGAAGAAATTACGCAAGCAATTAAGGATGACCCTGAAAATACGGCCTATACGGCACAAGGGTGGGAGCCGCTCTTTCACGTGCCGGCGACGGCGACTATTCTGATTATTAGCCAGGCTCCAGGGCGGATTGCGCAGAACACGAAGACCTATTTTAATGACGCGAGCGGGGACCGGCTGCGTGACTAGATGGGCGTTACCCGTGAAACATTTTATGGGAGTGATAAGATTGCGGTGATGCCCCTTGATTTCTATTATCCTGGTAAAGGGAAGAGTGGGGATCTACCACCCCGAAAAGATTTTGCGGGTAAATGGCACCCGACACTACTTAAAATGATGCCGAATATCCAATTGACGTTGTTAGTGGGGCAATACGCCATGCGGGTCTACCTGGGTAAACAGCGGCAAAAGAACTTAACCATGACAGTCCAAAATTACGCCGATTACTTACCGACCTATTTCCCATTAGTGCACCCGTCACCCCTGAACTACGGCTGGCAAAATCGTAACCCGTGGTTTCAAACACAGGTGGTTCCGGAGTTACAAAAACGGGTTGCCCAAGCTTTGAAATAGAACCCGCATCAGCGCCACAAAAAGTAATGTTTCACGTGGAACATTGTAAGCTACAAAATCAAAAGTGCCTCTCAAAGTCTTTTTGAGAGACACTTTTGATTTTATTTAGTGAGCATTTCTTTTGCGAACTGCTTAACTAGTTCAATTTGTTCTGGCTTTAGCTTACCGCCATGACTGCCTAAGAGTTTCATCCCTTTGCCACCCATGACTTGGTGGAAATGACCGACGATTTCGATGCCTTTTTGATTCGCAATCTTCGTCAAAGCCTTATCGGAAACCATTTCAGGTCCACCAGACGTGGTGAAGAGGGCAATCTTCTTAACCTTGCTTGCGTCAAGTCCTTTCATGAAAGCCGATGCTGATGAATCCGGCTTCATGAAGTAAGTCCCACCGCCAAAGAAAAGCAGGTCAGTCTCGGTGACGGGTGTCTCAACGCTTTCAGCCGGAACGCCAGCTACCGTCGAGATTTGTTCAGCAAAAGCCTTAGTATTTCCATTACGAGTTTGATAACGAATAGCCACTGTCATAATAAATTCCTCCATTTTGAATCAATGGCCGGTGTAAGAACACGCCGGTGTCGATATTATCTATTAGAACTATTAGTTTAAGTATAGAACAGTTTGAAACCGATTACAAAAATGACCCTTTAACGTCGTGAACTGATTTTTAGCGTTCAGTCGAATAGTTGAAATTTAACCAAAACAACGCCCGCCATTTTACTAGCGGACGTTGTTTTTATTTGATTATCGTGTTAATTAGTTGCTGGTTGTTTAGCTTGCTTCAGGGCGTCATTAACAGCTTCTTTAATGGCCCGACTGGAAGCGGAAGCACCCGAAATCGCGTCAACTTCAGTTGAGTTAGCGGCCACAATTTCTTCTGGAATCTTGGAAACGGCGACTAAACCAACGTCTTCACTTTCATGGTGTTGGACGACTTCAACGTTTTGGATGGCTTGGTCTTTGTAGGTGACCCGAACAACCACTTTGCCACCTAAGCCACTGTTTGAACTCCCAAGGTATTGGTTAGGTGCGAGTGGCACGTTTGCGGCACTTTCACCGTCCGCAAGATCGTTGATCCCGTTGGCCTTGGTTGCGTTGACTAGTTCGTCATCGGCTGTTGTTGTTGCGGCGCTTTCGCCGGCTAACTTCCCAAAGATCAAACATTCAGCTAAGTTACCGCCACCTTGGTAGCAGTTGGCGATAATGCCGCCGAGTTCACCAGCGCCGAATAAGTGTGGAATTGGTTGGTCATTGGTGTTCAAAATTTGCGCGTTTTCGTTCCGCTGTGGCCCACCCTGCGTGTTCAAAACATCGTTCGTTGCGGCGATGGCGTAGTAAGGCCCGTCGTCAATCGCACGCATGGTCTTGGGGTCGCGTCCAAAAGCGTAATCCCGACCGGCTTCAGTGTAGTGGTTAAAGTCAGCGACGGTTTGTTGTAAATGATCAGCTGGCACGCCAATCTTATCCGCCAAGTCGGCAATCGTTTCAGCGTGAACGAGTTTGTCTAAGAATTGAGGATATGGTAAGCGACCGCGGTCCGCCAACTGTTGCTTAAAGTCAGCGTATTGGTGCTGATCAAACACGATGTATGGATGCTGGTTCATCATTGGAATCAGCCATGAGCCGTGTGTTTGGATGTGACCGTGACGGTGCTTAGCGTCTTCTGGGAAGTAACGGGTCCCGTCATCAGCTACGACGAAGATACTGCCGTGCCGTAGTAATGGCCACTGTTCAATTTGGCGACCACGTTCGTTAGGGCCTTCTTTAAAGGTAATCCCAGGTAAGATGCCGTGTGATTCGTAGTTTGTCATGTGCCACATTTTAGCACCGACTTCTTGAGCCATCCGAATCCCGTCACCGCGGTTATACAGGGTGCCTAATGGGGTTAAATGATGACTGTGTAAGTAAGTCTCAGTTAAAGCGGAATTGTTTTCAAAACCACCCATCGCCATGACCACACCGTGGGTTGCGTGAATGTTCAACACTTGATGGTTGCGTTCAATCTGAACACCACGGATGACCTTTGAAACGGGATCTTGAATAAGGTGTTGTGCCCGGGAATCGAGCCAAACATCAATGTTATCGGTCCGCTTGAGAACTTCCTGCCGTAATACTTTCCATAAGCCGGCGTCCTTGTCCCGTTTGTGAACGAGGGCGAAGTCGACTGTGTCGCTACCAGGAAGTTCAGGGTATTCTGCCATGGTCTTCTTAACGGCAACCGCATCGCCTGGTTTGATATCGTGTTTCCAGCTAACGGCTTTGATGCCTAAGTACTTCTGGAAGTATTCAGGGATACGGCTCATCCCAGTTAAGTAGGCGTTTAACGTCTTTTCAGGTGTATTGAACGGTGCGCTTAAAGCCCGGTAGTAAGCGGTCAGCTTTTCTAAGCTCTCGCCAGTGACGACGTGTTGTGCTGAGTAGCGGGTATTCCCACCTTCATGACCGAATGGCGCGGTATCCACGAGTAAGACTTTAGAGCCGTGATCAGCGGCGAATCGAGCAGCGGTTGCCCCAGCGCCCCCAAAGCCTAACACGATCACGTCGTAGTTGCCTTGCCATTTAACGGTGCTGGCAGGGGTGCCTTGTAACATTTTTACGAACTGAACAAAGTTTTTGAAGCAGCTTTCCAAAAACTTAACGGAACCATCCTGAGTCAGGGTGCCCGTTTGGTCAAAGGCTTTTTGCGCGTAACTTAGCATGTACTCGTTACCTGGGAGTACGATCCCGTCAACGCCGGGCGCGTTCAAAATACTGCGGAGTTCTTCTTGTGCCCGACAAGTGCCTTGAACGCCAAGTGACGTTCCGACTAACATGATGGGTTTATGGGCAAAGGGGTGTAACTGGTAAGATAACCATTCGATCACATTTTTAAGTGCGGCTGGAACGGCGTGGTCGTATTCAGGAACGCCAATGATAATACCATCCGCGTGGCTGATTTTATCATTAAGGGTCTGGACGGCAGCGGGCAGATCGTCCGTAGCCGGTTCATTAAATAGTGGAATCTCTGTAATTTCGTTTACGTCAATGTCTGCTTGGGCGCTAAAATGCTTTTGCATATAGGTTAGAAGATCACGATTATACGATTTAGCGGCGGTCGTCCCGACAAGTGCGATTAATTTCATAAGTAACAGTCCTTTATTTAAGAATATTGGCTTCTTCAAAACGTTAATAATTGTTTACGCTTTCAATATAGAAATACCGCGATTAATTGCAAGCGTTGTTTTTAATTATTGGGAGGAATTGCCGGCGTGACGGGCGAAAAAAAGCAAAATTTAGCGCATGAAAAATCGAAATTAGTGAAACTTAGCGTAAGTGGCAAAAATTATTTTTAGTTTTTTATCAATATTATTTATAAGAAAGTCCTATTACTAAAACTGAGTGCCCAGATTTATGGAAATGATTTAACTTATTAGATTAGCGGTAAATAAAGCGGTTACAGTAGTCTGAGATTTTATCCCTTAGCTGCTTACTAAAATTAAATTGACAGACTAATAAATTAAGTTATGTTAAAAGTGAAAAAACAAGTGAGCACCCAAGGCGAGACGGTCACTATATGTGAATAATTGAGCAGCGAGCTTGAATCTGGTTTAGTGAGGGGAAAATACGATGAGTAATAACGTAAAGTGGAAAGGTTTCATATTACCATTAATTTTTGGGATTGGAATTTGGTTGCTGACACCGTTAAAGCCAGTTGCCATTACCGTTGTCGCGTGGCACCTATTTGCCATTTTTGTTGCGACGATTATTGCCTGCATTACTAAGCCGCTGCCAATGATGGCCACGACGTTGATTGGCGTGATCGTGGCAACGGTAGCCGGTATTTTTAAGATGGACGAAGTTGCGGCTGGCTTTGGTAACTCGACGGCTTGGATGGTTGCCATGTGTATGTTTATGGCGGCTGGCTTTATTAAATCTGGGCTTGGCAAACGCATTGCCTACCTGTTTGTTAAGTTGTTCGGTAAGAAGACGTTGAGCCTCGCGTATGCATTGTCCGTTGTTGACGGGGTCCTCGCCATCGGGATTCCTAGTAACAACGCCCGGGTCAACGGGATTATGTATCCCATCATTGATAACCTTTCCCGTGAAATGGGGTCCGATCCTGATAAGGGGACACAACGTAAAATTGGTTCCTTCCTGGTTTTTAATGAATATGAAGTTAACAACATTACTTCGGGTCTGTTTTTAACCGGCTTGGCCGGTAACATGATTGCCATCGGATTGGCGAAGATTCAAGGAATCACGATTAGTTGGATGCAATGGTTTGCGGCTGCTAGCGTTCCCGGAATTTTAGCGCTGATCGTCGTTCCCTTTATTTTATACAAAGTTTATCCACCCGAAATTAAAGAAACTCCTAATGCCCATGCGTGGGCAGACAAGAAACTCCAGGCACTCGGTAAGATGGGGCGTAGCGAAAAGATTATGGCGGGCACGTTCATTTTAGCAATTATTTTATGGCTCGTCGGCGCTAAGATTGGGATCGATGCTACGGAAGTTAGTTTTATCGCGGTTGTCATTTTACTATTGACCGGGGTACTAACGACCAAGGATATGTTAAATGAACACTTTGCTTGGAACATCTTAGTTTGGTTATCGATCATCATGTTAATGTCACAAAAATTGATGAAGTTAGGGTTCTTCCCATGGTTCTCAAAGACGTTGGGCCTGTTACTTCACGGGATGAATCCAATCATCGTATTGGTCATCTTGTTCCTCTCTTACTTCTACCTACACTACATGTTTCCTAGTGTTGCGACGCAGATCTCTGCACTATACGCGGGCTTCTTATCCGTTGCGGTCGGTGCCGGTGCGCCACCCGTATTGTCAGCGTTAATGCTAGCCTTTTGCGGGTCGATTTACTTATCAACGACGCCGTATTCAGCCGGGCCAGCAGCCTTACTTTCCAGTACCGGCTACGTTTCTAACGCGGACTGGTGGAAACTAAGTGCCCTGATTGGGGTCGTATTAAACGTCATTTGGCTTGGCGGCGGGTTGCTTTGGACAAAAGTAATCGGGCTTTGGTAAAAAAGAGTGGGCCAGAAGGCGGGTAGTTTGCGAGCATTAACGTGGCATCAGCGATTATTCCTGGGTTTGGAATAGTCGCTGATGCCGGGTTAAGCGGAACAAATTGCCTTTTGGTGCACGTTTCAACCATGCTAATAGGAAAATTGCGGTTCAGGAATAGCTAATATTTCTGAACCGTTTTTTGATTTTGGCCCACGCTTTTCAGTCAAAATACCTTGGCGTTACCCACCTAAACAGCTTATGATGGTAAGAAAGAACCCGTTGACTGGGAAAGAAGTGATTGTGTGAATGAACGAGATCTAAGATATTTTTGTTATTTAGTTGAAACGGGCAATTATACCGAAACTGCCGAACAGTTTCACGTCACTCAGCCTGCAATTTCAGCAGCTTTAAAGCGGTTAGAAACGGAATACGGCACCACCTTACTGACGCAACGAAATCACCGGGCCAAGTTGGAAACCACTCCCGCGGGACGCGTCCTATACGTGAAGGCCACCCGACTGATCAAGGAATTAGCCCAAGTCGCGGTGGAAGTAAAGCACGCCAACGACGCCCAGGTCCGGCTAGGATTCTCCACGGTAGCTGGTGGAATCTGGTTACCACGGGTCGTTAAACGTTATTTAAAAATGCAATTATTAGATCAAGTGACTACCACGGTGGCTGATTCCGAGCAATTACTAGCTGAGCTGCGGGAAGGCAAGCTTGATGCGGCGGTTTTTTCAACGCTAGTCCCTGAGCACTCTAGTGACTTGCGGGTAACGACCTTAGAAGAACACCAACTGTGTCTACTGGTCAATCGGCACAACCCCCTGAGTCAGTTAGAGACGGTGCATGCCACCGATTTGAAGGACGTGCCCGTGATTGCCCGACCGAAGCATGCTTTACCGCGGACGGCGCTAGAACAGTGGTGTCGCCGGGGACGGGTACGCCCTGACATCGTTTATGAAGCTGAAACAAATGCACTGGTTGAGGGTTTAGTTGCCCAAGACGTCGGGGTGGGGCTGGTGATTGATCGTTCAGTTGTCCTGAGTGAGTCCGTTGTTAGCATCCCGTTAGCGCCAAAGGAACGGGTGAACTGTTTCATGCAGCTGGCAGTGCGGCGGTCATTTTTGCCAAATGCCAAACAGCAACAGTGTATTAACGTGTTGAAAGACGTCAAAGAGGATTAATTTCGGGTTAAGCGGAGCAAACTACCTTTTGGTGCACGTTTCGGCCATAACAATAGAGAAAGCCAACCAGAAATTTTCTGATTGGCTTTTTTTTAGATTGCAAAGTGTGGTAATGAGCAGATTTGTCCGCATTTTGAAGGCTTGTGACGGCTTGAAATAAGGGTTAGGCTGAGGCTAAAAGATCGATTTTGAGGTGAATAATGAATGATTCGTTTGTTTGAACAACACTATGTCCGGCGGGTTCATGAATTAGCGGGAACGTGGCAATTTCAGCGTGAAAATGATGAGCGCGTCTACCACTTAGCCGTGCCCGGTTGTTGGGAACAGCATCCTGACTTAGCCGCCTATCGCGGTCGCGGTGAGTATCAGCGCACCCTGCAGGTGGCCCAGAACCATACGAACTTGCGCTTAGAATTTCAGGGTGTGAGTCATACGGCCGATGTGTTCTTAGATGGCCAGCAGGTGGCGCACCACTATAATGCCTATACGCCGTTTGCGGCGTTGATTAGGGATGTGGCGGCGGGAGACCATCGTTTAACGGTCGCGGTCGATAACCGGTTTGGTCCCGCGTCGGCGCTGCATAAACCTAATGATTACTATACGTACGGTGGCATCATTCGCGGGGTGACCGCGGAAGTTGTGCCGGACGTGTTCATTCAACAAAGTCATTTTACGAGTACGATGACGGCGACTGGTTGGCAGGGTCGTTTACAAGTCACGGTCACAAACACTGCGGCAACGGCACAAGTGGTCAGCGTGAAAGCTCGCTTAGCTGGTCAGAAGGTTCAACTTGAACCGCAAACCATTGCGGGCCAGACGACCGCGGTGTTTGAGTGGCAAACGGATTTTGACCAAGTAACCGCGTGGACGCCTGCGCAACCGCAACTGTATTTGGCCACGGCGGAACTGATTCAGGATGGTCAGGTGATTGATGACTTAGTCGAGCGGGTTGGGTTTCGGCAGGTCAAAGTAGTTGGCAATCGCATCCAGTTAAACGGTCAGTCCGTCTTTTTACAGGGCTTTAACCGCCATGAAGACAGCGTTGCGTATGGCTGTGCGTTACCGTTTCAGCAAATTGTCCAAGACCTCGATTTAATGGTCGACATGGGGGCGAATGCTGTCCGGACTTCACACTATCCCAATGATCAGCGGTTCTTAGACCTGTGTGACGAGCGCGGGTTACTCGTTTGGGAAGAGGCGCACGCCCGGGGGCTGACCTTAGCACAAATGCAAAATCCAAACTTTGACCAGCAGTGCGCCGACTGTAACCAAGAAATGGTGGACGCCCACTTTAACCACCCTAGTATCGTGATTTGGGGCCTGCTCAATGAGTGCGCTAGCGACACGTCAGCTGGACGAAAAAAGTATCAAATGCAGTATCAGCAGATTCGTCAGTTGGATGTCACCCGTCCCGTGACGTCCGCAACGTGCCAACACTTCAAGGATCAGTGTCTCGATTTGCCGGACGTGGTCTCGTATAACCTTTATACGGGTTGGTATGAAGATGGTTCCGTTGAAAAGGGCAATGATCGTGAAATCGAATGGATCAACCAGACGCCGGGTGCGGGTAAACCGATGATCGTCAGTGAGTTTGGGGCGGGGGCCATTTATGGCTATCGCAACCGGACGAGGTGCAAGTGGAGCGAGGAACGGCAAGCGGATATTTTAGGTGAGTGTTTAGACACGTATCTCAACGATCCCCGGCTGTCCGGCGCCTTTATCTGGCAGTTTTGTGACTGTAGGGTAACTGAGGAAGAATGGTTTGCGGTCCGGCCGCGTTCTTACAATAACAAGGGGATTTTAGACGAATATCGGCGGCCTAAACTAGCTTACGACGTCGTTAAGGCTAAGTTTCAGGCACATTTAAAGCAATTAAATCAATAAAAAAACGTCGCGGAATCTAAAATTCTGCGGCGTTTTTGCAATCGTGACGGTCGAATTTAATGGCAAGGCACTATTTTAATTCTGACGTCTCTTCCGTATTTAAAATGTGGACGTGGGCCTGGTGGTTGAGTGGGTATTCAACCGGGTGCATCACGTTGTTGAGCATGTCATCCGTCAAGGCGACTTGTTGTAAGTCGCCGGGATTTTCGTATAATTCCATGCTGTAAGTTAACCCGTCAAGGTCCATGTAACTCCGATATTCCGTATAGTCACTTTCGCCGTCGGACACTTTTTTAACGCCTTTAGGAATCGTGACCGAGTTTAAGATGTATTGTAATAAGTTTAACGTGTCCGGAGTATCAGCCGGCACCTCAATGTAATGCTTCAAGTAGTTGGTCCGAACGAAGCGCGAAATTGAGGTGTAGTCGCCGGGGAGGCCAATGGCGCCAGTCCCGGGGCCTTGGGTCATAGGATGGTAGTCGCCATATTGTTGGAGCGGCTGTTCCGTGTTAGTTAGCATCCCGTAAGTGCTGATGTTTTGCAGGTGCCAGTCTAAATCGGGTGAGTTGGTCATGACCCCGACCGGATCGTTGATCAATTTGAGTTCTGGGCCGGTGGGTTCTAGGACGACCGTTTCACCAGTCGGGTCACTAATAATGAAGTGCAGCGGTGGGACCATCGCAACCACTTCCGCGGGATGACTGATCAGTTGGACGTGCTTGATGTGTTCCCGTAAATCATCGATGCTCTTCGCGTTGCCGAGTGCCCACGCCACAAAGTCTTGGGGTGCCAGAGCGAGTTTGCCGGCATCCGCCTTTTCCTGATAGACGGCGTGGTCGGGGAAGTACAGAGTCGCGACCCCGACGCCGTATTCATTAACGCCATCGGTAAATAACTCGTGTTTTAACTGCCGACCGGCGCCGATGAAGCCGTACTTGGTCAAAAACTCACCCGCATCGCCCTTAACGGCGCGGTGACGGGGCATGAACATGATGCGGGCACCAAAGTCGATACTATAGTCCATTGTTCGGGCTAAAAAGTGACCGCCATTTTGGTTCGTATACGTTAAACTTGTGCACATAAAAATCCCTCCTGGCTGTTGTGACGCCAATTTAGCACATTATTGATAGCATGACGATTAATCGCGCTAGTAAGGCCAACTATGAAAGTAACGGGGAAAATGAAAATGAGCCCGTCGTGACAGTCGTTTTCAGGCTATAATTGAGCTAGTTAAGTTTAAAAGAATGAAAACAGTATGCTGTTCAGTTTTATGAACAATTATTCAGATTGGTTAATATAAGTAACTCATGATTGGGGAGGGATTGGATGCCTAATAAAAAGCAACCGGAATTGTCACAACGCCACCATATGACGATTCCTTGGAAGGATTTCATTCGTAACGAAGATGTGCCGGCTAAGAATGCGAGTTTGCAGGAACGGACCTCGATCGTTGGCCGCATTGGCATCTCGCTACTATCTTGCGGGACCGGGGCTTGGCGTGTTCGGGATGCGATGAATAAAGTCGCACGGAGCCTTAATTTGACCTGTTCCGCGGACATCGGTTTGATTGCGCTGCACTACACTTGTTTTAATCACAATCGAAGTTATACGCAGGTGCTCGCACTGCCGAATACGGGTGTTAATACGGATAAACTGAATATTTTGGAAAAGTTCGTGAGCGAATTTGACGACCGCTACGCTAATTTGACGATTCGGGAACTACACACGGCCATCGATAACGTCCAAAAGCGCCCTAAGCAATACACACCAGTGATGCTAGGATTAGCGGCCGCGTTAGCTTGCAGCGGATTTATTTTTTTGCTAGGCGGTGGCTTGCCAGAAATGCTGTGTTCCTTTTTAGGTGCCGGCTGTGGGAACTATGTACGGGCGAAAATGGGGAAGCGTTCCATGACAACCATTGCGGGTATTGCGGTAAGCGTCGCCGTTGCCTGTCTCGTGTACATGGCCAGTTTCAGGTTACTCGAGCTAGGATTTCACGTTTTATCTGAGCACGAAGTTGGTTACATCGGGGCGATGCTGTTCGTCATTCCCGGGTTCCCATTCATTACGAGTATGCTAGATATTTCTAAATTGGACATGCGTTCAGGACTGGAGCGTTTGGCTTATGCCATTATGGTGACGTTAATTGCGACGTTGGTCGGGTGGTTAGTGGCGACGCTATTCCACTTCAAACCGGGGAACTTTTTACCCCTCGGATTGTCACCTATGTTACTGATGCTATTACGGTTACCGGCCAGTTTTTGCGGGGTCTACGGTTTCTCGATTATGTTTAACAGTTCGCAAAAAATGGCGATTATGGCGGGATTTATGGGGGCAATTGCCAATACGCTCCGACTAGAACTCGTTGATTTAACCACGATGCCACCGGCTGCCGCCGCGTTTTGCGGGGCGTTGGTCGCTGGACTGCTGGCTTCCGTGATCAACCGGTATAATGGTTATCCGCGAATTTCATTAACGGTGCCATCAATCGTAATCATGGTTCCGGGACTTTATATTTATCGGGCCATTTACAATATGGGCAGTAATCAGATCGGCGTGGGTGCGCTGTGGCTCACTAAAGCGATGTTGATTATTATGTTCTTGCCACTGGGACTGTTCGTTGCCCGGGCGTTGATGGATCGTGATTGGCGCCATTTTGATTAAGGAAAATAGAGTGGGATAAAAGGTGGTTAGTTTGTGAGCATTAACGTGAAATTAGTGATTATTCCTGGGTTTGGAATAGTCACTAATTTTGGGTTAAGCGGAGCAAACTGCCTTTTATCCCACGTTTCGACCATAGTAATAGGAAAAGCTGCTCAATTTTTGAACGGCTTTTTTTAGACGATTCTTTTAAAATGGCTAGCGTTAATCAAAAAAATAAAACTTTTTATGCTAAAAGCTTGTCTTAGAGTCAACTCTAAGTTTTATACTGATGATAATCAGTAACAATGAAGGGAAGATTAAATGATGAAATACCGTCAATTTGGAAACACCGGTTATGAGATTAGTGAAGTTTCACTTGGTACGTGGCAACTAGGAGGCAAGTGGGGCTTACCGTTTAGCGAAAAAGATGCAATGGACACCTTAGCGGAGGCCTATGACCAGGGTGTTAACTTTTTTGATACTGCGGACGGCTACCAGGGTGGCGCAAGTGAACGCGCCGTTGGCCAATTTTTGAAGACCCACCCCGACGTTCACTACACGACTAAGATCGGTCGGAAGGAAGAACCACTGACGGTCGACCACTTCAGTCCTAAAAGTATTGACCGTTACGTGGACGAATCATTGGCTAACTTGGGCGTCGATGCGTTAGACACCGTCTTATTACACTGCCCACCAACGCAAATTATGTATCAACCGGAGACGTTCTTTGAGTTAGACCGGTTAAAAAAGGCGGGTAAAATTCGCCACTACGGTGTGAGCGTTGAAAAGGTTGAGGAAGCCATCAAAGCCATGGATTACGACATTTCGGCGATTGAAATTATTTTCAATATGTTCCGGTTACGTCCCGCCAACCTCTTTTTTGATTTAGCGAAGCAAAATAACATTGGTATTTTAGCCCGGGTGCCGTTAGCAAGTGGGCTATTGAGTGGCAAGTATACCGCCGATACGACCTTTGCCCCGGCGGATCACCGGACGAACAATCGCCATGGTCAACATTTTGATCAGGGCGAAACGTTTTCTGGCGTCGACTTCTTAACGGGGGTCAAAGCGGCGGATGAATTGAAGGAACGGCTCAAAACGGATAACTTGGCGGCCTTAGCCTTACGTTATATCTTAATGTACGACGCCGTTTCCGCCGTTATTCCGGGCGCTAGCAACCCGACCCAAATTGAACGGAATACGGTCGCAGCTGACTTAGCCCCATTGACGGATCAACAGATGACCATCGTGCGCGATGTTTATGATCAATACATCAAGAACCCGGTGGAATATCGCTGGTAGATATTGGCTCATAGTGTCATTATTGCTATTAAAACGCAAACAACCATTCAGAAACGACTCACATTTCTGAATGGTTGTTTTGCTATATTGTGGTCGAAATGTGCATCAAAAGGCAGTTTGTTCCACGTTAATGCTCACAAACAGCCGCCTTTTGATACACGCTTACCGTTTGAGCAGTTTATCCAGCATGGCGTTACCGGCACTTAAATCTTCATCGTGATAGTGCATGGAGCGGATCCGCATCGGGTCGCCACCGTGGTAATATTCGTACATCAGTTGCCGTTGACCGAAACCAGCCGTGGTTAAGTCAAAGACTAAGTTGAGTAATTTAGAACGGTCTTTGGCTTCTGCCAAGTCAGTGGTTAGCGCCTGTTCTAAAATGGGGCCATTTTCACCGTCAAATTCAGCAAAACCAGGAACGCCAACCATGGAGCCCGCCGCAAAGTGTTGGGCGGCCTTTAAAGCGGCTTCGAAATATTCTGGTAACGTCGACCGTACGGCTAATAGGGCTTGTTGACTCGGCGTGTAGATGCCGAATTCATCCAAATGACCTTCTTCTTCCGAACGGGTAATGGTGCCCTTGATGAGTTCTAAGTTAGCCGTTAAGCGACCGAGCTTTTCTTGAACGCCTAAGAAGCCGTCTAAGCCTAAAACGTGGGCGGTGCGAATAGCCAAACTAGTGGCAAATTCCAACTTGGTGATTCCGCGAACTTCGTCTTGGTGGGAAGTATGGATAAACATACCAGATTCAATGAAGAACCGGTTACTCATTTCAACGTCATTTTCCACGAAAACTTTGTTCCACGGAATAAACGCGTGGTCAAAGACAATGTAGGCGTCGATTTCATCCAAGGCGTTACTGAGTGGATAATCGTCTTCTGTATAGCCCGGGTGATCGAGTAACTTTCGGCAGATTACCTTAACGCCAGGGGTGTTTAATGGCGTGGCAAAGGCGACCGCGTAACTAGTGTCGCCCTTTTCAAGGAGTAGTTCCGGTGGATTGAAAACTAGGAGATCGTCTGCAATCGGCGCCATCGTGTTAACCATTTTAGCGCCAGAAACAACAATTCCTTTGTCGGTTCGTTCGAGCACGTGGACACCGGCGTAACCAGATGGAATGCCGTTGATGGCTTTTTGGCGGTCTAACTGTGGATTTTGAAGCGCGTGACTGATAAAAAGATCATTTTCTTTGATCCATTCGGCGTAGTGCTTGGCATTTTCACCGAAGTCGGTGTATTCGTTGTGCCCTAAAAAGGCGCTCCGTTCAGCTAAAATTGCCATTCCCGTATCTAAAAAGTCGGGTGTGCGGCCCAGCATACCGTTGTTACTTTGAGCAATTTCTTGATAGGCTTGATGCTTTTGCCGCAGGTCTTCAATGGTTCGCGGCACCTTAAAGGCGATATCGTAAGTCCGGCTATTCTCTTGGTAGGTGTGAACTTCGGGATGCGTCTTTTGTAGGTCGTAATACTGGTTGTTTAACGCCAGTGTTTTTCTGAAAATTGGAATCTCTGAAACTTTGACGCGTTGGCCGTTCAAATAAACGGCGCGGCCGTCGTCAAGTTGTTCGATCGTGTGCATGGCTCATTCCTCCTTTGGTATCCCTTTCACTATAGCACTGTGTAAGCGGTGGCAATAGGGACAGTTGTGGGTGCATGTCGCACATGAGAAAGGGCTAGTAATGCTTTGAAAAAATGTTTCACGTGAAACATTTTAAAAGCTGAACCTATTTGTGAAACATTACGGTGATATCGATACGTTTCTAGCTGGGTTTCTGAGCCATGTTATAATGGGGTTACTTTGGGGACTTGCAGGCAATCCCCCATACCAAACATTGCCGTTGAGGAAAGGATTAATATGCGAATTAACGTTTTGCAACATACGCCTAACGAGGGCCCCGGCATGATTCAGGACTGGGCCAACGCGCATGGGCATACGATGTTTGTTTATCACCCGTATCAGTTCGGTCATTTGCCAACGGCGGACGAAACGGATTTGTTAGTGATTTTGGGTGGGCCGATGAGTCCCAACGATGACTTGCCGTGGATCAAACAGGAACGGGTCTTGATTCAAACGTTGCTGGACCGGGACGTTCCTATGTTTGGGGCCTGTTACGGTGCCCAACAGATTAGTAAGACCCTCGGTTACCCAGTGACCAAGGCTCCGGCTAAGGAAGTGGGCTGGGCGCCTGTTTATCGGCAAAGTACAATTATTCCTAAGTTGCCGGCAAAGTTAACGGTCTTACACTGGCATGAAGAAATGTTTGCCATTCCCGATGAGGCCGAGTGGTTATTTTCTAGTGATCGGGTCGCCAACCAGGGATTCGTCTTAAACCACCGCGTCGTCGGGTTACAGTTTCATTTTGAACCAGCGGCGGATAACGTGCGTGAAATGGTTGTGAACGACTATCCGTATATTCAAGGGTCGGTTTTAAATCAAACGGCTGATGAAATTATCAACATGCCGATCCCAGCAGAAAACCGGGTGGCATTGGAGACAATTTTAGATTATATTACGGCTGAAAAATAAAGTGTTTAGAAAACTGAACAATTATAAAAAAAGGACCAAACTATTTGCAGTTTGGTCCTTTTTTAGTTGTACATAGCCTTGATTTTATCAATAGCTGCCAAGTAACCCGTTTGCAAAGACTGAGGTTCTAAAATTTGGACATTGGTGCCGAGGGATAATAAATATTGAATCATGTAGTCGTACTCATCTTGGTTGTAACCACCATACAGGTAATCTTGTCCGTCAATACGTTTGAGTTGCATGTTTGCGTAGTGGTTACGCTGAACGATTTCACGACCGCGCGGGGTGAGTTTGCACCGATAATCAATGTTGTGGTGCTGTTGATCGTAGGTCGCCTGGCGCTGCTTAAGATCTTCGTAGTTGAGTTGGGCCGGTCGTTCAGTAGTGGTGAGGTCAGTGACCCTATCGCAGCGAATGATTTCCCAGTGTTGGGTCGTGAGGTTCACCCCGCTGACGAACCAAACGCCGTTACGGAAAAGTAAGTCGAATAACTGGAATGGTTGTGGCTTAGGGTTAGCCTTTAACTGCAGTGCCACGACAGTTTCATCCAAGATGGCGCTGAGTAGTGGCCGCAAGAGTTTGGGCCCATCAAGGTTAGGAATCGTGTAGTAGTTGACGACTTCCTGTAGCCGGGTCACTTTTTGCTGCTCAGTGAGGGGCAGGGTAGCCATGAGTTTCTGATAAATTGTCGTGTAGGATTTTTCAAACGGGGTCGCTGATAATAGGCTCAGCGCTTTGATGGCAAAAAAGAGCGCGTTGATTTCTTGAATATTTAACAACACGGGAACCCATAGTTGGCGTTTAGTAAGCTTATAACCGCCGTAACGGCCTGGTTCAACGTAAAAAGTGAGGCCCAACTGTTCTAAAGATTGGATATCACGTAGGGCGGTACGTTTAGAGATATCAAAGGCAGCTACTAAGTCGTTAACGTGGAACTCATTTTTGTAGCTCAAAAAAATTAACTCTTGGTTTAAACGTTCAGAACGCTCCATTTAAATTCCCCCACAAAAAGTTTTTAATGGTGCCGGTGATTGGCACCTTTGACGTTTAGTATAGGCCTTGTTGAAAGATAAAAGAAATGAGGACTTACTAATGATGAAAACTTTATTGATTAATGCTCACCCTGATTTTCGTAACGCCGCGCACTACTCTATTCAAATGGCACAGGATTTTTTGGCACAGTTTCGGGCCGCTTTTCCGGACGAGCAGGTTGACGTTTTGAACCTTTATGACACTGAAATTCCCCGGGCCACGACGGAAGAATTACTAGGGGTGTGGGAAAAGCAATCGGCACACGTCGGCCTAAGCGCTGAAGAACAACACGTTTACGCCGTTAATCAGCGGTTACTAGCGCAATTCAAATCCCATCACCGGATCGTTATTGCCACGCCGTTGCATAACTTTAACGTGACGTCGAAGCTAAAAGATTATATGGATAATATTTTAGTGGCGCGTGAAACGTTCCGATACACGGCAGCGGGTTCGGTCGGTTTAATGACGGACAACTACAAAGTCATGATGCTACAAGCCAGTGGGTCAATTTATACGCGCAATGACCGTTATACACCGATGGAATTTTCACGGCTGTACTTGGATAAAATGTTTACTGAAATCATGGGCTTTGACGCCTTTTACATGGTTCGGGTTCAAGGCACCCAGACGCAGGGCGTCGATGTTGCTCAGGCCGTTAAAGACGGACACGCTGAATTGACGGCGGCTTTTCCTAAATTTTATCAACAATAGTGGGTCGAATTGCCACATCACTTAAAATAGCTATTCAGAAATTATTTAAGAATTTCTGAATAGCTATTTTTCTATCCAAGAAAGTCCAGATTGGTCATCTGGACTGGATAACCGGTATACTACTTAGTAGATAGTAAAAAGAATTCGAGGCAAACGACATGAAACACATCGTAACGGGCATCGTTGCCCACGTCGATGCTGGGAAGACCACCTTATCCGAAGCGTTGCTCTACCGGGCAGGAGCGCTGCGTAAATTAGGGCGGGTCGATAACGGCGACGCATTTTTAGATACTGACGCACTAGAAAAACAGCGGGGAATCACGATCTTTTCCCACCAAGCCAATTTAGACTATCACGACGTTAGTTTAAACTTGCTCGATACACCGGGACACGTGGACTTTGCGAGCCAAACGGAACAAGTCTTGAGTGTCTTGGACTACGCCATTTTAGTCGTTTCGGCGACCGATGGCATTCAGGGCTATACCCGAACCTTATGGCGGTTATTAGAGCGCTACCACGTACCGACGTTCATCTTTGTCAATAAAATGGATGCAGTGGTTGCGGATGGCGACGCGATGCTCACACAGTTACAGGCGACCTTGTCCGCCGGGTGTATTGCGTTTAACGCCCCCGACGGTGAAAATGAAGCACCGAGTGACGCGGCCATTCCGGCGTCGTCGATTGAAGACGTTGCCATGCAAAATGACGACGTTTTGACGGCTTATTTAGAGACCGGGACCCTTTCAGACGATGCGGTTCGTCGCATGATCAGCGATCGGGAGCTATTTCCGGTCTACTTTGGCGCGGCGCTCAAGTTAACGGGCGTGGCCGCCCTCATGGCCGGCATCGAACGTTGGACGCAACCGGCGCAAGTGACGGACCAGTTTGGCGCTAAAGTCTTTAAAATCACCCATGATGATCAGGGTGAACGGCTCACTTGGCTACGGTTGACTGGTGGGGAGCTCCATCCAAAGGACAACTTGCTAGGTGAACAAAAAGTTAATCAATTGCGCTACTATAACGGGACGCGCTATACCACGACGACGGCCGTTTCAGCCGGAGAGATTTGTGTGGTTCCGGGGCTGACGGCAACTTATCCGGGACAGGGTCTCGGTCAGGCCGCGGATGGCCGGCACCCGAGTTTACAGCCGGTGTTGACGTACGCGGTCGATCCTCAGTCCGAAGATCCCCACGCTTGTTTAACGGCGTTACGGCAATTGGAAGATGAAGATCCCCAGCTGCACGTCGCGTGGTCGAGCCACCTACAAGAAATTCGGGTCCAGGTCATGGGAAAGATGCAGTTAGAAGTGTTGCAACAACTGTTAGCGGACCGGTTCCATTTAGACGTGGCGTTTGGTGCGGGAAGCATCCTGTATCAGGAAACTGTCACACAGGCGGTAGAAGGCGTGGGTCACTTTGAACCGCTACGGCACTATGCTGAAGTCCACTTGTTGATACAGCCAGCACCACGGGGAAGTGGGTTAAGCTTTGACACGAACTGTTCCTTAGAAACGCTGGGTAAAAACTGGCAACACCAAGTGATGGCTAATTTACAAGCCAAGGAACAATTAGGCGTTTTAGTCGGTGCACCGTTAACGGATGCTAAAGTAACGTTAGTTAGTGGTCGGGCTAGCATCGTCCACTCAGTCGGCGGTGACTTTCGCGAGGCCACTTGGCGGGCGTTGCGTCAGGGCCTAATGATGTTAAAAACGAAAGCGGCGTGCCAGTTGTTAGAGCCGTGGTACCGATTCCGGTTAGAGGTCGGTCAGGACCAAGTTGGACGCGCAATGACTGATATTCAGCGCATGCACGGCGAGTTTGAGCCCCCCGTTGCTGGTGGTGTCGCCACTGATGGCAATGGACTCATGCTGATTACCGGTACGGCGCCCGTGGCCACGATGCAGGATTATAGTGAAGACGTTCGGGCATATACTCACGGTCAGGGGCAGTTAGAGTGCGTGGTTGACGGGTATCGGCCGTGTCACGATTCTGAGGCTGTCATGGCCGATACGGCTTATCAACCGGTGAGTGACTTAGAAAACACGCCGGATTCCGTTTTCTGTGCGCACGGTGCGGGTTACCCAGTTGCCTGGGATCAGGTGCCAGCGATGGCCCACGTACCGTACGTTTATACGGACGCACAACTTGCCGAGTTATAAAAAGGGAAAACTAACAGGCATTCTATTTGGAATGCCTGTTAGTTTTTGTATCAGTGTTAGAATTTATTACGAGTACAGGAATTACGACGGGGAGAGTTTACGTATAGAGGAGGAGTATTTTGAAAAAGTTAGCACCAATCTTTGTGGCGCTGGGGGCCATTAGTTTTGGGGTCCCAGCCTCACTATTTAAAATTGCGCGGGCGCAAGGTGTCGTTAACGGACCGTTATTATTCTGGTCGTTTCTTAGCGCGGTTGTCATTCTAGGCCTCATTCAAGTTGTTCGGCGCCAATGGTTGCGCAATCAGCATACGAATTGGCGGCAAATCGGACTAGTGATTGCGGCGGGGACCGCGTCCGGGTTCACCAATACGTTTTACATTCAGGCGTTAAAGTTAGTTCCGGTAGCCGTCGCGGCGGTCATGTTGATGCAAGCGGTCTGGCTGTCGACACTACTCGGGGCACTGATTCATCGGCGTTGGCCGTCCCGGTTGCAAGTGCTGAGCATTATTTTAGTTTTGGCGGGGACGGTGCTCGCAGCGGGCCTATTTCCAATTACGCAGGCCTTATCACCGTTAGGGATGCTATTTAGTTTTTTAGCGGCCTGCTCATACGCGTGCACGATGCAGTTTACGGCGAGTTTGGGTAACAATTTAGATCCGCTATCCAAAACGTGGCTACTATGTCTGGGTGCCTTTTTATTGATCAGTGTTTGGTGGGCGCCGCAGATTATTGGCGCGCCAACGACGGTTGCAACCATCAAGTGGGGTGTGTTGATTGCGCTATTTTCGATGGTGTTTCCGTTGGTGGTGTACTCCATTTACATGCCGTATTTAGACTTGGGGATTGGTCCCATCTTATCGTCACTAGAATTGCCGGCTTCAATTGTTGTCGCCTTTGGGTTACTCGGTGAAACGGTGAGTTGGTTACAAATGGTCGGCGTGGGGTTGATCATTGTAGCCGTGATGTTGCCCAATGTTTTAGGTATGCGGCAACCGCGACGGCAGCCATAATTAAGCCAGTGAAGACGTCTTCGAAATGAAGGCGCTTTTTTGTTTTTCATTTAATCGGCGTCCGGTTAGCATGCATAAAATGTCTAGTGATTTGCTGGAATAGAGTGGGTAAACGTTGTTAATCAGGTTAACGTTTATGCTATGATAAGACTGTTTTACAAGGGTAATGTCATTAAGGTTGTTAAAGGGAAGAAGGAAAAGGAATGAAGAATGCAAAATTTTGTCCGCACTGTGGGGCTGAATTGGAAGCGGGGGTCAAGTTCTGCTCGAAATGCGGTTACCAATTAACCGATGCGGCGGACAAAACAACGACGCAAGCGACTGCTGAGCCAACTAAACCAGCACAGCAGGCAGCGCCAACGACGGGTCAGGCGGCTAACAAGGGCAATGGGAACTTTTCAGAACGTTTAGATGCGATGGTCAACTGGGTAGCGAATAATTGGGCAACTGCAATTATTATTGTCGCTGCACTTTTGATCTTCACGTTGGTCACACGGGCCATGTTCTATAACGTTTGGTTAGGTGTCATTGGCTTAATCGCCATTTTAGTTTGGTTATACAGTTCGGCTTGGACGAACGGAAGTGGCGCAACTCAGTTTGAACAGAAACTACGCCACACCACGCAAACGACAGCGAATACGGTCAACAAGACGGTGAACGCGCAACAGTCAAACACGACGGATGCGACTGCGCAAACGACCTCACAGGCGGCGCAACCTAAGATGCAACAGGCGACGACTAATGGTAATCAGACCAAACAAACGACGGCTAACGCTGGGACTCAAGCACAGCCCACTGGACAAACAGTTGGTGGGAACACGGTCTACATCCAACAATCCGAACAACACAGTAACGGATTAGGGACGGCCGGGTTCGTGCTTGCTTTGATTGCGCTATTTACGTCGATTATTCCATTTGTAGATTGGGTCGTTTGGTTCTTAGGCGCACTTTTTTCGTTTATCGGCCTATTCCGGCAGCCACGTGGTTTAGCCATTGCAGGATTTATCATTTCATTTATTGGAATTATTATTATTTTAACCATTGCAACGGCCATTGCGGGGATGCTCGGCATTGGAGCGATGATGTAAATTTAAACATCGAATATAAAAAAGCTGTTACCCAGATAAAATGGGAACAGCTTTTTTTGTTCAGTTAGTGATTAAATTGTGTAGCGTTGAAAGTTCGGCGGTACAAGGCCCAGCCAATTAAACAGGTCAAAACATCGGCAACGGGCTGTGCCCAAATAATACCGTTTAAGCCAAAGAGATAGCCCAAAATAACGATGGCTAATCCTAGCAAGACGGCTTGCCGGGACAGTGCCATGATGAGGGCGCTCGTTCCCGCGCCCACCGACTGAAAGACGGTGGTGAAGACGAGGATAAAGCCGACGAGTGGCGTGGTAATCAGCATGGCTTGTAACATGACGGTTCCCATTGAAATAATGGCAGTTTGCGTCATAAATAATTTGATCAATTGTGGTGCAAAGGTCATTAAGATGATGGCACAAATGAGGGCGTAACCCCCCTCAATTTTCAAATCGTAACGCAACGTCGCGCGTAACCGGTCCCAATTTTTAGCCCCGTAAGTATACCCAATCAGGGGTTGGGCACCGAATGCGAATCCGACCATCACCATCATGACGACCATGTAAATTTTTTGAACAATGCCCATCGCGGCAACCGCCTGTGCCCCGTACGCGGCCAAGTAACTATTGAGTAACATCATCCCGAAACTTTGGGTGAGGTTGGTGAGCGACGCGGGAATCCCGACGGCAATGACCGCTTTAAAGGCAGGTCGTGAAATGTGGGCCTGTTTAGGGGCTAGTGAAAGCGACTTAGCCCGCCGCATGAAGAGGACTAATAGCCCGGTGTTAACTGCGAAGCCCAGCACGTTTGCGAAGGCTACGCCGGATGCACCCCAGTGAAAGACAAAAAGAAAAAGTGGGTCGAGAATGATGGTCAAAATGGTCCCACTAATGGTGGCAATCATTGAGAACTGGGCGAGGCCTTCCGTCCGAATAATGTTGCCGGGGACGAGGGATACGATGATAAACGTCGATCCAATCACGAGGACCCGGTAAAAGTCGGCGACGTAGGGCCGAGTTGCGGCCGTAGCTCCTAGTAAATTCAGAATGGGGGCTTCGAAGATGAGTAAGAGGCCGGTTAGCACGAGGCTTAACGCAATTGCCACGTAAAAGCAAAAGCTACTGACCCTAGCACTTTGATTGTAATCATGTTTGCCGAGGGCCCGGGAAATGACGGCACTGCCGCCTAACCCGAAGATGTCCCCAACGGCTAACATAAACGTAAACAGGGGACTCCCTAGGGCAATCCCGGCAACTAAATCCGCGTTTCCCGTTTGGGCGACGAAGAAGGTGTCGGCGAGGTTGTAGATCATACTAGCCACCATTCCTAAAACCACGGGTAACGCTAGTTGCATATAGGCTTTAGGAATCGGGGCTTTTTCAAATAAATCGTTCAAAAAAATGTCACTCCTTATCTGAACGGCCAATCGTCAGATAGCGTGACTAGACGGAACAGAAATGTAATTTTATCAATCCTATCTATGATACGCTTGAAAAAATTGGACTTCAAATGAGCATAACAAAAAAGCCAGCCAAACTGGCTAGCTTTAAGGCTTAACGCGCATCAATAGGCTTCTTCATGCATGGATTGGGGCCAAAATCATATCAAAAAAACTGGATGGCAAGTCTTCGGCAATAGACCAAAAACTTGTTATCCAGTAAGCATAGACACTGTGTTCAACTTCAGAATTCACGCTAGCTTCCGATAACGGATAGCCAAGTGAACTAAAGAAAGTCGATTTGGTGGAGATTTGCGGGTATCTTACCATAATGGTGGTCTACCGTCCCCGCTTGCATTGCGCGTGCGCCGTTCACAAAGTGAGCACCTGTAGCTGCAATCAAACCCATGCCTAAAATAGTAATAATACTCAATACCATCATCATTCACCCTTTTCTGTTTACTTTACGGTTCCATTGTAGCGCTTACACTAGCGGTGTCATTTGAGAACCATTAAAGAAAGATTAGGGTTTTCTTTTTTTAGTATTTTATTTAAAAAACGTTAGATTCTTAAGTTTAAGGCGGTAATAACTAATGATTTAGTGGTTTTGGGGCTTATAATATAAAGTGTTTTTGCAAGGGTTGGCGTAGAATAAATGGGGTTAAGTTGTTCACTTTACAAAAAATAAATGCAAACAATTAAATTCTTATCAGAAGGGGTGTTTGTTCATGCAAGTTAAGGAAGGCTACGTGCCGTTTCACGGCTATCAAACCTATTATCGAATCGTTGGGACCCAGAAAGACCGGCAAATTCCGTTGTTATTACTACACGGTGGCCCAGGATCAACGCATAATTATTTTGAGGCGTTCGATGAATTGGCCCGAACAACGGGCCGGCAAATCATTATGTATGATCAGTTGGGTTGTGGGCGTTCGTCGATGCCCAGTGAGCCCCAACTTTGGCAACCAGAAACGTGGATTGCCGAATTACAGATGGTTCGGCACGCTTTAGGATTGAATAAGGTGCACTTATTAGGCCAGTCCTGGGGTGGTATGCTGGCAATTATGTATTTATGCAGTCAGCAGCCAACGGGGATTCAAAGTCTAATTTTAGCTAGTACGTTGTCATCGGCTAAGCTATGGGCGCAAGAACAGCACCGGTTAATCAAATTTATGACTGTTGCGGACCAGGAAGCCATTGCCACGGCGGAACAAACGGGTGACTACATGGTGCCGGCGTACTTAGCGGCCAACGCACGCTTTATGATTGCGCACGCTGCGGGCCCGGTGACGACAGACTCACCGGCATTTTTACGGCGACCGAAGCGTGCGGGAACTACGGCATATAACGTCGCCTGGGGACCTAACGAGTATCACCCGACCGGCACGCTAGCCGATTATGATTATACCCAACAGTTGGGCCAGATTACGACGCCGACCTTGGTGACGAGTGGGACAAATGATTTATGCACGCCGTTGGTAGCAAAAACGATGGTCGATCAGTTGCCGAATGCTGAATGGGCCTTGTTTCCCCACAGTCGGCACATGGCTTTCATTGATGAACCAGCGGCGTACTTCAAACGTTTAGGAACTTGGTTAGCGGCGCACGACTGAGTGTGACCAATATACCGCGGAAATGATCATTTTATTTCCCGGGAAATTTTTGAGGCGCGATAACGAAAAACAAGCCGCAAAAATGACGACTGACCTGCTTAGGTCGTCGTCATTTTTTAGTGGCTTTTCTGATAAATAAAGACTAAACGGGATGGGGTGGAACGCTGGGCGTCGAACTGGTAATCCGGGTGGTCAAAAGCTTTAATCCCGTCAAGGTCGTTGACTTGGTGCTCAGCTAAGAAACGTACCATGGCGCCGCGCGCCATTTTTGCTAAGGTTGCTTTTGTTTTGAGTTGACCGTCGACCCAACTGGCAAAGACAATGTCAATCATGGGCTGATTCGGTGCCAAGTAGGGCGTAATGGCCTTGGCGTACTCTAACGAGGCAAGGTTAACGATGGGTTCCGGGGTTGGGGTGAGTGCTTGGTATAAATGGTTACCCCAAAAAGCATATAGATTCGGCGTGGTCCCGATTCCTAAACGGGCCTGCATTTCTAGTCGGTAAGGCACAACACCGTCAAAGGGGCGCAGAATTCCGTAAAATCCTGACAAGATTCGTAAGTTATTGCGGACATAATCAAGGGCGGGCTGCGTGAAAATGTCCGGCGCCATGTAACGGTACTGAATGCCACTGTAACTGAGTAAGGCGGGGGTTTGGTGCCGTGTTAAGTCAAGTTCTTGTAGCCACTTGAAGTTGGCCTGGGCCAGTTTGTCGCTGCAATGCCACAAGGTCTTGGCTTCGTCATAGTTAAGCTGGCGCATTTGGTGCAGAATTTGGGCCGTTTGCGCTAAGTATTGTGGTTGGGTCTCAATAGGGAAACTATCCTGATCAACGACCATCTTTTTAGCCGGCGCAATAATGATTTTCGTGGGGCTCACTTCTTTCCATGGTGCCAATAATATTAGGTTTAAGCATACCACTTGCTAAGGGTAGTCGTGAGTTTGATTGTCAGAGCGTTTATATAAACTATGATATGATTGGCTTTAAATAAGAGAACGGTGACTTTTAAAATCGAATCCACTAGCTGGGTGTTATTTTAGTAGCTACTAGTAATGGGAGGAAATCAATATGCATGCAGTAGTTGTGACTCGGCCAGGTGGGCCAGAAGTCCTTAAGTATCAGGAAGTGCCGACGCCAGTTGTTAAACCAGGTTGGACACGAATCAAAGTAGGTGGCTTTGGGATTAATCATTCGGAAGTATTTACACGTGAAGGTAAGTCGCCAAGTGTGCAATTTCCACGGATATTAGGGATTGAAGTGGTTGGGACGATTGATGAAACGAGTGCGCCTGAACAATTTCAGGTGGGACAAACGGTTGTGTCACTGATGGGCGAAATGGGGCGTGCATTTGATGGCAGTTACGCCGAGTACGTTTTGTTGCCCAACACACAAATTTATCCGGTAACGACTGACCTGGATTGGGCGCACTTAGCGGCCGTCCCGGAAACGTTCTACACGGCGTTTGGGATTTATCAAAGTTTACAGCTTCATGATGGTGAGCGGGTCTTGATTCGTGCAGCTACTAGCGGGGTCGGTGTTGCAATTCTAAAATTGATGAAGGCTTCCGGTATGGATCTTACGGTAAGCGGCACGACCCGGTCTGATCGTAAAGACGTGGCGCTTACGGCACTTGGGATTGATCAAGTCATTCATACACCGAACGCCAATCAACTTCCACCGACCGTCGGGGAATTCGATAAGGTCGTCGACCTGATTGGCCCTTCGGCAGTCCGGGATTCGCTAGAACACACGGCTGAATTTGGTATTGTTAGTTCAACCGGTGAACTTGGCGGTGTCTGGACACTGGACGGGTTTGATCCGATTATGGATATTCCGAATAATCGTTATCTCACGGGATTCTATTCCGGGGACGTGGATGCAGCGCATGTGCAGGCGCTATTCGATTTTATTACGAGTCATGATGTTGATGTTACGCCGGAAAAGGTCTTTAAATTAGCCGAAACCCGGGCAGCGCACGAATACCTTGCAACGAGTGCTGGGTTAGGCAAAGTTGTGGTTTTGCCATAGTAGTGTGGAGTGGTTCTGATTTAAGACTTAAGCGAATCCGGCAAGTCTCAGTAAAGTAAGGGCCAATCATTATGAACGTACGTTCCTTTAGGAGTATAATTAACTTACCAATATGATTATAAAGGAGTTCATAAAATGGATATTTCACTATTGAAGCAAGTTGTCAGCACGACTAATAAGATTGCCCTCAGTACGGCAGTTAATAATGAAGCCGATGTAAAAATTGTTAACTTTGTCTGGTTTGAAGATCGTCCTAATACGTTGTACTTTTCGTCAGTTAAGACTAGTGCGGCGTTGAAGACGTATGATCAAAACCCAGACGTCGCGTTTATCACGGTGCCAAATGACGGGACCCCGGGTAATCCTTATTTACGGGCCCAACACGTGAAATTGCACCGCTCTGAAAAGACGATGGCGGATTTGTTGCCACGCTACTTAGAAACGGTTCCTAATTATCAAAAGGTTTGGGATGCGATTGGGTCATCACTAGTCGTTTTTGAACTCCAAGTAACCGACTTGTTTGTCGATGGTGGACTTGGCCAAGGCAAGGAAACGTTAAGCTTTCAATAATTTGCAGAATAATGTAAAAGTATCCCGGTAAAATTTGATTTTACTGGGATACTTTTTGTCTGGTCAAATCCAAGCGGTCAGTTGTACCGGTGTGTAATTTTTGGTGTTGACTGTTTGAATGGTTTACTTAAACAATTGTCGCAAAAAAAGTCGACTAACTTCGTCGACCTTTCCTTATTTAAGCTTTAATTTTTAAAGTGGCGAGCTGGTTGCCTTGAGAGATTAATCCAGTCTGGCTAATTTCAAAGTCGGCCGCCTGTTTGCCGATTAACCCACAAGTAACCAGTGCGGACTGGTTTGCGGCGTGAATCGCATCAATTGACACGTTGGCTAGGATGACATCAGCTGAGACCGCGTCACCCACTGCAACTTGCCAGTTAACGACTTGGTCATCCAAATTAGCGGTTAAATCACCAATCTGGACGAGGTAGTCGCAACCAAAATCCGCGGCAATCGTGACGGTTTGCGCCGTAACGGCCGTAATCTGACCAGCAATCGGGGCGTGGATTTCACCCTCCATTGGTTCGACGGCAAAACCAGCAGTAATGGCCGTTTCACTAGCTTTTCTCAGATCAACATACATCCCATTAACTGGTGCAGCTAAAGTAACCGTGCGTTTGCGTTGGAATAATTTCATCATAATATAGACCTCCATTAAGTCAGGGTTCAATCACCGGTGGCCACCAGTTTCATCAATTTATTAAGTGCTTTCTTAATTCGCCTTTACTGTAACTTATCGAACGGGTTTCAAGTCAAGCGCCATTCTCAAAAAAGTTTTAAATTGCCCTTTGGCGCACGTTGCCGACCCTAATAATAGGAAAAGCCAACCAGAAAAATTTCTGATTGGCTTTTTGAATTGGGTTACTTCAGGTACGCAGTTCGGTAGCTCGGAACGCCGCTGAAGTTATTGTAAACGACGCCTTTCAAGTTTGATTTGACGAGCATGTTGGTACTGCCTTCATAGAGGGAAACGCCGGCTTGGTCGCGGGTTGCTAGTTGGGCAGCTTGGACTAAGTCTTGGTAACGTTTCGTCGGGTTGAGGGCGTCAGCGCCGTCCGCTTTGGCCATTAGTTGGTCAAATTGATGGCTGTGATAGTGACCCATATTGGAATTACTGTTAGCCGTTAAAATCGTGAGTGCCCGTGATGGGTCCGCAAAATCCATGTTCCAGCCGGCAAGGTTTAGCTGGAACTCACCCTTGGAGACTTTTCCAAGCATGGCGTTAAATGGCATTGGTTTTACGTTGACTTTGATTCCGGGTAGGTTGCGGGTCAATTGGCCTTGAATAAATTCTGCGACTTGGTGGGTCGTATCATTGTCGCCACAAGTTAAGGTCAGGGTGATCTTTTTGGTGCCTAATTGGTGCTGGGCCTTTTTATACAGTGACCGGGCCTGGGTGACATCGGTATCGACCGTCTGTTTGACGTAGGCGTCCTGCGTAAAGTCTTTACCCGTTTTAGGATTCTTCGCCATGTTTTTAACGGCAAAAGTTTTAGCGGGACGGGCACCGTTTTGTAATACTTTATCAACTAATTGTTGCCGGTTGATAGCGAGTGAGACGGCGGTCCGTAAGTCGTGGTTCGCGGATGTTTTATCCTTTTCGTTAAATTGAATAAATTCGAGGGTTCCAGTCGGTAATGTTTTACGTTCGGAGTTGTTCTTATTCTGAACGTTTTGTTCACCGCTCAACGTGACAGTATCCAGTTTGTTGGATTGGTACAGGTTGTAGGCGGTTGTGGTTGATTTAAGCACTTGGTAGTTGATCTTCTTAAGATTAACGACCTTACGAGCGTAGTAATCGGGGTTCTTAGTTAGCGTCCAAGTATCGTTAGTTCCAGTCCAGCCGTTCAGCACGAAGGCACCGTTGTAGACGGCCTTTTTAGCGGTGGTACCGTAAGCACGGCCGTATTTTTGAACGGCGCGTTGGTTCAAAGGATAGAAGGTTATGTTAGCCAGAACCTTTTTGAAATACGAGGCCGGTTTGCTTAAGGTAATGGTGAGTTGGTGGTCCCCGCTAGCTTTAACGCCAAGTGAAGTCGGGGCTTTCTTACCGGCTGCAATCGCATCGGCATTTTTAATATTGCTAAATAAATACGTGAATTCTGACTTTGATTTGGGGTTGAGCGTTCGTTCCCATGAATAAACGAAATCGTGGGCGGTCACCGATTGGCCGTTGCTCCACTTCGCGTTGTGGCGCAAGTTGATGACGTAGGTTTTGCCATCTTTTGAAATGGTCGTCTTGGTGGCTAAGGCGTTGACGGGGTGACTTTTGGCATCCAACCGGTAAAGTCCTTCGTCAATTTGGCTCAGTTGTTCTTGAGAAACGCTATCGGTGATTTTAGCCGGATCGAGACTCATGATCGCCGTTCCTTCAGAGAGGTTGAGGGTTTGATTTGGTGCAGTCTTAGTAGGCTTGGATTGGGCGTTGACCGTAAAGGCGATCCCGCCGACGAGTGCGACCCCGGCAACTGTTAATAATGTTTTTTGTGTAGTAGACAAGCTCATGATGAATTCCTCCAAAAATAATTTGATAGTCGGCATTATGATTCATCGAGCGTTGCCATCGTTTGTTTACCATTTTGTTCACCCCGTTTTAAAGTCAAAAAAACCGTCCTTATACAGCCAATGCTGCGATAAGGACGGTTAATAAACCGCGGTGCCACCTTAATTGAGTACACTTCAATCATCATTGATCAAATATGCACTCCTTCTCTATAGGGAACCAACATTCCCCTGACAACTGACGTATGTCGCACGTCTTTTCGTACTCTTAGCAAGCTAATTTCGGAAAAGCCCTCGGTGGTCCATTTAATTACCTGCGTTCGGCCATACTCTCAGCAACGATGACTCTCTGTGCGGGCACGATAATCTTGATCTCCACCTCATTGGTTTATAAGGACGATATTTAAGTTGGACTAAGTATAAGGCTTATGAAAATGGTTTGTCAACTCAATTTTTAATTTCAGTGATAATGAATAAAAATTCAAAAAAGTTACATAACTCGAGATTGTTTCACGTGAAACAATTTGTTAAAAGGAGAAAAGGGCTAACCGTTAATATTCAGAAAATCTCCCCAAATGATTTATATCAATGGCTGTTTAATCTTTGTAATCCTTTAAATAGGAGTTATAGGGAAAGCTCAATGTAAGTCGCTGACTGATTGTAAATTAGATGATAAGTACGACTATCTCGATATTCCAGTCCGGGAGTCCAATGATTTAGCGAATGACATTGAAGCAACTGCGTGTATTTATATCCTAGTTTGGCGAATAAAAAAGTCCCGCTGAATTTCAGCGAGACTTTTTAGGTGATTAGAGACGGCTGTTATAAATCAAGAAACTGATGTAACAGGTGTCGCCATCTGGAAGATCATACCCGGTGGTTTCACGAGGGCCAGCACTTTCGTGTAAGACCGTAAATTCACCTGAACCATAATCTTGGTCATTAAGGTACTGAACGAGGCGTTCGTCACATTCAGCTAAGGTTTTACCCGTAACCACGCGGCGGTTCCAACCACGATGAATCGTACCATTGTTAGGATTAATCATATTCTCAACTCCTTATTATAATGTCATCAATTGCGCCTGACGCTCAGGTTGCCGTTGGAGGTCAGCCTGAGACATGTCGGCGTCGAGTTGGTGGAGACGGTTAAAAATAATGAAACGTTGGCCAACGGTTTGAACTTGTTGAAAATTGTGACTGGCCATGATAATGGTCTTACCAGCCGCTTGCAACCGTTGTAGGAGGGTTAACATTTGTCGTTGCGCCGCAATGGTCAAACCATTGAGCGGCTCGTCTAACAACAAAATTTCAGGATTTAAGGCCAGTACGCTGGCTAACGCGACGCGTTTCTTTTCGCCACCAGATAACTGGTAGGGAACCCGATCACGTAAGTCTTCGCAGGCGGTTAATTGTAAACAATCATTGACCCGCTGCTCGATTGCTGATGCGCTGAGGCCGAGCTGACGGGGGCCAAACGCCACCTCTTCGGCAACTGACGTGTTAAATAATTGCACGTCGGTATTTTGAAAAACCATGCCGATTTTTTGGTGGAGCTGCTGCCGCTGTTGGGCGTCGGTTAGGTACGCTGCCGTCACTGCTTGGCCGTGTAACTGGTACTCACCAGATTTAGGTGAGGCGAGCCCACTTAAAATCCGGAGCAACGTGGATTTTCCTGACCCGTTAGGACCCATCAAACAGACGAATTCGCCGGCGTCAATGGTTAAACTGAGGTGGTCCAAGCCACGCGTATTAGGATAATCATAGCAAAGATTTGCTAATTTAATCAACACCACGTTAATTCCCCCAAAAAATAAATAATATCAAGACCAAAATATCAGGACTGAGTGACAGGTAATCACGCCACCGATTATGTGGTGTGGTGGTACGAACGTAGTGACCGTTAAACCCACGGGCTTCCATGGCTGCGTAGAGTTCTAGCGCGTAGGAATAACTCTTGAGGTAAAGGTTACCGAACATCGCACCAATCAAGCGATACGGATGTTTAGCCGGTGCGACCGTTCGTAATTCTAAGGCTTCCATGGTCAGCAATAGGTGTTGGCCGAGCATTCGCAAGTAGGTGATGGCAATCGCACAAGTCATAATCAACACGTCGGGACAGTGCAGTGCTTTAAGCCCGCTTAATAAGTCCTGAAATGGCGTTGTTAGGCGGTAGTACTGGGCGTTAGCCAGCATTAAACTCGTTTTTAAACCAAAGAATAATAGCGTGCTTGGGCCAGTTAACCAGTAACTTGGAAGGACGAAGATGAGGGCCACGAGTGAGCTGACGAACCAGCTTTTAACGAAGCGGCGCAACTGGCTGGGTGACAGCAAAAGAAGCTGAAAACCTAGCAATATGGCAAGACACCATAACAACGTCACGTTGTTAATTAGGGCAATCAAAAAGACTAGTAGTAATAAGCGAATTAAATTAATTTGCGGGGCAAGGTGCCACCGCCGTTTAGCTATCACTGGCGCGGGCTGTGCTAACCGGGTCAGCAAGGCGCGCAAGTGGCGTTGGTTGCGTTGCAGAAAACTTGTTCTGGCCGCTTGGCGCTTGGTTGAAGTGGATTTCTCAATAAGCCAAGCAGGTAACTCAGTCCGTGGTTTCGGATCCATGTTGAAGGCCTCGAATCAAAAGTAAGAAAATTAAAATGGCAGACAATGCGGATAAAATATAGCCCACGCTAACCGGTAAGCCGGCAATCGCGTAGTCACTAAAGAGTGCTTGAAAGTGGAAACCGTGAACCATCCCTTGTGGTGCTTGGGAACTGAGATGCTGCTGTGCAAGCAACTGTTTAAGTTCGGTTGGATCCCATTCACCCCAGGCCGTGTTACTAGCGAGTAAGCCGAGTGGCGATAGTGCGGCTAAGCCAATGAGCAAGGCAATCCAGGGACGCTGGTTGGTACGGGTTGGCGTCTGATATAAGTTAGTTGGTGCGACTTTTTTAACGAATTGGAAGACGAGGAGGGTGAAGACTAATTCGACCCAACCGGCAACTAATAAGTGGGCGGTCAACATTGCGGGAACGGCGATGTTTAAGCCGTACGGACAATACAACGGCGCGCCGCTAGCCGTATGGGCAATCAAGGGTTGTAACCCCAGCTCAATACCGGCAACGAGGGCGGCAACGTTAATCCCGAGATAAGCCCCTATAGCTAGGCCCAACTTTTCATGGTGTAACTTTTGGCCGAGTCGATAGCAGGCATAGCCGACAAATGGCATGATAAAAGCCATGTTGAAGGCGTTGGCGCCAAAGGCAAGGATACCGCCGTCACCGAATAGTAGCGCCTGCAGGGCTAATGTGACCGTTAACGCTAGCGAAGCCGCCCAGGGCCCAATTAGCACCGCTAACAAGGTCCCTCCGACTGCGTGTGCAGTTGTTCCACCGGGAATTGGTAAATTGAACATCATGATTAAAAAAGCCAATGAGGCGGCAATGCCTAGCATTGGTAAAGTTTCGTGGTGCTCTTTGACTTGGGCTTTAACTTTAATGACGGCCACGGTCCAAACAGGTGCCATGGCAGCGACTAACGTCCCACACGTGGCGGGACTTAAATAATTATCCGGAATATGCACGGATGAGCACCTCACTAGTTTGCAATTTGATCCAAGAGGTAGCTGATATCTTGAATGATAAATTTGTGGTTCTTAACTGTAATAACCCCATCTGCCCGCAATTCCTTCAGCATTCGGTTAACGCTACTACGAGAACTAATTCCGCAAAAACCGGCGATATCATCGTTAGTGACGGTAAAATCAATTAAAATTCCCTCATTGATTTTGCGGCCAAATAAGTCGACCAGGCTGTAGAGAAAGGAGCAGATCGCGCCCTTCTTCCCGTTCATCACCATGCGTTGTAATCGGAGGATGTTTTCGGATAATTTCTTCCGGTAATAGTTTTTAACGTAATTTTGTAATTCGGGGGTACTGTTGACATACTTCCAGAAGGCCACGCGGTTAACTTGATAAAACGTGGCGTATTCGGATTCGATCCGCACGTTAAATGGTTGGTCAGTTGAACGGGAAACTTCATCCCGCAATAATGAAATCACATCGGGCTTTGCAATGTAAGACAGGTTAAATTCCCGGCCATCTTGCAAAATAATGCTGTTTTTAATGATCCCGTCTTTTAAGACGTAAGTGTAATGTTCAGCTAAACCGTGATAAGTCAGGTAGGTATGCCGCTTTTTCTTAATCGTTGGTACGTGGTGGGCTTCCAGGTAACTTAATAAATATTCAATATCAGTTAATACCATCTTAGTATCAGTTCTTTCGTGAAAGATTTTGAGGTCAAAAGTGAATGTATTAATGACTTTCAGCTTCAATCACGATAACTACTCTGCCTAGCATAGCGGTTTTCGTGATTGTGACAATCGCATTTAAAGTATACATTTGTTAACTATTTTTGAAAACTTAAAATGTAACGGACAGTTTTACAGACTTCTAGTATAACAAAACATGCACGTTAAAATTCATTTTACGAGAAAGAGGATGGCCAAAAGTCATGGTTGCGATTGATTTACCATACGACAAGAAGACGATTACCGCTGAAATTCCTGATGAAAATTTCGCTGGTAAGCTCGTCTCACAAGCTGCAACATATCATAACAAATTATCCGAAAGCGAAACGGTTGAAAAATCGTTGGATAACCCAATTGGGTCCGCAAAATTAGAAGAACTTGCTAAAGGCAAAAAGAACATTGTTATCATTAGTTCAGACCATACCCGGCCAGTACCATCACATATTATTACCCCAATTCTTTTACGGCGTTTGCGTTCCGTTGCACCAGATGCACGGATCCGGATTTTAGTAGCCACCGGTTTCCACCGGCCTTCAACCCACGAAGAATTAGTTAATAAATATGGCGAAGACATCGTGAACAATGAAGAAATCGTGATGCACGTTTCGACCGACGACAGCTCAATGGTCAAAATCGGTCAATTACCTTCAGGTGGGGACTGCATTATTAACAAAGTCGCTGCGGAAGCCGACTTACTCATTTCTGAAGGCTTTATTGAATCCCACTTCTTCGCCGGTTTCTCCGGTGGTCGGAAGTCCGTTTTGCCAGGGGTCGCTTCTTATAAGACGATCATGGCCAACCATTCTGGTGAATTCATCAACTCACCAAAGGCGCGGACTGGGAACTTAATGCATAACCCAATTCATAAAGATATGGTTTACGCTGCGCGTACGGCTAAATTAGCTTTCATTGTCAACGTTGTTTTAGATGAAGATAAGAAGATTATTGGGTCGTTCGCCGGTGATATGGAAGCCGCACATAAAGTTGGTTGTGACTTTGTTAAGGACCTTTCCAGTGTGCCTGGAATCGACTGTGACATTGCCATCTCAACCAATGGTGGTTACCCACTTGATCAAAATATCTATCAAGCCGTTAAAGGGATGACCGCTGCCGAAGCAACGAACAAAGAAGGCGGCACGATCGTCATGGTTGCTGGTGCGCGTGATGGTCATGGTGGCGAAGGGTTCTTCCATAACTTGGCCGACGTTGACGATCCTAAAGAATTCTTGGATCAAGCCATCAATACACCACGCTTAAAGACGATTCCTGACCAATGGACCGCACAAATTTTTGCCCGGATCCTGGTTCACCATCACGTCATCTTCGTCTCAGATTTAGTTGATCCAGAACTAATTACGGGGATGCACATGGAATTAGCTAAGAGTTTGGATGAAGCCATGGAAATGGCCTACGCCCGTGAAGGCAAAGCTGCCAAAGTAACGGTCGTTCCAGACGGTCTTGGCGTTATCGTGAAATAGATGGCAACGTTGACAACCGCTGAAATTTTACAACGGGTCGCGGCGGGAACGCTGTCGCCTGAAGATGCGACGAGCCAGTTAGAAGCCGCTCAGACCGCTGACTTAGGTTTTGCCAGTGTTGATCTGAGTCGTCAAAAACGGAATGGGTTTCCAGAAGTCGTTTACGGCGCGGGCAAGACCGCACCGCAAATTGCGGGAATCGTGAAGGCGATGACCAATCAAACCCTGCCAATTTTAACGACCCGGTTATCACCGGAAAAGTTTGCGGCGCTCCAACCAGCACTGCCGACTGCGGTTTATCACGAAAAGGCCCAGTGTATGACGGTCGGTAAAATGCCTACGCCGAAAAGTGATGACTACATTGCAGTCGTCACGGCCGGGACTTCTGACCAACCAGTTGCTGAAGAAGCGGCGGTGACGGCGGAAGCCTTTGGTAACCACGTTGAACGGGTCTACGACGTTGGCGTGGCCGGTATTCACCGGTTATTCGCCCGGTTAGACGTTATTCGGGGTGCCAAAGTGGTGATCGTCATTGCTGGGATGGAAGGCGCTTTAGCCAGTGTCGTTGGTGGGTTGATCGACAAGCCGTTGATCGCCGTTCCGACGAGTATCGGCTACGGGACGAATTTCCAAGGAATGACCGCGCTTTTGACCATGCTGAATAGCTGTGCGTCCGGTATCACCGTTGTCAATATTGATAACGGATTTGGTGCGGCGTACTCAGCTAGCATGATTAATCAATTGTAAAATTCAGATAACGAAACCAAGAGAGGAATTCAAGATGCGAACACTTTATTTAGATGCGTTTTCCGGTATTAGTGGGGATATGTTTTTAGGTGCCATGCTGGATCTCGGCTTGGACTTTGACCAATTAAAAACGGAATTAGCCAAGTTACACGTTCATGGGTACGAGTTGACCCGCGAACGGTTAGCAAAAAGCAGTATTTACGGGACCAGTTTTGACGTTCAAGTTGCTGGCGGTAAGGACCATGGGTTTGTTGAACATACCCATGAACACCATCACCACGCAGATGAAGACGAAGTCCACCAACACACGCACGACGAGCATGGGCATGATCACCACGACCACGCTGGTCATCACCATCATCATGGTGAAGCCCGGCATTTAACGGATATTTTGCAGTTGATCGATGCTAGTGATCTATCGGATCACGTTAAGGCTCATGCCACCGCCATTTTTACCGAAATTGCGAAGGCGGAAGCCACCGTGCACCATATGCCATTGGCCGACGTTCACTTTCATGAAGTGGGTGCGCTTGATTCCATCGTGGATATCGTTGGTTGTTGTGTCGCTTTGGAACTAATGGACATCGACGAAGTCTTATCATCACCATTGACGGACGGTAGCGGCTTTATCAACGTGGCTCACGGCCAGATGCCGGTTCCCGTTCCTGCTGTGATGCAAATGCGGGTCGGCAGTCGTATTCCGATTCAACAACGGTTAGATATTCATACCGAGTTGATTACGCCAACTGGGATGGGCATCGTCAAGACCTTAGTTCAAGATTTTGGCCCGTTACCCGAAGATGCCACACCGTTAAAAATCGGTTATGGTTTCGGGAAACGGGAAACGGGCGGTTTTAACGCTTTACGTGCCGTTTTATTCGAAAAAAAAAACTAAGTCATCAGGTCGTTAACCGAACCAAGGATGACGTTTTGATGATTGAAGCCAACTTAGATGATCAAACTGGTGAAGGATTAGGTTACGTCATGGACCAACTGTTAACGGCGGGGGCCTACGACGTGTTCTTCACCCCGATTCAAATGAAAAAGAATCGGCCGGCGACGAAACTGACCGTTTTGGGAAACGTTCAGGCAAAAGCCGCCCTCACTAAATTGATCTTGAGTGAGACCAGTACGATTGGTGTCCGTTATCAGACGTGGCATCGCACGATCATGAAGCGCCATTTTATGACGGTTGAAACCCCGTATGGTCCGGTGCAATTGAAAATTGCGACTTATGACAACATTACGAAAAAAACACCGGAATACGCGGACTGCGCTAAGTTAGCACAGCAGTTCCATATTCCGCTGCGAACAGTTTATCAGGCGGCAATCGTTGCTGCTGCGCAGTTGGACGAGGAGGACTAGATTTTTGGTACATCAATTATTTGCTGAATTCATGGGAACGGCTTTGATGATTATTTTTGGGGTCGGTGTTCATTGTAGTTCAGTCCTGAAGGGAACTAAGTACCGGGGTTCCGGTCATATTTTTGCCATCACAACTTGGGGTTTTGGGATTAGTATTGCACTTTTTATTTTTGGAAATGTTTGTATCAACCCCGCGATGGTATTAGCACAATGCTTACTTGGTAACTTGCCGTGGAGTAGCTTTATTCCTTACTCCGTTGCTGAAGTGCTAGGTGGGGTGGTTGGTTCCGTGATCGTTTGGATCATGTATGCTGACCATTTCAAAGCATCGACGGGTGAAATTTCACCCATTACGATTCGGAACTTATTCTGTACGGCACCAGCTGTACGGAACTTACCACGGAACTTCTTCGTTGAATTTTTCGATACCTTTATTTTCATCTCAGGTATTTTAGCGATTTCAACGATCAAGACACCGGGAATCGTGCCAATTGGTGTTGGACTGCTTGTCTGGGCCATTGGGATGGGACTAGGTGGTCCGACTGGGTTCGCCATGAACCTTGCACGGGACATGGGGCCCCGGATCGCGCATGCCATCTTACCGATTGCTAATAAAGCAGATAGCGATTGGCAATACGGAATCATTGTTCCCGGAATCGCACCATTTGTCGGCGCTGCGGCAGCCGCTTGGTTTATGCATGGATTTTTTGGAATTTAACTAGTTAATTAAAATAAAAAAAGAAGGCTATTAATATGTCAACATTAGCAGAAAAGAAAGCAACGTTAACGAGTTTATTAAAAGGTTTAAAAAAGGTCACAGTGGCCTTTTCTGGCGGGATTGACAGTACGTTAGTATTAAAGATGGCATTAAACGTTTTAGGTAAAGAAAACGTTGTTGCCGTTGTTGCTAACTCTGAATTATTCACCGATGAAGAATTCGACAAAGCTGTTAGCTTAGCAGAAGAATTAGGTGCCAACGTTCAAACAACGACGTTAGACTACTTAAGCGACGAACACATCAAGCAAAACACCCCTGATAGCTGGTACTTTGCTAAAAAGATGTTCTACGATCGTTTGAACGACTTAGCTACTGCTAATGGTAGCAACGCCGTTTTAGACGGGATGATCAAGAACGATGAAAATGACTACCGTCCTGGTTTGAAGGCCCGCACCGAAGCTGGCGCACGGAGCTTATTACAAGAAGCCGACTTCTTCAAAGTTGATGTTCGTGCTTTAGCACAAGAATTAGGGTTAACTAACTGGAACAAGGTTGCTTCTTGCTCCGTATCTTCACGTTTCCCATACAACACGACTTTAACGCATGAAAACATCGCGCAAGTTATGGCTGCTGAAAAATATTTACGTAGCTTAGGCTTCCCAACGGTTCGTGTTCGTTTCCACGAAGACATTGCTCGGATTGAATTACCAGAAGCCCGGATCGGTGACTTCTTGGTCTTCAACGACCGTGTTAACCGTCAATTACAATCATTAGGTTTCCGTTACGTTACCTTAGACTTAGGCGGTTTCCGTAGTGGTCGGATGAACGATACCCTGACGAAACAACAAGTTGAAGCTTTCGCTTAATTTATCTAAAAAAATGGTGCCTCAGAAATATTTCTGGGACACCATTTTTATTACAGTCATTTTCCGTCTCCAGGGCTGAGAATGTCCACTCGCTATGCGGCCCGGTCCGAGCCTGAAAAGCGGTCTCGGCCCTCGGTTTGGAGCCTTGTAAAGTGCAACAAGGCTCCAAACACGTCCGGTGGTGTAGGCCTAAAGCGCCAACACCACTCTCACGGCGAGTGAACGTTTTCAGCCCTTGCGACTAGTTTGCTTCTTACTAGTTAGAATGAGTGATGACAAAATGAGTTGTCGTACACTTGAAATTTAAGTGTGTGGCAACTCATTTTTTGTTTTTAAATAAAGGTTACTGCTTAATTAGTCAAAATTAACGACTAATTTACCCGTCACCTGATGTGCTTGAATCTGTGCGAGGCCGGTAGCGAGTTGCTCGCGGGTCAAGACCTGACTGATCAACGGATTGACTTGATCCTTGGCAATTTTTGCCAGTAACTCAAAGGCCATCTGACCTAAATCGGCGATTTGAGTCGGATTACCACTTCGGTGCGCACCGCCTAAATCTAAGTTACTGATCGTAATTGCCTGTTTGGCTGGAAATGCAGGGGGATTTAAGACGCAGACCAGCTGGCCGTTATAGGCGAGGCGGGGAAAGTCCGCTTCAGCGTTGCCCACTGTGTTGATGATGAGATCAACCCCTTGTCCGGCCGTTAATGCCTGAATTTTAGCGGTCACGTTTTCGGCGTGGTAATCGATTTGGGCGTCCGGTTTTAATTTGGCAACGAAGGCTTGCTTGCCCTTGGAAACCGTGGTGTAAACGGTTTTTCCGGCCTGCTTCGCTAACTGAATCGCCATACTGCCGACTCCGCCAGCACCGGCGTGAATCAGGACCGTCTGGACGTTGTTCAGATTAGCCTTGCGATAAAGGGCTTGGTAGGCCGTTAACCCGGCACACAGGCTTCCCGCCGCAGTCTCAAAGTTGACGGTGGTTGGGATATCTGCGAGGGCGTCCGCTGGAAAACTAACGTATTCGGCAAAACAACCGTCTTCGCTGAGATTGCCGTGGCCGCACACTCGCTGACCGGGCCGGAAATTATGGACGTCGGCACCGACCGCTTCAATGATGCCCGCCACGTCTAAGCCTAAAGTGTGGGGATAAGTCCAATCGGGATGGGGTCCGGTAAACACCTTATAATCGACCGGATTTAAGCCAACTGACTGGGTCTTAATTAAAACTTCGTTAGGCTCGATGGTTGGCATTGGGCGTTCCTGCCATTCCAAGTCGGTTAAACGATGGGCGCTTGCGGTAGGCACAACTAAAGCTTGCATGAATTGTCACTCTTTTCTTCGTATTTTGGGGATTGCCTCCATTATAACTGCTTTAGTTAGGATATTTGAACGAAAAGCTGGTTGTTAGACAGTTACGTAAAAAGTGTAAAATGTTGTTTTAAAACAAAGATTGACGATAGCGGTTACAATCATTAAACTAAAGTTAATCAAACTAAATAACAATTAACACTAGGGGTGTCCAAAAATGGGCTGAGATGGTGCTGTGAGCACCGATCCCTTTGAACCTGTAAGTTCAGACTTGCGTAGGGAAAGTGTCACAGCTGATAGTTAGCGACCACTCGATCAATGCATGTTGATCAGTGGTCGTTTTTTGGTTGGGCATGCCAATTAAAGGAGCGATCGATGATGAAATTAGCATTATTAAACGAATTACGTGATCAAAACCCAGTTGTTTTTAACATTGCCAACTTTGTGACGGTTCAAGACGTTGCTAACGGCCTGAACGCCCTCGGTGCGTCGCCCATCATGTCAGCAGAAGTTCAAGAAGCTGAGACGATGGTTCAAATTGCGGGCGCGGTTTGCATCAATTTAGGGACCCTCACGGAACAGCAAATTCACCAGATGCACGTGGTGGGGCAATTTGCTAATCAGTATCATAAGCCCGTTGTTTTAGACCCCGTCGCTGTCGGGGCGGTTCCGTACCGAAAGGCCGTTGCGGCTGCTTTGTTGGAAGCCATTGACGTTGCGATCATTCGTGGAAACGCCGGTGAAATTGCAGCGTTGGCCGACATTGATTGGCAAGCTAAGGGGATTGACGCTGGGAAGGGTCAGGGTGATTTGGTTGAAATCGCTAAAGCCTGTGCGCAAAAGTACCACTGTTGCGTAATTTTGTCCGGGCCAACCGATGTGATTACGGATGGCACGCGCGTTGCACAAGTTCATAATGGCACGCCGCTATTTCAACTACACGTTGGTTCGGGTGACCTGCTTTCAAGCATTGTGGCGGCGTTTACCGCTGTCAACGATGATTACTTTGAGGCGGCCCAGACGGCGTGCCTAGTTTTGGCAGCGACTGGCGAACTCGTGGCTAGTCAGTTAACGGCGGACCGGCCAGCCACGTTTGCCGTTGATTTGATCGATAAACTCAGTTTGGTAAAAGTATCAGAAATTACCGATATTACAGTAATAAATTAGAAATCAAGGGGGCTAGGATATGAATGAATTTCCACAAGTGCTAACGATCGCGGGGACTGATAGTGGTGGCGGTGCTGGGGTGATGGCTGATTTGAAAACCATGCAGGCCCGGCACGTTTTCGGTACGGCGGTCGTCGTCGCGGTGACCGCCCAAAATACGTTGGGTGTTCAAGACTTTATGGCGATGCCGACGAAATTAATCGATGAACAGTGTGCATCGCTAGCTGATGACTTTAACATTTTAGCGTGCAAAACGGGGATGTTAGCCGATGCCGAGCGCGTACACGCGGTCGTTGAAAATTTGCGCCGCTACGATTTTGGCCCACTGACGGTTGATCCCGTCATGATTGCCAAGGGTGGCGCACCGTTGTTAGCTGAGGATGCGATTCAAACGGTGCGTGACGAATTACTCCCACTGGCAACGGTCGTGACGCCCAATTTGCCCGAAGCCGAGAAGCTGACGGGTATGACGATTGCGGATAATGCGGCCATGGTGCAAGCCGGGCACGCATTACAAAAGTTAGGTGCTAAAAACGTGATTATTAAAGGTGGTCACGAAGCGGATCCCAAAATGGCTAATGACTTCGTTTTACTGGCTGACGGCTCGGCCTTCTGGTTAACCGCACCCCGGATTGCAACGGTCCGGACTCACGGCACGGGTGACACGTTGTCAGCATGCCTTACCGCAGAATTGGCGAAGGGCCAGTCGATGGCGCAAGCGATTCAAACGGCTAAAGCCTACGTTGCGGGCACGATTCAGGATACGATTCAAGTTGGCCATGGACACGGGCCGTTAAATCACTGGGCAACCCCGAGCGACGAGGTGACCATTCATGACGCTTAAGTTTAATCGGAACCAGTTACGGGCTTACTTCGTTTGTGGGACGCAGGATGTGCCGGGAGCCAACCTTGAAACAGTGGTGCAATCAGCGTTAGACGCTGGCATTACCGCTTATCAATACCGAGATAAAGGGACTAGTCAGTTAACGCCGAATGAGCGCCTGGCATTGGGGCGACAGTTGCATCAACGCTGTGCCGCTGCGAACGTGCCGTTTATTGTAGATGATGACGTTGAGCTGGCGCTTGCATTGAACGCGGACGGCATTCACGTTGGTCAAAAGGATGATCGCGTCACGACGGTGTTGCAACGGGTCGCGGGGCAAATGTTTGTGGGCTTGTCGTGTTCAACCTTAGCAGAGGTGGCCATTGCAAACCAAATTAGGGGGATCGCCTACATTGGAAGTGGGCCCATTTTCCCAACGACTTCAAAGGCGGATGCAGATCCAGTTGTCGGCTTGGCCGGTTTGAAACAGCTGGTGGCTCGTTCTCAGCGGCCAATCGTGGCCATTGGGGGAATTACCGAATCTCAGTTAAGACCGGTTGCGGCGACTGGGGTAGCGGGCTCAGCGGTGATTTCCATGATTGCGCGCAGTACGGATATGCCGAGAACCGTGGGTGCCATGTTAACCGCCACGGCGTTTCAGTCATGACGGAACGGGATGTCTTATAGTTAGGGACGGCAGTCTATTTGACTGGATGGTGGTAAAGCCAGTGCCGCTAAAACGGTCGTTAGTGAGTTGAACAATTATTAAATTGAATCCTAGGTTTCCAGTTTGGAACCTAGTTTTTTTGAACACGGAAAAAATTCAAACCGCAAAGGACGTGATGAATTGCCCGCAGTTGCCACGGCGGGTACAATGGCTTTAAGTAGTATTGAAACCTAAGCAGTTAAATTGTTCGACCGCGTCAAGCACGAAACGTGCAACGATTGAAGACTTAACCGCGTTGTTTACGATGAGAGAAGGATGAAGTATGACCAAACCAATGATTGGAATTGCGCCAGGAACGGTGGTCGTTGACAGCCAGATGTTTCCGGGACGGAAGCGGGATTATGTTAACCGGGAGTTTTTACAGTCGATTACCGATAACGGTGGAATCCCGTTAGTGTTGCCAGTGACGCTGGATGAAGCAGCCATTGCGCGTTATGTGCAACTGATTGATGGCCTACTGTTGTGTGGTGGCCATGACGTTGCGCCGTTCACTTACGGTGAAGAGGCACAGCCAAAGTTAGGTGGGATTGATCCTGAGCGCGATGCGTACGAAATTGCCCTGATTAAAGCGACGCACGCGGCCCATAAGCCGGTGTTAGGTATTTGCCGGGGCGTTCAGATTTTAAACGCTTGTTACGGTGGGACAATTTATCAAGACGTCAGCTATATGCCGGCTGGTCAAGGAACGCTGAAACATATGCAGGGACAATTGGCCGCGTACGGGATGCACAACGTGACGGTAACGCCAGGGTCGACCTTAGCGGGTTATCTTGGCCAAACGCACTTGGCAGTCAATTCATTTCATCATCAGACGTTACACAAAATTGCACCGGGATTTAAACCAGTTGCAATGGCCTCTGATCAAGTGATTGAAGCCATTGAGTCGACCACGGATGGCTTACAACTAGGTGTGCAGTGGCATCCAGAAATGATGCAGCAGAGTGATTCAGTCGAAGCACAGTTATTTGGTGGATTCGTTGCAGCGTGTGCGCACTAAGCAGTAATTGAAACTGACATACGGTAGAATAAACTTAGCAATGTTTCACGTGAAACATTGTGCTACATATTTGAATAACGAGGGGATTGAGCGCATGGCAGCGAAGTTTCAATTTGAGTCAACCGTGATAACAACGTTAGCGTCACAGTATGATGTCATTATTATCGGATCCGGGAGCTCCGGCTTAGTTAGTACTGTTCAAGCACACGAGTCGGGTATGGACGCAGCTGAAACCCTTGTACAACTGCAATACCACGTCGTAGATAGGTTTGACGATTTCTACCGTGAAACTTTAGCGGGTGGCTTGCATGGTAATAACCGAATTGACGGTAATTCAATCGCTGAGGCGGTTGTTTTCGGGCGTCAAGCCGGGCAACAAGTTTATCGGGATAGTATGACTAGTTAATAAGTGTTAGAAACGTTAATTTCTTAATATAAGGGATTAACGTTTTTATTCTCCGTGAGAAGGCTTTCATCACTGGCAGTGTTTTCGTATAATAAGAGTAACTAAAAACAACAGGGGGTGGGGTTATGAAATCGCTAGAAGTTGGCATGCAAGTCACAACTGAAAATCAACAGACGTATCGAATTTTATCGGTGATTAATCAGGGCCAGCAGTTCTTGGTCCAAGCAGAATCCGGACACGGGGGCGTGCAAATTGTCGGGTTAAACGAGATTGTTCAGATAACTGAATTACACGATGAAACCCCCGATGTTGAATTAGACCGTGTGACCGTCGTTGGGGAACATTACGTCGATGATATTGAAAAGACGCTTTTGGCACTACACGTCGGAATGTTCGTGCTGTTACAGCGCGAACCCGATAATGAGCACGATGCGGATGCCATCTCCGTGTGGACGGAACGGCATGACCGAATCGGGTACGTGGCCCGTTATCAAAATCAGGCGTATGCCGAACTCATGGATCAAGGCCGGTTACTGTACGGCATTGTGAGTGAATTATCACGGGAGCAACAACGCGTAGAACTTGTCTTATGGCGGGTGGCCGATGAGCCTAGCCCAGTCGATGCCATGCGGACGCGCCAGCAAGTTGAGGTACATCAGCCAGCGTTAGCAGCCATGCCGTCGGATCTTGTCCGCTCACCCTTGGGCGATGTCGTGATTACTTGTGATGGCCGGCCATTGCACTATCAAACGGTCCCGCTAACACCTTGGCTGACGCCTGGAGATGAATTAACCGTGACGCGGCGTTACTTACTCACACCAGATTGGGCGCGGGTGGGCGATCAAAGCATTGTGGCGTGTCAGACAACTAGCGGCGGGCAAGTCGTTCAACGTTGGCAGTCTAGCCGGGAGAACGGGATCGTGTTAACCAATGCGGATAGCTTTTACGTCGTTGGGATGAGTGCGGCGGTCATGACCGGTCAAAATGATAATTTGGCGGATGATGCGAGCACCACGACCGCTTTTTACCGAGTTAGTGACGTGTCGGCGCACGCTCGGTTAGGCTTTGTGGTCAGTTGGACAGCGTTTGGTGATCCCCGGGCACAACCAGCTTTGCAAGCCGCGTTAACTTTTCCAGAACAGCCGGTTGTTCCGTATTTACCAGTGACGGCGAGTCAGAGTCACGCGACGTTTAATCAGCAAGAATTAGCGGCTTTGCTAATTTCGGGGCTACCTAATCAACAAGGCGGTCAGCTGTTAGAGCCGAGCGTTTCTGATCTGACCGTGGAAAAAATTCGGGTAACGGTCGGTGATCAAGCCTATCACGCGCTGTCCGGCTATCAACGACGGGTCCAACTATTACCGGGAAGCTTGGAAGCTGTGAATACGACGTTAGTCCAGGCGTTAATTCACGCGGTCATTTACCACGAGATTGCGACGATGCACTATTTTGAGCCGACGGTCGGGATGGTGACCCAGCCCATCTATCCAGTGCAGCTCTTTACAACCACGGCTAAGGATGACGAGCAGACAATCATTGGCTGTCTGGCTTTTTATAATTACGATACGTTTGAAATGCAGCAAGTCCCACTGTCGGCGATTGCAAATTTAGCCGTTATTGCGAACCCCGAGCATCCACAAACGTCAATCGTTCCTCAAAATCCTGACTGGCGCCAGATCTTTTTGCATAGCTGGAACGACCAAGATATAGACTAATTGGTCAAAATGATTAATTATAGAAAAAGGACTGCGAAAGAATCGCAGTCCTTTTTGATTGGACTTTTCTAGCTTATTTTTCGAGGTAGTCGTGCGCGGCGGCTAACATGTCGGCCGTTTGCTGGTTAAGCAGCGGTGGTAGCTTGTCAAAGTCAAAGTAATCTAATTTAAGGGTTTCGTTGGTTGAATGTTCTAAGGCTTCGCCACCGACGGGTTCAACGAGGTATAAGGCACTGATTGTTTGGGCCACATCGCCGTTAGGGTAAACGGCTTCCCCGCGATCGAAAATCCCAATCTGGTCGATGATGCGAACTTGAAAGCCACTGTCTTCTTGGTATTCACGAACGCAGGCTTCCGCGTAGGTTTCGCCGTACTCCAGATAGCCCCCGGGTAAACTCCAGTTGTGGGTGTCGGTTCGCAAGTTTAAGAGGACTTGTTGTTGGTCGTTGACTAAAATCCCCGCGGCGGTGTTTAAAATAATTGGTTTATGACCAACGAGTGCGCGGATTTCCTGAATATAATTTGCCATAAGAAACACTCCCTTTGTGGTTGATAACTTAATTATACGCAAAACAGGTTAGTTTTCCGTTTGAGTCGATGAAATTCTACTAATAGCGCTTAATTTAGCGTGGCTATTAGTACAGACCTCGCTTGCTAGTTGTAATCTAATTTGCGTCGTCGTTATTTTTTAGCTAAGATAAAAGCTATATACTATCAAAAATCGATAGGTCGTTCTTTGATTAATGAAAAGAGAGTAATGTATGCAAAGAAAATTAAGTACGGGCCAGATGCAAATGATTGCATTAGGTGGCACGATCGGGGTCGGTCTCTTCATGGGATCGGGCTCGACCATCAAGTGGACCGGACCGTCAGTTTTGATTGCCTACGTCGTTTCAGGGGCCTTTTTATACCTGATTATGCGGGCGTTAGGCGAGATGCTGTACGTGGATCCTAATACGGGTTCGTTCGCTAAGTTTGCTTCCGAATACATTCACCCAGTATTTGGCTTCCTCACGGCTTGGAGCAACGTATTCCAATTCGTCGTCGTTGGGATGAGTGAAATGATTGCGTTGGGCGGCTACTGTCGTTATTGGTGGCCGAACTTACCGGACTGGGTGCCAGGACTCATCGCAATTGTCTTCCTATGTGTGGCGAACCTCATCTCGGTAAAAATGTTTGGGACGCTTGAAACCTGGTTTTCACTGATTAAGGTGGTCACGATTATTTTGATGATCATCGCCGGTTTAGGGTTAATCCTGTTTGGATTCGGCAACAATGGTCATCCAATTGGGATCAGTAACTTATGGTCGCACGGTGGGTTCTTCACCGGCGGGGTCAAAGGTTTTGTATTTGCCCTGTCGATCGTGTTGGCATCCTATCAAGGGATTGAGCTGATTGGGGTGACGGCGGGTGAAGCCGAAAATCCACAGAGTACCTTGGTTAAAGCGATTCGTTCGACGGTTGCCCGCATTTTGATCTTTTATGTTGGGGCCATCTTCGTCATCGTCAGCATCTATCCATGGGATCAGTTGAATCAAATCGGGTCACCATTTGTTCAGACGTTTGCCAAAATTGGGATTACCGCGGCCGCTTCAATTATTAACTTCGTGGTGATCACCGCGTCACTTTCGGGTACGAACTCCGGTATTTACAGTGCGAGTCGGATGACGTATACGTTGGCGGAAAACCACCAATTGCCACGAAAAATGACGTTGTTGAATCGTCACGGGGTACCATTTTACGCGGTCATTGCAATTTCTGCGGGAATTCTGATTGGAATCGTGTTGAACGTGATCTTACCGCTATTCTTTAAGGATGCGAGTGAGATCTTCGTGATGGTTTACAGTTCCAGTGTGTTACCAGGGATGGTGCCGTGGTTCGTGATTTTAGTCAGTCAGATCGAGTTCCGCAAGCAAAACGCGGATAAGATGGCGGGACATCCGTTTAAGATGCCACTGTCACCCTATTCAAACTACTTAACGCTGGCATTCTTGGCGTTAACGTTGATCTTCATGTTCATCAATCCGGAAACGCGTTATTCAATTTTGGTAGGGGTCGTCTTCCTGGCCATCATGACGTTGATTTATTTCCGTAAGTATCACGGTAAAACTGAAGAAGAACTTTAGAGAAGGACTTGCCAGCGATGGTGAGTTCTTTTTGTTTTGGCCAGGTTTTGCGGTAAAATTAGTAAACTAAGCAAGAAGGCGGTGGCATGAGATGGTCAAACAAGGACATTATGCAAAAGTCAGTCGGCAAAAGAAGCAACGGCAACTTAAACAGCGACACCAAGTCCATGAGCAACGGGCGTTGACGCCGGATGCAGTGGTGGAATTTTTGCAGGTCCGCTATCACCTAACCCGGGCCAAACGGCAGCGACCAGTTGTGCGTAAAACGATGCAACGCTTCGTTGCCTTGTGGTTAACGGTAGCGCAGAAGACTAGTCCTAATTGGTCCGTCATGACGGTCACTAAGCAGACATTGCAGCAGTTTAACCGGCAACTACCCTGGCAGGGCTATGCTATTATTAGCCAGGCAGTGATGGATTTTCAGGCGTTTTTAGTTAAAGAAGTCCCAGCGGTGCCACTTGAACGGCGGTTAACGTTAGGCGATACAATGACAGAAGCAGACTGGAAAAAGCTTGTGACCACGCAACTAGCCGTTAATGCGTTACTAGGGTTGGTCAATGATTTGTCACAGATTACTAACGCCCAGATTGCGCAACTGCAAGCAGGATTAATGCATGACGATGAGACGGTTGACTGGTCACGGGCAGCTAATTTAGTTGCGCCGGTAACGGTGATGGCACCGGATACGGATGCAGCGACTAAAACTTGGTATGAACAGTTAGAAAAGTTAAGCCTTGAATATTTTGACTAATTAGTCAAGAACGGAGTGATGCTGGATGCAATTTTTGACGTCGGACCACGTTAGTTTGGATTATACGGATGAAGGGACTGGTCAGGCCGTTGTTATTTTAACGGGCTTTGGTGGTTCTAAGGATATTTGGTTAGCTCAAATTCCAGTCTTATTGCAGGCAGGCTACCGGGTCATTAATTTGGATGGCCGGTGCCAAGGCTTGTCGGAACATACGGCTAAGGGACTACGCATCAGCCGCCGCGCCGTTGATGCGCACGAGTTAATCACGCATCTCGAGTTGGACCATCCGATTTTACTAGGCAATTCAATGGGGGCGTCCACGTGGTTTGCCTACTTGTCACTATATGGTGATAACAATATCCGGGCCGTGATCGATGTTGACCAAACACCTAAGATGATTAATACAGTGAGCTGGCCTTATGGATTTAAACAGGTTCAGTGGCGGGATTTCCCGGACTACTTCAAGTTGCCACTAGGACGTTCAACGTATAAGCACATTGACGACGCAACTTATGCCCGGGTTAAGGCAATCGAGACCCAGGCGCCGTTTGACAGTGCATTGATGGTGCCATTACTCATTAACCATGCGTTTCAAGATTGGCGTGACGTGATTAAACAGCTCAACGTGCCGTTTTTGATTATTGCCGGTGAGCAGTCCCCGTATTTTGATTCAGATTTTGCGGCGGTCACGGCTAAGATGGCGCGCCATGGTCAGAGCCTTGTGATTCCCGAAGCGGGACATATCGTGATGGCTGAACAGTCGGCTGCCTTTAATGAAGCGTTACTAACGTTTTTAAAAACGCTTTGATGATTTGAATGAATGCTGAGGTGTTTAAATGTCAATTCATAGTAACAACTTTTTCTCGAATACGTTACGGCGCTCAGTAACGGTACAGGTCGTTTTACCCGAACCATTGACGCCGACGGGGAGTGTGGCACCCGATTATTGCAGTGGGCGTCAAGCGTTACCGACGGTGTGGTTGTTGCACGGGTTAGGGGGAGACGCCACGACCTGGCTGCGCGAAACGGCGATTGAGCGGTTAGCGACCCAGTACCGGGTGGCCGTCGTGATGCCACAAACGGAACGGGGCTTTTACACGGATATGGTGGCGGGACCGAAGTACTGGACGTTTATGACGACCGAATTACCGGCGCGAATGCGTTACCTCTTTCCACTGAGTGATGATCCTAAGAAAAACATGGTGGCGGGAAACTCGATGGGTGGCTATGGTGCGTTGCGCTGGGCGTTGACGTATCCACAACGGTTTGCGGCGGTGGCGGCGATGTCACCAGTCACGGACATTGCCCAGTTTCGAACTGACAAGGCGGCCATTATGCCGGATATGGACATTGCGTTTGATCCAGATAAAATGACGGGTACCGCCAACGATGTGAACTGGTTACTTGAACAGCTAAAGCCTGAACGGTCGACGCTCCGCGTGTTAATGACGACGGGAAGTCAGGACATGTTGCGAGCCATGGATGAGGCGAGTCGGCCACACTTTGAGGCCAAACTCGGTGACCGCTTCACTTGGCGTGAGTTACCCGGTCGCCATGATTGGCCCCTGTGGGTTGCGCAGTTGCCCGCGGTGATGCATTGGCTAGTTAAGGGGACATGGCGAGAAGTTTAAGCAAGCCAAGATTTTTGAGAGTTAAAATAAGACCGATGGGTACACGAAAAGAGCAGCACCTCATATATGTAGGCGCTGCTCTTTTAGATTGTCGTTTAATTAGTCTAACACTTCGTCACGAGCAAACCGGAAACGTAGGAACTTCCCAATTTCCGTCACGATCAGGACGACGATTCCGCAGACGATTGGAATACCCCAACCGTACCAGAAGTTGATGTTGGTAGTATGGAAGACTGATTGCATGAACGGCAAGTAGATAATGCCGAGCTGCAACAGGATCAGGATACCGATGATATAGAACGCCATCTTGTTTTGGAAGAAGTACTTGGAAATAACCGGGTGGTCGTTTCGCAAGTTGAACAGGTAGAAGATCTTCCCAAAAATGATAATGTTCAGTGACATCGTACTTCCGACTACGTTTGGTAGCCCAATTGCGGTCAAGTAGTCGTAAGCAAAGATGCCTAAGCCAGAAATCAACAAGGAAACGTAGAATATTTCAAACGAGTCCAGCTTGTTTAGCAAGCCCGCCTTAACGTTCCGTGGCCCCCGGGACATGATGCCAGCCTCGGGTGGCTCGAAAATGAACGCAAACTGGATGGTCAGTGCGGAGACCATGTTGATCCATAGCAACTGGGTCGGGTACAGTGGTAATTCGTGTCCCATCAAGATACTGATGATAACGACTAACCCTTCAGCAAAACTAGTTGGGAGTAAGAAGCGAATCGTTTTCCGAATGTTATCGAAGACGTGGCGACCTTCACGCACGGCGGCAACGATATCAGCGAAGTCATCGTCCGCAAGTACCATGTCAGCGGATTCCTTGGCCACTTCGGTCCCCTTGATCCCCATCGCAACCCCAATGTCAGCTTGCTTTAGGGCGGGCGCATCGTTGACCCCGTCACCAGTCATGGAAACCACGTGATCGTTTGCTTGTTGCGCACGGACAATTCGCAATTTGTTGTTAGGTGTCGCGCGTGCAAAGACGTTGTAATCGTCAATCTTAGCCTTTAACTCGGCGTCATCCATGGCGTCAATTTCAGGCCCCGTAATGGCATTGACGGTTGGTGCCAAGTTTAACTTGTTGGCAATTGCCATCGCAGTATCCGGGTGGTCCCCGGTAATCATTTTAACTTGTACGCCAGCTTGGCGGAGTTCGGCAATGGCTTTAGCCGCTTCTTCGCGTGGCGGGTCAATGATCCCAACTAAGCCGGCTAAGTTTAAGCCGCCAATTTGTTGGGCATCGATTTCCGTGACGTTATCGGAAACGGGGAGGTAAGCCAAACCAACGACCCGTAAGCCGTCCGCCGTTAACTCATCCATCGCCTGGTCCCAGTAAGTAGGTTGATCAGCTTGTTTGGTTAACCGTAAGATGGTTGCGGGTGACCCTTTGACCATCAGGAACCGTTGGCCATCTAAATCGGCTAAGCGGGCGGAAAAACGAAAGGCGGAGTCAAATGGGAGTGAGTCGACCTCATCAACTTCGGGATCGTGACCAGTCATTTTCCGGTACAAGGTTGTTAACGCCCCGTCGGTTGGTTCACCGGTCAGTTCCCAACGATTATTTTCAAAGTGTAACTGTGCGTCGGTTGTTTGTCCGGCAATTTTGACGAGCCATTCCATGTTACGGTCGGCATGCCAGTCAACGGCTTTACCGTGTAACTTCAACGCACCGTCAAAGTTAACACCACCGTTGTCGTCGTAACCCACACCGGTCACGTCAAACGTGTTGTCAGGGGTAACGACTTTAGTTACGGTCATTTCGTTTTTAGTTAAAGTCCCGGTTTTATCAGTGTTGACGATATCCACGGCCCCTAAAGTTTCAACGGCGGGAAGCGACTTAACGATAACGTTTTTCTTCGTCATTTGACGGGTTCCCATCGCAAGGACCACGGACGTGCTAGCTGGCAATCCTTCAGGCATTGAGCCCACGACCATTGTAATAACGGCGATTAAAAGGGTTGGTAAGCTGTAAATCTTCGTTACTAGCCCTAATACAAATAGTAAGACGGCCGCCACAACGATGGCGACGGAAAGCCAGAGACCTAAGGAATTTAAGTTCCGCATTAATGGTGTTGAAGTTTGTTTAACTTCACTAACGGATTGTTGAATATGCCCAATTTCAGTATCTTCAGCGGTGGCTGTAACGAGCCCGAAGGCGGAACCACTAGTGACCGCGGTTGATGCGTAGACCATGTTTTTACGGTCGGCCAAGGCTAACTGGTCAGCCGTCATGGGTTCTTCTTGTTTCTCAACGGCGTTCGTTTCACCGGTTAAAACGGATTCCTGAACGTTGAAGTTGTCCGCGGAGATAAGACGCATGTCCGCGGGAACCGCGTCACCGGCTTCCAAGTTAACGAGGTCACCGACGACTAGGTCACGCGCATCAATTTCGAGTTTCTTTCCGTCACGAATCACAAAGTTTTTTGAAATCAACATTTCGCGGATACGCTCTAAGGCGTTACCCGCTTGCCGTTCTTGAACATATCCGATAATCGCGTTGGCAATGATAACTAAGCCAATAACGACGGAGTCCGAGTAACGGTGCATGAAAAACGTTAAGATCGCGGCGGCCGCTAAAATATAAATAATACTGTTATTAAACTGCTTGATGAATTGGACGAACCGGGATGTACGTTTCGTTTCCAATTCGTTTCGACCGTCGTGTTGTAAACGGTCAGCAGCTTCGGCAATACTTAGCCCATCTTGTGGATCCGTATGGTACTTAGTAGCTAAAGCCGATTCATCAAGCTGCCACAACTTGACCGGATCAGGTGGGACCTGATCATCAGTAGTTGCTTCCGTGGTGTTCAATCTATGGGTGTTATCTTTTATCATTCAATCCACTCCTAAAAAATTTATTATATTATCGATTGGGGTCATTAAAGTCTCGGCGTTTCTTGCGCATTGTGTAGGACAATTTCGCCACATCCCTTCCATATATGCATTGTTTGTTTAATATATTATATATGATGAACGTTATTTTTAGGTATTAAAATGTTTAACAATTTTGTGTCTGAAAATTACGAGTGTGACAATTGGGTATCACTGAATAGTGATAAAAACAGGTGACGCCCGGATAAAGGGGCACCACCTGCATGTGATTACGCTTCAATTGGATCCTTCATTAATAACCATAAAATCAAATAAACGATGATTCCTGGAAACACGGGTGTAATAGATAAAACAACAAATAGTAGCCGTGCGACGTTAGCATTCCAGTTGAAATGTTCAGCCAGTCCACCGACAACGCCAGCAAAGACGCGGTCGTGTGCTGAACGATGAATATTAATTTTCATAGTTTAGTACCCCTTTTTAAATTACTACACTTAATGTAGCAGGTTTACTTACAAACGGCCACTAATTCGCATAGGGTTTAAGAATTAACTAGCAATTAGCAGTCCAACATCTGGAGTGCTAATTGCTTGCATCGATAAATAAAGCTGGTAGTATATAAGTCGAAGGTCAGGAAAGGTCAAATAAAATAAAACCGCCGGCCCGTATAATTAGCCAAGCATTATGAATGAAAGGGGACTGTTAGTATGGCTAACACTTTAATGAACAAAAATGATTTTGGTATGTTGGATCCTTTTGCACGAATGGCGCAGGATTTCTGGGCACCGTTTACTAGTATGGATCAAGCGTTGAAGACGGACATTGATGAAACGGATGACCGTTATCAAGTTAAGGTCGACGTTCCAGGAATTGATAAGCAGGACGTTAAGTTAGATTACCGCGACAACGTATTGTCGATCAAAGTTCAAAAGAACAGCTTTGTTGATCATGAAGACAAAGATCAAAACGTTGTCTTGAATGAACGTCATGCTGGCACGTTACAACGTCAGTACGTTTTACCAAACGTCGCCGCTGATAAGATCAGTGCGACCCAAACGGCTGGTGTTTTGACGATCACGTTACCTAAGACGGCACCCGCAAAAGATGCTGGTCACATTGAAATTCAGTAATTAACGTTATAGATAGTTAAAAAGCACGCGTCCGTAATCACACGGACGCGTGCTTTTTGCTGTCTCGGTGAACACACCCAAAAATTTCCCGGGAAATAGCTGTAATTTCGTGCAAAAAATATGATAAGCTAATTATCATGACACTTACTGAAAATTAGTTGTTACTAGATTTGGAGATGACAGACGTGGATGACGCAGAACGTGAGCGCGGACCATGGCATCGTAATTTAATTGTTCTATGGTTTTGTACGTTTGTTGCCGGGATGGCTTTTAGTGAAATTATGCCATTCCTTTCATTATTCGTTAGTCAATTAGGTGATTTTACTAAGGCGCAGGTCACGTTTTATAGTGGTTTGGCCTTTGCTGCGGACTACGCGATTTCTGCAATCTCAGCCCCGTTATGGGGAATCATTGCGGATAAAAAAGGCCGTAAGATTATGCTGTTACGGGCTTCACTCGGAATGGCCGTTGCGATGGGGTTAATGGGATTTGTGACCAGCGTTTGGCAATTGATTGCTTTACGGGCGCTTCAAGGCGTTTTTGCGGGCTTTATTTCTAACGCGCAGGCGCTAGTGGCCTCACAGACCCCGCGCCAATATAGTGGCCGGGCGCTCAGCACTTTGATTACTGGGGCCGTTAGTGGGCAATTGTTCGGACCAGTTATTGGTGGCTTTTTAGCTCAATTGTTTTCCATTCGCAATACCTTCTTCATTACGGCGGGCCTCTTGATGGTCGCATTTTTGATGAGCTTGATCTTTGTTCAGGAGCACTTTAAGCCGGTGGAACATCATCGGCAACCGGGTGAGAGTCGTAACCCGTTAGCGGCGTTTAAAAATCCAATGCTGATCATCGTTATGCTTTGTTCAACGGCAATTGTTCAATTTGGGAATGCGTCAATTGCGCCCATCATTAGCCTGTATGTGCGAGAACTAATGAATTACCGTGGCCCCATTACGGTGGTTGCGGGAATTATTGCCGCGCTTCCCGGGATTTCTAACATTATTGCTGCGCCCCGGTTAGGACGTTATGGCGATCATCATGGTTCGGGACGTGTACTTGTCTTCGGCTATATTTTTGCGGTCATTATGTACTTCCCACAGGGGATTGTAACGAGTGTCATTGCACTTGGAATACTGCGATTTGCGATTGGAATTTCTGATGGTGCGTTGTACCCGGAGATTCAAACGGTTTTAACCAAAAATACGCCAGTCCACTTAACGTCGACGGTCTTTAGCTATAATCAATCGTTTCAAGCGATTGGGAATATGCTGGGGGCGTTACTAGGCGGGCTTGTCGCAGGTTGGTTTAATTATAATGCCGTCTTTATCATGACGGCGGTGTTGTTGTTGATCAACTTGGGATTAGTCTTGTGGTTAGTACCCGATATTTGGAAAAGAGAAAAACGAAGTACCGAGTAAATGATGAGCGTTTGGGGAGCAACAGTCCCAAGCGCTTTTTTGATGAGGATAATTTTTGGCAGAAAAAATCATTGTCTTCGAGTAGGTCGAAGGGGCTAAACTAGCCATATTTCAATTATAGAAGTTATGTAGAGGTGTTAAATATGGCAATTATTCAAATCTTAATGGTCGTACTAGTAGCAACTGGGTTACTTACTTTAGTGGGGGACCCCACCGTTCATGTGCAACCACAACGGATCAAACAGCATCAATTAAATCACAAACACTAACGGATAACGATTGTTCTCCGGTAATGAGCAGTTCCCGTAGAGTGGGTAAAATGTTTGACCCACTCAATACTGGGAGTAAACTGGGTTAGGATAACGAAATAATACTGATTATGATAGGAGCGATTGAATGACAACAATTAATGCAGCTAATGCGGGAACGTATTCGTTTGATGATCAGTTCAAGGTTAATCGGCTTGGGTACGGCACCATGCAATTAACGGGTCCTGGAACTTGGGGTCCCTATGCTGATCCTGAAAATGGAATCAAGGTTATTAAAAAGGCTTTGGAATACGGCGTCAACTTCTTTGACACGGCGGATTCGTACGGGCCATGGTTTGCGGATCGGTACTTAGCAGCCGGCTTAAGTGGTGCGCAAAATCGCGATCAAATTTTTATTTCGGATAAGGTTGGTCAAACGCGGCAAGGGCCAAATATTTGGACGCCGCATGGTGAACCTAACTATCTGCGGCAACAAGTAGAAGTTTCAATGATGACCTTAGGAATCGATCATGAAGACCTCGTATTCTTACACCGAATCGATGATCATTTTTCAATTGCGGATCAAGTTGGTGAATTGAAGCAGTTACAAGACGAAGGCAAGATTAAACATATCGGGTTGAGCCAGGTCACCGTGGACCAAATCAAAGAGGCTCAAAAAGTGGCTAAAATCGATGCGATTGAAAACTTGTTCAACGTTTCAGATCATCGTGATGACGACGTGGTTGATTACGCGGCTTCACAAAACATGGCGTTCTTGCCGTGGTTCCCGTTAGCAACCGGTGAACTGGCACAGCCAGGTAGTGTACTGAGTACCATGGCACAAAAATACCAAGTTAGTCCTGCGCAAATTGCGTTAGCTTGGTTGTTGAAGCGGTCGGATAATATTTTGCCAATTCCTGGGACGAGTTCCGTGGAACATTTGGCAGATAACGTTGCAGCCGCAAACGTTGAATTATCGACGGCCGACTTTAATGGGTTGAGCCAATTGAGTCAAAAATAATCACAATATGAAATTATTATAACCGCCCAAGATAAAGCCGTTCGCTGGTTTCATCTTGGACGGTTTGTTTGTGATGCTTGTTTTCAAAACGCCCTGTGGTTAAAATGGATAAACAGATTGAGAGAGGATCGATGAAATGAGTACACGACTAATGAGTGACCACCCAGCAATTTATTTGGCGGGTCCTTGGTTTACGCCGGGACAACCCGAACGATTAGCAAAAATCGAGCGGTTAATGGATGATATGGGGCTGACCTACTACAGTCCGCGACTGGACGGCATTGATTTGACGCCTGATGCGACTGAAGCAGACCGAAACACAGTCTTTGCGGACAACGTGTTGCATTTAAAACGGGCTAAGTTAGTGGTCGCCGTTGTTGATGGTTTTGACACTGGCACAATTTGGGAAACTGGAACAGCGTATGGTCTGGATATTCCAGTGGCCTACTATGGTGAAACTTTAGGTGAGGGCACCTTTAACGTGATGTTAGCAAAATCTGGGAAGGCCACGATTGAAAATATGACCGATTTAAAAGCTTTTTTACAAGATCCAACCTCGGATGCGTTTCAATATACGGGTACGATTCGTTAATCTTGAATGAACAGTCAAGATAAGAAACGTGGTCCAAAAGGCAGTTTGTTTCGCTTAACCCGAAATCAGCGACCGTTCTAAACCCAAGAATAATCACTGATTTCACGTTAATGCTCACAAACTAACCGTCTTTTGGGCCACTCTTTTATCGTGAATTGAATTTAAAGTTATGAACGAGCTTTGGAAAGATATACTGATCAGCAGCGGCAATGATGACACCGTTCATCAGGATCGAGTAGAGGGTCCCAATGTTCACGGCCAAAACTCGATGGGTGATCACAAAGGTTATTAAAATAACGATAATTGGTGGGACGAAGTCGATCAACTGCGATGCGGTTGCGTTTTCCTTTAAATACATAAAACGCAAAATGTTCGTTGTATCATCGTTAGGGTGCATAAAGATGTTAGCGCGTTGGTACATCGAAATGGCAATGCAAAAGGCAGAGACACCTAAAATCGATAGAAGCATGCGCACAAACCATGGTAGCGCGGGCACCCCGAGCCATGTAAAACCTTTGATAAAAATATCAATAAAATAGCTAAAAACTAGCACGTAGACGATCTCGCCCCCGAAGCGAGGTAAGTCTATGTGCCGAATCAGCACTTGATTAGTCAGTGCGTTGATCAAGCCAATGATGAACAGCAAGATACCGACGTCCGGACCAAAGGCAGCGTGTAAGTTGACCGCTGCGGCCGTCCAAATGCCGCTGCCGACATTGGAAGTCACGCACAGTGCGTTACCGCAGGCGTTTAAAGCCAAACTAAAAATTAATGCGATGATTCGGGTGGGTAACGTATTACGAGTAGGACCGTTTACCGGCAAAAAAATCCCTCCAAAAATAATGATTCGATAGTTAATCTTAAAGCATTTAATGGGCTGGTAAAAGGGGCACAGCTCATAATATTAATAGAAAGTTTAAATGGTTTTTGATTTTATGATTAAAATAATTCAAACTTTGCGACTAAACTAACGCTAACGTAAAGTTTGAATGGCAAGCGATGGCGTTAATAACTAACGGTGTTATAGGATTATCGTGACAACACTTATTAAGCTTTTATGAAAAGAAGTAAAAATTTTCAGTTCAAACTGGACAAGCACTATCCAAGTTGTATAATGTACCTGTAAGCGTTATCAAACATTGAAAAACCTATTTTGGGGGCGTTATTATGGTTAAAAGTAAAGCAATTATGATTGGTGCCGGGCTATCAAACATGGCCGCGGCTGTATATTTGATTCAAGATGGTCATTGGGATGGCAAGGACATCACTTTCTACGGCGTTGATATGCATGGTGCTAACGATGGTGGTTCTACCACTGATTTTACCAATGAGTATTGGAACAAGAATCATCCGATGGAAAACACAACGGGTTACGTTGCCCGTGGTGGTCGGATGCTGAACTACCGGACGTACGTTGACTTAATGGATTTATTGGACCGGATTCCTTCCGTAACGGAACCAGGGATGACGGCCGCTGAGGATACGCGTGATTTTGACTCGAAACATCGGACTTACGACATTGCACGTTTGATGCAAGGTGGTAAGGGCATTATTGATGCAGGCAAGTTGGGCATGAATAACAAGGACCGGACGTTACTAAGCAAGTTAGTTTTGATGCCAGATAGCGAAGAAACTAAGCTCGATAACGTTTCAATTGCGGACTACTTCAAAGAAGACCCACATATGTTCCAGACCAATTTCTGGTACATGTGGGAAACCACGTTTGCATTCAGAACCCAAAGCTCCGTTCAGGAACTGCGGCGTTATATGCACCAAATGATTTATGAATTCACACAAATTGAACATTTGGTTGGGGTTAACCGGACCCGTTACAATCAATTTGAAAGCATGATTTTACCACTGATCAAATACTTGGAAGCTCAAGATGTCACCTTCATCGATAACAAGATTGTTAAAGACTGGAAGTTCAAAGACACCGAAATGCAAGACGAGATCACGGTCACTGGCTTAGTCGTTGAGGATGTTAAGAGTGGTGATACCGAAGAAGTTGAAGTGGACGACGATACTGCCGTGATCTTCACGAACGGGTCAATCACCGACTCCGCAACGATGGGTGATTTCAACACACCAGCACCAGAAAACATGGAATACGGGCTCAGTGCGGCACTCTGGAAGAAAGCTACTGAACGTTTCTACAACTTAGGGACGCCAGACAAGTTCTTCAATGACCGCAATGCGAGTGAATGGTCCAGCTTCACGTTGACGACTAAGAACCACTTGTTCTTAAACGAAATCGTGCGGATCACCACTCAGGAACCCGGAAATGCGTTGAACTCCTTCCTTTCAACCACGCCAATTACGCCGTTGAATCAAAAGGATGTTAACATGTCGATCGTGGTTCACCATCAACCACACTTTACGACCCAGAAGCCAAATGAAACGGTTCTTTGGGGCTACTTCCTCTACCCACGTCGTAAGGGTGAATTTGTACACAAGCCTTACATTGAAATGACTGGGAAAGAAATGGCCCAAGAATTGATTGGCCAGTTATCCAAGGTTGATCCTGGTCCTGGTAACATTAAGGATAAGGAAAAAGAAATCATGGATAGCATCATTAACAACATTCCTGTTTACATGCCATATGCCTCCGCACTCTTCAACAACCGGGCAAAGTCCGATCGTCCAGAAGTTTTGCCAAAGCATTCGACTAACTTGGCCTTCACGGGTGAATTTGCGGAACAACCTTACCAGATGATCTTCACAGAACAAAGTGCGGTTCGTTCTGGTGAAATTGCCGCTTACCACTTTGCCGGTGTACCAATGGAAAACTTGGTTAAGACACCACGTTACGACAAGGATCCTAAGACCTTGCTCAAAGCAACTAAGAAAATGTTTAGCTAATTAATTAGCCATTAAAATATGAAACGGCGTTGTGCAATTGCACGGCGCCGTTTTGTTGTGTCTTTGGGGGTTCTTTCTGAAGACGTGACGGTAAGATATGGTATGCTAGAACGGCACCTTTTTAAGAGGGGAGTGGGCGCCATGCCAGCGATGACCACTTTAGTGACACCCGCAGAAAATCGCTTCTTTTTGTTAAGCGAGCGGGTACGGCGGCAAAGCAGTTTGCAGCAAATTAGTCCACTATTACGTGAACACGTCACAATCAAAGCGGACAGTGACTTTTTGAAGCCGACGGTCCGTAACTTAATTATTCAAAAACACGCGGATTGGTTAACCGCTTGTAGTCACGAGTGGCAACTACTAGCTAGCTTGCCTTACGTGATTAATCCGAGTGAATCCCGGACTCAGTGGCGGCATTGCGAACTGTGCCACAAGCCGGTGCGCTATGAATATCACGTTCAAAATAAACACAACCACCAGGAATTAGTGGTGGGTTCGGAGTGCGTTAAAAAGTTCATGAACGCTGAAACCCGCTATTTGATGGTGATTACAACTGAAGATAACCGCAACGCGGTCCAGCAGTATCAGACTCTGACAGAGGCAGTGCCCGTTGTGCCAACAATTATGTTTAAGCAGCCGTGGCTACCGGATCTACCAGTGAGCCAGCGTCCGCAGGCACAACAGCTGCGGCAGACGACAACGGATACGGTGACGACGTACCTAAGACGCAGAACGACTAAGCTCCCGTTGCGTGAGTTGCGTCCGGCCGAGCAGACTTATCAGCGTCTGGCTGCCGACGAACAAGCCGTTGTGGCTGCTGAAAAGCACGCTGCCCAACAGCGATTAGTACAAGACCAGCAACAACGCCAAATCGATGCGCAACAGTCTGTGAATGCGGCCGAACAAAAGTTACGCAATAGCCGGGCATACCGCCGTTACTTGAGTCAGTTAGCCGCAATTATCGTGACGCGTCCTGAACGCCCAGAAGCCAAACAACGATTTGAAAAGTTAACGGTACCTGCCATGTCAAAAACGTTAGTCAATTCCTACCAATTTGGGCAAATGGTGATTGAGTACCGGCAGACGGGACGGATTCAAGTACGTCGGCTGGCCATGTTAGACCACCAATTCGTACAAGATCTCGACCAAACGACCCGTGAATTAGATCAGCGGCAAACGACCCGTTTCTACGACGACGTCTTCAACAGTTGTTGGGGATGGACTTATCATCAAGCAGCGAACCAGCGAGCGGATTGGCAACGATTGTTAACGACGCGCTGGGCGTCCCAACTGACGCTGACATGGTTTGAGCAATTGTGTGACCAGTCGACAGTGACGCAGATTGAAACGTGGTTAGGGGCTCACGCAACGGAAACGATGCAACGTGAACTTGGTCGGCGGTTGGCTGCCAATCCCGAGTTAGGGGTAATTGCACGGCAACGACTGACTAAGGGTGAGCTACAAACCTTTTGTCGGCGTGAACTGGCGACTAGCGAGACGATGGCAGACTTTAACCAGCGCTTTGATCAGCAGTATCACTTAGCAATGGAACGACAAGCCGAATTACACGAAACGTTAAGTTACTTTTATGTGGCGCAACATAGTGAGACTGACCACCAGACGGCGATTCGACGCTTCCAGTGGCTATTAGAACACCGGTAAGAATGTTTCACGTGAAACATCTTAATTGAGTGGCAAGATGCTTCTGAAACGATAAGACAAGCTAGAAAAAAGATGGCTGTAAGCCATCTTTTTTTGACTGTTTTCATTATCCATTTTGAAAATTAGTAGATATTATGAAATTAATAACTAGTGTGTGATGATGCGTTGATAGCCCCATACGCGCGTACTATTTGTTCGCCAATTTGCGTTTCAACTTTGCTGATGTAATGAGTGTCATCTAAAGGAAATTCAGAGTTGGCTTTAACAGGTATAATGACTGCACCTGCGATTTTTTGATTGATTTGCTCAACATAGTGTTCAGTTGTGTCCTGTTGAAGATGATAGTATTCAGCTAAAGCCTTAGCCGTATCTCCCAGTGGAAACGTGTATTTTTTGAGCAGATCATTGTATCTTATCGTAGTTCTACCAACTACTACTACTTTTCCCATATCTGATATTTCTACCCAGAGATAGCTATCCAGCAGTCTGCGATTGTTTTGCGAAAACTCTTTAAATTTATTTTTGATATACTGTTCCTTATCTTTCTGGTCTTGATTAGTAAGATCCAGTGAGACAGAAAAGATGTTTTCGACATCAGCAGCAGAAGGATTAACAAGACTGTTTGCCAAAGGCTCTAAATTTGTACAACACAAGTCAGAATCTGCTTTCAGAGTATTACACCCCAGACCAAGTAGTTGTTTAATTTGATCCGCAGCTTCTTCTGGTGATCCAAGCGATACTAAATGAGTGCATTTTGGTGTAGTTGTCATACCATTTTCTCCTCAGTAGTCGGTTTAATTTAGTAATCTGTTCTTAAAGCAACACAGGTTACAAAACTAACTATGCAATAATAAATGTGAAAATTCCAAAATAAACACCTCTAGCATAAAGAAATTATATGGAATTATTTGGTAGTAGGAAAGTTGGGCCTTAGAAGGCCGGTGGCACACTGAAATAGTATTGGATTGTTCCACGTGAAACATTATTTAGTTAGATTTTTGACTAAAATAGGGCCACCCAACAGCGTTTGCTGGGTGGCCCTATTTAAAAGGTTATTTATTTAAATGGATTCCAAAAACGTCCGCCGTTAACCTTAAACAGGGCAATGCCAAGTAAAATTAACAAGGCCACGACTAGTAACGCGAGGTAATCGTTACGCTTGAACTTCTGCGCCATGTACCACGTCCGTTTTTTGCCCTTACCAAAGCGGCGTAATTCCATCGCTTGGCTGATCACTTCAATCCGATCCAGGCTGGAAAAAATCAGGGGTAGCATAATTTGAATACCACCTTTGACTCGAGTCATAAATTTCGCCTTTTTAGAAATTTCAAACCCACGGGCTTGTTGCGCTAAGCTGATTGTCCGGTAATCCGATTGAACATCCGGAATATAGCGGAGCGCAATGGCGACCGAGTAGCTGATACGATAGGAAATCCCAATCTTATTCAGACTAGCTGCGAATTCACTAGGGTTGGTCGTCATCAAAAAAATCAATGCCAACGGAACCGCGAACGTGTACTTAAGAAGTAAGTTGAACTCGTAAAAGAGTTGCTCCGTCGTCAAGTTAAAGTAGTGGTTAGAACTCCCTAGTAGTAGGTGTTCGGTGCCATAAATATCGACTCCATAATGGGGGGCAAAGACGTAGACCATGACGAGGTTCAACACGGAAAAACCGATGATAACACTCATCACAAAGGATACGTCGCGATATTTGATTTTTGAAAATCGAAATAAGATTAACGAGAAGACCATGATACCGAGCAAATAACGGGTATCGAATGTCATCATGCCAATGACGGATAAGCCGACAAAGCTAAGCAACTTGGTACTACCACTCAAACGGTTTAAGAAGGTGTGCCTGTCATCGTAACCAATCAATAGTTGATGTTGCATCAGCGCGCCTCCCGTTCAGCCTGAACAAACTTAGCCACAAATTCGGTTGGATTGATCGCGTGGGCCGCCGCCAACGAATAGAGGCTCGTCTTGGCTAATGAAGCTTGGTCAATAATGGTGTCGTTTGTGAGAACGTCGGCCGGCGCTGCGTCCATTAAAATATTCCCACTACCCAGAACAATCGTCCGGTCAGTGTATTCGAGCATGAGGTGCATGTCATGGGTAATCAACATGATGGTCATGTCCTTTTCATGGTTGATTTTCGTTAAAAAGCCCATCATTTCGGTATAGTGTTGTAGGTCTTGTCCCGCAGTAGGTTCATCAAGAATGAGCATCGCTGGTTCTAGGACTAAAATTGCCGCAATCGTCACGCGTTTCTTTTGGCCAAAACTCAGTGCCGAAATGGGCCAGTGCCGGAATTCGTAAAGTCCACAGACTTTTAAAACGTCGTAAACGCGTTGCTCAATGGTATCAGGATCAACACCCCGTAAAACTAGTCCGGCCGCGACTTCATCGTAGATCAGTGTTTTTGAAATCATCTGGTTAGGGTCTTGCAAAATGTAACCGATCTGATCGGCCCGTTCTTTGACGGATTGGTGTTCCAACGGTTGCCCGTTGAAGGTCATGTGACCCTGTTGAGGGGTCAAAAAGCCAGTAATCAAGTTACTGAGCGTCGATTTACCAGTCCCGTTTTGGCCAACGAGGCTGACCATCTCACCCCGATTGAGGGTAGTCGAGAGGTCATTAATGATGGGTGCCTTGGGGTCGTATCCAAAGGTCAAGTGGTCGATGGTTAGTAGTGGGTCCGGGTGCTGGACGGGTGCCTTTAAGGTTACCCCCGCTGTCCAGCGTTGTAGCTGGTCCGTTAAATCTGGAACCTGTAAATTGGCTAAAGAATCGATGTGTTGGCACGTGTCGAGATCAACGCCAGCAAGCTTTAAAGCCGATAAATATAACGGCTCACGCAATCCAAGCTGGGCCATTAAGGACTGCCGCAAAATGGCTTCGGGCTTGTCATCGGCCACAATGGCACCGTCTTGCATGACGATTAAGCGGTCGATTGGCTGTTGCAACACATCTTCAATTCGGTGTTCGATAATCACCACGGTCAAATCTTGCGTATGGGTCAAGTGATCGATCAAGGCCATCGACGCCTTACCAGAAGCGGGATCGAGGCTTGCCAACGGTTCGTCAAACAGCAAGATTTTACTGTTGTCGATTAAGACGCCGGCCATGGAGACCCGTTGTTTTTGACCACCGGAGAGTTCCTGTGGCCGATGGGTCAATAAGTCCTTTAAATCTAACGTCGTTGCCCATTTTGCGGTTGCTTTTTGCATCTCGTCCTGCGATTGTTGGTCGTTTTCCAGTGAGAACGCCATGTCTTCGACAACGGTCAGGCCAACAAATTGGCTGTCGGGGTCTTGGAGGACGGTACCGACGTTCATGGAGAGGTCAAAAATAGAACTCTTCGTCACTTCTTTGCCGGCGACCATGGCAGTTCCAGCCACTTTTCCAGGATAGGATTGTGGAATGAGTCCGTTCAAACATCGCCCTAAGGTGGACTTTCCAGAACCGGATGGTCCCGCGATCAGAACCTTTTCACCGGGATAAATATCCAGATTGATATGGCGTAACGTCGGTTCAGTTTGGCTGTTATATTGAAATGAAAAGTCTTTAAAGCTAATGATTGGTGCGGTCATAGTATTAACGTTCCTTTTTTAGGCTCCCACGTTGGGTCCGAGTCCGTGAGTATAAAACTAGTAGGATGGTCCCAATGATGGCAACTGAGATTGAGTCGATGATCCAGGTTGTGACGCCTTGCACGTACACTTTCGTTGCTGGTTCATGATAAATAATGATATCACCGGTTGGTGCCAAAAGCACCCACCCAACAAAGTTAACGACGACTTGGTAAATGTTGAACCAAACTAATTTTGATGTGGAAAGGGCGCCGTTAGCGATTTTGAGCCGGTTTTTTGCTAACCCGAATGCGACTCCGATTAAACCATCAACGATGACCCATGTCCACCATGGTGAACCATAAGTGACGAAATCGTTTAAAGCGTGGCCGATGAATACGGCTAGGCCGGCAGCGACTGGCCCAAAGATGGCGCCGAGTAAGGCCAGAAAACCAATGGAGACGTTGACCTGGGTATTAGGAATCCCGGTTGGAATGGCCACGAACTTCATTAAAACAAAGATGACGGCGGCGCCAATCCCAGTAGCGACGACGGTACGGATTGAATTAGATTGCTGATTTTGCATGCAAAACACTCCTTAGATATGAATAATAATGGCAAACAACGGTGATGAGCGGTATGGCAACGAAAAAAACGCGCCTGAAAGTTTACACTTTCAAGGACGCGTTTGTGCGTGTTACCACCTAGATTTTCCCCAAAGGGACTCGTCTTGATGTTAACGGATCGCTCCGACTAAGGTTGATTAGTGGCCCTAGTAGCTTCTTCGAGACCATCTTCGATTAACGTTGTCACCGTTTTGCACCAAACACGGCTCTCTAAAGGCAAAGGTTAATCTACTCATCTCGTCACAGCTTTTTCTCATCTGAATTTAACTTATTACAGCATACGCCAAACCGTAAACCATCGCAAGCAAAACCAAGCGAAGGGCAGCGGTTACATGGGATTGGTCAGTAATTACTTTATGTCTGCAACGTAAAGTAATCAAACTATTATAGTAGGTATTAAAGGACAACGACGGTTCGACAGCACTAATTGAACAAAGATAATAAAAGTATATACAAATGATTTCATTTAGCTATTAAAAGGGGTAAACTAGTTACCAAGAACTTATTAAAGAAAGAATGTGACTAATTTGGCTTACAAGTATGAAACGATTGCCGACAGCTTACGAAACGATATCAAGTCCGGCAAATATACACCAGGTGAATTAATGCCGGATCAAAATAAGCTAGCGGCAAAGTTTGATACGACCCGGATTACGATCCACAAAGCGATTCAATTATTGATCATTGAAGGCATGGTCTACTCGAAACGGGGCGCCGGGACCTTTGTACGCAAAGACTTCAGTTTAACGGAGCATCGGCAAGAAACGCAAGTTGACCGCCCGCTGGGAACGACCCGGACGCATGAGGGAAAAAAGGTCACGAGTAAGGTTTTGGAACTAGAAGCCCGTTTACCGACCAAACGTGAAGCCGAACAGCTGATGATTGACGAAATGGATCCCGTTTACGTGATTCGGCGGACACGGTTCGTTGATGGCAAAATTTGGGCCTACGAGCACACGATTATGCCAACTGGCCTGGTCACATTGACGAAGAAAGTTTTGGAAGGTTCTATTTATGGCTATTTGGAACGGGAGCACGGCATGAAGATTGCCGGCTCCCACCGGATCATCTCTGCGGCCAAGGCAACGGATGAGGATGTCGAAGCCATGGGTGCGACCTTAAATGAGCCCGTTTTAGTCATTAACCAGGTCAGTTACATGGATGATGGTCAACCGTTTGAAGTTTCGGAATCACATTTTCCGTACGCAACGAGTACCGTGGTTGCGGACATTCAAGTGCATTAAAAAGACGTTAGTACGACCAAAGAATAGTGAAATAACGCTTCTAAGAAGTCACCGCAGATTTCCGCGGTGACTTTTTTGATATGCAGTGTGATTATACCGCCTAAAACACTGGTGTAGATTGCATTAGATTACTAAGAGCGTCATAATTAAGTTAGTGAAAGTAAGCGCTTTATTTAGCCTAATTAGGGGGGAACGCATATGCCAGAAAATTTTTACCAACGGCTGATCGATAAGTATGAACCAATGACGGAAGCCGCTTTTTTAACGCTCGTGAGTGTTCGTAAGCCAATCAAAAGTGAAGATATTCCCGCAAAGATTGCGGCGTTGACGGACAACAAGCTACAACTTGGTTTGGGGACGCTATTCACTAATTTACATGCCATGACAAGGGACTATCTCATGACCGAACAAGTGGATGATGACGATGTACACACGTACGAAATCACGGGGAGTGGTGAATCCGTTTTGGAAGCGGAATACGCACGTTTAAAGCTACTCAATCAAATCTGCGAGAATGAAAAGATTCAGGAATAACCGACAAATAATCGGGGGAGTATTGGAAAGAAGGGGATTCAATGCGTCGGTATAAATTGATAATCAAGGGTTCAGAGACTGAATTAAAATGGTTGAACCACTTGGCTAAAAAGGGGTGGCTCTTAACAAGTGTTCGCGGCAACTGGTACCAGTTTACCAAGACGTCCAAAACGTACCGCCTGTTTAGTGAGTACGTCACGGATGACGTGGCCACTGATTTGAAGCAGCCACAAGGACCGTTTCAAGTGTTAACAACGGTTCATTTAACGAATCCAGAGATTTGGGTTTGTTACTCGGGAACGACTGAGCCGCAATTACAAGCAACCAGGGTCGATGCGGGTGATGCGGAATTGCAATTAAAAATTGCCTTAGCGATGCGAGCACACCTGTTAAATAGGATGAACATTCTCTTTGCGTTAGGATTGCTCCTCGTTATCGGGTTAATCTACTTTAACGTTTTCACGGATGACGGTATGGAGTGGATCGTTTTCTTTTGGTTAGTGATTAGCTTTACACCGGCCTTTATGGCGGGAAAAGTGCACCGGCAGTCCAATGCTTTGCGCGTCCGCACCGGTGACTATCGGGGCGCTTGGCGACCAACTCAGCACGTCTTTTTGAATCATATGTCACATGATTTGGACTTAGATAAGGTCAAAGATATTGGTGAATGGACGTTGGTCGGCCATGATCAAAAGGGGATGTACTGGTATGACGTGCGGTCATTAGCCAGTTTAGCTGAAATTAAGAAAACGCTACAGCCAATTGTTGGTGATAGCGTTGACATATCGGTTATGAGCTACTTAGGCTTAGCGCCAATCGGGTATATTTAACCATTACAGGGAAGTGATTTTATGTGGAAGCATCGGTTTATGATCAAGGGGTCCAAGGAAGAGTTGGCGTGGCTGAATCGGGAAGCTAAACGCCATTATTTGTTAGTCGGTATTTGGAACAGTTGGTACCACTTTAAGCGGGTCACAACGACCTACCAAATTTTTAGCGAGTACGTCGCTACGGATTTTGTGCCAGAGTTGGCGAAGGCGAATCAACAGTTCAAGGTGTTGGCAACTTATGAAGTGTCCAATCCAGATATTCAAGTTGTCTACACGGGGACGGATCGAGCGACCACCACTAAGGTGTTACCTGGCGACCCTCAAATGCGGTTAAAAGTGGGCCTTCGAATGCGTGATCAGGCCATGAATACCGTCAACGTGGTGATCTATTCGGCGGTGGCACTCTTAGGAATTGTGATATTCCTGATTTTAAATATCGATGATGCAAATCAGGGTGAAAATGCGATGACCATTTGGTTCTTTGCGGCGGTGATCATCGGGGTGGTCGTCTTTCGACTTTACCGGGCAGCTAAGCAACTTCAAGATCAAATTGTTATCTTGAGACGGGATACGGAAAACTATGATGGCGCGTGGATGCCGACGATGCACGTGTTCATCGATCCGTTGACGACGGATTTGGATACCGAAGCGTTAAAGAGCCTTGGTCGGTGGTCGTTAGTTAATCGGACGAGTAAAGGGGCTTACTGGTACGACCTGCAGACGTTGGCCAGTGCGTCAGATATTAAAGCGAGTTTAAAGCCATATACCACGCCAACAACGCGTGTCAGCGTTGTCAGCTGGCTGGGCTTGGCACCATTAGGGTGGTTTATGTAATCAAAAGTGAGACTAGGATAACGACCTGGTCTCACTTTTTTTACTTTTTCTTATAAATTAAATAATATCAAATGACAATAAATAAAATAAGTAGTATTCTGAATTAGAAGACAAAGCCGGAATGTGTGGTATGTTTATTAAGTTATTTTTGATTATTAAAATGAAAATAAATTATACTATGAATATTTTTGTATTCATCACATTATTTTCACAAAATCAGTTTACCTTATAGATATAAACAATCAGTCAAAGCTGGCTGAAGAGTCGTCAAAACTTAGCGAGGTGATTTTGATGCGACTAAAAGATTTAACAGGAGAGACCTTTAGCCGTTTAACAGTGGTTGAACGTGCTGAAAGTGCGCCTAACGGTAATGCGCGGTGGTTGTGTCAATGTTCATGCGGTCGGCAGGTCGTTGTTGACAGCTACCGGTTGCGAAAAGGAATCACAAAGAGTTGTGGCTGTTTGCGCGCCGATGTGAGTCGGAAAAATATTTTTGAAAATCCTAAGACCCGTAAGAATATGGGCCGTAGTGATAATTTACCCCTATATCAAGGAACGTCGGTTGATCGTTTGAAGCCCAATAGTCGGAATCGTAGCGGCGTGATTGGCGTATCGTTTGATCGTTGCTCACAAAAGTGGGTCGCACGCTTAATGTATCGCGGTCGGTTAGTGTTGAACCAACAATTCGCCGATATGGATGATGCCATCTTGGCGCGTCGGCAGGCTGAAAAGCGCTATGTGATGCCCGTTTTGGCAGAATACGAGAAAAGCAGTGCAGAATAGTTTGGTACATAGAAGCCACCAGTTAAATTTTTTGACTGGTGGCTTTTTTGCATTGAAATTTCCCGGGAAATAATCCGCTTAATTTTAACAAGCCGATAAAATTGAGTTGCTTTAAGGAATCATTTAGACTTAGCAGTAGTCAAAATGAACGGAGGATGTAACGGATGGAAATGGGATTGGAACATAAGCGGGTGTTAGTAACTGGTTCGACTAAAGGAATTGGGCGCGCCATTGCGACCGCCTTTGCTAAAGAAGGTGCGGACGTCGTCATTAATGGTCGGCGGGCGGACACGGTCCAAGCAGTCGTTGAGCAACTAGCAGCTGCGTATCCAGAAACGACGCCAGTGGCAGCGCCGTTTGATATTAGCGACCCAACGGAAGCTGAAAAGTTATTCAAGTCAGTGTCGACGGTCGACGTTTTGGTCAACAACATGGGGATTTTTGCCCCCATGGCGTATGCCGATATTGATGATGCAACTTGGGACCGCTTCTTTAAGGTCAACGTCTTGTCTGGTAACCGCCTAGCGAAACATTATTTGCCATCGATGTTAGCTAATGACTTTGGACGCATTATTTTTATTGCGAGTGAAGAGGCGGTCATGCCGTCCGGTGAAATGCCCCAGTATTCAATGACCAAGTCCATGAATTTATCATTAGCAAAAAGCTTGTCCAAGTTAACCGTGGGAACGCACGTGACGGTGAACACGGTCATGCCCGGTTCGACTTTGACGGAAGGCGTTCAGCATATGTTGGACGAAATGTACGCGGATTCTGATTTACCAAAGGATCAGTGGGAACATGACTTTATGGTAAATCACCGGCCGTTGTCTCAGATCCAGCGGTTGATCCGTCCCGAAGAGATTGGCCGGTTAACGGTGTTTGTAGCCAGTCCGTTTGCTAGTAGCTTTTCCGGCGAAGCGTTGCGTGCCGACGGTGGCTTGGTCCCAACTTTGTATTAAAATAGTCAACAGTAAGCGTTTGGAAATTATCCAAACGCTTTTTTGGTGCGTAAAAAGCGGTTATAGCGGGGAATCTGGCATGTTAGTAAATAGAAATTTAAAATATTGACTGGTCAGTCATTGACTTATGAGTCAATGACGATTATGATTGCTTTTGAATTTAAACGGACGGCAAATTGCCGCCGTGATGGGAGTGAAAAATATGTCAAAACAAGCACCAGTACTAGAAGTAACCCATTTACAGAAACGCTTTGGTAAGTTTAACGCATTGAAAGATATTGATTTTGCAATTTATCCCGGAGAAGTTTTTGGTTTTATTGGCCCCAACGGCGCCGGTAAATCGACGACGATTCGGATTTTATTAGGAATTTTACGGGCCAGTGGGGGTTCAGCGACCATCTTTGGTCAGGACGTCTGGCATGACAGTGTTGCAATTCACCAACGGATTGCGTACGTTCCCGGCGACGTTTATCTGTGGCCTAATTTGAGTGGGGGCGAAGTCATTGACCTCTTCTTAAAGTTAAACGGTGAAAAGCATAGCGCCCATACCGACGAACTAATTAAAAAGTTCGCACTTGATCCACGCAAAAAAGCGCGCACTTATTCGAAGGGTAACCGGCAAAAAGTCGCGTTGATTGCGGCGTTTTCAACGGATGCGGATTTCTATATTTTTGACGAACCAACCTCTGGGCTAGATCCGTTGAACGAGCAGACGTTCCAAAATGAAGTCTTGAAGCTAAAACAACGGGGAAAGAGTGTGCTGCTATCGAGTCATATTCTTTCCGAAGTGGAAAAAATGTGTGATCGGATCGGCATTATTCGTGAAGGTCAAGTCGTTGAGACCGGGACCTTGGCCGAGATGCGTCATTTGACCCGAACAACCGTCGACGTTCAAACGAAGCAGGTCCTAGATGGTATTGACCAACTACCCGGTGTTCATGGCATGACGGTTAAATCAGGTCCTAACCACGTCAGTCTAGCGGTTGATGCTGATCAGCTCACAGCCGTGATGGCATTTCTAACGGCACGGGAACTCGTTAGCTTAACGACGACGCCCCCAACGTTGGAAGACTTGTTCATGCGCTATTATGAGAAGAACGGGCAAACGCCGGATGGGAAGTGATGGTGATGAATTTAACACAACTATTTCAGCGGACTGGCTTGCTAATTCGTTTTAATCTCAAACGCGACTGGGTCAAACTGGTTTTGTGGATCGTCATTATGGCGAGCCTATTAACGGCAGTTGCAGCTAAATTTGATACCATTTACAGTGATCAAACGGCTATTAATGAAATTATTAAAACTTTGAAGACGCCTGCCATGGTTTCACTCTTTGGGGCGTTTACGGCGCAACATCCGTACACGACGGCCAAGGTATTTGCGACTGAAATGGTCGTCTTTATGGCCCTGTTTATGGTCATTATGAATATTATGATTGGGGTCGCGGCAACTCGTGGGGACGAAGATGACGGATTACTAGAATTGATCCGTGCACACGCAGTTGGTCGGGGGGCGCCCCTGCTGGCTGGTGCGGTTGAATTGACCCTGCTTAATGGGTTGATTGGCTTACTCTTTAGCTTGGGATTACAAGTTGCGGGGATGCCCGGTGCGGATACGACCGGTAACTGGTTAATTGGTTTGGCGTTAGCAGCGTTGGGCTGGGCATTTGGTATGCTGACCCTAGTCGTTGCGCAGTTGGCCAACAACGCGAGTGGGGCAACCATGCTAAGTTACGCTATTTTAGGTGTGATGTACGTGGTTCGAATGAGTACCGATGTCAGCCATCCAAAATTGACGTGGTGGATTCCATTTGGCTGGATCGAAAAAATCAGCGCCTATCAAGCTAACCATTGGCTACCAGTCATTGCGTACGTCCTATTTGGATTAGTTTGCCTAGTCTTAGCGCTAGGATTGAGTCTTCAGCGTGACCTCGGTGCGGGGCTAATTACCGTGCGTCAAGGCCGGCAACGCGCTAGTCGCTGGCTTCGGGGGCCCGTTAGCCTGTTATGGCGGCAATCACGGGGCGTAATAATTGCCTGGATCATCGGGAATCTTATCCTCGGGGTGGCCTATGGATCGGTCTTTAATACCATTGGTGACCTGGCAAAAAGTAACCCAATGATTAAGCAATTATTGGGAGCGACGGCCCTTGCATCCGCGAACCGACTCATTGTGAAAAACTTTATTGCTATTTTGGCGGTTGTGATGGTAATCGTGGCACTCATTGCCGCAGTTCAGCTCATGTTGAAGCTGGTCAGTGATGAAAATAAAGGCTATTTACACCAAATTTCTGCAACGGCAACCTCACGTTGGCACGTCTGGGCTAGTTATACTGGTTGGGCCATGTTGACGAGCATCGTGGTTCTGTTTGCTGGTCTTGGCGGGATGTATCTGATGGGTGCCGCTGATATGAAGGACCCGATTAGCTGGTTGACTTACTGGCACGTCTTTTTGGCGTATGTCCCAGCAATGTTAGTAATGATCGCCTTTGCCAGCCTATTGACGGGGTGGCTACCAAAGTGGCGGTACTTAGCCTGGGCCTGGGTGGCCTACGCCTTTTTCTCCCTGTATTTAGGCAACTTGATTGACCTGCCGAAGTGGGCGAAGCATTTGACCCCGTTAGGCTTTGTGAATAAAGTTCCGCTTAAAGCCGTTGTTTGGTCAACCAACTGGTGGTGCCTTGCGCTGACTGTGCTAATATTAGTTGTAGCAGCAATTGGCTACCGGCGACGTGATTTAGCCCAGTAGCGGAAGGGAGTCAGGGAGATGACCAAACAAAAAACGTCTAAGGATCCCCAAAAAGAGGCCCGTATAATGCAGGCCGCACTCCACGCTTTTGCGGAAGCTGGTTATCGGGATGCTAAAACGGATCTGATTGCGGAAAAAGCCCAGGTCTCTAAAGGGTTGATCTTCCACTATTATGGCAGTAAACAAGCGCTATACGTACTCACCGTACAGACCGCCACGCAGACGATTATGGACAGTATTGATCCCCGGGCGTACGAAGCACCCAGTGACTTAGTGGCATTGGTCGTGCGGGGCACTAAATATAAGAGTGCGTTCGGTCGCACCCATCCAGACGAGATGCAGTTATTAATTAACGCATACGGTGAGGTCGATCAATTACCAGCGAAGGTCCAGACACAGATCAAAGAACTGTATACGCAAAGTATTGCGGTCACTCAGCATTTGATTCAAGACGTTTTGGCGCAGATGAAATTACGTCCGGAATTGAAGCAAGACGATGTCGTTGATTTGATTGTGGGTGTCTATAATCAGATTTTTGCGGAATTTCAAGTCCACATGGCTAAAAATCATGACGTTAAGTCGATGGACGATGTGCAATGGATCGTTGAGCGGGCTAAAACCTACATGGGAATTTTAGAATATGGCTTTACTGAACCAAAGCAGTAATTAATTTTAGAGTTTGGATACAAAAAATGAACGGCTAACTGGCGATAATCGTCGGTTAGCCGTTCATTTTTTAGTTGAGCTCTAAGGGTTAAAAGTCATAAAAAATTGATACCAGCAATATACCAACAAATTTGGTGAACTTGCCGTTTCCGGCCGGCCATGATTTCACCTTGAGTTGAGATGTTAAAGGTTTCAAGCTGAAATATTGGATCAGCTATTCGACGGTGATGAGGACTTCTTCCGAAATTACTTGGTCAAAGTTAGGTTGAATAAAGAGAACGGTGACTTTGGCTTGGCCGCGTTGAAGGCCCTTGATAACCCCCGCATGTGAGACGGACAAAATAGTGTCGTCTTCAGAAGTAAAACTATAGTGGCCCCCGCGAGTGTTTGCTGGGAGGGTCATCGCGGCAATTTGGACACTTTCGTTAACTTTAAGGTGTTGGTCAACTTTAATAATCAGTTGGCGTGCTTTAAATTCGTCTTCGGGAATGTCCGAATTGACGTCATCAGTTGGTCGAATAACACTGGCCGGATTCCCGCCAAGAATAACTGAACCGTCAACGTAAGAACGGGTCACGACGGCCCCAGCACCAACGATGGTTTTGTTTCCCAGGGTGACGCCACCCATGATGGTTGCGCCAGCGCCAATCCAGCAATCGGCCCCGATTTTAATGGGCTTGGTGAACATTTTACCCAGCTGGCGGCTGTCCGCGTGTAGGGGATGGTAGTCAGTAATCAGTTGGCAGCGTGGGCCAATTAAAGTTCGGCTACCAATTTCAATTTTGGCATGGTCCATAAAATCACAGTCGTAATTGATCATGGCACCTTCACCGAGAAAGGTATTGATGCCCGTACTCATCCGAATGGGACCAAACACTAAGTTGGACTCGTCGGCCTGACCGAATAAATGTTGTTTAACCGTTTCCGGATCCATTTCTTGATCCCCGTAATTAAATTTAAACGTTAATTGACTAGCTCGTGTCATGACGCGGGCAATTTCTGGGTCTGCGACGTCGTACCACCCGCCATTTTTCATTTTATTAAATTCTGTTTGATCTAACGTATGCTCCTCCATGCGTGTTCCTCCTCAAATCCTCAGGAATAAGTCCTGTGTAAAGTATAGCAGTGCACGGGACCTATTTGGCTTGACTAAATAATACAGTTATCTTTTTATAGTATGTCGTTATTTTTGATCAAGGTGATCAATGAACGCTTTTTAACCCTTGAAGGGGGCCAAAATGTGGTAAGTTAGAGGTAATAAATTAACGAGGTGAAAAACCAGGATGAATTTGAATTTAACCGCTAAACAGAGCCAACAGTGGCGGCAACTGCTGAGCTTAATGGATGATAATTTAATGGCCCTGGTGGCCGATATGGAAGCGTCAGGTAAAATGGCGCCTACCGTTTTGACGGCGCTACAAAAACGTGGCTTGCCACGAACAGGATTGTCCGCCGACGCGGACCGGTTGAGTGAGCAGACCTTGGGTGTTCTTGCAATGGCACAGCAATCGGCTAGTTTGGCCACGCTACTGGCAACTTGGTGGCAAGTGGTTGATGCCGTTACAACTTACGGAACGGCACAACAAAAACACGATTACTTAGAAACGCTACAGCTAATGGGATTACCCGCTATGGGTGCACCCGCAACGGCTGCCGTTACGGCCATGCCAGTGGCCGACGGTTGGCAGTTGACGGGGACGGTGACACACGTAATTAATACGGGAATGGCACAGACGTACTTAGTTTTAGCTCAAACGCCACCTGACGTGCCAAGTGCCTTCTTAGTGCGGGCGGATCAACCTGGGGTGAAAGTCGTCAATCAGCTTGAAACGTTAGGCTTGCGGGGCTTAGCACTGGCGGATTTAACGCTTGAACAGGTCAAAGTGACGGCTAGTGATCGGCTAGGCGCCATTGGGCAGGGCTTGGCGATCTTTCAGCGGGTTCAAGCCGTTGGTCAGATGATGCTCAGTGCCGTTGGTGCGGGGATTTTAGAGCATGCGGGTCGGCAGATTCAACAACTGGCCCTGATGGAACAACCCCCGTTAGCCGAATTAACGCCACTGCTGGCAACGTCCCGTGCGTTGACCCTGGGTGCTTTATCAACGGCCAGTCAGGCTGATGAAAATGACGCCTTTTTCCAGTCAGCTGCTCTGACGGCTTGGCAAACGGTGAGTCAAAGTACGCCCCAGTTGCTCAGCGTGACGACCTTGATTGGGGACTTAGCGTACGGTGTGCGATCACCAATGATGGCACTCACACAGGACCTAGAAATGCTGCCACTATTAGTCGGAACGGCGCATCACCTGGCCACCACATTTGCGACCCATACGTTGAACGCCCCAGCGGTTGAAGCGGCTACTAGTGAAGCTCACAAGGAGCCCGAACAGTTAGCCGTATCAGATCTGCACCGGGTTGTTAAGAAGCTGAATTTGACCAAGGACGTTCCCGTTAACGTAGGGAGTATTGCGACGGCCAAACGGATTGTGACTTTGGGCCGGGGCGCACTGGATCCTGCCGTATTATTACAAGCACAACAGCTAGCTAAGTGGATTGGGGCGGCCATTGCGGTCACTCAACCATTGACGAGCTTGGAGCAGTTCAGTATTGATCAACAGATCGGTGGGGACGCGGTGTCCGTAGCTCCCGAAGTCTTGATCAATCTAGGCGTATCGGGTGATGACCAATATTTAGCTGGTATCGCGGGTGCGCGGCACGTCCTATCCGTTAATCGCGATGCGACTGCACCGATTATGGCGGCGTCACACCAAGTATTTGTAGGCGACGTGACAACGTTTTTAGACGGAATGGTCGCCGCGTTGAATTAAAGATACGTGTCATTATAAAGAGAGTGGTCCAAAAGGCGGTTAATTTGCGAGCATTAACGTGAAAGCAGTGATTATTCCTGGGTTTTGGAATAGTCACTGCTTTCGGGTTAAGCGGAACAAATTGCCTTTTGGCCCACGTTTCGACCATAACAATAGGAAAAACCAACCATTTTCTGATTGGCTTTTTGAGTTTTGTCCCAAACGCTTTTTATATTGTGAAGGCTTATCAATCTGATGGGTAAGAAGTTGATTAGGATTTACGCTTAGGGGTTATTAAGCTAAAGCTGGCATGTTAAACTAAAATAATAAATTCACAATATCTTATTTATCGAGGGGGAACAGATAATGAAGACACGCTTATTTTCAGTCATTGCCAGCTTAACGTTGGTGACTGCTAGTTTGGCAGGATGTGGTAATGCCAACACGACCAAGAAGAGTAGCAGTAGTAGCAGTTCCAAAAAAACGGAGGTGACTACGGGGGCGTCAAAGACCCAGTATTCAGCCGTTAAAGACCTGAAGTCGAAGTACGACGTCGTCATCGTTGGTGCCGGTGGTGCTGGGATGTCTGCCGCATTAGCTGCGAAAGAAAAAGGACTCAAACCCGTTATCTTAGAAAAGATGCCGGTCGCTGGCGGGAACACGTTAAAGGCTTCCTCCGGGATGAACGCTTCGGAAACGAAGGTTCAAAAGAAAGCGGGCGTCAAGGACTCTAACGATAAGTTCTACAAAGAGACGCTTGAAGGTGGCCACGGGACGAACGACAAGAAGATGTTACGCTTCTTCGTTGACCATTCCGCCAGTGCTGTTGATTGGTTAGACGGCATGGGCATCAAGCTGAATAACTTAACGATTACCGGTGGGATGAGCGTTAAACGGACGCACCGCCCAGCGGATGGTTCCGCGGTCGGGGGTTACTTAGTCAGTGGTTTACTCCGCAACGTTAAGAAAAATAACATACCAATTTATGTCAATGCCGACGTCACTAAAATCAATGAAAAGTCGGGTAAAGTTGACGGTGTCAAAGTTAAGTTTAACCAAGATAAGACAAAAACAATTAGTTCTAAAGCAGTTATTGTGACAACCGGTGGCTTTGGTGCAAGCAAGGCCATGATTAAGAAATACCGTCCGGACCTGTCCAAGTACGTCACGACCAACCAAGCCGGGAGTACTGGTGACGGAATCAAAATGATCCGGTCACTGGGTGGCTACACGGTTGATATGGACAAGATTCAAATTCACCCAACGGTTTACCAAAAGCCGCCATACTTAGTTGGTGAAGCAGTACGTGGTGAAGGTGGTATCCTGGTCAACAAACAAGGGAAACGGTTCACCAACGAAATGGGGACCCGTGACGTGGTTTCCGCAGCCATTAACAAGCAATCCGGCAAGTACGCTTACGTGCTCTTTGACGGCGGCGTTAAGAAGCGGGTCACGGCTATCAACCAGTACCAGAAGAAGGGTATGGTCGTTTCAGCCGACAGTCTCGCGGGCTTAGCTAAGAAGCTTGGCGTTTCCAGTGACAACTTAGCCACAACCGTTAAAACGTGGAATAAGGACGTCAAGAACAAGAAGGATGGCCAATTCAAACGGACGACTGGGATGGATCATCAGCTGAATACACCGAAGCATTACGCAATTAAGATTGCACCTGGGATTCACTACACAATGGGTGGGGTCAAAATCAATCCACAGACCGAAGTATTGAAGAAGTCTGGTCAAGCAATCCCTGGTCTCTACGCTGCTGGTGAAGTCACCGGTGGACTGCACGGGGACAACCGGATCGGTGGGAACTCCGTTGCGGAAATCGTGATCTTTGGTCGCCAAGCTGGGACGCAGGTCGCAAAATACGTTAAATAATAGTGCATCAAAAAAAGAGCTGAATTTCAGCTCTTTTTTGATGCGCTAAATTTAAAGTTCCGACGCCTCCGCTCAACACAGTCTTGCTAGTGTAACTATGGTTAGCGGTGATTGAGTAGTCATTTAGCATTAGCTTCTTAGTTATTGCAGGTTAAATTTACTTGTGAGTTGGTTGAGTACTGGAATCTTGAAGAGCGCCAGTAGAACCGCGGTGTAGATCACGTACGTCACGATTTCTTGAATGAAGCGAGTCGTCAAGAGCGCCGCCCACGGTGTGAGGTACATGATATGTAACCACAAGCTGTTTAAAATGAAATTCCAGATGAAGACGACAATGAAGTTGGCGAGTAGTATTCGGGGCAAGGTCGCTTTGTGTTGAAACGTAATGCCGAAGGTTAACCCCGTCAAGAAGGCAGTCAGAATGAATCCCGGGAAAAAGGTAAATTTCGGGAAGAGGAGCATGCCTAAAAAATAGGCAAGAGCGGTGCTACCAGCCGTGACCAGTGGTGAAAAGAGGCGAGCCGTCAACGCAACGATGATAAAGGCAAAGGCAATTTTAGTCGTTAAAAATTGAATGGATAGCAAACTCCCCAGCACAATCTGCATAGCGGTGAGCACGCCTAGCGTTGTGATCTTTTTGACAATAGTTTGTGAGCCCATAGCGAATTGTTTCCCCCTAAGTGATGAATTAACTAGTATTGTAAGGGAAAAGGTGGGGTATTACTAGTCTAAATTATCTTTTTACGAGTGATATTGAGTTGAACGATATGGATTCAATGGTGACTAAGCTAGTCATGCTCGTAGTTAGTTGGTCGCTGGTAGCGTATTGTGAGTAAATTACGCAATACTTATGCAATCGCTTGCAATAATGTTGAAAACGTTTTATATTTAAGCCTGTAGAAACATTCGATTGGAGGGGACAACATGGCAACAATCAAAGATGTTGCCAAGCGCGCGGGGGTTTCGCCATCAACGGCGTCCCGTGCAATGCATGGTAGCAAAGTCATCAGTAAGCCAACGCGGGATAAGGTTATTAAAGCTGCTCGTGAATTGAACTACGCACCGGATTTCAATGCGCAAAATTTAGCCACTAAAGCTAGTAATACGATTGGCGTCGTTTTACCAGTTGATCATCATGAAATTTTTTCAAACCCATTTTTCTTGGAAATGATTCGGGGAATTAACGAAGTTTGTAGCAAGAACGGGTCAATGACGACCCTCGCCACGGGGATTTCCAGTGACGAACTCGTGCATAATATTGACGTCATGATTGCGCAAGGCCACATTCGCAATTTTATTTTGTTGTACTCAGAAAAAAATGATCCGGTGGTCGAACGACTGAATCATTTTGACGTGCAGTACGTCATTATTGGTAAGCCCTATCAGGAAGTCAATAAAACGTCCTACGTCGATAACGACAACGTACAAGCCGGAACGGACGCGGCCCAGTACTTAGTTGATCGCGGTCATCAGCGGATTTGTTTTCTATATTCAGACTTGTCCAAAATGGTTCAGGGTGACCGGATGCTCGGGTACCAGCGGACAATGATGCAACACCAATTACCAAGCATTTTATTAGAAGCGCGATTCGAAGACCATGCCTCGGGAGTCAAATCCATGAAGCATTTCTTTGAACAATATCCAGATGTGACCGGTTTTGTGGCGGTCGATGATATGATGGCGCTTAAGCTGCAACAAGTGTTACATAACGATCCGGAATGGAAGGTCAAGCAGTTCTCACTGATTGGGTTCAATAATTCGATCTTTTCAGAGTTAGCGCACCCGACCTTGACGTCAGTTGCGGTCTTTCCACAACGCTTAGGCGAAGAAGCGGCTAAAATCGTGATGACTGACCGGCCGGCTGAAGAGTTATCAACGGCTGTGATTGTGCCCCACCAAATCGTTACCAGACATTCGGTGCACCCAATCAGGTCATTAAAATAAAGCATCGGGATTGAGCGGCAGCTAAAGAGGGGGAATTTAGTCGATGGCAACGTTAAACGACGTCGCTAAGCGGGCCAACGTTTCTAAAATGACGGTTTCGCGAGCGATCAATCATCCAGAACAGGTCCGACCAGAATTACGAGATAGTATTTTGCACGTGATGGCTGAGTTAAATTATCAGCCCAATGCGGCTGCGCGAGCGCTGGTCAGTCGGCGGACCCGTGTGGTCAAATTAACGATTTTTGAAGATATGGACACCACTGAGCCTTATTACATGATGTTATTAGCAGGAATCGCGAATGAGTTAAACCAACATCAATACGCGCTACAATTGGCGACTCGCAATAGTTACGAGGTCGGCGAATGTGACGGCTACATCTTAACGGGAATTCGGCAAAAAAATTACGCCTGGGTCGAGCAACTCAAACAACCAGTTGTCTTTTTTGGCCGTAATCAGCAGGGTTATGACTACGTTGATACGAATAACTACCAAGCGATTCAAGATAGTTCGGCGTATGCCATTCAAAGTGGGTACACTAACCTCGTCTTTGTTGGCATTGCAGTAGATGAGCCTTTTGAACAGGACCGTGAACGGGGATTCCGTGATTTTATCACGGCTAATCAGGTTAGCGGCCAGTTGGTTCAGTTGGCCAATCACTGCCACGTCGCAACGGACTATGTGCGGCAACACTGGGCCGATTTTCCTAGCAATACGGCGTTTATTTGCGCAAGTGACCGTTTAGGAATTGGCATTGAAGACGGCATTATCCTGCAAGGAAAGCGGGTCCCTGAAGATTACGGCGTGATTGGGTTTGATGGGGTCCTACTGAATCAAATTGCGTCGAAACGCCTAACAACAATGAAGCAACCTTTGGAAGCAATGGGTCGAGCTGCGGTCAGACTACTTTTGGCAAACATTGCCAATCCTGGTTCACCCGCTACCCCCCATGACCAAGAAAAAATTATTATTAATTCACGGTTGTCGATTGCAGAATCGACCCGGTGATAGAGGAGCTTAGTAATGAGTAAACACTGGTATGACCAACAAACGATTTATCAAATTTATCCTAAAAGTTTTAACGATAGTAACCACGATGGCATTGGGGATATCCCCGGTATCACGGCGAAAGTGCCCTATTTAAAAAAACTAGGAATTACGACGCTGTGGTTGAATCCGATTTATCAGTCACCGCAAGTCGATAACGGTTACGACGTCTCGGATTATTACCAAGTTGATCCAAGCCTGGGGACGATGGCTGAAGTTGAAGAACTCATCAAGACGGTCCACGCAAACGGGATGTACATTCTGTTTGATTTCGTTTTAAACCACACTTCTGATCAACACCCGTGGTTTAAAAAAGCGGTAGCTGATCCGAATAGCCCGTACCGGGATTACTACTTATGGGAAGATCCAGCCGCGGATGGCGGCCGTCCTAATAATTGGGGGTCCTTCTTCGGCGGGAGCGTCTGGGAAAAAGATCCTGCGGGCGGGCCACAATATTATTTCCACTTATTTGATAAGCGGATGCCCGATTTAAATTGGAAAAATCCAGCCGTCCAGCAGGCGATGCGCGATGTCGCTGAGTTCTGGGTGGAAAAGGGAATCGATGGCTTACGGTTGGACGCCTTTATCCACTTAGCTAAGGCTGATTTTCGTCAGAATTATCCGAGTGCGACTGGGGATCAAACGCCAATTATTAGTGACATGTTTTACGCGCATCTTCCTAAGGTACATCAATATTTACATGACTTTGTCGCGGGAATCAAAGCAAAACATCCTGAAACTTACGTTGTGGGCGAAGCGTCGTCAGCCGATGCCCATTTGATGGTCGATTACACGAAGCCGGGGACGGACGAATGTGATAACGTCATCACGTTTAAGACGTTTGCGGATGATAATTCGGGGGATGACCCAACGTTCTCTGACATGTTCCAACCACGACCAATGGATGTGACGACTTATAAACAGCATACGGTTGGGATTCAAGCCGCCTTGGCAGATACCAGTTTACCAACGCTTTATTGGAATAATCATGACATGGCGCGGGTGGCAACGCGTTATGGCGATGCTAATTATCCACTGGCAAGTGCCAAATCGTTAGCGACGGCGCTGTACTTGCAGCGCGGAATTCCAATCATCTATTATGGTGAGGAATTGGGCTTAACGAATATTCGTTACGATAACGTGGCCGACTTTGAAGACCAAACGGTACCGGGATTTGTTGCCAGTGCTAAAGCGGCGGGTAAGTCACAGGCTGCCATAATGGACATGCTCAACCGCACCCATAAGATGGCGGGCCGCGGTCCGATGCAATGGGATGACAGCCAGTATCACGGTTTCTCAGATCACTTGCCATGGAAACACGGTGCAACCGATCGCATGAATGCACATGATGAGATGACCGATGAGAACAGTGTGTTCAATTACTACCGTGAATTGCTTAAATTGAAACGGCAAGCACCGTTCACAAGTGGCCAGTTCATCATGTTACCGAGTGATCAACGGTTCTTTACTTACTTGATCGATGATACGAGCGAACGCGCTGCGGTCATCTGTAACTTAACGGATCAACCACAAACTTATACGTTACCGTTTGCAGGGAAGCGGGTCTTGCTCGTGCAGGGCGGGGCAACCGTTGCGGCTGACCAAGTGACCTTACCCGCTTGGAGTAACATCGTTGTCCAAGCAAAGTAATGCAAGTATTGGTTGATTATTCAACGATTGGTATAGTATTAACTACACTAATGTTTGTAAACAAAAATCGTTAACATTTTATAAATTGGTATAAATGTTGATATGACAGTAAATCCCAGCTAATTATCTAGCTGGGATTTATTTTTTAACAAATATTGTTAACGTTAACATTACGAAAACGCTTGCGAAAGCGTTTGCACAGTTGCATAATAAATTATGGTAAATGAATTAAGATACTTCGCAAGGAGGAAGCACTATGAGTACTTGGAAAAAGTTGGGGATGGGTGTTTTAGCCACGGGCTTAGCACTCACGCTTGTAGGTTGTGGTAATAGTAAGTCTTCATCCAGCTCTTCATCAAAGATGGGTAAGACATTAAAGGTTTCTGCGGACCCTTCATATAAATCATATATGAAGTCTGTGATTCCTGCGTTTGAAAAGAAGAACAACGTTAAGGTGAAGGTTTCATACAAGGCCATGCTTGATGAAGACGACGCTTTGAAGTTGGACGGTCCTTCAGGTAAGGGTCCTGATGTTTTGATGGCACCATACGACCGGGTTGGTCAAATGGCGTCACAGGGACAATTAGCAACGGCCAAGTTAGTTAACGGTCGTTACAATGCAACGGGTAAGAAATCCGTTACCTATAAAGGTAAGGTTTACGCCGCACCCGTTACGATCGAATCTGATGTGCTCTACTACAACAAGAAGTTGATCAAGAACGCACCTAAGTCATTCACTGAACTTGAAAAGTTAACTAAGGATAAGAAGTATGCTTACGCTAACGACAAGTCGAAGTCAGTTGCTTTCTTAACACAATGGACTAACTTCTATAACTCATTCGGTGTGATCAAGGGTTACGGTGGCTACGTCTTCGGTTATAACAACACCAACGCTAAGAAGATGGGCTTGAACAACTCTGGCGCCGTTGAAGGGTTAAGCTACATGACCAAATGGTTCACGAAGTACTGGCCAAGTGGGATGCAAAACGTCACTTCAAACGAAAACTTTGTAACGTCACAATTTACTTCTGGCAAGACCGCTGCCGTTATCGATGGTCCTTGGATGGCTGCAACTTACAAGAAGTCTAAGATTGATTACGGGGTTGCCGTTTTACCTACTTTGAACAATGGTAAGGATTATCAAGCGTTTGCCGGTGGGAAAGCTTGGGCGGTTTCTAACTACTCTAAGAACAAGACCGCAGCACAAGCTTGGTTAGACTACATTTCAAACGATGCTAGTCAAAAGAGTCTTTACAAGTCTGCTAGTGAAATTCCAGCAAACACCGCTGCACGTAAGTCAGCTGTTGCGACTGGTAATGACATGGCAAGCGCTGTTTCCAAACAATATGACAAGGATGTTCCTTTGATCAACTTGCCACAAATGTCTGAAGTTTGGACCCCAGCACAAACAATGGTTACTAACGCTGCTAGTGGCAAGATGACACCAAAACAAGCTGCTAACAAAGCACAAAAGACCATTTTAACTAATATTTCTCAGAAATATGATAAATAGTCATTATTTTAAATAGCGTTTAAGGGGGCTGAAACAAAATTCGTTTTGTCTCAGCCTTTTTAAAAGAAAAAAAGCACTTAATTTAGGATTTATTAGGAAAGGGGTACGGGCGACATGCAGAAAAAAGATGCAAAAAAAGCGCAACGCCTGTCAATTATTCCCGGGTTGGGTCAGTTCTATAATGGCCAAACAATCAAGGGTGTCCTCTTTATCATCATTTTATTGGCATTCGTAGCAGAGTTTGCCTTAGTTGGGGTTAGCGCGTTCGCTAACTTGTTCACATTGGGTTCTGTCTCAATGGAAGACAACTCATTGTTCATGATGATTTATGGGACGTTACAGATTTTACTGACCATTGTGTTCCTAGTATTTTGGATCGCGAACATGTACGATGCCAAGCACGTAGCACAATTGATCAACAATGGTAAAAAAGTTTCACACACGTTTAAAGAATTAGGCGCGAACTTGTTGGACGGTGGGTTTGCTTACTTACTGACCACACCAGCTTACTTCCTGATGATTTTCACGATCGTGTTCCCGGTACTGGTTACCTTACTGATGGCCTTTACCAACTATGACTTTGCCCACATTCCACCAGCAATGTTGCTGGACTGGATTGGCTTCAAGAACTTCACGTCAATGTTCTTCTTGAGTAGTTACCGGGCAACGTTTAACGCCGTCTTTGGCTGGACCGTTATTTGGACGGTCTGCGCGACGACTTTACAAATCATCATTGGGATCGCAACGGCGGTTATTGCCAACCAAAACTTTATCAAGGGCAAGCGGCTATTTGGGGTTATCTTCTTACTCCCATGGGCCATTCCAGCCTTCGTTTCCATCATGAGTTTTTCAAACATTTTCAACGATTCAGCCGGTGCCATCAACGTGCAAGTCATTGGCTTATGGAACACCTTGGTTCCATTTGCCCACATTGCACCGATCCACTGGATGACCGATACGTTCTGGACGAAAGTTGCCATTATTATGATTCAAGGCTGGCTTGGATTCCCATACATCTATGTGATGATTACCGGGATCTTGCAAGCCATTCCCGAAGATTTATACGAAGCCGCAACTTTGGATGGGGCGACCGTGATGCAAAAGTTCAACAAAATCACGTTACCAACCATCTTTGCGATTGCAGCACCAATCTTCGTGACACAATACACGTTTAACTTCAATAATTTCTCGATGATCTACCTGTTCAACCAAGGTGGTCCCGGTGATGTCGGTGCAAATGCCGGTGGGACTGATATCTTGATTTCATGGATTTACAAATTAACGACTGGGACGTCACCACAGTACTCACTTGCGGCTGCCGTTACGTTAATTATTTCCGTACTGGTTATTGGGATTTCACTGATCGTCTTCAAGAAGACGCACGCGTTCGAAATGGGGGACTAGGTTATGGAAAATGCAACTGCACCAACTAAAAATGTAAATTCCAAACAAAATAGCGCCCGGCGGCATCGTTTTTGGAAAGAGTTCTTCACGTATTTTTACATGGCGATCTTAGCGATTATTATTATCTATCCGGTATTAATTACCTTCATTACCGCCTTCAAGGATGCCAACGTATCCGCGTTCGTTCTTGATTTCGGCGGCAAATGGACCTTAGCCAACTTCAAAGACCTCTTTACCACGACGCTGTACGGTAGCTGGTACTTGAACACCATGGTGATTTCAATTTCATGTATGGTCATTCAAGTTATCGTTGTAACCTTAGCGGGTTACGTTTACAGTCGTTACCGTTTTGCTGGTAAGAAATTCAGTTTAACTTTCTTCATCGTTATCCAAATGGTGCCAACCATGGCTGCCTTGACCGCTTACTACGTCTTGGCCAACATGTTAAATGCGTTGGACCACTACTGGTTCTTGACCGCCATTTACATTGGTGGTGGGATTCCACAAAACACTTGGTTGATGAAGGGTTACTTTGATAACGTTCCTTATGACTTGGATGAATCAGCTAAGTTGGACGGGGCCGGAAACTTCAAGATCTTCTGGTCAATCGTCTTACCACTAGTTAAACCAATGATCGCGGTTCAAGCGCTCTGGGCCTTCATGTCACCAGTTCAAGATTACCTGATGGCGAAGTTCTTATTGACGTCTGAATCACATTACACGGTTGCCGTGGGGTTACAAACATTCATTAATAACGCTCAAAATCAACAAGTCGTCTTATTCTCGGCCGGTGCGATTCTAGTGGCGTTACCAATTGCCTGCCTGTTCTTCTACCTACAACGGTTCTTCGTTTCTGGACTACTTGCCGGTGGGAGCAAAGGTTAAAACAAATTTTAGTAGGGGTGAATTTAGATGCAGATTTCAGCAAAAAAGGAAGGATCCATCGCATTTCCGGTCCGGTTTTTTGGCAGCCTCTTCTCACCTCGAAGAATGTTTGCGAACCGTGACAAATATAACTGGTTACAAATCATCGTGATTTTTCTATTCTTAACCGCGGTGATGTTGATGCCAATTCCGTTTTATTATAATCATCAAACCAACTTCAACTTAAAGCCGTTTTTACCAACGATTGATCGCATGGCTGACAGTTCGGCGATGCAGACGGCCTTTAAGCAAGCAACGTTTAAAGATCAACAATTTACCAACGTGAAACACCAAGTGATCCTGAGCAATCAGCATGAAGTGGCGGGCTTTAACTTAACCGCTGCGGACGTGGCCGGACGTAAAAGCGTGATTAATTTACACGCCAAAACGTTCCAAGTCAAAGCAGTCGGTAGTGAGTTTAGTGCTAAGTACGTACCAACGTACAATTTAAAGACCAATGCGCATGACTTCTTGGTGGACTCTTGGTATCAAAGTAACAAAGTGATGATTGGGCTCTTTATGTTAATGACGCTTGGCCTAATCATCGTGGGGGTCAACTTGATCCTCGTTAATGGCGCGGCGTTCTTCTTATTCTTGTCGCGACATAACAAAATCACTCATATTCGCAACTACCGTGAAGCTGTCAACCTGTCATTAATGATGATGGGGATTGGTAGTTTGCTTGCGATGGTCATTGGCTTGATTCACTTTGACGTGACGATCGAGCTAACGGTCCAGTCGTTGAGCTTAGCCTTCGTTGTGTTATGGGTTTACCTTAAGACTAAATTTAAAGATCCAGAAGTTGATGAAGCCGGTGTCTTTTAACGGCTGGTCAACAATCAAAGAGAAATGAGGAAGATTAATGGCACGCGATACGCAAACGAATTTACGCAACGACATGATTTATTCCGTGTTCGTACGTAACTACTCAAAATCTGGTAAATTCGCCGCAGTCACTGCTGATCTACAACGGATCAAGGACCTCGGTACTGATATCTTGTGGTTATTACCAATTTATCCAATTGGTGAAGCCAACCGTAAAGGGACCCTCGGATCACCTTACGCCATTAAAGATTATCGCGGAATCAACCCAGAATATGGGACCTTGGACGACTTCAAAGCGTTGACGGACCGAGCACATGAACTCGGGATGAAGGTAATGTTAGACATCGTCTATAATCACACGTCACCCGATTCCGTACTGGCGACAAAGCATCCAGAATGGTTCTATCATGATGCTGATGGTCAGTTGATGAACAAAGTCGGTGACTGGAGCGACGTAAAGGATTTGGATTATGGTCAGCATGATTTATGGCAATACCAGATCGACACCTTACTTTACTGGAGCCAGTTCGTTGATGGGTTCCGTTGCGACGTTGCGCCATTAGTCCCACTCGATTTTTGGCTAGAAGCTCGTCGACAAGTTAACGCCAAACATCCTGGTACGTTGTGGTTAGCTGAATCAGCCGGAAGTGGCTTTATTCAGGAACTACGGGCACAAGGGTACGTAGGGTTATCTGATAGTGAACTGTACCAAGCCTTTGATATGACTTACGATTACGACGTCTTCGGTGATTTCAAGGATTACTGGCAAGGACGGCGCACGGTGGATGGCTACGTGGACTTGCTTCAACGGCAAGACGCGACCTTCCCCGCAAACTATATCAAGATGCGTTTCTTAGAAAATCACGACAACGCCCGAATGATGAGCTTGTTACACAGTCAGCCGGAAGCCGTCAATAATTTGACGTGGATCTTCTTGCAGCGCGGGATTCCGCTAATTTACAACGGGCAAGAATTTTTAGCCGAACACGAACCGTCACTCTTTGATAAGGATGACATCGTGGACGACAAGCATGGTGACATCACGGCATTGATTCAAAAGCTCGTTGCAATTAAGAAGTTGCCAATTATGCGTGCCGCTGATTATCAGCTTGCGGTGGTTGAAGATGGCATCATCAAAGTGACGTATCGTGGTGCGGGTGAAGCACTCGTTGCCTGGATTCCGTTAAAGGGCCAAGTAAGTGAAGTTGCAACGACCTTGCAAGCCAACACTTATCAGAACTTATTAACGGAAACCGCCGTTAAAGTCAGTGACGGTAAAATTGCGGTTAACGGCCAACCCGTTTTAATTAAATATGCCACGGATACAGCGGCCACTAAGGTTGCTGATCAATCTAACTAGCTGAAAGTCAGCTTTAATTTTTGAACGTAAAAGCAACCGGTTGCAGTCGGTTGCGTATTAGGACGTAGCTTAGTAGTGAGAAAATAGGGGAGTGGATTTCGATGGTTGAAATGAATCTCGAACACATTTACAAAAAATACGAAGGTAACGAAAAGTACTCCGTTACTGATATGAACTTAGATATTAAAGATGGGGAATTCATCTTCTTCATTGGCCCATCTGGTTGTGGGAAGTCAACCACGTTACGTATGATTGCCGGACTAGAAGACATCACAAAGGGTGACTTCAAGATGAACGGTCAAGTCATGAACGACGTGGAACCTAAGAACCGAGACATTGCGATGGTTTTCCAAACTTACGCTTTGTACCCAAACATGTCCGTTTTCGACAACATGGCCTTCGGGTTAAAGATTCGGAAGACGTACAGCAATACTGAAATTAAGAAACGGGTCGACAACGCTGCTGAACAACTTGGTTTGACCGACTTCTTGCAACGGCGCCCCGCTAACCTTTCCGGTGGGCAACGTCAACGGGTTGCTTTAGGCCGAGCAATTGTTCGGGATGCCGGCACGTTCTTACTTGATGAACCACTATCTAACTTGGATGCCAAGTTACGGGTCGACATGCGGACCACGATTGCCCAAATGCACCAGCGTTTAAAGACTAACATGATTTACGTCACCCATGACCAAATTGAAGCGATGACCATGGCTGACCGGATCGTGATTATGAACGATGGTAAGATCATGCAAGTTGGGACCCCGCATCAACTTTATAATGAACCAGTTAACCAATTCGTGGCTGGTTTCATGGGGTCGCCATCAATGAACTTCTTTAACGCAACCTTACACGATGGTCGCGTGACGGATGGCGAAGGCTTGGACGTTGCCGTACCAGAAGGGCAATTAAAGACTTTGAAGGCCCAAGGTTACGACCAAAAAGAAATGATTGTCGGGATTCGTCCAGAAGATATTCACGCTGAACGGATTGCGCTTGAAGCAATGCCAGATTCAATCGTTAACACGAAAGTCGTCGTTTCAGAATTCTTAGGTGCCGAAAGCATGCTTTATTGCAAAGCTGGCAAGTCTAAGTTTACGGCCCAAGTTGATGCGCGTGATTACCACAATCCTGGTGAAAACGTCGAAGTTGCTTTTGAAATGGCCAAGGCACATTTCTTCGATCCAGAAACAAAGGATGTTATTCGTTAATTCGTCCAAGGAGGAGCAATTCTAATGAAACGTATTTTTGAAGTGAATCCGTGGCACGTGGTCAGTCATGAACTGGTTCCAACGGATAAACGATTACAAGAAAGCATGACGAGCATCGGCAACGGCTACATGGGGATGCGCGGTATGTTTGAAGAACACTACTCTAACGATACTTTGAAAGGTATCTATGTCGGGGGCGTTTGGTACCCTGACAAGACGCGTGTTGGCTGGTGGAAGAATGGTTATCCCGATTATTTCGGTAAGGTCGTCAATGCGGTTAACTTCATTAAAGTTAACTTGACGATCGACGGGGACCAGGTTGATTTAGCTAAGGACGACATTAGCGACTTTATGGTCGATTTGGACATGCACACCGGTGTTCTCCGGCGTTCGTTCATCGTGACTAAGGGTGAAAAGAAAGTCCAATTCTTGATTGATCGTTTTGTCAGTGCCGCTCAAAAGGAATTATTTGACGTCCACTATAGCGTTCACAACTTGAGTGCGGAACCCGTCCAAATTGGCTTTATTTCCCAAATTGACGCCGACGTTTTCAACGAAGACGCTAACTACGACGAACAATTCTGGCAAGTTCTCGATAAAAGTCACGCGCTGACTGGCGGGAGTATGGTCGCTGAAACTAAACCAAATGATTTTGGCACCCCACGCTTTACACTAGGCATGCAAATGTTGCACGTGACGGATCTCCGCGGTGTGGATGCACCGGAAACGGAAAAAGCTGTTACGAACATTTTCCGCGGGACTTTAGCGCCTGATGAGACCAAGAACTTTGAAAAACGAGTCATCGTGGTCACTTCCCGTGATTATAAAGATATCAAAACGCTACGTAGCGGTTTGGCAACATTGACAGAAAACGTCAATGCGCAATCATACGAAGAATTATTGCAAGCGCACCAAGCAGTCTGGGCGAAGCGCTGGGAATTGGCTGACGTGGTCATTGATGGTGACGACGCGGCCCAACAGGGGATTCGTTTCAACCTCTTCCAGTTATTCTCAACGTACTATGGTGAAGACAAACGCTTGAACTTAGGACCAAAGGGCTTTACCGGTGAAAAATACGGTGGTGCGACTTACTGGGATACCGAAGCTTTCGGGGTACCATTCTACTTGTCATTAGCCAAGCCGAAAGTTACCGAAAACTTATTGGAATACCGCTACAACCAGCTGGCAGGTGCGTTCCATAACGCTAAGCAGCAAGGGTTGGCAGGGGCACTCTACCCAATGGTGACCTTTAATGGGATCGAATGTCATAACGAATGGGAAATCACCTTTGAAGAAATTCATCGGAACGGTTCCATTGCTTATGCCATCTTTAACTACACCCGCTATACCGGTGATGAGACATACTTGAAGACCAAAGGGATCGACGTTTTGACGGCCATCTCACGTTTTTGGGCCGACCGGGTACACTTCTCAGAACGTAAGCAAATGTACATGATTCATGGTGTGACTGGGCCCAATGAGTATGAAAATAATGTCAATAACAACTGGTATACCAACCTGATGGCACGTTGGACATTGAAATACACATTGGCTAGCTTAAAGAAGGTCAGTGCTGAAAAGCAACAAGCCCTAGACGTCACCGACGCTGAACTGGCGAAATGGCAAGATATCGTGGACCGGATGTATTTGCCACACGATGACAAACTCGGCATCTTTGTTCAACACGATACGTTCCTGGATAAGGATTTGAAGCCCGTTTCGACGATTCCAGCGGATCAACGTCCAATCAACCAACACTGGTCATGGGACCATATTTTGCGGTCACCATACATCAAGCAGGCGGACGTCTTACAAGGTATCTACTACTTCATGGACCGGTTCACACCGGAACAGAAGAAGGCCAACTTTGACTTCTACGAACCGTTAACGGTCCACGAATCCAGCTTGTCGCCCGCAGTTCACGCTGTATTAGCGGCGGACCTGCACTACGAAGACAAAGCGGTTGAAATGTATCAACGGACTGCTCGGTTGGACCTTGATAACTACAACAACGACACGGTCGACGGCTTACACATTACGTCGATGACCGGTTCGTGGTTAGCAATCGTACAAGGCTTTGCTGGAATGCGTGTTAAGGACGATACGTTGGCGTTTGCACCATTTGTCCCTAACGCTTGGACACATTATCAGTTCCACGTTAACTTCCGTGGTCGGCTCTTAAAAGTCGACGTCAATCAACAAGGAACGACAGTGACACTCGTCTCTGGTGAACCATTGACCATTGAATTGAACGGTAACGCGGTGAAGGTTGCCGATACCGTTTCAACGAAATAAACACACTTGACCCTAACCTGGCCGAAACTGGTTAAGGTCAAGTCCTAACCCTAGAATGATTAACCCTCATTCTAACCTACTCCTAAATAGACGCCCATCTGCGAATGGACGTCTTTTTTGAGTTCTATGGATGGCAAATAATATCCGCTCCGTCAGTCAGCGTCGGTGTGCTGTGGGGCCGGTCGCAGCCACAGTGCGGTCTGCTCCCTCAATTCCAAGCCGATAACCCGCGTCTTGGAATCGTCCCGCAACATCCAGCCGGTGCCCTCCGGCTGATGTTGCCGGCACAGCACATCAACGCTGACTGACTGCGCTAAATATAGTCCTGCTATCATGAGTGACTGACATTTATTGAATATTGATAGTATCAGGGGAGGTTGAAAATTAAATTTCGAGATTGATTACGGTTGTATCAGTATTAGACTAATACAAATTAACTACTTGTGAGTTAGCCCGGTTACCACTGAGCATCCGATTAAAGCTACATTTATAGGCAACTTTCAGCTATGCTTTGGTTGCTGACAAACTTAACCGGTTTGTTTTAAAGCAATCTTAGCGTAGCCGGCAGAACCAGCGGGCCGTGTTGGCACTGTTAGCTGGCGTTGTTTGCCAGGTTATAGTTGAAAGACTCGTCCTTTGAGGCTTTCAAGCGAGGCGGAAGACCGTTCTTTGTCTGTAGCCGACCCCATGGCCCACTGATTCTGCCGGCGAAGCGCCGAAAATACTAATCTTCTAACGATAAGTAGTGTGATGGCAACGATTGAACTAGTTTTCGCACTTTCAACCTTCAGATAAATAACATTAAAAAAACAGCTTGTAGGATCAAATATGACCTTATAAGCTGATTCTATTTGGAAATGATTATTTCGCGACAATTAATTGGCCGCTGTACGGTTCATCCAGCAACGTGTGCCCCTGAATGAAGCCATCCAGTGTAAAGGGTAGCTGCTGCGCAATGTCGACGGTTAACTGCCCCGTTCTGAGTAACTTGAATAGCATCTGCAAGGTGGCCTGATCCGAAATCACATTCGTTGGATGCAGTACCTGGAACCGGATCGACTTACTAGTTGCGGGTAGGTGGGTCGCAAATGACGCGATGGTCGCGTTAAACTTTGCCATTGCGAGATCGTCCTTACCGTTAGTGTTGTCGTGACTGACGTTGATAATCACGTCGCCCCGGTCTGCTAAAACGTGGACCGGATTTTGACGGTCGGGCGCGACAACTTGTTCAACCCCGAGTGCGGTCAACTTGTCAGTAAAGTGCGACGGGGCAATGGCAATGACGTTTGCACCTAGACGCTGTGCCAACTGGATCGTTAACATTCCGACCATACTGCCGGCACCTTGGACGATCACGGTCTGATCCTTCTGGACGTCCGCAAAGTAACGGACGGCTTTATAGGCGGTGATCCCCGGCGTAATTAAACTGGCTGCTTGTGCGGGAGTAACGTCGTTTGGCACCGTCACGGCTAAGTCGCTATCCAGCGTAACTTGCTCAGCGTAGGTGTGTTGAGCGTGGGCCGCAACGAGGGTTCCAATGTCCAACCCCGTTACCCCGGGACCGACTTTGAGCACCTTGCCCACGACGTCGTGTCCAGGAATGGTTGGTAAAACTAAGTCGGTTCCCGTGCCTAGACGTTCGCGGCGGTCCTGGTCGTTCAAATTGACAGCGAGTGTTTCAATAGTAATTTGATTATTAGCTGGTTCAAGTACCGGTTGAGTAATCGTTTCAAAAACGGCGGGTCCCCCAAATTTACGATAACCATATGCAAGCATTAATATCCCCTCCTTGGCAAAAGCATGCTTTCGCTTAATTGTAGCGGGGAACCTGCTGAAATCACAAGCGGGTACCATTACTTTCCGGTTTGTGTTTAGTCAATAATAAAAGAAGTGTTTTTAGTTGCTTTGATTGGTAACAGGCGTTTGACGCTTAAGTCCCACACCAGTGAAGCCACTGATGATTGAAAAGATTGGCGATAGTAGGCTAAAGAAGCAGAACGGCAAGTAAGCCAGCGTTGAAACGCCAAGCGTGTTAGCGGCAAAGGCCCCCGCAACGCCCCATGGAATGAGGTAGTTGATCACTGTACCACCATCTTCTAGTACCCGGCTAAGGGCTAAGTTTGCTAGCCCCCGTTGGTTAAAGGTCGATTTAAATGCTTTACCCGGAAGAATAACGGAGAGGTATTGTTCACCGACAAAGATATTGACTCCGATTCCGGCTAGGATAGCAGCGGTGACGGTCGCGCCGGTGCCCTTTAAACGTTTAGCTAGTGGGACCATGGCCGTTTGAATCAAGTTGAATTTCATTAACAGGCCACCGAGTGAGAGCGTCAGCAAAATGAGTGAAACGGTGCCCATCATGGCGCTAATGCCGCCCCGTGATAAGAGGGCGTCGACACTGGCATTACCCGTTTTAGCGACAAAGCCGGTTTCAATCATGCCGGCAATTTTGCTCAGCGCAATGTGGGGTTGTTCAATAAAAATCATGACGATGGCCAAGCCAATGTTCATCAGTAAAGTTGGGATGGCTGGAATTTTAAGTAGGGCGCATGCAAACATCACAATGAGTGGTAAAGCGGCCCACCAACTGATCGTGAAGTTCTGGTTCAGCACCGTTAAGGTCGTTTGGATTTTACCCAGGTTGTTGCCCGTCGCTGCCCCCGTTCCTAAAACGGTGTACAAGATCAAAGAGACGATGAAGGCGGGAATTGTAGACCACATTAAGTTGCGAATGTGACTGAATAAGTCGCTTTCAGCGATGGCTGACGCTAAGTTAGTTGAATCGGACAGTGGGGAGGTTTTATCCCCAAAGATGGCGCCGGAAATAATGGCACCGGCGACTAACGCTGGGTCGATCCCCATGGTGGTCCCGATACCAAATAAGGCAATCCCGATGGTCGAGATAATGGTAAAGGCGCTCCCGATAGACGTTCCGATGATGGCACAAACGAGGAAAACGGACGGAACGAACCACTTCACGGAAATCAGGTTAAACCCAAAAACCATCATGGAAGGGATGATTCCGGCAGCAATCCAGACGCTGATTAGCGCTCCGATTAGTAAGAAAATAAAGATGGGGATGATCCCGGTCTTGATCCCGTCGACGATGCCACTGTGAATGTCGTCCCAGTGGGCGCCCCGAATGCGAGCCCAGAGAATGACTAAGGCAATAACTAAGATAACAGGGGTCTGTGGTGAGAGCCCGAATTTAATTACGCCGAGTCCCATAATTGCTAACATGATGAGTAAGACGGTTAAGGATTCTGGTAGGTGAACTGGCCGCCATCGTTTTGAATTTTCCATAATTAACACTCCTTTTATTTGGCTATAAAAAAATCGTCCCCGTTGCAATTATTGCAACAGGGACGATTGATTAGACCGTGGTACCACCCAGCTTGAGCCGCAAAATCGGCTCCACTCACTAGCAGTTAACGGGTCTAGTTATTATCCGCCGGGCGTACCCGGACTGTACCTACCGTATTTCATCGTAATTAGCCTGATCGGTTCGCAGCAACCACCGACTTTCTGACACACAGCTAATCCGCTACTTAAGAGTAGGGTTATCGTTCGTTATTTGATTATTGTGTGATGATAGCATGCTTGATTTGAAACGTCAACTAACGAATAAATTTATTAATTTTAAAATGGCTAGTCGTGGAGGCGCCCGATAGTTGATAAATATGGTAAATAACCGTTAAGTAATGGCTGATAGACAGTACGTGAGTATAGGTAAAATGATAAAATAGCCGTAAGTGTAAGCGGTTTAAAATAAAGAATTAAAGCGTACGCCAGTATAAAAAATTTAAGGAGTGATTGTAATGACTAACCCATGGTGGCAATCAGCCGTCGTTTATCAAATTTATCCCCGTTCATTTCAAGATTCAAACGGTGACGGTATCGGTGACTTGCCCGGGATTACGCAACGTCTGAACTATGTGAAACGGTTAGGGGCCGATGTGATTTGGCTCAACCCAATCTACCGGTCGCCCGGTGTTGATAACGGGTATGATATTAGCGATTATTACGACATTAACCCGGAATTTGGCACGATGGCTGACTTTGATCAGCTTCTAGCGACCGCCCACGAGAAGGGCTTGAAGATCATGATGGATATCGTGGTCAACCACTCTTCTAATCAGAATAAGTGGTTCAAAGAGAGTGCTAAGAGCCGTGATAATGCATATTCCGATTATTACATTTGGCGTGATCCAGTCGATGGTCACGCGCCCAATAATTGGGGTGGCTTCTTTGGCGGTTCCGTCTGGGAATACGTCGAAAGTCGTCAACAGTACTATCTGCATTCATTTGCCGTGGAACAACCCGACCTGAATTGGGAAAATCCAAAATTGCGGCAATCCGTGTACGACATGATGAATTTTTGGGTCAATAAAGGTGTCGATGGTTTTCGCCTCGACGTCATTAACTTGATTTCCAAACCCGCCAGCTTTGCGGACGGTCAGCCAAACGACGGTGAACCGTACGCGGACATTGGTCCAATCATCGCTAATGGTCCCCGTTTGAACGAATATTTACAGGAAATGAATAAACAAGTCTTTGCGGGTCACGATTTAATCACGGTTGGTGAGACACCGAACGCTACTGTAAGCGACGCACAACGGCTCGCAGGCTTAAACGAACATGAACTGAACATGGTATTTGAATTTGAACACATGGGTCTGGATGGCAATCCTAATCCACAGTTAGGCAAGTGGAATGATCAACCCGTCAAGTTAGTTGACCTCAAGCAGTCAATGACCAAGTGGCAAAACGGATTACACGGCACCGCGTGGAATAGCCTCTATTGGAATAATCATGATCAGCCCCGGATTGTTTCCCGGTTTGGTGACGAACGGCCAGCTTACCGGCAACGTTCTGCTAAGATGCTAGCGACGTTGCTGCACTTCTTACAGGGGACCCCTTATGTCTACGAGGGTGAAGAATTAGGGATGACTAACGCCCATTTCACCAAGCTGTCCGATTACCAAGATTTGGAATCAATCAACGCTTATCACCATTTTGTGGATGAAGAGGGCGTCCTTTCGGCGGATACGATGTTACGTTATTTGGCCAATTGTTCACGGGATAACGCACGGACACCGATGCAGTGGAATGGGGCGTTAAACGCCGGTTTCTCGAATGCTAAGCCGTGGCTACCAGTTAACCCAAATCACAACCACATCAACGCAGAGGCGGCCCAGGTGACCCCCAATTCGACGTTTAGTTATTACCAGCACTTAATCAAGCTACGTCATCAGTTACCGGTTATCACCACGGGTAAGTATCAATTGTTATTAGCTGACGACACTTCGGTTTATGCTTATACGCGTCAAACGGATGATCAGACCTTACTAGTCATCTGTAATTTCACGCCGGAAACCCAAACGCGTCACTTTGAACAACTACCAGCGGATGCAAGGTTACTCATCAGTAATTACGATGATGACCACGGTGATACGTTACGTGCTTACGAAGCTAAGGTTTACTATTATTAAAAATAAAGGTCGAAAGATTTACTGCGTGACGGTCGATTTTGAAATTGCCGCTCTGCCGAGCAGAATCGGTGTGCTGTGAGGGACGGTCTCAGCCAAAGGACGGTCTGAGACCTCAATTCAAAGCCGATAGCCCACGTCTTTGAATTGCCCGGCAACATTGGCCGTAAGACCCGCTGGTCAATGTTGCCGCCACTGCACATCAATCCTGCTCGACTTCGCTAAATTCAGTTTTACTATTGTGAATAGGTTAAATTTGTTGAATGCTCGGAGGTTGCCACTGATAGCATCGATCGTGATGGTGGCGTTTGGGCGGTGGCTTTTCCGGCCTTACGCCACGGACGGTCCGGAACAATTGTGGTCTTTGCAATTGATCCGGGCGAGGGTTAAGACCGTTTCTCAGGCTTAACCCGGTCCCACGACCGCATGTTATCAGTGGCAGCCGGACTAGGTAATTGATACTGTGGGATTAATTCAAATTTTTATCTTACAATGTTTAGAAACTAAAAATCGTGCGTTCAGAATTGTCATAATGATTCTGAACGCACGATTTTTAAATGTTAAATTATTGTTCTTGAACGGCTTCATCGGCCTCGAAAGTTTTTTCGATAATATCCATGACTTGTTTGAATAAGCCAATTGGAAATTGGTGGGCCCGGCGAATCAAATTGATATGAACACTTGGAACTTGAACATCCTCAATTGGAATTTCAACCAAGTCGCTCTGTGCTGGGGCAGTGATGTCCGAGACAAAACCGAGGGCTAAGTCTTCTTGAACTAGGCCACTGACAAGCGTGCTACTATCGGATTCAAAGAGCACTTGTGGTTTGATGGAGAGTTGTTCAGCTAATTGATGGAAAACTAATTTGTTTAGATAAGTAGCGTTTAAAATAACAAAGGGTGATTTTAAAGCCTCTTCAAACGTTGGGTGTTCCATTTTTGCTAATGGATGTTCAGGACTGGCAAGAATTTTGAACTTAAATGGTCGTAACGGGGTGACCGCTAGTCGTTCATCTAAAGTTTGATCCAGGTTACCGCTGATTGCTAAGTCGAGTTGACCACCTAAAACTTGTTTGACCAGTTGGTTAGCGCCCATTTCAACGGTATGGACGCTACTAAGTAAGTCTTGTTCCAAAATTGGCTTGGTCAGGGCCGGTAAGTAATGTTCACTGACGGAAGGTTCAATGCCGAGCCGAAGCGTATGTTGACGCAAGTGGCTGATCGATTCATTGACGTGCTGCCAGTTAGAAATAATATCGTTAGCGGCTAATAAAAGTTGTTGACCACTAGGCGTTAGCACTAGCGCCTTGGTCTTAGCTTGACGAAAGAAGAGCGTTGTTTGGAAATGCCGTTCGAGACGCTTGATTGCTTGCGAAATGGTTGGCTGGCTTACATGAAAATCGGCCGCCGTTTGCGTGTAACTTTGTGTACTAATTAAACGTTGAAAATAGTACAGATCCTTAATATTCATGAAAATGTAGCTTCCATAAAAATTATTAATGTTGTTTTAGCAATTAATAATCACAAATAAGCAGGCCTCAACCCGAAGATGATTATCAAATAGATTTATCATATGACAAGTTAATCATAACATGATTAACGATTCGAAAGTGGTACCGTTAATCATAGTCGTAATGATTGGGTGCTGTCAACGATAATGGTTGAGGTATTGAAACTATTATGATTATTAATAATACCAAAAACATCGATTGGTCTAGGTGCCGTTACAATAGGATTTACCTTTTTTTACCATAGCTTTGGTTTATTAGTTGAGGTGTTGTTGGATCATCATTTACTTTTAAGAGCCAAATGGTGGAATAACAAGCTAATAAAGCGGTAATTAGGTGAAAACTGAACTTAAAGTTAAGGTGTTCAACGGATAAACGAAATTTATAATGATAATTTATAAATTAAAGTCTTTAAGCTTATGAATTTTAAGCAACAAGGACTTTGTATAAAAATTAGTTATCAGTTAAGGTGGTGTCATATATCAGCTGATAAACGAAACAGTGGGCTAAAAAGTTGAATACTGATTGGAGCCGTGCGGTTTCAGACGAACATCCGCGATTATAGTGAAATTAAAGTTAACCCCTTTAAACTATAAACCGAACGAATAAGAACAAGCGCCATTATTTTTGATAATTGCAACTGAACAATAACTTGCGCAAAAGATTATAAAAAACAGTTATCGGTTAAGGGGCTGTTTTAGTTTTGAAATGGCCGCTGGGACAATTAATGTCCCAATAGCAAACTAGTCAAATTTAGCGATGAACCCCAGGTAACTATTTCAACTTAACATAATTAATTATAATACTAAAGGAATTAAAAAGGTTAAAAATGCCGAAATAACAGTCGGTTAGTTAATTGGGTATAATTATTACTTATACAAGTGACTGAACGAACGTCAAATTACTAGTAACGACGCGTGTAAACTAAAACGCTTAGCAAATCCGATCTGGGATCTGCTAAGCGTTTTAGTTTTTATAACGGTCAGCCTAACGACGGTTTTGCGGACGACGTTGATCGTGTTTGATTCTGACTGATTGGGCAGCGGGTACGCGATTACTGGCAGCAACACCAGCAACGGCTGCTAAGCCGGCTGCGACTAAAAGACCTGCTAATAACATGGACAGCCCCTCCTTAATTGTTCAAACCACGTCTTTGATACTTGCAAGTTTAGGTGATTAACTTAACAAATGCAATTATTTTGCCGGGTTCTTAAATTGAACTTGAATAACTTGAAATTTTCTTAAGTAATTGCTTGTTATTGTTGATACGTGCAAAGGCAGTTGCGTCGTTCAGGTATTCTTGAACTTTGCTTGGCTCGCCGATGAGTTGTGCTTGTAAAAACTTGATCCAAGCAGCGTAGTAGGTCACGTGAAAACGGGAACAGATGTTAATGCCGTAATCCAACAGTTTCAAACTTTGGGTCGGCTGGTCAATGCTGGCGTAGAAGTTACCAGTATAGTAGGCCAAGTTAATGACCCGCCAGACGCTCGCCGTGGTTTCTAAGGGCAGGTTAGGTAAAGCGTGTCGGACTTTTTCAAAGTAGTACTGGGCCTTGTTAGGGTCATGGTTAAACTGATAAGCAATCCCAGTGCCACAGTAAGCTAACTGGGTATAGATTGTTGTGTGCGATTCGTCAAGATCAGTAATAATCTGATCGAAGTTGAACAGGACGTCGCTGATCGGGTGATGGTTCAAAGCGGCCACGTATCCCTTTAAATAACAATATTGGAGCTTTGTTTCGCGGTCATGCCGGGGATCATCAGCAATTTTAGCTAATAAAGTTTCGGCATCACGATATTCACTGGTAATTAAATCAAATTCAATTTTTTCAAGCACCTTTAATACCGCTGCGTCAGCAACCCGTTCCGTTGGAAAAACATCTTCTAATTGGAGATTTAAGCGCTGACAGAGTTGTGCCACAATCCGAATTGCGGGCGCTTTGCCGTTGTTTTCAAACTTACTGAGGGTGGCTTGGGTACAAATGCCCTCAGCTAAGGCTTTTTGGGATAAACCCAAAGCTTTGCGGCGGGCAATAAATAGTTCGATATTCAAGTTGACACTTCCTTTTTACCAAACTAAAGCAGTTTTGTAAAACGCTTTCAATGTCAATTTAACACCGTTAATATAATCTTGTCAATATTTATACGTAATAAAAATTATTCTTAAAATATATAAATCTAATTACAAATAATATAATCAAAGCGTGCCAACGGTTAGCGGTGCCAGCGCATTGTGTATTCAGGTTGATTCGTCGCTTTATCAATCTGTTGCTCGTGAACGTGAAAACCGCTGTGGTGATAAAAGGCGACTGCGGGTCGGTTAGCGACGTAGACGGAAAGTTGCAGCTTATGGGTCAGTTCTTTGGCAGCGGCTAGTAACGCCGTCCCGACGCCTTGCTGTTGGGCACCTGCTTGCACGAAGATTCCCGCAACGTAGTGCCCTTGTAAGCCAATAAAACCGACGATTTTTTCGGCGGTTGTGGCAATAATCAGTTGGGCTTGTGGTAGGGCGGTCCGGACTGCTGGTGCCTGCTTACGCCAATAGTCAGCCTTGATAAATGGGTGGGCCTTCAGGTTGCCGTGGAGCCAAATCGTCATCAGTTGATCGAGTTGTTCAGTGGTGGGGTGGTGCAATAAATAGGTTTGCATAGGTCTTCCTTGTTCATAAATTAGCGGTATTGATAATAAAAATCGCTTGTGTGGTTTTAAAAAATAGGATTCATCAACTAAATACGTAATTAGTAGTAGCAATCCGTTTAATTCTTGAAAATAAATAAGGTGCATTCACGCTATCCTGAACAACGGATGGGTGAATACACCTTATTCATTATTAAATGTTAAATCGTTGTGTGCTGGACTTTATTTGGCCATGTAAGCACCCTTGAAGTTGTAGTTGATACCGGCTGTGTTGTAAACGAGCCCTTTCAACTTAGGGTTGACCATTTGTGCAATGACGTTTTGAGAAAGTGGGGCGACGCCTTGATCAGTACCGATGATTTTTTCAGCTTTAGCAAGTTGTTCCCAACGGGTCGCGGTGCTGGTCGTTGCGTTAGCGGCGCTGATAGCACTGTCGTAATCAGAATTTGTCCATTTCCCAAAGTTGTAGTCGTTCTTAGACGTCATGATGCCTAAGTCAGAGATTGGGTCGGAGAAGTCGGCTTGCCATGCGGAGATAACTAACTGGAAGTTCCCAGCGGTTTCACGTGCAATCCGAGTCTTGTAAGGAACGGTAACGCTATTGACCTTCAAACCAGGCAATTCCTTTTCCAATTGACCTTGGACGTATTCGGAGATGGCCTTCATTTGATCGGTATCGTCGTGCGTCAACGTAACGGTCAACGACTTCTTACCGACTTCCTTAAGACCTTCTTGCCAGAGTTTTTTAGCCTTGGCGTTATCTTGAGTGACTGAATCGGCAACGGTATTTTCAGTTGCGAAGTCTTTTCCAGTTGTTGGATCCTTCGCTAAGCCACTAGTGGCGAAGCCCTTTGGTGTAACGGAACCGTCACCGAGGACGTCGTTAACGAGTTGCTTACGGTCTAACGTTAATGACATGGCTTGACGAAGTTTCGTGTTAGCCAAAGCCTTGACTTTCTTTTGGTTGAATTCAAGGTAGTTCAAACGTGAAGACTTACGGATGACCAACTTACTGTTGTTCTTTTCGTTTTTAACTTGTTGACCTGAAAGGACGGCGGCATCAAGCTTGCCACTCTGGAATAAGTTAAATGCGGTCGTTGTTGATTTAACCACTTGGTCGTTGATCTTTGTTAAGTAGACGTGTTTCTTGTCCCAGTAGTCCGTGTTACGAACAAGGGTCCAAGTTGAGTTAGTCCCTTTCCAACCAGTCATCTTAAATGGCCCGTCATAGACCATCTTGCTGGCGCTAGTCCCGTATTGCTTGCCATATTTTTGAACGGCGTGTTGGTTTTGTGGGAAGAAGACCACGAAGCCCATCAGGAGTTTAAAGTATTGCATTGGTTTTTCCAGCGTGACGGTCAACTTGTACTTGCCATCCGCCTTGATGCCTAAAGTAGAAGGACTCGCTTTCCCTGCAGTGATCTTATCAGCGTTCTTGATGCCAGAATACAGGTAAGCGTATTGAGAAGCGGTCTTAGGGTTAACGGTGCGGCGCCAACCATAAACGAAGTCTTGGGCGGTTACTTTATCACCGTTGCTCCATTTGGCATTTTTACGTAATGTGAAGGTATAAGTTTTCTTATCCTTCGAGACCGTGGTCCCCGTTGCAATCCCTGGTGTGACCTTGCTATCTTTGCCTAAACGGTACAGGCCTTCTTGCGAGTTACTGATCATGGTCCCACTAATAACATCGGTTGCCATTGACGGGTCAAGTGTTGTAATGTCTTGCCCGTTTTCAGACCAATTTAAAACCTGGGTCTTGGCCATGCCAGCGGTGGTATTACCCGCGTTTGCTGCATTAGAATCTGCCGACTTGCTACCACAACCAACCAATAAGCCACCAGCTGTGACGGTAACTGCTGCTGCTGTTGCTAAAAATTTCCATTTCATAAAATAAGTGCCCCCTACTCAAGTGACTATGTACGATATAAAAATGAGAATACATTAAAAACAGATTAAAATCAATATTTAATTTTTAATGTTTTGAACAGAAACACCAAAAAAGCAGTCCTATCAAGGGTTGATAGGACTGCTTTGGTTAGAAAGTTTTTTATCCAAATTGGAAAAGACTAGGCGTTAGCAATCAACCGAACACGGGTCACTGCTGGAATAGCGTTGAGCGCCGTAATCAATTGTTGGCTATTTTGATGGTCTAAAGCGTCGACGTCGATAATCGTGTAGGCCGTTTGGTGTTTAGCCGCGTTCGCCATGGTAGCGATGTTCAAGTTGGCAGCCGCCAACTTAGACGTAATCTGGCTCACCATGTTAGGGACGTTGTCGTGAATTACGGTAAAACGGTAGGCGGCGTTAAACGGGACGGTTAAGTCGGGTAAATTAATGGCTGACTTGACGTTACCGGTTTCTAAGTAAGTCATGATCGTCTTGGCGGCCTGGGTTGCCCCGTTGACCTCCGCTTCAATCGTGGAGCCGCCGATGTGAGGCGTGACCGTTACGTCATCGCGGTTAGCCAGCTGGGGTTCGCCAAAGTCGGTGTAGTAGTGCGTGAGGTGGTGCGCGTCCAGCGCTGCCACGGCCGCTGCATTATTGACGATGCCAATGCGTGAGTAGTTGAACAGGTTGGCGCCGGCGGGCATTGCCGCCAACTCGTCGGGACCAATCAAATTTAAAGTGTCCTCATTTTTAGGCACATGCACGGTGACGTAGTCCGCATGTTTGACCGCATCTTTAAGCGTTGCAGCGCGTTGAACTTGTTTCGCAATGTTCCAAGCGGCGTCTGCGGATAAGTAGGGATCGTAGCCAATCACGTTCATACCAAGCGTCAACGCGGCGTTAGCCACTAATGACCCGACGTGCCCCAGACCAATCACGGCCAAGGTTTTACCTAACAGTTCCGTGCCATTAAACTTCGTTTTGTCATGTTCGGTCCGCTGAGAAACGTCTGCCTCAGTGTGTTTGGCGGAGTAGCTGGTCGCGGCCATCAAGTTCCGTGAAGAGATAATTAACAGCGCAATGACCAGTTCTTTGACGGCGTTAGCGTTACTACCGGGAGTATTGAACACGGCGGTACCGTTGGCGGTCGCCTGGTCGACGGGGACGTTGTTGACGCCGGCGCCCGCCCGGACGATCACTTTCAGTGATTCGGGTAAGGTCTGTTGGTGCAAATTAACCGAGCGAATTAAGTAGGCATCGGGATGCTCGGACTGATTTAACGTGTAATTTTGAGTGAACGTATTGAGCCCAGCTTGGGCAATCGCATTATAAGTTTTAACTTGATACATTAGTTCAGCACTCCTTTGGCATGAGTGGCTTCAAAAGTAGCGAGATAATCGACGAGGGCGTCGACGCCAGCTAGTGGCATGGCGTTATACAGACTAGCGCGCATCCCGCCAACTAGTCGGTGGCCCTTTAGATTTAGGAGACCTTGATCCGTGGCGCCAGCAATGAATTGGGCATCTAACGCAGGGTCACCCGTCATGAACGGCACGTTCATCGTGGAACGGTCGCTGGGTATAACCGGGTTATTGAATAATTGAGATTGATCCAAGAAGTCGTACAGCCGGGCCGCTTTTTCTTGGTTGCGTTGGGCCATTGCGGCAAGTCCGCCTTGAGCCTTTAACCACTTGAGGACGAGTCCCGCTGCGTAAATGGCAAAGACCGGTGGCGTGTTAAACATTGATTGTTTCTCCGCAAAGAGCTGGTAGTCGAGCATGCTTGGTAAATTCTTGGCGTGGCCAATCAAATCGTCACGGACGATCACAATGGTTAAGCCGGCAGGACCTAAGTTCTTTTGAGCCCCGGCAAAAATCATACCGAAGTCGGTGACGTTATAAGGTTGACCCAAGAAATTGGACGACATGTCGGCGACTAACGGGACGTGACCAGTATCTGGAAGTTTTGTGTACATTGTTCCTTCAATGGTGTTGTTCGTGGTAAGGTGAACGTAGTCTAAATTTTGGTCGACTGGTCCTTGTAGTTGCGGTAGCGCCGTGAAGTGGTTATCAGTGCCCGTTGCTAAAATGTCGACTTGGGTGGCCACTCGCCGGGCTTCATCAGCAGCCCGGCTGGCCCAATGCCCGCTATCAAGTAAGCCGATGTGGTGGTGGGCGGTGGCTAGGTTAAGTGGTGCGGCTGTAAATTGCAACGTCCCGCCGCCTTGGAAAAAGAGGACGCGGTAGTTGTTTGGAATTTGCATTAAGTCGCGCAAATCTTGTTCGGCGTCGTTGATGACTTGTTCAAACAGTTGCGAGCGGTGGGAGATTTCCATGATGCTCATTCCTGAGTCTTGAAACGACGGTAATTCAGCTTGAATCTGATCAATGACCGGTTTCGGCATGACGGCTGGACCGGCAGAAAAGTTATACGTTGGCATAAAAAAATCCCCACTTTCAAATTAGTGACTAACCAAATGACTATAAAAAAGCCCTCGTAGTCAATTCGACTACCAGGACTGTTAATTAATCAGTATTATAACCGCCCTCGTCATCGAATGTGATTGAACATCCGTGCTGGGGCTTGATTTGCTCACGCGAAATTAGGCCAACACAGATGGGTGTGTAGACCAGGAGGAGACGATTAAATTAGCATTACGATTAATAGTCATAAAACTCACTCCTTGATTTCAATGACTACAATTTATCAAGAGAAACTTATTTTGTCAAGTCAACAAATGAGAAAAATTATGTCATAATTAAGAAAAGCACAGCGTCGTTCATAAATATTTAATTTTACAGGAGACTAGTATGACAACCTTTTACATCGTTCGCCACGGACAAACGACGGCGAACGCCCAAAATTTGAAACAGGGCACCATTAATACGGCAGTTACCCAGCTAAATAAGGTGGGACAACGGCAAGCGCAGGAGCTGCACGCGACGTTTGACATTAGTTTTGCCGACCGACTGATTTGTAGCCCGTTGGATCGAACCCGGGCGACGGCCGCGATTTTAAACCGGGGGCGGGATTTGCCACTGACCACGGATGAACGGTTATTAGAGATTTCATACGGTCAGTGGGACGGTCAAGATAACGCAAAGTTATTGGCAACGTACCCTCAGTACTTTGATCCATTTTTAAAAGACGTCTTACCGACCTACGTTTCGGTAGCGACGGCGGGCGAGACGTTTGACCACGTCATTCAACGGGCCCAAGCCTTTTTGACAACCACGGCGGCGCAGTATCCCGATGACAAGATTATTGTGGTGACCCACGGTTTTACCGTCAAAGCCATGGCGCTAGCCGTATTGCAACCGCAAGACCCAATGAGCTTACCGGAACCAGAAAATACTAGCGTCACTAAAATCACGGTGGACGTAGCCACGCAACGGGAATTTTTGAGCTATTATAATCGGCATAGTAGTTTTTAATGTCCCCCTTAACGAATACGCGATTTCGGCCTACAATGGAAAGTAGTTTGGGGTAATCACGCACTGTTGCTCCTTACCCCAAACGGCGTATCAATCAGGCAGCAACAGCAGACATCACATATAAACTCCTAAGTGAGGCAATCCTGGCGACTTGCGAGGACTGCCTTTTTTGTGTTTAAGGTTATAATGTAACCGTTAACTAAAATTATTTAAGGTGGTATTAGTATGACATATTCAGCAGCAAGTACCCGCTATGATGAACTACCGATTCGCCGGGTTGGTAGGACTGGATTGCAGTTACCAATTGTTTCGTTAGGATTGTGGCGGAACTTTGGTGACGAACAACCCTATGCGAATTCGCGTAAAGTTGTGCTCGATGCGTTTGATCACGGGGTCTTTAGTTTTGACCTCGCCAATAATTATGGGCCGTCTAAAGGATCGGCAGAACAAACCTTTGGGAAAATTTTCCAAGACGACTTAAAACCTTATCGTGATGAATTGGTGATTACAACGAAGGCTGGCTATCCGGCATGGCCAGGACCATACGGCGCTTTTGGGTCACGTAAGACGTTGATCAGTTCATTGGACCGTAGCTTGAAACGGATGCATTTGGATTATGTCGATTTATACTACTCACACCGGCCAGATCCAGACATTGATTTACAAGAAACTGCGCAGGCTCTCGATCAAGTTGTACGGCAGGGGAAGGCCATGTACGTCGGAATCTCAAATTACGACCGGGACCAAACCGCAGAAATGATCGGCTACTTTAAGGACATGCACACGCCGTTCACCGTTAACCAATTTTCTTACAACATGTTGCATGAAACAGCCCAAACGACTGGGTTGATTGATTTGTTGGCGCAAAATGGGGCCGGTTTAGTCGCGTATGGTCCGTTGGCGGAAGGCTTGCTAACGCAACGTTACTTAGACGGAATCCCCGCTGACTTTCCAATTCACCGGACCAATAAATACTTGCTAGCTAACGGGACCGATGCGGTTGTCAAGCGGCTAAATGACTTGAACGCCGTGGCGCAACACCGTGGCCAAACGTTAGCCCAGATGGCGTTAGCTTGGCTGTTGCGATCTGAAGCTGTTACCAGTGTCATTATCGGGACGACTAGCATCGCGCACTTACACGCAAACTTGGACGCCGCTAAACAGTTGATGTTCAGCGATGAAGAGGTCGCAACAATCAAACAAATTTTGAAAAAATAGTGACTGAGTTTAACCAGAATAAAAACCACGTCCCAACGCCCCCTTCGACGAGGGAGGTTGGGACGTGGTTTTCGTTAGCACACGAAACGTGCAATGTGATGTTCAGATTCTAAAAATGTTCGGTTACTCGGGTAGTTAACTGGGTGATTGGTTTTAACGTGAAAACATTCAAATGCCGGAAATCCCGTCCTAGCAACGTCATCAAATTGTAATAGTTTATTACGAACGTACGTTCTAAAAGTGTGCTATGATAAAGCTACTATTTTCGATGAGGTGATCTGAATGGAACAGCTGAAACCAATTGAAGCTTCGTTGTTACAAGCTTATGAATTAAATTGTGTGGTGCGATTGACCTTAGCGGACGGCGAACGTCCGAGTGGGTTGATTGCCGCCGTCAACGCGTCGGCGCTCTTTTTGAACCAGCAGGCCGGCGTCGTTAACCAAATTGCGCTCAGTGACGTTACCGCCATTGATTTCTTAAAAGAGTCGTGGTGGCAGCGTTAATCCTGAAGATCAGATAAGGTGTCTGTAATCCAGCGCGATTTTGGCGCAAAATCATAAAAAAGTTGTCCAGCAGGCTTGCTGAACAACTTTTTTAGTGGACAGACGATACTGACAACGTTTAGTTTTCGGGGTCACGGAGCTCGTTAACGAGTTCGGGATCGGGACTGACCGTAATTGTCCGGGCCGGGCCGCTAAACGTTACTAGGCCCGATTTAGCGCCCTTAGGTTTATGCATTTGACCAACTTTTAAGCAGTCGACTGGAACTCGGCGCATCTTCTTACCCTTGCTGTAATAGGCGGTCAAAACGGCGGCTTCTTGTAAGGTGCGCTCACTAGGGTTGGTACTGTGAATGACGACGTGTGAGCCGGGAATTTCACCGCCAGCGTGCATCCAGTAATAATCTTTCCGCGCGGTCATCGTTAAGTGGTCGTTTTGGTAACTATTTTTGCCGACCTCGACTAAAACGTGGTCGTGCGTGTGGAACCGCCGTGGGTGGGCTGGTTCGGGTGCTTTGGATGAGTGCAAAACTTGGGTGTGAATGACGCTCTGCTCAATCAGACTTTGTTTTAATTGGGCCACTTGATCAGGGTCAGTGGGGTCAAACGCGGCCTGCTGGGCCAGTTGTTGCTGCAATTCAGCTTCGGCTAATTCACGGTTATGAATGACCGTGTTCAGGCCGCGCTTACTCTTACGGTAACGATGAAAGTATTCTTCGGCGTTGGCGATAATGGATTTAGTCGCGTCGAGTTTGATCGTTAACTTTGTTTCGGGTTGACGGTAGTCGGGTAATTCGACAAAATTATGGTGGCCGTCAATTTGACTTGCATACGTTTTTAACAACGTCCCCTTAACTTGGAGTTCAGTTGCGTCGGGCATGTGGTCGATGGCCTTACTTAGAGATTCAATTTGTTTTTTAGTGTGATGAAGCTGGTGTGCAAGGCCTTTTTGCACCAGTTCAGCGTCGGTAATATCGGGCATGAGAAGTTCCTTTCTGTAAAACTTGATTAGTTTTATTATACATCTTGAAAATTAGTTCACTATTTTTCAGAAAAGTTCGGTATTCTATTAGAGGGAGAGTGATCATTGAGATGCAAAAAACATTAATTATTAACGCAGGTAGCTCATCGTTAAAGTGGCAATTATTTGAAATGCCCGCTGAAACGGTGGTTGCTAGTGGCTTGGTTGAACGAATCAGTATGCCAGGCTCGATTTTTACAATTAAGTATGGTGACCATCAGAAGTATGAAACAACGGTTGATAACTTGGATCAAAACCACGCGGCCAAGTTGATGCTGACGGAATTACAACGGTTAGCAATCATTCAGTCGTTGGATGAGATTACGGCGGTAGCGCACCGGGTCGTTGCGGGTGGCGAAACGTTCAAACACGCCGTCGAAGTGACGCCGGATGTTTTACAAGCCATCAAAGATTTGAGTAACTTTGCACCACTGCATAATCCGATGGAAGCAAAGGGAATCGAAACGATGGCCCAAGCTTTGCCAAACGTGAAGCAGTACGCCGTCTTTGACAGCCAATTCTTTACCGATTTACCTGAAAAGAATGCCATCTACAGCTTACCGTATGAATTGACGAATAAGTATCATATTCGGCGCTACGGTGAACACGGTATCTCACACGGTTACTTAACTGGCCGGGCCGCCGAATTATTGGGTCAATCTAAGGAATCCCTTGATTTAGTCACGTTACACTTAGGGAGCGGGGCCTCGTTAGCCGCTGTCAAAGATGGTAAGGCCTTCGATACATCAATGGGCTTTACACCGTTGACCGGGGTAACGATGGGAACGCGGGCCGGTGACGTTGACCCGTCAATTTTACCGTTCTTAATGCAGGCTGAAAATATTAGTGACCCTAATGAAATTATGATGATGCTTAATAATGAATCTGGCTTATTAGGGGTTTCAGGAATTTCACCCGATATGCGTGAGATTCGGGCCCAAGCAGCGACGAATCCACGGGCGAAGTTGGCCATTGAAATCTTTGTTAACCGGATCGTCAAATACGCTGGGAGCTACTTAACCGAATTAAACGGTGCCGATGCCATTATTTTTGCTGGGGGCATTGGGGAACACAACGCACCGTTGCGGCAACAAATCGTTGACGGGCTACAGATCTTTGGGGTGAAATTAGACACCCAGTTGAATGATGCTGGTCAAGAAGGCGTCATCAGTAGTGCTGATTCCAAGATCAAGGTCTTGTTAATTCCAACCAATGAAGAGCTAGCGATGGTTCGACAGGTTGCGGCGTTACAAGATTAATTAAGCTTCCGTTAATTTGGGACAAGTCACTAGGCGTTCATCAGACAGCATGCTAGACTACTTGCTAAGAAGACAGTTAATGTCGACCGTAAGGAGGGAAGCTCCTGTTTGGGGCGCAACAATGATCGGTTTTTTGATTGCTTTAGTGATTGGCTTTTGGTTACTAAAAGTTTTCTTTAAAATTGGGTTTAAATTAATCGGTTTAATTTTTACCGTCATCATCGGGCTATTCTTGCTTAAAATGGCGCTGTGGATTGGCGTGGCCGTTTTGGCACTCGGAGGAATCGCTTTATTTGCGAGTCCGTTTCAAAATTAAAATAATAGCGTGGGACAAAGGGCGAAACAGACTACCCTTTTGCCCACGTTTTGACCATAGTAATGGGAAAAACCATGCAGAAATAGTTGATATTTCTACATGGTTTTTTGTCTCTCGTTTTAAATTAAGGTGCCAATTAAGGTTAAGCCAAGTCCACCCAGCAGGCTGAGACCTAAATAGGACCAGGCTGTTTGTCGGTGATGGTTACGACTGAGTAAGACGACCTCGTTAATCATGGTGGAGAAAGTCGTGTACCCGCCCATAATGCCAGTCCCTAAGAAGACTTGCCAGTTTAATGGTAGGTGGTGCGTCAAGATCATGCCTAATAGTAATGAGCCGGTCAAGTTGATAAAGAGGGTGGCAACGGGCAGCGGCCACCGACCGTTGAGTGGTTGGGCGAGGCGCATCAGGCCAAAGCGACACAGTGCCCCGACTGCGGCGCCACTGCCGGCTAATATGATGAGTGTTAGCATCAAGCATCGTCCCCCGATAACCAGTTCTCACTGAGTAAATTACCAGCTAATCCAGCAAGTAATCCTAAGCCGAGACTGACACCGATATATAGTATTGCCAAAACGCTATGGTCGTTTTGCAAGAGCTGTAGCGTTTCACTGGTGAAAGTTGAAAAGGTCGTAAAACTGCCAACCAGGCCAACGCTCATCCCCGTTACAACGGCTTCCGAAAGGGACAGTCGAGCGGGCAAGAGGCCCGTAATTAAGCTTAAAATAAAGGCACCGGTAATATTAATAATGGCGGTGATCCAAAAATGCTGGGGCCAAGTCACGATTAAGCTAAGTAACTCCCGTAAGCCGCCACCTAGCATAGCAAAAACCGTAATGGCAAGGACCTTTTTCAAATATGACACCCACTTTCAGAAAGTGATTTAAGTTTACTGAAAGTCAGCGGGAAATTCAACTGGAGCTAGTTGCAAAATTATTTTAAACATGCTATTGTATAAATCAACTTATGAAAGTACGGAGGATTTCAGCCAATGCGCAACTAATTAATTCTGGTAACTGAACAGTCATTGACCCAATAAATAAGGGGTGGACTGTCGTTTTTGGGATTAATTAGTGGTGCTGGCGAAATCTAAATGCCAGCGCTCCTGGATGCAGGAACGCTTTTTTTGTGTTTATATTTAGCGCGCACACCGCGAATGTCCCACGAGTTAAAGGGGATTTTGATATGACAGAAATAAAATTAACGAACATTGAAAAGTTAGTGGCGGGCCGGCCACTATTTACGATTAAAGATTTAACGGCATCGGATGGTGCGCACATTGGGATTGTTGGCCGCAACGGGGCGGGAAAGTCGACCTTAGCGCACATTTTAACGGGGACGGATCACGACTATCAGGGCCAACTAATCATTGATGCACCGGTAGTGTACGTGCCGCAGATTGCACCGACCTTTGACCAAAGTGGGGGTCAGGCGATGTTGGCCCGAGTTCGGGAAGCCTTAAGTCAACGCCCAGAAATTTTGATTTTAGACGAACCGTCGTCGAACTTGGATGAAGCCCATCAGGATTGGTTAGCCAAAAAACTGAAGCGATTTAGGGGTATTTTACTGTTGATCTCACATGATCGGCAATTGTTAAATGCGGTGACCACGACAACTTGGGCGGTCGTTCATCAGGAATTCAAGATGTATCCGGGTAACTATGCGCACTACCATGCGATTGAGCAACAACAGTTAGTGACCCAAGAAGCCGCGTATACGCGCCAAGCTCGCCACCTGCAGGATCTGAAAAAGGCGACCCAGGCGCGACATGAAAAGGCCCAACGCATCCGCAAAGGAAACAAGCGCATGACCGCGGCTGAACGTGCGAACTCCAAGTCGTTGCGGGAAGCGACGGCAGCCAAGATGGACCGGAGCGCCAAGAAGTTAGTTGAACGTGGCGAACGGGAGGCGACGGTGGCTAAGCCGTTCACGCAAACCGGTTTTAAGTTAGTAGCAACTGATTTTCCTCATTTTACCGGAAAAGCGGTCGTGACCGCCTTGGACATGCAACTGGTGGAATATGGCAAAACGTTGCTAAAGCCAACGACGTTTCAGATTAAACCACAATCACGGGTGACGCTGGTTGGTCCTAATGGTAGTGGTAAAACGACCTTGTTAAAGGCCATTTTAGCGGGTCAGACACCGGGATTGACCTTGGCACCCGCAGCGAAAGCTGGTGTCTTCAATCAGGATATGACGGCTCTAGATGGTCATTTGACCGTCTGGCAAACGGTGCGTGCCGCGAGTCACTTACCCGATCAGACCATCCGAAACGTGATGGGCGCGCTCGGGTTACCCGCCCGCTTTTACCCGCAGCTGGTCGCTGAACTTAGCGGTGGCGAACTGGTCAAACTACAATTGGTTCGAATCTTAGTTGGTGACTACAACGTGCTGATGCTAGATGAACCGACTAACTATTTAGACGTTGACGCCCTTGATGCGTTAGCGGATTATTTACAGCATTATCCGGGGACGGTCATTTTCGTTTCCCATGATGATCCGTTTAGAGAAGCCGTGGCGACCCGGACCCTAGTATTTAAAGGTCACGAGTTAATCGATCCAGACAAAGAAGTGCAGGCGCCCAAGCAGTCGGTTGACTTGCCACTGTTGCAATTCAAGTACGACCAAATGATGGCTGACCCTAACGCTAAGACGGCTGATATTCAGGCCCTTAAGCAGCAGATTGACGCAGCTAAAGCACACTAATTTGATCAAACATACGGAACGATTAAAAAAGACGTACCATCCATTTAAGCAAAAGTGGATAGTGCGTCTTTTTAGGTTAACGCCACGGCATAACGAACACGCCGACTTGTAGTAGTAGGACGCCGCCAATTAAAATGACCCAGTCACTGGTACGTATCTGGATTTGACGGTAATGTGTCCGGGGCGCGTCTTCCACAAAACCGTGTGAGGACATCGCCTGGGCAAGGTTTTGTGACCAGTTAATGGCGATTAAAATGGCTTTGAAGTAAAGCTGGGGTGACCAAAATGAAAGGGTCTGTCCCCGCATTAAGCCCGCGGCACGAATGACCTGCACCTCGTGTTTGATCTTTGGGGCCAAATTATAGGCAGCTAGGACCCCGTAAGCGAACTTAGAAGGTAAATGGCAGTTCTGTTCTAAGGAATCAGCCAAGGCTAAGACGTCGGTCGTCAGGGTCAGCGTGGCACCGGTAAAGACAAACGCGTAGATTCGGGTGAACAGGACCCACGCCATCAGTTCCTTTTGCCCGGTACCGTTGATGTACTGAGTGCTCCAGAGCCCAATCGCTGGAATTAACGGCACAATTAGGAGCCAGAGGAGCGTTCGGAGCTTAACGCGACAGGCTAGTAGGTAAATAATTGATAGAACGACTAGTGCGACGTTTAAGCTAACGATATTTGTAAACGAAATTTCAAGTGCCACGATCAGTAGTAGCAATAATTTCAGGCTAGGATTCATGAGTCGCACCCCCGTATTGTAATCGGTGATCAGCCAGTCGCAGGTGATAGTCGATTAGTGGGGTTAACCCGGTGAGTTGGTGACTAATAATAATCAAAGTCTGATGAGTTTCCCGCAAAGTTGTTTGGAGCAGTCCAACGAGAGCGTGAATGGACTTTAAATCCAATCCCTTCAGTGGTTCATCCATTAACAAGACCGGTGACTGCATAATGAGCATTAATAAGATTTGTAACTTCTTTTTTTGCCCCTCACTCAGGGTATAAATGACCTGACCATCACGGCCCGCCAAGTTAAGTTGCGTCAGGGCCGCTTGGATGCGTGCGGGTGTAAAGTAATCGCTGTACGCGTACTTTTGGCTCTGTGCGAGTTCTTCCGCCACGGTGATGTTAAAAAATTGAGCTTCGGCGTCTTGAAATAGTAACGCAACTTGCCGCGCGTAGCGTTTTTGCCGGAACTTTTGAATGTCTCGGCCCTGATAGCTGATGGTGCCGTCGTAAGGATTTAAACGCACGAGGGCCTCGAACAAGGTGGATTTACCAGTCCCATTTGCCCCCGTAATTAGCGTGTTGTGGTGGGCATGAAGTTGTAGGTCGGTCGGGGTCAGCAAGGTATGTTCACCTTGACTGAGGCCCACCTGGTGGAGGTCAAATAACGGTTGTTCAACAACTGATGGTACCGGCCACGTTGGCAGCGCTTGCGGTTGAAAGGCCGCAAATAACTGCGCCCAGTCTGTCTGGGGGAGCATCTTCAATTGGTGTTCTGGCGTAATTTGAACCACGTGATCGACGAGCTCATCATAGCCCGCGTAGTCGTGGTCAGCCAAAATAATGGTTTTACCACGGTGATCACGCAATTCGACCAACCGCCGCAATAAGCCGGCCCGAGCAATTGGATCAACACTCGCAAACGGTTCGTCTAGCAAAATGACGTCGCTATCCATCGCAACGATGACCGCTAAGGCGACTTTTTGTTTTTCACCGCCAGATAACTGACTAAGGAGTCGTTTCTGTAAGTTGCGAATACCGACAAAATCGAGGGCACTTGTGAGGCGGTGCATGATAATTTGTGGGTCATTCTGCTGGTTTTCTAACGCAAAGATCAGTTCGTGTTCAACCGTATCCATAGCGAACTGCTGGTTAGGATTTTGAAACATCATGGCGACGCGCTTGGACCGGTCAGTTGCGGGGATGTCGCCAAGGAGAGCTTGGTCATAACGAATCTGGCCGTGTTCAGCTGGCAGCGACAATAGGCCCGCAATTAACTGCAGTAACGTTGATTTACCAGTCCCCGAAGGCCCCGTCAGTAGGGTGAACTGGTGGGCGGGAAACTGAGTAGTGACGTGTTCAAAAATGGGCGTCTGCGCCGATGAATACGTATAAGATAAATTTTCAAGCGCAATCGTCGCCATGAAAAAGGACCTCCGAAAAATTAGTTAGTGTGTGTTTTTTTAAGAACATGGCTCCGGTCCAATAAATCCGTAATGGCACGGGTCAGTAACCCGCCAAAAACGAACATCGAACAGAACCGGATGACGAAGAAAAGTAGGAGTAGCCATAATTGTAACTTGGCGTACCCGCTACGTGCTAAGTCCCAACCAAAAGTGACGATGGTCGTGGTGGCAGCGGTCGCAACCAAGCCTAACCAGTCATAATGTTTGTACCGGGTCAGCGTGAAACCTAATTCTGATCCGACCCCTTGTAAGACACCTGAGATCATCGTTGAGGCACCCCATTGTCCCCCGAAAAGCATTTCAACAACGGATGCTAAAAATTCACCGAGGACTGAAGATCCTTTGATTCGTAACATGTAGCCGGCAAGCATTCCGGGCATACACCAGAGTCCGAGCAACAACTCGTTTGGAATTTGGCTCAAGCCTAACGGTGCGAATACCGCGGCCAAAATATCGTAAATATAGTTGGTCCCTAGGAAAATAATACCGAAGAAAACGCCAATTAAAGCTAATAAAATAATGTCACTTAAATACCAATCTTTTACCCATTTCACAAGTGAAACCTCCCATAATATCTGATTCATTCACAGCATCCGTGCGACAAAAAACGCCTACCACGCAAAACGGCGGTAGACGGCTAAGTCATCATTGATGGTTCCCCAAATAAAAGCATTGCTTCCTGCGCTGGCATTGTCCAGATTCAGGTTCAATGGGTATTATCTCAGCCGTAGTTGGCACCCCAGTTGCTATTGTGGATGATAGGATTAGTGTAACGGAAAAATTTAGGAAGCGCAATCAAAATCCGTCGATTAGAAAGCAAAGTTCACTAGAAAATCAAGAATATGTGGTTTACTAAGAATAGTAGCTAAAAAAGTAAACTTTGTTAGGAGGGTTGCTCCATGACGACGGAGATTTATGATTTTACGGAAACTGAAATGAGTGGTGAGACCCTGGCGTTGTCCCAATACCGTGGAAAAGTGTTACTGATTGTGAACACGGCCAGCAATTGCGGCCTGGCGCCGCAGTTCAAGGGATTGGAGACGTTATATCGGCGCTATCAAGGTGAGGGACTAGTGATTTTAGGCCTGCCATCGAACCAATTTCATCAGGAAAAAGCGGATGACACTGAGACGCACGACTATTGTCAGCGGCACTACGGCGTGACGTTCCCGATGACGAAACGGGTGATGGTCAATGGCGACGAAGCTGATCCGTTGTTCACCTATCTAAAACGGACGGCGGGTCACGGCCGAATCAAGTGGAATTTCACGAAATTCTTAATTGGGCGTGATGGACGCGTCTTAAATCGCTTCGCCCCCACAACGCGTCCAATTGCCTTTGAAACAGCAATTCAAGATGCGTTAGCTGATCGATAATGATTAGAAATAAGTTAGGAGTGGCATTAGTTGGAAACATATACGTTGAGGGACGGTTTGACCGTCCCTAAGGTTGGATTTGGAACTTATAAATTAAACGGAGCCCACGGTGTTCAGGTGATTGATTCAGCGATTGACCGGGGCTACCGGTTGTTGGATACGGCGTTTAATTATGAAAATGAAGGGGCCGTTGGTGAGGCGGTCCGGCGTTCTTCCGTGCCACGTTCGGAATTGATTATCTCTTCAAAGTTACCGGGCCGGCACCACGCCTATGATCAAGCAATTGAAACGATTCAGGAATCACTGTATCGCGCTGGGTTAGACTACTATGACCTTTACTTGATCCACTGGCCAAATCCGAAAGAAGATCACTACGTTGAAGCTTGGCAAGCGTTGATTGACGCGCAAAAGTTGGGATTGGTTCGCTCGATTGGGGTTTCAAACTTTTTGCCAGCGCACTTAGACCGTTTGGAAAAAGAAACGGGCGTGATGCCTGTCATCAACCAAGTGGAACTCCACCCGTACTTTAACCAGCAGGCCCAACGCGACTACGATGCCGCCCACGGTATTTTGACGCAGGACTGGAGTCCATTGGGGCGCGCCAGTGAAATGTTACAAAATCCAGTTTTGAAAGAAATCGCGGCGCGTTATCAGAAGAACGTCGGCCAATTGATTTTGCGGTGGGAAGTTCAATTAGGAACGTTACCAATTCCGAAGTCGTCTACGCCTAAACGGCAATTAGGTAATCGCGATATCTTTGACTTTGAAATTACCGCTGAAGACATGGCGACCATCAATGGCCTGAGTTCTGCGGATGGTCGGTTGAAGAATCAGAATCCGGCCTTTTACCAAGAGTTTTAAGTGTAAGGGCTAATAAATGTGAATAAAAGATAACCCAGCGTTAAAGGCCACAGATTATACTAACCAATCTGGTAGTACGATCTGTAGCTTTTAACGCTGGGTTATTTTAGTGGCTGTTCTTTTAAAACTTAGTCATGGTTAATGGTGATAATTTTAACTTGGTAATTGCCGTTCGGTGCGCTGACCGTCACAACGTCACCCGTACTGTGATTTGCGAGTGCGGCCCCGATTGGAGAGGTGAAGGAGATTTTGTTTTCTTCTAAGTTAGCTTCTTGCTTCCCAACGAGCTGATAGGTGAGCTGGTCATGATCATCCATAAACTCAATGGTCACAAACTTGCCAATGTCCAGTTTGTCATTATCTGCTGGCTGAACGACCTGCGCGTATTGGAGCTGTTTGTTTAAAAAGCGTAACCGGCTTTCTAAGCGTCCTAAATCACGTTTAGCATTCGTATACTCGGCATTTTCCGAACGGTCACCAAGCGCTGCTGCGGCGGCCAAGACTTTGATGCGGTGGGGGCGTTGGTCCTTTAAGCTTTCAATTTCTTGTTCAATGGCGTGATAGCCCGCGGGCGTCATTTTATTAAAAGTTGGTTCCATGGTCTCAAACCTCGATTATCTTGAATTTCTGGGAATAGTTTACCGCAATGGTGGATAAATTCAATGGGAGCCAAATGGAACTAGTATTTTGCCGGATTTAGCGCAATAATCGAACCGGTTCATAAATATTTTTATAAAAGGGGATTGCATGATGAATTTGATTACTAAATTAGGGGTTGTAACGTTAGCCGCTGTGACGGTTGCGCCATTAGCAAGTACCGTTGCGCCGGTCACCGCACAAGCTAAGACGGTAAAAAAGAGTAGCAAGAAGAAAGCCAAAACTTACAAAATTAGCAAAAACATTCTTAAGAGTCATAAAAAGGTTATGGTGAAACTTGAGACAAAACGCCGTCGGGGAATGGTTTTGTTACAGACGAGCAAGAAAAACTTACGGATTATCTGTAACTTCAGCTCTGAAACTTCGCACATTAATTATAAAATCAAGAAGCAAACGGTTAAGGGTAGCACGATGACTTTAAAGTTAACGCCAAAGTTAAGTAAAGCTGACATTAAATATGGTTTTGCGAAGGGTTCAGGAACAATCAAGTTAGTTCGCAAAGGGAAGAATAGCTATACGATTCCGACTATTTACGCTTCTGATCAGTACCGGATCAACGGTCACAAGTATCAAAATTACAATATGTGGCAAAAACCTAAGAAGGTTTCAGTAAAGAAGTTACAAGTTATGAGTTTAGCTAAGCTGAAGTCTATCCGTGGCCTTTTTGCTTCAGATTACAAGTTCTAGTAAATCGCCGAAAGAAGAGGTCACTTGAGAGGAAAATCGCAAGTAACCTCTTTTTTAGTGACCGAACGATGAGTGAAAATAGAAAAAAGGCAAAAAAATAGCCAATAGCTTTCCAGGCCTTGGCTAGTCGTAGAGTTTCTCACGCTCTACGGAGTTACGAACAAGTTAAGTATAGGCAAAATAATCAGAAAATACAATTTATTTGTTATGAATCTAAGGCGGAAACTGACAATAATGAGAACGCTATCAAACAAAAAATGAATTATTTGAAGCAAACCCCTTGAATTTTAGTCTAGACCAATATACAATTGGACTATACCAAACAAAGAGGGAGTCAGTTAATTATGAAAGTTATCGTAGTAAAGGATCAAGCTGCCGGCGGCAAAGAAGGATACAAAGTATTTAAGGATGCTCTGGACAATGGGGCAAAAGTATTTGGGTTGGCAACTGGTTCAACTCCTATCACGACTTACAAGGAAATCATCAATAGTGATTTAGATTTCAGTAACTGCACGTCTGTTAACTTGGACGAATATGTTGGTATTGCACCAGACAACGAACAAAGTTACAAGTACTTCATGCAAACAAACTTATTTAACGACAAGCCATTCAAGGAATCATTCTTACCAAATGGTTTAGCTTCAGACCCAGAAGCAGAAGTAAAACGTTATGACAAAGTTATTGACGAACACCCAATTGACTTACAAATTTTAGGCCTTGGCCGTAACGGTCACATTGGCTTTAACGAACCAGGTACGTCACGCGACGTTACAACCCACGTGGTTGATTTAACGGAATCAACGATTGAAGCAAACTCACGCTTCTTCGCCAGCGAAAACGATGTTCCTAAGCAAGCCTTCTCAATGGGCTTAGCTTCCATCATGAAGAGCAAGCACTTATTGCTTGAAGCCTTTGGTGAAAATAAGGCCGATGCCGTTAAAGGCATGATCGAAGGTCCTGATACCGTTGACTTACCAGCAAGTATCTTGCAAAACCATCCGAACGTAACCGTTGTGATTGATGAAGCGGCTGCAAGTAAGTTAAGCAAAAAATACTAAACTTTAACAGTTAATAAAAACGTCCGGTAACTTGAAAAAGTTATTGGACGTTTTTGTCGTTTATTTTAAGACATGAAATTTTTGCAGCAGTGTAATAGGTGATTTTTATAGGTTTCGTTTTACCCCAGCCATGCATAGTCTTTTTCTTGACGGCTTTGCCAAGATATTTCTGAATATAGGGATTAACCTTGGCGAATTTTTTCTTACCTTGTTTAGCAGTTTTGACATTGACTAGGTTTATGCTAAATGGACTAGAAGATTGCCAAGATTTTTGGGCAAAAAGGTAACCTAAAAAATGTCGATTCGACAGTACAGTGCTATTTACTAATCCTTTGTCCGCAAGATGATACCTGGTTGGCCAACTGAAATAAAATTTTGGAGCGCTAGAGTCTTTAAAATAAGCTTTTACTTGTTAGTTGCTGAAATAACTATAAAGGCGTATATGATAGCTAATATGGCAATTACGATCAGCAGAAGAACGCCTAATAGTTTGTGCCAAATATTCTGAGAAAAATACGGTAAAAACTCAAGATATGTTCCTATTAGCAAGATTCCCGCACCTGATCCACCTAATTTGAAATCGGTGTTTACTGCAATAAAGGGTACTACGAGAATAGCTAGTATACCGATGACACCCATTAAATTGATTATGTTGTTTTCTGAAATGAAATTATATTTCATTGATATGACCATCCTTTGTACTTCCAAGAATGAACGGTGAATTTTCTTCCACAACTAAAGCTACAAATTAAATTATTTTTTTACTTTAAGTTGACGATAGGCTTTAGAGCAGTGTAGTAAGTCACTTTGATGTGCTTGAGTTTACCTTGTCCATGTACGGACGTCTTTTTGACGGACTTGCCGAGGTATTTCTTGATATACGGATTGATTTTAGCGTAATCATGACGGTTCTTTTTCGCAGTTTTTACGCTATTCACACCCATCCCATAAGGGTTAGGATTTTCCCAAGATTTCTGGCCAATTCCTTTCTTGGACTTGGACCAAATATTGAAGGTGTAGTAATGTTCTTCTTCGTTGTAGGCAATTAAGACTTTATGATGCTTAATCGTCGTTTGCCGGACCGTCTCACCACCGACGCCGTGGGCAAAGTAAAGGGTGTTGGACTTGGCACCAGTAACTTTATAAGGCGTGAAGTATTGTTCGCTATTATAAACGGCACTATTTGGATTGCGAGAGTGCCGGTATTTAGAATTACCAAAGCGTTTGGCGGTTACCTTAATTTTATACGTTTTTCCCTTGGCTTTTTGATACCAAGTTCCCCGAAATTTCTTCGGCATACTCTTTAGTTTGTGTGTCTTAATTGCGGCTTGTGCCGATACCGGTTGTTGGTTAAGGCCAATAACGCCGATCCCCATGAGCGCAGTCGTTAGCGCGAGTTCTTTAACAAGTTTGTGCATGTGATTTCCCTCCAAATATAAATAACTTTATAATTATAGCGCTAAAAATTGACGTGGAATCATTAATTTATGCATAAATACCCAGCGTCTATCTTGCTAAACGATGTGCGTAACCGCTAAAATTAAAGTAGCAAAAGAAGTCGGGGTGGGAAACATCGGAGTAACGAGCAATACTATTAGTATTGATTGTGGCGCTGATTGCTATCGGGGGACTTGGGATTCGACGTCATCAGCCTCAATTGATCATCATTGCGAGCTTAGGGTTAGCTCTAATTGTGATTGGCATGATCTGGTTTATTTTGACACCAGATCCCAATGGCGCAGCAATCATGTTATAAAAGTAAAGACACCACTTAGATGGTACTAAAAGAGAAGCATTCCCAAAAAAGGATGCTTCTCTTTTAACTTGATCCATAGAGAAATTAGGATTAAATAGATTATTCAGCGTGGCATCAGTGGGTACAATAGCTAATCATCAATCTCGTCCCATTCGTTATCTTCCTGTGAAACACTATCACGAAAACCGGTCCAATCGGTTTCATTATCAAATAAATTATTGCGTAGAGGCGTCATGACAAGCGTATCACCCAACTTGACGATCTTGTACTCATCGCCGGCCACCGCTTTTAGCTCAGGGGGGAAGATAGCACCGACAGAATTTCCAAATTTGCGCATTGTTATTTCCATACCGCACACTCCTCAAGTATTTGATGTTATACCGAATATAATTTGATTCAACCCGATAGACAACAAATCAGTCTCAGTAAAATAGAAAAAACCGCCACAACAGAAACCCATTAATATGCTTCTGCTGCGGCGGTTTTTAAATGTGTTTACAGGTTCTGGCCCTTTTCCCAAGTCGTTGCGGAAAGGAGTAGCCCTTGCTTAACCAGTTGGTCGAACAAGGTGTGAGTCCGTTTGGAGATTTCGCCGGCCGTTGCAGCGTTGGCCTTAGTCAAAAAGTCGGTAGCGTCGCCAGTAATTGTGGCGTCGGCCTTAGCCACTTGTTCGCGGGCGAAGGATTGGCAACCGTCTTTGTAAGCGTTGACGGTTTCAGCAAATTCGTGCCAGTGGGGTTCGATGAGCACTGACAAAGTCTTGGACAACCAGTAAACGTTGTTAACGTCGACGTTAGCCGTGGTGTTTTGATAATCAAGCGGTGTGTCCTTGATGTTAGTAAAGAATGGAACGTATGGTGCGTAGGCAAAGAAGCCCATGGCGACCCATTGAATCGCAGCTTGTTCTGCGGGAACGTCGTTGCGAATTTGTAAAATCGATGAACACTGGTTACGGTCCATGGCGATTGAACGGTAACGTTTTTGTTCCCGTTGATCACCAGAAGCAAAGGTGCCGAATGGATCGTACGGGGTCCCGTTGTAATGGGATGACAAGAAGAACTGAACGTCTTCAATTGCGAGTTTCTTGCTAGGTTGCCGGAACATTGGCATGTCTTGATCGGTTGGTTGCTGTTCAATTTCAGGATTGAACAACTTTTGACCGTACCATGTCCGGGGTGTGTTGTAGTAGGCGTCAGCTTCACTCTGCGTACCGAAAATTTCGCGGAAGTTAAAGTGACCCGGATTAGGGTTTAGATGGTTCTTTTCAACGAATTCAGCTAAATCACTGGCCCCAAGAAAGTTTTCAGTATCACTCAGGTCCATTTCTTGAACAACGGTTTGGTTAGGGACGATGGCGTAAGTGTCATCGGGAACGCGGACAGCGCCCCAGTGGTGACCACCGGCCGTTTCGAGAATCCAGATATCATTTTGGTCGTTGAAGGCAATGCTGTTACTTTCACCCGTACCGTATTTTTCAAGGAGGGCCCCTAAACGCTGAACACCTTCCTTAGCACTTTTGATGTAGGGCAATACTAAGGTGACCATGGCCTCTTCATCCACACCATCGTGGACGAGCGGGTCGTAACCGAGGACGCGGACGTTCGTTGCCGTAGTTTCAGTGGCACTCATGCCGACGTTTAGTTCGTTGATTCCGGCTTCTTCATATTGACCATCACTTTGGTCAGCTTGTGGCGTTGCCGTGTAGCGGTAAGCGTGGTCCGGTAGTGGCACCGTTACACCGGTCGTTACGGAATGGTACGTCGCGTTGGACTGGTCCTTAGCGGCGTGAACCACGAATTTAATGGGGTTGATCGGACCGTAACCATCTTCGTTACGAGCAACGATCGTTGAACCGTCCATACTGGCGGCTTTCCCGACTAATATTTCAGTACAATCAGAATCTTTCTTCATTGGATAATTCCCCCTTGGTAATTCCAGTATAGGAGTCTGAAAATGAATTTCAACGGCAAAACGGGGCGTGTGAGATTGAGGGTGGGGGTGGCGTGACGAACGCAGTAAACCAAAAACAACAGCAAAATCAGCGATTTTTGCGATCATACACTTGTGAAAGCGTAATCATGAGTGGCGCATTTTGTCGTCTATAAGGGCTTTCATTGCTTTTAAATCGGCATTCCTATATTTTGTGCCAACTTTGACACTTGTGAATGGTTGAGTTTAATTGTGGCACAGTTTGGTGTGCCAAAGGTCTGCCTAGAACTTCTTGAAACCGTTTTCCTGTCCCGATATGATAGAGACGTTAAGAAAAAGGAAGGAGCTTTATCAGATGAGTGAAAATGTAAATACAAATGCAACGCCAACCGCTCCCGCTGCAAAGAAAAAAGTGGGTCTCAAAGCGCGCGTTCAAAAATTTGGGAGTGCCTTAAGTAACATGGTCATGCCAAACATCGGGGCCTTCATCGCTTGGGGGCTAATTACCGCGATCTTTATGGCCGGTGGTTGGTGGCCAAACGCTGGATTAGCAAAGATGATTCAGCCAATGGTTCATTATTTATTGCCATTATTAATTGCCTTTACCGGTGGTAGTATGATTGCCGGACATCGTGGCGGGGTCGTTGGGGCCATCGCAACAATGGGTGTCATTGTTGGTTCAAGCATTCCAATGTTTATCGGTGCCATGATTATGGGTCCTTTAGGTGGCTGGGTCATCAAGAAATGGGATGACGCCGTTTCCGATAAGATCAAGAGTGGTTTCGAAATGTTAGTCAACAACTTCTCAGCTGGGATTATTGGGATGCTGTTAGCAATTGTTGGTTACTTTGCCATCGGTCCAGTGGTTACCGGCGCGAGTGCCTTAATGGCCGCCGGTGTTAACTGGATCATTAAGATGAAGTTATTACCATTAGCAAACGTCTTCATTGAACCAGCTAAGATTTTGTTCTTGAACAACGCGATTAATCAAGGTATCTTGACACCGCTTGGGATTCAAGCCGCAGCCAGTGCCGGTAAGTCAATCTTGTTCTTACTTGAACCAGATCCAGGTCCAGGTCTTGGGATTCTGTTAGCCTTTGCCTTATTTGGTAAGGGAACTGCCAAGGCTTCCGCACCAAGTGCAATCATCATTCACTTCTTCGGTGGGATTCATGAAATTTACTTCCCATACGTATTAATGAAGCCAGCATTGTTCTTGGCCGTTATCGCCGGTGGTGTTACTGGGACTGCAACCTTCAGTATTTTAAACGTTGGTTTACGTTCAACCCCATCCCCTGGTTCGATTATTTCGTTATTATTAATGTCACCAAAGAGTTTACCAAACTATATCGGGTTACTGGTTGGGGTTACCTTAGCAACCTTAGCTTCCTTCATCGTTGCCGCAATCATCTTGAAGCGTGACAAGTCCGGTGCAACCGCTGACTTAGCTACGGCTCAAGGTCAAATGAGCGCAATGAAGAACGGTAACGCTGAAACTACTGAAGGTAGCAATGCTGAACCAGCTGACGTGATTGCTTCTTATAAAGACGTTGACCACATCATCTTCGCCTGTGACGCTGGGATGGGTTCATCCGCAATGGGTGCTTCCTTACTCCGTGACAAGGTCAAGAAGGCCGGTATCAACATGTCCGTTACCAACACGGCTATCAGTAATTTGAAAGATGAACCAGGCTTATTAGTCATTACGCAAAACGAATTAGCTGACCGGGCCGCTCAAAAAGCACCACACGCCCTCCGGTTATCCGTTGATAATTTCTTAAGCAGTCCAAAGTACGATCAAGTGGTTGTGAACTTAAAAGCGCGTGATCAAGTTAGTGATGAACCAGCACCAGCTTCTGAAGCACCCGCAGCGCCAAGTGATGACGCAAGCGATTTACCAGCTGGTTTGAATTTATCAGTTGTTGATGAAATTGTCTTTGTTCACCACGATGGTCATCTTGGTACGGCAACGATGGCAACATCATTGATGAAGGATCGCATTAAGAAAGCCAATAAACAAGTTAATGTTAAGAACTTAGGTATTGATGAATTGGCTGATGCCAACAGTCTGTTAGTTGTTTCCAGCCCAGAAGCTGCTAAGAACTTACGGACTCGTTACACGCAAGTTCAAATACTAGTCACTGATGATCTTTTGAGCTCACCTAAATATGATAAAATAGTATCAGGATTGAAATAAATCGATATAAATACTGTTATTGTATGAGGTGGCTCCATGGTTAAGTTCACGCAGCGTCAAGACGAATTATTACAATTGTTGTTAGCAAATCCCAGTGGCCTTTCAATGGGTCGGATTGAAACCGGTCTCAACAGTAGCCGGCGGACGATTTACCGCGAGTTTAGTAACTTAGAGCTGGTCTTACAAAATGCCGGCTTGAAGGTGGTTAACGTGACGCACCGGTTTCAACTAACCGGGGCAGAAGCGGCCTTAGCTGAGTTTAAAAGCCAGCTAACGGCGGGACACGAAATTGCACCAGCATTTGATTCGCAGACGCGTCAAAATGCGCTAGCTTGCCGGATTCTCATGTCAGATCGGTCAATGAAGTTAAAAGAGTTGGCGATTGATTTTGATGTCAGCGTGGCGACCATTTCTAACGATTTGACCACGCTAGGCACACCGTTTGATGATTATGATTTATCAATTGAGCGGTTAAAGTCCCGCGGCATTCAAGTTGCGGGCACAGAAGGTAATATTCGGAATCTGTTTGCCACGATCTTGAATAATGAAATTAATGATTACGAGTTTTTCAAGACAATCGGCAAACTCAACCAGGGCTTGGCTGTCTCGGCCAGCGACGAACAATCGTACTTCTTGAACTTATTAGATGCCGGCACGTTATTGATTTGTTACCATGCCGTTCGGGATTTAAAAAAGAAGTACTTTGCGTCGGTACCGGATGGTCAGTTGCAACAACTGATCATTACCTTGACGACCGGGGTCATGCGGTTGAAGAGTCATAAGCGCGTCACGTATTTACGGGGCATCAATCGCGATGACTTTCTCAAATATCAGCGCATTGCGCTTGCTATCATGACCCAGTTGCCAGCGGACGTTAAAGCCGTTATCACGGGCGCGGAAATTGATTTTCTAGCCCAGCAGATTAAGGGATTAACGTTTCGCATTGACCAGGACGCCTCGTTATCGAACTACGATTTACAACTCACTTATCAGGTGAAGAAGTTAATCGACGCGGTTGCCTATCACTTTAATTGGTCGTTTGGGACCGATGATCGGTTACTGAATAACTTGACGGCGCACATGCAAATTGCGTTGCAACGTAACGGTGTTAATGGTCCAGTACCACCGAGTCCGGAACTGCAAGAGGTTCGCGAACAGTACCCGAAATTATATTCGGCGGTCGTGCGGAGTTTTACCAGCACGTTCCCGGATCAAGATTTTAAAGCGGATGAGTTAACGTATTTGTTGATTCACTTCGCCAGTACGTATGAGCAACAATTAAGTCACCAAGCCTTAAAGGTGTTGGTACTCTGTCCGAATGGGATGACGACCGCGCGGATCTTAAAGACCCGTTTGGCACGCTTAGTTCCAGAGATTACCACCATTGAAGTCGCTCGAATTGGGAACCTTGGTCAAATCAACTTACAAGGATTTGACATGATTCTCTCGACGACGACGCTGCCCGGGTTCAAGTTGAACTACCGGGTGGTCAGCCCGTTGTTACTTGAAAATGAAGTCAGTTCGTTACGTGAATATATCCACCAGTATTATCCAAGTACGCTGGCGGTTGAAGCACCTGCCGTTGATGAAACGACGACGAATCTGGACTTTGATACCGTGTATCAACGAATGACAATCGCTAAACAAATTCTGAATCGGTTTACGATCACCCCCATTAGAAACGATCGTGAAACTATTGCGGAGACCTTAGTTAAGATCACTAAGCATATTGATTCGAATTTGATACATGACCCCCTAGAAGTTGCAGGGCGGTTGTTACATCGTTTGAGTAGAGCACCGGTTGGTATCCCTAACACCAACCTGGCGCTAGTGCACACGTTAAGTCAACAGGTGACCGCTCCGTATTGTGCCATCTTTGAGCTGGATCAGCCGATCACCTTTAAGAGTATGGATCAAAGCGAGATTCGACTTCAACGAATTGTGTTGATGCTCGGTCCCGAAAACATCAGCGACTTTGAAAATCGTTTGATGGGTAAGTTGAGTGCGTTAGTCATTGAGAGTTTGGATAACACCCAGACTTTTATGACCGGTGATCGCCAACAACTATATCAGTTAATTAGCAAAGCCTTTTTGAACGAACTAACGAAATAGAGTAGGTGAATAGAATGGAAGCTTTAGATAAAAAAATGATTGCGTTGAACCAACAAGTAGCAACGCAAGAAGAAGGCATCCGCTTAGCCGGTCAACTTTTGGTCGATGGCGGCTGTGTCGAGCCCGAATATATTGACGCGATGCAAGCGCGTAACAAGGATGTTTCCGTTTATATGGGTAATTTCATTGCCATCCCCCATGGTACTGAAGATGGCATGAAACACATTAAAAAGACCGGTATTTCAGTGGTCCAAGTACCAATGGGTGTTAGCTGGGGCGACCCAGGCAATAACGATGATGACAAGACCGTCACAGTTATCTTCGGGATTGCCGGGTTGAACGGTGAACACTTGAACCTCTTGTCTCAGATTGCGATATACTGCAGCGATGTCGCCAACGTGGCGAAATTAGCGGACGCTCAATCTGAAGATGAAATCATAAATCTATTAAAGGAAGTTGATTAGAATGTTAGACGTACATTTTGGCGCAGGTAATATTGGTCGGGGCTTCATTGGCGAAACCTTGGCTGACAACGGCTTTAAGATCACTTTCGTTGATGTTAACGAAACTTTGATCGATGAATTAAATAAACGCAATGGTTACACCATTGAATTGGCTGCAGAAGGTCAAAAGCATATTGAAGTTCACGATGTAAAGGGGATTAACAACGGCAAAGATCCTAAGGCAGTTGCTGAAGAAATTGCCCAAGCTGACATGGTTACGACCGCGATTGGGCCAAAGATCTTGAAGTTCATCGCGCCACTCATTGCCGACGGGTTAAAGTTACGGCATGTTAACAACAATACGACTCCAATTGACATTATTGCGTGCGAAAACATGATTGGTGGGAGCCAATCATTGAAGAAGTCGGTTTACGAATCCTTAGACGATAGCGAACAAGCTTGGGCCGACGAAAATGCCGGGTTCCCAAACGCCGCTGTTGACCGGATCGTGCCACTTCAAAAGCATGACGATCCATTGTTTGTTTCCGTTGAACCATTCAAGGAATGGGTTATCGACAAGTCACAAATGAAGAACCCTAAGATTGAATTAAAGGGTGTCGACTATGCGGACGATTTGGAACCATATATCGAACGTAAGTTATTCTCCGTTAACACTGGTCACGCCACCGTTGCTTACACTGGTAACATCAAGGGCTACAAGACCATTGGTGAAGCCGTTAAAGACGACAGCGTGGTTGACCAAGCTAAGCGCGTCTTAGGCGAAACTGGGGACTTGTTGATTCAGAAGTGGGGCTTTGATCCTGAAGTTCACCACGCTTACCAAAAGAAGATTTTGAGCCGGTTTGAAAACCCATATATCTCAGATGATATCGAACGGGTTGGCCGGACCCCAATTCGGAAACTTGGTTATGACGAACGCTTCATCCGTCCAATTCGCGAATTGAAGGACCGTGGTCGCGACTACAGCGCCCTCATTGATACGGTTGGTGAAATGTTCTTCTTCAACTACCCTAACGATAGCGAAAGCGTTAAGTTACAAGAGATGTTGAAAGACGAACCAATTGAACAAGTTATCCGCGAAACCACTGGTTTAAAGGATGACGACCTAATTAATGAAATTAAAGCTTCTTACGAAAAGCATTTAGCTGCAACTAAGTAGCATACAAAAAATAAAGTACCGGGATCACAAACCGCCATAGTGATCCGGTACTTTATTTTTTTGTGGTTAAAGGTTGAAAGTGAAACTTTGGGATTGATTACTGTTGTATCAATATCTGGACTAATACAAATTAGTAGTCCGGTTGCCACTGATGATATCGGTCGTGGGACCGGGCCTAGCCTGGGAAGCGGTCTAGGCCCTCGCCCGGAACACTTGCAAAAGACGCAATTGTCCCGGACCGTCCGTGGCCTAAAACCGGAAAATCACCGTTTAAGGCTACCTTCACGACCGATATCATCAGTGGCAACCTCCGATTATCCGACAGTAATAACAATAGTAAGTCCGTTTTGAGCAGAGTCGGATAATTAAGGAATAATTAGTTCCAGAATTGCCACCACGGTTTGGCCTGTTGTTTGGCCGCCTGCTCGTCTAAGCGGTCCAACACGAGGTTGAGTCGGTAGTTGAGGGAATCTAACCGGCGAATGATTATTTCTTGTTGCTTGGCAAGCTCGGCGTTACTAGGACCACTTGGTTGAGCAGTTGCGGGTTGCACCGGCTTAACTGGTTTTGCGGCAGGGGTCACTGTTTCTTCTACGGAGGATTCGCTAGTTGGTTGTGTCCCCTGTTCATTAAAGGTCTGGTCTAAGGCGTTGGCCAGCGTTGCACCCTGTTCAGTGAGCTCAATGGCTGCCTTGAAGGTTGCGAGGTCTGCCTGATTGTACAGGCGGTGACTACTGTCAGTCGTTCTAAAACGGGTCTCGTCATTGAGTTGGTTTTCGACTAACGTACTGTATTTGCGCAAGGTGACTGCCTTGATGCCAAGTTGTTTAGCAGCAACCGAGGCTACTAGTTTCGTTTCCTGTTCGGAATTAATTGTTTGTTCAGACAAAGTAAGCACTCCCTTAAGATATATCGTTTCTATAACGCTATTATATCGAATTTTTGAATGAACGAACACCGTTATGCGCTTTATTAGTGACCGGGGTTCAGGCTTTTAGAACGTGATGAGTGGTCAAAACATGCTATGATAAGACGTAAAATTAATTGAAGTGAGGATCTTTAAATATGATTGAACCAGTAGATGCGACCACTTTTGAAACGGTGGCCGACGGGACGGCGTTAACGGTGGTTGATTTCTGGGCGGATTGGTGTGGACCGTGTAAGATGCAGACGCCAGCCCTAGAAGCGTTAGACGAAGACTACGACGGAAAAATTAAATTCGCCTCTCTAGACGTTGACCAGTACAAAGAAATTGCGGAAAAGTTTGAAATTATGAGTATTCCGGCCCTCGTTGTTTTTAAGAACGGAAAGCCGGCTGAAAAGGTGGTTGGGTTCCATCCGCAAGCAGCGTTAAAAAAATATTTAGATCAAAAATTGGCTGAAGTAACAAAAGCCGAATAGAACAAAAAAGACGTCCGTTAAGGCGTCTTTTTTGTTACTTGTATACTTATATTTTTGATAAATTACAATTGATGTCAAATTAAAGTCTGCTAAGTTTTCATGAAAACAACCTGCCGAATTGGTCGTGGTTGGAACAGAAAGCTTATTAATAATAAAAGAGTCAGGGGTTTTACAATATAATTAGCGGTATTCGTGTTACATTAAAATGAAATAAATCGTTTTTGGGGGAACGCTTTATGAAAAAAATTGTTTGGTTACTACGTTTAGGAATCGTCGCCTTTGGGGCGTTGTTGGTTTTTGAATCGATCGAAGCACCGAAACATGAGCCAGCACCGAGTGTTTACGTTGTTAATCCAGCCGTTGAAAACAAAACGGCTCAGCACAGTTCCAACGGACAAGTGCGGTTACCACACGAAGTCCTGCACGCACCACAGACGGTACCCGTAGCGGCGCCACAATCACTGGCATCGTAATTTTTAATCGAAGAAATAGGAAAGGCCTTAATCACCCACTCGTTGGGTAACTAAGGCCTTTTTGACTGCTTAGAGCTGATTGTAGATGGTTTCAATTAAATCGTCGCTATTATCAATTAGCTGGCGGTTGAGTGAGATCAAGTACCGGGGTTTCAGTGGATTGACGATGTTATGAAAAGTATCCTGAATAAGACAACCGGTCAGGGTGAAGGTGGCCTGATGATCCTGAACAATAATGCTGAAGTTGCGTGGATCATTAGTCACGATAACGTTAGCACCAATCAAATGTGTCAGGTTCAGCCCCAGCGTCGCCGTTGAGTTAGTTAGCCCGGTCAGCCCGGTTTGTTTAATAAGTTGGATGGCCGCGTCAATGCGTTCTAACGCGGTGTACATCGAAAGCTTAGGCGTTTCGGTGGTATTGGATCGGTGCATATATGGTCCCAGTACTAAGTTCATTACAAGTCCCCCCAACCTTTGTTTATTAACCTAATCATAATAGCTAAGGGGGGATTAGGCGAAGATTGCAACGTGTTTGGCCGGTTAGTTGGGTGACTTTATGGGTTAGCTTCGTTCAATTGCCAAACAAAAAAATTCTCGGTCGTGACCGAGAATTTCAAGGATTATTAATCAGTTTCATTTTTACGTGAGGATACGGCTAGTTCGGGGAACCAGATGGCGATTTCGTGATGCGCATTTTCACGGCTGTCAGAAGTGTGAATAATGTTTCTCAAGATCCCGTCAGGATAATCATGCGCATAGTCGCCCCGAATCGAACCGGGTTGTGCATCGGATGGCCGCGTATTGCCAGCTAAGTGGTGGATGGCTTTGACAACGCTAGCGCCGCTGACGATGATGGCAACCAATGGGCCTTCCATCATGTAGGTCTCGATTTCTTTGAAGTAAGGTTTTCCCACTTTTTCAGCATAGTGAGCTTGAAGTTGTTCTTCAGTTGCGTTGGTGACTTTCAGGGCGGAAATCTGATAACCCTTTTGTTCTAAACGAGAAATGATATCTCCGATGTGTCCTTCAGCGACCCCATCGGGTTTTACGAGAACCAAAGTTTTTTCTGAATTTGCCATAATAAACCCCTCCTCAAGTTAAGTAAGCGCTTTCATCGCTGCTGATTAAATTGTAGATTAATTTGATGAGTGCGTCAACTAGAATCGTGTGGGGAACGTCACAATCTCAAAAAGGGGTTAAAGATGATGATAGTTCTTTTTGACCAATGAAATCGTTATAATGGGGATAGCTTAAAATAAAAGGGATTGATACAGCATGCCACCACTTGATTTAACACATATTCGTCAGCACCACACCGTTGCCGAATTGATTGCGCTCGGGAAAGCCCGGCGCCAAACCACGTCGTTTGACCAGCTAGGAACGTTTACACCAGTTGAGCGGAATGCGGGTGCGTATTTGAAACACGTTCGTGCGATGTTAGTACCGGAATTATTGCCACTGCGCCGTGAGCGCATGTCAGCTTCCGCGTTTGCTTTTTTTCGGGGTTCCGTGGAACTGATGGATTATGATTTGGATTATCAAAAGTCAACGGAGATCCCAGCCGTTGTTTGTGGTGATGCGCACCTAGGTAATTTCGGGTTTTACGCGTCGCCAGAACGGCGGCTCGTCTTTGACCTTAACGATTTTGACGAAGCGGGCGTTCACCCGTGGGAATGGGATTTACGCCGATTACTCGTCAGCATTATTTTGGCCGCTCGTGACTCGAACTTTAAGCCTAAAAAGGTGGACAAACTCGTCCGGACAGCCAGTGCTAGTTACCGCGAAGCGATTAAACGCATGTTTGACCAAACCACGTTGGATCGTTTCTACCGGGATAATGAAGTTCAAGCCGTTCTGAATTTTGGTGGGCAGCCGGAAGACACGGCGAACTTTATTGCGGATTTGGTCAAAAAGGCCCAAAAACGGAATTCGGAACAGGTTGTACGTAAATTTACTTGGACGAATAGCCGTGGTGAGCGTCAGTTTAAGGATAACGCACCGCGCTCCGTACACATTGACAAGAAGACGTATCAGGGCTTAAAGCACGGCATTCAAGAATATTTGCTCAGTGTTCGAACGGACGTCGCCTTACTATTGTCACAATATGAAGTGACTGATATTATTCGTCACAGTGTGGGTGTGGGGAGCTTTGGGTCGCTATGCTACCTGGTCTTGTTAACGAGTACGGATGGTAGTCACATGGTCTTACAGATCAAAGAGGCGCTACCGACTCGTAAAGTGGGAAGTCAGTCCCAACAGGATTTGACGGCAGCCCTCGAACTTTCCGAAGGGCAACGGATCGTCAGTTCACAGCGAATCTTACAAGCCACTTCGGATGTCTTTTTAGGCTACTTCCAAATGGCCAACAAGAGTTTCTACGTGCGTCAATTCCGTGATATGAAGGAGTCAATCGATATTCCAACTTTGGACTGGGGACAATTTTCAGCGTACGCAAATACGTGCGCAATGATCTTGGCGCAAGCTCATGCACAGAGTCCAACTGCGGCGATGATTCGGGGCTACATTGGTAGTACGACGAAGTTCGATGATGCCATGGCAAACTGGTCAGAGGCCTACGTTGAACAAGTTGAAGCGGACTATCAAGATTTTTTGGATAAGCCATAAATGCAGTAGTACGAGGGGATTAGCGGATGCTAGTCCTTTTTTTAAATAAATAAATCAAAATGATTGCACTTTAATGATTTATTGATATACTTACTATTAGTAAGTGAAACTGATTTGAAAGGACTGTTAATAAATATGACAAAATATGGTGTAATTGTAGGTTCCATTCGTAAAAATTCTTATTCTAAAGGGGTGGCTGACGCAATCGTTGCGGGCTTACCAGAAGATGCGGAAGTCACGTATTTAAACATCGCTAAGTTACCACTTTACAATCAAGACTACGATGAGGCTTCACCGGCTGAATATACCGAATTCCGGAATGCCGTTGCGGCGCAAGATGCAATTATCTTCGTGACGCCTGAACACAACCGTAGTATTCCAGCCGCTTTGAAGAACGCCTTGGACGTTGCTTCTCGTCCATGGGGCCAAAGCGTTTGGGGCGGCAAGCCAGCGTTGGTTGCGTCACAATCAATTTCTGGAATCTCTGGCGTTTTAGCACACCACGTCTTACGTCAATCATTGGTATTCTTAGACATGCCAACGATGCAACAGCCTGAATTATATATCGGTAATACGGATAAGTTATCCGACGAAAACGGCCACATCACTAACGAAGGTACGCAGTCTTTCTTAGCAGGTGCGGGTAAGCAATTTAGCGAATTTGCAGCTAAGTTCATCAAGTAGTTTCAGCTGAAGTTGAGCTTTAATCCATAAGTTATTAAAATAAGCAAAAAGGTGGTGCCTTCAAAATCTTGAAGGCACCACCTTTTTATATAACCTGTTTATTTATTCCAAAGGTACTTAGCGTCAAAGTCGTGGTCGTATGAAGATAAGATCTTAGGACCATCGTCCGTAACAACTAAAGTGTGTTCGTATTGGCAACTAAGGCTACCGTCTAAGGTCCGAACGGTCCAGCCGTCGTCAGCGGTTTCGCCAGAACGCCAGTCACCGATATTAACCATTGGTTCGATGGTGATGGTCATACCGGCCTTTAAACGGGTCCCGTGTCCAGCTTCACCATAGTGAGGAACGTCAGGCTTTTCGTGCATCGTCGGTCCAATCCCATGGCCGATGTATTCGCGGACCACGCCGTAACCCATTTCGTTTTCGGCGTAGTTTTGAATGGCCCAACCAATGTCACCAATTCGGTTACCGACAACGGCTTGGTCAATACCCAAGTAGAGGGCTTTCAAGGTAACGTCCATTAACTTTTTAACTTCGGGTGATGGCGTACCAGCAACGAATGCGTGGCATGAGTCACTCAAGTAGCCGTGGTAGTTAATAACGGTGTCGACTTTTAAGAGGTCGCCATCCTTAACTAAAATGTCTTTGCTAGGGCAACCGTGACAAATCATGTCGTTAACGCTGACACAAGTTGAGTACTTGTAGCCTTCAAAGTTTAATTCACCAGGGGTAGCGTCATGGGCGATGATGAATTCGTATGCGAAATGGTCAACGTCCCAAGTAGTTATTCCGGGTTTGATGTAATCTTCCAAGGCGTGGAAGAGGCCGACCATGATGTCGCCGGCTTCTTGCATTCCCTTAATCTCGCGATCTGATTTAAGAGTTATCATGTAATCCTCCAAAAATATTAAATATATTGTAGATAAAATAATGTCCATCCCTAGTATACTGCAACGGCAGATATCCGACAAAAAGCAATGTTCAAGAATGGGGACACAGTGGGGATTTGGGCAAGCAAGTTGCGATATTTAACTGCAATCGCTTTCAGAAAAAAGCCCAAAAAAATTTCCAGTCCAAAAAGGCCCGTGTGGCGGGCTGAATCCGGATTGGTTGTTTACAACGCGTTTAATATTCAAGAATTTGGACTTTTCATCGTCAAAGTTAATGATACAATATATAGTGTTGTTTCGAACAGAAGCACTACATATGGTAGTGGATCGTGACTAGTTGGCCAACTGGACACTAACAACCGCATATTGATAAACGGAAAGAGGAGCATGATTTTGAGTAATTATTTTAAATTTTTATCACACCAATTGAAAGGTTGGCCGCAACAGAATTACTATTTATTCTTCTTTAGCTTAGGTTGTCAGGTGATGACGCTGGTTAACGCGCCAATCACAACGTTATCCATTCTAACATTTATTGGGACGACTTTGGGTGTCCTTTGTGTGTTGGCCATCAACGCTGCTAAGTCAGTGAATGGTTGGCTAGGGCTAATTTCCGCAGCTTGCTTTATCGTCGTTGGGTTTTCAGCAAAGAACTACCTCAGCATTGGTGAACAGCTTGCCTACGTTGTGACCCTGGATATTCCAGTGTTACTGAGTGCTGGTTGGAACGTGAACATGGTTTCCAAGATTCGGAAGTTTACGGGCCGGACTTGGGTTGTTGCCATTGTATCAACCTTAGTCGTCTATGGGATTTCGGGTTACTTAATCGGTGCTTTGACCGATGATCCGCGGCCGTGGATCGATGCAATCAGCTTTGCAATCTGCTTAACTGCCGGTGTCATCTGCTTCCTACGTTACAACAACCAGTACTTCTGGTGGGTTGCTTCCGGGTTGGCACAGATGGTGCTGTGGTTCATTTCCTTCCGTCAAGGATCTGCAACTTTAGCCATGTTCATCAACAGTTCCGTTTACTTGATGAATGACGTCTTAGCTTTCACCGTTTCACCTTGGTATAACAAGCATGAGCGGGCCCGTTTGATTGCCGAAGAGCAAGCGGCAGCGGCTAAGAAGGCTGATGCGACCACTGAGGATCACGCCTTTAGTTTGAATCATTAAGAATATTAACGAATTAATCGCCCATGACCTAGTCATAGGCGATTTTTTAGTCTTGTCTAGACATCTTATACAAGTTAATTATATATACAAACTCCTATATATAGCTATTTTGGAAGTTTTCATTTTTAACGTTGACAACTTGTCTAAACAAGTATATATTCATAAATGAAAGCGCTAACGAGAAAGAGGGCGGTGGTCATGATTAATAAATCGGCACTCGTTTATGACGATTTAATGCAGAAAATCGATGCGGAAGTCTACCAGTTAGGGACTTATTTACCTAGTGAGAACCAGCTGTGTGACCTTTACGGGATTTCAAGGGAGACTGGGCGTAAGGCTTTAGCTACGCTGGCAGAGAACGGGTATATTCAAAAGATTCGGGGCAAGGGCTCACTGGTGATTGAACATCGCCAGTATGAATTCCCAGTTTCAGGAATTGTGAGTTACAAAGAGCTTGCACAGAAGTTGCACATTGCGACCGAAAACGTGGTTTATGGGTATGATCCAGAGGCAACGTTGCCCATCGCCGCGTTTGCTTCGTTGGGCGTTGACCTAACGGAGGAACCGGTAACGGCAATCAAACGCGTTCGGGTCATTGATGACGAACCAGACATTATTGATAAGGATTATATTTTGAAATCAGTGATCCCAGACGTTCCACGCAAGGCTGCCGAGGATTCACTCTACGCTTATTTTGAAGATGAGTTGGGGTTAGAAATTGGGTACGCCACGAAGGAAATTACGATGGAACCAGCGAACGCTGAGGACCGGGCGGAACTGAACTTAGATCCCGGCGCCTACATGGCAGTTGTTCGTAGCGTGACCAGTTTAACGGATGCGCGGGCGTTCCAGTTTACGGAATCGCGACACCGCGCGGATAAGTTCCGTTTCCGCGACTTTGCTCGCCGGCAACGGAAACCAATGTAAACAAATTAAAAGTGGAGAACTGCAATGAAATTATCACAACAAGTTATTTACCAGATTTACCCGAAGTCCTTTTATGATAGCGATGGGGATGGTGTCGGTGACCTGCGGGGCATTATCCAAAAAATTCCCTATCTGAAAAAATTGAATATCGACATGATTTGGTTCAACCCATTTTTTGTTTCACCACAAAATGATAATGGCTACGATATTGCTGATTACTACCGAATCGATCCGCAATTTGGGACCATGAGTGATTTTGAAGAATTGGTCGCCAAGCTAAAGGCGGTCCATATCGGCGTCATGCTTGATATGGTCTTCAACCATACTTCGACCCAGCATCCGTGGTTTCAACGCGCATTAGCGGGTGATAAGAAGTATCAAGCTTTCTACTATTTGCGCCCGGCAAAAGCGGACGGTAGTTTACCAACTAATTGGGAATCAAAGTTCGGGGGCTCAGCCTGGGCGCCGTTTGGGGAGACTGACTTGTACTATCTCCACTTATACGATGAAACGCAGGCGGATCTCGATTGGCATAACCCCGAAGTGCGGGCAGCCTGTGCCGCCGTGGTCAACTTCTGGCGTGACAAGGGTGTGACCGGGTTCCGGTTTGACGTCATCAACGTTACGGGAAAATCCGAACAGTTGGTAGACGCACCCGCGGGCGTAGCGTCCAAAACGCTATATACCGATACGCCAATCGTCCATGACTATTTGAAAGAACTCAATCGTACTAGTTACGGTCAGGATCCGGACAGTGTCACGGTGGGTGAAATGTCATCCACAACCATTCGCAACAGTGTTGGGTATACGAACCCCGCTAACCACGAACTGTCGATGGTCTTTAACTTCCATCACCTCAAGACCGATTACGTTGATGGTCGTAAGTGGTCGCGAATGGCCTTTGATTTCCCCCGGTTAAAACAGTTACTGGATGACTGGGCGACTGGGATGAACGCTGGTGGTGGCTGGCAAGCCTTATTCTGGAATAACCATGACCAACCGCGGGCCCTTAACCGCTTTGGGGATGCCGGTAAGTATCGCATTAAGTCGGCTGAGATGCTCGCCACGGTGATTCATTTGATGCGCGGGACGCCGTTTATTTACATGGGAGAAGAGATTGGGATGACTGATCCGGACTACCCATCGATGGCGGATTACGTGGATATCGAAGCGCTGAATGCTTATCGGGCCCTCATTCGTAGCGGGTATAGTCATGCGGATGCGTTTACCATTGTGAAGACTAAGGCCCGTGATAATTCACGGACACCGATGCAGTGGGATGCCAGTGCGACCGCGGGCTTTACGACTGGTCGGCCGTGGTTACGACCAACCAATCAGGATCAGATTAACGTGGCAGATGAATTGGCACACGGGGAACTCTTCAAGTATTACCAAACGTTAATTCGATTACGGAAGACGATGCCAATCATTGCGGATGGTGACTACCAGACGTGGCGCTTAGATGATGAGCATGTCTTTGGCTACTGGCGCACCCTGGGTTCCCAGCGCCTACTCGTTTTAAATAATTTTTATTCGAACGCAACAGTGGTTGCGCTACCGACTGAGATGGTTGATGCCCAAGTGGTGTTATCCAACTACGATAACGTGGATGTGCAGCCCAAGATGGTCTTGAAACCATATCAATCGATTATTTTGTCACAGGGTTAGGATTGGAGGAGAGTATTATGGCACACGCACAAACGGTTACAATTTTATCACCGGTTGCCGGTGAAGTAATTCCGTTAGCGGCTGTTAAAGATCCCGTCTTTTCTGCTGGAATGATGGGACTAGGATTTGGGGTTCAGCCGACTAGTGGCGACATCGTGGCGCCCGTTAGTGGGAAGGTCACAATGATCGCGGAAACGAAACACGCGTTGGGGTTTACGACGCCAGACAACAATTTGGAAGTTTTAGTTCACTTAGGCATTGATACGGTTGATTTAAAGGGGACGCCGTTCAAATTGACGGTGGCGGCTGGTGATGAAGTTAAGGCTGGCGACACCATCGCAACGATGGACCTCGCAATGATCGAAAAGGCTAACCGGCAGACGACAGTCGTCTTAGCCGTGACCAATTCGAGTGATAAGTTGGACGGCTTAGACGTGACGACTGGGACGCAGACCGCTGGCGCAGTCGTTGCGACGGGGCGGCTAAATGCGAATACGTTCAACGCGAAGCGTCAGGGACGCCTCCCTAAAGCTGGCAAGTATGATCAGTTAGCAGCTGACATCGTTGAAAATGTCGGTGGTGTGGAAAACATTAGTAGCTTGATTCATTGCATTACCCGGTTGCGGTTCTACTTAAAAGATGAGAGTAAAGCTAACGATGACGTGGTGGCCAACTTAAAGGGCGTCATTGACATTGCCAAAGCGGGCGGCCAATATCAAGTCGTGATTGGACCAGCCGTTACGGACGTTTATGACGCGGTAATTAAGTTAATTGGACCAGAATTTTCAAACGATTCTGAAACGGCCAAGGCCGTAGCCGAAACGAACGCGGCGGCCAACCGGCCAGATACTGCGTGGGGCCTAGTCAAATGGGGCTTCAGTAATTTGATTGGGGTCATCACGGGGTCCATGATTCCCGTCATCGGACTGTTAGCCGCTTCAGGGATTTTAAAGGGGATCTTGGCGTTACTGATTACCTTTAAGGTCGTTAGCACGACGGCCCCAACCTACGTCATTATTAGTGCGATGGGGGATTCCGTCTTCTACTTCCTACCAATCTTTGTTGGCTTCACAGCCGCTAAAAAACTCGGCTCCGATCCCGTTATCATGGGGATTATCGGTGGGGTTTTGACGTACCCATCGATTGTTGCGATTGCAACTAAGGGTAAAGTCGTCAGCACGTTATTTGGAATGGGTATCAACGCTAACTTCTTTGGGTTACCATTCCACGTGGCCTCATACACTTATTCAATCTTCCCAATGATTGCTGGTGCCTGGTTGGCTAGCAAGTTGGAACCATGGCTCAAGCGTGTGATCCCAACCGTATTACGGATGATTTTCGTGCCATTATTTGAAGTTGTCATCGTGTCAGGCGCTATTTTGATTTTCCTTGGCCCAGTTATCACGATCTTCTCGACCGGTTTAGCAAACTTAATTGTCACAGTCTACAACTTGAGTCCCGCTATTTCTGGATTGATCATCGGGGGCTTCTATCAAGTCTTGGTTATTTTCGGGTTACACTGGGCCGTTATTCCAATTGTGGCCAACGATATTGCGACCACGGGCCACAGTTATTTGAACGCCATTATTTCCGCAACGATGGTTGCTCAAGGTGGCGCGGTTATGGCGATTGCGCTGAAGTCTAAGTTAGCAAACATTCAAGAACTTGCATGGCCCGCAACGATCTCTGCATTTTGTGGGGTTACTGAACCCGCGATGTACGGGATTAACTTGAAGTACGGCCGCGCGTTCATCACAGCTAGCATCGGTTCCGCAGTCGGTGGGTTTTTAACTGGTTTGATGCGGGTTAATATGTGGGGCTTTACCGGTTCTTTGATTGGGGTCACCTCCTTTGTTAACCCTCAAAAGGGGATCGACTTTAGCTTTTACGGGTTCTTAATCGCGTCACTTGCAACGATTATCGTCTCCTTCACGTTAACCTGGATGTTTGGGTTTAAGGATGAAGACGCTGAAGCAGTCAAAACTGCACCGAAGAAGCGGCATCTAGGCCAAGTGGCTTAATCACTTACGATATAAATTGAATTCAAAAGGACCGTCACGCAAAATCCAAGCGGGTTTTGCATGACGGTCCTTTTGTAATGAATGTGCAAGCCATCTTGTTATGAACTGATTGCGGCTAAGCGCGCCTGTTGTCGAATTGCTTCGACGTAAATGCGGACGAAGTCGGTCCCGTAAGTCACGGCGAGCTGTTGTTCTAGGCTCGGGGTTGGGGGCAGTTCTTTAAGTAATGGTCGAATCCATTGATTGGTTGGCAATAAGCGGAGTAGCTGATGACTTGTAAACTGTGAAAATAGCAAATTACGACCAAAATACTTACCGACGCGTGCTTGAAAAACTGGCTGCTTAACTGGCACCAGTTGAAGACTACTGTTGTTCATATTACCTAGTAATAATTTGGCACTTGGAAAGTCGTCGTGTAAGTCTAAACGGTGGTTCTTATAAGCTTTAGCGATTACTGGTGATAACTGGACTAACCAGATTAACTGGTGTTGTTCTAAGTGCAAAATCAAACGTAAGGTGATGACATCGGTCGTACTAAGATGATAACTGTAACGTTGAAGCGTTTTGGCGGTTAACCGGTTGCGTAAAGTTTGTTGGACGGCAGCAAAGTTGCCAGCCTCCCAAGTCACGGTCAATTGATCGTGATTGGTCAGCCACAGTTTGTGGTCGGCAATTCGCAAAGTCAGAAAATTCGGTGTGAGACCGTACGGCTGGTCCAGCATGAGCAGCCAGTAGGAGCTGGCGCTGGAACGCGCAAAGTTGCGGGCTAAAACGTGGGCGTTAGTCGGTAGTGCCATTTGAACGGCGAGTTGAAGTCGTCGGCGGTCATCCGCGGCGCTAACAAATTGATGTGGATCATGTGTGATCCGACGTTTGGCCATGGGTATCCCCTCCTAACTGATAAAACACCTTAAGTATAGGTCAAATCACAGCGAACGACACGCCAAAGGTGTTTTTTGTTTAGGCTGTGATGAATCGTTCGAATTCGGCCCGTTCCAACTAAAAAATGGGCGTTATAATGGACGGCGAAAACGCCTGTTGCTTGAAAAATTATAGGGGGGCTTGTTAATGAGTTTATGGACGATTGAAGCGGACCAGCCAACAAGAGAATTGGCCTCGCAGTTGACGGTTAGCAACGGCCTAATTGGGGTCAAAGATTTAACGGAGATTCCCGGATTACGGCGGGGACCGCAAACCGATACCGTCGTTTATATCAACGGGTTTTATGATTATGAGCCCATTCATTATGGGGAGGCCCAATTTGGGTTTCCCCAACGCAACCAAATGATGGTGCCGTTACCGGCACCGACCCGGTTTGATTTATGGTTGGACGATGTACCAGTGGACCTTAACCAAGGAAAAGTTCTCGCGGAGCACTACCAGCTCTCAATGCGTACTGGCCAGTTTCAGCATACGCTGACCTGGGAAGAGCGGCGAACGGGGCATCAATTAGAGATTGTGCTGACCCGGTTAACGAGTTTGAAAACTGCGTCCTTGCTAACTCAACGAATTCAGGTCCGCGCTTTAAACTTTAAGGGTGGCCGGTTACGCGTTATTTCGGGGCTGCACGTCCACGGGATGGTTCAAACTAAGAAATTTGATCCCCGGTTAGCGGGGGTTGATATTTCCGATATTTTGGCGCACCAACAAGTGACGCCGCTTTCCGCGACGATGCGCGGGACGACTTTTACGGCTTCAAGTAGTGCGCGAAAGTTAAGTACGGTCACGCACTACGATCATCCCGGCCAGTGGCTGACCGATGGCAACTGGATGAGTCAGTTTGATTTAAAGCAAGCACCGGTTGCGATGACAAAAACGGTTTGGTATAAGCTGGGCCCCGTTGCTGTGGATGCAACGGTCAAACACGCATTAACCCGGTCGTTTACTGAGATAGCCGCAATGCAGCGCGCAGTCCTTGAGACTTTCTGGCAGACTAGCGATGTCGCCATTACCGGCGATGATGAGTCGCAACGCGGTATCCGCTTTTCACAATTTGGGTTGTTACAAGCGCTGGGCGTTCATGCGGGTCAGCAAGGGATTGCCGCTAAAGGACTCACGGGCAGTGGTTATAGTGGCCACTATTTCTGGGATACTGAAATCTACGAAGCGCCATTTTTCTACTGGAATCATCCTGAATTGGCTCGACGACTATTGATGGTCCGCTATCGTCAGTTGGCACACGCTGAAACTTATGCGCAGTCATTGGGACTTACAGGGGCGTTATTCCCATGGCGAACCATTAACGGGGAAGAATCATCCGCCTACTTTCCAGCTAGCACTGCCGCCATTCATATCGATGCGGACATCGCGTATTTGGTGATCCGATACTATCAAATTACGCACGATAATGACTTCATGGAAAAGTACGGGGCCGAACTGTTGTTAGCAACGTGCCGCTTTTACCTTGGATACGGAAATTTTGATCCGCGCAAAGGGTTCGTGTTGAACACCGTGACGGGTCCGGACGAGTACACGGCGTTGGTCAACAACAACGCCTATACGAATTACATGGTGCAATTTGAGATGCGGTATTTAACACAGCATTTTGCTAGAACTGACCTGCAACGTTTCCACGTGACGGTCACGGAATGGCGTGAGCTACAACGAGCAGCTGAGCAAATGTACTCTGAAACGCATGGTGACCTGATTGCGCAGGATGACAGCTTCCTGTCTAAGCGCAAAATTGATTTAAAGCAAATTCCACGTGACAACTTTCCGTTACTAACCCACTACCATCCGCTGGTGTTGTACCGGTTACAGGTCTTAAAGCAGGCTGACTTACTGTTAGCCATGGTGTTGTTGCCTGAACAGTTTACGACGGCACAGGTGCAGACTAACTATGATTACTACGAACCGATAACGACGCATGATTCGTCGTTATCGCCCGCCATTTACGCCATTGCGGCGGCCCGGTTAGGACAAGCGGCTGGTGCGATTAAGTTCTTTAAACGGACGGTCAATACGGACTTGCAAAACTTACAAGGTAACACGGCTGACGGACTGCACCTTGCTGCAATGGGGGGCAGCTGGATTACGTTTGCTTGGGGACTGATGGGATTAACGGTCGATGACCACCATGCTACGTTACAGCCAACCTTGCCGCAGGGGTGGACGCGGTGTACGTTTAATTTGCGTTACCGCGGTGAAGTTTATGCGATAACGGTGACACCTACGACCTTGAAGGTGACGGGTGGCACCAAGCAAAGTATTAAGATTGACCAAGAGCAGCGGTTGATTACGCTGACACCAGTCTCAAAGTAGCGACTGGATGTCACCGTTGCTATTAGTCCTAAACAGAATATCAACTAGTCCAAACACGATTTGTTTACGTCGTTTAGAAACCGTAAACTTAAAATGTAGGCAAAGCGAATATGACGTGATCAAGCTGAAAGAGTGAGGGCTAAAGATGAAACGAATTATTGTTGGGATTACGGGTGCGTCCGGGACGATTTATGCTGTTGATTTGTTGGAAAAATTACACCAATTACCCGACGTAGAAGTACACCTCGTGATGAGCACGTGGGCGAAGAAAAACTTGGCCCTGGAAACGGACTACGACTTAAAGCAGTTAACGGCACTGGCTGATAAGACGTACCATATCAATGATCAAGGTGCCACGATTGCCAGCGGGTCGTTTCTAAATGATGGGATGGTCATTGTGCCCGCTAGTATGAAGACGGTGGCGGGGATTGCGGCCGGCTACGGGGATGATCTGATCGCCCGCGCGGCGGACGTCACAATTAAAGAACAGCGTAAATTAGTCATTGTTCCACGTGAAACACCGTTGAGTGTGATTCATTTAGAGAACTTAACGCGCCTGGCTAAGGTGGGTGCGCAGATTGTACCACCAATTCCGGCATTTTATAATCATCCGCAGACGATTCAAGATTTGGTCAACCACCAAACGATGAAAATCTTAGACGCCTTTCACATTCATAACGAAACGGATCGTCGGTGGGAAGGGGACTAAAGATGCCAACGTTTAAGGCAGAACAAGCGGGGTACGCAATGACTGCGACGCTCCAACGAATTGGGTTTGACTTACTGATTGTCGTAACGGGTGGCACGAACCCGCACATCGGGGACGTGACTACGGTGACTGCTACGACCCCCGCGCAAACGGTCAAGTTTCCTAGCCATGACGGACGGTTCCATAAGGACAATTTTATTTCTGACCGGTTGGCAGTCCAGCTACAACCTTACCTATCGGGTAGTTGTACGATTACCGCGGGCATTCACGTCAATCAGATTACGAAGGCGCAGATTGCGGCGGCTGCGCCAATGACTGAGTCCCTTGGTCAACAAATTATTGATTGGTTGGCAGCACACCCGGTAAAAGCAGCGCGACCCGTTTATTATCAAAAGGATGAACAACCTAAATAAGCTTCTAAGCATAACCAAAAGGCGCCTCAGCGAAATTAAGCTGAAGCGCCTTTGTTAGGGTCTAAAGGTTAACGATAAAAAAATAGGATTCTTCATCGCTCCGCCGGACAGAACCAGTGGGCTGTGGGGTCGGCTACAGCCAAAGTACGGGCTTCCGCCTCGCTTGTAAGCCTTAAAGCCCAAGTCTTCCAAGACGCCCCGCCATGTCACCTGGCATAAATCGCCAGCCAACATGGCCGACACTGCCCACTGGTTCTGCCGGCTTCGCTAGGGTTGATTAAAAGCAAGCTAAATCAATTTTTATTTAACTAGAGGTCGACCATGATAAATCTGTCGTGGCGGGTGAAATCAGTGGCGACCGGAATAGCTTACAAACAGCCAATTTTGTTAGTCCAGCCATTGATACAACAGTAACTAATCCTTAAATTTAGGTTTTTAGTTAGGATTTAGAATCGCTAAAATGATAGCAAGTGCTCAATTTTGCCGGGCTTCTTTTTTAGCTTGTTCGACTAAAATGTTATCGACAATGTCTTGCAGGCTGGTTCGGGCCAACCGGGCCTCGGCCGCCATCTGTGCGTCTTGGTAGTACTGCTTCAAAACGGTTTGGATATTGCCACCAACGATGCACGCGGGATTGGTCTTGGGGTCGACTGCGAATAATGGCTTATCCCCCTCTACGGCGTAAAAGACGCTGAGTAGCGAAATGTCAGTGAGTGGCTTTGCCAAAGCTGGTTGGGCCGTCCCGGGCGTTGTGGTAATGAGACCCGCTTTGCGAAGCTTACTCATTAATCGCCGGACAACCACCGGACTCGTCTCAATACTGGCGGCGATGGCATCTGAAGTCAATTTCGTGTCAGCGTAGATTTTAAGGTAGGCTAACAAATGGATTGAATCACTAAACCGAGTAGAAACGCGCATTTTGATCACTTCCTGTAACTTTATTAATTACCGAGATTATAAACTATCGGGAGTATAAAAGCAATCATTGCTATTTTGTTCGGTATATATGTAACTTTTGATCGATAATAGTTGTTTCGGTTTGCCGAATCGTTTATGATGAGATTACCAAAAATTGAGCAGTCACTGCAAAAGGAGTCAAACCATGAGCGAAATTGAAACCATCCAGGCTTACTACGCGGCCTCATTGGGGAAGGATGGTCGAATCACGCGTACGCAGCGCCAAATTTTAGCTGCGGCGCTCGACTTGTTTTCGGAAAAGGGGTACGAAGAAGTCGGCACGCGCGAGATTGCTGAACGAGCCGGGGTTGCGGAAGGCACGCTTTTTCATAACTTTGTGAGTAAGAACGGGATTTTAGAGGCCATTATGCAGCCTATTGTCAAAAGTGTTTTACCAACCATGCTTAATACGTTAGACCAAGCCGTCTTAGATCAAAATAGCGATACTTTGGCCAGTTTCGTGGTGGCTTTGGTTCGGGATCGGGTGGTCTTTGTGATGCGTAACCAAGCGTCGCTAGCCGTGATTCTATCGCAGTTTTTTAATAATGCGGCGGATCGGGCAGCGGTACTCAGCATGGTTTCACCAACGATTTTAGAACAGGCTAATCAAGCCATGGATCGGCTTAAAGCGTCAGGGGAGTTGGTTGATTGGCCGAACCGAATTATTTTACAGCTTGTTTTTTCAACGATCGGTGGTTACGTCGTTGATCGGGTTCTCTATCCAGAAGCTAATCCAGTCAGCCCGCAGCAGGTGACGCAGTATCTCAGTGATTTCTTAGTCAACGGATTAAATCCGCGGCGAATCCCCTTACACGTTGATGAGACTAGTTTTTAGATGATTTAGGAATGCCAAAGAAATAATTGAAAACATTTGACTAATTTATTGATGATGATATACTACCAATTGGAATTAAAGTGAGCGCTCAATTTGAGCCGCACTGTTGAGGATCACACAGTAGTCCACAACCTGAATTCTAAACCAATAGAAGAGAGGGTTTCATAATGAAATCAGCAAAAACGAAGGACCACGCGACAATGGCTGCCAAGAAGTCAGAAAAGGCAGTTCACTCAACGGGTGCCGATAGTAAGAGCTTGGACGAAGTGAATGGGAGTGTCCGGGTACCAAAGGACGCCAATTTCTGGCGAACTTTGATTGCCTACACCGGACCGGGCGCTCTGGTAGCAGTCGGTTACATGGACCCAGGGAACTGGATCACGTCGATTGCTGGGGGTTCACAGTATAAGTACGCGTTGCTTTCCGTAATCTTACTTTCAAGTTTGATTGCGATGTTGCTACAAGCGATGGCAGCGCGTCTTGGGATTGTTACTGGGAAAGATTTAGCGCAACTCACACGTGAGCGAACTTCCAAATCTATGGGGATTTTCCTATGGATTGTCACGGAACTGGCCATTATTGCGACCGACATGGCCGAAATTATCGGTTCCGGGATCGCGCTCAAATTATTATTTGGTTTTCCACTGATCGTCGGTATTCTAATTACCACGGCCGACGTCTTACTCCTGTTACTATTAATGAAATTAGGCTTCCGTAAAATTGAAGCCATCGTGGCCACTCTGGTTGCAGTTATTTTATTCGTATTCATGTATGAAGTTATTATTTCACAACCAAACGTCCCGCAAATGCTAAAAGGGTACGTGCCAACAACGGAAATTGTCAGCAATTCTTCCATGTTGTACCTTGCGTTAGGGATTGTCGGTGCGACCGTTATGCCGCATAACTTGTATTTAGGGTCATCAATTTCTCAAACGCGTCAAGTTGATCGGAATGATGAAAAGGAAGTTGCCAAGGCCGTTAAGTTCACGACCATTGATTCTAACATCCAATTATCAGTTGCGTTCGTTGTTAACAGTTTGCTCCTGATTTTAGGTGCGGCACTGTTCTTTGGAACGAAGGGTGACTTAGGTCGTTTCGTTGACCTGTATAACGCGTTGGGCGACAGCAAGATCGTTGGGGCGATTGCGAGTCCCGTACTGAGCATGCTGTTTGCCGTTGCGTTACTTTCTTCCGGCCAAAGTTCAACCATTACCGGGACGCTTTCCGGGCAGATTATTATGGAAGGTTTTATCCGGTTACGGATGCCACTTTGGGCCCAACGGTTACTCACACGGTTGATTTCCGTTGCGCCAGTCCTAGCCTTTGCCATTTACTACCACGGTAATGAAGCTAAGATTGAAAGTTTACTAACGTTATCGCAAGTGTTCTTGAGTATTGCCTTACCGTTTGCCATGATTCCACTGGTTAAATTCACGAGTGATGCCAAACTGATGGGGAACTTCAAGAACCGGTTATGGGTCAAATGGACGGCGTGGGTAATTACCGCGATTCTAATTGTATTGAACGTCTGGTTGATTCTCCAAACCCTTCATTTAGTTTAAAAAATCGTTTTAAAAAGATAATGCGTACTTACCAGGTTAGCTTGGTAGGCACGCATTTTTTGTTGGGGTAAGGGTGAAAGGTGTTGCAGTAATGAGGTTGGCTAGACACGGGATAAGGCCGTTTTCTATATCATAGAGATCTGTCAGATGCGTTTGTGTCACGTGATGGCGGGCGCTAGCCAACAGTTCACGCTGGGTGAGTTGGATTTGATTGGCTGGGAGAATCAAGTCTGGTTGGCTCGCCCTAGTGATTGGAAGTGCGTTGTCGTGAACGAGGTAAGTGAACCTTGGTGCGGTATTTAAAATTAGCGTTAGCATACTGATCTCATGGGGATCGAGTTGGGCGGCTAGTTGTTCAGTTTGCAGGGGAGAATAGACCATCGCGGCGTAGGCTTGCGGGGTTAGCTTAGGCAAGTGGTGACTTGGCGGTGTCAGGGTCACCGTCAATCCGAGTTGCCAGCTGGCAAGCAGCAAAATGGGGATGGTCGCCACTTGGGTCGGGCTAATCAAGATCGTTTGCCCGGCGTTGACGTTTTGTTGCTTAAGGCTGGTTCGACAGAGGGTCAGGTCTTCAAGCAGGTCAGCGCCGGTGTATCGGCTCCCGTTAACATCCGTTAAAACGGGCGTCTGATAGTGTTGTTGTAATTGTTTTGTGATGAGTTGCGTTAATTGCCGCATGCCCGCACCTTCTTTCAAGCTACTTCGTGTACTTCATTTTATCTAAACTTTGGCTACTAGTGTCGACGGTTTCTAACATTTGCGATTGTAAAGTTTTGGTTGCTAGTTTAGTCGCACGAGGCGTAAGGTCATGGGCTGGCTTGTTGGCTGTCCCTAGTGCCAAATTGGTTTCGTGATCGACGTGGTTGACGAGGCTGGTCGTAGTGGGCGCGGGTGTGTTGACCGTGTTGGCAGAAGCGGTGGCGGTAGTAGCGAACAGGGTCCCGGCGGCCATTAAAGTAATCGTTAATTTTGTAAATAAATTTTTCATAATAATCAAACTCCTTTTTGACTGATGAATCGGGTGACTAGTTATTCAGCGGTTGGCATGAGCCAGTCGTTTGAAAGCAATTGGTGGAAATGTTTACCGAGCGGCACCCACAATTTCGATTTGTTGATATTGCGAAGCGTGTCCCAGAATAGCGGGTCCTGCATCTGGTCGTCACTGAGTTTGACCTTGACGTATTCGCCGTCTTCGGTTTTAGCAATGACGAGTGGGTACATCACTTTGATAATTTGTGCAGCGTTAATATTCTTAATTTTGGGGTCGGTATCTAATAACATAAGCAAAATCTCCTTGCCTGAAATGGCTTGATTGGTTTAATTGAATGACTATAGTTTACCGAGAATCCGGGGGACAAACTATCGAGTTTCAATAAGCTTTATCTAAGAAATTCTTAGACTTGTATTTATAAAATGGTTATTGGCGCGGTGACGCACTTTGAGGCTCGTTCCATTAGACCATAAAACAAGTCCCCCACAGGCAATTTTGCGTGTGGGGGACTTGTCGCTTCCGGCCGCCCATGATTTCACCTGCCGCGGCGACCGGACTAAGCCTGAGAAGCGGTCTTAGTACTCGCTTGCAAGCCGCAACCCCACGTCTCGCAAGACGTCGGTGGCGTAAACCGGAA
>NZ_JQCL01000057.1:161960-182812 GCF_001438845.1 Lactiplantibacillus xiangfangensis
GCGCCGGTCAACGCCACTTTTGCGGCAGATTCATCATGGGCGACCTCCAGCTAAGGTGATCTTTCTATAAACATTGATTTAGCTTGTTTTGAACCAATCCTAGCGCAGCCGGTAGAATCGGTGGGCAGTGTCGGCCATGTTGGCTGGCGGTGTATGCCGGGCGACATGGCGGGGCGTCTTGAAAGACTTGGGCTTTAGGCTTTCAAACGAGGCGGAAGCCCGTACTCTGGCTGTAGCCGACCCCACAGCCCACTGATTCTGTCCGGCGAAGCGCCAAAAAATACTAACGTTTTAACCAACTAACTGTGAAGATACTTCCCTGAGGCTGGTTGTTGGTGACGGTAATTTGGGCTTGGTTCAAGCTGACCAGCTGTTTAACGATGGCGAGGCCGAGCCCACTACCTTCGATTTCTTGGGAACGGGACTGATCGACACGGTAGAATCGCTGGAAGATGGCCTCTTTTTGGTCATCAGGGATGCCTTCACCTAAATCCGCGACGGCTAGGTTAACGTGAGTTGCATCCTGACTCAGACGAAGGGTGATTGGTTGGTCATGCGGCGAATATTTATGGGCGTTGTCTAGTAATGCCACCACGATTTGCTGCAACATCTCGGCGTTACCGGCGACGTGAATGTCCGGGTCAATCGCGAGTTTAAGCGGTTGGTCGATTGATGGCTGGTAGTGTTCACCCAGTTGCAGTAATAGAAACGAGAGGTCCTGGTCGGTGAGCACTAATTTGGCCCGGTCCGCTCTGGAAAGGTGCAACAGATTCTCAATCAAATGTTGCATCCGTAACGATTCTTCATCAATAAATTGAAGAGATTCCGGAATAACTTCAGGATGGGCGGCACCGCGCCGGCGAATCAAGCTTAGATTACCCCGAATGGCCGCAATGGGGGTGCGGAGTTCGTGCGAGGCGTCCGAAATAAACTGTCGTTCATGTTGAAGGCGTTCATTTTGGGCCACTAGTAAGACGTTGAAGGCTTGCCCGAGGTCGTGAACTTCGCGCGGACTATCCGGTACCGTTAAGGTTGGTTGGTCGCTATCCGGATTGTTGGACGTATACTGGGTCTCACGCAACAACGCAATGGTTGGCGCACTTAGCCTGGTCGCTAACCGGTGCGCCCACCAAGCACCGAGGGTAACTGCCCATAGGGTAACGAAGACCATGAGACAAATTAAAATGAGTAGACTGTTGAACAGGCGGCGTAGGCTGACCCAGAGCTGGTAGGTGTTGTTGCCGCCCTTTTCCGTATACGATAGAAAGAAACCAAATCCCCGAACGTAAACTAAGGGGCCGACGAGGTGGCTCTGTTGCTTGGCAAAGAAGGCTTTGGACGAGGGCGTGGTTAAAATCGTTTGCTTGGTTTTAGTTGCGGTCGTCAACGTCGCCTTTTTGGTCGTGACCCGAATGAAGGCGGGTTGCTTAGTATTACGGGTGGTCGTATTGTTCCAGTGAATAAAGCTGGGGACGTCCTTAATATTGGCCTGGTTGAGGCTGTTCATCAGGTCGTGAGCTTCCCTAGTAGTATTGACCGTTTGCTGGGTGCCCACGATGAACAGCGTGACCAGACTAACCATGAGGGTAATGGTCAGCATTAGGCGGCGAATCGCCTGGTTGATAACCTGTTCATAGGTGGGGGTCGTTTGATGATCAGTCATTAGCGATCGACTCCCTTAATTTATAGCCAACGCCCCGCACCGTTTTGATCAGTGGGTCGCCGTTGGCCGTTTCTAGTTTATTGCGTAAGTAACCAACGTAAACGTCGACCACGTTTTGTTGGCCTAAAAAGTCCGCTCCCCAGACTTGGTCGAGTAAGTCGTCACGGGTAAAGACTTCGTTGGGGTGGGCGAGAAAGAATAGGAGTAAATCGTATTCACGATGCGTCAATTGGATGTCTTCGCAAATGAAGCCCGTTATTTTTGGAATAAGTTTAAGCATGAATTTGTCACGGTGCCGGCAAGTGAAGCGCCTGAGACCTTAAAATGGATTGAAACGGTCTTAGCGGAACGTGATATGCACTTCAGCTATAAGCCGTTAGAGGTGACCGAATTTGTTGTTGAGGGGACTAAATGGGCCTATGTCTTTTACGAAAATGGACTGGCTGTCAATGTCTTATATAGTCTTGAAGAAGGCGGTAAACGGGCCGTTGGCTTCAAATTGAGTGATGGCATGGAAATCCCCGCTGAATTTGAGGGTAAGTTTAAGTTTGCTCGGCAACGTTCCAAACTAGCTGGGACCATCCGTGGTTCATTCTTCGTTATCAAGGGAACGTATTAAATTTAAAGAGTGGTCCAAAAGGCGGAACAAACTGCTTCTTGGCCCACGTTTCGACCACAGCAATAGGAAAAGCCAACCAGAAATTTTCTGATTGGCTTCTTGAGTCTTGTACCAGACTCGTCGCTTTTTTGAAATTAATTTAGTTGTTAGCGGGTATGAAATTGGGGATGTAACATTTGCGGGTGACCGTGATCGTTTCCTCGGTACTGAATCAACCAGTAATCGTTCTGGGGTAACCCGTAGCGGGCGATGAGGTGTGTCACGATGAAGCGAACCGTGTCAGCGTTAGCGTTTGTCCATAAACGCCAAGTGGGTAACTTAGCGGAATAAACGCGCTCCCAATCGCCCAAATCTTCTTCGCTAGGGGTGAGTGCGGCTAACAGTTCGGTCTGTTTGTCGCCAGTGAGTTCAATAAGGTAGCAGTATTTTTTTGTGTGAACTGAATCAGCATTGACCATCACGGGGAACTCCTTCATCTCGGATTTTAACGGCCTGCAAAAATTACCGTTTAAATGAATTTTCCTATAGACATAGTACAACCGTTTGACTAATTTGACTAGCTTTTTGTAACGCTGTTACCAAAATGTAACAATTAGACTTGCAATTAAAAAAGATAGGGCCTGGGACTTGACCTGAAACGCGTTTCAGCGGTTATAGTGAGGACGTTAAGAAAACGAGGGGAGTAATCCAAATGGCTACTGGAATTTTGAAACAAATCGATTTAACGACAACGCGTGAACGGTACTTTTTTGTGGCTGTTCAGCGTACTGCGGATCGAATTTGGATTCGCTCGCTTCAAGCTTTTAAACCGTTGGAATTAACAGTTAAGGTGAGCGAATTGCGCGTTAACCCTGACCAGGCTAGTACGGCCCGGGGAAATAAAAAATATGAATTTAATGATGATACGGGTGGCCTGTTGACCCGCATCAAGACGTGGGTCAGTTAGATATTACAATTATGACCTAGTTCGGAACACTCTTTAAATGACAGCTGTCCCGGATCGTCCGTGGTGTAAGACCGGCAGAAAAAAAGCGCCGCTCTAACACCACCTTCACGGCCGATGTTATCAGCAATAGCCTCCGATGGTTCAATGGGCTTTGAGATCGTAGCAATTCTGACTGCCGGAGCGACTAATTTAGCAAACAATTAAAAAGATGGGCTTTAAGGAGTGAATAATTCCCTAAGGTCCATCTTTTTTTACAACAGCTAAAGATTAAAAAGTGAGTTTGGTGATTAAGTACAGTTTTAGGATAATACAAGACAGCTACTTGTAAGCTATTTCGATTATCAGACGACAACAATGAGTAAAGCTATTTTGAGCGGGAGTCGGGTAGCCTTGGTGTGCTGTGTCGGCAAGATTGGCAGGTGATTTTTATCTGCCAATCTTGCGGGGCAATTCAAAGACGTGGGTTATCGGCTTTGAATTGAGGGAGCAGACCGCAGTGTGGCTGGGACCGTCCCCCACAGCACACCGAGGCTACCCGACAGAGCAACTAATCAAACTTAGTGGGTCCCATCCGTGTAAGTGATGGTATCTAGTCCATCGGTGTTGTAATTCAGGTTCGTTTTACCGTCGTAAGCCGTATTTTGTGCGTTGAGTTTGGTTTCCATGTTACTGATTTTAGCTGACTTTAAGCCCAGTTCCTGACGGAGTTGATCAGAGGCACTTTGTAAGGTGCTGGTGCTTAAAATTTGGTAGGAGCTGGTGTTGATCCAAGCGGGTTGTCCAACGATTTGCGTTGATTTAATGCCCTTCAAGTTGGCGCGGTCATGGGTAGCCAAGCCGACAAGGTCATTGAAACTCAGGTCGGTTTTAAGGTTACCTTTGAGTGAAGCGAGTAACTGGTTATAGCGACTATAGGTGCCGGTCTTGGTCAGTTTGACTAAGACGGCCCGCATAACTTGTTGTTGCCGCAATTGCCGACCGTAATCGCCCCGTGGATCTTGGTAACGCATCCGGGAGTAGCTGAGGGCTTCCTTACCGTTCAAGTGGTGTGTGCCTTTAGAGATGCTGACACCGTCAAAGTTACTGTCGATAGGACTGGTGATGGTTACCCCACCCACGGCGTTGACGATTTGTTTTAACCCACCCATATTAAGCGTTGCGTAGTAGTTAATGGGGATGTTGAGCAATTTTGATACGCTGGCTTTAGCCATGGCTGAGCCACCGATATTATAAGCGGCGTTGAGCTTTTGAACGTTGGTCTTTTGGTCACCGACCATTTCTGCTAAGGAGTCCCGCGGAATGCTGGTAATAACGGTTTTCTTAGTCTTAGGATTGATGGTGACGACCATGATCGTATCCGAGTTGCCTTTGTCGATTCGGCCATCAGCCCCGGTGTCGACGCCTAGTAGCAGGATACTTAATGGCTTGGTGATATCGACCCGCTGGCTATTGCCCGTATAAATAGCGGACTGGTACCGGGCCTGAGCCTGCCGAATAATCAGCCCAACCGAAATGGCGACCATCAAAACAATTAATCCAGCCGCAATTAAAATTGGACGACCTTTAGATTTTCCCATGTGCTGCATGTTAACGACCTCTCTTAGTGGAACTTCCCCAAAATTATTAAACTCAACTACTAGCATACCTTGAGAAGTGTATGCCAGAAAAATACTTATTTTGAGTGTACGCAATTCAAAAAATAGATACCACTAAACGTACTTAGATTGGAAACTAAGCTAATCGGTTATTTGGGGTTAATGAGGCTGTATTGGTGGCGAATCTGAAAACTTGATTTATACTGATCTATGTACTAATTAGACAAAGCGAGGTTTTGATCATGACAGTCTTTAGAGCATTTAGCCATAAAGAAGTTTTAGATGACTTGAAAGCACAAGTCACCGATGGAAAAGTATTTACTGATAAGGAAACGCTGCAAAAATATTCATTCAGCACAAAGATGACGGATGAGGATAGCGGCTTGGCATTGGCTTACGTTGAGGCACATTCAACGCGGGACATTCAAGGCACCTTAAAAATTGCCCGGAAGTACCATATTCCGGTTGTACCCCAAGCTCAAACGACTAGCACCGTAGTTGGTTCAGAAGGTATTGAGGGTAGCTTGCTCCTTTCAACGGTAAAAATGAACCGGATTCTAGAAATCAGTAAGGCGGATTCATTAGCCGTCGTTGAGCCCGGAGTAATTAACGGCGATTTGGATAAGGCCGCACGGGAGCAAGGCATGTTTTACGCGCCAGATCCTGGTTCACGTCCAATGTCTGGTATTGGTGGCAACGTTGCGACGAATGCCGGTGGGATGAGTACCGTTAAATATGGTGCTACTAAAGATAACGTTCTCGGTGTGAACGTCGTTTTAGCCGATGGACGCGAAATCAAGTTGGGTGGCCGGACCTTAAAACAAGCGTTTGGCTATGATTTAACACAATTGATGGTCGGTTCTGAAGGCACGTTAGGCATCATTACGAAGGTTATCGTGAAATTGTTACCGATTCCATTAGGGACACCGGTGATGGGTGTGGCTTTCTTCGACAACATGACGGCGTTAGCCAAGGCCGTAACGGCAATCCGGATTTCTGGGGTTTACCCAACAATGTTGGAAGCCTTAGATGCGAACACGGTCGCTGCTTTGGATCGCTATGAGGATACGCATTATGCAGAAGATAACGCTGCAATGTTAATCTTCAAGCTCGACAACGGTGGTGAAGCCAGCATGAACGTTGTTAAAAAGTTATTAGCGGAATATTCTGCTAGCAACGTAACGGTGACGACTGATCCAGACGAACAAGCTAAGCTGGAACAATTGCGGCGCGATATGTTACCAGCCGTCTTTGCAGGGCAGAACCATATTATGGAAGACATGGCGGTTCCGTTGTCACAACTGGCACCTTTGATGGATTACATTCAAGACCTTGCAAAACGCTTAGATGTTAAGATTTATACGGCGGGACACGCTGGTGATGGGAACGTCCACCCAACGTTAGTTTGGCCAAAGGAAGCAACGGAAGTTCCAGAAAACGTGATTATTGCGTTACAAGAAATGTTCAAGCAGACGCTAGTGTTAGGTGGCACGATTTCTGGCGAGCACGCCGTGGGAATGCTCAAAAACCAGTGGAACAACGCTGAACTTGGTGAAGACGTTGACCAACTGCAACATCAAATCAAAGCATTATTTGACCCGATGAACTTGCTTAACCCTAAGCGGAAAATTAACTAAGCACTAAGCTTTTTCCTATTAGTGTTGAGAAGAATCATTGCGGAATATTCTGATTATGCTTATGATTGAGTTATGACCAATCCATGGAGGGAAGCCTATTGACACCAAAAAATTCTAACATCCGCTTAGAGTTTGATGCAGAAGTTTTGCGAAATGAAATCTTTGATGTACATGACTTTGCCACCTTTGAACGGTTTTGGCAACGCTTTGAACACTTTTTGACTGACCGAATGGTGGTTGGTCGGCTAAATGTTTTAGAAGCGCATGGCTTGATTCCAAGTGAGTTTAGGGATGTTGCTGGTCGACTAGCGTATTCAGCTGGTGATCAGGAGTATCAGATCGATTACGATCAAATCGTCCGGGAATGGATGGTTACGACTCAATAGTTATGGTGCATGAGAGCGAAGAGTTTATAATTGGAGCGAAATTTAGTGAGCACAGCAAATTCTCAACCAGTCGCAAATGATGAGCAATTTTTACCAGCCCCGCCGGAGTTATTGCAGGCGGTCGACCAGCTGAAGGCCTACTCGTTGCGTTACGAGGTGGCCATGAAGTTGGTTTTGGACAAGTTGGATTACATTAGCCGGGAATACGAGTTACGCTACGGCTACGCCTTGATCGATAGCAAGCAGTCACGAATTAAATCACCAGAAAGTATCGTGGGTAAGTTAAAACGCAAGCACCTACCGCTGACTTTTGACGCGGTGTTTAGTAACTTACACGATATTGCTGGAATTCGACTGATTGTTCGATTTTTGAGCGACGTCAAAACGGTGGAAGACCTATTAGCGACGCAAGCTGATATTAAAGTTCTAAAAGTGAAGGATTACATCCATCACCCAAAACCCAATGGTTATCAAAGCTTACATTTGATCCTTGGGGTTCCGGTCTACACGGTTGATGGTCCAAGTATCATCGAAGTTGAGTTACAGATTCGAACGATTGCGATGAATTTTTGGGCGTCATTGGAGCATGAGCTTAACTATAAAAAGAACGTGCCCCATCAGGCTGCGTTACGGCAGTCGTTAACCAAAAAGGCACAATTAATTACCGAATTAGATCAAGAAATGGATGATGTCAAGCAACGGATGTACGATCCCGAACGACCACCTAAGAAATTTTAGCTAAAAAGAGTGGGCCAAAAGGCAGTTAGTTTGTGAGCATTAACGTGAAATCAGCGATTATTCCGGGGTTTGGAATAGTCGCTGATTTCGGGTTAAGCGGAGCAAACTGCCTTTTGGCGCACGTTTCGATCATAGTAATAGGAAAAGCCAACCAGATTTTCTGATTGGCTTTTTGAGTTTGTTCCAAACTCACTTTTGACATCAAACTTGATGGGTATCAAGTCTAAAATTAGAGGGATTCGATAGACTGAATAAATCGTGAACTTTTTAGGCCAAATGAAGCTGAATTATTTCCGATTACGGTTTGAACATGCTATTTTTAATAAGCAGGATCATGATTATTGATATTGAATAATTATGATATTTATACAGAAACCGTAATGGTTGTCCCTAACTAAGTTCCAGTAATATTGTGAGGTGATTCAGTTACTCCGTTGGTTCGGAAAGATCTTTAACCGGTTTGCCCCGGTACCACCAATCGTTGATGAAGCTAGCGAGTTCTTCTGGTGATTCGTTTAAACCGGTCTTGAGCCAGTAGCGTACGACGCCAACGATACCATTGAGATAGTATTCGAACATGTACTCTTTTTCACGACTACCGATGCCCTGAACTTTGTTAGGAATCTGTGCGAGAATTTCGCGTTTAGTCGTGGCAATGAAACTCATTAAGAAATCTTGGTCGGTCGTCAATATAAAAGAAGTAACGGCGTGGCGTTTCTTAACCACTTCGAAAATTCCCGTCAAAATGGCTTGTAATGAGTCCGGAATCGAATGTTCATCGATCACGGCTAGGAGTTCCTTAGTTGCATCTTGTTCCATTCGATTCATGCAGTCCTTGACGTCTTCATAGTGTGCATAAAACGTTCCCCGGTTGATGTCGGCTGCTTTGCAAACGGCGGTCACGGTAATTTCATCAATACTTTGTTCTTGTAGCAATTGGATGAGACTATCTTGAATTAAACGCTTTGTCATCTGGGAGCGCCGATTATTTTTTGTGCCTACCACTTTATTCACTCCATTATTTGAACAGTATTGTTTAGTTTGTTTATTTTATGACAGTTTTATGAAAATTGTTGATTGAAATTTCATTGGTTTTCAATTAACATATTGTTATTATTTAAACACATTGTTGGTTAAATGTCACGATGTCGTTTTAGAATCTGATTTAGGGAAGGGATACAGATTGAAAGGGAGCCGTAGACGCTTTACAATTCAAGCGATTATTTGGCTGGTAGTGATGGTAGCGGCCGTCATCTTCCTGCCGAATATGAGCAGTCTGGTTCGTGAAAAGGGCCAGACTAAGCTGCCAAGCAGCGCCAAGAGTCAAGTTGCGCAAGTCATCCAAAATCACTGGGGGTGTGGTCAAAATAACACGCGTCAAGTGGTCGTGGTCTTTAACAACGGTGACTCACCGTTAACTGACACGCAGAAGCAAGAGATCGATGGGACGATCCAACGCTTCAAAGTTCAAAAGTCGAAGTACCACGTGAAGTCAATGACTGCCGCAAGCGATAACGCGGCTGCCAAGAAACAATTGATTTCCAAAGATAAATCGACCGAACTTTTACAGTTAATGGTTGGTAAGAATCAGACCGTTTCAAACATGACAAAAAACATCACTGAAGGTGCAAAGACGAGTGGTGTAAAGACTTACGTTACCGGGAGTGACATCTTAAACGATGACTTCACGCAAGAAACGGAAGCCGGTATTCAAAAGACCGAAATTATTACGGTCATTTTCATCTTTATCGTGTTGACGTTAGTCTTTAGATCACCAATTACACCATTAGTATCACTGTTGTCCGTTGGGGTTTCATTTATCATTTCACTGAGTGTTGTGATGAACTTAGTTGATAAAGTTAACTTTCCATTGTCGAACTTCACCCAGGTCTTTATGGTCGTGGTGCTGTTCGGGATTGGGACCGACTACAACATCTTACTGTTTGATCAATTCAAAGAAGAGCTCAGCCATGGCGATAGTCCGGTCGCCGCGACTGGGAGAGCACTAAAGATTGCCGGACGAACGATCCTGTACAGTGGGTCGTCACTATTGATTGGGTTCTCAGCCTTAGGGTTGGCGAACTTCTCGATTTACCGGTCAGCGGTCGGGGTTGCGATTGCCGTCGCCATTCTGTTGCTCGTCTTACTGACGTTAAACCCATTCTTCATGGCTTTGCTAGGACCACGGTTGTTCTGGCCAACTAAGAAGTTTGCTGGTGGCAGTACGAGTAAGATGTGGCACGGGATTGCATTTAATTCCGTCCGTTACCCAATCATTGCGTTGGTCGTGATCTTAGGCGTTTCATTGCCTTTTGTCCTAACGTACAATAACGAGTTGAACTACGATACGTTAGCTGAATTAAACGATACGATTCCGGCTAAACAAGGGTTCAAAGTTGTTCAGAGTCACTTTTCAAAGGGGACGGCTGAACCGTCAACGTTATACATTAAGACTGATCACGCTTTGAATAATGAAAAAGATTTAAAAGCGATTGATAGCTTAACGAAACAGTTACAAAAAGTTAAGGGCGTCAAGACCGTCGCTTCCGTCACCCAACCAGGTGGCTCTGCCATTAGTGATTTATACGTTGGTAAGCAACTTGGGACCGTGACTAGTGGGATGAAGACCGCGGGTAGTGGCCTGACCAAGATTAGTGACGGGTTAGACACGGCTAACGGTAAGCTGAAAAAGGCCAATGTCGCGGGCAGTGTTAAGGACGTTAAGAAGTTGGCGGATGGTTCGAAGCAAGTATCCGACGGCTTGAGCGAACTGAACGGTAAAACCGGGACGTTAGCTAGTGGGACGAGCCAGTTAGCCAGTGGTGCGAATACACTGAAAACTGGGTTGGTCACTTACACTAACGGTGTTTACACCGTCAACAGTGGGTTAAACCAGCTAAACAGCAAGACTGGGACACTCGCTAGCGGCGTCAGTCAGTTAGCCAGTGGCTCTAACCAAGTGACAAGTGGGTTAAACCAATTAAATGGTAAGACGGGCGCTTTATCCAGTGCGACTGGTCAGTTGGCCAGTGGTTCTAGTCAGGTTGCCAGTGGGGCCAACTCACTTAAGTCGAACTTAGTGACTTATACGAATGGTGTTTATACCGTTAACAACGGTTTAGACCAATTGAATAGTAAAACGGGGACTTTGAAGTCCGGAATTACGCAGTTATTTGACGGGACGCAATCCTTAACTAATGGGTTGGATCAGTTAGATAATAATAAGAAGGCCATTTCTGACGGGACGACTACTTTAAGCACCAGTGTTTCAAAGCTACAAGGTGGTTCTAGTGAAGTTTCTCAAGGGTTAAATCAATTAGCAGAACAGATTAAAGCTGGTAACAGCTCAGTGAGTGCTTCTGACCTTGCAAAGTTAGTTTCAGGGTTGCAGGCAATCAATGGCAACATGCAGACGTTGATTGATAATTCTAGTGATTTGCCAGCAAGTATGACGGCCTTAAATCAGGCGGCAACTTCGACTAAGCAGTCACAGTCAGCCATCAGCTCTGACATGACGGCCATTAAGGGCGCGTTAGAGAGTGCTGCTGCAGCGGATGCCGCTGGTAGTCAATCATCATCGACGACTAGCGTGAACGGGAACACCGTGGCCGATGCAGCGGTAGCAGCTGCGGGTTCATCAGCCACTGCTGAACAAAAGTCAGCCATCAGCTCGGCCGTAACGTCAGCGGTTAACGCACAAAATAGTGCGAATGCGAAGACGAGTTCAAGTACGGCAACGACAAAGGCTAATTCTTCAGCAAATTCTGGTCTCAGTGCTTTATCTGATTTACAAAAACAGTTAACGGCAATGAACGCTGCCACTGATCAATTACAAACATTGAGTACTAAGTTGGGTAAGCTTTCCTCACTTGGAACGTTAGCCAACGCAAGTATCGATGCGAATAACAAGTCGATCAGTGCGGTTCAAGGGTTGCAAAAATCTTTGAGCAGTATGCAAGAATTAGAAACTGCAGTTGGCAAGTTGTCTAACGGTTCTAACCAAGTCACTTCCGGTTTAGGCGAATTACAAACTGGGACTGACACGTTGGCAGCTAAGCTAAACCAATACACGACGGGCGTTTCAAGTGCCGCTAGTGGTGCTAACAAAGTCAACAATGGTGTCAGTGGGTTGAACTCACAAGTGCCAACGTTGACTAGTGCCATCAGCGCACTCAGTCAAGGGACGAACAAGTTAAATGCTAATTCAGGTGCGCTTAATGCCGGAACGACGCAGTTAGCTAGTGGTGCGACCCAAGTTGCGACTGGTAACGGTCAGTTGAATGCGCAAGTGCCAACGTTAGCAAACGGTGTTAGTCGTTTAGCTAGTGGGTCTTCACAAGTTTCGACTGGTTTAGGCACGTTACAAGGCCAAATCCCAACGTTAACGGGTGCTATCAGTGCTTTGAGTTCTGGGACGAACCAATTAGTTTCGAACTCAGCAGCCTTAAACGGCGGTGCTTCAAAACTGGCACAGGGTGCAACCGAATTGAATTCGAACGTGCCTGCACTCGTTAGTGGTGTCAATAAGTTGAACACCGGTGCCAAGCAGGTTGCCGATGGGAACGCAACGATGTACACCACGATGCAAGGACTCGTTGGTCAAATGCAAGAATTACAGACTGGACTTAAGACGGCCAGTGACGGGACGAAGAAGATCAACAAGGGTGTCGGTTCAGCCAACAGTTACTTAACTGGACTGAAAGATTCTGACGCTTCGAAGACTTACTATGTACCAAAGAGCGTCTTGAAAGGTAAGACTTATGCGTCAGCATTGAAGGCGTACATGTCTGAAGACAACCACGCCACTAAGCTGACGATTGTCTTGAATACCAACCCAAGTTCGAAGTCTGCGATGAATAAGATTTCATCGATTCAAACGCAAGCGCAAAATAGTTTGAAGGGGACCGCGTTAGATGGCGCAACGATTGCCATCGGTGGTCAAACTTCTGAAACTAATGATACGCAAGCCATTGCGTCGAGTGATTTCATTCGAACGGCTGCGATTATGTTGATTGGGATTCTGATTGCCTTAATGGTCATCACGCGTTCCGTCTTACAACCGTTCTACATCTTAGGGACGTTGTTGTTAGCTTACATTATGTCCTTGAGTATCACGCGGATCTTGAGTAACTGGTTCTTAGGTCAAAGCATGTTAACTTGGAACACACCGTTCTTTGGTTTCATCATGTTAATTGCCCTTGGGGTCGATTACAGTATCTTCCTGATGATGAAGTACCGTGAGTTTGATAATTCGGCAGCAACACCAAGTACCCGAATTGTCCGGGCTTCCGCCGTTATTGGGGCCGTGGTCTTATCCGCTGCCTTGATCTTGAGTGGGACGTTCGCGGCATTGATGCCATCCGGCGTTTTAACCTTGATTCAAGTGGCGATGGTTGTGATTATCGGGTTAATTATCCTGGTATTCTTTATTCCGACGGTCATTCCAAGTTTGATTCGTTTAACTTATCCGTTAACGGATCGTATGGAAAATGAAGGCACGGCGGAAGAATCAACGAAACGTCATCAAAAGTAAAATTATTTAGTGGTCAGTGTGACTAACTAGACCAAAACAGCCTTTCGGAAGATATTCTGAAAGGTTGTTTTTGGTTTATGGTGATTAGGAGGAAACAATAATGAAACGATGTACCTGGGCGGAATCTTCAGATTTAATGCGGGCTTACCACGATCAGGAGTGGGGGCACCCTCAGCATGATTCGCAAAAGCTCTTTGAACTATTATGTTTAGAGACTTATCAAGCGGGACTGAGCTGGCAAACGGTGCTCAATAAACGGGCGGCGTTTGAGGCGGATTTTCATCACTACGATATTGAACGAGTTGCTGCAATGACGACGGATGATTTGGCGCGGTTAATGACTGACGAACGGATTATCCGGAACCGGTTGAAATTAACGGCAACGATTAATAACGCCCGGGTGATTCGTGATTGGCCAGCCGGTTCGTCGTTTGCGACGTGGTTATGGGACTTTGTCGATAATCAACCGATTCGGCAGGCTTGGCAACGCATGGACCAGATGCCAGCGACCAATGACCTCGCCAAACGGGTCTCAAAGGAAATGAAAAAGCGGGGGTTTAAGTTTGTGGGGCCAACAACCATCTATTCCTATTTACAAGCGGCTGGCTTGATCAATGACCACTTGGCGGATTGTGATTGGGCGCCGGAAAACCAAAGATAGCTTATACGGAGAATTGAATTGCTTTCTAGGTAATTTATTTGGAAGATAGGTACAGTAGTATTTAAAAATATGATTGGCAGGAGTATGTTTACACTAGGAATATGTATGAGACAAGAGACTCAGTGTTGCATAATGTATCTATCAGGGGGAAACGGCATATGGTATCAAAAGTGAAATTTCCAAAGAATATAATAAATGGTGTGTTAATTTTATTATTTTCGGCAATAGGTAATATGTTGGTAGCGCTGCTTAAAATAGATCATGGAGAGACATATTCTGTGGTACAAGTACAATTATGGGGATCGTTTTGGTTAGTAGTGGTGACGTTTATAATTGTAGTAATTACGTACGCTTATTTATTGTTAAAAAAATCCAAATAGTATTTGGTATTGATACGTTAGTACTTGATAAAGCAAAATAGAAAATAATATAGACAGTCGTGCTGTAAACTCTCAGTGCAACTGTTTTTTTGCTTGAATAGCTACTTTTTCCGATTGTTTCTAAACCGCTATCCAAATTTAATGTTTTACATCTCATCCTTTAGAGTATTAGTAATGGATAATCAAAAAAAGTCGCGACTAAGCCGATAAAATTGTGGAAGACCTTCACATTTTGCCCCCATTTTCCGTGTAAGTTTAAATCTGTTAAAGCAATTTGCAAGTTCAAAACTTACCTGAAGGAGGGTTAAGCGTGAATTTTTTCAAACGCGCATGGCTTAATCTAACGGCCAAAAAGGGTCGTTCAATATTATTAATTCTAGTGACGTCAGCGATTATGTTATTTGTTTTGGCTGGGTTACTGATTCGAAACGCTGCGGATACCGCAACCAGCAATGCTAAGAAGAGTGTTGGGGCAACCGTTACGCTGTCGGCTAACCGGGAGGCGGCTTTTAAGAAGATGCACAGTTCGACATCGACAAGTAAAAGCAGTCGACCGAAACTAACGACATCGCCAGTCAAGTTAAGTGATGCCAAGAAGATTGCCAAGTTGAGTAACGTTGCGAGTTACAACGCGACGGTCTCAACGTCCGCCAATGCGAAAGGGTTTGATGCCATTTCGACGTCTACTAGTAGTAATACTGGGGGCGGGATGAAAGGTGGCATGGGCGCCAGTAGTAGTGGCAGTGGTGACATTGCCATCGCTGGTGTGACGAGTACGAGTAGTGTGACTAGTTTTGAAAGTAAGTCCAGCAAGATTATGAAGGGTCGTGGCATTACAGCGAGCGACGAAGGGACGAACAACGTCGTCATCGAAAGTGAACTCGCCAAGGAAGATAGCTTAAATGTCGGCGACACCATCAAGATGAAGGCGACGACTGGCACTAAGAAGACGTACACCCTGAAGATTGTTGGGGTCTATAAAGCCTCGTCCAGCACTAGTACCGAACAGGGACCTGGTGCGACGGACCCATCTAACAGCGTTTATACGTCGTACACATTTGCGAATGCCATTAAAGGGTCGAAGTACAAAAATACGGCGGACTCCGTGACGTTCACCATTTCCGATCCCGCTAAGGTCAGCAAAGTTAAGACCGCTGGTAATCAGTTGATCAGCACGTCTAAGTATTCACTGAGCACGGATGACAGTAGTTATCAAACGGTCAAAGCGTCCATGAATAACGTTAAGTCGTTTGCGGATAAGATCGTTTGGTTAGTTGCCATTGCCGGAACGATTATTTTAGCCTTGATCGTTATTTTAATGATTCGGGAACGACGTTATGAGATCGGAGTGCTGCTGTCCCTCGGCGAAAGTCGGTGGAAGATTGTGGCACAGTTCTTCGCTGAAATGGTGATGGTCTTGGTAGTTTCCGTGGTGCTTGCCGGATTTGGTGGCAAGTTTGTGGGTAACCAATTAGGGCAACAGCTAGTCTTACAGCAGACGACGACTGCGACAACGAGTTCGTCGTCTGGCACGACTGGTCAACCGGGTGGTAGTGGTGCACCGGGTGGTAGTACTGGTAGCAAGCCAAGTGGCAATATGCAAGGTGGGCCGGGTAGTAGTCACACCGGCAGTGTGGCGGCGAGCCAGAAGCAAACTGATCTGGATATTAACGTCACCGTGATGGATCTGGTTGAACTGGGTGGCTTCGGGTTAGCAATCATGTTCTTATCGATCATGTTAGCTTCCGGTGGTATCTTGCGGTTGCAACCGAAGAAAGTCTTGATTGACTAGTGAGGAGGAAAAAGTGATGTTAAAAGTAAACGATTTGGGTTACTGGTACGATCGTCAGGAAAATAGTCTATTTGAACACGTTACCCTGAACTTTGAAGCGGGTACGTCTTACGCAATCGTGGGCCAGAGTGGCTCGGGTAAAACAACGTTTTTGTCGCTATTAGCTGGGTTAGATAAACCCCGGGCTGGGCAGATTGAAATGAATGGCGAGTCCATTAACAAGATTGGCTTGACGAATTACCGGAAATCACACGTTGCCATTGTGTTTCAGTCCTACAATCTGTTGACCTACATGTCACCGCTCAATAATTTAATGACGGCGATGGCAATCACGGATTCGGCTCACCGTGGTGACAAACGCTACGCTATGGAAATGCTACGCAAGCTTGGCTTGAGTGATGAACAAATGACGAAAAATGTGCAACGTCTGTCTGGTGGTCAGCAGCAGCGAGTCGCCATTGCACGAACGATGGTTTGCGATGCAAAATTAGTGGTCGCCGACGAACCAACGGGTAACTTAGACGAGGAAAATACGCGTGACGTGATTGAGTTGTTTCAGAAGATTGCTCATGAGCAGCACAAGTGTGTGATTATTGTGACGCACGAACCGGACGTGGCGGCAACGTGTGATCACGCGTACCGTTTAGCACAACACAAGTTTAGTCTGGAAGCTTAGTTGACTGGATATTAATAGATGAAGATGGGCGGATAATCAGATTTGGTTATCCGTCTATTTTTGTAGCTTGAATGAGAAAATTGATCTTTCTGAAAAAAGGTTTTTAATCGGTGCAGGAAAATACTGATGCATCAGTGATTAGGATGATGCTGATTGGCTAATAGTGTTATTATTGACCTGTTATCTTGCGTTGTAACATGAAAATAGGGAGTGGGGAAAATGAAATCACAACGCAAAACGAACGTACTGGCCGTGACCATTGCCATTTACGTTGCGACCTTTGTCAGCGCCGTAGAAGGAACCGTCGTTTCAACGGCACTACCAACGATTGTAGGTGACCTTCGCGGTGTTAGTCTGATGAACTGGGTCTTTTCAATTTATCTGTTAACGACTGCGATGGTCACGCCAATTTATGGAAAATTGGCTGACTTAGTTGGTCGCAAACCGGTGATGCAAGTTGGTTTAGCCATTTTTATTGTTGGTTCAACCATGAGTGGTTTGTCCAATACGATGCCTGTGTTAATTTTTTGGCGGGCCGTTCAGGGGATTGGAGCTGGTGCGTTGTTACCAGTTTCGATGACCATTATCGCAGATGTTTATTCTTATGAGAAACGGGCACGGGTCCTTGGTATTAATAATTCAGCCTGGGGTATCGCCGCGGTACTAGCCCCTTTAATCGGGGGTGTGATCATTGATAAACTCAGTTGGCACTGGATTTTCTTTATTAACGTCCCCATTGGCCTGATTACGATGGTCTTGTTTCAGTTGTTTTTACATGAGCCTAGCCATGTGCAACATAAAAAAATTGATTACCTGGGTAGTTTTTGGCTGATGCTTAGTTTATTGAGTTTAATGCTCAGCTTTCAGAGTTTAGGCCAGACGCCCATCAATTGGACGATTGTCGTGCTTGAATGGGGTGTTAGTGGTGTCAGTCTCTGGCGATTCATTCGTCAAGAAAGTCGGACCGCCGAACCAGTTATTTCGCTTGAGTTATTTAAGAATCGGCCCTTTATCGGTCAAAATTTAATTGCTGGGCTTATTAATGGTTATTTAATGGCCATAAGTGTTTACGTTCCAACATGGGCGCAGGGCCTTTTGGGTGTGCCGGCTTCATTCGCGGGGTTTGCACTTACCCCGAGTTCCTTACTGTGGATCATTGGGGCGTTTGTCACTAGTGCACTGTTGGTTAAATGGACGCCTCACCGAATTCTTTACTTCAGTTTGAGCTTTATTTTAGTTGCCGGTGTCTGGTTTGCCAGCTTGCCGATTACGACTAGTTTTGGTTGGTTCTTTTTAATTACTGCTATCGGTGGCTTTGGTTTTGGGATTACGATGACAACGACTACCGTAACGTCACAACACTTGGTGCCAGAAGAGGCTGTTGGTGTTGCGACGTCATTCAATACGTTGAGTCGAACGATTGGTCAAACTTTGATGGTGTCGATTTTTGGGATTGTTTTAAACATTGGCATGCAGCAAGAGCTGGAAATGCATCCTGGTGCGACCATGACGATGATGAACAAGCTAATTAACCCCCAAACGGCCGGCCAACTTCCTGCAAAGCTCTTACCCGCTTTGCGGCAAGTTTTATATAGTGGATTGCATTGGGTTTATATTATTGGAATTATTTTTGTCTTACTTGCGGTATTAATTAATTGTTTAGATCAGCATGACTGGTCACTCGATTAGGTCTGATGAATGGTCGAATTGATAAGGCTAATTCATAAGTAATTAAAAAGTCTGGATCAGGTGGCGGTGAGCCATTCCTAATCCGGACTTTTAATTTTGGACAGGTGTATGACGAAAGACGATCCCCGTTAAGATTAAAATAATCACGATTTCTAGGAGTTGAAAAGCCGCGGTTGTGTGAATCAGCGGCAAGTTAATCGTTGGCTGACTAAAGCTAAAGAAGTCGTTTAGGGCGTGGATGGCGATGGGCCACCATAGTGACTGTGTCGCTTGGTACAACCCGCAGAGTAAGAGGCCAATTGCAAAGGTAAATAGTAACTGCAGTCCAGTTAGCATCAAATCCTGATGGGTTAAGTTGACCAAGTGTGTCAGGCTAAAGTAGACGCTGCTCAGTCCGGCTGCCTGTAAGAGTCCCCTACGACTAGTGCCAAAAGCACGCAAGAATAATTTGAAGATGATGCCACGAAAGAGGAGTTCTTCGAAGCAACTAACGAGAATGGCGACCAGTAATGTGAGAAGCAGGGGCGTAACGGAAGCGTAAGTTAACAGACCAAAAATAGCTGCTATCCCAACAACAAGCAAGCTGGGTCCCACAATTGTCAGTTGCTTAGTCCAATTCAAGCTGGAGCGAAAGCGTAGCGCTTGATGAATATAACGGTTGTTCAATTCAAAGACTAAAATAATCAGAATAAGTTCTTCAATCCCGGTGGCGGTCTGCGTATTGACCGTTGCAAATAGTGGAAATTTAAATAATAGGCTGACCAAGATCAAGGCACCAACGATGATGAGCCATAATGATGTGGCTAAACGGACAGCACGCATGGATGTGTCACCTTCTCTCAATTTTAGTTTTAGCATACGCCAATTAAAGACCAAAAGAAAACCCGTTTCGAAGCGTAACTTCGAAACGGGTTAAATTTAAATTTCAGTTTTGATTAAAGCGCCCAAGCGTTCATGCCTTGTGCATGGTATAAAGAAACGGCGGCGTTAACTTGGTCTTGAACAGAACCGCTAGAGATGTGCATGTTTTGGAATAAACCATAGGCACCACTAGTACTGTTCTTAACAGTTGAGTTCCAGCCAGATTCGCGGGTGATGATCTTGTTCCAAGTTGAGGCAGAAACCCCAGTCCGTGATTCCATTTGGCTCAAGACGTAGCTTTGCGTGTTCCCACCATTACTTGGAGTAGTGGATGAAGCAGAGCTGGCCGTTGAAGTTGCGGCTGATGAGCTAGCTTGGCTAGCAGCAGAACTCGTTGCAGCTGAAGAAGTTGCTTGGCTGGCAGCGGATTGTGGTGCAGCGCTGGTTGCAGCTGATGAACTAGCTTGGCTAGCTACTGAAGTTGCTGAAGAGGTTGCTTGGCTGGCAACTGACTTAGGTGCGGCACTCGTTGCGCTAGCTTGACTGGCAACTGAAGAAGTTGCTTGGCTAGCAGCGGATTGTGGTGCGGCGCTGGTTGCAGCTGAAGTAGCAGTCGTTGTGGTAGTTGTACCGTTAACTTCTAACTTGTCACCGACAAAAATTAAGTTGACGTTGGATAACTTGTTAGCTTTTTCAATAGCGGAAACCGTCGTGTTATGGTTTTGAGCGATTTCAGAAACGGTGTCACCAGCTTTAACTGTAACTGTGTCAGCGTTAGCGACCGTTGCAGAAAGGGCGAACAATGCTAAGGCTGCAGTTGATGATAGTACAAGGTTTTTGATTTTCATAATTATTAAATACACTCTCCTATGATTTGCGATAGTTCTTCTTGATTAACGTTCTTCACAACTTTGATGGTTTGGTGTTTGTCATAACCAATCAACAGTAACTAGTATAACTGGCCACTGTGTCATTCAAATAATCAGAACATTACGTTTTGAGCGCCAAATGTAATATAGCGCTGATTTTGTAATGAATTGTAATATTAGGGTGGGTTTTCAGAAAATGATGATAAACGATTAACGGGATTGATTAATATTGGTGATGACGGGGTGATGGTCACAAGGTTTCTAACGGAAATCGAAAATGATCCACCCATGTAAATTTTTCTCTTAGCTACTATAGAGTAGGTAAAAGAATCACCATACGTCCAAACTAACATTTGACTCAGACCTAAAGATTGAAAGTCCCAAAAGGCTGTCAGCGTTGCAACAGCAATAATTATTATTCCTAAAATTAGCCGCTCTATCAGGTAGCCTTGAGTGCTATGGAGGGGACGGTCCCAGCCAAAGGGCGGTCTGGAACCTCACTTCAAAGCCGCCAGCCCACGTCTTTGAAGTGCCCGGCAAGATTAGTCGGATAAACCACCGGCTAATCTTGCCGACACAGCACTCGAGGCTACCCGACTACGCTAAAAACTATCTTCCTATTGTTTTTACTGTCAGATAATCAGTGGCAACCTCCGGGCATCCGATTAGCATCACATTTATCAAGGCAATTTCCAGCTATGTTGAGGTTGTTGACAAATTTAACCGGTTTATTTTAAGACAACCTTAGCGTAGCCGGCAGAACCAGCGGGCCGTGTCGGCACTGTTAGCTGGCGTTGTTTGCCAGGT
>NZ_JQCL01000057.1:182910-375251 GCF_001438845.1 Lactiplantibacillus xiangfangensis
CATGCTAATTTTCTAATGATAAGTAGTGCTATCGCAACGCTTGAACTAGTTTTAGAGCTTTCAATCTTTAGCTCAGACAAAAAAGCACCCAATTCGCAAAGGAATTGGGTGCTGAGTTGAATTTTAAATTTTAGTACCAGCCGTTTGATAACCAGTGGCTCTTAGCGTTGTCCCATGAACCGTAACGGGAAGCAACGTAGCTATCAGCAACGCGTTCTTGGTTAGCAGCGGAGTAGTCACCGTTTAAGTATGAAGCACTTAATTGGTACTTACCGATGTATTGACCGTTACGTGCTGAGTATGAACCGCCAGATTCTTTTCCAGCGATCCAAGCTTTAGCGGAACCACCACTATAGTTAGAAGTTGAAGCGGTGTTAGTGCTTTGAGTGGTCGTCTTAGCAACTGGTGCGCTGTAGCTTTGCGTCTGAGTTTGGCTCGATTGAGTGCTTTGAGTCGTTGCTGCAGGTTGGCTAGTTTGAGTTGCTTGAGTGGTCGTGGTTGCGGCAGCGCCGTTACCGTTGACTTCAAGTTGTTGACCAACAAAAATTAAGTTAGCATTCTTTAATTGGTTAGCTTTGGTAATGGCGTCAATCGTGGTGTTATGTTCAGCAGCGATTGCGGAAACCGTATCACCGGATTTAACAGTTACAGTTGCGGCTTGAGCGGTTGCGCCAATGGCAAAGAGACTAGCAGTAGCGGCAGCGGTAGATAATAAAGCATTCTTAATTTTCATACGTTAGGTACACTCCTATTTTTTAGTCTGAATTTGGCTTGGCCCCGTGTTTCTTCCAAGCGCTTTAACTATGAAATAGTATAACTGCTGATTGTGACAGGATAATAGCAGTAACTTTACGAATTCAGGGGTTAACTGTAATAAAAGGGCCTTTTTGTAATCTTTTGTAATATAAATATGGGGTTTAAGTGATTGAAAAAAAGTAAAATTGCGATTAATGGTTTAACAGATTAAAGATTATCGCACGATTGATTAAATAATAATTTGATAAAAAAAGCCCGTCCAACAGCGTTTATACGCTATGGACGGGATAAATGTTAAATTGTAACGGTAAGTTGGTGGCACGTTCAGACAGAAATGTAAACGCTTTTACGAAAACTGAATACTTACTTTTGGTAACAGCACTAATCCGCCTTTAAAATTAATAACCAGTTATTTTTCTGTGCGTTATTTGCTAAATCACTGGGTTGAGCGGTCAAATCAGTATTGATTTTTTGGACAGTTCCGCTAAATGGCGTCGTAAAAGGATGGGCCCCCTGGTCATCAGTAACGGTGGTCAGGACATCACCAGTCGTCAGGTGTTGGCCTTCCGAAGGCAATGTTAGGCCAGTAATACTCGTCAAAGGTGCGGTAGCTGGATCCGTTAACCCCAGGACGAGTCGCTGGTGAGACTTAGTCTGGAGCCAGATGTCACCGTATAGCATTGGCGCGTGTTTTTCGTGATATTCGTCACGGTAGAAGTGAAACATTTGTTTCCAAGCAGATTCATGTTTTGCCATTTTATTCTCCTATTAAACGGTGCATCAGTTGTAAGTGGTGCATTAATGATAGCTTTTTAACGGTGCCGAGTCCAGGAAACTTTGCGGTGTGTTCGTAGGCTAATAGACTTTCGAGGGCCGGTGTTCGGTTTAATCCGGTCAAATGCGCTGGTGCCCACGCGGTCAATTTTGCCAAGGCTTCCGCAAATTTTTGCTTTTGGCCCCCTAGATGCTCGTTACTGTCAGAGACGCAGTGGTGGATTCGTAGCTGGCCGTCCGGCGTCACGTAAATCAGGTGTAACGCGATGGCCCGGGACGGCATGCCCTTGTCGTAGTACGGCTTCCCGACGAGTGAAAAATCACCGAATCCCTGGTAGCCAAATGGTGGGGTGGCCCAGCTGGCCGGTTCAAAGTATTCGTCGGTCAAGAGTCCGTAATCAGCGACGTGGTGCGGTGTCGCCATGGCATCGGTTAGGAGGATTGCCTGGTTACCGGCAATTTGGTGCAGACGGGCCTCGTCGTCAATTACGAGGGTCGTGTGCTGCAACACGTCTGAGTCTTGGTAGGCTTTAAGTAACGGATAGTTAGGGGCAACTAGGAAACTGGACTGGCCGGGACCACACGCTAAGAAGTCCCGACTAAAGTCAGCAGCTAGAATGGCTCCGGGGTGAAAAAATGGCACGGTACTGAGGTCGGGGAGCGGATAAAGCTTATTCGGATTTAGGCCGTACACGCTGACTTGCGGGTTAGCAATCAGGCTAAAGGGTTGCTGGGCTTTGATGAACGCCGCCACGGTCTGTTGTAATTCTTTGGAATCGCGAACCGGTTCGATGATGGGGATGATGTTTGGCCCTAACTGCCCCTGTTCGCACAGCGCCTTTAGCGCCAATAAATCGTACATCCGGCCACGAAAATAGGGCGTATAAATCGTCATAGTTGGTCCCCCAGATCCGGTGCAATCAGTTGTTGATAAGCTAACTTGAGTGCCTGGTATTCAGCGTTACGCGCGTCTAATTCTTCTTGCAGCGCCGTTACGGCATCGTTCGTGGTATCGTCGATAAATCGGTCGTAGAGGTTTGCTTCGGGGTCGTACACGTCGTAGCCTTTACGGGCCCGTTTGCGCAGTTCTTTAAAAAGTTGGTCGTCGGAATAGAGTGCCAACCCTTTTTTGACGCGCTTGGCCTTATCGACTTCCCGAAATAATGAAGCGATGAAGTGCCCGGTTAGCGGCGCTTCTGGGACTTGTAAGTCTTGATGCTGGGCTTTTTTAGCCACAGTTAGGAATCCGGGTGCCCGTAATGGTTGTGGCGCTAGGGCGACGGCCTCCGGGTCAAAAGCGCGGTAAATCAAGACACCAATATGGCTCGGAATTTCGTCTTTGACTTCCTCGTAAAGGGCTTGTGGGAGCACAAAGTAGTTATAGTGCCCGATAAAGGATAACTTAGCTTTCGAATGGAAGTCATTTTTAGTCACCTTTAACTCGTAGCACCGCCACTCAATCTGACCGTCAGGAAGCTGTTGGTAACTGAGCGTATCAACAATGCCCTTCTTATCAGGCATACTAACTTCTTCAACAACGTAGGCGCCCTGTTCCAAACAGTACTGATAGAGGGTACTTTCAAGTTGGCGCGTTAGCTTAGTCTTCATTAATTAGTAGATTCCTCCTTAGTCTGGTGCCAAAAGTTGGCAATGGTGGCGCTGAGTTGCGGTAACGATTGAATCGTTTGGTAGTATTGCCAGTGCGATGGAAATAAATCGACGTACCGTTGGCTTGCAAAGCGCTGATCCAATAATAAAATGATCCCGGTATCGTGACTGCTACGAATCAGTCGGCCAGCCGCCTGCAAGACGTTATTCATGCCGGGAAGCTGGTAAGCGTAGGCAAATCCCTGACCGTTTTGGTGGTCATAGTAGTCCCGAATCAAGTTGGTTTCGGGATTTAATCCGGGTAACCCGACACTGACGACGGCGACGCCAATCAACCGGTCGCCACGTAAATCGATGCCTTCTGAGAAGAGGCCGCCGAGGACACAAAAACCGACGAGGGTACTCGGATTATCCGCTTGAAATTGATCCAAAAAGGCTTGGCGGGCCGCCGCGTTCATGACGGATTCTTGGCTGGTCGTGGCAATGTCAGGATAGGTTTGTTCAAAGGCTGACTTGATTTGACTGAGATAGCCATACGATGGAAAGAACACGAGATAATTGCCAGTTTTCCCAGTAACCAGTGCGTGCAAACTTTGAATAATGCGATCGACGTTACGCTCGCGTTCCCGGTAAGTCGTTTGGACGTACTGCGTTACCAAAATCGCCTGGTGCTTCGGTGGAAACGGGGAAGGCAACTGATAAGCGAGACTGTTCGCTTCGCCCCCCAAGACCCGCTGGTAGTACGCCATCGGAGATAGGGTTGCGGAGAACAGGACCGCACCGGCCCCCAGCTTAAGCGAGCCGTCTAAAAAGTCGCTAGGATCAAGGCAGAGTTCTTTAACGGTTAGGTGGTGGCCGTCTAAAACAAACCGGGTCTGATAGCTTCCATCGTACAAGTCCCCGATTTTAACGAAGGTTAAGCACGCAAAAAAGTAGTCACGGACGGCGTCTAAGAGCGGTGATGGCTTTTGTTGCGTCATCCAGTCAGTGACAAATTCGTTAAACGTCCGTAGCGTTCGCAAAAGGGGTTCCGGTGGGTCCGGGGTCACTTGTTCGGTGACGCCGTCATCTAATAGGGACTGACTGATCCGTGTGAAGCTGCGGCGCACTTTTTTGAGTGCTTGCTGTAAGTCGTCGCTTGGTTGCGTTTTGTCAGGACGGGCTAGCTTTAATAAGGACCCAATTGCTTGGTCGCTGACAGCTGCTGAGTACATGTCCCGGGCCCGGCTGACGAGGTTGTGGGCTTCGTCAACGAGGAAAAAGTTGTCGTCGTCACCCTCACTGAAGAACCGTTGTAAGTAAACGAGCGGGTCGAATAAATAATTATAGTCGCAGATAATCACGTCACAAAATAGTGAGGCGTCCAGTGAAAATTCAAAGGGGTCCACGGTGTGCTTACGAGCGTAGCGTTCAATGACGGGCCGTGTGATCTGATTTTCGTGAGTGAGTAAGTCTTTGAGGGCCGGTTTTAAGCGGTCGTAGTAGCCAATCATAAACGGATTTTCTTCCGGGAGTAAGTCCTGTTCTTCTGGGAAACGGATCTGGTCTTTGGCCGTCAAGGTGATACTTTTAATGACCAGTCCGTCGTGCTTCATGAGGTCGATGGCTTCCTCAGCCACGTGCCGGGTGCTTTGTTTAGCAGTGAGGTAGAAGAGGCGTTCAATTAAATCCTCACCGAGCGCTTTGACGGCTGGAAAGAGTGTCGAAATCGTTTTGCCAGTTCCCGTCGGTGCTTCGACAAAGAGGCGCTTGTTGAGTCGCACGGTCTTGTAAACGGCCGCTGCAAGCTCACGTTGCCCGGGGCGAAACGCGGGAAACGGAAACGGGAGGTCGTTAATTGAGGCGTTGCGCTGCTTGCGAAGGTCCGCCCGTAACGTGAGCCAGTATTCGTATTCGGTAATGAGGTCTTTGAAGAACTGGTCGAGTTCGGCGCGTCGCAGGACCTTTTGTTCTTTGGTCACTTTTTCGGTACTGACTTGAAAATAGGTCAATTGTAAGGTGACTTTATCAAGTTCAGGGTGTTCCTGCAATAATAGGTAGCCATAAACTTTGACCTGTCCCCAGTACAGGGTGCGGGTGTTGTCACTTAGGTCGTCATACGCTTGATCGGACGTTTTGATTTCTTCAATCAGGGCGCCGTCGTCGTTTAACTGGATACCGTCAGCACGGCCAGAAATGACGTAGTCGCTTCCGTTCATCGTCACGGTCTTTTTAAGGTAGACTTCGCTGTCATAGTCTTCACCACGACTACTTTGGAGCCGCCGATGAATCTTAGCCCCGTTTAAGGCGGTATTTTGACTGTTTTTAACTTCGTTTAGGTCGCCTTGACGAAGAACGAATTCAACGAGTTGACGAATGCCAATTTTGGGTGCCATCATGCGGTTCCTTTCTGAATGGATTGACTTTCATTATAAAACATCTGTTCGGTTTTGTCTGCGCTAAGTCGGGTGACTGTATGAATAACCGGTTAGACCGCATAAAAAAGGGCGCCCCAGCTGTTTGGGACCCCCGATAACTGCAACTTAGCTCATTATTTTTGATACCAATTACTGTGGCGCTGACGAATCGTTTTACGGAGACTAAAACCGTAGCTAACGATTAGTGCGGTTAGTAGGGTTGCAACCGCGGCGCCTAACCAGGAGTGGGGACTACTGAAATAGCCCGCGTAACCCGCGCCAACACTAACGAAACCGATGACAGGAATCAATATGTTGATAGGTGCCGGGTGTAAGAAAATGATCCCGACAATCCACAAGCCAGCTGCTGTAACCACGGCGTCGACACTGACGGTTGTCCCGAAATTAGTGATTAATGCCCATAATGCGACGATTGCCCCAACGACTAACAATAAAGCGGCGAAACTGTTACTGAGAGTCCAAGAAAAATGCTTCTTCGTCATCATGATCATCGCCTCGCTTTCTTTACTTTTATTATACCGTAAAATGGGATAATGAAAAAAATGATAAGTCGGGAATATTGTTTACAATGATATGAAAATATAAGCTTTTTGAATAAAGCCTTGAAAGCGCATCCATTATTGGCTAAACTGGCAGTAGGCACACTTGATGATGGATGGAGGAAATATAGCATGGCAAAAATATTAGCAATTAACGCTGGTAGTTCAACTTTAAAATGGAAGTTATTTAGCGTTCCAGAAGAAACGGTGATCGCCTCAGGGATGGTTGACCGTTTAGGATTACCTGATTCAGTTTTCGTGATTAAAAAGGCGGACGGGACGAAGTACAAAGAAACTCGTCCAACAATCGATGCAAAAGAAGCGGCTGCGATGGTCCTGACGCGCTTGAAGAGTGATGGCATTTTGGCCCACTTATCCGAGATTACAGGAATTGGTCACCGGGTCGTTGCGGGTGGCGAACACTTTAGAGATTCAGTGATCATTACCCCCGAAACGTTAAAGGAAATCAAAGATTTGTCTGAGTATGCGCCGTTACATAATCCAACGCAAGCTTATTACATTGAAGTCTTCCAAAGCTTATTACCAAAGGTAGTCCAAGTGGCCGTCTTTGATACGTCGTTGTTTGCAACGATGCCAAAAGTAAATTACTTATATAGTATTCCTTACGAATATTATGAAAAGTTTGGGGCACGGAAGTACGGTGCGCATGGGACTAGTCACCGTTACGTAGCAAACCGAACGGCTGAAATTTTAGGCAAGCCGTTAGACTCACTCAAATTGATCACGTTACACTTAGGATCGGGTGCTTCAATCACCGCCTTTGATCATGGTAAGGCCATTGATACGTCCATGGGCTTCACACCGTTAGCGGGGATCACGATGAGTACCCGTTCTGGGGACATTGATGCGTCCTTGATTCCATTCTTAATGCGGCACCTTGGAATTTCTGACGTTCAAGACTTTATTGATATTTTAAACCACAAGTCAGGATTACTCGGTATTTCTGGGCTATCACCTGACATGCGTGACTTGGATAAGACGAAGGACAGTCGTGAACGTTCCGAACTTGCTTTGGAAATCTTCGCAAACCGAGTCGTGAAGTATATCGGGAGTTACATTGCTGAAATGAACGGCATCGACGCTTTGATCTTTACGGCCGGTGTTGGTGAAAACTCCTTTGCAATGCGTGCACGGATTTTGAAGCAATTGAGCTACTTTGGTGTGACGGTCGATGATGAAAAGAACCACGTCCACGGGAAAGAACAAGTTATTAGTAAGGATGGCGAACCAGTTAAAGTGATGGTCGTGCCAACTAATGAAGAGTTAATGATCGTGCGTGACGTTGAACGTTTGACTGCCAAAAGTCCAGTAACTGATTAAATTAAAAATGAAGGATCGTGGTTGTTATGACCACGGTCCTTTTGTTTTGAGTTGAAATAGGTCGTAGCACACGGATGTTGTCCGACATCACTAAAATTGGTTTGCTTATTAAAAATGGGACGGTGGACTAGTTGACTACTGGGTAGTGATGGCTATTGTTCAAAGTGATCAACCTAGTAACGGTTAACTTTAAGTCCCAGTCTTAAAATTAGCTTTTTAATGATACTCATAAAAAATTAAACGGCTTTTTAGCTGAATTTTGCGGGCTTTCAGTGTACGATGTACTTAACCATATAATGGCATTTGAGCTGTCAAAAATGACCAGATCCACAATCAATTGAGCGCGCTGTGGGGGTCGTTTAGCTGAATGATGAAAGGGGTAAACAAAACATGTCAACAACTTTAGTGCTTGGCGGGGGCTATGCTGGAATGAGGGCCGTCAAGTTTTTAACGAAAGGGTTACCTAGTGGGGATCAATTGATTTTAGTTGATCAAGTCCCGACACATACGGAGAAAACTAATCTCCATGAAGTCGCGGCCGGAACGATTGATCCAGAGCGGATCACGTATAACATTCCGTCCGTCATTGCAAAGCGGGTCACGTTTGTGCAAGCGACGGTTAACAATGTCGACGTCGCTAACAAAGCTATCAGTTTCGAAGACCATGATGACATCAGCTATGATTACTTAGTCCTTGCATTAGGGTTCCAGTCCGAAACTTTCGGGGTACCGGGTGCGAATGAAAATGCGTTGGCAATGGATGATCTCCAAACGGCGCAAGCAGTCTATCAACACATTGAAGAACGGGTCAAGGCCTATCAAACTAGCAAGGATCACAATGATTTGAAGATTGCGGTCTGTGGTGCGGGCTTTACTGGGATTGAATTGTTAGGTGAACTGACACAGTCATTACCTAAGTTACAGAAGAAGTATCAGGTTCCCGCAATCAAATTAGTTTGCTTGGAACGAATGCCATCGATTTTACCGATGTTCAATCAGGACTTGCGGGACTATGCGTTGGCCTTCATGGAAAAGAACAACGTTGAAATGCGATTAGGTTCCGCTATTACGGCGATTAAGCCTGGCGCCGTTGCTTATACGGATACGGACAAAGTTGAACATGAATTTGCTGCTAATACGATTATTTGGACAGTTGGGGTCAGTGGGTCGCACGTCATTGCGGATTCTGGCTTCCAGCAGCGTCGTAACCGGGTCATGGTTCAACCAGACTTGTCACTAGAGGACCGGCCAGAAGTCTTTATCGTGGGCGACGTGGCGGCGGTAATGCCACCCGACGGCGAACGGCCATACCCAACGACGGCTCAAATTGCGCTAGCTTGTGGTGAACAAGCCGCCAAGAACATTGTTGCTTTGCGAAATGGCAAGGCCACGACACCGTTTAATTATCAATCTAGCGGAACGGTCGCATCGCTCAGTGACCGCGACGGAATTGGTGAAATTTTCAGCAGTAACCGCCCCGTTAAAGGGTATCCGGCTTCAGCGCTGAAAAAGGTTATCACTGACCGTTCGCTGCTTGAAAGTGCCCATTTAGGTACGGTCTTTAGTAAGGGACGTTTCGACTTATATCATTAAATGTAGATAAAAAAACCAACGCAGTCACCAATCGGTTAACGATTGGTGACTGCGTTGGTTTTTATTCTATATCGGTGTATTAGAAGTCAAGTAGGTAGGAATACTTCACGTATTGTTTGCCATGGGGGACTAAGAAACTAAAGCGGGGGGTGGCATTTCTGGAAGCATAGTTGTCGCGGGGAGTTCGAAACGACATGACGATTACTCGCCAGCCTTTCTTGGGCATGTCACTCATGGACAGTGCCTTTCCTGTAGTTGTAGTTGGTCCTTTGGTCATACTATAGTAGCCGTAAGGAATGTTAAACCACATGTTTTCATCAAAGTTGGGATTATTGGTTTTAAAGCCGTAGTTGCTAGGACCAACTTGATTGATGCTCATCGTCACGTCCATGAGGGCTTCGTCACTCGTTAGCTTGGTTTTGGCTCCTAAAATCTTGAAACGGACATCTGGGGCCTTAACAGTTTGATTACGTTTAACAATAATTTCTTTAACGTTTTGGGGTAGGTATCCGCGGTTAACCACCCGATAACGCCAGCCTGCCAAAATACTCAACAGGAAGATTAGGCCGAGCGTTAGGGCCCGTTTGGTTTCAGATTTCATGAGCTTGCCCCGCCTTTACTTGGAAACGGCGACTAGCAACTTGTTCCACGAAGTCGCGATCGTGTGAAGCAATGACAAAGGTACAGCCCCGTTGCTGTAATTGATGTAAGTAAGTAACTAATTTGTCGATACTTTCAGCGTCTAAGGCGTTGGTCGGTTCGTCCAAAATGATAAGGGGACTTTGACCAAGGACCGCCTGTGCAATGCCTAATTTTTGACGCATTCCAAGTGAAAATTTACGGACCTTCTTATTATCGTTTATGGGCAGCTCAAATTGTGTTAATAAATTGTCAATCTGTTGATCTGTGACTTCAGGCAACAACCGTGCTAATAATTCCAGGTTCTTTTTGGCAGTAAAGTTGTCGATGATACTCGGATTTTCGATAAGAATGCCGGCACGAATTGGAAACTTTCCGCCGACAGTTAGTTTCTGATCATTGATTAAAACATCACCGGTGGTACGAATCAGGCCAAGAATGGCTTTTAAAATCAATGTTTTACCAGAGCCGTTAATGCCTTCTAAAGTGACAATGTCACCCGCATTAACGGTTAGCGATACGTTAGTCAGTAGGGCCTGATTTTTAACGGATTTGCTTACATTTACTAATTTAATTAAACTCATCATTATTCCCCCGTATTAATGATTTTCAAGGTAGCGATAACTGATTAGATAACCCCCGATTAATAGAACTAAACAGCCCAGTAACCACAAAACACTGGCTGGTTGAAGGGCTGGTAATCTGGAATAGATTGCTAGCCCAAGTGGGTTTTGTGGGTTAGGCCAATAGATGGTCAAGACTAATAAAACGACGGGGATGATTAAGCCAATGGCCGGACTGACTATGTTACAGAGCTGTTGTACCATGAGAAGTAGCAGTAACTCTAGAAATAGGATTGCGGCCCAAAGTGCCCACGCGCTAGCGCCCTTGATGGGTCCCACGCTGAATGCGACTTTGGACCACCAACTTTGCGTTAACCACAGCGTAACAATCGTCAGTCCGTCGATAGCAAGTGCAGTCAGGCCCAGTAGTTGTAGATTGAGTCGGCCAAAGCTTAATTTTGAAAATTGGAAGCCCCGGAGTTGCACCGCGTGTGCTTGCCATAACTGCTGAAAACTATTGTTGACGATGATTAGTGGAAAGCAGAAGTAACCTAACCAGAAGACCGGAAAAGTGATTTCACCATGAGCCAGTTCGACGGCTGTCGGTGCGGCAAAAAATTGCGCAATTGCGTGTGGATAGTTGCTGTCAGTCACTTGGTAGCCAACGGTTAGCATCAGGCTGATCAGGACAGGCATAATGAGTCTAAAGCGCACCTTGATCAGTTGCCAATAGTGGTACCCTTGGACTTGTCTTAAAGTGCGCATCTTAGAATTCCCTCCATTGAACGAGGTGGTAGGTCACTAATCTAATCAATAGGATTAGGCCAATCAGGTTTATTAATTGAAGTAGCCGGGTAGTAACGTCGGTTGGCTGAGCAAATGCGTATAGTAAGACGTTCTTTGTACGGACGGCTTGTTCAAAGAGTAAGACGTTGCTGAATAGAGCGATTAGCACCGCGATTAGTTTGCGGTGAATTAAGAAGTAGAATAGTAGGGTGCCCGCGCTGAAAGTCACCTGAACGAACAGAATAAAAATTGCTGCCAAGCCTAAGTCAATCAAAATAGTCGGTTTAGTCGCAATTAGTTGTGCTTTGCCGAATAGAATACAGCCAGTTGTCAGGACCCAAATAAGCCAGATACCAATGATGATCATTAGATTTTGAACCACGGTCTGCCAATATAAAGTTGAACGGTGTTGGCTAAAGAAGCTATCGTTTAAGTGATATTCCGTCACGATGGAAGTTGCAATAATTGAGAGTGGTAGGTAGCGTTCGTACACTAAGTATGAATTCGCAGTGTTTTGGTATAGGAAGTTTAAATCACTACTGTCCGATATGATTCCAGAAAGGTCACTTAGTCCGCATAGTAGTGTAAAAATCCCAATAATTAGAAGCAATTTCCAGCGGGCGCGTAATCGGTAAAACTCTTGGGCACTAATATTATGCAGTAACACGATAACGCCGCCCCCCCAGTACTAACAGGCTAGTGACGACAAGCATGATTATAGTAATGCTTGTCGTGAGTAAAGCACTTGTATCCAATTGATTGGTTTCGGTTAAGAAATAGTAGGGTGCAAAGCCAATCCCGTTATTACTAATGCCTTGCAGCTGTAGTAAACCAAGCTGTAATAGAAAGCCCATTGTCATTGCGACAAACCGGTTAGGTAGTAGCAGCGACCAGCCGAGGGTAAACCAGGCAAAGAGGGCGCCCCAGAAGCCAGCAAATAGAATGGCGAACGTAGCGTGAATTAAGGGGCGTTGGTAATATAGATTAACTAACAAAGTATTTTGATTAATAACCATAATGTTGCTGTTGAGTAAGTGATCGGGATGAATATTAGGTAAAATCATGAAATAAGTGAATAGGTTGATGATGAGTGGGAAGGCCACAATTAAGAAGCCCAGAATGCCAGCCCACCAAAAGTAGCTGAGAAAGACTTTACGCTCACCGAGCTTGACTTGGAGTTGGTTGAAAAAACCGTTGTCTAGGTCTTTACGAATTAAACTGGCCGTCGGTAACGCTGCTAATAAAGGAATGATCAAGTAGAAGGCGGTAGCGGAAAAGTGAAAACTATCGATTCCCATCCACTTGGTATAAGGTGAATCAAAAAAAGTGTTCTGAGTGAGTAAGCGGTGATTAAGTGATTGAACCACTTGAATGAGTGGTAGTACGAGTGCGATTCCCCCGAAAAGCCATAATTGTAACTTGTTGAATCGATGCCAAAGTAATTGCATGTTGTCCCCTCCAAAGATCAATATGTAACACAACGACGAGTTCGTGCTTACTTATTTAGAATCTGGACTCCAAACGCCAGATGCAGATCCGTTAGCTTTACGAATACTATCGATTCGAACGGCTACGCCATTACCATGTGTTTCAACGGCGTTATTCCATAATTTTGTCGTCGAACCCACGTATGACTTGTATTCGTGTCCCCCTGAGACATCTCGACCATCGTAGAGTGCTGCATGAATATTGATATATCTTACAGCCTTAGATGCCTTCTTCGTATAATTATAATAAGCCGAACGATTAGTCTTTTTGCGTGCTGGTGTGTGGTCTCGCGTACTTTTAACCCTATACTGATTCGACCATCCAGTATCCCCTGTATTTGATGCTGAGGCTGATACGACGCCCATACCACTTCCCATGAGTAAAATTGATAAAGCGCCGATAGCTAATGACTTATGTTTCATTATTATGTCCCCCCGGTATTTTAATGAATAACTCGTCGCTGCTGATGCGAGTATAGCAGATTTTGATAATAATTTTCATTAATGATAAGAAAGATTTATTAACATATAAATATATTTATACCAATTATTCAGTTAATTAGTCTCACAAATGTAGAATGTTAAAGCGTTTACATTCGAACTTGAAATCTAATAAATGATTTTATTTTTTTATCATTTAATTATCAATTAAAATAGATATATCTAAATAAAGGGTTATTTGTCATAAAAAAGGAACGACTAAGCAGAATTAATCGTTCCGTTTTTGATTATAGACAATTATGACATGACATGTTTTATACCATGTTTCTATGACTGGGACTCTCTTTTTAACCGTTCCGTTGGGATTTTAACGTTTTGGACTTGGCGTGCGGCCACTAAAATTGCGAGCAGTAGTAATGCGCCGTAAAAGACTGATACGACAATTGAAACGTTCCGGCTAAAGTCCAGGTTGGCGTTACTATTCGGATGTTGCGTCAACTGAACGACCACTGACAGGTCGGTAGCGGCGTGCATTAGGATCGGTAGTCCCAAGTTGCGCGTTCTGATATAAACGCCCGCAAATAAGGTGCCGAGCGCCATGGCAAATAGAATCTGAGGTAATACATACGTTAATGATAAGTGGGTGCTATTCATCAAGTGCAAGCCCCCGAAAAGAAAGCTAGAAATTAAGACGACGGCGAGATTCTTACCCGGTAATGAGCGGGCTAGTAACGGAATCATGACGCCGCGAAAGACGTATTCTTCGGTTAAGCCGACTAAAATGATATAGCCTAAGTACATTAAAATTAAAGGTGTGAAGGGGACGGTGAATAACCTAGTTAGGTTGGCTGAAACGAGTAAACCGACCACTAATAATGCCGGTACGGCCTGTTCTAGTTGTCCCCAACCGTTGTGATGATTCCAAAATAATACCGGGACGTGTGCTAAGTAATGATTGAAAATCCAAACGCCGAATAGGACGATGGCATCTTGAACGATTCCAGAATACTGCTTCGGAATCAAGCCGAAGCTGAATAAGACGGCCGTGGCAAAAAAGAGGGCGATGACCCATATGAAGCATAGTAGGGCTAATCCCCAGCCCCGTTTAAAGTTTTTCATAATTGGTTACACCTCATTAAGTTTGTCTTGTCACTATTTTAGCATGGAACTGAAAGTTGAAAACTAAAGATAGTGTTTTGACATTGGTATAACAACGTTGATTCTCCCAGAAATAGTTCAGATGATTGCTTCTAACCACCCATGGGTTCACCTACCGTAGCGATTCGTTCCCAAAAATTGTAAACGTGTGAGGTTTCTTCCATACCAACCAATCTAAGCTAGAAAGTCACTTAGTTCGTTGCAGATCGTTCCGTTAGAATTTCGGCGGGCCAGACCTGTCGATCAGCCACAAAGAGTGTGATTATTAGGATGATACCGCACAGTGAGATAGCCACGATTGAAATGTAGAAACTGAAATACAGGTTGGCGTTGCTAGGGTGTTGTATCAGTTGAACCACGAGGGATAGATCCGTCGCGGCGTGCATTAGAATCGGTAAACCTAAATTGCGGGTTCGAATATAAACCCCTGCAAATAGGACCCCCAACGCCGTGGCAAAGAGAATTTGTGGTAGCACATAAGACAGTGACAAGTACGTGCTGTTGATCAGGTGCAAGCCGCCAAAGAGAAAACTGGAAATGACGACAACGGCAAAATTACTATTTGGTAATGATCGTGCTAGTAACGGAATCATGACGCCGCGGAAGACATATTCTTCCGTTAGGCCAATTAAGAAGACGTAGTCTAAATACATTAACACTAGTGGTGTAAAGGGCAAACTGAGAACTTTTGGTAGGTTGGCCACAACCAAGTGACCGACAAGGAGTAGAGCCGGCACGGCCTGTTCCAACTGACCCCAACCGTAATGCCGGTTCCAAAAGGAGACCGGGACATGGGCGATGTAGTGGTTAAAGAGCCAAACACCGAGTAAGACAACGGCTTCTTGAACGATGCCGGCATAATGCTTAGGTATCCAGCCCAAAGCGAACAAAAGGGATGAGGCAAAGAAAAGGATGATGACCCAGATGTAGCATAGTAGGGCTAATCCCCAGCCCCGTTTAAAATTTGTCATAATAAGTACTGCTATGCAAAATATAGAGAAATGTAGAAAATCATGGCTGATTTCTACATTTAGAAAGATTACATATTTCCTTTCTTGATTTTACTTGCTGCCGTTATGACGCCGGTATTCCGATATTCCACTAAGGAGTAATCGCATGGACCAACTATGACAGTTTAAGGACTTAGCCAGCCCCGTTAAGTTATTATTTTTTAGATTAAATCCAGTAGATTGGCAACGGCATTTTCATCACGATCGAGTACTGCGCCGCAATTGTAACAAACATATTCACTATGCTTAGTCCGATGTGTTGTATTACCTTGTAACGTTATTTTATCGTTTCCAGATTTGATATGACCGCACTTTGAACAGCGCTGTGTTGAAGGATATTGGCAATCTGCAAGTATTAGCTCTTTACCGTACCACTCACACTTATAGCTTAATGTTTGCCGAAAGTAGCCAAACATTGAGCGTTGCAAACCTTTAGAAGCAACGTGACTCATCTGCATAGCTTTGACGGATAGGTCTTCAATCACGATTTTGTCGTAATCATTGACGAGGTCCGTCGTGAATTTTTGCATGATGTCATGTTGGATATTGGCAACTTTGCGATAGTCACGCTGCAATTTGTTTCTCATTGCAACGTAGCGACTGCCCTTAGTTGCTTTGTTCCCATTCACGACTCGCTTATGAGCTAGCTGTTTCTGGTAAAACTTGATTCGCTGATACAGCTTACGTAATCGTTTCGGCAAGGTATTAATGACGCCAGCCGTGTAATCTAAATGACCAACGTTCACGTCAACAGCTGAACTATCACCAGTTTGTGGCTTGTCATCAAGATTAACTTCAAAGGGAAAACTAGCCCAGTATTTACCATTTTCACGGTAAATACTGACCACCTTCAGTACACCTGACAAATCAACGTGTCGGCTAATCCTGATGTCATACCAATTTTTAACGCCATGTGGTTTATCCAAGTGAAGCTTACCAGCGACAATTTTTGCTCGATCGGTTTTAAAGCCCTGCCGAGCAGACTTTTTCGACTTGAATACCGGTTTACCCCAATAAGGTTGTGTCTTATCAAAGAAGTTCTGCCAAGCGTTTCCTAAATCAGCAATCGCCAATTGTAAGGTACGCGCTGATAATTCATATTGCCAATCAGCTTTATTCGCAACTAATTCATTCCGAACGGAGTAAAAACTGGGACGGGGACTGCTGGAATCAATCGTATATAAGTCATACATGTCATTCCAAGTAGCCAATCCTTCATTCCAGCAATACCTGCGATAATCACAAAGCCTATCGAGTGCTTTTGCCATGTGACGATTAGGATAAAGCATTACTTTTTGTGTTCGAATCATCAGCATCTTCACCACCCAAATTAGTGTTGTCTTTTCACTTCTCATTATAATTTAGGCCGTTATTGATGTCAGTGATTTGATCATCGAGAATGATTTCTTTAACAAAACTGACTTAGTTGGGCAAGACGCATCGCGCATTTTCACTTTTACAGTGATTGAACTGTGATGGCATATCGCTAGATTTAATCATCACCAAGCTCGCCACCTCCGTATTTACTCTCTGTGGGAAGCTTGGATTTCTTTTCTACATAGTTCTACACTTTTCTATATTTTAGTTAATGATTAACTTCCTCCTCGTTAAGCTAGTCTAGTCAATTATTTTAGTGTGAAACTTTAAAATAACAGTCGTATACTTCTAGTTACGCAAAAAGTCCCGGAATTATTTTCCGGGACTAAAGAAGCAAATTAATTTAATGGTGCATCTTAAATTCAAGGTACCGGTCATTGTATAAGCCAACTTTGGCTGGCGAGAGGTCCTTGTAAATTTGTAAGTGCCGAATCGTTTGGTTGTCAGGATAAAACTGACGATCGTTACGAATAGACTTTGGTAACAGCGCCTTAGCTTTCTTGTTTGGTGTGGCGTAACCGATGTACTTGGCGTTTTGGGCCGCATTTTTCGGTTCACTCATGAAATTCAAGAAAGCGTAAATCGCTTTGAAATGTTTCGCCGTTTTTGGAATGACGAGGTTGTCAAACCAGAGATTACTACCTTCAGACGGGACAACGTAGTGTAGGTGGGAGTTGCTATCCAGCATTTCACTAGCCTCACCGGACCAATCGACAGCGACGGCGGCTTCGTTTTGAATCATGTACATCTTGATTTCGTCAGCGACGACCGCTTTTACGTTGGGAGATAACCGGTTGAGCTTGTTACGCGCGGCTAATAAGGTGGCGGGGTCGGTCGTGTTCATCGACTGGTTCATGGATGCGAGCGCAAAGCCCATGACGTCACGGGCGCTGTCGATCAGCATCACCTTATTTTTATACTGCTTTTCCCAAAGGTCGTTCCAGTGCTTGATGCTGCCGGGCTTAATGTACTTGTCGTTGTAGATAATCCCTAAAGTTCCCCAGAAGTAGGGCACGGAGTAGCGATTGTCCCGGTCAAAATCAAGGTTCATGAAGCGTGGATCGTAGTTATGCATACCAGTCAGCTTACTTTTATCTAACGGTAACAGTAAGTTGGCCTTTTTCATCTTTTCAATCATGTAGTCGCTCGGCACGGTCAAGTCGTAACTAGTCCCACCCTGTTTGATTTTTGTAAACATGGCTTCGTTACTGTCGAACGTTTCGACGTTGACGTGGTAGCCAGTCTGCTTTTGGAACTTGGTGAGCAGGTTCGGGTCAATGTAATCGCCCCACGTATACAAGTTCAAGACCTTTTTCCCGGTACTGCCAGAAGTGGTCTGGAGTTGATGGGCACCGAACGCGAGTAACCCACAGACGGCCAATAGGGCGAGTACGACGCTTAGTAATTTTTTCATTTCCGCCGCCCCCTCGTTGCTGTCCGTCGATGTTTACGACTGTATTGATTAATGAAGTAGTAGCCAACGACGAGAATCAGGGCCATTAAGAACATGAGGCCGGATAGCGCGTTGATCTCCAAGTTGATGCCTTGACGGGCCCGTGAGTAGATTTCAACGGATAGGGTGGTAAAACCGTTCCCCGTAACGAAGAAGGTGACTGCGAAGTCGTCTAACGAGTAGGTCAGGGCCATGAAGAAGCCAGAAAAGATGCCGGGCATGATGTACGGCACGATGACCTGGCTTAAGAGTTGCCAGTTGTTGGCGCCAAGGTCGGCCGCCGCGTCGAGCAAACTACTGCTCATTTCTTGAATTTTAGGCAACACCATCAAAACGACGATGGGAATCGAAAATGCGATATGACTCAAGAGAACTGAGCCGAAGCCTAATGGAATCTTTAACGCCGTGAAGAAGATAAGAAAGCTCGCCCCAATGATAACGTCGGGGGAAACCATCAAAATATTATTCAGCGACAACAGGGTGTTTTTTGTAATGGCCTTAGTCGTATTGTTGATGCCAAGCGCCCCCAACGTCCCAATCACCGTGGCTAAGATGGACGATAGCAGGGCGACGAGTAAGGTGTCGAGAAAAATGGCGATCAGACGGCTATCTGCGAACAGGTCTTGGTAGTGTGACCAAGTGAAGCCGTGAAAGTTATTCATCGTGTCGCCCTTACTGAAGGAGTATACGATTAGAAAAATAATTGGGGCGTACAATACGATGAAAACGAGCCATAAATACAGGTTACGCCACTTAAAGTTACGTAAGCTCATTTGGTCATCCCCTTTCGCGTGCGCCGTTTGCCACCGCTAGTCAGCATCATAATGATGACCATGGCGATGATCAAGACGACCCCAATCGTGGAACCCATGCCCCAGTTCATCGTCGTCAAGAAATGTTCTTCAATCGCAGTCCCTAAGGTAATCACCTTGTTACCACCAATCAGGCGGGTCAACATGAAGAGGGAGAGCGACGGGATGAAGACGGCTTGAATGCCGGCTTTGACCCCGGGCAAGGTGAGTGGAAAAATCACCCGACTGAAAGTTTGCCAGTTGGTTGCGCCCAAGTCACGACTGGCGTTGACGTAGGACGGATTCAGTTCGCTGATCGAGTTGTAGATGGGTAAGACCATGAACGGAATCTGGATGTAGGCCGCGACAAAAATAAAGCTAAAGTTAGTAAAGAGCAATTGTTGTGGGCCAATACCAATGAAGCTGAGAAATTGATTGGCGATCCCGGACTGACTGAAGATGCCAATGAAGGCGTAGGCTTTAAGCAACAAGTTAATCCAAGTCGGCATGATAATGAGGAGTAGCCACAGTTGGGGATACTTCGTCTCATTAAGGACGTACGCCGTTGGATAACTAATGAGTAACGTCGCCAGAGTAATCAAAAAGGCGTACCAGACGGAATTAAGCGTCATCATCAGGTAAGTGTTTGATGAAAAGTAGGTCTGATAGTTCGCGAAGGTAAATTGGCCGTCAATGTTAAAAAATGATTGATAAATCAGTAATAGGACCGGCGCAATGACGAATAGTAAAATCCACAGCATGTACGGGATGAAGTAAGCCGTGTTGCGGCTCAAGCGTTGTTTTCGTTGCATTAGCTTCGCCCCCTAATCGTCTTCGTATTGTTCGAGTCGGGCATCAAAAGCAGCTTCGCTTTCGTTTAACCGCATGACGTGGATGTCTTGCGGATCGAAAGTCAGGCCAATGGGTTCCCCTTCGTCGGCCGGGTTCGTTGAATGAACGAGCCACTCGTTGTGGTCGCTGTCGTAGGCGACGATTTCAAAGTAGTTGCCTCGGAACAATTGCGAATCTACGGTCACCACGAGTTTACCTTGATTGGCGGCGACAATGTCCAAGTCTTCTGGGCGAAGGACCACTTCGACGGCTTCGTTAGGACGCATCCCACCGTCGGCACATTCGAAGGCCTTGCCAACGAATTCGACTTCAAAGTCTTTTAACATTTTGCCGGGGATGATGTTACTTTCCCCGATAAAGTTAGCGACAAAGTGGTTGATGGGTTCGTCGTAAATGTCGACTGGACTGCCACCTTGTAAAATGGCGCCGTCGTTCATGACAAAAATCTCATCACTCATCGCGAGGGCTTCTTCTTGGTCATGGGTGACGAAGAGGAAGGTAATCCCTAACCGCTGTTGTAAATCGCGCAATTCGTACTGCATGTCCTTGCGTAATTTAGCGTCCAACGCTGAGAGGGGTTCGTCAAGGAGCAAGACTTTTGGCCGCATGACGAGTGCGCGGGCAATGGCGACCCGTTGTTGTTGCCCACCGGAAATTTCACTGATTTCGCGATCACCAAAGTCCGCTAGTTGAACCATGGCTAAGGCGTCTTGAACCCGTTGGTCAATTTCGTCCTTGGAAACTTTATGCAGTTTAAGGCCAAACGCCACGTTTTCGGCGACGTTCATGTGTGGGAAAAGGGCGTAATCTTGGAACACCGTGTTCACTTGCCGTTGGTTGGCAGGCAGGCCGTTGATGACCTTACCGTCGAATTCAACTTCACCGGAAGTGACTGCGGTGAACCCTGCAATCGTCCGCAAAATGGTTGTTTTCCCACAACCGGATGGGCCTAGTAAGGTATAAAATTTACCGGCCTCGAGTTCTAAGTTGATATCTTTAAGAATTTGATGATCTCCATAACTTTTACAAACGTGATTTAGCCGCACGATCGGCTGTGTATTAACCGCCAATGGAAAGGACCCCCTAATAAATTATAAGTAGGACGCGGTCGTAACTAAGGTAAATGTGCAGGGCGACGGTCCCACGTTACGAATTTGATGCGTCTTGGTTGCGTGAAAGTAAAGCGTATCACCCGCAGTTGCCACGTGTTCCTGACTACCGAGGCGTAAGTGTAAGGTGCCGGTTTGGACCATGATGAAGGTCTCCGCCGGCGATGGCTCAAAGGATTTGAAGCAACCGTTGGGCGCTAAAGTGACCGTGACGGGTTCGAGTTCGTTCTCATTTGAAGCCGGGACGAGCCACTTTAACTGGTAACCGAGTGCTTCATCGTCGTAAATTCGGTGTTCGCTTGGGTGGTAGACGATTTTATGATTGGGCGGTTCGGGCGCAAAAAAGGCGGCCGGAGTCATCCCAAGTACTTCAATGATGGCAAAAAAAGTTTCCATTGAGGGTGAGGATTGGTTATGTTCTAGTTGCGATATGTAACCCTTACTTAAATCAGTCCGTTCCCCCAGTTCTTCTTGTGTCAGTTGTTTTTGCATCCGTAAATTACGGATACGCTGACCGATGTCCATGACATTCACCTCGAATCGTAGTTTTGTTTAAGTAAACAATAAGTTTAGTACAGCTTTTAATTATAGCGAAAAAGATTGGTGAGACAAGTTAAAAATGCGTGTGATTGATATGTTATTCTAATCGAACATATAAGCTGGTTCGTTAGCTTTCGCTAATTGCAAAAAAGAGTCTGGGTGATTATCCCAGACTCGTCATGGTTATTAGATTAGTCGGCGCGATAAACAACTTCGAAGACTTCACTGACCATTGGTGTGTCGGAAGATAAGTTGTGTCCGTGCGCTTCAAGGGTCGGGGTAAATTCATCCGTTTTACGTTGGCGCCAGTCGCCGATGGTCCGGTCGCCTTCATCTTCGTGCCAGGCGTGTTCCGCGGAGATCCGGTAGAACGGGATCAGTTCGGAAACGACCGTTTTAATCACGGCAACTGGTTTCATATCGCCGTTGAATAACACGTTGTAGTCACCAGGCTGGGGGATGGCAACTTGTTCATTGGTATAGGTGTCCAATGGGGTCGTCGTTGCGGTTTTAGTCCCAGCTAAGATGGCATCCGTTGCGGCTTGAACCTCGGCTGGCTTGTTCTGATTGCCGAACCAGCGGGTCTGATAAGAGGCCCCGTTGGTATCGGTCGTTTCAGTATATGCTTTCCATAATTCTTCTGCTGATTTTGCTGGCATAAGCTTCACCTAATTTCAATAAGAATAGTGGATTCATGGTCATGTAACCGAATTCACAACCTAAGTATAGCATGTCGTTTCTCAAAACGACACGGCAGTGACTGCTTTTCATTTAGAAAACGGGTGTTAATCATTACGGCGACTTAACGATTGAAATTTTGCTATAATAAAACTATGAATTGGGGGTAACGATATGCAAATTACACCAGTCAAAGTGACTGATTTACCACAAATCATGACCATTGAACGGGCGGGCTTTTCCGACGCTGAAGCGGGGAGTCAAGCGACCTATCAGGAGCGGATTCAAAAGTTGGAATCGACCTTTTTGGTTGCGCGTGATGATGATGTGGTCCTAGGCTTCATTGTGGGACCCGCGACAACGGAACGCTACATTGAAGACGAAATGTTTGCGACGACCCCGACGAACTTAGCACATGGTGGCCACCAACTCGTCTTTACTTTGGCCGTCGCACCGGCAGCTCGTCATCAGCATGTCGGTAGTCAACTATTGGCAGCGCTAGAAGCTGACGCCCGCGCAAAGGGCCGGACCAGTTTATCGTTAACGTGTCTAAAACGACTCGTGCCATTTTACGAGCAGAACGGATTTACGAATCAGGGTGTCGCGGCGTCTAGCCACGCTGATGAAACTTGGTACAATTTAGAGAAAGTCTGGGACAAATAATGAAATTATCAACGCTACAAGCAGAACTACCTAACTTTAAAATCCGGTTATTAACACTGGAAGATCAAGAAGAATTACTCGCATTAGAACAGAGTAATCCGGAATACCACCGCTACTTTTCACCAGAACCGTTGACCACGGAAGAAGTGCAGCACGACTTAACGGCAACGCCACACACGGTTGTACCGGAACAAAAGCAGGTGTTTGGTTTTTATTTGGCCAACCGGTTAGTGGCCGTCTTGGACGTATTAAACCAGTACCCGCAAGAACAATTTTTATTCATTGGACTACTAATGGTTAATCAAGCTTACCAACGAAAGACGGTCGGCAAAGTGATTATGACCGGTTTAATGCAAGCGGCCATGAAGAGTGGGGTTGTTTGCCTACAACTGACCCGGGTCGCAACCGATACCGGGGTGGAAACCTTCTGGAAAAAGCTTGGCTTTGAGAATGGCGACCAACTCTTTTTGCCACTTAAACATGGCGGTCGGCTACCGGTAACGACAATGTCCCGTCTATTAAAATAAAAGGTGCAATTCTCATCGGATTTTGACGTGTCCAGCCACCTAAACTGATGCGATTCGTGTTAAACTCATGATGATCATATTATAGAAATGAGGGTAAATACGATGCTTAAACGATGGGGAAAGGCCGATACTGGCATGCTGATTGCGGCGGTTATTTTACTGGCGGTGCTCTTCTACTTCTTCGAGTTGACTGCTAGCTTAACAACCAGTGTGATTGCCTTTCCGATTAGTTTAGTTGTCCTGATGGGAATCATGGAATACGCCGCTTACGAATTGCGGAAAAAATAGGAGCTCAAAAACAGGATCTCAGAAATTCTTATGTGATTTCTGAGATCCTGTTTTTATGTCTGTACTTGCTTCCGGCGGCTCGTAATGAGTGCCGCTATGGGACCGGTGAAAGCCTGAGGAACGGTCTTTCACCTCGCTTTAATGCTTTGCCTAACCCGCAAATCATTAAAGACGTCCGTGGTGTAAACGGGAAAATTCATCCCGTCAACACCACCTTCACGGCGGCATTCATTACGAGCCGCCTGCAGCCGTACTAACGGAAAGTGTAATTGCAGTAGATATTGGATAAATAGCACATAGGTTTCGGTCAATATGTAAGCCCTTGCAATAACTGTGAGATGGTTTATACTTATTTTTGAACCGGTTCAAAAATAAGTGTGATACCGAATTAATATGATGAACTAAATGAATATAATTCATGAAGGGAAGCTGATTACCAGTGAAAATGACATTACCAAATGGATTCTTGTGGGGAAATTCGACCTCTAGCATGCAAACGGAAGGTGCGACCCATGAAGGTGGTAAGGGGGCCTCGGTCTACGATTTGCGTAAACCGAATGCAGACAATGCGGGCTGGGATGTAACGATTGACGAATATCACCGATATGCTGAAGACTACGATTTGATGCAGGCTATGAATATGAACTGTTACCGACTTCAAATTTCGTGGAGTCGGGTTTGTCCCGATGGTGATGGTGACTTTAATGAAGCTGGGATTGCCTTTTATCACCAATTGATTAATGCGTTACTAGCCCGTAACATTACACCGATGATCTGCCTGTATCATTTTGATATGCCGTTGGCGCTGGCACAAAAATACAACGGCTTTTTGAGTCGCCACGTGGTCGACGCTTTTGTACGCTTTGGTAAAAGAATGGTGGATGAGTTCGGTAAGCAGGTTCCGTATTGGATTACTTTTAATGAACAAAATCTTTATTCTTCTAGTTATGCCCGAGTTTATGCGGGCTGCTTAAAAGATGGTAAGCAGGATGCAGAAATTTATACGATTGCCAATCACGTGATGGTTGCTCATGCGCAAGTTGCAAATTACTTACACGCCACCACTACGGCTAAAATTGGTGGTATGTTGGCGTACGAAGAATGCTACGCTGCAACGGCTAACCCTAGAGATAATCAGTTTGCACGTCAAGTTAATGAGTTTTTGAACCGCAACTTATTAGACGTGTTTGTACATGGTCATTATTCAAACCAAGTTTTGACATATACGAAAAACCACCACATTGATTTTGACTTCACAGTAGCTGATCAGAAAGACTTTGATGAGTTAAAGAGTGATTTTATCGCATTTTCTTACTATCGAAGTAGTCTGATTGATGCTAGTCGAGTTCCCATTAATACTATTCCTAACCGGTACTTAGATTATGGCGAAGTGCACAACGCGTATACGCCGTATAATGAATGGAATTGGAACGTTGATGCGCTCGGATTCCGTGATGTATTAACGCGTGTTTACAATGAATATGGCGTACCAATGTTTCCAATTGAAAATGGGATTGGGGTACGCGAGAACTACGATGGTCACGAGATTCAAGATGATTACCGAATCGACTATCACCGTCAGCACATTCAGGCAATGAAGGCGGCCGTTGCCGAAGATGGGGTAAAAGTGATTGGTTATTTGGGCTGGGGGTTGATTGATATTCCAAGTTCTAGTGGTAATGTCGATAAGCGTTATGGCGCAGTTTATGTCAATCAAACGAATACGGATAGCAAGGATCTTAAAAGGATTCCTAAAAAGTCGTTTTACTGGTTCAAACATGTCATTGCAAGCAATGGTTCAGATTTGTCGTCAGATTAAATGATAAAGGTAACAAAAGCGTCCCAGCACATGCTGAGACGCTTTTGTTATTACGATTTAGTGATGATTTTAGGCTTGTTAATGGCGTTTTGGTCATCGCCTAAGCCAACGATGAGGTTATCAAAAATGAAGGTTGAGCCAACGTCTTTAGCTTGATGGTTAATGCGGTCTAACAATCGTTCGGCACACATGCCACCAATCTCTTTGGCTGGTTGTTGAATCACGAGCCGATTAGAAATTAAATTGCTCATTTCATCTAAATAATCAAAGTGGCTAAAGGACAAATCTTGATCAATCCGAACGCCAGCGCGATTACAGTATTCTAAGGCGCCGAGTGACATGTTGAAGTTGCAGACGAATAATGCGTCAATATGCCTATTAATAAGTTGCTGGGCACCTTCAAAACCACTTGGCCGTGAATAATCTCCGTAAAAGGTACTAACTTTTACATCGGGATGGTCACGGACAGCTTCATGAACGCCGGCAAGTCGTTCGCGGGCAGTGTAATCCGATTGAGGCGCGGTGATGATGCCGATGTGATGATGCCCTTGAGCAATCAGATGGCTAATCAAGCGGCGCACACTACCACGGTCGTCAACTAATACCGTGTCAACGTTAGGCAGGTCGCTAGGATTGTTAAGAGAAATCACTGGAACTTTGACATTGGCTAGTTTGGCCATACCAGGCCAACTTTTGTCTGCTTCAAAGATGATTAGACCATCAACGGCATGACTGATAAGATAGTCGATTTTATTAACAGCGCGTTCAGGTGAACCTTCAAATCCGCTTAGCAAGATGCTATAACCAGCGTTTTCCATGACCTCTTCAATACTGGAGACAATATCCATACTTAGCCGACTAGATATGTTGTTCATTAATAAGCCCACTGAAAAACTTTTGTTATTTTTCAGACCCTTGGCAATGATGTTTTCTTGATAACCAAGGTCATCAATTGCTTTTTTAATTTTTTCCATATTGGTCGCTTTAAGCTGTTGCCCGTTTAGATAGCGTGAAATACTACCAACAGAAACGCCCGCCGCCTTAGCGACTTCACGAATGGATGCCATGAGTGTCCCTCTTCCTATAAGTTAACTGTGACCGTTTGTTTACCGATGCTGATTGTTAGTCGGTCGGCAAGTTGCGATTGCATATGTTCATTATAGAATAGCGCACTAGTTAATGGTAATTCAAATCGGACTCGAAGCCCACTGTGCGGTGCTAGCGTGACATGCTTGAATGCTCGGAGCATCCGTTTGCGTTGGATAACGTGTCCGCCGTGAAGCTTTAAAAATAGGAGGACACTATCGTTACCAGAACACTCCCCGGTGTTGGTGACTGTTAAAGTAACATGCAGCATCCGATCTGTAACTTGTGCGGTTAAATCATGATATTTAAAGTTGGTGTAGCTAAGTCCATAACCAAAATTAAATAATGGTTGACCTTGCTCATCATAATAATCGTCTTGTTTAGTCACGGCACGTTGATAATAATAAACGGGTAATTGCTGACTATTAAGTGGATAGGAGAGGCTTAGCCGACCACTAGGGTTGTAACGACCGCTGATTAATTTGGCCAGAGCAACGGCCCCCATTTGTCCTGGGAACCAACCGACTAATACAGCATTCGATACCGCTAAAACGGGTCGAAGGTCGTAAGGGCGACCTTGAATCATCACTGCAACGGTTGGTTTGTGGAGGTGACTAATTGCTTTGAGCAATTGTAATTGTTCGCCACCTAGGCTTAAGTCAGCAACGTCAACGTTTTCACCGGAATCCATATTGATTCCCTTGGATGAAACCGCACCATTCCGTAAGAATTCCATGTTAAAGTTACGGGCGCTAGATCCACCTAATGCTAATAGAATCACATCTGCATTTTGAGCCACTGAAATTGCAGTTTTAATTTTCCGTTGTTGGTCTTGGTGATTGCGAATTTCACAACCCTGAGCGTATGTGATAGTTGCATTGGGAAATTCACGCTTTATTTCGCTGACAATGGTTTTGCGCTGGTACTGGTCAGACTGGGGCGCCGTATAATCACCTAACAGATTGTAGTATGCGTTGGCGTTAGGGCCAATCACAGCAATGTTTTGTGGCTGCCCAGTCAAGGGTAACGTACCGTCATTTTTAACAAGCGTGATACTTTCTGCAGCCAGTTGTTCATTGACTTGTTGTGAGGATTGAATGACGTCGTCTAATTGGTGGCCAGGGTCACTAACATAGGGATGCTCAAATAAACCTAGTAAGAATTTAATGCTTAATACGTGGGCTACAGCACGGTCGAGTGCCTGACCGTCGATTTTTCCGGCATGAATTCCCGCTGCAATTTGGGTATAGGTGTCATCCCATAAGCTGAGATCAACCCCTGCATTAAGTGCAGCCCCAGCAGCTTCGGTTTGATCATCAAAAACATCATTTAATCGATCCAATGCAGTACCGTCCGCCATAACGAGACCTTGAAAACCATACTGGTCACGAACTAAGTCTTGCAATAAGTGGTGATTGATATGGCAAGGAATTCCGTCAACGTCGTTGTAGGCGGCCATGATACCCGCTGCATTTTGAACGCTCTGTAGCAAAGGGTGGTAAACTTCAGAAAATTCACGGTTCCCAAGAACAACGGTACCCGAATTGTGACCACCCTGTGCTTCGCCTTGAGCAATACAGTGTTTTAAGACTACACCAATCTGATCTGAGTGCTTGTTAATCTCGTCCGTCGAATCGGCAGTGAAGGGGTGGTCAGGTCTGATTAAATTTCCTTGGAAGCCATCAACGACTGCTTGGCTAAACCGAGCGGATAAGATAGGATCTTCGCCAAAACACTCCTCAGTTCGGCCCCAACGAGGATCCTTAGCTAAGTCTAGGGTCGATACTAGGGCAAGATTAACGCCCTTTAAAGCTAGTTCACGCGCCATCTGATGAGCGGATTCTCTAATCAAATCGGTATCAAAACTATTTCCACGACCAATATTAGTTGGATATGAAACTCCGCCCAAGCCTTGGTGCCCATGGGGACATTCTTCGGTAATTAGCGTTGGAATCCCCCAGCGTGAATGGGTAATAGCTGCGTGTTGGATGGCATTGCTGACGCGCCAAGCATCTTGGGGTAAGACGCCATTAGCGTAGTCTACTTTGGACCACGGGTCAGCCCTAAAAAGGCCGTAGATTGCACCTAACCCAGCACCCCAATCTAAATGTTTCGTAAAATCATCAGTAAGCTGAACAGCTTTTGTGGCAGGATCAAAATGGTATGTTTGCCAGCCGTAAAGATGTTGGTTCACTTGACCAACTTTTTCTTTTAAAGATAGCCGTCCTAAAAGGTCCGCGACTCGTTCCTGAATGGGAAGTGCGCTGTTTTGATATGGATATTTCATTATTAGCTCATCCTTACTTGTGAAAATCTAGTTGTCAGGGACAGCCTTGTTAGAAGCAACGACAAATGGCATAAAGAGAAAGACATCTAGTGCGATTAGCAAAATAGTTAAAATTGCAGCCATCCAGTTCCCACCGGTTGATAAGAATGCCATAAAGACTGGTGGCGTAATCCAAGGTGCTTGCGCAACGGTTCGACCGACTAAACCTACTGCGGTTAAAATATAAGCAATAATAATGTTAATTGATGGAATTAAGGCACATGGAATCATTAAGATTGGGTTCATAACAACTGGTAAACCGAACATGACAGGTTCAGTAATGTTGAAGAGGCTTGTTGGTAGGCCCAATTTACCGATTTGACGAAAGTCTTTCCGTTTAGAGAAAACAAAGATTGCAATTAGGAGTGGTAGGACACAGCCACCACCACCGATTAAGCCAAACGAGTTAATGAATGGTTCTGTAATAATGTTAGGAATCGCTTTATGTGCAGCGAATGCAGACATATTTTCCTGAATAGATTGCAGTAATGGTGCTTGGCGGATGGGTGCCAAAATATCAGAGCCATGCATCCCAAAGACCCATAAAACGTCAGAAATAAATTGAAGAAAAATGGTCCCACCAACGGAAAGAACGAAGCCCTTCAAGGGTGCTTGGATAGCTAAGTTAATGAGCGCTGGTACGTCTAATCCTGTGGTTTCAAACAGGGTGTAGGCAATCACCCCAAAGATTAAGACGACTAATACTTCGGGAACAAGTGAGTTAAATGAAGTTGCAACGGCCGGTGGAACAGTTTCTGGCATGTGAATCTTCATCTTTTTAAATTTAGTCAAATGAACAAAAATTTCGGTAGCAATGAGAGCACAGATCATAGCGGTGGCAAGTCCGGAAGCGGAAGTTAAGGTACTTGAGTAGACCCCGGTTGCTTGTGCAGTTTTGCCGTTAAGAAGCGTGACGGTCGTATTGATTGGCATTAAAATAAATAGGCAGGCAACGCTGAGAATGCCGGCATGGATTTCATTAAAAGACGGATCGGTAATCCGTTTATTAGCGACATACCAGTGTGCCAAGTTGGTCCCGATTTGATAGCAAACAACGATGGCTAAAATATTCATGGTCCCGTTATTGACAATCACAGCAAGATTAGCTAATTTACTCAGATTAATAAATTTATTAACCCATTCGTTCGAAAAAACAAGAGCATTTAACAGAATTAAGAACGAGGCGGCCATGATTAATGGCATCGTCACAATAAAAGCGTCACGGATGGCGAGTAAATGGCGTTGCTGGTTGATTTTTGACATGACTGGTAGTAATCGATCAGCCATTTTATCAACGAATTTCATGATATTCACACTCCTGTAGCAGTATTTTTGAACCGGTTCAAAAATAAGTATACTCGGTTATACCAACTTTGCAAGGGCTTTCATTATGATGGTTGTTGTTTTGTATAAGAATATCTATTCGAGTTGCATTTAACCGTACTACGCTGTACTATTTACTGATAACTAGTACAGTACCATACAGTGAAAGAGGTAATGGCCCTATGCAGATTGATCATGTCAGTGGCCAACCGTACTACGCCCAGCTCGTTGAGGGTGTTAAACAAGATGTTGAACACGGTATTTTACAAGTGGATGACCAGCTGCCGTCCGTTCGTGAAATGGCCCGCCAACATTTGCTTAATCCAAATACGGTCAGCAAAGCGTACAAACAGTTGGAAGCCCAACAAGTTATTCGCACGGTGCCGGGCAAAGGAACTTACGTTAACGCCTTTAACCCGACCTCAGTGCGCACCGAGTTACAAAAGAGGTTACAACAGATCGTCAGTCAGGCCCAACAAGCAGGCATTAGTTTTAATGAAATGCGGGGCTGGCTCGACCAGATGGAAGGAACGACGTTATGAGTTTAGTTATCAATAAGTTAAGCAAGCAAATTGATCAGCACCCAACCCTTGATGGCATCAGCTTCACGGTGCAACCGGGTCAAATCATTGGTGTTATTGGTCGAAACGGCGTTGGTAAAACGACCCTGTTTCGAACGATCAACGGCCAATATTTAGCCGACAACGGCAACGTGACGATTGATGGTCAAGTTTTGTCGGAGCACCCAGAGTTAAAAACGGAGCTGTGTTTCATTGATCCGTTAGCGAACTTCTTCCGGGGCGCCACGATTAAACAGATCCAAGGTTACTACCAGGCGGCGTATCCCCAGTTTGATGCTAAGAAGTTTGAATCGTTACTGAAACGGTACCACCTAATGGGCAAGCAAAAGTTACGGCACTTTTCAAAGGGAACCTTTGGCTTGTTTACCATTATCCTAAGCGTGGCGACGAATGCGCCGTACCTTTTCTTGGACGAACCACTCGACGGGTTAGACGTTTTGATTCGTAAAAACATTCTCAGTATTCTGATTGAGGAAGTCGCTGGGGGCAAGCGGTCGATTTTAATTGCGTCGCATAACTTGGTCGAATTAGGAGGTGTGATCGACCGGGCGTTAATGCTTAAGGATGGGCAGGTCGTCAATGATTACCAGCTCGAAGATATGCGGAGCCAAGCTCGTAAGATTCAGTTAGTTTACCGGGATAAAAAAGTACCGGCGTTGCTGCGGCAAGCGGGGCGGGTCGTTCACGTTTCGGGACGGGTCATCATTGTGGTATTTGAAAATTACACGGAAAAATTGCGGGAACAATTGGCTGCGACTCAGCCAGTCTTTCAAGAGGAACTACCGCTTTCGTTAACGGACCTATTTATGGCTAACTTAACGGATGAAGCGGATTACGAGCTATTATCATAGGAGTGAACGAGAACATGTCAAATCAAAAATTAAGACGGTTACTGTGGCGACATTACCGTATTTGGCTGTTAACAGCAGTTATTGTACTGATTGCGGCTGGACTAAAAGAAGGTATGAGTGTTGTCAATCAACCTAATATTTATGTGCATCCGGGGGCCTTTACCTTAGAAGAAGGTGGGGTATTAAGGATGCTCATCGCCGTGGTCGTCTACTTTGTGCTTGGGTTAACCATGTTTTTACATGATAATTGGACGAACTTCAATCACTATCTGTTTGCTTTACCCGTGGTTCGGCGACGAATCTACCGGCAAAAAATTGGACTGATGGTTGTAGCGGTAACGATTGGGTACATCTTGATGCAAGGCATTTACTTTGTCGCGATTCAGTCCGTTTTAGCTAAACGCCACGCCTACTTTATGTGGGGGAATTCTTGGCGAATCGAATTATCACGACTGATCCTGTTACTGGTCTTAATGATGATTGGGACGACGTTTGGCTTGTGGGTCGGTCATATTTTTGCAAGTGTCTTTGCTGGAATCGTCTTCTCCCTTAGCATGATTTTTGCGTATAATGGGATGATTAATTTATTATCCGGGATCTCAGGGATGCAATATCGTCAATTGGATATTTTAAATCGGTTGGATTCGGGCAGTTGGCTTGAATTAGGAGTTGCAATCATTGCGGGTGTTGTGTTTGGTGGCTTCCTATACTGGTTAAATGCTTGGGGCTTTGATCACCTATCGTTAGAAGATAGTCGTGAATTTTTCCGCTTTCCAGAGTTACGTTCCGCCGTATTATGGTTTTCCATTATTTATTTAATTATTGCGACCAGTTGTTCAGAATTTGGTCTGGAAATTCTGGGGATAATCACGGATAATTATCCAGAGCATATGCCAATCGGAACAGGGATTGTTATGGGCTTGGTGATTGGCTATTTGACCTGGAGTTTAGGCCGGTGGTTCTTGTATCGTCCCGATAAGTTTCGAGATGTATGGACGTTTAAAAAACTAAGTTAAGGTTACAGAGGCTTAGTCGCTTTCTGTGAATCCAAATTAGGAGGAAACATCATGCGGATGCATCGTTCAGTTTGTGGGATGATATGGCTTAGCGCCATTCTGTGCTTTATTTTAAAGATAGCGATTGGGGTGCGGGTAGACGCCGACGGATTGTTGGTGGAACCATTCTTCCTACTGCCATTGGGTTACGGATTACTTGCGTTAGCCATCGTGACGACCATTGTTTTAGCCGTGCAACGTTGGCGCCGGCGTGCCCATCATAATTAATAACACTAAAAACCGCCTGAGTTGTCAGCTGTACTGACACACTCAGGCGGTTTTGTTAGCGGCAAATTCTAGTGATCTATGAAGGATTAACGAATCTTATCAAGGCGTTTTGCAACGGTCTTGATGTTTAACAGGTCCCAGTCTTCCAAGTTATGCGAAATGGAGTTGTGACCCCAAGTCCCACAGCCAAGCGTTAGGGAAGGTGCAACGTTATCGTACTTGAAACCAATGGCCCCCTGTGAAGAAGGAACGTTGATCAAAGCCCGGCAAGCCGTCATTTCAAGCGCAAATTGGTTCATGACTTTTTCATCAGTTGTGTGTAGCGTTGCCGTGTGACCTAAGCCACCCAAGGAAAGGCTCCGCTTCATTAAATTGAAGCCGTTTTGCGTATCTTTAGCGTGAACGACCGCCAGAACGGGTGATAACTTTTCACGTGAAAAGACTTGGTCGCCACCGATATCTGGAATTTCAACGGCTAAGACCTTGGTGTCAACGGGAACGTCAAAACCGGCCCACTGTGCAATCTGCCAAGGCGTTTGACCAGCAACTTTCGGGTTAACGGCTTGCTTTTCCAAGTTCATAACGGTACTTTCAAGTGCTTTGAAGTTATCGGGGCCAACGAAGTAAACCCCGTTGTGACTGAGTTCGGATTTAACCTGATCGTAAATGCTGTCATCGACGATTAAGTTCGATTCGGACGCACAAATCATCCCGTTATCAAATGACTTGGAAATAATAACGTCACTAACGGCTTGTTTAACGTTCGCCGTTTTCTCGATGAAGCATGGCACGTTACCAGGGCCAACACCTAAGGCTGGTTTCCCGGTTGAGTAAGCCGTCTTGACCATGCCGGCACCACCGGTAGCAATAATCGTTGCCACACCTTTATGGTTCATTAAAGTGTTGGTGGCTTCTAAGCTAGGTTCCTTGATCCATTGAATCCAATCTTTAGGCGCACCCGCGGCTTCAGCGGCGTCACGAATGATGCGTCCAGTTTCAACACAAGACTTTTGTGCAAAGGGGTGGAATCCAAAGATGATTGGGTTACGCGTCTTCAACGCAAGCATGGCGTTAAAGATAACGGTCGATGTTGGGTTCGTCACTGGTGTAACGCCGGCAATAATCCCAACGGGTTCAGCGACTTTAGTAACCCCACTGACAGGATCGTCGTTGATGATGCCAACGGTTTTATCATCTTTAATGTAGTTATAGATATTTTTAGCGGCAAAATCATTTTTAGCCACTTTATCACGGTAGTTTCCACGACCAGTTTCTTCCACAGCCATGGCAGCTAGCATTCCCCGTGCTGCGTGGGCGGCGTGCGCCATGGCAGTAACGGCTTTATCAATCTGATTCTGATCCATGACTTCCAAGCGGTTGGCAGCCAAAGAGGCGTTTAACACAAGCCGATCAATTGATTGTTTAACTTCAGTTTTTTTATCAATTTCTTTCAACATCGAGGATTCCTCCTAAGCAATACAGTACTTGTTGTTTATTTCACAAACCCTATTATAAACACTTCTTCACAAATGTAAATACCTTAGATTGATTTCATTTATAATTTATATAATTGCGATGATGCCGGCATATAAGGACTGTATAGTGAAATTTAAGAAAGCGTTTACATTATTGGTGCTACGGCAATTAGTTATTTTATTCACAAATGAATTTAAGCTGAATTAAACCTAACAAAAGTTAGGACATAAAGATGGTGGTCCAAACTAAAATTTGAATTTAGGACGGTGATGGAAAGGCTTACATTAAAAAGTGGGCCAACTTACTGGTATTGCGGGAATTGTATTGGGTAATAAATATCGCAAATCGGTTATCACTGCCAAGTAAAGTGTGCTAAAATGAATGTGATTCAAAAATCGTATCTCTTAATTAACCTAGGAGGGTTATTTTTATGTCATTTGTAAATGCTGTTGATATGACACAAGACGCATACAAGAACCATTACGCTATTGGTGCGTTTAACACTAACAACCTTGAATGGACTCGTTGCATCTTAAAGGGTGCTCAAGACACTAACACCCCAGTTATTCTTCAAGTTTCAATGGGCGCTGCTAAATACATGGGTGGCTACAAGTTGGTCATGGACTTAGTTGCTGATGAAATGGAAAGCATGAACATCACTGTTCCTGTTGTTATGCATTTAGACCATGGTAACTACGAAGCTGCCAAAGAATGTATCGAAGTTGGTTTCTCATCAGTTATGTTTGATGGCCATGACTTACCATTCGACGAAAACTTAGCAAAGACTAAGGAAATCGTTAAGTTAGCTCATGCCAAAGGTATCTCTGTTGAAGCCGAAGTTGGTTCAATTGGTGGTGAAGAAGACGGTATCATCGGTGAAGGTGAATTAGCATCTGTTGAAGAAGCTAAGACTTTAGCTGCTACTGGTATCGACATTTTAGCTGCTGGGATTGGTAACATCCATGGTAAGTACCCAGAAAACTGGACTGGCTTACATTTCGATCGTTTACAAGAAATCTCAGACGCCGTTAAGATGCCATTAGTTCTTCATGGTGGTTCTGGTATTCCTAAGGACCAAATCGTTAAGGCTGTTGAAATGGGTATCAGCAAGGTTAACGTTAACACCGAAAACCAAGTTGCTTTCGCTAACGCTACCCGTGCCTACATCGAATCTGGCGCAGACCAAATCGGTAAGGGCTATGATCCTCGTAAATTATTAGCACCTGGTAAGAAAGCCATCGTTGATGTTATTACATCACGTATCGGCTGGTTCGAAACTCCAGCAGTTAAATAATTGGATTTTTGACTCAAAGAAAAAAGTCGACTTCGGTCGGCTTTTTTGTTTACTATTAAAACGAAATCAACCGTTCCGGCGGGTAGAACCGGTGTGCTGTGGCGGACGGCTCCAGCCATAGTGCGGTCTGGAGCCTCGATTCAAAGCCGACAAACCACGTCTTTGAATCGCCTTGCAACATCAGTCGGCTAGAAAACACCGTCTGATGTTGCTGACACAGCACACCAATTCTACCCGCCTTCGCTGAATACAGCTTTACAATTACTATTAGGTTTTAACTTAAGCCTGAAAAAATCGGAATCCCTAACCAAATTGTGGCAGGAGATTCCGATTTCTTCTATGCTTCCTGATTAACGGCCGCTAATAATTGCCGCTCGTTATAAAAGAGTAATGTGATAAACATGATGACGTATAAAATTAATGGCAACCAGGCGTAATTCAACGTGATCATGTGTTGGGTCGCGAGGTTTTGCGCGTGATTAGCCGTGTAGCCAGACAAGTGGAACAGTCCGGCCGTAATAAGACCGCCAAATCCGAGGCCAACGTTAACCCCGAAGTCATCCGTCGAAGCTAAAATTCCTTCGGCTTGGATACCCATAGTCATGCCGTAACGAATCGTATCGGCAATCATGATTGAAACGAGTCCAATAATTAAGCCGTTCCCAATTGAATTAATAAAGGTCCCAGTAAAAATAACGGCTAACTGATTGAGAATGGTTCCTAGGGCTAAAATTAATTGGCCAATGGTTGCTACGGCAATCCCGGTAAGCATCGTTTGTTTCTTGCCGATTTTTTTGGATGTCCGGACGATCAAAACCACGCCAATCAACGCTGCAAAGGTAAAACCGTTGACCAGTGGTACTAGGTTTTCGTTGTTTTGTAAATATTTAAAGTAGTAGATGGTCGTTTGATTCTTAATGGCGGTCGTCAGCCAATATAATAAAATGACGATGGAAATAATAAACCACTGTTTATTTTTCTTGAGCATTTTCCAAACGTCTTTGAGTGGTTGATGGGCCTGTTCTGGTTGGCTAAAACGTTCTTTCACTTGGAAAAAGGTGTTCCAAATCAGTGCTAGCGAAATTAGACCAAACAGGATAATGGTATAGAGAAACCCGCTCTGTTGATTACCCTTACCGAAGAAGCTGACTAGTGGCAACGTGAAGACCGCTACGATAATTTGAACGGCGCTACCGAAAAATTGGCGAATCACGCCGAGTAACGTTAGCTCATGCTCGTTTTTAGACAACGTCGGTAAGATGGATGTAATGGGTAAATTGACTGCGGTATAGAAGAAGCCTAAGCCGAGGTAGGTGATGTAAGCCCAGATGAGTTTACCGTTCCCACTAAAGTTGGGGGTAACGAAAGTCAACACGGCGAAGATCACGTACGGCAGCGCGTACCAGAGAAAGAAGGGGCGGCTTTTCCCAAAACGTGAATGGGTGTGGTCAATCATAATCCCAATAATCAAGCTTTCGATGACATCGGCTAAGCGCGCCACCACGAATAGAATGGCCGCCGCGCTAGCGGATAACCCGTAAACGTCTGTGTAAAAGAAAAGTAAATAGGTCGTCATCATTTGAAAGACTAGATTATCGGCCGCATCACTAAGGCCGTAGCTGATCCGCTCCGGCCATTTAGTTTGCCAAGGTTGATTCAAAGTATCACCTCATAATTAGTTTCGCATAGTTAAATTGTACACCAATTAAAAAGGTGGGCCCACCTATAAGCATCTGGATAACGGTTAGTTGCCATAAAAAAACTGATAAACAATAACAAAATGTTATGTTTATCAGTTTTTGTCATGCTTATTTAGTGGTCAGTTTACCGACTTTAGTTAGGGCTGGAATTAAGCCCAGGCTGTCCAAAGTCTGGTTAGGTAAGACGATCGTGTTGGAACTGCCGTCAGCCAAGGCTTTGACCGCTTCCGTGTTTTGGAAGATGAAGTAGTTCTCGGATGAAGCGGCTAAGGCTTCGTTTAAAATCCGGGTCCGGTAAGCATCGGCGTCAGCTTCCGTTTGGATTGCGGTTGCTTTAGCCGTTGCGCTGTTAACGAGCGCCTCGTTTTGAGCCTTGTTAGTTGCTAATAAGGCGCGGTTATTGGCTTCGTTTTCCAAGGTGATCGACTTGCTCTTCCCTTCGGCGGTCGCAATGGTTGCGTCCCGTTCCCGGGTGGCTTGCAAGAGCTTGTTCATTGAAGCTTGAATATCAGCGGAAGGGTTAACTGAGTCGATGTTGACCCGGTCGACGTTCAACCCGTAGCCAGCTGTAACGGAAGAAATTTCTTTGAACAACGCTGCGTTGATTTCTTGCGTCCCGTTCAGGACTTCGTTCAGTTCTTTGTTCCCAATGATGCCCCGTAAAGCGGCCCGGGTATCTTGAATCATACTCCGAACCGAGTCTTCGTTTTTAAATACAAAGTCTTCAATGTTGGTAACGTGGTATTTCAGTGAAATTTTAACTGAAATTTCGGCGTTATCCTTGGTAATGACAACTTGTTGGTTCAAATCGACTGGTGTTTGTGCCGTGTTGACCGTAATAACTCGTGAAATGAATGGTTTGATGAAGTGAAAGCCGGAACTCAAGACCCGTTCGAATTTACCAAAGGTTAAGACGACCCCCTGATTGGGTTGAGTAATGATGCGAATACTTGCAGCTAGGATCGCTACAACTAGTAAGATGATGATTAGCGCAATAATAATGGTTAGCATATTTTTAGTCCCCCTGTTGGTGGGAAACCACAATCTTAACAGTTAACCCGTGTGGTGTTGTCGCGACAACTTCCACTAAGTCCCCCACGTGTAACGAGGTTGTTGCTCGTAAGTTGTAATAAATGCCATAAAATGAAACACCATCGAGTAAATCAGCCAGTGTAATCGTAAACTGTTGGCCAATTAAACGCTCGTCTAGGTAACCTTCAGACATGTGTATCCCCACCTTTATTGTGATGTATTCAGTATAATCGGTTTCTGTTAAAATTCATAGTCACAGACCGGTAGGGAAACTTGACTGAGAAAACGGCCAATCAGCGTGTCTATTTATAGTATTAATCAATTATTTTATACAAAAAAACCTTCGTACGGGAATACGAAGGTCAAAAGGAGTAGGTCAACATATGACGGGGAATCATATGTTGATAAACTTGATGAACGTTTATTCATATAAGCGGGGGGACGTTCACATGCCGCTCATCAAGCTGTTAAAGCTTTTACACTTTAACGGATTTCATTACTTTGGAGGAGTAAATGAAAAGAATGTTAATTATTATAGTAGCAACCTTGGAGGGGGATCCTTAATTGCTATGAGTAAACTATAACAACGAAATATGAAGAAAGTGTGTCGTGAATTTTTCAAAAGTAAGAATAATTTTTTAAACTAAACTGATTATTGCTAAATGAATAAATTAATTTTTGGATTCATGATAAGTGTTGTTAAAATTTAGTTTTAAAAATTTGGAATCTGAATGTGGGTCCCGTTGAGACGTGCTTATCAGTAGATAAACTTTGTTAAAACAATATAATTCATCAACTAATTTTGATAATTGATTAGTGACAGAAACGGGTGCAATCGGTTGGCAATTCTAAGGGTTACACAAAGTGAATCAGTAAAATCACAGGTTTTATTAATGATTAATTCAAGGGCTTAATTACATTATTGATATTTGATATTATCAATTGTTTTGATTATCTGGTGATTATACATATTTATTAATTTTTAGCTGAAAATTAAATTATTTTTTATTGCGAATTGACACGCAAGCTGACTATTGCCAGTCTACCTAAAGCCACTTATACTCTAGTTGCACACAATTAAGGTGCTTACCATTTTTATTTCAGGGTAAGGCCATTAATAGAAAGAGGAGTGGCGTAAACATGAAGAAAACAATGATTGGGTCAGCATTACTTAGTGTCGTAGTGCTACTAGCGCCAATGAATGTTCAGGCGGCGGGAGATGGGACCACTACGGGTAATAGTGGTGAAACGAATGCGCAAATTACTTTTGAAGCAGCGAGCACTGATATTAAGCCAGTTAATCCTAATACGCCAAGTGAGACTGATACTACGAATCCTTCGACTAGCAATGTTACCTCACATGAAAATTCTACGGGACCGGCGTTGATTTATGTGACGCCCCAAATGACTTTTCATGGTGCTGATAACAAGACGCTGATTGACTTATATCAAAATAAAAGCTATTTTGCAACGGTTAGTAAGGATCAACCTGCAGCGAAGGCGGCGGAACCTTTTGATTGGAATAGTAAGTTCGTCGTGGAAGTTGCGGATGGTCGGGGCGCCGCTGCTAAATGGCAAGTCAAAGTTGCCGGAGATAAATTAAAGGGCGGGACTACTCCGGATACGATTGAAAACGCGACGATGGCTTGGCCGCAAGCTATTGTTAAAAACAGCAGTCAAGGTGATCTTGATGCGAAAGTTTCCAAGGACAGTTTGGAGATTACCCTGGGAGATCCCGCGAAAGCTATTTTAACGGCAGACCAAGGTGTGGGGGCCGGAGTTACGGCTGCCCAATTTGATCCTAGTGCGATTAAATTAACTATTCCTGTTAATTCGGCAAAGCCCGAAGCTTATTCAACGACTTTACATTGGACGTTGACGGATGAAGCTCAAAGTTAAACTAGACTAAGAGAGGCGGTCAACTGGGCCACCTTTTATACATAAGGTCGCAGTGCAAGGGGTAAAAAATGCAAGAAATAAAACGATTTTGGGGAATCGTCAGTTTAGGTATTGGCGTTGTGATGGGATTAGTGAGTAGTCAGGTGGGTTACGCCGCATCCACTAATCCGGAAAATAATATTGGGTTTAGCGTCTCCGCTCAGTTACCGAGCAATCAGCTGAAAACGGGACAATCGTATTTTGACCTCAAGATGCAGTCAGGACAGAAGCAGACGCTCAAAGCGGTTATTTATAATAGCACTAAGCGAGATATTAAAGTGCGGACGAGTATTCATACGGCTTATACGAATCAAAATGGTGCGATTGAGTACATTACGGCGGCCAAGACCTTTGATCCTTCATTGAAGTTTTCGTTAGCTAAGTTAACGAAGATTGATGGGGAGGCCGTTGTCACGGTACCGGCGAATGGCACTAAGACGGTCACCGCCAAAGTTAAAATGCCGACGACCGACTTTCAAGGGGTTCTATTGGGTGGTTGGAATTTTGAAAAAGTTGATGAGCAAGTCACTGGCCACGTTGACGGTGCCATGAATGTGCGTAACCAGTATGCTTACATGATTGCCATGAAGTATACGTTAGGAAAAGTGCCCGCACCAAAATTACTTTTAGCGCAAGTTAAGCCGGGGGTTGACCATGGCCATCAGACCATCTTTCCGATATTACGAAATGTCTCAGCGGTCATCGTGCCTAAACTAACTTTGAAGACTGAAATTACTGACCGCAAAACTGGCAAACTTGTTAAGCAGGCGACTAAGTGTGATGTCAGGTTGGCACCGAATTCAGTCTTTAAGTATCCAATTTTAATGGCGCCGGAACAATTAGCTGCTGGGCACTACCATTTGAAAATGACTGCTAAGAATCATCAGGGGCACTGGACGTTCGAAAAAGATTTTGATATTACGGCTAGTGCTGCTAAAAAATATCGGCGTGCATCAAACGAACACCGTGAAATCCAACCGATTTGGCTAGTTGCGTTGGGGGTTCTAGGTACGCTGATTTTTGGGGCGATAATTGCTTTGATTATTTTAATTATTCGTAGACATCGACAAGCAAAATAATTGGCGTGGACATGGGTAGGAGGAGTCGGAGCAGTGGTTGAATGGAAATGGGTCAAATGGGTGCTTCTCAGCGCGATTCTGTTAGTATTGCTACAATGTGGCACTGTTGTTAACGGTCAAGCAGCTAGCAGTGGGATCTATAAGGAAGATGTAATGAATGATAGCCATTTTAAACCAGTTGAAAAATCTGACAGTTCGCTGATTGACGGACCAGATATTAAACTGCAATCGTATCCATCTCTTGATAGAATCACCGCAAATTACGTTGATAATGGTCGTATAACAACAAAGACGACCCGAGTTTGGGTGCACATGCTAGGGTGGGCTATTTTACCATTTGGCAGTACCAATAAAATTACTGATGCACAAGTAGTCTTGATGACCGGTGATGGTAAACGACAACCAATTGTTGACATTGCCACAAATAAATTTTTTCCTAAATCGACAGATAATGAAAAAAGTAAGGACAGTATGCTTTTTCAAAGGTCACCTGACTTTCGTTTACAAGTTGATTTTTCAAAATTAAGTAAACTGTTTCCATTGCGTATTGGGTACCAATTAAAAACCACCCAGGATCCGAACCACTGGAGCACCTATTACTTAGGAACTTTCACCACTGATGGCGTGCTTAAAGTACCGACCATTGACGATGGTTTAGGGCCGACCAGTACGGTGATTACAGGAACTGGTTTGCCGGGATGTACTATAACGAGCGATGTTAATAATGAGACGACTACGGTTAAGGATGATGGGACGTACGCATTAGATTTAAAAACGCCCCTAGCAGACCATTTATTAGCTAATCCCGAAATAACAATCTCTGAAAATAATCAATTTGGTGATTTCTCTGAAGCGTCACAAAAGCAACTGAAAATGTCCAAAGCTGAAAATAATCCGGCCTTCCATATTGAAGATAATTTATCCTATCCTGAGGGAGCGACGGATGCTGAAGTCATGGACGATCTGCGCAAGCGCCTTGAAATTCAAGTTGATGATGAGCAATTGAAAGTGCAGTATGGAAGTTCTAAGCAGAACCTCGCCGCGTTTATTAATTCACAGGCGTGGGGAACGACGATTGCGATTCCAATATATGCCAAGATCCCTGGCTATATTCAGTCCAACGATATTATCGTAAAAATCACTAAAAAGATGGAGAACGTCATTTTTACGAACCAGAAATCGAACCTCTATTTTCCTAATCAACCACTGCCGTTAAATAATACTTCGATATGGTCGAACGATGTTTGGAAACTGTCGGTCGTTGATAGTCGGGTCATTGACCAAAAGTGGTGGACCTTAACGGCAATTGCAACAGAGTCGACTAAGAACAATGACAAACGAGATCTGAGTCCCTTTTTGTGGTACGTTGATGGGCAACAACAGCAGTTTCCGCTAAATCAGCTTGTAACGATCTTAGATTCACGGAAGACGACGCCGGTCAGTGACGTTGACGGGTCTAAAGTGTACGAACAAGTTTTTAAAGCGCGTGACAGTGGAATTATCATAAAAACCGATTCCCGAATGTCACCGGGTGCTTATGAAGCCACGATTACGTGGACCTTACAAATGGAGGCGCAAGATTAATCCTGAACGATGATATCAGCTAGTTAGTAGCGAATCATCGTTTTTTGTTGTTCGAATGCTTGATAAGTACGCGGTGGCCCATTAAAATTGCGTAAGAATTTTTTGTTAACGTTTCCATCAACCTAGCAATTTTAATTAGAGCGTGTAAAATTGAAGTGGTAGAACGTATTCATAATGATTATATAGAGGAGTGTTTACATGAACGAACAAGCATGTACCACCATTTTAGTTGGGAAAAAGGCGACCGTGGACGGTTCCACGATTATTGCCCGTAACGACGATACTTTTATGCCGATTACGCCACAAAAGTTCATCGTTCACCCAGCAGTTCACGGGCGGCACGAAACGCTGACTTCTGGTAAGAACGGTTTTACCGCACCACTACCAGAAGACGGGTATCGTTACCAAGCCGTTCCAAACATTGAAGTTGCCGAAAAGGGTGTCTTTGAAGAAAACGGCTTTAACGAAAAGAACGTTGGGGTTTCCTCAACCGAAAGTGTCTATGGTAACGAACATACTCTGACGTTCGACCCATTTATTAAAAATGGTTTGGCAGAAGATTCTTTACCAACGATGCTGACACCATTTATCGATTCCGCCCGTGGTGGGGTTGAATACTTGGGTAAATTAATTGCTAAGTACGGCTCACCCGAAGGTAACGGGGTCCTCTTTAACGATAAAAATGATGTTTGGTACATGGAAATCGTTACCGGTCATCACTGGGTCGCACAACGGATTCCTGACGACGCGTACGCAGTTGCCGCAAACCAAGTTGCCATCCAGTGGGTCGATTTCAATGATCCCGATAACTTTATGTGGTCCGAAGGCATTCAAGAATTCGTTGAAGAACATCACTTGAATCCGGATAAGGAAGGCTTTAACTTCCGTCATATTTTCGGGACGGATAATGAAAAAGACCGTCACTACAACACCCCACGGGTTTGGTATGGTCAACATTACTTCAATCCAGAAATCGAACAGGATCCACAATCTAGCGAATTACCATTCATTTGCCACGCTGACAAGAAGATTTCCGTTGCCGATGTGGAATATGTTTTAGGGTCACACTACAACGAAACGAAGTACGATCCATTCTTGAATACGCCGGAAGCGAAAAAGTTCCGTCCAATTTCAATGAACCGGACCCAAAACTCACACGTGATGCAGATTCGTAACGACGTGCCTGAAGAACAGAGTGCCATTATGTGGATGACCTTTGGGACACCTGCGTTCGCACCATTCTTACCATTCCACGCCAACGTTTCTGAAACTGATCCTAGCTTCGCGAACACACCGTTGAAGTACGATATTAAGAGTGCTTACTGGTTATACCGGACCGTTTCAATGATGACGGAAACCCACTACGCTGATTTCGTTCAAGATAACATTGATTACTTGAAAGAATGCCGCATCGAATTAGGGCAATTTGTTGCTGAAACGGATAAAAAAGCAGCTAAGTTGTCTGGAGATGAATTAACGGCCTTCTTAACGGAACAAGACAAAGTCATGGTTGCGAAGATGCGTGATAAGGCCCAAGATTTCATTGGCGCCTTAGTTACAAAGGGCTTAACGCTTTCAAAGTTAACTTATAACGTTGATATCAACCTTTAAACTTTCGCGTTGAGGACGTAAGTGTGTATAATTAAGGTACCAATCCTAAGGAGTTGATCGATATGGATGAAAACGTTCTTTTTAATCCAGGCGATGCGATTTCAGAATCGCATGATTTTAATCAAGCGCTCCGGAGTGCCGACATTTATAATGCACAGCACGGTCGTAAGCGTGGGTTACTGATTGCGCGCCCGCTGGAAGAAGAGCACGGTTATTCGGTGTTTTATGCGGATGATTTGATTGCAGCGGATGGCCCGAAACCTAAGCCAGATGCACGTAAATACCACGTAGAGAAACGAATTCCCAAAGAATAATGTAATAGTTTAACAAGTAACGGAACGACCCTTAACGGGGGCGTTCCGTTTTTTTGAGATTAATAGTAACCCACCATATTGAAAACGGGTTACTGTTAGCTTAAACTGTTAGTAATTCATAAAAAGGGGTGTGCGGGGCATGACAAATCAACAACAGATTAAGCACTTAACACAGACCGCAATGGTCACGGCGCTAATTATTGTTTTAGGCTTCTTTCCGGGGATTCCGTTAGGCTTTATACCGGTACCGATTATTTTGCAAAATATGGGGATCTTTTTAGCGGCCGAATTATTAGGGCGCAAATACGGCACGGTTGCCGTAGGACTGTTTCTAGCCTTAGCTGCGTTGGGACTACCAATTCTATCGGGTGGTCGCGGTGGTGCCGCGGTCTTCGTCGGTCCAACGGGTGGTTACTTAGCCGCGTGGCTGTTGGCGCCGGTCTTGATTGGCACCTTGTTACAACGCACGCACGCCGCGGAAGCGCAAAACTGGTGGCGGGAGTTATTGATCGTTTGGATTGCCGGAATTGGGTTCATCGACATTGTCGGGGCTGTTTGGTTGGCCGTTCAGTCGAACATGGCCTTGCCCGTCGCGCTGTTATCCAACTTAGCGTTTATTCCTGGGGATTTGATCAAAGGGACGTTAGCCGTCGTTATTGCCCGCCGTGTTCGTAGTGTTGTTGACTTTGGCATTCCGGCTTAGAGGGAGATAGCAATGGTTATATCAACAAAAGAAAAAATCTTAACGGCGTTGATGGCCCACCCCGATGAGTGGTTATCTGGGGATCAGTTGGCACAACAAGTCGGTATCAGTCGTGAAAGTGTTTGGAAAGCCATTAACAGCTTACGCAAACGGGGCCACCAAATTGCGAGCCGCAAGAACCGGGGGTATCAGTACGCGGGAAGCCAACAATTGGACGAGTTGGCGATTAAAGTCACGGCTGGCACTGGGTTTGACGGCGTGATTCAGGTGACTGACCAAACGACCTCAACGCAGGACTTAGCGAAGCAATTTTTAAGTCAGCACGCGCAACCACAGTTGGCTGCTTTTATTGCCAATCAGCAGACGGCTGGCTATGGTCGGTTAGGGCGGTCATTTTATTCACCTGGTCAAACGGGATTGTATTTCAGTTTAGTTTTACCTAATCCTAGTAACGACTTGTCGCGGGTTGGTTTACTGACTACCGGTGTCGTTGTCAGTGTTGTGAAGGTGTTACAGCGTTTTTTTCCAACCCAAGATTTTGGGATGAAATGGGTCAACGACATCTTTTTAAACGATTACAAGGTTGGCGGAATCATTACCGAAGCTAGCATGGAATTAGAATCAACCTCGGCGTCCGCCTTCATTGTTGGTGTCGGTTTAAACTTAACGACCGCAACGTTTCCACGGGGACTAACGGCCATTGCTCAGGGGATTGATCCCCAAGCGAGGGTGGACCGCAATCGGTTAGCAGCCGCCTTACTCAGCGAATTAGTCGCGGCTTATCAGCGCTACCCGACGACCGCATTTTTACCCTTTTATCGGGATAAGTCGGTGGTGCTTGGCCGTGCAGTGACGTTACAAGTCGGACAACGGACGGTTAACGGAACGGCGGTAGCCATCGATGATCAGGGCGGCTTAGTCTTGAAATTATCAAATGGTCAGCAACAAAGTTTTACGAGCGGTGCAGTGACGCGGGTGCGTCGAGCTTAAAGCACACTAACAAAAATGACCCGTCAGAAATTAAAACTTTTCTGACGGGTCATTTGTATTAGTAGCTTAATTTTTAAAGGTTACCGGTACTTTTCAGCCGTTTTTCTAAGAGGTAAGCGTCCATGTAACCAAAGGATAATTCAACAACTTGGTCAAGTTCAATTAACGTGCCAACGTGGTTGATTTGGTTTTCTTCATCCACACTGTAGAAAATGAAGTGGCCGTTTGTGATGGCCCCAGGATAACCGGTCATCGCTGGTAACATTGGATTTTCAGTCGTTAAGTGGACCAGGTTATTGAAGGTTCCCGATTGACGTAAAATGGCCTCGAATAAATCGGTCGTTGCGTCGAATAGGCGTTCATTGTTCAAAACAGGTTGAACGTCGAGTTCGTATTGCCGGTTTAATTCGATGAATCCACACATGGTTTGTAAGTAGTCGGACTGAACTGTTACGGATTCAATTAACGACTGCCGGCAAAGCGTGTACCCGCCGAACTGGCCGGTCATGTCGACTAGGTTTAATAGGACGCTATCGCTGTTGAGGGCGTTAACAAAGCCAACGAAGAACATGTCGGAGCCGTCCGCTGAACGGATCGTGATCAGTTGATGTTTCTGTTGGGCCTGTTTTAAAGTTTCAGCAATTGCAGCTTTGCCGGAAATCTTAATGGCATCTTCATGCTGGTACTTCGTTTTAACAAAGGTACTCTCTAATAATAGTTCGTTGCCACGAAATTCGATAATTTGAACCGCGTCAAGAGCTAACGACTGCGTGTCGTTGTTGTGAAAGTTAAATTTATCGAACGTCTTGAATTCAAAATCGGTTGCATTAATGTTGGTGACTTGGCCTTCAATGTACTTATCGTTATTGGCCAAGACGAGTAGGACGACTTGCTGGCTAGCGACCGCTTTACCCATGATTTGGGATAAAGCAGCGTGACGGTCATCTAAGTGGAGTGGTTCTTGTGGTACGGCATTCAGACGCTCTGCCGTGGCATTCTCCAGTCGAAACGCCATGTTGTCTAAGTCTTCACTCATCATTTCGACTTCATCGATAACGTCGTAGCGCATAAAAACGGCGCCATCCTGTACCCCGGCGTCATCGTAAGTGTTCATGACCACGCCATCGGGTGCCAGACTATCGATATAACCGGTATAAACCACTTCGCTATTAGCCTGATAAAGATTGATGAGGTGGGCTTGTTTTGCTGCTACTTGCAGGTCTTCCATAATTGTACTCATCGTGTCTAACCCCCTTAAGTTTGTATGCTTTATCATAGCACTTTTTGGCTAATTGCCGGTACTTTTAGTCACCTGGGGCCTGGTTTGGTAAGTGACTAAGCTTGCAATATATCTAAAAGATATATATACTAAAACACGCGAAAGATAGGTGACATTGGACGATGTATGAACTTTTTATTCTTGGCCAGCTGATGGATTATCCGATGACCGGGTATCAACTGCGCAAAGCGTTGACTAGCGTGGTTGGTCAGGAGTTAACGATCAGTTTTGGGGCACTCTACCCCTTGATGGATAAGTTAGCTGCGGCGGACTTGCTGACGATGGATTTCAAACGCACACCAAGTAAACGACCGCAAAAGCTAGCGACGATTACGGCTCGTGGGCAAAAACGGTTTCGCGCGTTGGTCCTAGCACCCGTAGCGCTCAATAAGCAAACCCAATTGACTTTTCAAATGAAGGTCAATTTTTTACATTTGCTGACGATGGCGGAACGCGTCATGGTACTAACGGATTTTCAACAATTTATCAGTGGCCAGTTAACCCGCTTGGCGAGCCAAGCGACACATATTCATCATAATCCCAATATGTTAGCGGCCGATATTCAAGACGCGTTATTGGTGAATGACTTGCAACGCGTACGGGCGCAGGCCCAATATAACTGGGTGACCCAACGATTAAATCAAATGGAACGGGAGAAATAGAAAACATGAAAAATACAGCTTTTGCGATGGACCCGCAAATCCAAAAGCACCGCTGGTGGATTTTAGTAGCGGTTTGCCTATTTACCTTTATGTCGACGCTAGATGGTAGCATCGTTAATATTGCGTTACCAGTGATGAGCAAAGACCTAGGCATACCGATGAACCAAGCGGAATGGGTCGTTTCGATTTATTTGATTGTGATTTGCGCACTACTGCTATTATTCGGAAAATTGGGCGATACCTTAGGTAAAATTCGAATCTTCAAAATCGGATCCGTTCTGTTTACGGTGGGGTCGTTACTGGCAGGATTTAACTCTGGGCTGACCTTGCTGCTGGTCTCACGGGCCGTTCAGGCGGTGGGCGCAGCCATGACGATGAGTACGAATAACGGGATCATCACTGAAGTGTTCCCGTTTAAAGAACGCGGGCGTGCACTGGGGATGATTGGGTCCTTCGTTGCGCTTGGAAGTATTGCTGGTCCTGGGATTGGCGGGTTAATTCTAGCCCACTTAAGTTGGGGCTATATTTTCTGGATCAACATTCCGGTTGGCATTGTTGCCATTATTTTAGGCGCTATTATCTTACCGAAAGACGTAACCACGACGGCCCAACCACTGGATAAACTCGGTTCCGGATTGTTCGCCGTCTTAATGGTGACGTTGTTTGCGGGAATCTTCATTGGGCAAGAGATTGGGTTTGCGAAGCCCGTCATTTTGTTGCTATTTGCGGTATCCGCCATTATCTTAGTCGCCTTTATCCGGGTAGAATTACACCATGATAACCCAGTGTTAGCGTTGAAGCTGTTCAAGAATGCTCAGTTTAGTATCAGTATTCTCTGTGCCTTACTGATTTTTATTGCTAACTTTTTCTTCAACGTTATCGCGCCATTTTATTTGGAAAATGCGCGGGGCTTAGCGGCTAATTACGCGGGTTACGCATTGATGACGTTCCCCATTGTCCAGGTCATTGTGGCCCCGATTGCCGGGGCGGTTTCGGATAAAATTGGCCCAGAATTATTAACGTTTATTGGCTTAATCTTGATTTCAATCAGCCAGATTGGTTACATGATGGCCAACTTAGCAACACCGTTGTGGATCTTCATGGGCTTTATCGGCCTCGTTGGTTTTGGTAACGGGATCTTCATGGCGCCGAATAACTCGATTGTAATGAGTTCGGTACCAGTCAAAGACCTTGGTGTTGCTGGCGGGATTAACGCGTTAGCACGTGAACTGGGAATGATTATCGGAATTTCAGCTGCAACGACCGTGCTATTCTCAGCGATGAGTCGTTCAGCGGGGTACAAAGTTACATCGTACTTGCCAGCTCACCCAGAAATCTTTATCTCCGGGATGCGCGTGGCCTTTATGGTGTCACTAGTGATCTGTTTGGTTGCAACGGTGATTACCGGGATGCGGCTGTTTAAACGGCAACGTGCTTAAAATTAATGCCTAAAAAAGAGAGTGGGCCAAAAGGCGGTTAATGCTCGCAAATTGCCTTTTGGCCCACGTTTCGACCATAACAATAGGAAAAGCCAACCAGAAATTTTCTGATTGGCTTTTTGAGTCTTATCCCGAACTCTTTTTGATTGAATGTTAACCCTTTAAGTAACCGTAACTCCCTAAAATAACGAGGATGTAGCCCGCGACAATAATCAGTGACAACAACATGCCACTGCCTTGCTTAAAGCCGCGCGACTGACAAAAGTTTAAACAACTACTCGTTACAATGGTGAGCGTTAACCCAATAAGAATGACGCTAAGTAATTGACCCCAACGACCAAATAGAGCACAACCAATCCCAACAATCGTCAATAGAATAATCACCAACCAGCGTTGGCGCGTCGCTAATTGTCGTCGCATGTTTGATCCCACCATCTAAATAGTTAATGTGTTGAATGTTCTGTTTAGTAAAATTTTAACATTGACAGTAGACTTTTTCCAGTCGTTTCAGGGAATTTGCGGGCTAATCTGGGATTCTTATGCGCGTTTTTCTTGTTGTTGATTGGCTTGCTGGGCCAAAACGTCATCAAAAGCGTGGAACTTTTCAATAATGGTGTTGGCAGAGGCTTGAAATTTAGTTTCTTCATCATTGGTCAATGCTAACGTCGTGACACTTTCAACGCCGTCTTTACCGATGATGGCCGGTTGTCCAATGTAGGTTTCGAAACGGTCACTGTAAGCAGATACTGGGCAGGCGAGGCGGGCGTTAGCGAAAACGGCTTCGCTAAGTTTAACCGCGCAGGTCGCAATGGCAAAACTCGTGTAGCCCTTCCCAGAGTGAACCGCCCAGCCACCGTGGCGTGCTTCAGCTTCTAGCGCGTCTAAATCGAGGTCGTTCGTTTTAGCTAGTTCAGTGATTGGAATCCCGTTGACTTGGACGGTGGACCAGGCACTGAATTGGGATTCCCCGTGTTCACCGTAAACGTAGCCGGTCACGTTTTTAGGATCACAGTCGAAGACTTCGGCCACGACCTTTTGCATGCGGGCGGTATCGAGAAAGGTCCCGGTGCCGAAGACTTGCTGGCGGGAAAGGCCGGTTGCACGTTGGAAGTAGTGGGTAATGGCGTCACATGGATTCATCGTATCGATAACGACACCGTTAAAGCCGGTTGCTTTAACTTTTGGTGCGATATCTTGAACGATTTTGCGGGTGTATTCGAATTCCGCCCACCGGTTACCGGAAGCGTGATCTAGTGCGTGGATGTTGCCACTGGTAATGAATAAGATATCTGCGTCCGTTAGTTCCGAGTAGTCGTTAATTTTAATAATGGTCCGGCTATCCAAGCGCGCCTGAGCATCTTGTAAATCCAGTTGTTCGGCCCGGGCCTTTCCAACGTTCGTATCAATCAAAATCAATTCATCAGCGATTCCTTTACAGACAAGGGTATAAGCAATGGTGGCGCCAACGTGGCCCACACCGATAATGGCATATTTTCGCATAAACAAAGCCTCCGATTTTATTATTAAGACTATATCTAATAATCTAATCATTATTTAATAATGTTGACAAGTTTACAGCGGTGACCCGGAAGCGTCAATCAATGAAAAGGGTTACGTTTTAAAAACGTTATTTTCTTAATGGTGAAGGGGAACACACCCGTCGACGGCGTCTAAGTGCTTAAGATAACAAGCAAAATAGCAATTGTTACAAAAGATGACATCAATTTGTGGAAAGTCACTAAATTAACGCTAGAAATAGTAAAGGTTAAGAAAAATAAGCTTAAACATTAAAAAATTTTAGGTTTATTTAGCTGTACATGTTATAATTTCTGACATCAAGTGGTATAGATTGGAGCTGTTATTATGAATGCAGCAAACTCAACGTTTTTGATCCTTTCCAGCATATTGGTTTTCTTCATGACGCCCGGTTTAGCCTTTTTCTACGGTGGGTTAGTTTCTAAACGTAACGTTGTCAACACGTTATTATCAGTATTTATGATTTGTGGATTGGCGATTATTTTATGGTTGGCAGTTGGCTATTCGTTGTCGTTTTCAGGGAATGCTTTTGGTGTTGTTGGAGATTTGAAAGCGGTGTGGTTACACGGTGTTGATCTGACCGGATTGACGCCAACGAAAATTACCAATGGCTTGTACCTCATTTTCCAAATGATGTTTGCAATTATTACGCCCGCGCTGTTCGTGGGTGCCGTAGTTGGTCGCATTCGTTTTAAATTTCTATTATCATTTATTATTTGTTGGTCGGTATTGATCTATTACCCAATGGTGCATATGGTTTGGGACAACGGGTTCTTAGCTAACCTTGGCGTCATTGACTTTGCTGGCGGGACGGTGGTCCATATTAACGCCGGGGTGACCGCGCTAGTCTTGTCGATCTTTCTTGGCCCGCGGCGTAAGTTCGGTCAGGACACCGAAGCCCATTACAACGTCTTGTGGGTGTTACTAGGTACCGCGATTTTGTGGATTGGCTGGTACGGCTTTAACGCTGGGTCCGCTTTGGCGATGAATGACATTGCCGTTCAGGCTTTTCTCACGACGACGGTGGCGACTGCGACGTCGATGATGACGTGGATGATCATCGAAATGATTACCCAGGGCAAGCCGACGCTGGTGGGTGTCTGCACAGGAACGTTGTGTGGTTTAGTTGGGATTACGCCGGCTTGCGGGTACGTGACGGTTTCGGGGGCGTTTTGGATCGGACTGCTAGCGACTTTTGCGAGTTACGGGTTCATTAGCTTGATTAAACCGCGGTTGGGAATTGACGACGCACTCGATGCGTTTGGCTGCCACGGTGTTTCTGGAATCGTTGGGAGTATTTTGACCGGGCTATTTGCCAGCAAGCAGGTCAACAGTTCGATTGCCCAAAGTGGTCTGTTCTATGGGGGTGGGTTTAAATTGTTTGGCTTACAATTACTAGCCACGGCCTTTACGATCGCGTTTACCGCAGCGGTTTGCACCATCATTATTATTGGGTTGCGACGAGTCGTTAAGATGCGCGTTGACGAACAGGAAGAGGCGCTGGGACTCGATCAAGGTGAGCACGGCGAAGTGGCCGATTACACGGTCCCAATGAGTAAAGAGTTGAGCAGTATGCAGGCGCACAGTGAAGAGTTCAAGGGGCAGTTATCACAATTATTGAATCACCAGGAAAGGTTCCGATGAAAGCTTTTAACTAAAAATAAAACTAAAGTCCCATTTAAATCCGTTTTGAAAATGGATTTAAATGGGACTTTTACTATAAGTCGTAAGGATAAAACTAGAATAGAACCTATTTATATACTTTTAGGTAGAAGATTACTCTAAGGTCTGACTACGCAACAATGTATTTGGTAATTTGAAGTTCGTCAACGGTACTTCAGACTTGCTATCGATGCGTTCCAGTAAGATAGAGATGAGCAAGTCTGCCATATCTTCAATAGGCTGAACGATGGTTGAAAGTTCAGGATGATAATTTTGGATAAGCTTTGTGCCGTCGTAGCCAATCAATTTTAATTGCTCAGGAAGCTGAATACCAAGCTCTTTGGCAGTTTGCATAACTAGCAACGCGGTAAAATCGTCCGCTGCGAAGATACCATCGACAGGTTGATGAAGCAATTGTGCGATTTTAGCACGTTTAATTGTGACTGAATCTGTTGTACTCAGATTCCATGTGTGTGGTGTTAAACCATGTGCCGTTATGGTATCTTGAAAAGCTTGCTGTCGTAAATCGGTTGGGTTAACAGCACTAGCATGGTGTACGCGACCAACGAAGTATAAATTATGTGCGTTGTGATTCATGAGCTCTTCAGCGGCCATTTTACCGCCGGCCGCATTATCAGAACTGACAATTGGAATGTTGTCAGCTAGTTTGCGATCAAATGAGACAATCGGCAGTTCAACTTGTTGGTATTCTTTGATATCCACGTTATGTGTACCAACGATGATGCCGTCAACTTGATTGGCCAATAACATCCGTAAGTAATTACGTTCCTTATCAGAGTTATTAGCAGAATTACACAAAATGATTTTATAGTTATTTTTAAATAGTTTTTTTTCAATCAATTCAATTAACTCAGCATAGAATGGGTTTGAAACTGACGGAAAAATGACGCCAATTAAATGTGTTTGTTTTCCATGCAATGAGCGTGCTAAGGAGTTCGGTTGGTAATTTAGTTTTCGCATGGCTGCGTAGACATTGTTTTTAGTTTTCTCACTTAAATGAGCTTTATTGTTAATCACACGCGAAACGGTTGTTGGTGATACACCAGCTTCACGGGCGACGTCAGCTAGTTTTGGTCGCATCTTTGTTACTCGCCTACTTTACAGTGGATTGAAGATCCCAATAGTCACTATTATAGGTTAATTGTTGTGTGCTGACTAGTTTAATCAAAGTTTGTTCCGGTGCTACAAAGACGCGTTGTGTGAACACTCTCTCACCGTTGTTTACGAAAATTTCAACAAGCGAGTGATCAACAAAGATACGCAATTTTAATGTTTTATTGGATGTGAGACTAACTGTCCGTTGCTCGGTGCTAGTTTGAGTGAAACACTGACGTTGTACAGTTAACTGGCCACTTTTGGTATCAAATTTTAAAGTTAATCCTAATTTGCCTTCCTGGTTAGTCATCAGTTTTAATTGGCCCTGTTGGTCAGCGGAAATCGTAAGTTGTAATTCATAACTATTTGAACCAATTAAGGCCTGGCTAGTATTTGCCATCATTGTTTTAACGTGATGCTGATGGTTTTGACGCAGTTGAGATAATGCTACCAAGGGCATCTGATAAAGTTTGCCATTTTTAATGTGCAATTCTTTAACCATTGATAAGCAATTGCTCCAGCCTTCCTTGTCGGTGGGATAGTGCATATCTGGTAAACCAACCCACGTGATAGCCAGTGCACGACCATCAGGAGTTTTGAGAACCTGTGTCGCATAACAATCAAAACCTTCATCTAGTAAGGTTAACTGGTGACCCACTGCATCAAAGTTAGCCTGATCAAGGTCAGCATGGTTACCGATTAGATAAGTATTTGGGTAATTGTTATCATAGGCGAGGTCTTTTTGACTTAGCCCTTGAGGACAAAAAATCAAGAGTGGTTGACCGTCAACTTGAATTAGATTAGGACATTCGATCATGTAACCCATGCGAATATCAGTAAAGTTTAAAAAGCCAAGATTTTCCCAATGGTGTAGATTAGTCGATTTAAAGACATTGATCTGGCCACTCAAGTCTCGCCGGCGCTGAGCGCCTAATAAGGCGTAGTAACCGTGCTCAGTTTGGATTAACTGAGGATCACGAAAATGTTCTGTCACGTTATCTGGGCGTTGAATAATAGGATTGTGACGCTCTTTAGTAATCGTTCCTTTAGCAGACATAAGGGCATAGTTTTGGTAACTTTGTCGGTGTCCTGCTTGATCACGGACATTGCCGGTGTACATTATTAGTAAGTTTCGGTCGTTTAGAGGTAATGCTGATCCTGAATACACACCCTGACTGTCATATGGTGTGTCAGGATATAGTGCAATTCCATGTGATTCCCAATGAATTAAATCCTTAGATGTAACGTGGTACCAAGATTTTAATCCGTGGACGGGACCATAAGGATAATATTGATAAAATAAGTGCCATTCATGATTAAAATAACTAAAGCCGTTAGGATCATTTAAAAGCCCAGTTGGTGGTTGAATATGCCAAGCAAGACGATGGTTACTATTAGAAATTCGCTTTTTTAGATTAGTCATATAAGTAGCAGACCATTTGTTATATGGTTGATATTTAAGTTCTGTTGACCACTTTGTCATATGTTCACTCCCAGTTATGAAAACGTTATCTGTAATAGTATTTTATTTCTGTTTATCTTTAATGTCAAACGATAAATATAATTAAACTACTGATAAATCAACGTTTAATTATATTTTAAATTAATAATTGTCAAACGATTGACAATTACAAAACAAGTCCTATAATGTGAAATGTAAGCGTTACAAAAACGAGGAGGGTTAAAAATGAGTAATAAACAATTAGCCAAAGATATCGTCAAAAATATTGGTGGTAAGGGCAATGTTGTCAGCTTGACACATTGTGTGACACGATTAAGATTTGTTTTGAAAGACGAAAGCCTGGCGAAAAAGGCTGAATTGGAAAAGCTTGATATTATTCAAGTTGTGCAACAAGCTGGCCAGTACCAAGTAGTTATTGGACAAAATGTTGGCGAAGTGTATGAAGACGTGATGGATGTTTTAGGAGATATAAAACAGAATCCAACCAAGAATGGTCAGAAACCTAAAGTAATGGATCAAGTTTTTGAAATTATATCAGGTACATTTGCACCAATTATTCCTGCTATTATGGGATCTGGGTTACTAAAAGCGGTTATTCAGATGCTCACTATGGCGGGGTGGTTAGATGCCAAGAGTGGTACTTATGCAATCTTATCCGCTACGGGTAATGCGGTATTCTACTTCTTACCGATTATATTAGGCGTTTCCTTTGGGCTTAAGCTAAAAGTTAATCCTTATATTGCGGCAACAATTGGTGCAGCGTTACTGGAACCTAACTTTATGAATCTAGTAAGCAGTGGCAAAAAAGTAGTCGACTTTGTAGGTATTCCTGTTGTCTTAATGAATTATTCATCAACGGTCTTTCCAATAATTCTTGCAGTACTACTTTTGAAAGCACTTGATGTCTTGCTTAAAAGATATATTCCAAAAAGTGTTCAAAGTATCGTAACGCCCATGTTGGAATTGATTTTAGTCGCGCCGATTACAATGATGGTATTTGGACCAATCGGGGTTTCAATAGGTGAATGGATTGCTAAATTATTTGCTTGGGCAATGGTCAAAAATGCGATTATTTCCTGTGGCCTTTTCGGTGCAGTTGGGATTATTATTGTGGCTTTTGGTCTTCATTGGGCAGTCATTCCAGTCATTATTATGAATTTGGCTAGTCAGGGCTTTGATCCGCTGTTACCAACAGTGCAATCTACTGGATTTGCAGCGGCCGGTGCAGCGTTAGGATTGTTTATTTTACGGAAAAATAATTCTAAAGAACGTCAGAATGCTTTAGCTGCGTTTGCGTCTGCGTTCTTCGCTGGTATTACGGAACCAGTTATTTATGGGATTTACTTTAAATATCGGAAGTCTTTAATTTATGCAAGTATTGCTGGGATGGTATCAGGGATAATTAATGGGATTATTCAGATTAAAGCAACTCAGATTGCTGGCGGTGTTTTTACGATTCCAACGTTCAAACCAGCCTTTGGTTACGCATTCTCCATGTTAGTTGCTTTTGGACTTTCACTGGCACTGCATTTAATTCTAGGTGTAGATACTAAGAAAGTACAACCTAGTCAAGATGATAAGAAACATATCGATGCTAAAGTGGGACAAGTTGAACAAGTGATTGCGCCAGTTAGTGGGAAAACAACGGCATTATCAGAAGTAAAAGATGAAGTTTTCTCTTCTGGAAAGATGGGAAAAGGTTTTGCAGTGTATCCAACGAATAATAATTTATATGCACCCATTGCTGGGACGGTTACAACTGTGTTTCCTACTAAGCATGCTATTGGGATTACCACGGAAAGTGGCGTGGAGCTCTTAATTCATATTGGTATTGATACCGTTAATTTAAAAGGTGAGTTTTTTAATATCACGGTTTCCGAAGGTGATGTTGTGGCTCAAGGAGACTCACTAGGTACGGTTGATTTCACTAAGTTGGTAGAGAATGGCTACGATCCAACTGTTATGGTATTAATAACAAATGATGCTAAGTTTTCAAAGGTTCAGGAGGAATGGCAGTCAGAAGATAATGATTCAATGTTGAGTATTACGGTATAGGAGGAATTCAATTGAAGATTCAAGCAGTTATTGATGCTTTGAAACAGGAAACGGATCCAGAGAATAAAGTGTCACCCAAATCGATTGATCAGTTAATTATTGGTAATCCAGATAATGAAGTTCATGGAATTGTTGTGACTTTTATGGCAACTGTCGACGTAATCAAATCTGCGATTAAGGAAGGTTCAAATTTTATTATTACGCATGAACCAACTTGGTTTAGTGGGCATGATCAAACAGAATGGTTGGAGCAAAATAAAGCCTTTCAGGTTAAAAAACAGCTTATTTTGGATAACAACATTACTATCTGGCGTTTTCATGACCATATGCACTTTGCCAAGCATGATTTGATTATGAAAGGTTTTGGGCAACAATTGGGATGGCAGCAATTTTTAAAGCCTGGGGATACAGACGGTAAGAATGTTTTAGAGCAAGCTGAATTATGCTTTGATTTAGCAGATGAAACAACCCTAGAACAAGTTTTGCTAAGATTGAAGCAACGTTTGAACTTACATGCAATCCGGTATATTGGAGACCCAAAGCAAAAAGTTCGAAAGATTGCAGGGCTTGTTGGTGGTGCGAGTCTTGGTCTCGGTGATGAGCGTAATCCAATCGAGTTAATGGCTGATAAAAACGTTGATTTAGCAATTTGTGGAGATATTACTGAATGGACCCTTAGTGCTTATATTCGTGATTGCAACATGCTAGGAATTAACAAGTCGATGGTTATTATTGGGCATGAACGTAGTGAAGAATTTGGGATGAAGTATTTAGTTTCGTTGGTTGAACAACTGACAAACGTTAAAACTACCTTTATCGATGCAAATGAACCGTTTAGTTATTTTGTATAGTTAAAGCTCCGAAAAAATGGTGTTGATGGACTTTTCATCAATACCATTTTTTTGTGGCGTGTTTAGCTGATTACGTATTTACAGATACCAGTCGTAATCAAGGTGAAATTAATTATTGAAGCTAAAAAAAGAATCAATTCAAAAATAAATTGATTCCTTGTCAGATTTCTTTATCAAATACCATTGGTGAAGGACCATATTAACCGATGAGTAGTCCTACATGTCATCAGCGACTTAAAATAACTGGTTAACCGTTTGGGTTTCTGCGTCACCTAACAAGGCGTTAGAAACTAAACGGTCAAAGTAGGACGTTTCAACAACGCCGGCGAGTGCGGATAGTTCTGAATTAAGTTCGTGTAAATTGTCGTAGCTTGGAAAATGACAATCAATGAGTAAATTACCGCTATCAGTAAGGGTGAAACCGTCGCGGTTAGTCGCAGTCCGAATCGTGGCTTGACCACCCAACTCGCTGATGGTTCGCATGGCTAATGATAAGCCGGCGGTCAGCACTTCTAAAACGAGCGGCGTTTTCGTATCAAACTGATTGACGAGGCGTTCCTGCATGGTTAGCAGCCAGTATTCGTCTGCTAAACTGGCAATAATTTTTTCGTTAGCGTGGATACCACCGCCGCTTTTCAGCGCGTTGCCGTGGTGGTCCAGTTGGTCACAACCGTCAAATGCGATGTCGATACGGTCACAGTACTGCGTGTCGATGACGGTATAACCTAGAATAGTTGCAAGTTGCCGGGTCGTGGGTGAAGGGGTGACTACGGTAATGTCGTTGACGTGATTGGCCGCTTCTTTCACGAGTTCGCCAACGGTGGTGCCGCCCCCGAAACCGACGACCATCTGTGGTTTGATGAGTGTCAGGGCTTGCTGCACAATGGCTTGTTTAATACTTTCCATGCTAATTCCTCCAATTTTAAACGCTAGTAGTGATTAGTTTTATGATAGCACGCCGGTTGACGGATAACGTAATTAACTAACAGTTAAAATGGAAGTTGACGCGTTTCAACTCTGAAAACGGTACTTTCGAATACGAGTTTCAAGCAGTGAGTCGGTAGAATTGAACCGTTGATGGCAACCTTCGTTGTGGCGGAAGAAGGTTACAAGCAATGAGCAGAGAGAGAAGCTTTAAGTTAAGTTTAACTGTATTAGCCGTGTTGGTTGGGATAGGATTTACACCGATGACGAATGCCGGCGCGTCAGCAACGCCGTTTGCCCGTAATCGTTGGCCACGGGCCCGGGTCACCTACGTGATTCAGGGCGCACATTACGACCGCTCCGTTTACGGGGCGGCCATTCGCGCTTGGAACCGAACGGGGCAGTTTAAGTTTGTCGCGGGGACAAGGGCACATCATCAATTGACGCTCACCACGAGTAAGGCCACGACCGGGGAATATTACCAGTTAGCTGGGATCACGTTTATGACTGGCTATAATAATGGTTATTACACGCAGGGACTCGTCAAGTTGTTGACGCGTAATTTCTGGACTTATCGTTACAGTTATTGGGATGAAGTCCACGTTGCGGAACATGAATTGGGGCATTGTATGGGACTTCAACATAGTACGGATAGGCGCAGCGTTATGCTGGCCGACAATCGCTATAATGGGATTAGTCGGGCGGATATTGCGGCGGTTCGATTACGTTATCGGTTACCAGTTGGCGAACTTTGAATTTTAAGTTGGTCATCACACGGGGTTGCCATCGATATCAGTGGGTATGACCGACCCCACTTTGGTTTTTAAACCAAGGCCGTACCCAGGGGGCTGTGACGAATTGCCACGGTCCTTTTTATGTGCCGAGATTGTACGATTGGCGCGGATTCTGAGGGTTAACGGGTCAAATGTTGACCGGGTTAAGATTGACACTCGTTTAAAGTAATTCTAAACTGAGGGTAGCGTGTAAAGCGCTATCAGTATTCTGTTCACAAGTATTTGAGGTTTAGAATTTTAAGGGGATGTCAACATGGCAAAAAAAGTCTATACTGATTATTTTTTTGATGAACCAGCTTACAATACACACGACGGTGGCTATATTCCGTTAGTCACGCCTAAAACGGCCCCACAACCGTTGGCAATTCCGCCGCTGTTAAAGCCGGATAAGCAAACGGCAACGGACGATTATTACACCGTCAAAGCCCAAGCCAGTGAAACACAATTTTTACCTGGCAAGAAGACGAAGACCTGGGGTTATAATGCGGGTTTCTTAGGCCAAACGATTGTTTTTCGTAATGGCAAAAAGACACATATCGATTTAAAAAATGCGTTACCAGAATTAACGACTTTCCATTGGCACGGCTTGAACGTTCCTGGGCCAATTACTGATGGTGGTTGTCACGCACCGGTTTATCCGGGCGAAACGAACCACATTGATTTTAAAGTCCATCAACCAGCCGCAACCACTTGGCTTCACGCGCATCCATGTCCATCAACCGCGACCCAAGTTTGGAAAGGGTTAGCTGCGATGGTCATTATTAAGGATGACGTCGAAGATCAATTACCATTACCACGTAATTACGGGGTCGATGATATTCCGATGGTTTTACAAGATCGTGAATTCCACGAAGATAATCAATTCGATTATAAAGCGGACTACGATCCAGACGGTGTGCAAGGTCATACCGCACTAGTTAACGGGACCGTTAACCCATACTTTGATGTCACCACACAACGGGTTCGGCTACGAATCTTGAATGGTTCTAACCGGCGTGAATGGCGCTTGCACTTCGACGATGATTTGGCCTTTGCTCAAGTCGGGTCCGACGGCGGAATTATGCCAGAACCCGTCTACATGACAAAAGTTATGTTGACTTGTGCGGAACGGGACGAATTGGTCATTGACTTTGGCAAGTACCAACCCGGTGATGAAGTTACGTTGATGACTGACGATACGCCACTGTGCCACTTCCGGATCAAAGCCTTCGAACCGGATGACACCAAGTTACCTGACCATTTAGTTGATATTAAGGACGAAGCACCAACCCCTGGTTTACCCGTTCGTAAGATCACGATGGATGGGATGGACGAACAAGTTGCCATGGACGGTAAGAAGTTCGACATGCAACGGATCGATGCCCGTCAAAAAGTTGGCGACGTTGCCATTTGGGAAATTCGGAATACGAATAGTACTAAAAATGGGATGGTTCACCCGTTCCACGTTCACGGGACGCAATTCCAAGTATTAGCCCGTAATGATGGTCCGGTTTATCCTAATGAACATGGTCTAAAAGACACGGTTGGTGTCAACCCTGGCGAAATCGTGCGGATCAAAGTTAAGTTCGAGTTGACTGGGGTCTACATGTACCATTGCCACATCATTGAACATGAAGATGGTGGGATGATGGCCCAAATCGAATCTTATGATCCGGATCATCCAAAGACGTATCATTTAATGGATATGGAAACCTTGCGGAATGCCTTTGCCAAAGAAAAGGGCGTTAAACCGGAAGATGTTTGGATGCCCGGCTGCTAAAAATTAAACGTGTTATTGATTCTCAAGTTTACTAATTAACCGGTATACTAGTAATGAGAATCAGACGGCTGGTTAACGTCTGAGTTAACTGGCCGTTTTTTAGTAGGGGAGGAATTTAGATGCAGATTATTGCAACGATTATGGCTGTGTTGGTCGCCGTAGAACATTTCTTTATTTTATGGTTAGAAATGTTTAATGCGAACAGCGATATGGCCGCAAAGGCGTTTGGGGTACCGCGGGAGTTATTAAAGATGCCAGAAGTTCAAACTTTGTTTAAAAATCAGGGTTTGTACAATGGTTTCTTAGCGGTCGGGATTTTATTCAGTTTATTCGTCATGCCAGCAGCGGCAAGCGCAGGGGCCACACTATTTTTCTTAGCTTGTGTACTCGTTGCCGCGGTTTACGGCAGTGCGACGGCTAGCAAATCGATTATCGTGGTGCAGGGATTGCCCGCGTTGATTGCGTTTGTTTTGGTTTATTTGGCGTAAAAAAAGGAAAAACTGTTCGAAAATTCTCGAACGGTTTTTCCTTTTATGATGGTCGAAACGTGGTCCAAAAGGCAGTTTATTCCGCTTAACCCAAAATCAGCGACTATTCCAAACCCAGGAATAATCGCTGATTTTACGTTAATGCTCACAAACTAACCGCCTTTTGGCCCACTCTAAACTATGCGCGTCCGATGACCTGCGTCTTTGCGGTAGCTAGGACGTGGCCGGCAATGGCATCGTGAAATTCATTGAGCCAGTAACCGGATTGTAGCGGCAATTCAGTATCTAATGCGAATAACTTGAATGAATAGCGGTGATCTTTGTCGGGCGGGTACGGTCCAACGTAGTGTTGGCTAACTTTAGGATCGGTTTCGCCAACGTAACCCCCAGCCGTTGAATTATTCCCTTGGATCATTGGAATAGCACCAGTTTGGCTGGCGTTTTCCGGAATTTGAGTGGTGGTCGCTGGGATGTTTGCGGCAATCCAGTGAATCCAAGTAAAACCACCGACCGGAATGGCGTCGTGGTCGACGAAAGTAAATGCGAGTGAATGAGTTCCCGCTGGTACCCCACTGATGTTAATTGGAAATGAAATGATGGGGTGGCCTTTATACGTCTGTGCGGGCACAGCTTGTTTGGAATACAGCGCGGCTAGCGCGCCGTCAATAGTCGGAATCGAAACTTGCATGTGTTGGCAGCCTCCTTAATTGTTATCCTAATTATAACGCTAATAGGTGCCGCCGTAACACGGGGTCAACCGCATAGAGGTATAAACCGTAACGGCCACGTTTCATTAAAACGTTAATTGAGTTAAAGATGATTTGTTGCTGCAACGGTTCAAGGTTACCGAGGTCTGACCGCTTTTTAAAAGCCTCTTGGTCTTCGTAACGTTCCGGGCGAACGATGACTCGGTTGTGGGCTTCATCGTAACCGACGGAAGGACCTAAAATAACGCCGGCATAATTGAGATCAAACCCCTGGATCGTGTAGATTGACCCTACTTCATTGAGGGTCTCCGGCCGTAACGCCCAGGGTTCGTCCGTCAAATTGACTTTATCCCAGGGCAATTTGAGTTGTCCCGCTGTTACGTACCACGTGCCGTGGTTGACGACGTAGGGAAAGTCAGCGGTGGCAATCATTCGGGACAGCCCGACGCGTTGATCTTGTTGCTGAATTTGGTCGTACATGGGCTGTCCGTCAGCAAAAATCTGCAAATCAAAGTTGGCATCGGTCGGCTTGGAAAGTAGTTTTCCTTGGGTGAAGCCGTCGATCCAATTGATGACTTGGTCGTTACCGGTGACGCGAAACTGTTGGTCGAGGTTAAACGTTGTGTGCGGATAGTGGGCCAAAAATGGCGCTAAATCAGCGCTGTGCCAATAACTTTTCAGCTTGAGCACTTGCCGGGTATCAAAGACGAGTACGACGACGCGACTGTGGTTAATAAGCTCGCTGAGTTGGTTGTGGCCGTTGAACCGGTTATAGCGATCCGACTGGGTCAACAGTAAGTGGGCTTCGTCGATAAAGACGACGTCAGCGGTTTGGCTAGTCTTGGCTAGCCGATTGATCAGTGGTGTCGGTTTTTGAAAGTCCTTTTTACGGAGAGCAGGGTCGTCACCTGCGAGCTGTTTATAAATTTTGAGCATTTCATTGTGATTGACGACGAGGTAATTGTCAGTCCCTTGTAAAGGAGTTGCATCCTTACTCCGACTTTGGGCCTGTAGCCGACTGAATGCGGCGGCTAGTACGGCGCTTTTTCCCGTTCCGGCGTCCCCGTGAATGACGAAGAGCCCGGTTTGTTTCTGGTTCAAATGGGTCGTAATGAAGTTAAATAGTTGAGTTTCTAATCGTTGTTGTGCCGGCGATAATGCGGCTTGATCCGTCAGTTTAAAGGTGGCGGCACTCATATTTGATTGCATGTGTGTTCCTCCCGAGCGCCATTATAACGCAACTTTTAGGCTAATTGAAATGATACTGATTACAGTTGGTGGTAAAATAAGGGTACCAGTAAAAGGCGGGAGGGATTGTTAAATGAAACTCGATTTTTCGGTTGCCGTCCACAGTATTCTCTACTTGGACGCACACCGGCCTAACAAGGTATCTAGCCGTGAATTAGCACAATCGTTGAACTTAAACCCAGTGATGATTCGTAATATCTTATCCGTTTTGCATAAGCAAGGCTATTTGATTGGAACGGTCGGCAAGAATGGCGGGTACCAACTTGAAAAAGAACTTACCGCTATGAATTTAGGTGATCTTTATGATCTCACGATTCCGCCAACCATCAGTTATGCGCGCTTTATTACGGGACCGTCGAAGACCGACGAACGGGTCGGCCAGTCCCCAATTGCGACCAATATTAGTGAAACGTTGACGGACCTGTTCACCGTTGCTGACCGGCAATACCGGGAATACTATCACCAGTTTACGATGGCGGATCTTAAAGAAGATTTGCATCACCACGGTTATTTTTTAGCTAAAGAAGCACATTTAGAATCTTAATTAAAATGGCGGACTAGTTTGGATATTAAGGCGGTTGAACTTAACAACCTTAATTAGAAACGGGTTCGCCGTTTTATATTGCCATGTCCCGGTGACGATGCTATCTTAGACCCAATGTTTAATTGGTAACCGTTGAAAGGGGTCTTGGCAATGAAGCCACGTTTAGTTATTGTTCATGAAGAGGGCCGTTATCGCGAACTTTCTGACAACCGTTACTGGATCGAATCACCTGAATTTTGGGGTGTTGATGGTCGCGGTGACACGGTCAGTGAAGCCATTGGGAATTTTTTGACCAACCTCGTTCAATATTGTCATGATTATTATCAACGGGATCTGTGGCGGCTTGATGACCGGCTACTGCAGTTAGACCACGTTGACGCGGTGTTAGCGTACGCGAATGCGGGCAAGTCCCCAGCGCCACTTTTTTTATTTAAAGTATTGCCGACTAGTGGGGCTCTGGCTTCTGCCTAGGACTTAAAATAAACGAATTCTTAAAAAAGCGTTCATACTTCTAACACAATCCTGCGGTACACTAGCGTTATAATCGATGCGTAACCACAGGAGGGTTGTTTGATGGAATTAGATAAGATCTATCAATTAATGGATAAATTTGAACAAAGTAGTTTAACGAGTTTTGAATATCATGATCAAGATTTTGGCATTCAAATGGGTAAAAAGGGCCATGGCAAACCGGTCGTCACGACGCAGCCAACCCCGTTACCAACGCAACCAGTTGAGAGTCAAGCACCAGTTGCACCGACGCCGGTAGGAACGCCCGCCGCCGCAATGGCTGAACCAGCTGCGACAACGGTCACTCCCGAAACAACTAGTGCCCCCGTTGCTGAGGTTGATCCAATCGACCCTAAGGAATGCGTCACGGCACCGGTTGTGGGGATCTTCTATCAAGCCCATTCGTCCGAAGAAGCACCGTACGTGCAATTAGGCGATCACGTTACCGTGGGTCAACAAGTTGGGTTGATTCAGGCCATGCAGATGATGCGGCCGGTCGTTGCTAAGCAGGCGGGCCAAGTGAAGGCCTTTCTAGCTAAAAATGGTGATGAAGTCAACTTTGGTCAACCACTGATTCAGTTGATTCCAGATACACCAGACGATATTTAAAGCAAATCTAGGACAGAACTCAAAAAGCCGTTCAGAAATATTTCTGGGCGGCTTTTCCTAGTATTAGGGTCGAAACGTGCGCCAAAAGGCAATTTGTTCCACTTAACCCAAAATCAGCGACGATTCCAAACCTAGGAATCGTCGCTGATTTTTACGTTAATGCTCACAAACTAACCGAATTTTAGCACAGGCGCTAATTAACCGATCGCGGCAACGGTCGTCAAGAACCAGTCGTTGAAGGCTGCGGCGTCGATGTCAACACAGACCGTTGCGTTGGTTTGCCCATCGTGATAAGCACCACGGATGTCACCAACGGTCTCACCATTGGCCGGCCCATCCGTTTGCACGTCAATCCACATTTTTTCAGTGGTGAAGGCTTCGGGATGGAGCAAGTAGAAGAGGGTGTTCACGTCGTGCATTGGAATTCCAGCTTGGCCGCCATCGTGATAGTGGGCAAAGAGAGCGTGCAACATTTCACCGGTACGACCGACAGTGGTCAACTTTGCCATCGTTTCTGGGGTCAGTAAGGCTTTCATGGTGACGTCCAAACCGACCATCGTGATGGGAACGCCGGATTGATACATGATTTCAGCGGCGTGCGGATCCGTAAAGACGTTGAATTCCGCGGCACTGGTCATGTTTCCTTTGCCAAGGGCCCCACCCATGGCGATGATCTCTTTAATGTGTGGTAAGACTTCGGGATAAGTTTTGAATAGTAGGGCGATGTTCGTGTACGCCCCGGTTGGCACTAAGGTAATGGGCTTGTCAGCGGCTAAAATGTAGTCCCGCAATGCTTCGACCGCCGTTTGTGGCAGTGGATCAGCTAGGTCGGTAGGGAAGTCGTAGCCCGGCATGCCCGAGACGCCGTGAATGCGGACGGCATCTTCGAATGGTTTCAGTAATGGCTGGGGTGCGCCACCCGCTACCGGAACGTTACTGTTGAAAAAGCGGGTCAATTTCAAGGCGTTGAGGGTTGTTTTATCAACCGTCACGTTGCCTGCGACCGTCGTCAATAATTGTAAGTCCAAATCGGGGTGATTTAATGCGATGGTAATTGCTGCAGCGTCGTCAATTCCTGGATCGGTGTCCATAATAATCTTAGTTGCCATGTTCTTTCCCTCCAATTAATTACGTGCTGTGATAGCTCTATTTTAGCATAACGGGAACCATGAATTCGATTGCATTTGCGTAGTGATTGACGTAGCATGACAGTAAGATTATGAAACAATGGAGGAACCAAGTATGAATCAACCACGCGTGATTTTAATCACGGGAGCGTCCTCGGGAATCGGTAAAGCCACGGCCTTGAAATTACAGGCCCAAGGAAATATCGTTTACGGGGCAGCGCGCCGAATCGAAAAAATGACCGACTTAGCCGCGGCCGGTGTACACGTGCTAAAAATTGATGTTACTGATGAAGCGACCTTAGTAGCTGCGGTAAAAACGATTCAAGTGGAACAGGGACGCCTGGACGTGTTGATCAATAATGCGGGTTACGGCTCGTACGGGGCGCTTGAAGACGTGCCGTTGTCTGAAGGCGAATACCAGTTTAAAGTCAACGTCTTTGGGGTCATGCGGTTGACGCAACTTGTTTTGCCAATAATGCGGGCGCAACATCGTGGTCGCATTATCAACACGTCATCGATTGGTGGCAAAATCTATCAACCGCTGAGCGCCTGGTATATGGGGACTAAGCACGCCATCGAAGGAATGAGTGATTCCTTGCGAATGGAAGTGGCCCCGTTTGGCATTGATGTCATTTTAATCGAACCCGGTGGAATCAAGACGGAGTGGGCTGGGATTGCGGAAAAGAAACTCTTAGAAGTTTCTGGTGATACGGCGTACGGCCAACAAGCAGTTAAGGTTGGGGCGATGTTGTCGTTATTTGACCAGTTCGCATCCAATCCCGGGGTCATTGCCAAATTAATGGCGCGCGCTGTCAACGACGTGAAACCTAAGACGCGGTACCACGCGGGGATGGCTTCTGGGCTATCGCTAACTGCACGCAAATGGCTGACTGACCGTCAATTTGACCGGGCGATGAATCAGTCGGTAAACGGCGCGGCGAAACTGGCCAAAATTATTGGTCGTTCAGATCGGCGGGTCGGCAGTCGGCACTATCGCCACCGTACTAAGGGAACTCCTGAACAAGATTAGCTATTGGATGGGGCTATGAAAGCCGGCCAATGCTGTAGAAAGGAAAGACCATGGATATTGATATTTTTGATAGAAACGAGCTAATCCTTGATGTGTTGAATCGCTTAGCTGACAAGGCTAATTTGGAATGTGTCGATTTAGTTCTCTTGAATTTCAATTTATCAGCTAAAGAGAGCCGTGAACTGATGGATTTTGTAGCCGAAAAACAAGTCAAAAAGCAAGCATTGTCTAAAAAGGAATGCTCGGAGCAAGTGTTAAAGATCAAGCCTGATATTGAAGATGCAGATAGCTTTGTTACTCAGCTAAAACGTTCATTTATTGCGGAAGGTCGCTTTCCAGATATTTTAAATAATTAGTAATGGGACTTAAAATAAAACTATCAAGTGCGCCGGGAATTTTTCCGACGCCTTTTTAGTCTGTGGATGGCATCATAATGTCGCTAAAGTTTTCTGAAGCGCCGTCGTTGCTAGGGAGGCATTCTTAGAGCTGTGGGCCGAATGTTCTGTAAGGGTTAAATCTGGAAAACGGTCAGTTAAAGTAATCAAAGTTTCCCATAATTGTTGGTTGGCAATCGGGTGGTCGTCGGTTTTCCAACCATTTTGACGCCAGACAACGTAGGTCTGCTGGTTGAACGCGGTTAAGACGTCTCCGGCTGGTAGGCTCACAATAATGGGTAAGTCGTGTCGTTTTAAAGCTTTGAGGCTACTAATGAGCGCAGTCAGCAGAATGGCGTTACTGGTGAGCGTGTACTGGCCCGCTGTGAGTACTTTTTGTTGATCACGATATGTTAAAACGGCGGCCCAAGCTGCGGCGGGCGCGCCTTTCTTTGGCGACTTGGTGACGACTTCGGTCACGAGGTACATCTGAATGGTTGTCATGGGATCACCTTTCCGAAAAAATTTAGTGGACACTTTTAAATTACGGATATGGGTGGTAAATCATTTTTTTGACAGATGACGAATTAAGGTTTATTATCATTGATGAAACTTTTGTTGTTACAGGAAAACACGAGAATGCAAATTACTGGGCTTTTTAAGTTGGTATGCTACGATTAAGAAAATCAAGGGAAATATTGGGGGTAACCATGCACACTTTAATTCAAACGTTTATGGAACGCCGTGGTGACCTATTAACTGCGTTATGGCAGCATTTAGGGATATCAATTGCGGCATTAGTTATCGCAATGGTGATTGCGATTCCACTAGCTATCTGGGCCTGTCGGCGACCAAAATGGGCGGAAGGGCTACTACAATTGACAAGTGTTTTACAGACGATTCCGTCGTTGGCACTTTTAGGTTTGCTCATTCCGCTTGTTGGGATTGGGACGGTGCCAGCGGTCATTGCACTAGTGATCTACGCGCTGTTGCCAATTTTTCAAAATACGTATTTAGGAATTTCAGAAATCGACACTTCCATTGAAGAAGCGGCCGATGCTTTTGGGATGTCACGGATGCGAAAACTATTTAAAGTTGAACTGCCCATTGCGATGCCCCAAATCATTTCTGGTATCCGGACGGCGCTCGTTTTAATTATTGGGACGGCCACGTTAGCCGCGTTAATTGGAGCCGGTGGTCTGGGGACCTTTATCATGCTCGGAATTGACCGTAACGATACGTCGTTATTATTAATTGGGGCCGTTTCGTCAGCGCTTTTGGCCATTTTATTGAGCGCCTTAGTACGTTGGTTCCAGACGGCTAGTCCCCGGCGTGCGCTTACGGTTTTTGCCGTGATTTTAGTGTTGCTCGGCGGTGGGGGTGCGTACAGCGCCTATGCCAACCGGGTTGAAACAATCACGATTGCGGGAAAGCTTGGTTCCGAACCTGAAATCTTAATTAATATGTATAAAGAACTCATTGAAGCCCAGAATTCGCACGTTAAAGTAACGTTAAAACCTAACTTTGGGAAGACGACGTTCCTATTCAGTGCGTTGCAACACGACCAAATTCAGATTTATCCGGAATTCACCGGGTCGGTGCTTGAAACCTTGGTAAAGGGGACGAACCCCAAGGGCATGACGGCGGATCAGACTTACAAATTAGCAAAGCAACGCCTGAGTCAGCAAGATCAGATGACGTTGCTTGAACCGATGAAGTATAACAATACGTACGCGTTAGCGGTCACTAAGAAGTTCAAACAGAAGCATAAGTTGACTAACATTAGTGATTTGAACCGGGTTGAATCAATTTTGAAACCAGGGATGACACTGGAATTTATCGACCGTAACGATGGTTTGAAGGGACTCAAAAAGGCGTATAACCTTGATGTGACGGCGAAGTCCATGGAACCGGCGTTACGTTATGAAGCCATTAACAAGGGACGGATTAACTTGGTTGATGCCTATTCGACAGATAGTGAGTTGCGGCAGTATAACTTGGCGATTTTAAAGGATAACCAGCACTTCTTCCCGACGTATCAAGGTGCGCCGTTGATGAAGGCTAGCTTTGCCAATAAGCATCCACAAGTTGTCAAAGCCCTAAATAAGCTATCTGGTCAGATTTCTGAAACTGATATGCAGGAAATGAACTACGAAGTGAACGTTAAAAACGAGGCGGCTTCTACGGTAGCGCATCATTACTTAGTCAAACACGGCTTACTAAAGGGGGCAAACTAGATGACCACGGCAATTGAATTTCAACACGTTCAAAAGGACTTTCATGGTCAAACGGTGATTCCCGACCTGAACTTATCAGTCTCACAAGGTGAACTCTTCGTGTTAGTCGGCACTTCTGGTAGTGGTAAGACGACGTCGTTAAAGATGATTAATCGCTTAGAACCACTGACTAAGGGCACCATTTTAGTGGATGGGGTGGATACGACCACGGTGCCCGTCCGCGATTTACGGTGGCAAATGGGTTACGTGCTCCAACAAATTGCGCTTTTTCCAAACATGACGGTGGCGCAAAACATTGCGGTGATTCCTGAAATGAAGGGTACCCCGAAAAAAGAAATTAACCAGGCGATCGATGATTTACTGACTGAAGTTGGCCTTGATCCTCAGGAATACCGGGACCGACTCCCAAATGAGTTATCAGGTGGTGAACAACAACGGATTGGTATCTTGCGGGCAATTGCCGCAAATCCTAAGACGGTGCTCATGGACGAGCCGTTCAGCGCACTGGACCCGTTGTCGCGCCAACAGTTGCAGGAGCTAGTTTTACGACTCCACGATCGTTACCATAATACGATTGTTTTCGTTACGCATGATATGAATGAAGCATTAAAGCTAGGTGATCGGGTTGGCATTATGCGGCATGGCCAACTATTACAAGTCGATACGCCAAGTGAGCTGGCACAACATCCAGTCAATGACTTTGTCCGGGAATTCTTTGGCGCTAGTCGGGCTAAAAATGTTTACGATGTTTACGTTGGCCGCGTTGGCTTAGTCCAAGGTTATTTAGCCAATCAACCGGACGTTTCTGCCGAGCGAGTGCAACGTTTAGACGGTCAGGCCACGTTACGTTCAGCGTTTGAAGCACTCAGCAATCATGATTACGTGGCGGTGACGGAGGATGACCAAGTTCGAGGCTACCTCGACCGGCAGACCGTGATGGCCTACTTAAGTGCCTATGAGGAAGTTAATTGATAAGGAGGACGCACATGTCTACACAGTATGATGTTGTTGTCATTGGTGGTGGCCCCGCTGGTACGGCGGTTGCCAGTGGCTTAAAGGCTAAGGGTAAAAACGTACTAATTGTCGAAAGTGACTTATGGGGTGGCACCTGTCCTAACCGCGGGTGTGATCCTAAGAAGATTTTGTTGAGCGCCGTTGAAGCGAAGGTCGCCGCGCAAAATTTGCAACACACCGGGTTGACCGGCGTGCCGGATGTGGATTGGCCAGCTTTGATGGCCCATAAGCGCGGTTATACCGATAAAATTAATGACGGTACTTTGGCCGGTTTAAAGGGTCAGGCCATCGACACGCTGCATGGCGAAGCCTTCTTTCAAGCTGATGGTCAGTTGACGGTGGACGGGACCGTGATTGCGACGAACGACGTCGTAATTGCAACCGGTCAGCGTCCTGCTATTTTACCAGTTACAGGTCACGAGTACTTTAAAACGAGCACCGACTTTTTGGACTTAGACACGATGCCTAAGCGGGTCACCTTTGTCGGCGGGGGCTACGTTGGGTTTGAATTGGCAACGATTGCGAACGCTGCGGGTGCCGATGTTCATCTGATTCATCATAATGACCGGCCCCTCAAGGAATTTGATCAGACCATGGTACAAGCCCTAATGGCGAACTTGACCGATGCGGGTGTTAAATTTGACCTCGACCAAGACTTACAATCAATTACGCAGGAAGCGGACGGCTTACATCTAAAGACCGCGACGGGATTTGAACTAGTCACGGACTTGGTTATCTGTTCGGCGGGCCGGGTCCCTAACGATGATCATTTAGGCTTAGCCCACGTCGGCGTTCAGTTTGGCCGTCACGGGATCGCCGTCAATGACCACCTCCAGACAACCAATCCCCACATTTATGCGGTTGGAGATGTCAGTGACACGCCGATACCAAAATTGACGCCCGTTGCTGGGTTTGAAGCGCGTTACGTGGTGGGCCAATTGACCCAACCGGGTGCTCCAATTGATTATCCTGTTATCCCAACGCAAGTTTACGCGGCGCCCAAGTTAGCTCAAGTAGGGTTAAGTGCGGCAGAAGCAACGGCACAACCGGACCGCTACGTCGTTAACGACCTCGATATGACGACGTGGTTTACGTATTATCGGTTTAGCGCTAAGCAGGCCTTAGCTAAAGTGGTTGTGGATCAGACAACCGGGCAAGCTGTCGGGGCCACCGTGTTAAGTGACCTTGCGGATGAGATGATCAACTATTTGACGTTGCTGATTGAGCAGCGTTTAACGGTGGCTGATTTACAACGTTTGGTTTTGGCTTACCCAACCCCGGCTAGTGATTTACAGTATTTATATTAATAATGACGTGATTTAGCAATCAAAAATACCTCTTCAGAAGTGATTAACTTTTGAAGGGGTATTTTTAGTAGGATAAAAGCGCATCAATCATCGGGCCTTTTGGGGTAGTAATAAAGTTAAAACAGCCAGTAACGCCAGCGTGAAGGTAATCCATAATAACACGTTATCCGTCAGTGCTTGGGGCCCAATTTTACCTAATTGGTTCCAAACTAACGGGGCGAAAAAGGCGCTAATGATGGTGGCAATCGTTAAGGTACTACTAAGTGTGTTGATTTGTGCTGGGTCTAACCCGTTGTTACTCGTGAAGACCAGGTAGGGCCCGGTATACGAGTAGATGAAGTTAAAGCCAATGGCGGCGATAATGGCGATGGTCGTGTTGGATGTCGCCCATAGCAGTAGAACGGCCAACGCTGCCCCGGCATAGCCTAAGGTCAAAGTGAAGTGGTGTAGCCGTTTGTGGAGCGCCCCGAAACTGAGACCCGCCAGCAAGCCACCGACATTCATTGCGGCTAGTGTGAGGTTTAGCACTTGCGCATTACCAAAGTGTCGAAGCTCAAAGTAGCTTGGTAATTTTAGTTGAACACCCCAAATCAGTAAATAAGTGAGGAAGGTCAACGCGACGAGGAGCCACTGGCGCCGTGGCAAGGTGGCAGTCTTGGTTGCAATCGGCTTGACTGATGCTTGTGCGGGTTCGGGGACGTAGCATGCCACGAGCAGGGCGATGAGAGCGAGTAGCCCGTATAACCAAAAAACGGCGTGCCAGCTGAGGCCGATCAGCAGACCAGCTAAACTGAGTAACACTGCGTTGCCTAAAGCCGACAGCCCCGTTTGGTAGCCAAGCAGGCGGGCGCGCAGGTCACCTTGATAGCTGTGCGCAATTAAACTAATGGCATGGGGTGAAAATAGTCCGATTCCAATTCCGAGGAAAATCCGGCTAATCATAATCAGCGCAAAGCGACTCGTTAACGCGGGAATGATGCCCGTGACGGCACTAATGACTAAACCAATGATGACGGTTTTGCGGATGCCCCACCGTTTGACGAGCCACGGGTTAAGCAAGAGGGTGATCAGCGCACTCAGGTTCGCAATCGTGACTAGCCATTCGATAACGGTGGTCGAAACGGTTGGAAAAGTCTGTTTGAGTTGGGGAATAACGCCCGTAATGATGGTTGCCACGCTACTGACAGTGGATAGGCTTAAAATGCTGACCGTCGTTTTTAAATTAGGTTGCGCCATTGCTAGTCACTTAAGAGTTGGGCGATGGTCGTTAACACGCCCTGGGCTTGATTGGTGCCCGTCGTCTGGTCAGCCACGGCCGATACAGCGGGTTGGGCGTTTGCCATTGCGACCCCCAGGCCAACTTCGCGGAGCATTTCGAGGTCGTTGCCCCCGTCACCGAAAGCGACCATGTCCGCTAACTCAACCCCAAGGATTTGGCCGAGTTCTTTTAACCCGGATGCCTTGTTCATTCCGGGTTGGATGATATCGATGTCGCCGTGACCACTGCTAGTTGGTTCACCTAGGCCGGCAAGTGCGGTCCGCAGTTGTGCGACAATGGCGTCGGTTTTTTCCGGGGGGCAACTGATGGCAAACTTTAAGATGTTGTCATCAATGTCCTGGTAATTGTCGATTACGGCCAAGTGGTAGTAATAGTGGCGCATGTTTTCAACGTGTTGTTGGTCGGTCGTGTTCAGGGTGTAAGCACTCTTGGCGCCGCAGACGAGTAGTTTTAGTTCAGGAATCGCTTGGAGCTTTTCTAAAATCGTGGTCACCGTTGTCGGCGCAAAAGCGTGTTGCGCGTAAACGTGTTGTTGGTCACGGATGTAGGCCCCGTTTTCAGCGACGTAAATCAGTTCAGGATAGTCCTTAAAAAAGGACTTGAGTTGGTAATACTGGTTACCACTGGCGACTACGAAGCGAATGCCACGCAATTGGAGTTGTTGGTAGAGTGACGCGAACTTAGCTTCGTCGTAAGTCATATCGTCTTTTAAGAAGGTGCCGTCCATATCAGTTGCCATTAATTTAATCATGTTGTTGGTCCCCTTTGCTTTAGTTGATGGCCGTAGTTTACCATGCGAAAAAAGGGGGTAGCGGACATTTTTACAAGCAACTGGTGTCAATTTTGTGATAACGGGCAAAAGCTTGCCGGTAATCAGTGGGGGTCATACCCTTCCAAGTCTTGAAATTCCGGTTAAACGTCTTACTGTTGGGAAAGCCACAGCTCGTTGCGATGTATTCAATCTTGCGGTCGCTTTCGAGGAGCAACCGGCGGGCATTCATGAGCCGAATCAGGCGCAAGTAGCGGTTGACCGACAGCTGAACGTTTGCGTTGAATTGCTGGTTGAGCGTGGTCAAAGAAACGTGAAACTCGTCTGCAAGGGTGTTCCCGCTGATGGGTTCGGAGTAGTGCTGATTAATGGTCGTCATCACGTGATCGACTAATGAAAAATTCGGATTAACGTCGTTCTCGTCTAACGGTGTCGTGAACGTCGCTCCCAGAGTGGCTAATAGGCCGTAAAAATGGCTGAGAATTTCGAGTCGTAATAGGTCGGTCGTTGGTTGCTTTAGAAGTTTGCGGATGGCAACGAGGTGCTCGCGGATGAGTTTGTACGCTTCGGGATGGTCTTGATTGGAAGTTGCGCCGGATAAATTTAGTTGCCAGTTGACACTTTCGACGATCCGGTTCGTTAGAAAATCATCGTCAATAATTAGGCCGAACTCGTCCCAATCGACTTGTTCGGGGCCACTCGCACTGTGAACGACGCGCCGGTTAACGGCCCAGAGGTCGCCCGGGCGGTATTCAGTAGTGTGCCCGTCCGTGACGAATTTTAACGGTGCACCGGCTTTTAAGTAGTTAAGTTCAATTCCTTGATGCCAGTGCGGTTTTACGGCAATGGGCGTTAGGGGATCGTGTTCATAAAATTTAAAGGGAAGGCGGGGAATCGTTTGGACCGCCTCGTGTAAAATTTCCATAAAGTGCCTCACTTTGTTAGCGTCTTAAAAATGTCACCGCCAGCTTTCAAAAATTAACCATAATAGTGGTCAGTCCATGCTATATTAAGAATAATCAGGAAAGCGGATTCGGTGATCCATTTAATTGTAACCGGATTCGTGAATGAAAGGAAATTTAACTATGACGATTAAACTAATTGCAATCGATATCGATGACACGTTACTCAATTCGGCGGGAAAATTACTGCCAAGCACAATCCAAGCAGTCCAACAAGCAACGGCGCAGGGCGTTAAAATTGTCCTCTGTACCGGCCGTCCTCTAGCAGGAGTCAAACCATACTTAGCGGGATTGGGCATTGCGGGCGACGACCAGTACGTTGTGACGTACAACGGCGCCGTGATTGAGAGTGTTACCGGTCGCGTCGTCGCGAAGCACCTCGTGGCTAACGCTGACTACCGCCGGATGACGGCATTTGCGAAAGAACACCACGTGCCATTTAACGTCTTGGATGCGGAAAGCACGATTTACACGGCCGATCGGGACGTCAACTGGGTCACGGTTATTCAGGCCTGGGAGAATAAGGCGGGATTACTCGTGCGTGAACCGGATGAATTACCCGCTGATTTTCAGATTGCAAAGGGACTCTTTGTCGGGGAAGGTCCACAACTCGATGCCGTGGAACCACTAGTTAAAGCAACCTTTGGTGACGATCTGTACGTTGTTCGGGCGGCCACGAATTTCTTGGAACTGATGCACGCCCAGGTCAATAAGGGCCAGGCGCTTAAAGACTTAGCCAAGGTCTTAGGACTTCATGCTGACGAAGTGATGGCGGTTGGTGACGAACGTAACGATTTGCCAATGTTTGCGTTTGCCGGCACCGCGGTCGCCATGGGAAATGGTAGCGACGTCGCAAAAGAGGCGTCGGATTACGTGACGCTTACAAATGACGAGGGTGGCGTGGCGGACGCCATTCAGAAACTAGTTTTGGTGAATTAGCGAATAAAAAAAGATTGACAGCTCATAAAAATGAGTTTATGATTGCAATCATTAAAAATAAATGAGATTAAATGTGAAGATCAGGAGAGTAAGTTTGGGCCTAGTTTCAGAGAGTCGCCGGTGTCTGCAAGGCGATACTAGTCCTAACCCGAAAGTAACCTGTGAACTGCTGATGCGACGATTGACGAGTGTCGGCTGGGGGTCCCCATTATTGGACAAACGTATCGCAACTCAAGGTTGCCGTACGTGATGAGGTATTTTACGATTTGTAAAATACGAAGATAAGGTGGTACCACGCGCAAGCGTCCTTACTGAATTCAATTGGATTCAGTAAGGACGCTTTTTTGATTTCGAAAGGAAATTGAGGCTTATGCGGAATTATCAAAGTAGTGATGGTGGTTTGAACCGAGTGTAAGAAAATCGCTGGCAGTTGGTGTTGAACATGACAAACGGAGGTTTTTAAAATGCAAACACAAAAATTATCGCTCAAACACTATATTATTATTGGCTCAATGCTATTCGGCATGTTTTTTGGCGCTGGCAACCTGATCTTTCCTATTCACCTAGGCCAGTTGGCGGGCGGCCACTGGTTAACGGCTGGCTGGGGGTTCCTGCTGACGGGGACGATCCTACCTTTACTCGGGATCATTGCGATTAGCGTGACCCGTAGTAGCGGCATTTACGACTTAGCCAAACCAATTGGTAAACGCTACGCGACCACCTTCATGATCCTAACTTGTGCGACCCTTGGCCCCTTGTTTGCGACGCCCCGGACGGCGACCACGCCGTTTCAAATCGGGATTGCAAGCCACGTTAGTGCCAGTCAAGCCCCGCTATACTTACTGATTTATTCGCTACTTTTCTTTAGCTTTACTTACTGGGCGTCCCGCAAACCAACTGGCATTATTGATACAATTGGCAAACTCCTCAACCCGACCTTTTTAATTTTACTGGCACTGATTTTTGGCCTAGCTTTCACGCACCCGCTCGGGACCGCTGGGACGGCCCGGGTCACGGTAGCTTATCAGGGTGGGGCTTTCCTGAACGGCTTTTTGCAAGGCTATAACACGATGGACGCACTCGCGGCCTTACTATTCGGGATTGCGGTGGTCACGACGATTCGCGGTCTTGGTCAAAAAGAACCTAAGGCAGTTGCGCAAACGGCGGCCAAATCCAGCCTACTCAGTATTAGCCTAGAAGCCATGATTTATTTGGGCTTAATCTGGCTCGGCGCAACGTCACTGTCACACTTTAAGTTATCGACGGATGGCGGGATCGCCTTTTCACAAATTGCGAATGCTTTGATGGGCGTCCCAGGAGAAATTATTTTGGCTATCATGGCGACCCTGACTTGTTTAACAACGGCGGTTGGCTTGACGACATCGTTTTCGGAAGCCCTACACGCTAAGTTTCCTAAAATCAGTTATCGGGCTTGGAACCGGCTATCTTGCGGCGCATCACTCTTGATTGCCAACATCGGCTTAGACCAGATTATTGCGTGGTCGACGCCAATGCTCATGTTTTTATACCCATTAGCAATCACGCTAATCATTTTGGCCATCGCCTCCCCACTTTTTCACAACGACCCCGCCGTTTACCGGTGGACGACCGCGTTGACTTTAATTCCCGCCGTCTTAGACGCGTTGGGAGCGGCCCCCGCAATTATTACGCATTTAGGTTGGGTGCAACAGTTACTGGCGTGGGATGACCGCTACTTACCATTGGCAAAACTTGGGTTGGATTGGGCCTTGCCAGCACTGATTGGGTTAATGATTGGGCTTAGCTGGCACGTGATTCAACAAGGGTTAGCCGCGCGGGATTACAAAATGAACCGGAATTAAATGGTGTATGATAGAAAGTAACTAATTAATGGATGGTGAGTCGATGGCTTTTTTGGGAATACTTTGTTTGTTGATCGTTGCGACCACGCTAGCGGGACACTTTGCGCACCGGATGGGAATTCCGGCGGTGATTGGGGAAATTTTGGTCGGAATCGTACTGGGTCCCGCAATCCTCAACTGGGTCCATCTAACGACGATGGTTCAAACATTTTCGGACATTGGGGTTGTCGTACTGATGTTTATCGGTGGCCTAGAGAGTAACTTGGCGTTGTTGCGCAAGTACTTACGGCCGGCAATCGTGGTGGCCATCATCGGGGTGATTTTTCCGGTGGTCATCATGGGCGTTGCTAGCCGGTTATTCCAATTTAGCTGGTTCGAATCGTTGTTTATTGGGGTGATCTTTTCTGCAACCTCTGTTTCAATCTCGGTGGAAGTTTTAAAAGAATTTAAAGCGTTAGATACCAAAGAAGGTGCGACGATTTTAGGTGCAGCCGTCGCGGATGACATCATTGGCGTGATCTTACTCAGTATCATGATTTCAATGATGGGGCATCAAAGCGGCGTGAGTCAGACCAATTTAGGCGTCGTATTGCTTGAACAAGTCGCTTTCTTTATTGGCGTGTTCATTGTTATTAAATGGGTAGCGCCGTACTTAATGCGGCTGAGTGACCATTTGTTGATGGCGGCTAGTCCGACCATCGTTGCCATCATCATTTGTTTGGCCATGGCGTGGTTGGCGGACTTGGTTGGTTTGAGTGGCGCAATTGGGGCGTTCTTTGCCGGTGTCGCCATTGCACAAACGGACTACCAACACGTTGTGGACGTTTCAATTGAACCGGTCGGCTACACGATGTTTATCCCGCTATTTTTCGTCAGTGTCGGTCTGAACATGACGTTTAAAGGGTTCTGGGAAGCCTTGCCGTTTATTGCGGTGATGACAGTCCTCGGTGTCCTAACCAAGCTATTGGGCTGCGGCCTGGGCGCAAAACTGAACGGCTTCAGTGGGTCTAGTAATTATTTAGTCGGAGCCGGAATGATCTCGCGTGGTGAAATGGCGTTGATTACGGCGCAAATTGGGTTTTCAGCACACTTACTGTCCGGTGACTATTATTCCGATGTGATTCTGGTCATTATTTTGGTCACCATGATTGCACCGTTCGTATTGAAGGATGCGATCCACCGTGCCCCGCACGCAACTAGAACTCCCAAGTCCGTAGAAGAAAATTAATTTTAAATTTGAGTCTAAAAAAGCCTTGTTACTAACACTTTGGCGGTGTTAATAACAAGGTTTTTAGTTTTCTTAAAATGGTATTTATATTAGTCGCTACGGCTGGCAGAACTGGTGTGCTATGGGGACGGTCCCAGCCAAAGTGCGGTCTGGAACCTCAATTTAAAGCCGATAGACCGCGTCTTTAAATTGCCCCGCAACATTAACTGGCAAAGAACGCCGGCTAATGTTGCCGACACAGCACACCAATTCTGCCTGCCTTCGCTAAATCCAGCTACGATATGGTGGTTAATCTTAATTTGTTGAATAGCCTGAGGTTGACACTGATAGCATCGGTCGTGAAGGTGGTGTTTGGTCGGCGTTTTTTGCCGGCCTTACACCACGGACGGTCCGGGATAGTTGCGTTTTTTGCAATTATTCCGGGCGAGGGTTAAGACCGCCCCTCAGGCTTAACCCGGTCCCATGGCCGCATGTTATCAGTGGCGACCGGAACTGTTGGTTCGAGTTCTGGCCGCCGGAGCGGTTAATTTAACCGTTACGCGTTACACACGGACCTGATGCTCGATCGTGAATAAGGTTGGATCGAGGTGGGCGACTAGTGGGGAGACGTCGCCGATGCTGAGTAGGGTCAAGTGATGCATGGCCCGGGACGCAATGGTGTAGAGCACCCCAACGGAAGCGGCGTCCGGATAGTTTTCAGCCGAGACGTCGTAGGCCACGACCGCGTCGAATTCAAGTCCCTTGGCCAAGTAGATCGGCATGACGATGACTCCTTGTGGCATCGTGCGGTCACTGTCGGCCATTAAGGTCGTGACCGTGTGATGTTTCAAGTATTGATAAACGCGCTTGCTTTCGGCAAGGTCCTTAGTCAAAACGGCGACGGTGTGAGTTGATTTTAACTGATACTGAACCTCGGTCAATAGCCCGCTTAACGCGGCGTCCGTTCCGTAGCGAATCATTACTTTGGGCAAGTCGCCTTCACGGGTGAACGCTTGAATCTGATCACCGTCGGGTAAGAGAGCCTTAGCAAAGTTGGTAATTTGCTTGGTCGAGCGGTAGCTCTTGTTTAACGTGATGAGGTTAGCGCGCCGAACGTTGAAGGCGTCACGGAGCCGTTCCAGCAATTGTTGCGGTTGTTCAATATCTTTGAAAAGGGCCTGCTCGCTATCTCCTAATAAAGTGAACTTTGCTAACGGAAAGGCGTGCTTGATGTAGAGCAGTTGTGCGAGTGAGTAGTCCTGCATTTCATCGACAAAGATGTACTGCATGCGCCGGTTCTGACCGCTCCCCGTTAAAATATCACGAAGTAGCAATAACGGTGCGCAGTCCACGAGGGCGATGCGATGGTACTCGATGCCGTGACGGAAAGCCTGCATCCGGGCACGCCACTGCTCAGGCTGCACGTCGTCCGGGCGAGTGATTTGCCCTAGAAAATCATTGTACTGTTCGTAGGTGTCTAAGAAGTAGCCGTTATAAATGGCGTCGTAAACTTGGCGCAGGCGTTTGGTCACGATCTGCTTACCAATGTAGAAAACTTCGTCATCCATGGACTGGAACTCACCGCGGCGCTTGTTGCCAAGTAAGTCGTGGTAAGCTTCGTCGGTCAACTGGTCAATGATGTCGTTGACCCAGTCGGCCTGGGCTTCGTCGTCGATGCGGTGTTTCAAGCGTTTGATCAAGGTGTTCTTAACGGCTAAGAAGCGATCGGCTGGTTGCATGGCGGCGGGAAGTTCCGCCGCAATTTTTTCGATGGCCGCTTTATGGAAGAAAATCTCGCCATTAAAGACAATATTGGTAAAGCGCATCTGATCAGCCGGTAAAGTGTGACAGTAATGGTCGACTTGCTGCATGAAGTCGGCACTTTCTTGAAACGCTCGAATGGCTGGCGTTATTGCCGCGCCTTTGCGGTCACTTTCGTAACGTTCGAAGAGACTTTCAACGGTGAGGCCTTGGAACCGTGCACTGAGAAATTCAGCAAGGGTCACTTGCCGCATATTGCGTTCGCCTAAACTCGGGAGCACTTCAGAGATGTAGTGACTAAAGAGCCGGTTTGGTGAAAAGAGCACCATTTGATCCGCTTCAAGGGATGCCCGCGAATGGTAGAGCAAAAAGGCAATCCGCTGTAAGATGGCGGACGTTTTGCCAGAACCAGCGACGCCTTGGACCACGAGTAAATCGCTGTAAGTATCACGAATGATGTCGTTTTGTTCCTTTTGAATCGTCGCAACGATGTTTTGCATGTAAGCGTCGTTTTGTTCGCCAAGCACGGACTGTAAAATTTCGTCGCCAACGGTTTCGTTGGTATCAAACATGTTTTTGATTTGACCCTGATTGATTTGAAATTGGCGTTTCTTCATTAATTCGGTCGTTTGTTGGCCAGCTGGCGTCTGATAGTCGACTTGTCCCAGCGTCCCGTTATAGTAGACCGAAGAAATCGGGGCGCGCCAGTCGTAGACCAAGAAATTTTGGTCAGCGTCCACGAATGAGGCGGTCCCAATGTATAGCCTTTCGGGGTCATCACTGGGGTCGTCTTGAATATCGATGCGGCCGAAATAAGGTGAGTTGCGCAAATCCTTTAAAACGCCGACCTGACGTTTTAAAATAGACTCAGACTCCACGGCTCGTTCGACCATTTGTTTTTGTTGTTGAAGTTCGGCGTTGGTTTCAATCCGGTCGTCGACTTCGAACGTGTTGACGGAGTTATTATCACCATAGTTTGTTTGAATCACATCGGTTTCTCGATGGGCCTTGGCCAATAAATCATCGGTCTGTTTTGACCGTTCTTTAATTTGTTCAATGACCCGATCGACCCGCCGTTGTTCTTGTTGTTGCTCCTGCTCTGATGTTGCCAAGAAAAGGCCTCCCGTCTGTTAAATCGTCTAAATTGCTTGAACAATTCTAGGCGGATTTGGGCGGGGTGTCAATTAAAGCGTTTGACCGGTGGCAATAAATTCTAGTCAGCGCTTGCATGGATTCAAAAAGTATTCTAATATGATTTTAATAATTCTAATCAATGGGGTGAGAAATTGCGAGTAGCTTTAGCGCAAATTGACGTTCAATTTGGTGATCCGGATGCCAACTTTACTCAAGTTCAAGCAGCAATTCAACGGGCCGCGGAACAAGCGGTAGATGTAATCGTGTTGCCAGAAATGTGGAATACGGGGTACGCGTTACAACGATTAAACGTTTTAGCGGACGAGGAAGGTCAACGGACCTTAAAGCTCCTGAGTCAGCTAGCCAAGAAATTTAACGTCAACATTGTTGGCGGCTCGGTGGCAGTGGCTAGGGATGGGCAATACTATAACGAAATGTTAGTGGTCAATCGGCAGGGTGAACTGTTAAGCCGTTATGACAAGGTTCACCGCTTTGGTTTGATGGCCGAAGACCGCTACATCACGGCCGGTGCGACTGAGAACTTGTTTGCGATTGACGACGTGCCCGCGATGGGGGTCATCTGTTACGACATTCGTTTCCCAGAATGGTTACGTAAGCAGGCGGCTCAAGGGCCCCGGGTGATCTTTGTCAGTGCCGAATGGCCGACCGTGCGACTACCACAGTGGCGGTTACTCTTACAGGCGCGCGCCATTGAAAATCAAGCGTTCGTCGTGGCCGTTAACCGGGTCGGTAGTGATCCGGACAACGACTTTGGCGGCCAGTCACTGGTCATCGATCCGCTCGGCAGTATTATTGCGCAGGCGGAAGACCACGCGCAAATCGTCACGGCGCAGCTTGATTTAGCACAAGTCGATCAGGTTCGCGGCCAGATTCCAGTATTTGACGACCGGCGTCCAGAATTATATTAAATTGCATTTTAAACGATAAAAAAATCATGAATAGAAAGTGGTGCCTCCATGGAATTCTCAGAGTCTGATATTTTGCAACATTTACCCAAACAATTTTTTGCTAGTTTAGTTCAACATGTTAACGCCAAAGTGGCGAGCGGTGCGGACGTTATTAACTTAGGTCAGGGGAACCCGGATCAACCGACGCCACCCTTCATCGTTGAAGCGTTGTCAACCGCAGCGCAAGACCCGGCAACCCATAAATACGCGCAGTTCCGCGGGCAACCAGATTTCAAGCAAGCGTGTGCTGATTTTTACGAACGGGAATACGGCGTTAAGCTGGACCCCGAAAAAGAAGTCGCTGTTTTGGGTGGAACCAAGATTGGATTAGTGGAGTTACCCTACGCATTAATGAATCCGGGCGAGACCATTTTGATGCCAGATCCCGGCTATCCGGACTATTTCTCTGGGGTCGCGTTAGCTAAAGTGAAACTCGAAACTTACCCATTATTGGAAGAAAACAACTTCTTATTAGACTTTGATCACCTTGACCCGGCCGTCGCCGACGCTGCCAAGTTATTGTATATGAACTATCCGAACAACCCGACTGGTGCGGTCGCAACGCCTGAATTTTATGCGCAAACGGTGGCCTATGCGAAGGAACATCAAATTGGCGTGGTCAGTGATTTTGCTTACGGTGCAATCGGTTACGACGGGAAACGGCCGATTAGCTTCTTGCAGACGCCGGGTGCTAAGGACGTCGGCATTGAATTTTATTCCTTCTCCAAGACGTACAACATGGCCGGCTGGCGCTTAGGGTTTGCGGTTGGTAATCCAGACATGATCGAAGCCATTAACCTCATTCAAGATCATTTATTTGTCAGTGTCTTCCCAGCGATTCAACGGGCTGGGAGCGCGGCTTTGAATAGTGACCAAAGTGCGGCTAAGGAAATCAGTGACCGTTATGAATCGCGGCGCGATGCCTTATTAGGCGCCGCAGCCAAGATTAATTGGCCAGCCTATAAGCCGGGTGGTGCTTTCTATACCTTGATGAAAGTGCCTGCCGGTTACACCAGCGAACAGTTCGCTAACTTACTGTTAGATCAAGCCAGCGTGGCCGTTGCGCCATGTAATGGGTTTGGGCCGCACGGAGAAGGCTACGTCCGCATCGGCTTACTAGTCTCCGAAGAACGGTTAGTTGAAGCCGTTGAACGGGTTGGTAAACTGAACCTATTTTAACTTTGACAGCGTCCGTGATAACGCTTAGACTAGAGCTAATTAATCGTTGAAGAAAAGAACAGTAAGGCGTCCACTAACAGAGATCTGGCAAATGCTGAAAGCCGGAACGGACAAATGAATTGGCTTTTTGGAGATTCGGTGAAAACCGGGAACCCACCCTTATCGGCGTACGAGTGGCAGAAACATGTTTCTGCAATTTAGGTGGTACCACGGTGATGCGTCCTAATTGACTGATGAAGTCGATTAGGACGTTTTTTCGTCCGAGTAGATGGTGAATAAGGATAGGTATGAAAGGATGTTTGACGATGACAAAAAAAGTATTATTAACGGGTGACCGCCCAACCGGTAAGCTACACATTGGCCACTATGTTGGCTCATTACGTAACCGGGTCGCATTACAAAATACGGGTGATTACGATTCTTACATTATGATTGCGGATAACCAAGCTTTGACGGATAACGCCCATGATCCTGAAAAAATTCGGAAGAGTTTATTACAGGTTGCCATGGATTACTTGGCCGTGGGGATCGACCCTAAGAAGTCGACGATTTTAGTGCAGTCACAAATTCCAGCTTTAACGGATATGATGAACCAATACCTTAACTTGGTGACGGTCGCACGGTTGAACCGCAACCCAACCGTTAAGACGGAAATTAAACAGAAGGCGTTTGGTGAAAGTGTGCCAGCGGGCTTCTTCGTTTACCCAGTTAGCCAAGCCGCTGATATTACGGCGTTTAAAGCAACGACGGTCCCTGTTGGGGATGACCAAGAACCAATGTTGGAACAAACCCGTGAAATCGTGCGGAGTTTCAACCGAACTTATGATACCAATACGTTAGTTGAACCAGAAGGCTACTTCCCAGCAAAGGGGTTAGGCCGAATTCCTGGGTTAGACGGTAACGCTAAGATGAGTAAGTCATTGGGCAACGCCATCTACCTTTCCGACGATGCGGATATCTTAAAGAAAAAGGTTATGTCGATGTACACTGACCCAGATCACATTCACGTTGAAGATCCTGGTAAAGTTGAAGGCAACGTGGTCTTTACTTACTTAGATATCTTCGATACTGACAAGGATAAAGTCGCCGACTTGAAGGCGCAGTACCAACACGGTGGCTTAGGTGATGTTAAGATCAAACGTTACTTGATGGAAGTCTTGGACGGTGAATTACGGCCAATCCGTGAACGGCGTGCGATTTACGAAGCTGATCCTGCCCAAGTGCTCCAGATTTTGAAGGACGGAACGGCTAAAGCTAACGTCGTTGCTGATCAAACTTGGAACGAAATGAAAGATGCCATTGGGATCAACTATTTTAAATAATTAGCTAATCCGGTTGTCGCTGATAACATGCGGTCGTGGGACCGGATTGAGCCTGAGAAACGGTCTCGATCCTCGCCCGGAACAGTTGCAAAAAGCACAAATGTTCCGGACCGTCCGTGGTGTAAGGGCAAAAAAACATTGCCCTAACGCCACAACCACGACCGATGCTATCAGCAACAACCTCTGAGCGTTCAATGTGTTTTAGCGGTTATAATTTATTTAAATCAGTAGAATTTTCTAAATGGAGACTTGTTTTGGGTCTCCTTTTTTGTAGTTATTTAAGCCTATTCAACTGTTAGTATTAATTAGATTATAAATACAGTAGTCATTTAATTATTAAACGCGTAATATAAAAGAAAATAGCGAGGGGGTGCTCGATTGAAAGCGTTAATTAATTATCGTCATAAGCCAAAGCATAAATTACATGCTATTAAGCTGTTTCGCGCCATGTATCAATTGACGAACGACGATGTGGACGCAATGTGGCAGAATCGAATGGCACTGATCGGTAATGACCGCGTATTAAATGACCAGCTTGGAATGCTTGTCCGACCGGCGTGGTTTGATCTACCTGAAATTCGGGATAATGATGACTGGGATGCCTTGGAAGATGATCATGAGTATAGTTCGATTGAGATGCGGACAACTGAACAAGAGCATCAGCTGTTGATTCAGACGGACTGTCCCGCCGAGACGTTGGTACAAACCCGTGCCTACGCCGTCTTAATTAGTCGAATGTTGGGGATCCTGGGTGGTTGTGTCAGTGAGGATAACGGGCGCTCCTGGCAGAAGTGTGCGGCGTTTGACCAGAAGTACCACCCAATTGTGAAGATGTCGCGGGATGAAATTATCCGCTTGACGGCACTTGAATTGCCGAACTTTTCACAGGAAGGGGACTGACTAAATGCAGGCTATTTTAAAATATCAACCTCAACGGACGCACTTTTCAGCACAGGATTTTGTGCGCCAAATGTGGCAACTAACGCCAGATGAACCGATTGAATTCAGTCATGATGGTTGGGATGAGCAGTTGAATGTTGATCATAGTTGGCATGTGAATCCCTTTATTCCGGACTATGAGCGGCTTGTTCCTAACGGCGGTTTTGAAGCGTTGTCGGAGGTAGATAGTCGGGTAGGCGTTGAACCGTTCAAACAGCCATACCGTCTTTGGTTGGCAACTCAATATCAAGCTGAAGCGCTTGTAACTGTGCGGGCCTACGTTGTCATGGTCGACTTACTGATGCAACAACTTCCTGGGACCATTAGTTTGGATTTGGGAAAGACCTGGATAAGCCGGGAGGAGTTTCTAGCACCGTACGCGACTATTTTGACATTGAATCGGGCGGAAATTCACCGTATCACCGCGTTACAAACGTTGAGTATAAGCCATGATGATGAAATTGACCCACCGTTTCCGTTGCGGTGGTGAGAAAAGGGGAAATTATGAAAGCGTTGATTAGGATGGAGGATGAGTGGACACAAGACTTATCACTGTCGGCACTGGTTGCAAAAATGTGGCAACTAACACCAACAGAGGTTGCACTTTCACTGAAAGAAGCCTCCGATGAACCCAAGTTAAATGAGCAGCAAACATTTGATGTGTGTCCAGCACTTTTTAAATTTAAAAATATTGCAAGTGATCCGTTATGGCAACAGTTTCCAGCAAAAAGAGAGTACTCGTCTGTCTATATGGCCCCATTACAACGTTATCGACGGTTGCAAATTACCACGCCTTTTTGTGCCGAAACTGTGATGCAGGTGCGGGCTTACGCCGTCCTGATTTTGGAGGTAGCCCAGGCGACCAACGGTAAGATTAGTGAAGATGAGGGGCAATCGTGGCAAAGTATCTCTGAGTTTGAGTCGAAGTACCGATCATTATTGGATGCGCCAAGAGAAGTGTTACAGCGATTTAGCGCTTTAGAGGGAGATACCTTGTCATTAGATGAGACTGGATTTTCAAAATTCAGTTATTTATATTAAGGAGGTTTAAGAATGCGAGCAATTATTAAATATAAGCACCGCTTTGAAACGAAGCTATCTTGGGAAAAATTAGCCGTCAAAATGTGGCAACTGGGAAAAGATGAAGCCGTCGCAGTGAACCACACCGGTGATGATCAAGAATTAAATGAACAATTTACAATCGCGTTGGGATTACGATATTGGGAATATGACGAGAAATGGCATGAATTGCCAATTAAGCGAATTGGGGAAATGATTACTGTGCAGCCGTTTAAAAAGAAGAAGCGGGTGTTAATTTCAACGCCGTATCGTGATGAGTTAATGATTACCAGTCGCGCTTTTTACGTGCTGGTTGATGCGATTGCGACTGCACTTGATGGGGACATTTCTGAAGAAGATTCGTACGATGAAATTGGAACGAAGTGGTGTAGTCCCGCGGATTTTGAAGAAAAGTATCAACGCGTGATTGATTTGCCACGCCAAGATGTGAAGCAAGTGAGCTTTTTAGAAGCAATTGCATTACCTACAATTGATGAAAAACGGACTAAAGGTGTTTAGCCAGTAGTAGATTGAGGCAGTATATGGGATTAATAAAGGTTGAATCAACGGAATTGCCACGGGTGCAAGCCATGTACCGACGAGCGTTTAAGCCGTTATATGAAAAGTACCACGATCGATTGACGAATCCTTACTTGGAATCACTATCAGACTTGCATGCTAAGTATCGACAACCTAACAGCAGGTTTTACTATTATCAGGTTGACTATCAGACGGTTGGCTTCTTACGCCTTGTTTTTGATGCCAGTCAGCAAATAGCCCGCATTTCACCACTGTTGATTTTGCCACAGTTTCAGGGTCAACACTACGCCCAGCGTATGTTATGTTCTGCTGAAAGTGCCTATCCGGGAGTGCGTCAATGGCAGGTGGATACGATTGCTGAAGAGACTAAACTAGTTCATTTATATCAGAAATTGGGTTATCGCCAGGTTTCTAATCGTTGCGACGAGGTTCAACCGGGAATGCACCTAATTTATTTTGTGAAAGAAATCAAGTAGTTAATTTAAGCTACTGTTGACGGTGATTAAGCGGAATATGGGTATTTACAACCCGTTCATGCTAAAATGAAAATCATTCATACCAACAGATAGGAAGGACTTATTTTGACAGAAACCTTATTTTGGACCCCAATTGCAACGCGAGCCCGCCAAGCTGGACGGCCCTTTTTTACCATGGCACCGATGGAAGCCGTCAGTAACACGGTCTTCCGGCAAGTTGTTGCCCATGCCAGCGCACCCGATGTGTTTTTCAGCGAATTCGTTTACGCAAAGAGCATCACGAATCCGGCTACTAAGTTCCCAGTTCACGGCCGGCTCTACGTGGCCCCCGCTGAACGGCAAAAACCAGTTGTCCAACTGTGGGGCAACGAAGCTGCGGACTTTGAGACCGGTGCTGCGGCGTTGCGTGACCAAGGCTTTAGCGCCGTTGACATTAATATGGGTTGTCCAGATGGAACGGTCATCAAAAATCATGGTGGCAGTGATTTAATTCGTAATCCCCAGTGGGCGGCTGACGTGATTGCTGCGGCGAAAACATCCGGCTTAACGGTCAGCGCCAAGACGCGGCTTGGTTATAGTAAGTTGGCTGAGTATCAAAGCTGGATACCAACGTTACTAGAACAACACGTGGCTCTCTTAACGGTCCATTTGCGGACCAAACAAGAAATGAGTAAGGTCCCAGCGCACCTTGAAGTCATCGATGACTTGATTCGAATGCGGGATGCGATTGCACCGGAAACATTATTGCAAATCAATGGAGACATCGCGACCTATCAGGACGGGCTTGAATTAGCGAAACAGCACCCCGGCCTTGATGGCGTGATGATTGGTCGCGGGGTATTTGCGAACCCGTTTGTTTTTGAAGCCCAACCACAAGCGCATTCGTTAGATGAACTATTGGGGCTGCTTAAAATGCAGTTAGACTTATTTGATGACTTTGCGACGCGCTACGACGTACCCCGCTTTCCGTCACTCAAGCGTTTCTTCAAGATCTACGCGCGCCCGGAACTCGGCGCGACGGCGCTGCGTAACCGCATGATGGATGCAAAGTCGACGGACGATGTACGGAAAATCATTGCGGAGTTTATGACAACTGAACATTAGAAAAACGATGGAGTTTGTGGCTAAGGCTGCAAGCTCTTTTTTTGATTGGGGCGTATTCCACCAGTTCGACTAAGCTTGTGGCACTCAACCCCAGTCAGCGGGGGATTAATGGTAAAATAAACCTAACTAAAACTTCAATGGGAAAAGCGAGCGTGGTGTTTTATGAGAAATTTAGCAATTGTAGACCTAGGCTCCAATTCAGCGCGGATGGCGGTTAGTCGGTTGCATGCCAATGGCCACGCTGAGGAGATCAGACGGGTCAAAGAAGATACGCGGTTATCCGAGGCGATGGGGCCGGAACACGTCTTACAACCAGCTGCGATTGAACGGACGATTAAGGCGTTGTTAAATTTTCGGCGGCTATATGAACGCATGCCAAATACCGATGTCATTGGAATTACCACGGCGGCTGTCCGGATGGCGAAAAATCAACGGGCGTTTTTAAATCAAGTCAAACAAGAAGTGGGTTTGGATTTAAAAGTGTTGTCTGGGGACGATGAAGCCTACTATGATTACTTGGGCGTGGCCAATTCCTTAGTGATTCACGACTGTTTGATTTTGGATACCGGTGGTGCCAGTTGCGAACTGATTTTAGTGAAAAATGGGTGCAAGCAACAGTTGATCAGTTTGCCATTTGGTGCGGTGACCTTATCAGAACAATTTGAATTGGACGACGTGGTGCCGTCTGACAGTTTATTTCGAGCGCAGATGTTTTTACGGAACCGCTTGGCCGATGTTTGGTGGCTGACCGAAGCGATGCACTACCCGATTATTTTGCTGGGTGGCGCTAACCGCACGTTGGCCCGGATTAACCGCCGGCGTCAAAAAAAATTAAAAGTGGAAGATATTCACGGTTATCGCCTGAAAACCGAAACGGTGTACTATACCTTTTTAGATCTGTTGACCCGTTCCAAGCAGGGCCGCCAAGATATTTCCGGGATGGAATACGACCGCGCCAACATTATCGTTGGCGGGATGTTGCCACTAGTGACGTTACTCCAAATGCTCGACAGCGACCGGGTGATCTTTTCGGAGAGCGGTGTCCGTGAAGGCATTATTTCGGAACATTTGAATTCAGAAAATTGAACCTTAAGATGGGAATGATATCATGACTGCGGATTTCCGCCATTTTTATCAAAAAACGTGGGCCGAACGAACCGCCATTGTTGCGGAACAGGCCCGGTTAACGTCGGCTGAACAAGCCCTGTTTAAGAAGTACTACGTGACTGAACATCACGAGATTATTGAAAATTATTTAACGGACTATCCGTTACCCATGGGATTAGCTGTTAATTTTGTGATCGATGGCCAACCGAAAATCGTGCCCATGGTGACTGAAGAACCGTCCGTCATTGCGGCGGCGAGCAACGGGGCCAAAATTGTGAAGCGTGCCGGTGGGTTTACGACGAGTTTGACGCAGCGCGAGATGGTTGGCCAAATTGTTTTGGAAAAGTTGGCTGATCCAAAAACAACCGCTACCTTAATTGAACAACATTCGGCGACGTTGTTAAAAATCGCCGACGAAGCACATCCTAGCCTAAAACGCCGTGGCGGTGGGGCCCGGCGGATTCGCACCCGGGTTCTTGGCCAGGGCTATTTGTCCGTCGACTTATTCGTGGACGTGCAGGCTGCGATGGGCGCCAACATGCTCAACAGTATGTTGGAAGCCGTCGCCAAGTCAATCGGGGTCATTGCGAAAACGAATCCGTTGATGAGTATTTTATCGAACTACGCGACGGCTAGCTTGGTCAAAGCCGAATGCACGATTCCGGTCGGCCTGTTGCAGGCTGGCCGCTATTCCGGTGCACTCGTTGCGCAGAAAATGGCCTCTGCCAGCACGGTCGCCCAGATTGATCCGTACCGGGCAACGACCCACAACAAGGGCATTATGAACGGTATCGACGCGGTCGCCATCGCAACTGGCAATGACTGGCGGGCGCTTGAAAGCGGGGCGCACGCCTACGCTGCTAAGGATGGCCAGTACCGTGGGATGAGCACCTGGACGACCGACGGCAAAGTTTTACGTGGTTGTTTAGAACTGCCCCTACCAGTCGGCGTCGTTGGGGGCTCGATTAAAATCAACGAGTTGGCCCAGTTAAACCAGCGCGTCCTAGGCATTAAGACGGCCCCCGAGTTGGAACGCGTGATGGTTGCAGCTGGCTTAGCTCAAAACTTAGCCGCACTGCGCGCCTTAGTGACGACTGGGATTCAGCAGGGTCACATGCACCTGCAATTAAAATCACTGGCCATGGCCGCGGGCGCAACACCGGACGAACTCCCCATTATCTTGCAGCGACTAGAACTCGCACCGCAGCAAGATTTAACGACGACTCAAAAATTAATTGCGGCGTTACGCCAATCAAAGGAAGAAAACGATGACTGAAACTAAATTGAACCAAACCGTAACCGACTTATTAAGTACCGCCAATTCACTGTATCCTGGCAACATTAGTGTCAGCTTTGGGCAGGATCAATCGGGTTATGTCCGCCATGATCAAGCCCAACAAGTGATGAATGACGGTGATTTGACCGTGCAAGTCAACGATGTTACGGCGCCAAATTACACGGCTTCGCACGAATTATTGCATTTATTGTTGTTATTACAAGGCTTTCCACAGATCACGTTCAACTTAACGACGCGTGATCAACAGTTGGACGAGCAACTGATGGCCATCGCCATGGAACTTTACGACATGGTTAGCCACGTCTTGGTCGTTGGAAAACAGCGGCAACATGATTTGATTGACGCCAATATCGAAGACTTATACGTGAAAGGGGTCTACGCAACGATTGACCCGGAAGACCCTAAGAAGACTGACGCCATGATGACGTTACGACTATTGACGTTAACGGACTTATTAGTCTTTTTCGATGGTGAACTCACACCTGAGTTGATTGGACGCGTGGCGGATGACTTTCCACAGGCGTTCCCTGCGGCCCAAAAGTTATACGGAGTTATTACGCAAAAGGCGGTCGATACACCGTTTGCGATGCGGCGCGCCGTGGTGAAGCTCTTTAAAGCTTTTGATGATCAGATGACGGCTTGGCACCTGCCAATGCTACACGGCACCGAATTTGTGACGATGCAGAGTGTCTTGAGCGAACGTCAGGAACGACTGGAAGTGCGGCAACTCTTTGATATCTACCATTCAGATATGTTGGATAAAGAAAAGCACACCCGGGCGTACATCGGGCTCAATAAGGGCGACCAACAAAATGCCTTTGTTTTGCCGGCACCGGCCCAAAAGAAGAGCGACACCTTTTTCAAGGAAACTTATGACAAGACCGTCAAGGAATTATTCCAAGAAATGAATTTACCGTATACGTTACGTTAGTTTTAAACGGGGGGTGGCAGTATGGAAAATACCGCACAAGAGTTACTTGCAACGAGTCAACACATTGTTTTTATGACCGGCGCCGGGGTTTCGACGCCCTCAGGAATTCCCGACTACCGTTCTAAAAACGGCTTATACACTGAACATCACAACGCTGAGTACTATCTCAGTCACGCGTTTTTACAAGATCATCCGGAAGATTTTTATAAATATTTGAAGGAAAACTTGTATTACCCGGAGGCTAAACCCAACGTCATTCATGAAAAAATGGCGGCGTTGACCGAGCAGGGACGGGCTAGTGTGATCACCCAAAATATTGATAATCTGTATAACGTAGCCAATACTAAAAACTTAGTGGAGTTTCACGGTAACTTATACCAGATTTACTGTACGAAATGTAAGCAACACGTGGATTGGCAAGATTATTTAAAGTCGCCATACCATAAGCTTGACCACGGTTATTTACGACCTAACGTGGTGTTATACGATGAAGGCATCGGTCAGATGAACGTCCAACGCGCCGTTACCTATTTGCAACAAGCCGACCTCGTCGTGATTTGTGGGACGTCGTTTCGAGTTTACCCGTTTGCTGGACTGATCGATTACCGCAATCCGCAGGCGCAGGTGTTGGCAATTAACGAGGAGCCATTACAGTTGCCATTTGACTTTACGATGGTTCAGCAAAATGCGGTGGACTTCTTTAAGGATGTGAACGTGGGATGATTACAATTGGCCTAACAACTTGGACGGAACACCCCAGCTTACTTGGGGGAACCGACAAGCTGACCTTAACAGAATATTCCGGCGTCTTGCCGGTCGTGGAAGTCGACACCCCGTTTTATGGGATTCCTAAGGTTACGACCGTTGCTAAGTGGCAAAAGGAGGTCCCAGATAAATTTCAATTTATCTTAAAGGCCAATCAGGTCATGACGTTGCATAATGTGCAAGACGAAGGGCTGTCGATGGACGCCTTGAAGACGGCTTACCGGGAATACCGGGCCATGCTAAAGCCGCTGACGCAGCACAACCAGCTCAAAGCGATTCTGTTCCAGTTTCCGCCGTTTTTTGAACGGTCTAACAAGAACTTTCATTACTTACAACGGATGGTGGACTGGTTACCAGGGCTGCCAATTGCCGTTGAGTTTCGTAACCAGAGTTGGTATGAGCCAGGCGTTAAAGATTCGGTCTTTGATTTCTTGAAAGATTTGGGTGTGGCCCACGTCGTTGTGGATGAACCGCACGCCTTAAATGACGGGGTGAGTTTTGAGCCGGTCGTCACGAGTCCCCAACTTGCGCTGATGCGCTTGCATGGTCGTAACCAGCAAGGCTGGTCAACAAAGGGGCCCGGTTGGCGCGGCCAACGCACGTTGTATCGGTATAGTGATGCGGAATTGACGGAATTTAAAGCGACCGTTGAGCAGTTGCAGCAACAGGCCAAAGAAGTCTGCGTGATCTTCAATAATAATTCCGGTGGTGACGCGGCCGATAACGCGTTGACGCTAAAAGATATGCTGGGAATTTCCTTTGGTGACCTGGGACCCCAACAGTTGGACTTGTTTTAGGACAATGACAATTTAAAAATAGCGGTTCAGAAATTTAAGAGTTCTGAACCGCTATTTTTAACGCCGGCTTGACTTAAATAGTGTTGGCAATTTTTCCCGTTAAATCAGTTAAACTAATCCCTGGTTGAAAGATGTTGCTCTCATCAGTTCCTAACCTGACCGGGAAGTATGATACAATGGAAAAGAGTTTACACCGGGACCCTCGTTAGTTAGCGGGAACCGTCGCGTCGTCCGTAAATGAGTAAATTTTAATGGACGGCGCTAAACTAATTATGAGTGAACTACAAACAAGTTTGAAGGGGATTTACGTCATGGCAGAAACAAAACCAACCTATTATATTACGACGCCGATTTACTATCCTTCGGGGAAATTACACATTGGTAACTCTTACACGACCATTGCGTGTGACACCTTAGCACGCTACAAGCGGGCCATGGGTTACGATGTCTTCTTCCTGACCGGGACGGATGAACACGGTCTTAAAATTGAAGAAAAAGCTGAAAAATTAGGCACTGATCCTAAGACTTACGTGGACGGGATGGCTAAGCAGATCAAGGATTTATGGAAGCTGCTTGAAATCTCAAATGATAAGTTTATTCGGACAACCGATGACTACCACGAACACGCCGTTCAAGAAATCTTTGACCGGTTGCTTAAGAGTGGCGACATTTACTTAGGCGACTACGAAGGCTGGTACTCAGTTGACGATGAAGAATACTTCACGGAAACGCAATTAGCCGAAGTCTTCCGCGACGAAAACGGTAAGGTCATTGGTGGGAAAGCACCAAGCGGTCACACCGTTGAATTGGTTAAGGAACAGACCTACTTCTTCAAGATGAGCAAGTATTCCGACTGGTTATACGACTACTACCAAGCCCATCCTGAATTTATCGAACCTTCGAACCGGATGAATGAAATGATCAATAATTTCATCAAGCCAGGTTTGGAAGACTTATCAGTGACGCGGACGAGTTTTACTTGGGGCGTTTCCGTTAAGTCTGATCCCAAACACGTGGTTTACGTTTGGCTAGACGCGTTGATGAACTATATCACCGCACTGGGCTACGCGACTGGTGATAGCGAAGACTTATTCAACCATTACTGGCCAGCTGATGTCCAGATGGTTGGGAAAGAAATCGTGCGTTTCCATACGATCTACTGGCCAATCTTCTTGCATGCTTTGGGCTTACCATTGCCAAAGAAGGTCTTTGGTCACGGCTGGTTGTTGATGAGCGATGACAAGATGTCCAAATCAAAGGGGAACGTGATTTACCCCGAAACGATTGTGGAACATTACGGTCTTGACGCCTTACGTTACTACTTGATTAAGGCAATGCCTTATGGCAACGACGGGTCATTCACACCGGAAGACTTCGTTGCTCGGGTCAACTACGACCTCGCTAACGATCTCGGTAACTTGTTGAACCGGACCGTTGCCATGATTAATAAGTACGAAGATGGAAAGTTGCCAGCCTTTAAGTCGGACGTCACTGAATTTGACGCCGACCTTGAAGCAACGGCCGCTGACGTGATCAAAGCTTATAACGATGACATGGATAGCCTGCACTTATCCAACGCATTGGGCGAAGTTTGGAAACTGGTTAGCCGGACGAACAAGTACATTGACGAAACGGCGCCTTGGCAATTAGCTAAGAGCGAAGATTCAGCGGACCAAGCTAAGCTAGCCAGTGTCATGGCTCACTTAGCCGCTAGTCTACGCGTTATCGCCAGCTTGATCAGTCCCGTTATGACGCACGCACCAAAGGAAATCTTTACGCAACTTGGCTTAGATATTAACGACTTAGCCATCGCTGACTTGAAGATGAGCGATTTACCAGCCGGTGCGCAAGTCGTTGCGAAGGGAACGCCAATTTTCCCACGGGTTGATATGGACGAAGAAATCGACTTCTTGAAGAGTCAGATGACCAAGTCAGATAAGCAAAAGGGTCGTAAAGCAATGGCAGCTGCGAAACACGAAGCTGAAGTTGAACACGACTGGGACCCAGCGCAAACGAGCTTAAATTTAACGAAGCCCGAAATCAAGATTGAAGATTTCGACAAGGTTGAATTAAAGGTTGCGGAAGTCATTAACGTTCAAAAAGTTAAGGGCGCCGACAAGCTCCTCCAATTCCGATTGGATGCAGGGGATGCGGATCACCGTCAGATCTTATCTGGAATCGCAAAGTGGTATCCAGAACCAGAAGATTTGATTGGTAAGAAAGTCATCATCGTTGGTAACTTGAAGGCCCGCAAGATGCGTGGCGAAATGAGCCAAGGAATGTTGCTCTCTGCCGAACACGATGGTCAAGTTCAATTGATCACCGTGCCAGAAGCCATGGTTAATGGATCATTGATTTCGTAATTAGTCACTTGAATAACACAAACCGCTACACGACTGTCTTTGGCAGTGGCGTAGCGGTTTTTTGTTGCCTTGACGTAAATAGTTAGAACATCCTTACTTTCTTGTTCCCATGAATCACACGGGTGATATAATTATATTTATAAAAAGGGAGGATTTTAGTTATGAAAAGATTTTTAAAAGCTGGCTTAATGCTGGTGTTGGGGTTAGCACTAGTTGCGCCAAGCTTAACAACTACGGCAGATGCTTCTAGTAAAAAGGTGAAGGTCATCTCAACGACTAAGGTTGCGAAGAAGGCTTATCATGGTAAAAAGGGGTACATTTACAGCAGTGCTAAGCTAACCAAGAAAAAGTACAACATGAAGAAATACAAGTACACGACTTGGTACCGTTCAAAGAAGGCTAAGATCAAGAAGTCGGGGAAGAAGTCTTCTTTGACGTATATTAAAGCTGGCAAGAAAAAGGGCTGGATTTACAGCAAGTATTTGACTGCCGGGAAAGCACCAATTAACAAAAAGAAAATTTTGAAGAACGATTTAACGGCATACAATCGCGCAATGATGTCAGCTAGTCCGGAATTACAAAGTAATCTTCAGGAGCTGTCTCCCAATGATTATTATGCAATGGGGCTGTTGCTGAATGATTACTATTATGAAAAAGAGGACGCCGCACAGGATAAAGGCGCAATCTTGAAAACTTATAAGATTTTCAAGGGCCGCTTTAGCAAATCCCAGAATAAGAACTTGGCTGCAATGGCTAAGGATGTGAGTGGGTTCCATTTTACTAAGTCTAATCAAGAAATGAGCGCAAGAAAATTAGCAACATTTGGTACTGCACTTGGTAAGCTAATTGAGGATCTTTAAACATAACTGAATCAGAAAGACCGTTCGAATTTGGAGCGGTCTTTTAGTTTGCAAAATGGGTTTGAGTACTAATTCGATTAAACTTTAATGGCCCGTAGAATAAAACAAACCGCTACATGACTGTCTGAGATAGTCGTGTAGCGGTTTTTATGGTGTTGACGTGGTGATTGCGGCGGCGTAACAATAGTTATTTCAATACTAATTCTGGAAAATCTTGTTTGGCAATGTCAGCAACTGGCTTAGCGCCCATTGCATCTAACACATCACAAGCTTGGCGAGCCTGATCAATATTATGGTTTAAGACTGCGAGCCGAATAATACTGAGTAAGCGTAGGTCGTAGCGGTGATTTTGTTCAGTTAGGTGGATGCTCTCATTGAGATATTGCCTAATTTGGTCCTTACTAATCGTCCCCGGGTTCTTGATGCCCATATAGGCAAGATTGGCCACAATCGCATTTTTCAGTAGTGGGTATCTAGGTGAATATTGATCGATACGTTCCAGGACCCGTTTCCCCTTTTGTTGGGCGGTAAGGGGATCAAAAATGTAGAGCATGTTATTAATTAGAAAAAAGTCCGTTTTACTCCAATTTTTAGTAGCAGTGACTTCATTCCAAACGGGCATGACTAAGGTCGTTAGCTGTTCGCGCGAATAAGAATCAATGTGAATTAGTGCCACTAGTATGGGAATGAGTTGGTGAATATATTTCAAATTGGAACTGGATAATAGCTGTTGCGCATCGACTAGTAATGTTTGTAATTCACTCATCTGGGAGGTGTCGGATAGGTGCTCAAATTGATAGACCAGCGCCTGATCCGCTGGTAATTGATGGTCATGGCGGTAATCTTCAAAATCACGGAGTGAAACGCCTAAACGTTCAATGATTTTTATCATGGTATTGTACGGAAGAACGCGATCTTTGTGCTCAGCTTCAATAATGGCTTTACGAGTTGTGATGTCAGCTGCAAGTTGCGCCTGAGTTAAGCCTTGAGTTTTACGGAGCATTTCAATAACTTTACCTGTTTTCATAAATTTACCTTTCACTAAAAATTAATGTGCTAATTTGTCACATTTCAAATAATAACTTATAGACAAGAAATATAATAGGGATAAATGATTAAAGGGGAGGATAAAAATGAAAAAATTAATGGTATTGGGGCTTACAGTTTGGAGTTGGATTATCGGAGGATATGCGAGGTGGAGTATATGAACGGGGAACCAAAAGTAAGAGTAGATACAAAATCATACTTAAAATTGAATATTAAAAGTCATATATGGCTGTTTGCGGGTGTGACACTTACAAGTATCAGTTTGGGGAATGCAAAATTATCAACGCTGAATGCTGATGCTGCGGTTTTGAATAGCCAAAATAGTGGAATAACCGAAATGGTGTCTAAAAAAAGTGGAGACAACAACACAAGTGCAGTTAATATCAAGGCTGGTGGAGCAAGTGTTAATGATGGAAACTCAAAATCGGATACCGGTATTGTAGATAGTGGTAATGAGAAGTCTACTGATGAAAAAGAAAACACTGAAACGGTGGTTTCCAGTAATGAGGAGACCAACTCAGTTAAAAATACCGATACAGCTTCTACGAAATCAAATGTGGAAAGAATGAATATAAAAACTGCTACGCAAGAAAACAGCAAGGTAGACAGTAATTCTTCTAACGATAGTATTTTAAGGGTAAATAATACAAAGGTAATATCACCAAAGACTGTTGTCAGACGAACCGCTATGGTACGCAGTGCAAATACGTCGTCCACGACAACTGTGACAGATTACAATAGCGCTACACCAATAGCTAGTAACGAAAAAGCAATTATCCCAAAGAAAAATGATAGATTAAATTCTAAATATAGTTTTATTCCAAAAGCAAATGCTAGTGGAAAAACAAAAGTTACGGCAATTGGAGATGCAATTACTAGTACGGGTACTAATCGAGTTGCGGTTAATATGAGAACATCAGCTAAGGGACAGACTGGTTTTAAATATACCAATGTTGGTTATGATGCGGTTGGTAGAAGTGTCGATATGGAATTGATCTATACAAATTGGGGACGTATGGATACTAATGATACGCCCTATATTGAAGCATATACGAACAAAATTAAGACGGATTTAGCAGGTGTTGGTTGGGCAGATGTTGAGTACCGCTTTTTAAGCAGTGATACAGAAACGCCGGTAGCGGTTTCAGGACTATTAACGTTAACAGATATTGATGGTAGTCAATCTGTTAGTTTAAATAATAAACAATGGTCCCAAATTGATAACGTTTATATTCCAGAAAGTGATGATCCAACTACTGGGAAGGTTGATAACTGGTTACGTTATGTAGCAAACGATGACTATCTAACAATTGTTTCTCCCAGTGATAATAGTGGGAATACTGATGAATATGCGATGCTAACATTTACATATACAAATCTAAGTGTAATTAATTTTCGTATTAGTAACGGTAGAACTGGTAAAAATAAAGTAGAGAATGTATGGGGCGTTAATTATATTGCACAAAAGCCACTTGCTACAGCAGTAATTGCACCTAGCATAACGGTTTCGGATGATGATCAAATTAATGTAAGTAGTAATACTTTAAGAGATGGAGAAGCTAATTACAATTATACCTTTACCCAACAGATTCCAGATGAATGGGCAGCTTTTTATTATCATGATATTTTATTCTCTGGTAAATTGCCAAGTGATACCCGACTAACGAATTATCGAGTGACTGATGAATCTGGAAATGATATCACGCCAGAATTTATAGACCAGTCGGATGGTCAGAACTTTAAATTGGGAGTTGCAACAGACTATGTTGGTAGTAAAAATTTTTACGGGCATCGCTACACAGTTAATATATCTGTAATAGCGTCGCAAGCAGATGTGATTCAAAATTTTCAAATGAAGGTAAAGACGAATATTGATGGGGATGTTCAATCCTCAAATCAAGTAATAACCGTAATTCCAAAGAAGAAGTATGTGATAACACATTATTATTTAGCTGGTACAACGACTAAAATGGCAGAAGATCAAACGGATCGGGTGATTAAGAATGATAGCTATACGACAAATTCAGTAGATATAGCTGGATACCAACAATTAGTCCCTAAAAATGTCACAGGGGTAATGGGGGACAATAATATTGTAGTGATATACCAATATTCTCCAGTGTCAATTTCGATTCCAATTGAGTATGTTGATCAAAATAAAACTCATATTTTATCTGATACGGTAATAAAGGGTAACTACGATAAGGCTTATGACGCTAGTAGTTTGGTAAAACGTATCAAAGGTTATAGCTTAGTGAAAGTAGATAATCAAAGTGGACAGTTTAAACTAGATAATTCTCCAGTTATCGTACATTATCAAGCACAAAAGGTTACTATACCGGTAATCTATGTTGATCAAAATGGAAAGTCTATTTTACCAGCTACTAGTATTACTGGTTACTATAATGACCCCTATGAAGCCAATCGTCTTTTGAAAGATGTCCATGGATACTCTTTTAAAAATGCGATTAACTCGCAAGGTCAATACCAGCTGGTTAATCCAACAATTATTTTTCACTACCAGGCATTACCGGGTTCAGTGGATGTAAAATATTTGGATTTGCATACAAATAATAATTTATCTTCTTCGAAAATCTACAATGGTTTTTATGGTGACAACTATGATTTGACGATGACAAATAAATCATTTACTGGGTATCATTTGATAAAAACTCTGGGTGGATTGACCGATTCTTTTGGAATTGGTAATAAAAGCGTTGTATACCAATTTATGCCAGATAAGGTAACAATTCATGTGAAGAATGTTACAGATTTAAATGAAACTCTTGGTGAGTATGATGTTTCCGGATATTACAATGATACGTATGAAATTCAAACACTAAAGGATTTGCCGACAGAATTGGCCTATAGCGCGACGATTGGAAGCTTACGGGGGAAATTCGGTTATACAGGGGAATCAGTTGTGAACGAGTATCGTTATTCATACGGTAATACAACCAAAAATGGAAATGGTGCATTGACAACCATTTACAGAAATGGTGATGACGATATTGTTGGGTTAGAACAGATGCATGTGGATGGTAACGAGACGTATGCTTTCTTTAATGCTGACGGTAAACTACAGGCAGGGGAGTATTCAATTGATAACAATAGTTTTGTAAATCTTTCTAACCCGATGTCAAAAGGTGACTACGTTATTCTAACTAGTATTGATGGAAGCTTTACGCGGGTTGATTACCTACAGGATGGTTCAATTTCTATTAGCAAGCAACTGAGTAGTTTAGATACGAAAGGCGATAGTGTGACCATGGCAGCTGATGGAAATTTGAGTTTCTCAACATTGCACTATAAAACTATTTCAGAAGATTTGTCTAAAAATCGACAATCTGAACTACTCCAACAAGTTTGGCCTACTGGGGAGACTGTAACAGTCAACATCAGCAGTACACCGACTTTTGCATTTGCAGATGTGTTGCATCAACTACGATTTATTGCGGATATCAAGTGCTTTGATACAGCGCAAAGTATTAATGTTGACGGGAGCAAATATCAATTTTCAAAGACCAAAGCTGGTTTATTAGTAATTCAGCAGATTAATGCAAAGGGGAAGCCAACGTATAGTAGTTATTATACGAATCAGGGACAATTGGTTAAATCTGATTATCAAATTGAAAATAAAGTTGTTGGTGGAAATAAAAGCTATGTGCTGACGAAATATACTAAATATGATCAAACGGAAAGCCTGCTAGAAATTCAGGTTGGTGGGCAAAAGATTACAATTACGTCATCATTTGGTTTGGCAACATTAAGAGTTGTTAGGTCGAATGGAACAGCGACCTTAAAACGTCGATTTAATAAAAAGGCTGCTTTTGAGTTGACCAATGGTGTTAAAGCCGTATTGGTACTAAATGACAATAGTAAATACGTATTAACGTTGACTAAGATGAGTAATGACCAAGTTATTGGTCAAACAATAGTCATTGATAAGACAGATGGTCGAATTGTTAGAGCAGACACTTTTATTGAAAGAACGAAGGTTCTGAAAAATGCAAACTATCAGAAAACTAATGGTGAAAATATGACGAACAGTAAAAATGAGCACTCTGAGAGAAGATCAATTGTTTTCAGTAAGGATAGCCCGTCAAAAATGAACTCGCAAAGCCATATAAATAAGCCACGTTCAACTGCAGAATTTCGCAGGCATCATGGAAGATTGACATTACCTAAAACGAATGAACGAAGTGGGTTAACTTTAATTTCACTTGGATTATTATCTCTAATAGTATTGCTAACAACAGTATTGAAGCGTAGACAATGATACGAAAAAAGTATTTGTGGATTTCAGGAATTGTGATGGCTTTGTGTATGGTGGTCATTATAGTAGTTTTAAATAAAAATTCCGCAACTGTTAGAGTAGCGGTTATTGATGGCGATACAGGAATCCGGACAACAAATATTAGACATAAACGATACGTTAAAGGTAGTCATTCTTCTAAAGTACATGCAGATATTGTTATCAATCGTATTTTGAAAGGATTATATCATAATAAGGATATAATCATTTATGATTACGCCGTCATGGACAGTGATGGTGGAATATCAGAAGCAAATTTTCAAAAAGCATTGATGCAAGCAAGAAAAGATCATGCACAAATCATTAATTTTTCTGGTGGATTTGACGTTACCCAAAGTTCGACTCATACATTAATAAGAAAACTTGTGAATGAAAAAGTCGTAATTGTTGCAGCAGCGGGAAACAATTATGGTGCGAATGCGGATTTTCCCGCAGATGTACCAGGAGTGGTATCAGTTGGCAGTACTGCAAACGGTACAAGGGCTGATTATTCCGCACGGGGTAAAGTAGATGTCTATTGTAATGGATCGAATATTCAATACAAAGGAAATAGGTACTACGGAACATCGTTTGCTGCGCCACAATACACTAATCGATTAGTACGGGAGCGATTAGGACATCCCAAGAAGGCAGTATGGTATTTAAATAAAAGGCTTTTGGCGAAAAAATGAATTAATTTACAGGGGAAGTTATTATGAAGCAAGTGATAAAAAAATTAGCACTGGTTATGGCGGGGATTTTGTTAACCAATTGTCTAACAGTATTCGTACCTGCAACTATTCGTGCGGAACAAGTAGGAACAACATCGGTTAATGCAAGCCATGTTCAATCAAAACGTTGGTCTGAAAGCAAAATTAGTAAGTATTTAGATCAGAAGTCAGATTTCTTTATTAAGCATGGTATGAGGTTACAAGGAGCAGAAATTGATGATAAAGGTACTACGTTGGTTTCAACGAAAAAGCTCAAAGATAATCGACATTTAGAATATATTACGATGATGCAAAATGGTTCGGCAAATCTTACAACCCGGATTATTTTGTACAAAAATAAAAGTAAAGTAAGTTGGATTGATGTTCAAAGTCATATTGCTACGACTAAGAATGGTCTTCCAGAATTAGTTTCACACGTCAGTGGCAAGACAAAAACGTATACGACACCATTAACGAATGGGCATACTTCATTTGTGCCTGCGATACCGGTCATAGCGGGTGTTGGTGCTAGTCTTGGCCCAATTGGGTGGGCCGTTGTAGGTGGTGTTGCAGCGGCTTCAGCCGGATTAGCTGCCTATCGATATTATGAGAATTCAAAGACTTATGTTGTTAGGACGCCGGTTAGATCTAAAAAAAAGTCATATAGCTCGGCTAAAGTGCGCCATGCTGCAAAAAGTATGACCAAGGCATCGGCGCATTATCGTGCAGCACGGCATTCAATTAGTAAGGTAAAATATCATACTGGCAGTCGCTTGTCTGTAAAATCAATCAGTAAAATTAACTTTGCCTTTAAGTCTATTAGAATGGGAAATGTTAATATTGGAAATTTAGGTATTCGTAAATTAAACATTCCCAATATCAACTTAAAAATCAAGCCCATCCATATTGGTAAAATCAATTTTGATATTAAACCTATACATGTGTTGAGCCGAAAAGAAGCTCGTGCGCTCAATAAAATAACTTTGGAACTCAAAAAAACTGATGTATCCTTAAAAGAAAGTAAGACACGTCTTAGCAATTATAATTTTAAAGCGTTGGCTAATATGAAATTTGATATGCCAATTTTGAAAACTACCAAAGTGGCCGTAAATCCTTTTAAATTAGATGCTAAAGCGGGGAAGATAACGATTTCGGGGCGGATTTCTGCACCAGGAACGGTTAGTCTATATGTTACTGGACAGCCAATACTTACAAAGAAAACGAATCGGGATTTTTCGTTTACAATTGATAAACAAAACGTGTTAACTAGTGATAAAACATTGTTTGGGTCATCAATCAGTCTAACGGCATCAGGTACGGGTAGCAAAAAAGTTTCATATTTTTCATCGCCAGATTTAAATATCAATCTTGATAAGCAAGGTAGCTTGATTGGTGATGCCAACTTTAAAAAAGCCATCATTGAGAGTATTCCGACGGTTACTCCTAAAATCAATAAATTTTCACCTGGGAAAAAGGTAAGGATAACTGGTACTGCCACACCAAAAGCGCGTATTTTTATAACTAAAGGAGGAAAACAGTACCATGGTACAGCCAATGCAAAGGGAAAGTATTCAGTTCCAGTTGGCCGGGTAAAGAGTGGTGGCTATGTTGAAGTGGTGTCACAACTACCGAATACGTTTAAGATTAATTATAGCCGGTCACGGACTGCTAAAAAACGTGCTAATAAGAAATCAGATAAGGCTAATATAAGACAAACAAGTCATTCGTTTGGGAAAAATTCTGAAGCAAAATATAATGGGAAGACTGGTCACTATAGAGTTGATGCAGAGCCGGATAGTAAAAAGATTCAAGTCCAATTTAATGAAGTAGAGTTTAAAAAATTGGATACCCGTATACCGTTACAAGAAGCAAAAAAACCAGAGGGAGATTTAATAATATATTTAAAGAGTGTTTTTGGGAAGAACATTAAGGATTATAAAAAACTCGCTGGCTATGTAAAAAAAGCCTTGGATTATTTATACAAGTAGAAAAGAGGGAGCAAATGCAGTCAACTATTAGATATCATCGTTCGCACCTACGTGTCTACGATGCGGAGTGGCAAGTATTAGCAAGAGAGATGTGGGATATTCCCACAACGGATACTCGGCCAGTAGAAATTAATATAAATGCGGTGGATTACGATGATTTAAACCGATATCTGTACTTTAGAGTGGGTTTGCGATTGGAAGAATATCCGGATACTGAGGCTTTTTTTGACAAAGTTCCAGTTCAAAATGCTGGTGAAAACATTGTGATACGTCCCTATCGCCATCAGCCTAAAGCAGAACTAGTAACGTATTTAAAGGAGCCACTTATGATTACGCAAAAGGCGTATTACGTTTTTGCACACTATATTATTGCGCATTTGCCGGGACAAATTAGTGAAGATGAGGGCCAAACTTGGCTAACGGCCAAGCAGTATTATCAGCGACATGCCGATGTCATTGAGCTATCAGGTGCGGAAGTTCGCAAGATCAGTCTTGAGCAGGCTGGTAAAACATCGTTAGAAGAAGAACCGTGGGATACGCCGGGCGTTATCTGGGCCTAACCACTTAATGAGTAGAATTATGGGGTGTTAATTATGCAATCAACCATTAAGTATCACAAATCACACCTACACGTCTACGATGCGGAGTGGCAAGCGTTAGCAAGAGAGATGTGGGATATTCCCGCAACGGATACACGGCCAGTTGAAGTTAATATAGGTGCTAGAGATTATGATGACTTGAATCGAGACCTATATTTCAAGATGGGTTTAAGGTTGGAGGAATACACTGATACTAAGGATTTCTTTGATAAAATTCCAGTTAGAAACGCTGCCGAAAACATTGTATTACGTCCCTATCGTCATCAGCCTAAAGCAGAACTGGTGACGGTCTTGAAAGAACCGCTAATGATCACGCAAAAGGCGTATTACGTTTTTGCACACTATCTTATTGCGCATCTACCAGGACAAATTAGCGAAGATGAGGGCCAAACTTGGCTAACGGCCAAGCAGTATTATCAGCGGCATGCCGATGTCATTGAACTATCAGGTGCGGAAGTTCGCAGAATTAGCCTCGAGCAAGCCGGCAAAACGTCAATGGCGGAGGAGCCGTGGGATACGCCGGGCGTTATCTGGGCCTAATCAGCTAACGCAGGAGTTACTTTAAGTGTTGCGCCACAAGCGTGATTAATAATGAGCTGGTCGTAGTGGACATTTAAGTTGTCACTTGCGACCAGCTTTATTATCTTTTTTGACAAATTTGCTAATTTTCAGTAGAGTAGTGGGATTGAAATGAGGTGACTACGCATGAAATACGAACAAATTTTAGTGTGTGTAGCCGTAGATGGAAAAGGACGTTTTTCCGCAAATTAATTTAAATAGGAGTCTAAATTAAATGAAAAACGTCCAAAAACAAGTTCCATCACTACTATTATTAATCACGTTGGTGGGGTTCCCACAAATCAGTGAATCAATCTTTACCCCCATCCTACCGGCACTGAGCAGTGCCTTACACGTCAGCGCCAGTCATAGTCAGCTGACTATGAGCATTTACTTCGTCGCGTTTGCCATCGGGGTCCTTTTCTGGGGCCAGTATGCGGACTACCGCGGTCGGCGTCCTGCCATGCTCGGTGGCCTTGTCTTTTATTTACTGGGCAACTTAGGGTTATTTTTAAGCCCCGGCTTTAGCTGGCTATTAGGTAGCCGCTTAGTGCAAGCGTTTGGAGCGAGTGCCGGGTCGGTCGTCACGCAAACCATCATGCGCGAAAGCTTCAGTGGCGTGCGCGGGGCGAAAGTCTTTGCGAAGGTCAGTGCTGCTATGGCGTTGTCGCCGGCACTCGGGCCATTGATCGGTGGCAGCGTGCAGACCATGTGGGGCTACCACAACGTCTTTTCTGTTTTGATCATGATGGCGGTGGCCTGCCTCTTATATGCAGGGGTCCGTTTGCCCGAAACGCGCCCGACCACGGTAAAGGTGGCTAATTGGTCGCAACAAAAATTGGTCGTTAAACGGCTGTTGAGTGACCCGGTCGTGTGGACCTACGGGATTTTAATTAGTGGGATCAATGGAATTTTGTTTAGTTATTACGCCGAAGCGCCGTTTATCTTTGAAGCGCACTTTGGTTTTTCGGCCGTCACGTATGGCAGCCTCGGTTTATTACTGGCAGCCGCCAGCTTAGGTGGTGCGCTATTAGTGAACTGGCTAGTGAATTACTGGTCACCGATGCACATTGCGTTGGGTGGGCTGATGCTCAGTAGTGTCGCAGCTGTTGGACTAGTCGTTGCGGCTAGTTTGAATCAAGTTCTCGGGATGTTGGTCGGAATTTTCGTCGTTTTCCTAGGACTAAACGTGACGTTACCCAACGCGCTCAACCGGGCCTTAATTGGTTACGAGTCCGTGATGGGAAGTGCCAGTGGCTGGTTTAGTCTCGGCTACTACTTGGCGGTCAGTGCCCTGACATACTTGATGAGCCGGTTGCATCATGGCAGTATTACGACTTTGCCCGCTTATATTCTAGGGATTTGCCTAGTGATGAGTATTGTTTACGGGTGGCTATGTCAGCGAACAGCTGCGTCACGGAGTTAAAACGGTTATTATGAACTAGATGAACACTCGCCCCCTCACCTATATTGGGTAGTGGCGAGTGTTTTTGATTGGATTAAAAATGACTTAGGCTGGGTCCCCACGGCAGAGGGCGTCACTGGCAACCGGAAGTGACAATTCCAGTTATAAATGACCACCCTTTTAGTTGACGCTCTGTTGCCTGCTTGCGTCCCATGTTAAAATCAACTAAGATAACAAAAGTCGAAAAGGGGTTCTGACATGCGTATTTTTGATTCTCATACCCATTTAAATAGTGAAGAATTTATTCAAGACGTGCCGCGCTACTTACAGCAGGCTAAAGACCTCGGTGTGGTTCGGATGGCCATCGTGGGGTCCAATACCCAGTTAAACGCCGACGCCATCAAGTTGGCGGAAACGTATTCGGAGTTAGTCGCAATCGTTGGCTGGCACCCGGAAGATTCAAAGAATTATACGAAGGCAACTGAAAAAGTTTTAATTGAACAATTGCAGAAGCCGAAAGTCGTCGCGTTAGGCGAAATTGGACTGGATTACCATTGGGATACGTCGCCTCAGGAAACCCAACGCAAGGTGTTTGCACGCCAAGTAGCCATTGCAAAGGACATGGGGCTACCGATTTCAGTGCATAACCGCGACGCCTTTGAAGATACTTACAAGATCTTAAAGGCTGCGGATATCCGTGATACTGGCGGTGTGATGCACAGCTTTAACGGTGATCCTGAATGGTTGAAGCGGTTCTTGGACCTCGGCATGCACATCTCATACAGTGGGGTGGCGTCGTTTAAGCACGCCGACGAAGTCCATGATTCCGTTAAGCTCACCCCGCTAGACAAAATGTTAGTGGAGACCGACGCGCCGTACTTGACGCCCGAACCATACCGCGGTAAGCAGAACGAACCGGCTTACACGCGTTATGTTGTTGAAGCGATTGCCAAGTTGCGGGAAACTACACCGGAAGCCATCGCAAGTCAAACTTATCAAAATGCAGAGGAATTTTTTAAGATTGAAGAAGATTAAAGAAGTGATCGTCGTTGAAGGCAAGGATGATACCAAGCGCTTAGCGTTGGCCGTCGATGCCGATACGTTAGAAACAAACGGCTCAGCGATTTCCGAAGAAACGCTGGCCCAGATTAAGCAACTCCAAGCAACGCGCGGCGTCATCGTGTTTACCGACCCAGACTTTTCTGGTGAGCGGATTCGCAAGATTATTTCCGCCAACGTTCCGGGAGTGAAGCACGCCTTTTTGCCCCGTAAAGCGGGGGTTCCCACGAAGGCGGGTGGCAGTCTCGGCGTTGAACACGCTAGTCCGGAAGCAATTCGGACGGCGCTTGCGAACCTGTACACGGAACGCGTCGATGAACCAGCTACCTTGATCAGTCAAGGTGACCTGATTCGAGCGGGTTTGTTAGCGGGGCCGCAAGCCCGTCAACGCCGCGAACAACTAGGAGAACTATTGAAGATTGGGTACGTCAATGGCAAGCAATTGCCTAAGCGGCTCCAACTTTTTCAAGTACAGCCAGACGACTTCTGGCACGCTGTTGAACAACTAACTACAGAGGTGAACAAATGAGTAAAGCTTTAGATATTGCCAACCCAGCTCGAACGCAAGCGATTATGCGTACGTACGGCTTACAAGTCAAAAAGAGTCTGGGCCAAAACTTTTTAACGGATCAAAACGTCTTACACAACATTGTTTTCACGGCGGATATCAGCCAAGAAGATAACGTGATTGAAATCGGACCCGGAATTGGGGCCCTAACGGAATACTTAGCACGGGCGGCTCACAAAGTCTTAGCCTTTGAAATTGATGACCGGCTCCTGCCTATTTTGGATGAAACGTTAGCCGACTACGATAATATCGACATCGTTAACCAGGATATTTTAAAAGTCGACTTGCCAGCGATGATCAAAGAACACCTAGAACCCGACCGTCCTTTGAAATTAGTCGCGAACTTACCGTACTACATTACGACGCCGATCTTAATGAATTTATTGGCGGGAGACGTCCGTTTTGAAAACATCGTCGTTATGATGCAAAAAGAAGTGGCGGACCGGCTTGCCGCTGAACCCGGCACTAAGGCGTACGGCGCGTTAACGATTGCCGTGCAATACCGGATGGCTGCTGAAATGGCAATGGTGGTACCACGGACCGTTTTCGTGCCGTCACCAAACGTGGATTCAGCGATTGTAAAGTTAACGGCCTTACCGCCACGGACCCACTTACCGTTTGATGAAGACGCCTTTTTCAAAGTGGTTAAGGCGGGATTTGCCCACCGGCGGAAAAACTTATGGAACAATTTACAGAGCCTTTTTGGCAAGCTCCCAGAAACCAAGGAAGCCATTCAAAAGGCCTTGGATACAGCTGAAATCGATCCTAAAATTCGGGCAGAACGGCTGACAGTGGACGAGTTTATCACCCTGACGGACGCCCTGCACCAAGCCGACTTACTTTGAGATTGGTCTGGTTATAAAATGGTTGCACATTGGAAAACCTTGTGATATAATATTGACTTTTCTATGAAAAGCTAGTATAGTAGCTTTCATGAGGAGGATTCTGAATGCCAATTTCATTAGCTGCAATTAAAGATAAACTCGACTCCCGGATCGGCCAACGTATGAAGGTCGTCGCTCAAGCGGGTCGAAAGAAAACCACTGAACGCCATGGTATCTTAAAAGAAACGTACCGTTCTGTGTTTGTTGTAGATTTAGACCAACAGGAAAACGCATTTGAACGGGTCTCCTACAGCTACACCGATGTGTTAACGAAAAACGTTCAAATCGCCTTTGAAGACGAAACAACTGAAGCTTAATTCGCGTCACGTGAATTCTCAATATTAAGACCCCCAGCAAGGTCTTTTTATTTTGCTCTGATATTAGTATAATTGTATCAAAGCAAGCTAGCACTCGTGCGAGCACGGGGATGGAAGAGGGTGAGACGCGTGCAAATCGTGGAAAAAGCGCCAGCCAAAATTAACTTAGGGTTAGATACTTTATTTGAACATCCTAATGGGGATAAGGAATGGGACATGGTGATGACGTCGGTCGATTTAGCCGACTACGTACAACTAGAGGACCTGAAAACGAACCGAATTGAGATCGTGACTGACAGTGGCTTTTTGCCCAATGATCGGCGTAACTTAGCCTTTCAGGCGGTCAGTGTCTTGAAACGGCACTACCATGTCGACCGGGGTGTGCGAATTACGATCAAAAAGGCGATTCCGGTCGCAGCGGGGTTAGGTGGCGGTTCATCGGACGCCGCGGCGGTTTTGCGCGGCCTCAACCGCATGTGGGGGTTACATTTAGACTTAGCGACGTTAGCGCGTCTGGGGCTACAGATTGATTCCGACGTCCCGTACTGCGTATTTAGCCAAACGGCCCACGTGACTGGTAAGGGCGAAATCGTCACGGCGTTACCTAAACTCCCGCCGATGTGGATCGTGTTGGCCAAGCCGAAAGTCAGCGTGTCGACGCCTAACATCTTACGGCAGGTCGACTACGATCAGCTAACGACCCATCCGAACATCGAACGGTTGTTAGCGGGTATTCAGAATCAGGATTCGGCTGAGGTTTTTGCCAATATGGGGAACGTTCTAGAACCGATCACGTCACGGCGTTACCCGGAAATTACGCAAATTAAAGAACAATTATTGAACTTTGGTGCGGACGCCGCTCAGATGAGTGGCACCGGGCCAACCGTTTTCGGCGTCTGCCGCAAGCAGTCCCGCGCACAGCGGGTTTACAATTCACTAAAGGGTTTTTGCCGCGAAGTGTATTTAGTGCGACCGGTTAATTTAGTCGAACATTAGTGGTATTAAAGCCTGGGCTGTCTCGGGCTTTTTTTTGAAAAGTCAATGAAAGCGCTTGCCGTAGGGGCGACTTTCTGTTAACAATTGAGGTGAGTCATAACAATAAAGCGGTTTATGACGTGTTACGCGGCAAATTATGATTAAATGAAGTTGAAATGAGGTGGCTAAGATGAAACAGACAACGAAATTAGGATTAAAATTAGCCGGCGTTGTGGGTGCTGCGACTTATGCCGGTTCATTAGTCGGTGGCGTGTTGGCCTATAAGATGGCGATGCACGTTAGCGATGCGCAAAAGAGTCGGGGACAGGAATTATCACGCTCTGAAAACACCGAAATTGAAAACTTTTGGTATGAAAAGCAACCCCAACAAGAGTGGGTGATCCAGTCGTTTGACGGGTTAAACTTGGTAGCCACCTATATTCCTAACCCGAAGACGGTGGGCCGGCTAGTGATTTTGGCACACGGCCTCGGCCATTCACGGGAGCAAATGATTCCGTACGCCCGGATCTTTATGAGCTTGGGCTATGACGTCTTAATGCCGGATGCCCGGGCATTTGGTGACAGTGAAGGGCACACGATTGGTTACGGCTGGCTTGACCGTTTGGACTATGAGCGGTGGATCACGGTGGCTTTGAATCAGTTGGGGGACGACGTTGAGATCGTCTTGATGGGCATTTCAATGGGCGCCGCAACCGTCATGGCCACGAGTGGTGAACCGCTACCCGAAAACGTGAAGGCCATTATTGAAGATAGTGGGTACGTGGACCTGTATGATGAGGCGAAGTATCGCTTGACGCATAAATTCCATTTGCCGGCTTACCCAATCATGCCCGTCGCCAACTTGATTGCAAATCGGCGCGCGGGGTACGCCTTTAAAGACGGCCGCATCTTACACCAAGTTGCCATCAGTGGGTTACCGATCCTAATGATTCACGGGTCCCGCGATAAAACGGTGCCGGTGCGCAACGCACATCAATTATACGATCAATTGCCACAACAAAAAGAACTCTATATTGACCCGGATGCCGCCCACGTGCAGGCGATTCGAACCCACCCTGACCGTTATCAGGAAGTGGTCGATGAGTTTTTACGTGAAGAAGCCGGGCTAAGTGGAAACGGAGAAGGATAATGTCAACACCAATTAACATTCTAGTGACCTTAGATGCGGGCTATTTACCGCCACTGAAAGTGATGCTATGGTCGCTAGCTGCCAATAATCGCAACCAGGACTTTCACATTTGGTTAGTACACGAAAAGCTGACCGCGACCCAGATTGAAGAAGTGCGGGACTTGACCGATGCGCTGGGATGGAAACTGACGGCGTTAACGACTAAAATCGATCTGACGGACCAGCCGGCGCTGATCAAACGCTACCCGCCAGCCATGTATTTTCGGTTACTCTGTGGGCAGGTGTTGCCCGCCGACGTGCACCGGATGATTTACTTAGATCCCGATATTATCGTCATCAACGACATCACGCCGTTGTGGGAACTCGACTTGCAAGGCAACATGTTAGCTGCGGCCGCACACCGCGGTGTGACTAAGCTAGTTGATAATGTGAACCAGCTGCGGTTAGGGACCACGACGAGTTACTTCAATTCGGGCGTCTTAGTCATCGATGTGGACCAGGCTCGCGAGAAGATTCACTTGTCAGACATTACGGCGGCCATTGAGACTTACCACGATTATTTGATCTTACCGGATCAAGACGTGCTGAACTTCTTATACGGTGAAACAATCTTGGAAATCGATGAAGAAGTCTGGAACTACGACACCCGGAAGTACTTGGTGTACCAGACACGGACACTGAGTAAGCACGATATTCACTGGGTGATGCGCCACACCCGCATTTTACATTATTGTGGTACGCCGAAACCGTGGGACGCGACTAGTGATAGTAAATTTACGAGTTTATTTTTAAATTATCAACAACAAGTCCAACGCTTACTGGCCGATTTAAAGCCAACGGAAGCGTAACCAAAAACACGTGATCTTTTGATCGCGTGTTTTTTAGTGTCGGCATTCTATTGACAAATGGGCCGGTTCAGGTAAACTAAAATAGTAATCATTACTATTTACTTTTTGAGATGGGGGTAGTGAAATGACGGAACCCTTAATTGCCGTCCAACATTTGGAAATTGCGTTTCCAAATAATCAGGTCTTTAAAGATCTAAATTTTGATATTCAACGCGGAGATTTTTTAACGGTCATTGGTGAAAATGGTGTCGGGAAGACGACTTTGATCCGAGCTTTGCTAGGAATGGTGAAACCAGCGGCGGGCCAGATCAAGTATTATCCGAATAAAAAGGCCATTCGTGTGGGCTACGTGCCACAGTTTCGGAACCTTGACCAGGAATATCCGTTAACCATTGAAGACTTCGTTAGTTTAAACTTACGCGGTTGGCGCCCGTGGTTGTCCAAGGCGGAACGGCGCCAGGTCGAAACGGCCATGGCGGTGACGAACGTAAAAAAAATTCGCCAGCGGCCACTCGGCATGGCTTCGGGTGGCGAAAAGCAGCGTGCTTACTTGGCACAAGCCATCGTCGAACAGCCGCAACTTTTGATCTTAGATGAATCAACGGCCAGTCTGGATAACGAAATGAAGTATGAACTGCTCGATCTCGTGCAGAACCTCAACCAGACGAGTGACATCACGGTTTTCTTTGTGACTCATGACTTACCGTTGGCTAAGCAGTACGCCAAACATTACTTAGCTTTGAAGCCGGGCCAACAACAATTCGGCAACATTGCGGATATGTCGGTCGAAGCGCTGAAGGAGGTTACCAATGTTAGCGATGTTTAGTTTAGCGTTTATGCGTAACGCCTACTTGGCCGGAACGTTTATTGCCATTATCTGTGGCACGATTGGCGTCTTCGTCATTGCCCGGAACCTGTCATTTTTGACCCATACCTTGTCCGAAATCGGCTTTGCCGGTGCGGCGTTTGGGATCTTTATGGGTTGGACCGCGCTGAGTGGGATGTTGATTTTTACCGTAGTGAGCTCGGTCATTGTCGGTCAAATGAGTGTGAAACAGTCACGGCGTGAGGCGTCGATCTCCGCCATTTCCGCCTTGTTTATTGGACTCGGAATCTTATTTCTATCCTTGTCTAATCAAACGTCCAGTTATGCCACCAGTATCTTATTCGGGAGTGTGATTGGGATTGCCAATACCGATGTGTTACGGGTCGCTTTACTCTCCGGGATTGTGTTACTAGCCATGCTAGGACTCTACCGGCCGTTGAAGTTTGATTCGTTTGACGCCATTGGGGCCCGGGTCAGCGGGCTATGGACCACGGCGATTTCCGTGGTATTTCTAGTCCTGGTGGCGATGAGTGTTAGTGTGGCCGCTCAGATCGTGGGATCACTGTTGATTTTTATCTTATTGACGTTACCCGCAGCGGCCGCACGGTACTTTGTCCACACGGTCAGCAAGATGATCTTCTTATCAATTGGTTTTGCCCTCGTTGGGGTGTGGGTCGGGTTGTATCTGAGTTATTTGACCAACCTACCCGTCAGTTTCTTTATCGCTTCAATTGAATGTGTCTTTTACTTCGCTGCGTTGGGGTATCAACGCATTCACGTCGGTAGTTAATCCTTAAAAATAAGCGTCGTTCAGTTTTAGGCTGAACGGCGTTTTTATGTGAGTAAAAGGAAAAACATCCGTTAATTAACAATCGGCTAGTACCTGAGTATCACTTTTTTTATTGTTCCTTTTTTAGGGGCGAAAAAAGTCGTTCGAGCCGAATTAAAACGTAAATCTTAAGAAATTCCGATGGTTCGCTAAAAAGATTGTAAAAAACTACCTTATTCCCGAACGTTTGTGTTATCATTTTGCATAGACTTTAAAAAAGATGATTTAGGTTGAGGTGGAAACATGAAAGTACGTAGAAGCGAACGTTTAATCGATATGACGCGCTATTTATTGGAACGTCCCCATACGTTAGTCTCACTGACGTATTTTGCGGAACGGTATGAATCGGCAAAGTCTTCTATTAGTGAAGATTTGACGATCTTGAAGAAGGTTTTTCAATCCCGCGGAACGGGTATTTTGGAGACCATTCCCGGTGCTGCCGGTGGGGCGCGCTTTATTCCTTACATTTTAAAGGACGAAGCACAAACATTTATCGACGAAATGGCGGATAAAGTTGCTGACAAGAGCCGGGTTTTACCTGGGGGCTACATCTACTTATCCGATATTTTGGGACAACCGAATATTTTACGCCAAGTTGGTCGGGTCATTGCCACGCAATACTTGAATCAAAAAATTGACGCCGTGATGACGGTTGCGACTAAGGGGATTCCGATTGCACAAAGCGTTGCAACGTACCTTAACGTGCCATTTGTCATCGTCCGTAACGATTCTAAGATTACGGAAGGGTCAACGGTCAGTGTGAACTACGTCTCTGGATCATCTGAACGGATTAAGAAAATGGAACTTTCAAAGCGGAGTTTAACGGAAGGGGCTAACGTCTTAATCGTGGATGATTTCATGAAGGGCGGCGGTACCATTAACGGGATGAAGACCTTGATTGAAGAATTCGACGCAAACTTAATCGGCATCACCGTATTTGCGGAAGCCGCCTTTACGGGCAACCGGTTGATTGATGACTATACCTCTTTACTCCAAGTCACTAATGTGAATGATAGTGATAAAGCCATTAAAGTCGAACCAGGTAACTATCTGGAAAAGGTTTTTGGTGCGGAAGCTTAAGCACATGTGTCACCCATACCAATTTTTTGGTATGATGGACTTATCTAAGGACTAAGGAGAAATTTCGAATGACAACCAAAAATGCAATCATCATGGCCGCTGGTAAAGGGACCCGGATGAAATCCAAGTTAGTCAAAGTACTGCATAAAGTTTGCGGTAAATCAATGGTCGACCACGTGCTGACCCAAGTTGAAGCCACCCACATGGACAATATTGTCACCATCGTGGGCCACGGCGCAACCGATGTTGAAGCGGCGCTGGGCGACCGAACCAAGTATGCGGCACAGACCGAACAACTCGGTACTGGCCACGCCGTTTTACAAGCGGAACCTTTATTGAAGAACGCCGATGGGATGACGCTAATCGTTAGCGGTGATACCCCATTGTTCCGCGCGGAAACGTTCCAAGAATTATTTGAATATCATCAAGCGAAGGGTGCCGCAGGGACTGTTTTGACCTCGGAAGCCCCAGACCCACAAGGCTACGGTCGCGTGGTTCGTAATCACTTGGGCATCGTCGAAAAGATCGTGGAACAAAAAGATGCTTCGAAAGAAGAACAAGAAATCCACGAAATCAACACTGGTGTTTATTGCTTTGATAACAAGAAGTTATTCGAAGCCTTGCACAAAGTGACGAACGATAACGCTCAAGGTGAGTACTACTTGACCGATGTGATTCAAATTATGAAGGATCAAGGCGACGTGGTTGCGGCTTACCGGATGTCTGACTTTGACGAATCCATGGGTGTCAATACGCGTTCCGCATTAGCACAAGCAACCAAAGTGATGCAAAAGCGGATCAACGAAGCTCACATGGAAAACGGAGTCTCCATTATCAATCCGGAAGACACGTACATCGATGCTGGTGTTAAAATTGGCGCGGATACGATTATCGAACCCGGTGTTTTAATCAAGGGTCACACGACAATCGGTGAAGATTGCTTTATTGGTGCTCATTCTGAAATCCATGATATGGTCATTGAAGACCGTGTCCGGGTAACGGCTTCCTTCTTAGAAGACTCAATCATGCACGCGGACAGCAACATTGGCCCTTACAGCCACTTACGTCCTCAAGCTGAAATTGGTGAACACGTTCACTTAGGTAACTTTGTGGAAGTGAAGAAAGCCCAAATTGGCGCGCGGACTAAGGTCGGTCATTTAACTTACGTTGGTGACGCAACGCTTGGTAAGGACATTAACGTTGGTTGTGGGGTTGTGTTCATCAATTACGATGGCGTCAACAAACACCATACCAATGTTGGTGACTCTGCCTTTATCGGTAGCAATTCTAATATTATTGCCCCCGTTGAAGTTGCGGACCATTCCTTCATCGCTGCCGGCTCCACGATCACGGATGACGTTGATTTCCACGACATGGCCATTGCCCGTGCCCGTCAAACCAACAAACCTGATTACTGGAAGAAATTACCACACGAACCAGAAAATAAATAAGCTTTCATTTAGCTAAAAGCCTAGGGGTATCTTATCCTAGGCTTTTTTTTGCTTCCGGCGGTTAAACGAATCCGTTTATGATGGCTGGCCGGTCATTAAAGAATGAAAATCAGTGATGGAAAGAATTTAAGGGCGGTCAGTGATTAAAGCTATCTTTTGCATGAAAGTTCGGGTTCATTGCCGTCATTAATTTCATTTAAACCGTTAATTGCACGTCAGATCGGGATTTGCGTCGTGAACTGGCTGGTAGCGCTAACAGTCGGATAAGTCGGTCACGATGCTTAAACCCGAAGTTTTGATTGGTCGGACTCACGAAACTTTAATTTTTAGGCGGTAATGGCCGGCTTAAAGCCGAAAGACGCGCCTCCAGCCCAGTCTAGCGCAATTTATAACCGTCACAGGGCTTGATTTTCCTACCTAAAATGCCTATTATTTAGTAAGTAATAAATTTTCGAATGGAGGAAATTATGTCAGAACAGTATTTTGATCCAAAGTTAAAGATTTTTGCTTTGAATTCAAATAAACCATTGGCAGAAAAGATTGCGGACGCCGTTGGGGTTAAATTAGGTAAGACCTCGGTTGATCGCTTTAGCGACGGCGAAATTCGCATTAACATTGAGGAAAGTATTCGTGGTGACCAAGTGTACATCATTCAATCAACTTCCGCTCCCGTTAATGATAATTTGATGGAATTGTTGATTATGATCGACGCGTTACGGCGTGCCAGTGCCAAGACCATTAACGTGGTTATTCCTTACTATGGTTATGCACGGCAAGATCGTAAAGCCCGTTCTCGCGAACCAATTACCGCTAAGTTAGTTGCTAACATGCTGGAAACCGCTGGTGCAACTCGGATCTTAGCCCTTGATCTTCACGCGGCTCAAATCCAAGGTTTCTTCGATATCCCATTGGACCACTTAATGGGTGCGCCACTGTTGGCTGACTACTTCTTAACTCACCATTTGGCTGAAAACGCAGTTGTCGTTTCACCTGACCATGGTGGTGTGACCCGGGCCCGTAAATTGGCCGAATTCTTAAAGGCACCAATTGCCATCATTGATAAGCGTCGTCCACGGGCGAACGTTGCTGAAGTGATGAACATTATTGGGGACGTTAAGGGTAAACGGGCCATTATGATTGATGATATGATCGATACGGCCGGAACGATTACTTTAGGCGCACAAGCCTTAGTCGATGCCGGTGCAACCGATGTCTACGCTAGCTGTACCCACCCGGTACTTTCTGGTCCAGCCATCGAACGGATCGAAAAGTCACCAATCAAGAAGTTAATTGTAACTGACTCAATCGCTTTACCAGCTGAAAAACAGATCGATAAGATCGAACAAGTTTCCGTTGGTCAATTGATGGGTCAAGCAATTAAATTTATCCATGAAAATAAACCGGTTAGTCCGTTGTTCAAGAATCGTTTCCACAACGAAGAAAACTAACACTGCTTTTAAGGCGTCGGGTTGGATCGTCCAACCGGCGTCTTTTTGTGACCAGTCAAATAAACTGGTCTCATAGGTAAAAATGATTACAATGGAAATTGAAAGGGGGCTCAGCCGTGGATTCATTTTATTGGGGCAGTTTGGCATTGGTTGGTGCCGTGACGTTGCAATTAACAGATCGGCGGCACTGGCTAACGGGTCACTTATTTTTATTTGCCATCGGGGCGTTCATGTTGGCAGCCTATCACCGGTTTAGTGCGCAGGCCAGTCCGCTTTGGCAATTGATCATCGTCGGTCTAAAAATTTTGGCCTATGTTTTACTACCCATCATTATTTTCGTGGTTGCGGTTAGCTTTGTCCGCTACAGCTACCGCTTGATTCGAAAAGAAGGGTGGCATTTCCATTACAGCTTATTAGCGATTGTGGGCACGTTACTCATCTTAATGCTGGGACTATCCGTTGTTAATTATGAACAGTGGCAGAACAAGCCGTTATGGCAATTATTGGGATTAGCATTATTATTGACGGGATTTTTTGCCTTTAGTTTTTTGGCTTACTTGATAGCCTGCTTGACGACCCGACTAGGCCGGCCCCGCAAGATTGATCATATCATTGTCTTAGGAGCTGGTTTGATGCCGGATGGGCGGCCGACGCGAACCCTGAGTTACCGGTTGAAAACCGCTGCAAAGTTTTATCACGCTCAACGGACGAAGTATCATGAACCGGTGACAATCGTCGTTTCTGGTGGCCAGGGCAGTGATGAAGTTGTCGCTGAAAGTACGGCGATGCGGCGGTACTTAGTTGCCATCGGGGTGCCGCGTGACGCGATTCAAGAAGAGAACCAGTCGACGTCGACGCAGGAAAACTTGCGCTATTCCCACGCGCTAATGGTGCGGAAGAATCCGTTCTACCGTGCGGTGATGGTGACGAGTGACTACCACGTCTTGCGCGCCAATATTTTGGCCCGGCAATTATCATTAAACTTAACGGGTATCGGGGCGCGGACGCCGTGGTACTATTTACCATTTGCGATGTTTCGGGAGTACTTAGCGTTGATCTTAATGTATCGTTGGACGAACCTGGTCGCCGTGCTCGGAATCGCGGTCTGGTACGTCACGGTGTTAGTAAGGTTAGTTTAAATAGAAACGGCTACCGATAATTAAAATTAGTTTTTTTGCGGTTAATGTTATAATGGACGGAGTAAAAGGAGGGGTTTGCCGTGGATCATGCCTATCGAGCACCTTGGCGCCTGATTTTGATCGCCCTGATTGGACTAGTGACGTTATCGGGATGTGCAAAAACGACCGGTGGCGCAACTGCAAGTTCAGCGACGACCGCCGACAGTTCCGGCGCCGTTTTAACTAAAGCTGATCAGCAAATTTCACAACAAAAGATTTCCGCCGCACGCCAAACGTTGGAGCGGGCAACCGCCCCAACCAAAGCGGTTAAAAACTTAGCGACTGGACTAAAATATTACCAGGACGCAGAAGAAGCCTTGAAAGATAACCAACTTAGTTTGGCTAAGGGTTATTTTCAAACGTTAAACGATTATCAAGGGACAACGGATGAGACCTTCATTGCAGCCCGCCGCAAACTAGTCCGGCAGTATCAAGCTGTCAAGCTAGCTAATGGTTATTATAATGCAGCGCGTGACGACTTAAGTATGCACGATTTGTCGGAAGCTAAAGCAAATATTGATAAATTGGATCGGTTGGATGCAATTCATCCTATTATTAAGAAGTTACAAGAAAACGCGTTGGATATGAAGCAAGCCATCATGAACTATGAAGCTTCACAATCAACGAGTTCAGGCAGTGCCAGCTCGACCGTGACGAGCAGTAGTAGCAGTACGTCGTCAGCGACGAGTTCTGATAGTCAGTCGAGCGCGACTAGCAGCGATAGCAGTTCTGCTGCGAACGGCTCATCAACGGCGACGAGTTCCGCCGACAGTAGCAGTAGTAACGACAGTGACTTGACGACTGCGGACATTATTAAGCAGTTCCAAGATGCTGCGGGTGGCTCGTTTGCGAACGACACTGAGTTTGATATCACTAAAAAGACAAGTACGTATTACCAGATTGACGTGATTCCCGCTGCGAACGCGAAGGATTCCAGTACTGAAACGTATCGGTACTATCCAGACAGTGGTCAGGTCACGAAGTTAGACGCCTCAACTGGGGAATTTAATTAAGTTTTCAGGCATTAAAAATAGTGCGTTGCTAAATCAATACGATTTAGCAACGCACTATTTTTTTACGGACTAAAGAAGGCTCAGTTATTCAATCAATTTAGATTATCAATAACAGAAAGATCGTGTTTAGCGAAGGCGGTCAGAGTTAGTGTGCAGTGGTGCTGACTGTCGAAGCAAAAAACTTGAAAGGTTAGGCGAGTGCCCAAGTATGGATGGCGTGTGCCACCCCGTCTTCAACGTTAGTTTTAGTTTCGTACTTTGCGATTTGCTTGGCTTCTGGAATAGCATTGCCCATGGCGACACTGTTAGTGGCGTATTTGAGCATGCTGAGGTCGTTACCTTGGTCCCCAATGGCCATGACTTCGTCGGCAGAATAATGGAGGTATTCTGCCAGCATCTTCAACGCGTTGCCTTTACTTGCTTTATTGTTGAGAATTTCTAGGAAGTAAGGCGCGGAGCGAACGATGTGGTAACGGTCGTAAAAATCGGCTGGGATTTTTTTAATCGCGGCTTCTAGCAGAGTTGGATCGTCAACGACCATGGCTTTGACGATTGGCAAGTCTGGGCGCATTTCTTCCGGCGTCCGGTAGCGAATTTGCATGTTGACGAGGGAACTTTCGCCGACCGTGTAAGGACTGATGTCGCGGTTAGCCGTGTAAATGTGGTCTTCACTCTCAACGTGACAATGAACGTTGAGCTTGCGGCTTAAGGCTTCGATGTCGATGTAGTCTTCGTGCGACAGTGTCAGACTGGTAATGATCTTGCCGGTCACGGTTTGTGCCATCGAGCCGTTGAAGGTGATGACGTAATTGTCGTCACCGCTTAAGCCCAACTGTTCTAAGAAGGGGGTCACGCCGCTCAGCGGGCGACCGGTACAGATGACGACCTTTACGCCCTGCGCGTGGGCATCGTGAACCGCTTGGATGGTTGCGGGATTCAATTCGCTGTGTTCATTGAGCAACGTGCCATCCATATCGATGGCGATTAACTTAACTGACATAATAGTTTCCTCCAGGTTAGTTGGGTAAAATTAGGCGATCATTTAAAATATATTTCTGAAACTCTTGATAGATTGGCTTGAACAGGTCGCTTTCGGCGTCCTTACTGAGCATTTCTTTCGGGAAGAAGAAGCGTTGGTCCCCGGATACTTTACCCGTAATGGCCCGCACGAGGTCGCTGACGGTCGACAATTCGAGTAAGGAACCATCTTTTTGCATCAGCTCAATTTGGGTCCGCGGTTTTTTCATCTTGGGATCGTAGGCATCGTACGGCAAGTCGTAACTATCATTAGTATCAGTATAGTAGTGACTGTCGAAACCGGCCTGTTCAATTAATTGCTGTAAATCAGGAATTAACGGCTGTGTCAGGTGGTCAACGCGGGCGGACTTTAACGGACGCCGGTCTAAGAAACGGGTAGCTAGGTCTGCTAGGATGCTGTCCCGGCTGTCACGCCAATGGTTGAAGTACGTGTTGAGGACGCCATCATCCAGCCGCAAATAATCATGTAACGTAAAGTTGTTATTGAAAAACGGCAACAACATGTGCGGCGTTGCTTCGGCATCGCTTGCGTGACTTTGATAAAGGTCGTTAGCGCGTTCTAGGAGGTGATCCAAGATGACTTCCATGGATCGGGAGACTGGATGAAAGTAGACCTGCATGTACATCTGAAACCGGCTGACAATGTAATCTTCCACGGCGTGCATACCTTCCATCATGAAGGTGATGCCACCTTGGTAGGGCCGCATGACCCGCAAGATCCGCGTCAAATCAAAGTTCCCGTAGTTCGTCCCCGTAAAATAGGAGTCCCGTAAGAGGTAGTCCATCCGATCGGCGTCGATTTGACTGGAAATCATCTGCACAACCTGGGGATTGGGATACGTTTTTTGAATCACGGCCGCGACTTGTTCGGGAAAGTCGGGTGCGACTCTGCGTAGTACTTGGTTGACTTCGGTTTCGGGCGACGTAATGATTTGTGCGGTGATGGCCTCGTGGTCGGTGTGGAAAATATGTTCAAACGTGTGCGAATACGGGCCGTGTCCGATGTCATGCAGTAGTGCGGCGCACAAAGCCACTAACCGCTCGTTGTCGTCCCAACCGCCGTCACCGGGGGTCTTCGTGGGATAGTTACGGGCAAAGTTGTCACAGATGCGCCGGGTCACTTCGTAAACGCCCAGGCAGTGCCCGAAGCGGGAATGTTCTGCGCCGTGAAAAGTCAGCGACGTGGTCCCAAGTTGTTTGATCCGGCGGAGCCGTTGAAATTCGGACGTGTTGATCAAGTCTAGGATGACTTGATGTTGAACGTAAACGTAATCGTGGACGGGGTCGCGAAAGACCTTCTCCATGGGTAATAATTGTTGGCGGTAAGTCAAAAAAATTCCTCCGTTCGTTAACGCAAGCGTTGCTGACGGCGTTGCATTTGTTGGTAAGCCTGAGCTAAGTGGGCTTGAAATTCTGGTTCCTCGGTGAGTAACGGTAGGGTCGTCGTGTCAACCGTTCCAAATTGTGCCAGAACGTGGCTGAATTGGTGCTGAGCAGCGGTCACGCTCAACGGTGTGTTAAGCTTTGCACTCACGGTTGTCATGACCGTGGGATCAATATCTGGAAACCGGTCGTCCGTTTTCCCAGCGAGACCGGTCTGATAAAATTGCTGAATCAGTTGGCTACGACTCGTCTGGTCGCCGTTGATACTGACGTACAGCATGATGACCAGTGCGTCGGCGGTGCGCCGTTGTGACATGCCCGCAATTTTTTGACCATCAATGCTCAGGTCATAATCACCGGGACAGTACGAGCGGGTGATCTCACCGGTGGTAATCACGAGGGTGGGCCACACCGCTTGGACGTACTTGGTCATCAGTTGGTAGGCGTCCGTAATGGAATAGTCACTACGGTTAGCGGGCAAGAAGAGCGAGACGTTGAGCACGCCGTCATCCGCGACCACGGCGAGACCACCTGAATTGCGTAGCAAGGTCTGATAACCGGCCTGCTGAAGTCCCGTTAAACTGGTCGCTAGTTGTGGTAACTGCTGATCTAACAGCCCTAAAATAACGGTCTGCGAGAGCTGCCAAAAGTGAACGATTGGTTGTTGGCGTTCCGCAGTCAGCCAGAGTAGCGCGTTCGTATACGCAAAGCTATCAAGCATCGCGGCTGATTCATAATGTTGACTTAAAGTTGCAATGGTTGGTTGCGTCAATGGATTCACCCCGTTTAGACATCAGTTTCACCCTTAATTATACTCGAATTGCCACTACGGCGCAGGTCGAGCTAGACGATAGGTTGATTTTTAGTTATTTTAAGATGAATGGCTTATAATTAAGATGACGTTTGAAGGCGCAAGCGCAGTCGCGTGCAACGCACAACAAACTTGGAGATAATGGACGTATCGAGTCGTGCGGATACGTCCAGTAATTAGGAGGAAAAAGTTATGGATGATTTAACAACCGGAGTACCCGTAGCCATTCATTTAGAGACGCAGGCTCTTCAAGACGGCGATACGGCCAACTATGCGTTAGATGTTGATGGTCAGCTGGTTCAAATGGGCGGGGCATTTTACTTACGCTACAAGGAAGTCAATGATGATGCACCTGAACCCATTCCGGTGACGATCAAACTCGCCAATAATGGTGACGTGGTCTTGACGCGCAGTGCAACGAACCGGTTGCGATTACACTTTGCGAACGGAAAACGGGTGCGCGCACACTACCAAACACCGATGGGGATGCTCCCCGTTGAGACGGTGACGCCGATGTTACAAGTGCGGCTTCGTGAGCGGCCATTTTCCGGTGAAGTCAACGTTAATTACGACTTATATGCGGGTGAACAGCTGGTTGGTAACTACAAGTTGAGATTGCAATTCACGGCCTGATTTGGTATGATGAACTGTAAACTGTGGAAAGGACGTGCACCAGTTTGGAACTTAAACAATTTGATGGACAAAAAAAGTCCGAATTATCTTTAATCGAGGTTGCGCATGCGATCTTATCACAACATGGTGATGCGATGGCGTTTGCCGATTTAACCAATGCTGTGCAATCATATTTAGGTAAAAGCGACGAAGAAATTCGGGAGCGTTTATCACAATTTTATACCGATCTGAACATCGACGGTAGTTTCATTTCCCTCGGTGACAATATGTGGGGCTTGCGTGCATGGTACCCATTTGAATCCATTGACGAAGCCGTTATCCATACCGATGACGACGAAGATGATGATCGGCCAAAGCGTAAGAAGCGTAAGAAAGTTAACGCATTCTTAGCTGACGCTGGGGATGATGACGACGTGATCGATTACGATGACGACGATCCCGAAGACGATGACAATTATGATGATGACGATTCTGAGAGTGACGATGACGACGATTCAGAAGGCAAAGGCAAGTACGATGAATTAGCCGGCGTTGATGATAGTGACGATGACGCTGCTGACGAAACGTTACCCGACGGCATTGAAGGCCAATTATCCGAGTTAAATGACGACGATGATGATGACTTTGATGACGACGATGAAGACGAAAATAAATAAGCTTCTCGAGATTCAACCTTGACGAAAAGGCAATCTCCTTGTATTATCTTAATTGGGCTCTCTGGTAGAAATACCCGAGACAAACGAACGTAATTAGCTCCCTATTTCTTTTGGAATAGGGAGTTTTCTTTATTTAGCCAAACCCCACGAAATAAATCTTTAAGGAGTTATCACATGACCAAATATATTTTTGTAACTGGTGGCGTTGTTTCATCAATTGGTAAAGGGATTGTCGCAGCCTCATTGGGTCGATTATTGAAGAACCGGGGCTTAAAAGTCACCATTCAAAAGTTTGATCCATACATCAACGTTGATCCTGGTACGATGAGTCCTTATCAACACGGTGAAGTTTTTGTGACGGATGATGGTACGGAAACCGACTTGGACTTAGGACACTACGAACGGTTTATCGACATTAACTTAAACAAGTATTCCAACGTTACGACGGGTAAGATTTATTCAGAAGTTCTGCAAAAAGAACGTCGGGGAGATTATTTAGGCGCGACGGTTCAAGTTATTCCACATATTACGAATGCGATCAAAGAAAAAATCATGCGGGCCGGGACCACTACTGATTCCGACATCGTAATCACTGAAATTGGTGGGACCGTTGGGGATATTGAATCCTTACCATTCATTGAAGCCTTACGTCAGATGAAGAGTGATCTGGGTTCTGACAACGTCTTCTACATTCACACGACCTTGATTCCTTACTTGAAGGCCGCTGGTGAAATGAAGACGAAGCCAACCCAACATTCTGTTAAAGAATTGCGGAGTTATGGGATTCAACCGAACATGCTAGTTGTTCGGACTGAAAAGCCAATCACGCGGGAAATGCGGAATAAGATTGCGTCCTTCTGTGACGTTGAACCCGAAGCCGTTATTGAATCCTTAGACGTTAAGACAATTTATTCAATTCCATTGAACGTTAAAAAGCAAAATATGGATTCAATCGTCTTGGACCACTTTGGTATCAAGGCACCAGAAGCTGATATGAGCGAGTGGGAAGACCTTGAACATCACGTGCAACACTTATCACGGACGATCAAGATCGCCTTGGTCGGGAAGTACGTGGCGTTACAAGACGCTTATATTTCTGTGACCGAAGCTTTGAAGCATGCTGGCTACACGGATGATGCTGAAATCGAATTGAACAAGATTTCCGCTGAAGACGTGACACCAGATAACGTTCAGGACTTACTGGGCGATGCTGATGGTATCTTGGTTCCCGGTGGCTTCGGTGACCGTGGGATCGAAGGTAAGATTACGGCCATTCAATACGCGCGTGAAAACGACGTGCCATTCTTAGGGATTTGTTTAGGGATGCAAATGGCCAGTGTTGAATTTGCCCGCAACGTCTTAGGATTAAAGGATGCCAACTCGGCAGAAATCGATCCAAATACGCCAGATAACATTATTGATTTGATGGCGGATCAAGAAGACGTTGAAGACATGGGTGGAACGCAACGTTTAGGTGCTTACCCTTGCAAGTTGAAGCCAGGAACGGTTGCAGCGAAGGCTTACCATAATGAAGAAGTTGTTATGGAACGTCACCGTCACCGTTATGAATTCAACAACGCCTACCGTGAAGCAATGAAAGCAAAGGGCTTAGTCTTCTCTGGGACTTCGCCTGACAATCGTTTGGTGGAAGTGATCGAATTACCTAAGAAACGCTTCTTCGTCGGTTGCCAATATCATCCAGAATTCTTGTCACGGCCAAACCGCCCAGAAGGCTTATTCAAAGCCTTCATCGACGCTGCCAATACGACCGGCAAAGCAAAATAAGTTAGCTTAGTTAGATGAAGCACTCAAGTATATGACTTGGGTGCTTTTTTAGCGATAGCACAAATTTTGTGACTTAAAGTAATCAAGCGTGTCGCTAATTTAGTTGGCAGGCAACAGTAATATAGAAACAATTGATATGCTATCAGGCTATTACCAATTTTGATTAAATAGTAGTGATATTTATTTAAACAAAAAATTTTTCCGAGTGTTACCGCTTGCAAATTGATGATATATGTAGATTCTTGTCCTCTTAGACGCCCCTCAAATAATTAACGGCTTGAATGTTTGCCGTGTCACTCTTATAATATATTTATTAATTCACTTATATAAATAAGTCTGTCCGATAGATGATAAAGATGGTGAAACTTTTTACTTTGATAGAGGTTAAAAGTGTGTAATGGTTTAAAAGGAAACATAGCAAAGATACGGGGAAGAATCCGTTGAAAGCACAACTGGTTTTTAAGGGTGTTGTACCAGCTAATGGCAATACCGATAAGCAAAGCAATCATTGAAAATTAATTGTCCGAACTGGTCTTTTGAAGATTGTCAGCTTGACAATTAAATTGAGCGCGGGGGATTCATCGTCGTTGAAAAAGGAGCGGGAAAATTTGAAACAAAAAATAGCAAATCAATCAATCAAGAAGAATTTCATTTTATACAAGGGCCATACGGGTTGGAAAATCAAGACCCGTTTATTTGGGACGTTATTAGTTGGTCTTTCCGCGATGACTATCGCAGAAAGTGTAGGAACGGTTAACGCCCATGCCGCAACGGAAGCATCACCATCTGAGGATGCTTCTCCGGCACCAGCACCGAAAACGACTGGGACTGCGACACTTAAAGGTAGTAATACTGATGAAACGCCATCAAGCCAAGAATCAAGTAGCCAAGAATCCGGTAGCCAAGCACCAGCAAGCCAAGAATCCGGTAGCCAGGCATCAGGCAGTCAAGTACCCGCAAGTAGCCAGGAATCCGGTAGCCAAGCACCAGCAAGTCAGGAACCGGTAAGTCAAGCACCGACAAACAAAGAATCAGGCAGCCAAGCACCTGCGAACAAGAAATCAGGTAGCCAGGCATCTGCAAGTGAAGAGTTAACGATCCAAGCACCAGCAAGCCGAAGATTAGCAACACGAGCGCTTGCAGCTAACCTATCAATTGCCCCAGCGTCTATGCGGATTGCACCAGAGAGCTTTTCGCTTGATAGTGTGGCAACTGATACAACTAATGATGCTGCGACTTATCAAACGTTAACGCCGGGTCAAACAGTTGAAGTTGGCAAGACGGATGGCTCTGGAGTGACGTTATCTGGTAGTCAAGTGCTGGATCACTTTACGAATACGGTCCAAAACTACAGTAGCGCAACAATCACACCTGAAGTTACTGCAGCGAATACAGTGACGTCCCCGGCTGATGCTAATGGCGTTTGGCAGTTGACGACTAATGGTAAGCATCCTTACATCGATCCAGATCACCCACAGTATCCCACGACGGCTACTGGTCCCCAAGTTGCCCATGTTTCTTTTGAAAACGACATTGATTTTGAACATAATTTTACCATGACTGGTGCGTTAGGTATTGGGACAAAAGCTTTAGGCGGAGCTGATGGTGTTGGTATTGTTTTCGCACCCGGTGACCCGAAACATGCAACGGAAGGCAAGAAAGGTGGCAATTTAGGCTTAGGTGGCTTGGATAACGCATTTGCCTTCGTTTATGATGATCATCATAACGATGGTACAGATGACACCAAAGTTGTTGACCCTGGTTCAGGTGCTTACTTTGGTTGGCGGTCGACTGATGCCAATGGTGCCATTCAAAATGTTACTAACTCAAATGATTGGAAAGCTGCTAACGCACTTAGCTTAAATGATCGGGTAGTCAATCCACTTAATAATTTCACGATGACCTATGACGCAGGGACAAAACTGTTATCAATAACTATTGGTGGTCAAGAATTTACACGAACAATTTCTGACACCTCAACTGGATATTCAATTTCAATTGCTGCTTCAACTGGACAAGATAAGAATGATTACTCCGCCAAAATTGACAGCTTTACCTACACGCCAAAGACAGCTTCAGTGAATGTCACCGTGGCTGATACTACGGTCGGAGATACACAAGTAAGTACTACTACGCCAGTCACTGCAAACATTGGGGATACAATTTATGTATTTTCAACGAAGGCCGCAGCGGAACGAGCAGTAGCCGCAGACTCAAACCTGGATCCTAAATTGGTTACGGTAATTCCTGCAAGTACGACTAACAATGTTTATGTTATCGATGGTGACAAGGCCGCTACCGGCAATGGGGCGGTCCACTATATCAATGACGACTCAAGCATTGCCGATGGGGCGTACTACAGTTACACCGTGACCGGGGATGCTAGCCAAGCCTTGACTGTTCCTATTAGTCAAGCCTTTACAGCCAACGTTACGCCAGTTGATTCAGTGACTGGAGATCCCATTCCTGGCATGGACCCTATTCAAGTGAATTCGGTTGCCGGTAAATCAGTTGTTATTCAAGTGCCTGGTTATACCCCTGTGACCGTTAAGCTGGATGCCCCCGCTGCTGGTGAAACAGTGGTCAATGAGAAAGTGAAGATTAACACGGGTACGACACCATCGACAGCAACTGATGTCGCAAATCCGATTGAACATTATTACACGGCTGCTGGTGAGACAATTGATGGGACACCAGTTACTGCTAATGTGACGGTAGGGACGAATCAATCCGTTACGGATGCCCTCAATGCAACACCAATCGGTGAAGATGGTAAACCTGTCACGGACGGTAGCACGCCAGCCTACACTTGGTCGACGGTTTCTAATGCCAGTGCCACGGACTCTACAGATTCTACGGCACCTCAGGATAGTAAGAGTATCTTGGTCCCAACGAAGGTAACGCTTGATAAATGGTTGCAGAAGGCTAAAGATAACCAAGCCAAGGCGGACGACTACCAAAAGAAAACGCAAGCTGTTTATGATAAATTTGTTGGCTTAACGGGGATTACACAGGAGCAGAAGGCCGCCGCACAGCAACTCTTGGATTCTGTTAATGACATGTATGCTCAACTTTCGACAGATAATGCCACGGCTAAGGATGCCTTGCAGGCCGCCGAAGATGCTACGGACCCAGAGACAATCTTTGAAAAGGGTCAAGCCGGGTATGGTGCTTTAGCTAACATGGATGACACCATGACGACGTTCCAAAATGATCTGGATAACCTGACTGCAACTAATGATGCCACGGTGGCAAGCTTAGCGACCTTTATTTCCTGGTCACGGGATTACGGCCAAACTTTAGGCTTCCCAGATGTGACCGTTGGTGATGGATTTGGCGCAACGTTGACTCAAGCTCAAAAGGATGGTTTTAACAATCCGGATTACTACTACTATGTTAATGCTACAGATTCGGATACCCACGTCACGCCTAAAGATGCCGGGACCTATTACTTCAAGTTGACGGACGATGGACGTACTTATCTTAAGAGCTTGACCACTAATACTAATGCTGGTCTTTACACGTCGGCAGCGCTCACGATTAATCCGGTTGATGTGACGCCAACCCTTACTGATTCTAGTCTGCAATATGGCGGTGTTGCCGGCATATTACCATTAGCCAATATCAACTATCATCTGGGTACGGTGGCTGGTGATGATGATCCGGCGCTTAAAATTACTCAGGACGATTTTGAAATTGACGATGCCAATAACAATAAGGTCGAAATCAACCAGTTGCAAGTCGGTGGCAAGTATACGATTCGTTATACCAATGATGCTCAGGCTACCTTGAAGGCCGATAAGAATTACAATTTCACGTTTGACAAGACCAGCACGGCCACATTGACTGTGACACCACGGGAAGTTTTGATTGTTGCTGCAAATGTCAAGAAGACTTATGGCGACACTGATCCAGCAGCTCTGAGCTTGGACAATGATTCTGCCAAAGCTGCTTTAGTCAACGGTGATGACGTCTCTAGTCTTGGCGCCAATCTGACGCGGGAAACTGGCGAAAATGCTGGTAGCTATAAGATCTCCGGTACCGCCACGGCAAACAAGAACTATGCCGTAACGGTTAGGGATGGGAAATTTACTATTGCTCAAAAGGCAATCACGGTAAAGGCAAATAACGTCAGTGTCGATTATGACGGCACGGCCCATCAAGTTGACCAATTAGGTTTCACGATTCCAGATGGTGCGTTAGTTGGCACCGATACGGCGGCCGATTTGGATGTGACGTTGACACCAAGCGCTGAAACCAACGCTGGCACGTATACCATTTCGGGTACCTCAACAGCAGCGAACTATGCCGTTACTGTCGAAGATGGAACTTTAACCATTGCTCAAAAAGCTGCCACGGTTACTGCCAATGCTGCTACCGTGGGGTATGGTGATGCTTTACCAACGCTTACGGTAACTAACAGCGATACGGGCTTAAAGACCACACTCGATAATACTGATTTTGAAATTTTTGATAACAAGGCAAAAGCAGTTGCTACAGGTCAGTTGCAAGCCGGTGGCGACTACACGATTCGATTGACTCAGGCGGCCCAAGACAGTTTGAATACTGCCAATCCTAACTACAAGCTTAGCTTTGGTACAGATGTATTGACTGTTAACAAGAAGCCAATTACGGTACAAATTAATAATGTCGATGCCACTTACGATGGTGCAGCACATGGTGCAAATGGCTTTAGCATTTCAAAGGACGATAAGTTAGTTGATGGCGACAGCGATGATGCACTCGGTGTAACTCTTGATCCAATTTCTGAGACTGATGCTGGGACGTATACGATTACTGGGAAGACCGATTCAGCGAACTATGACGTTACTGTCAATGATGGAACTTTAACCATTGCTCAAAAAGCTGCCACGATTACTGCCGATGCTGCTACCGTGGGCTATGGTAATGCTTTACCAACGCTTACGGTAACTAACAGCGATACGGGCTTAAAGACCACACTCGATAATACTGATTTTGAAATTTTTGATAACAAGGCAAACGCGGTTGCTACGGGTCAGTTGCAAGCCGGTGGCGACTACACGATTCGATTGACTCAGGCGGCCCAAGGCAGTTTGACCAAAGACAATCCTAACTACAAGCTTAGCTTTGGTGAGAACAAGCTGACCGTTACGCAACGGGCAATTACGGTTCACATTGAAGATGGTGGCAAGGATTATGGTGTTACGACCGATCCAGCCTTGACGTTTACTATTCCAGCAACCACTGCCGCAGGTCAAACTAACGGTACGTTGGTTGATCCAGATACTCAGGATGCACTAGGAGTGACGTTAACTCGGGAAAATGGGAACGACGCCGGTTCTTACAATATTACTGGGACAGCCTCCAATGATGGTAATTACAAGGTCTCCATTGAAAACGATGGGACCTTCACGATTGCACCGATTGCTGGAACTGCCACGGTTGCCGATACTAGTGTGGTTTACGGTGATGCCTTGTCAGATGATAAGGTAACGGTCAACGGAACAGACACTAGTGAACTTAGTGCGGACAATTTTGAGATTGTTGATACAAAGACAAAATCTGTTGTAACTGCTGACAAACTGCAAGTTAACGGAAGCTACACGGTGCAGTTGACACAAAAGGCTCAGGATGCTTTGAGCAAGGCTAACCCTAACTATACTCTCAGCTTTGCTGCGGGTGGATTGACCGTAACAAAGCGGCCAATTACTGTACAGGTTAATAATGTTACTACCACTTATGATGGCAAGGCGCATGGTGCGAATGGTTTCGTCGTTGCAACGGATGTGTCGAATAACGCGTTAGTCGATGGTGACAGTGATAATGCGCTTGGCGTTACTCTGAATCCAATTTCTGAGACTGATGCTGGGACATATACGATTACTGGAAAAGCTGATTCAGCGAACTATGATGTAACGCTTAAAGATGGGGCGCTGAATATTACCCAAGCGGACGGAAACGTGGTCGTAACGGGGACTAGTGTCGTTTATGGTGATTCATTGCCAAGCCTGTTGGTCTCGGTTCATGGGGCGGCTGCTATTGAGATGAGCGCGGACAATTTCGAGATTGTCGATACAAAGACAAAATCTATTGTGACCGCTGATAAACTACAAGTTAACGGAACCTATACGGTGCAGTTGACGAAAGTAGCTCAAAATAAGTTAAGCAAGGATAACAGCAACTACAAACTTAGTTTTGGTACGGATGCTGCTTTGACTGTGACTAAGCGGCCAATTACGGTACAAATTAATAATGTTACTACCACTTACGATGGTGCAGTGCATGGCTCAAATGGCTTCATCGTTGCAACGGATGTGCCGAATAACGCGTTAGTCGATGGCGACAGCAATGGTGCACTTAGTGTTACTCTGAATCCAATTTCTGAGACTAATGTTGGATCATATACGATTTCTGGGAAGGCTGATTCAGCAAACTATGATGTAACGCTTAAAGATGGCGCACTGAATATTACCCAAGCGGACGGAAACGTGGCCGTAACGGGGACTAGTGTCGTTTATGGTGATTCATTGCCAAGCTTGTCAGTCTCAGTTAATGGGGCAGCTGATAGTGAGTTGAGTGCGGACAATTTCGAGATTGTTGATACAAAGACAAACGCTGTTGTGACTGCTGATAAACTACAAGTTAACGGAAGTTACAAGGTGCGGTTGACACAAAAGGCTCAGGATACTTTGAGCGATGCTAATAGCAACTACAAACTCAGCTTTGGTACAGATGCTGCTTTGACCGTAACCAAGCGGCCAATTACGGTGCAAATTAATAATGTCGAGACCACTTACGATGGTACAGCGCATGGCTCAAATGGCTTCAGCATTGCCAAGGACGATAAGCTAGTCGATGGCGACAACGATGATGCGCTCAGTATTACTCTGAATCCAATTTCTGAAACTAATGTTGGGTCGTATACGATTACTGGGAAGAATGATTCAGCAAACTACGATGTAACCCTTAAAGATGGAACGCTGAAGATTGATCAAAAGGCTGGTAACGTAGCCGTAACGGGGACTAGCGTAGTTTATGGTGATTCGTTGCCAAGCTTGTTGGTTTCGGTTAATGGTGCGACGGCTAATAAACTTAGTGCGGACAGTTTCGAGATTGTCGATACCAAGACCAAATCTGTGGTAACTGCCAGTCAATTACAAGCTGGTGGTAGCTACACGGTACAGTTGACACAAAAAGCTCAGGATACTTTGAGCGATGCTAATGGCAACTACAACCTTAGTTTTGGCACAGATGTATTAACCGTAACTAAGCGGCCTGTCACAGTTCAAGTTTCCGACCAACAATCTTATGCAGGTGAAGCTAACCCGCAAAACGATGCGAAATTAACAAGTGGTGCGTTTAAGGATGGCGAAGGGGTAACTGACCTGAACTTAACTTACAGCGAACCAACCAATCCTGCTGTCGGAAGTTACACGATTGATGCAACTAACGGAAATGCTAATTATGATGTGAAGGTTCTTTCTGGTCAGTTAACAGTTTTAGGCAAGGAAAAAGATGCGGCTGGCACTACGACAATCACTGAAAAAGATTCAGCTGGCAACGTGGTCAAGATTGATAAGCAGTGGCCAGATGGTAGCCACACGACGTACACTTATGATCCAGCGACAGATAAGCGGACTGTAAGTGAGCAAAAGGATGGCAAACCAGTTGGCGAACAGGAACTTAACCCTGCGCCAGCTAAGGTAACGCTGTCTGATGATACCAATACAAGCACGACCGTTACGCTTGATCCTGAAACCAAACAGCCAGTGTTTGAACACGACACGACGCAGACGGCTGGCGACACGACCACGACGAAAGACGCCGATGGTAATGTCGTTAAAGTAGTCAAGCAATGGCCAGACGGTAACCAAACGACTTACACTTACGATCCAATTAGTGGGAACCGGGCAGTGACGGAACAAAAGGATGGCAAGCCAGTCGATCAGCAGAAGATTACGTCTGATGATGCAAAGACAACCTTGTCAAGTGGTGATGACGTTAAAACTATCGTTGATACTGGGAAACCAGGGTCGCAACCAACGTTTGAACATGACACAACGCAGACGACGACCGATGATGCTGGCAACGTTACTGCCACGACGAAAGACGATGCTGGCAACGTTATTGATGTCACCAAGCAGTGGACCGATGGAAGTACGACGAAGTACACTTACGATCCAGCTACTGGTAAACAGAATGTGACGGAACAAAAGGATGGTAAGACAGTCGATCAAAAGACCATCATTCCCGATGCGCCGAAAGCAACCTTGTCGACCGGTAACGGTGTTGAAACCATTGTTAATGCGCCGAAACCAGGTGCGGAACCAACGTTTGATCATGAGACGACGCAGACAACGGGTGATACGACCACGACGAAAGACGCCAACGGAAACGTTATCAAAGTAGTTAAGCAGTGGCCCGATGATAGTCAAACGACTTACACCTACGATCCAGCTAGTGGGGATCGGACAGTGACGGAACAAAAGGATGGTAAGACAAACGCTCAGCCAATTGCAAAAGATACTAACAAAGCAACCGTATCTGCTGTAGATGGTGCTAAAACGATTGTTAATGCCGGACAACCAGGGTCACAGCCAACGTTTGAACATGACACAACGCAGACAACGAAAGATGATGCGGGTAACGTTACTGCTACAACGAAAGACGATGCTGGCAACGTCATTGATGTCACGAAGCAGTGGAACGATGGGAGTACAACTAAGTACACTTACGATCCAGCTACTAAGACGCAGACGGTAACGGAACAAAAGGATGGTAAGACGGTCGATAATAAGACCATTACCCCTGATGATCCGACGGCAACGTTGAAGAGTGGTGATGGTGTTAAAACTATCGTTGACGCTACGGAACCAGGTGCAGAACCAACGTTTGATCATGAGACGACGAAGACTGATGGTGATACGACCACGACGAAAGACGCCGATGGCAATGTCATTAAAGTAGTCAAGCAATGGCCAGACGATAGTCAAACGACTTACACTTACGATCCAACCACTGGTAACCGGACTGTGACGGAACAAAGAGACGGTAAGACCGTTGACCAGAAGACATTTGGGACCGACCCTGCGAAGGAAACGTTGGCAAGTGGCGATGGCGTTAAAACTATCGTTAATGCTGGGCAACCAGGGTCACAGCCAACGTTTGAACATGACACAACGCAGACAACGACCGACGATGCTGGTAACGTTACTGCTACAACGAAAGACGATGCTGGTAACGTTATTGATGTCACCAAGCAGTGGACCGATGGGAGTGCAACGACGTACACCTATGATCCAGCTACTAAGACGCAGACGGTAACAGAACAAAAGGATGGTAAGACGGTCGATCAAAAGACCATTACCCCTGATGCACCGAAAGCAACTTTGTCGACTGGTAACGGTGTTGAAACCATCGTTAATGCGCCGAAACCGGGTGCAGAACCAACGTTTGATCATGAGACGACAAAGACAACTGGTGATACGACCACGACGAAAGACGCCGATGGTAATGTCATCAAAGTAGTCAAGCAATGGCCAGACGATAGTCAAACGACCTACACTTACGATCCAACGACTGGTAACCGAACAGTAACGGAGCAAAAAGACGGTAAGACCGTTGATCAGAAGACATTCGGGACCAATCCTGCGACGGAAACGTTAGCAAGTGGTGATGGCGTTAAAACCATCGTTAATGCTGGAAAACCGGGAGCAGAACCAACGTTTGAGCATGATACAACCAAGACCACGACTGATAAGGCTGGTAACATTACGACCACGACGAAGGACGCTGGCGGCAATGTCATCGAGGTTACGAAGCAGTGGACCGATGGGAGTAAGACAATTTACACCTCTGATCCAACGACTGGTAAACAGACGGTGACTGAGCAAAAAGATGGTAAGACGGTCGATGAGAAGACCATTACACCTAATGCGAAAGCCACATTGGCAAGTGGTAATGGTGCTGAAACCATCGTGACTGCTGGGGAACCAGGCACAGAACCAACGTTTGAACATGATGCAACCAAGACCACGACAGATAAGTCCGGTAACGTTACGACCACGACCAAAGACGCCAATGGGAATGTTATCAAGGTTACTGAGCAGTGGACTGATGGGAGTGTGACGACTTACACTTACGATCCAGTCACCGGTAAACGAGTGGTTACGGAACAAAGAGATGGTAAGGTAGTTGATCAACAAACCATTGATCCTGATGCGACGAAAGCCACATTATCGAGCGGTGTTGGTGTTGAAACGATTGTGAACGCTGGGCAACCAGGGTCACAACCAACGTTTGAACATGAGACCATCAAGACCACAACTGATAAGTCTGGTAACGTTACTGCAACGACAACGGATGCCAATGGCAATGCTGTTAAAGTAGCAAAGCAGTGGACCGATGGGAGTAAGACGATTTACACTTACGATCCAGCTACTGGTAAGCGAACTGTTACGGAACAAAGAGACGGTAAGACGGTTGATCAACAAACGATCGATCCTAATGCCTCGCAAGCAACGTTAGTAGATGGTGCTGGTGGTAAAGTCATCGTCAACTTTGGTAAAGCTGGGGCAGAACCTTCCTTTACACGTCAACTTGCTGCTCAAACGGGTCGTCGCCAGGTAACGGTACAAAAAGCTGGTATCAACCAAGGCAAGCGTGCAAATAAGCAAGCGAAACCAGCGGATCAAGGTAAAAAGAATGTGCAGTCAGCAACTGCCAATGAAGTAGCGGGTGACGTTGCTGTAACTGGACGTGTGCGGTCGCAACAAAAGGCGAAGTCCAATCAGAAGCAAACAGAATTACCACAAACGGGTCAAAAGAATGAGAATGTATTGGCCGAAATAGGGGTAGTCTTGTTAGCACTGTTGGCAGTACCATTTATTCGTCGGCGCTCACATTAATTCGATTCATTAAAGGTTTTAGATAGATCCAAAAACCGTCCTGAGATTAAGGGCGGCTTTTGGGGTTCTACGATAAAGCGCATCTTGTTAATCAGGATGCGCTTTTCTTATACTGAATTTTAAGGAAGTTGTTTTTAATAATAAATATTTAAAACGATAATAAAAAACTATTGACTTTGATTGGCGAGTAGTTTAGATTAGAAGGCGTAATGAAAGCGCAACCATAATGGCTAGTAAACGAACGGCTTATTTAGAGAGCTAACGGTTAGTGGAAGTTAGTTAAGCTGGTTGGTTGAATCCACCATTTAGCGCTTGGTTTCGAAATAAGAAACCACGGTGAGGCGTTATACTCATTAGAGAATGCCGATGCATTAAATTGGGTGGTACCACGTTGATAATCAACGTCCCATAGTCTTAGTAACTAATTAAGACTATGGGACGTTTTACTTTTTTTAGGAGGTTTTATTATGTTAAATCCCAAATATATTCGTAACAATCCAGAACTGGTCAAGACTAAGTTACAAACGCGGAAGGTTGATCCCGCTGAAGTTGAAGAATACTTACAGTTAGATCGTCAAAACCGCGATGCGATTACCAAGGTCGAGGGGCTTAAACGTGAAAAGAATCAATTGACTCAGCAAGTTAGCCAAAGTGATCCTAAAACGGAAGCAGGACAAGCCCTGATTCAACAAATTAAAACCATTAACGGGGACATTAAGAGTACCGAAGCGGCCCAAACGGAAGTTAGTGAGCGCTTGAATTATTTGGCGATTCGCTTCCCGAACTTACCAGCCGATGACGTTCCCGTTGGCCCTGATGAAGATAGCAACGTTGAACAACGCAAGCATGGCGACATTCCCACTTTTGACTTCCAACCTAAAGCCCACTGGGAATTAGGTGAAAGCTTGGGCATTCTCGATTTTGATCGGGCGGCTAAAGTTTCTGGGGCACGCTTTGTTTATTATAAGGATGCCGGGGCGTTGCTAGAACGGGCCGTTTACAGCTTCATGCTTGACCTGCATACCCAGAAGCAGGGCTACCACGAAATTATTCCGCCATACTTGGTCAACGCGCAGACGATGTACGGAACGGGACAATTTCCTAAGTTCAAGGAAGACGTCTACACGGTTGAATCTTCGGGGATGACGTTGATTCCAACGGCGGAAGTTCCATTGACGAACTACTACGCCAATGAAATTTTAAGTGAGAATCAATTACCAACTTACTTCACCGCGATGACGCCGTGCTACCGCTCAGAAGCGGGGAGTGCTGGTCGGGATACGCGGGGCTTGATCCGGATGCACCAGTTCCACAAAGTTGAAATGGTGAAGTACTGTAAGCCGGAAGACTCATACGCAGAATTGGAAAAATTGACGGATAATGCGGAAGAAGTCTTACGTGAACTGGGCTTGGCCTACCACGTGATTGAGCTATCAACGGGTGATACGGGTTTCTCATCAGCTAAAACGTATGACGTTGAAGTGTGGATGCCAGAACAGGGTGTTTACCGTGAGATCAGCTCGTGTTCAAATTGCTTGGACTTCCAAGCACGACGGGCCATGATTCGTTACCGTAAAGCGGATGGCACGGTTGACTATGTCCACACCTTGAATGGCTCAGGCTTAGCCGTTGGTCGGACGGTTGCTGCGATATTGGAAAATTTCCAACAAGCGGATGGCTCGGTTAAAATCCCGGCAGTACTCCAACCTTACATGCATGGCATGACTGAAATAAAATAAAATTATTATGAGAATAAATTATTATTCTCATAATTAACATAACTAATAAATCCATTTATATCAATAGATTGACGTTTAGATAAATTATCATTTTAATCTAAATGCCAATCTATTTTAATTTGTGCAATTAATTTATTAGGGCTTGCAATTGAATTCACACGCGAAAATTCTCTATTGATGATAATCTTTTATCGTAAATGAAAGGGCTTCCAAAGATGAGAAAGTGATGCAGCTCACAATCCGGATATTGCGAATTTCATCTTTGAGACGACCCTTACGGAAAAAGTTAGGAGGAAATTAATCATGCAGATAATTTTGGGCGTACTAGTATTACTTAGTGTGATTGCGGTGATGACACTGTTCACCTTTAAAGCACCGCAAGGCCAAAAAGCAGTTAGTGCACTTTCGGGGGCTGCTTGCGCAACATTTTTACCACAAGCATTTTTAAGTTATGCCATTGGGGGCGTATTCCATATTGATTTTATTAAACAAATTGGGGACACCATGGGATCGTTAGGCGGATTGGCTGCAGGGGCGTTAGTCCCATTAGCCTTTGGGATCAATCCAGTATTTGCAGTTTTATTGGGGGTTTCCTTACTTAAAGTTAAATTGTTACCAGCATTTATTGCCGCTTACATTGTGTCATTCTTAATTAAAGAAATTCAGAAGCGGGTTACGGATGGTTTAGACCTTATTATTATCGTGTTAGTCGGCCCCGTCTTAGTTAATTTCATCGCAGGGTTAATTTCACCCGTAGTTTTAATGATTTTGAACACGATTGGTGGGACAATTGTGACAGCTACTAAGGGGAACCCATACGTTATGGGCGCGGTCTTAGGTGCAATTATTCCATTAGTCGGGATGACGCCATTATCATCAATGGTTTTGACCAGTTTGATTGGGTTGACCGGCGTGCCAATGGCAATCGGAGCGCTCGGTTGTACTGGAAACTCCTTCCTGAACTTTAGCTTCTTCCGGAAGTTGAAATTCGGTGACAACTCCACGACTTTAGCGGTGGCAATTGAACCGTTAACACAAATAGATATTATTGCAGCTAATCCAGTCCCAATCTTTGCTACCAACGCGGTGGCCGGGGCCATCAACGGAATCATCGTAACGGCCTTTGGATTGGTTATTAATGTGACCGGGATGGCGACCCCTTGGGCAGGCTTAATTGTCACCTTTGGGATGAATCCAGTTATGAAAGTTTTACTTGCGGTAGTCTTAATCTTTATTAACAGTACGATTTGGGCTTACGTTGGTGCCTGGGTATTTAAGAACTTCAAGATTCACACGGTTTCTGAAATTCGGGCTGACGATCAAACGGATGACTATCAAGCTGGTGTCGAAGCGAAAGCTTAAGCATCACGGTGATGATTTAGTAGGAGGATGACGACGATGACGGTTAACTATAAAAGTGTATTTGATATCATTGGTCCGATTATGATTGGACCATCTAGCTCACATACGGCTGGCGCCTGTGCGATTGGCCGCGCTGCCAACAGTATTTTTAAGGATAAGCCAATGGATATTGTTATTCATTATTACGAATCCTTTGCTCAGACGCATAAGGGGCACGGAACGGATTACGCCATTATCAGCGGTATCTTAGGTTTCGACCCGGATGACAGTCGGGTGCCATACGCGATTGGGTTGGCACGGGACCAAGGCATTAACATCACGTTCATCGAAGAACCTGGTGATAGTCCAATCAATCATCCTAACACCGCAATTATCGATTTGAAGAATGAGCATAAACAAGTGTCAGTCTCCGGTTGCTCCATCGGTGGTGGGACAATTGAAATTCGCGAGATTCATATGGATGGGTTTGACATTAAACCAAAGGGGCCACTTCCAATCCTGTTAGTTCAGGGGGGCGAAGATGACCATCAAAACGTCACTAAGCAATTAGCAGATTTAACTAAAGTGAATGCGCATCAACGTTATCAAACGACCAAGGGGAATATGTACGAATACGATTTGGATCGGCGTTTGAAACATGATGAGATTGAAAAGATGGCCAAAGATTATTCCAAGTTAGTTTACTTATAGGGGGTACGAAAGCATGTATATGAGTGTAGCGGATTTAGTCGCAGATTCAGTTGCGAAAAGTAAACCAGTCTATGAATTAATGATCGAACAAGAAATGGCCACTTCGAATTGTACGCGTGAAGAAGTTTGGCATACAATGAGCCGAAACTTGGACGTCATGGAAGCCGCCGTTAAAAAGGGCGCAACGGGTGATGGGGTTTACTCGACGACCGGTTTGACCGGGGGCGAAGCCGTCCTGCTTAAAAAGTACCGTCAAAAGGGAAAAACCTTATCTGGCGATACGATGATGCAAGCCGTTCAAAATGCCATTTCAACTAACGAAGTTAACGCTGCAATGGGGGTTGTCTGTGCGACACCGACGGCCGGATCAACGGGGACCTTGCCAGGTGTGATTTTCACCTTGAAAGACCGTTTGGATTTGAGCCGGGACCAAATGATTCAATTCCTATTTACAGCGGGCGCATATGGCATGGTCATCGCTAATAATGCCAGCATCGCTGGAGCCACTGGCGGCTGTCAGGCCGAAGTTGGGAGTGCCTCCGCAATGGGAGCCGCTGCCGCGGTTGAAATCGCTGGTGGGACTGCTGAACAGAGCTCTGAAGCCTTAGCCATGGCAATCAGTAACTTATTAGGGTTAGTTTGTGACCCCGTTGCGGGCTTGGTTGAATTACCTTGTGTTAAGCGGAACGCCATTGGGGTCGGTAACGCATTGATTGCAGCCGACATGGCTTTGGCTGGCTGTACGAATAAGATCCCCGCTGACGAGGTTATCGGCGCGATGGACCGGGTTGGTAAGGGACTACCGAAGGCGTTACGGGAAACTGGTTTGGGTGGCTTAGCGGCTACGCCAACTGGGATTCGGATGAAGATGAAGATCTTCGGTAAGACCCAAACGAAAGCTTAAAAAGTTTCTCAGGCAAGATGACGGCCACTAAAGCGGCCGTCATCTTTTTTATCAGGAAGCAGTGGAATTAATGCGAGCGGTTTTATTATTGTGATAAAATAGTATTAAATATCGTGATAATAAAATTTTAGCGTAGCAATAGTGAAAGACCTAGTGAGGTGACGGTCCATGGAAAAGACATTATCAATGAAACAGGCCTATGTCCGAGAGTTCATTCCCTTTGTTGATTTCTTAGCGGATATTTTAGGCCCCAATAGTGAAGTTGTATTAAATGATTTATTAGACTTGAACCATTCCGTAGTGGCCATTCGGAATTCACATATTTCGCATCGCAAAGTTGGCGATCCAGCTACCGACTTAGCCTTACGAACGATGAAGGCTGGTAAAACTGAAAAGCGCGATTACTTAGCAAACTACAAGGGTGTGACCCATGGAAAATATCCGATGCGGTCGTCAACTTACTTCTTGCGCTTAGATGGTGAAATCGTTGGGATGATTTGTATTAACACCGACGAGAGTGATCTGGATGAACTCCAACAGCAGGTCATTAAGATTATGCGCGATTACAAGCATTTAAACGCGCCAAATATTCATACGCCCAAAGCTGCCCCGGTCCAAGAAGAAGTCCACGACTCACCGGTCGCACCAGAACATTTGACCACGTCGATTACCGACTTAGCGCGTGAAGTCACCCAGACGGTCTGTGCGGAATACGGTGTGTCAGTTGAATACTTAAAACAAAACGAAAAGTTAGAAATTGTGCGGAACTTGTACCACCAAGGTTATTTCCTGTTGAAGGATTCGGTGAATGAAGTCGCGAAAGTGATCAAGGTTTCTGACCCGAGTGTTTACCGTTACTTACAGACGGTTAAGGATGAGGATAAAAACATTAATACTGACTAATGAAAAGACACCCTGCAGAATGGCTGCAGGGTGTCTTTTACGTTAGTGTTATTGTTTGAAGAACTACGACCGCTTTTTGAGGCTTAAGGTCATTGATGATGTTTCTGATTTTTTGGAGGGACGCACCTGTTGCGGATGTTTGGTACCCCATTCGTAGAGCCAGAAAAGCCAATAGGCAACGATCAATTGACCAACGATTAGAAGCGCACTGTTGGCCGTGATACCAGCGACGGCTACGATTAGTAACGGCATGACGATGGCATAACTAATAGGTAGGATACGTGCTGTGCGGACTGAAGCTTTCATCACTCCCAAGGCATACTGCAAATAGACGTTTAAAATAATGACCGCAACTAAGCAAAAGACAACGATATAATTACTTATCAGCATAATTCCCACCTCCGATATCTAAATTAGTTGCAGTATATCATAGATTTAAATGGGAAACAGGTATGAAAGAAAGCAGTGTTTATGAAAATATGATTAGACCGGCCTTTGGCGCTGGTTGCTGCAAAAACTTTCTATCAATTATTAAATATTATCATGTCAGCGTTAGGCGCACCCGTTTGAATTTCAGTTATCGATTGATTATTACCGTGATAAATCTCATTCATTTTTAACTTGCTCAAAGTAGTTGAAAGCCTTTACAGTCAACCGTTTAGCACGTGAATTCATGATTATTAGAAATTATCAAATTGGTTGCACGGTCTAAACGGAGCATTTTATATGATATGATATTGAGTAATCAATGGAGGTGAGGAATATGTTAACTGCCAAGCAAGTCAGACGCCGATTGCAATGTGAGTTAGTCACGATTGCCGACGATTACCAAGTTGATATTGAGGATCGGATGTATACCGAAGCCGAATATCAGGGATTGATGCACCTACTGTTAAATCTCCGCGAGTTGAATATGGACCCGGACAACGTGGGCCAGCTACTAGCGATTAATTAAAGAACTACCACAACAATATAATAAGGAAGTGATTATGATGACAGCCGATAGTCCGTCAGGCTCAATTCAGTCCAGAGAGTGCTAATGCCCAAATAACCTTTGCGCATTAGCACTTTTTGAATACATAAAATTCGGTTAGCTAGTCCGGTTGTCGCTGATAACATGCGGTCGTGGGACCGGGTCAAGCCTGAGAAACGTCTTGCCCCTCGCCCGGAGCGATTGCAAAATGCGCAATTGTCCCGGACCGTCCGTAGCCTAAGACCGAAAAATCATCGGTCAAAGGCTACCTTCACGACCGATGCTATCAGTGACAACCTCCGAGTAACCGACAGTGATAGCAATAGTAAGACTGTTTTGAGCGGGGTCGGTAATTTCAAATTAATTAACTTTTACTTCTTCACCTGAAAGTTAATTAATGCGCACAAATGTTAGGGGAGGAAGCATTTTATTGTGGGTTAACGGGGCCAAAAAAATGTGGAATCTTAATGAAAACGGTTAAATGGGAACAGTACAAGAATTTCTTGTTTAAAAAGATTACAGTTTCCTGATATTGGTTGTTTTTTCGGGCGACATTCTTTATTATGGTTAATGATTGTATGATACAGTGTGACACTTATTTAGCGAGGAAAGTTATGTTATGAAAAAAATGATTATCCATGGCGGAAAACGACTTTCTGGGGAATTAACGATCGGTGGCGCAAAAAATAGTACCGTCGCACTGATTCCTGCTGCGATTCTCGCAGATACTCCGGTCCGATTTGACACGGTTCCGCACATCCTTGACGTTCACAACTTAAAGATTATTCTAGAATCGATGAACGTCCATTCCACATTTGAAAATGATGTTTTAACCATTGATCCAACCCACATTGAAGAATCCGAATTACCAAGCCACGCAATTAAAAGTTTGCGGGCTTCATATTACTTTATGGGTGCCTTACTTGGGCGTTTTAACCGTGCTACGGTGACGTTCCCAGGTGGGGACAACATTGGGCCACGGCCCATTGACCAACACATTAAGGGCTTCAAAGCACTTGGTGCCAATGTCGTTGAAGAAAACGACTCTGTGTTTATCTCAACTGGTACGGAAGGCCTGCACGGTGCCCGCATCTTTTTAGACGTGGTTTCCGTTGGTGCCACGATTAATATTATCTTAGCGGCTGTTAAAGCCCATGGGACAACCACAATTGAAAACGCTGCAAAAGAACCCGAAATTATCGATTTAGCGACCTTTTTAAACAACATGGGTGCTAAGGTTCGGGGCGCTGGTACGGATGTTATCCGGATCGAAGGCGTTGATTCCTTGCGTTCACGGGCGACCCATACGATTATCCCTGATCGAATTGAAACGGGGACTTATTTATCGCTAGCGGCTGCGTTAGGTGACGGTATTTTGCTGAAGAATGTCATTCCAGAACATATGGAGTCCTTTACGGCTAAGATGATCGAGATGGGCGTTGACCTGCAGATCAATGAAGATAGCATTTACGTTCCACGCACGACTAATCTCGGACCAGTCCGGATTAAGACGGCGACCTATCCAGGTTTTGCAACCGACTTACAGCAACCCATTACGCCGCTATTATTACGGGCGACGGGCAACAGTGTTGTGATCGATACGATTTACCCACAACGAACCCAGCACATTGCGCAGTTGCGTAAAATGGGTGCGGACATTCACGTCCAGGACAACTTGATCGTGGTGGGACATTCTTCCCACTTACAAGGTGCTCACGTTGAGGCGGGCGAAATCCGCTCGGGAGCTGCATTAATGATTGCTGGCTTAGCGGCCAGTGGCACGACTGAAATCTCACGTGCTGACAATATTTTACGGGGTTACGATCGGGTAATCGAAAAGCTGCACACTTTAGGTGCGGACGTAGAAATTGCGGCGGATGAACAAATTTCTGAAGGCTAGACCGCGGTTACAAGCTAAAGAGAGCTGTGCTTATGGAAAAAATTTTAACGATGCACGACCTTGAGCAGAAAACGCTGAAGGAAATTTATACCTATGCACGCGACTATAAAATTCAGTATTATTCACAGATGAATAAGAAGGAATTATCGTTAGCCGTATTGCGAGAACAGGATAAAAAGCGTGGGTTTGTGCAAATGGAAGGCGTCTTGGAAATTATTGGCCAAGAGGGCTATGGTTTTTTGCGGCCAATTAACTACGGGCCGTCGCAAGAAGACATCTACATTTCACAATCTCAGATTCACCGGTTTGGATTACGGAACGGTGATTACGTTGCTGGCCAAGCACGTCCACCCAAGCCGAACGAGCGTTATTACGGGTTGATGCGTGTTGGAACGGTCAATGGTAAAAATCCCAATGACGCTAAGCAGCGGCCGCATTTTCCGGCGTTAACGCCGTTATATCCAGATCGACAGATTAAATTAACAACAACTAAGTCAATATTAGCCACCCGGTTAATTGATACGTTTGTTCCGATTGGGTTCGGACAACGGGGCTTGATTGTGGCGCCCCCTAAGGCCGGGAAAACGACGCTATTAAAAAATATCGCCAACGGAATTATGACTAATTATCCGGACGCTAAGTTAATTATGTTATTGATTGATGAACGTCCAGAAGAAGTGACCGACCTTGAACGCTCAATTAAGGGTGAAGTGGTCAGTTCAACTTTTGACCAGCAACCACAAAATCACGTGCGAGTTGCTGAGTTAGTCTTAGAACGGGCACGCCGGTTAGTTGAAGATAAGCAGGATGTGATTATTTTGTTGGATTCAATTACCCGTTTGACCCGGGCCTATAACTTAGTGATCCCATCAAGTGGTCGGACGCTTTCTGGTGGGTTAGATCCCACGGCCTTTTATAAGCCGAAGCGGTTCTTTGGTTCCGCACGGAATATCGAAGAGGGCGGAAGCCTGACGATTCTAGGGACGGCCTTAGTGGATACGGGCAGTCGTATGGACGATATGATTTATGAAGAGTTTAAGGGAACCGGGAATTCGGAATTGCAACTTTCACGAGAACTGGCAGAACGCCGGGTCTTCCCCGCGTTGGATTTGAAACAATCCAGCACGCGGAAGGAAGAGTTGTTGATTACGAAGCAGAAACTCGAACCGATTTGGCAGATTCGCCGGTCGATGAACGGGAATGCGTTAGAGTATACGGAGCAGTTACTACAATTCCTCCGGCATACGAAAACCAACGCCGAGTTTTTGCGTGATCTGGCGAGTTTAAAGTTTAGTGGTCAGTCATCGCGGCGACCGCGCCGCTCGTAAATCAACTTGACGATTATAGCGGGTTCATGATAAGATGTTACCCGTTGATTAAAACAATGATAATCTCTGTTTCAGCAAATGATTCAGGGCAAAGGAGCGTAATATTATGCAAAAAGGAATCCATCCAGATTACCACGCCGTTGTCTTCCAAGATTCAACGACTGGTTTCAAATTCATCTCTGGTTCAACAGCAACGTCAAGCGAAACTGTTGAATGGGAAGATGGTAACACTTACCCATTGATCCGTGTTGAAATTACTTCAGATTCACACCCATTCTACACTGGGAAACAAAAGTTCAACAAGGCCGATGGTGCTGTCGATCGTTTCAACAAGAAATACGGTCTCAAATAAGCATTCAATTAATGGACGTTCTAGCTTTGGCTGGGCGTCTTTTTTTGTGGTGTCACGCATTAACTTGGATAAGATTGAAATGATTATTGACGTAGAAAAATGATGACCGTTCAGAAATGTTTAATGCTGCTGAACGGTCATTTGAGTTTTCCACTAGCCCTTTTTGAATCAAATATTACCCGTTCATAATAACCGAAGATTAAAACTTTTCCATTTTCTGAAAAGTCGCGTGATGGAATCTTTTCCATTCTTAACCACGAATCCTATAATGAATTTGAAACGTTAGGTTAACTTACAAATCACACAGCTATTTTAGGGGGATTATGAATGTTAATGGGTAACGATCAAAAGGTTCATTTTAAAATGTACAAAAGTGGTAAGACTTGGTTAGTGGCAGGAGTCATTGCATTGGCGTGGCCAGTTGTGGGGCTAACGGGCCATGCCGCGACAGCCGCTTCTAAGCCGGATACCACGCAGGCAGCGAAGGTCGCTAGTAGACAGGTGACGGCTGAAAAGGTAGTCACTTTGCAGGGGGTGGGTAGTCAGGCACCAGCAAAGGCAGCCAGTCCGAAGGTGACAGTGCCATCTGATGTTAAACCGGAAGCAACAACTGCTGATAAGCCAGTGGTTAAAGTCGCGTCTAAGGAAAGTGAACAGCCGACAGCGCCACTGGCAACGCCCAAAGCGCAACCCCAAGATCAACTAAGCGACAGTCAGCCAATCGCTTCTAAGTCGGACGATTCGGTATCAAAGACTAGCGAGTCGAAACCAGTGCTACCAGCTGCGCCGATTAAATCAACGGTACCAGCAGAGTTGGACACGAGTAAGGTAACGGTCACCCCAAAACCAGATACTCCGGCGCCCACCGCTCCCGTAGTCAAGACGCCAGAAACGCAACCGGATGCAGTCGTTACGCCTGAGAAGGTAGCACCTAAAACACCCGTAAGTACGAGTGAAGTACCTGCCACCAAGCCAGCACCACGGGCGGTGACCACCAAATCGGAACAACCTGATGTTGATCCGAACCAGGCAGATCAGCAAGTGCGCACCGCAGTGGATTACCTTGCTTATCATCAAACTGATAATGTAGATAATGGGCAGTTTGGGACTAGTGAATATTGGATTGACGCTAATAATGTATTACATATTGGGGCTGGTCAACTCGATAACACTGGGGTTTATGCAGTTGATGACCCAGATTATCCGAATCAAGCTAATCAGTGGGGTTACCAAATTCGCGATGTGACAAAGATCAAGTTTGAGGGCAAAGTAGTGGCTAATGCGGATGCGTCAGGACTGTTTATGGATATGGGTTCGTTGGAATCAATCGATGGCCTTGATCAGCTGGATACTAGTCAAGTAACAAATATGGCGTATATGTTTGCTAACGATACTAGTTTGCAAATGTTAGATTTAGCGGGTAAAGACACGAGCAAAGTGACGAATATGGCATCTATGTTTGCCGGTGATAGCAGCTTGAAAACTTTGAATCTGACGGGGATGAATACAAGCAAAGTCACTGACATGCGAAATACCTTTTATGGACTGGACACGCTAAAAAGTTTAGATTTAAGTTCATTTGATACGGGGCAGGTTACTTCGATGGCGGGAATGTTAGGCTCTGATTCGGATTTGATTAACCTTAATATATCAAGTTTAAATACCAGTAAAGTTACAGATATGTCTGGAATGTTTGCATTGGATCATAATATTGTGACACTTGACTTATCAAACTTTAATACGAGTAAAGTAACAACGATGGCATCCATGTTTCAGGAAATGTCGGCTCTGAAAGACTTAAATATATCAAGATTTGATACAAGTCAAGTCCAAGATATGTCATACATGTTCAGTAAAATGCCGGCCCTAAGAGATTTAAACTTGGTAAACTTTGATACGAGTCGAGTTCAAGATATGTCATCTATGTTTGATGGAGCTGGTTCTAACACAATGATTACAATTAATCTTGCAAGCTTTGACATGAAGAACGTAGACCAATTACCTTATATGTTAAATGCGACGCCATTGAGAATTACGCTAGGGGCTAATACGGTGTTATCGTTGGACGGATATTATCCTGTAAATGGATATCATTCTGCATATGAGAAGTATCTTGCAAATGAATATTATGATCTGGATGATAGCAATTCAAAGCGTCCTCAGCCATCTGGATTGCAATCATTCTCGCCGAAGGTTCCCCACGACGGAGACTGGTACACAGGCAAGTGGTTCGATGTAAAAGACCATAAAATTTATACTACTGATCAGCTGATTGCACTGTACGCTACTATTGGGCATAATCCAACTGCAACTTATCAACAACAAACTAATTTAGAAGTTCAGGATAGCGTTATCCATTTAGGGGAAAACTGGCAAGCAGGTGATAACTTTGTTAGTGCTACTGACAAAGATGGCAGTGATGTGAAAGTCGATAATCCAATGATTACGATCAAGAGGCAGCCTGATACGCAACAATTAGGAAAACAGATTGTTGTTTATACTTTTGTAAATACGGATGGAAATGTCGCTACCCGGCAAGCGCAAGTGTTGGTTACGGGAATTGCTCTCCATGACTCAAGTAAACGGATTAGTACGACCACAGCCTGGTCCCCTCGTGATAACGTCAAATTAGCAGTTGATGCGCAAGGAAATCTAGTCGATGCCAGTGCAATTGTTATGACCATTGTTAATAGCCAAGGCCAAACGGTGACTAATTTTCAAACACCCGGATCTTATCTAATTCATTACCAGATTGGTGACGATTTGGCTAGTCGGGTCACGATTCCGTTAACGGTCTATAGCCTTGCAGCCCTCACTGGTAAGAATAGTGCAATTAACTTAGGGGCAACGTGGCATCCTAGCGATAATTTCAGTGCTGTTGATGAAAACGGTCACCCACTAACGGTCACTTCACCTGGTGTTAGCGTTAAGGGTCAACCTAACATTAACGTTCCTGGCAATTACCAAGTCACGTACAACTATGTTGATGCGTCTGGCTATGCCGTTAGCCAAGTTCTCACCGTAACGGTGGCAGGTATCCAATTAAAGCAGCAAAATGTAGAAGCCACAACAACTGACCATTGGCAACCGGCAACCAACTTGCAGCGCGCCGTTAACGCTGAGGGTAAAAGCTTAAGTGCAGCGGACTTACAAATCGTGACGACCGCGCTAGCTCAGGGACGTACGGCTGGCAATGCGTTGTTAACGGTGCCGGGCACCTACTTGGTCACTTATCGGTTTGATGATCGGTTAGGCACCCATCAAGTGCAAACCCAAGTAAAAATCATTAGTAAAGCAAGCGTGGTTGCACACGATCAAAAGATTCAAGTTGGCGCAACTTGGCAACCACAGGCTGGGTTCGTCAGTGCGACTGATGAGCATGGGCGGACGTTGTCGTGGGATAAAATCAAGGTCACGGGTGATGTCGATACGCACCGTGCTGGTCGTTATTTAGTCCAGTATTTGTATACGGACGCCGCCGGTAATCAAACGAGTCAAACCACGGTTGTGACGGTATTCGATCCGAATACTGGCGGCGATTTAGGTGGTGGTGACCATAACATCGATGGTGGCAACGGTAATCAAGGTGGTAATAATTCAGGCGGTGACCATAATTTAGGTAGTGGTAATAGCAACCAGGGTGAGCCTGATGGCAACCAGGATTGGAATGGTGGTTACCGGCCACAACAACCAGACTTGAATCAGAATGATAATCAACTGACAACCCCTGTTTTGACCCGACCGAAACCAAGTCAGCCTACTTTGGCATCTAAACCAGCTAGTCTGCCCCAAACCAGCGAGACTGATAGCCATGAGGTGGGTGCGCTCATTGGCTTAACTGGATTAGTTGTTAGTGGTTACTTAGCGCTAGTTGGTCGTTTAAAGCGATACTAATCATACTAGCTATTTAGTTAATCGTTAATCAAATAGCACGCCATAAGTAGTCCTACAAGTAGTAGGTGACTTATGACGTGCTATTAATTAGTTGTAATAAGATGGTTTCAGACGGCCGTTTAGTAGCGCAGTAACGCTAAGGCACCAGTGTCAGTTGGCATCTTGTCAGCGGGGATGATCCGGACCTGCCCGTTTTTAGCCATCACAACGTCGACTAAATCGTCGATGAGGTTATCGGGTTGTGCAATGGGGTCGTCTAGTAGAACTTCGGTTGACGGCAAGGTCCCGGCAACGTTGGCGGAACTCGCCACGATCAACATTTCAATACGACCGCTTAAGGCGGGCTTGATCATACCAAACGGATCGCTGAGTGCTAGTTGCTTAGATTGGGCCTTGTCGTAACGGTCTAGCATGATATCCGCTAGCTGCGTATGCCACTTAGTTTGGATGGCTTCGGTGGCTGTCTGGATTGCACCTAATGATAAGTTCTTAGGCGACTTTGGAATGCTGAGGTATTCAGACAAGTACGGATTTTTATTAATTTGACGGAAGAGTGACTGGTTATGCGGTAAGCCCATCAAAATTAACGGTCGTTGCGTTGTCTGAGAATAATCTTGCATGTACTGCGCAACTTGTTGGTAGTAGTTTTTTTGATCGATTTCACGTTCTTCGGCCTTAGCGTTGTGGCCGTGGTAGTTTACACCATGAACGGGACTGGAGTTAAAGTTTAAGTCACCACCGCGTTTTTCGGTACCCAGCGTAGCTTGTAACGTTGTGGGTGCTTCTGATGGTAAGTCTACGATGGTAAAGTTGCCCTGACGCTGTTGATACATCATCAGTGAATCTTCATTTAAGGCTAATAAGTCAAAGTCAAATTCGTGTTGCCGGTCGGCTAAGATGGGCCGAATGGCGGGCATGCTGTTGACAATGACTTGGTTATCAGTCGGGTATTGCAGGTCGAAAATCATAACTTGTTGCTCGTTAGCAATTAAGCTTGTTTGCGGCCCGGTATGTTGTAGCCAAAAGTCATTATCACCGATGAGACGCTCAAATTGTTCGCGGAACGGCTGAAAACTGACACTAGGAAAGCGTTGGGCCAACTGGGTGCGTGCGTCGTTAACCAGCTGCTTAAATTCCAAGCGCTGCCGGTTTAAATCATTCAGTACTGCCGCGGTATTCAGATAGATGGCGATGAATGGGCCAGCATCACGCTGTGCCATTAATTGTGTGAGATCGTTTTTTACCATGGTATCCATAGGTCCAACCTACTTTCTTTATTTGATAAATCTAGCATAACAAAAATTATATCGATTACGCAAGTGTTATGACTACGATAAGATAAAAATAATTAATCTAGCTTTTTAGAATTCGGTGCTTTCTTCTAGCGACTAATTAAGGTATATTTACGGTAGACGTCTTAAATAGTTGACGTTAAACATATGGGAGGCACGGTTATGCAATCAAAAAAGCATCCCGCTTTAAAGTGGTTAGGTCGGGGATTGTTCGTTGTATTAATTGCAATATCATTAGCACTGATTTTTAATGAACAGATTAAAAGCTGGTTAGTTAGTTCCTATTCACCAACGGTTACGGCTAAGACAGTTAAACAAAACGCTAAGAAGAAGAGTAACTTTGATTTCTCAAAAGTGAAGTCGCTAGATTTTCAGACGGTCGCTAAGGCTCGGATGAATAAGAATGCGATTCACGTGATTGGCTCGATTGCGATTCCATCAGTTGATCTGTACTTGCCAATTGGAAACGGCGTCAGTAACGAAACTTTGGCACTGGCAGCCGGAACGATGAAGGCTGATCAGGAGATGGGGAAGGGCAACTACGCACTAGCGGGTCACCACATGATCAAGCACGGCGCGCTCTTTAGCCCACTCTATTACAAGAGTAAGGTGGGTCAGATGATCTATCTGTCCGATGCCAAAAACATTTATGCTTATAAGACGAGTAAGCGGACCTTTATTAAGGCAACCGACGTGCAGGTTATTGATGACGTGCCGGGCAAAAATTTAGTCACGTTGATTACTTGTGATAAGACGGGTGCGGGGCGCTTAATGATTCAAGGGACCTATGTTCAGAAATGGGCCTTTAAGCAGGCGCCGGATAGTGTTCAAAAATCGTTTGCAAGTCATTTCAATAACAAATATTAACAATATTACATTTAATCTGAATGGTGTTCTCGGCTTAGGTTTCAAGGTACAATGTAAGTAATTGATGTACTGTGTTAGTAGAATTTTTTAGAGGAGGCCTCACTTGATGGTAGGTTTAATTATTATTGCTGTTATCCTAGTCCTGATTGCGATCTATGTCGTTATCTATAACGGTTTGGTCAAGTCCCGGATGTATACCCAGGAAGCATGGAGTCAGATCGATGTCCAACTTAAACGGCGGACGGATTTAATTCCTAACTTGGTTAATACCGTAAAGGGCTATGCGAAGCACGAAAAAAGCACGTTAGAACAAGTGGTGGCCTTACGGAACCAGTTAACGCAAGTTCCTAGTGGTGACCATGAACAAGCAATGAAGGTTTCAGACCAATTAACGAATTCATTGAAGAGCATCTTTGCGTTAGCTGAAAGCTATCCTGATTTAAAAGCTAACCAAGAATTTGGTAAGTTGATGGAAGAATTAACCAATACGGAAAATAAGATTGCTTATTCCCGTCAGTTATTCAACTCCAGTGCGGCTAGTTACAACATGAAGTTGCAACAATTTCCGTCTAACTTGGTCGCGGGAATTCACCATTTCCAGAAGGTCGACTTCTTAAGCGTTCCGGAAGTGGAAAAGGAAGCACCTAAAGTTTCTTTTGAAGATTAGAGGTTATGCCCATGTTATTTGAGCAAATTGCCCGCAATAAGCGGCACACGGTTTACGTGATGGCCGCTTTTGTCGTGTTAGTGGCCATAATTGGGATGGCTGTCGGGTATGTCTTTTTTGACAGCACGGTCGCCGGTCTAATTATGGCAATCGTTGTCGCGGCTATCTACATGATGATCATGATTGGTCAATCGACCGATGTCGTGATGGGGATGAACCACGCCCGGGAACTGCACGGCGAAGATGATGATCCGGAGTTGTGGCACATGGTTGAAGATATGGCCATGGTGGCTAAGGTACCGATGCCGCGGGTTTTTATTATTGATGATGACAGTCCCAACGCATTTGCGACCGGGAATAATCCTGAACACGCCGCCGTTGCGGTAACGACTGGAATTCAAGCCCGCTTGAACCGTGAAGAAATGGAAGGCGTCATCGGACATGAGATGACCCACGTGCGCAATTACGATATTCGTCTACAGACAATTGCGTTAGCGCTAACCGCAGCAATCAGTTTGCTGGTCAACTGGGGGATGAACGCTTTTTGGTGGGGCGGTGGTCGCCGTCGCCGAGATGATGACCGGGATGGCAACGGTGCGCAACTGTTGATCATGCTTTTGGCGGTCGTGGTGATTATTTTGGCACCGTTGGCTGCGAGCCTTGTGCAAATGGCACTCTCTCGTAATCGGGAATACTTAGCTGACGCCGGAAGTGTTGAATTGACCAGAAATCCGTTAGGCCTAATTAACGCCTTAGAAAAAATTGACGATAGCCAGCCCATGCAACAGGCGGATCCAAGCAGCGCTGCTTTATATATTTCGGACCCGTTTAAGGCTAAAAAGTCGTGGGCGCACTTGTTTGATACCCACCCACCGATGGCTGATCGGATTGCCCGGTTAAAAAATATGTAATAAAAGACTGTGATTACTGTAATAACGGATTATAATAAAACTAAATAGACAGTTGAAAGAGTGAGACGGTTGCAACGCAGATATATTTACGCCAATTTAGAAAAACTTGATAATTTAGTCTTTGCCTATGGAATTGACCAAAGCGATTTTGTGCATGGTATTAAACGTTTACCCGCGAATATAGTCTCGCTAGTCGGGCTTGACGATGACGAGCACGCCGTTAATGCCCATACTGGATTAAACGTGATCAATGATGAAAACGAAATTCGGCGGTATCTGTTACAAAGCCATTCGTTGCCAGTTAAGTGGTTGGATTACGATGAAGTGGGAGACCTAGACTTTTTGACCGCAACTGAAATTGCGGAATTATTATACCTGGGTCACATGGATCGTCCGATTCGTTCACCTTTTAATTATAAGTTACGTAACCACTACGTCTTTTTGGAACAGCGTAATGGTGGCATTAAGGTCTATTTCTACTACATTTCGTCCTTTAGTCACATCTTGAGTGCGGCCATCGTGCGCCATACGTTGGCTGCCTACCGCGGTCGGCGGATGTTTATGCGCTCACTCAGTATTCCTAGGGTACCGGAAGTCATTTTAAAGCAATTAGTGAAGTTGATGCCAGATGGCTTGTTCCTGTACTTTGATCAAGCGATGGTTCGGCAGCGCCAATTACTAGTGCCGGTGCATACGGAGATGGCTAATAACGATATTGAAGTGTTTGATCCAGCGCGCAGTGAAGATAAGTTGCACACGCATAACGTGGCAACGTTAGCTTTCAACTTGGTCTCAGGTGAGTGGGAGCTACAAGTCCATGATCAGACAGCTTTTGAAGATCATTTATAGTGAAACGGATTAGCGGATGTGACAATCGTCACGTCCGCTATTTATATGGTTAGCTGATGGAAATGGCGCATCTACGGGAACCTCACATTCTTTGGCGCTAAAGTGGTATAATTTTTATGCGCGTAGCTAATTTCAATTTAACTGCGATTCGAGAAAGTGGAGCCTTAGTCAAAATTGGGTTACCCATTATGGGAACCACGAATGGAGAGTTTAATCTATATGAAGATGCAAGTTACCGAAATTGCCAAGGCCGTTCAAGCGGTCAATGCCGAACAGGCTTGGCCCGACGTCAACGTGACGGGGGTGGCCTTTGATAGTCGACGGTTACAAGCGGGTGACCTGTTTATTCCGCTAGTCGGTGAGAATGATGGGCATCAATTTATCCAAAGCGCAGTCGATAATGGCGCAGTTGCCACACTCTGGGCTAGTGATCACGCGGACAGCGCACCAAAAAACTTGCCCGTCATTATGGTGGCAGATACCTTGAGTGCGTTACAACAACTTGGCCAATATTATTTGCAAAAAATCAACCCGAAAGTTGTTGCGGTTACTGGTAGTAACGGTAAAACGACCACGAAGGATATGATTGCAAGTTTGCTTGGGACGCAGTACAACGTGACTAAAACACACGCAAACTTCAATAACCAGATTGGGGTTCCAATTACGCTACTGAGCATGGAACCTAACACTGAAGTGGTCGTTGTCGAAATGGGCATGGATCATTTTGGCGAATTAGATTTCTTGAGTCGATTAGTTCAACCAGACGTGGCAGTGATAACCATGATTGGTGAAGCACACATTGAATTCTTTGGGACCCGTGATAAAATTGCGGACGCTAAGATGGAAATTGTTCACGGCTTAAAGGCGGACGGGACGTTCATCTTCAATGGTGATGAACCACTGTTACGGGAACGTGCAAAAGAAGTTACCCAGCACCAACGGACGTTTGGGTTAGATGAAACCAACACGTTAGCGGGAAGCGACGTCGCAACGAGTCGGGCGCAAACCCAGTTCAAAGCCAGTTTGTGGCCAGATGAAACGTACACGATCCCGATGATGGGGGCGTATAACGTCAATAACGCGTTAGCGGCACTGTTAGTTGCCGATACGTTCCACGTTCGGTCCAATGCGGCCCAACAAGCGCTTGCTAGTTTCGTTCCAACGGAAAACCGGACGGAATGGTTAACGGGGAGTAAGGGCGAAGCAATTTTAAGTGATGTCTACAATTCTAATCCGACTGCGGCACGGCGGGTATTAGCAGCGTTTGCTGCTGTACCAGCCAAGGGCAAGCGGATTGCAGTCTTGGGTGACATGCTGGAATTGGGTGAACAATCCGATACGCTCCATGTCAGCTTGGCAAGTGAGCTGAATCCTGAAACGATTCCAAGCGTTTACCTGAATGGTCAACACATGCAGGCGCTGGCGGCCACGTTAACTAACAAGTATCCAGAAGGTGCGGTGCACTATTATCCAACTGAGGATCAGGATCAGTTAATTACCGCTCTTGAAAACGAAGTACAGGCGGATGACCAAGTCCTACTGAAAGGTAGTCACGGCATTCACTTGGAAAACGTTTTAACGGCGCTTGAAACGGCGGATCAGGCGTAATTATAAAAATAATATCAAAGTAAGAGGGCTTAAGATTGTCAATCGCAATCTGAGCCCTTTTTTAGTCCGGTTGCCACTGATGACATGCGGTCGTGGGACCGAAACGGTTGTCCAGAAAAATAAAAGTTGACCACAACGATGCAATGATTGCATCATTGTGGCCAACTTGGGTAACGAATTTGGGGGCGGTTATTAATTCGCTACGATTTGAAAACTTTAATCTTTACGACGTTTCAAAGCGACTTTGCCTAAGCCGAAGAGTAATCCGCCTAGTGCTAAGAGAACGACACCCGACGTAACCGCTGCTTTGCGCGCAGTGGTTTCACCAGTTTGTGGTAAGTTGTTTTGGTTACTTGCGGCCTGCTTAGTAGCTGACTTTAAGCTGACTTGAGCAGCAGCTGGTGTGACTGTCTTGGATTTAGCAGTCGTTGCATCATCGTGACTCGTCGTGGTATTGCTGTGATTCTTATCTTTAGCAACGCCGTTACCATTATTGACGGTATCGCCATCACTAGTTTCGTCAGTCGTGTTACCACTGCCGTTACTGTTGCCGGTATTGTGATCACCGCTACCGTTGTTATTGTTCCCGGTGCCATTGTTGTTGTCGCCGGTATCAGTGTCACCGCCACCGTTGTTGTTATCGCCGGTATCGGTATCACCACCACCGTTATTATTATCGCCAGTGTCAGTGTCACCGCCACCATTGTTGTTATCGCCGTCACCATTGTCACCATCACCATCGCCCGTATCCTTAGCCGTAACCGTTACGGTAATGTTCTTGGTCAATTCATGGCCACTAGCATCTTTGTAGCTGTAAGTGACTTGATACGTTCCAGGAGTCTTTGTATCAACGGTGCCGTCAACGGTCACGTGGCTAAAGTCTAGCGCGTCTCCGTTTTCATCCGTTCCACTGACAAAGTTGTCTTTAGGATTCCAATTGTCGCCAACGGTGAGGTTAGAATCATTAACGTCAAGACTAGCTTTGCTGGAAACGACTACCGTTGCCGTAGTCGTATAGCTTTCACCCGTACGAGTGAGGAAACTGTAAGTGACGGTGTAGGTTCCGGGCTGTTTCAGTGATGTAACAGCGTTGCCGTTTTGATCCGTGATGGTAATTGAGAGGTCGCCACCGGTCAATTCCGTCCCGTTACCGTCCGTTGCCTTTTGAACGTTGGTTGCTGGATCCCAATCACTGGTGGTTGAAATCTCTTTGTTAGTTTCATTCAAGACGATTCCGTAAACCACCACTTTAACCGTTTGGGTGACAACTTTGCCGGTACTGTCAGTAAAACTGTAAGTGACGTTGTAAATTCCAGGAACCTTCGTATTTACGGTATCTCCGGAAACGGTCACGTCCTTGAAGTTAACGGCCGTGCCGTCAGCATCGGTGGCGCCGTTAAAGTTTGCTTCCGGATCCCAATTATCGCCAAGTTGAATCGTGCCATCGTTGACGTCAAGGTTGGCTTGGTTAGCAGCCACCGTCACGGTCAACGTCTTGGAGACTTCATTCCCGGCGCCATCACGATAAGTGTAAATAACGTTGTAAGTGCCTGGCTTGCTAGTGTCTACCTTATCGCCACTGATGGTGATTTGATCGTAATTGAGTGCCTCACCATTTTCGTCGGTCCCGCTCTTGAAATAGTCCTTAGCATCAAAGCTTCCGCCGTCAATGACGTTGACTTGGTTCGTGGTTAGGTCAAGGTTAGCTTTGCTAGTCACCGTAATCGTTGCGGTGACGGTGTAAGTTTCAGCGGAACGTGACCGGCTGATAAACGTATAAGTGACGGTGTAAGTGCCTGGTTTGTTCAGATTTGCGACCGTATTGCCATTGGCGTCTTTAATGGTGATGATCAAGTCATTTCCAGTTAAGGAGTCACCGGCTTGGTTGATTGCGGTATTAACGTTTGCGGCTGGGTTCCAAGTGCTGGTCGTTGAGATTTCCTTGTTAGTTTCTTTTAAGATAATCCCGTAAACAACAATTTGAACGTTCTTGGTAATCACGTTACCGGCACTGTCAGTAAAGCTATAGGTAACAGTGTAAGTGCCCGGTGTCTTGGTATCCACCTTGTCACCGCTGACGGTCACGCGACTAAAGTCAACGGCTGAGCCATCTGTATCGACCCCGTCAAAGTGATCCGCTGCGTTCCAAGTATCGCCCAGCTCAACGGTTTGGTCAGGCGTTTCAACGGCGGCCGTTGTCTTAGTGACCGTGATGGTGGCCGTCTTAGTGAACGTTTGACCAGCAGCGTCCTTGTAAGTGTAGGTGACTTTGTAGACGCCAGCTTTAGTCAGGTCAACGGTATCGCCACTGACTGTAACGTCATCGAGTGTTAATTGGTTGCCGTCGTAATCGGTCCCACTGAAACCGTCACTGACGTCCCAAGTCGTATTTGGTCCGATGACTAAGTTACTGTCATTAGTTTCTAAGGAACTCTGACTGTTAACTTTTTCGTGGATGTAAATGCCCGCGACATTATTAGTCAACAGGTCGCTAGAAGAAGCGGTATTCCCATTGTTGCTGACCCAGTTTCCGGTATAGGTGTCATCCGCGGTAAGGTCTGGCAAACCAGTATCGGCAGTCCATTTATTTTTAGCGCCTAAGATAATCTTAGATAAGTTGGTATTAACGAGCATACTTTCCGTCGTAGTGACGTTACTCATGTCCCAGTTAGAAAAATCAAGGGTGTCTAAGCTCTTGTTTCCCCAGAACATGAATCCCATGTTGGTGACTTTGCCAGTGTCCCATTTGGAAACGTCGAGCTTAGTTAATGCGGAGGCGCCGTCGAACATATTGTACATGGTTGTCACGTTGGCGGTGTTCCAGTTAGAAACGTCCAGGGTCTTTAGGTTAAAGTCGCCGAGGAACATGGCACTCATATTGGTGACGTTGCTGGTGTCCCATTTGCTAGTATCTAAGGTGGTCAGCGCTTCATTATAAGCGAACATGTTTTGCATGTTGGTGACTTTACTGGTATTCCAGTTGGCAACGTCCAGGCCATTTAAGAGCCAGGAACTGTTGAACATGAAACTCATATCAGTAACGTTGCTCGTGTCCCAGTTAGAAACGTTTAAGGACGTTAAAGCGTTTGTCACGTAGAACATGTAGCTCATGTTAGTGACCTTACTAGTATCCCACTTGGAGACATCCACGGTAGTTAACGCGGCGTCGCCATTGAACATCGAGAGCATGGTCGTCACGTTGGAAGTATCCCAGTTAGAAACGTCTAGGGTCTTTAGGTTAAAGTCGCCGATAAACATGCCGCTCATATTAGTGACTTTGCTGGTGTCCCATTTGCTAGTATCTAAGGTGGTCAGTGCTTCGTTGTAAGCAAACATGTTTTGCATGTTGGTGACGTTACCAGTGTTCCAGTTAGAAACGTTTAGGCCGGATAACGCCCACGCACTGTTGAACATGTAGCTCATATCGGTAACCTGACTGGTGTCCCAGTTAGAAACGTCTAGGGTTTTCAAAACGTTGGTGCCGTAAAACATGTAGCTCATATTAGTGACTTTGCTGGTGTCCCATTTGCTGGTATCTAAGTTAGTCAGCGCTTCATCACAGTTAAACATCGTTTGCATGGTGGTGACGTTAGAAGTGTCCCAGTTGGAAACATCTAGTCCGTTTAATACCCATGCGTTGTTGAACATATAGCTCATGTCAGTGACCTTACTGGTATCCCAGTTGGCAACGTTTAACGTTTTCAAAGCGTTTGCATTGTTGAACATAGCGCGCATGGTGGTGACGTTGCCGGTCTTCCACTTGGATACGTCTAAAGTGGCCAGCTTAGTTGCACCGTAAAACATGAAACTCATGTTAGTGACTTTACTGGTATCCCAGTTGGCAACGGCTAACGATGTTAACTTGGAATTGCCGTAGAACATGTCTACCATCGTCGTCACTTTGCTGGTATCCCATTTGGAGACGTCTAACTGGGTGAACTGGGTATTGTAAAAGGCGAATCCCATGTTAGTCACGTTACCAGTGTTCCAACCACTGACATCGATGTTGGCGAGTGCTTTATCACCGGCAAAGAGGTTATTCATGTTGGTGACTTTACCAGTATTCCAACCACTGACGTTGAGGTTGACCAGACTAGTTGTGTTTGCAAACATAAAGGCAATGTCGGTGACGTTGCTCATGTTCCAGTTGCTGACGTCAATGGTCTTGAGGGCCGTATTACCAGAAAAGACGCTACGCATACTAGTGACGTTGCCCGTGTTCCAATTTGCAAAGCTAATCGAGACTAATCCAGTGTCATGGTAAAACAGGCTGTCCATGTTGGTGACCTTGCTGGTGTCCCATTTGCTTAGATCGAGAGTCGTCAGTGAAGACGTCGAATCAAACAGCGATCCCATGTTAGTGACGTTTCCGGTTTGCCAATTGCTGACATCAAGGGTTTTAAGCGATGAAGCGTTCCAGAACAGGGCCCCCATGTTGGTGACGTTGCTCGTGTCCCATTGAGAGACGTCAAGCGTGGTCAACGCGGAATCATTGGCAAACATTGACAGCATGTTTTTGACTTGGGTCGTCTTAAAGTTATTGGCATTAGTGACGGTTGTTAAACTACCTAAATCACGGAATAGTCCGGATGAATCGGAGGCACCGTTGACCGTGTCTTCAAAAACAATCTCCTTGATATCCTTGGCGTAAGCAGCCCATGGATTTTTACCAGCGGTGTTAGCGAACGTTCCGCCACTGATGTGCAAGACGCCGTTACTATCGATTCGCCAGGCACTGTTACCGTAATTTCCAGTAGCAATATCCGCCTTTACGGCAGCTCTAGCAAGGGTTGCGGCCTTTTTCTTTGCAGTTGGTGCGGGAGTCGTTGTTTTGCTGGTTAACGCATCAGTTGTCGCATCGGCGACTGGTGACTCCTCAATCAGATCCGGTGCAACTGGATCGTCAACGGTCGTTGAGTCCGTTACGGTCTGATTGGCGTCAGTGGTTGTGTCAGTTTCCGTGGAACCGGTAACATTATTATCGGTTCCAAATTGATTATCAGAGACTGTATTTTCAGATTGGCCTTGATTGGTCGTGTCAGTAGTAGTGTTGGTAGTTGTGTCGTCAACGGGTTGGTCGGTTTCTGTTGAGGTGTTGTTTTCACCATTAGAAGCAGGTGTTTCCGTAGTAGTAGAAACATCCGTAGTAGTAGGAGCCTCCGTTGTGGTCTGCTTGACGTCACCAGTCGTACCTTGATCGTCTTTTTTCACGGCTGGATCAGTGGGTTGTTCAGTCTTAGTATCGGTGCTTGGTGTAGTGATTTTGTCGTCAGTTTTAGTTGTGACTTGATCACCGCTGACGCCATCGTCAGTCTTGACCGTCACCGGTTCAGTCTTAGTATCCTCAGACTTAGTAGCTGCCTGGTCAGTCTTTGTTTCAGCGGTTTTCTCAGTCGTGGTTGCGGATGAAATCGTAGCTTCACTACTAATAGCTGCGGGAGTCACCTGATTAGTGGTTACCGTGGCAGGCGTAACGGTATCTGCGTGAACGTTGATCGCATTTAGTTGCCAAGTAAAGGCGGTAATACCGGCAAAGACCCAGAAACGGCCTTTCTTGTACATCTTGTAATGCGTTTTTTGATCTGTAGAATGAGCCATGATTATAAACATTCCTTTCGCACGCCACTCACAGCGGTTTTAGATGGGGTGAGTAGTATTAGTCGATTGTGTTTTTAGCTAAGCACGGTCGGTTAAGCGATACGGTAAGTGTGTTAATAAACTGATTAAGACAGTTTGTTGCAATAGATCGACTTTGTCAGTTTACTAAGCGTGTGAGCCGTAACGCTAAACGTCATGTTATATTTTGGTGCTTAACTATCGATAAGTTGTATTCTATATCAATAAATTTATTTGTAAATAGTTAATCTAGTCCGTGTAATCACTGATACATCAATGAATTGAAGGCAATATAAAAAATTATTATTAACGATTTTGATAACACCTGATTGTTATATTTTTCGGACAATTAATTAATTATACTGATTTTAATTAATTAAAATGATTGTATCGGTGGCTTGTAGACAAACTGATTGCATCAGAATATAGCGTGGCGGAGTTCCTAAAAGTCAATAGAAAACGCTTTCATAAACTTCTAATTTTCTAAACATTTAGTTATCATATAAAACCGAGTTAGTCGGATGAACAAATTGGGGATATTTTGGCTGACTAACTAATGTTTTGCTTATGCCAATTATTTTGAACGCAAGCAAATTTTTTTTATTTTTTAGCCTTGTTAATAAAGGTCACTAACGTTAAACGATGATTTATTCAGATTAGAGCCAAATCGACAATCGAAATTTTAGTGATAGTGGTGATAAATTTAAGATTTTAAAGGGGAGGTCATTATAATAGGTAGTTTTGGATCGGCCCAACTAGTTAGTCGTAAAATTAGTGCATGACTAACTAGTTGGTTATGTGTCGGAATGCAATGGCGATATTCAGGGATGACAGCCTGTAAATGAATTTGCTCGCAATTCAAAATGAAAGAATAGCATCAATTTTCAATATTTATTTTCATTTAGAATCCTAGTAGTGGCGGGGAAGTTGATGACTGTGCGGGATTTGTGCCAAGTGTCTTTCTTGCTTATTCATAGTAACCGGTGTATGATAATTCAGTTGTACCATTTGAAAGTCAGACCGTTGGCTTGCATGATAGCGCCTTACGGGGAACGGATTTTTTCCTAGCTGTCAGTAATCCCATGGTGTCATCCTTAGGAGGAAACATATTTGAAGTTTAAAGAACTAGGCTTATCCGATAGCCTACTTAAAGCAGTTACTCGAGCAGGCTACGAAGAAGCCACCCCAATCCAAGCAGAAACCATTCCAATGGTGCTTGATGGGAAAGACGTGATTGGCCAAGCACAAACCGGTACTGGTAAAACCGCCGCGTTTGCATTGCCAATCTTACAACGTTTGGATTTTGACAATCCTAACATTCAAGCCTTAGTTATTTCACCAACGCGTGAATTAGCGATTCAAACCCAAGAAGAAGTCTTTCGTTTGGGTAAAGACGAACGGGCAAAAGTTCAAGTCGTCTACGGCGGTTCTGACATCCGTCGTCAAATCAGAAACCTGAAGCAACACCCACAAGTTATTGTTGGGACGCCAGGTCGTTTATTAGATCACATTCGTCGCGGCACGGTCAAGTTGGACCATGTTAAGATGTTGGTCTTAGATGAAGCCGATGAAATGTTAGACATGGGATTCTTGGATGATATTGAATCAATTATCAAACAAGTCCCTTCAGAACGGCAAACAATGCTCTTCTCAGCAACGATGCCGCCTGAAATCAAACGCATCGGTGTTCAGTTCATGCACGAACCACACCATGTAAAAATTAAAGCAAAAGAATTGACCGCTGATACAGTTGATCAATACTACGTTAAAGCAAAAGAATTTGAAAAGTTCGATATCATGACACGGCTATTCGATGTTCAGGCACCTGAATTAACCATTGTCTTTGGTCGGACGAAGCGCCGGGTTGACGAATTGTCAAAAGGCCTTGAAGCTCGTGGCTACAACGCCGCTGGGATTCATGGTGACTTGAGCCAACAACGACGGACGCAAATCATGCGTCAATTCAAAGCTGGTAAATTGGATATCTTAGTTGCAACCGATGTGGCTGCCCGGGGACTTGATGTTTCTGGTGTGACCCACGTTTACAACTATGATATTCCACAGGATCCAGACAGTTATGTTCATCGTGTTGGCCGTACTGGCCGTGCCGGACATAAAGGGGTTTCCTTAACCTTTGTAACGCCAAACGAAATGGAATACCTCCGGGTCATCGAAAAGTTGACCAAGAAGCGGATGTTACCATTGAAGCCACCAACAGAAGAAGAGGCTTTCTCTGGCCAATTAGCAGCTGCTGAAGCTAGTGTTGGGGCGTTGGTTGCAAAGACTTCTACTGATAAGTATGCGGAACAAGCCGCAGAACTATTAAAGAAGTACGATGCAACTGACTTGGTTGCGGCATTATTAAATGACTTAACCAAGGATGACTCCACTGCAGTACCAGTTAAGATTACGCCAGAACGGCCATTACCTCGTCATAAGGGTGGTGGCAACAACCGTCGTGGTGGCGGTGGTTACCGTGGTAACCGTAATCGTAACAGCAACCGTGGTGGTGGCCGTGGCGGCTACTCACATAATGGTCGGAACAGTGATCGTGATCGTGGCGGTCATGGTCGTGGTGATCATAAGAGTGGCGGCTACAAGGGTCGTTCACGCGATGATAACCGAAGCAACAACCGTAATCATGATGACGGTCGTAGGCAAAGCAGCAAGCGGAGCTACACGATTCGAACGAACGATTAGGTTTAAGCATTCAAATAACAAATTAACGTCGTTACTGACGGATGATTTAAAAAAAGTCGAGCGTTTGCTCGGCTTTTTTGTTTGGCTATGATGATAGAATCAAGTTGTATCAGTCTAAGCAGAAGAACCTTCATGACAACGTGAAAAGATTGCGTGCGGTTTAACCTTTTATCGTTCCCGTAGCTGTGGTAAATTGGAAACATCAAGCGTAATTGTTGGTTTTGAAAGGCGGCAGCGGAGATGATTTACGGAACCGGAATTGATCTGACGGAGATTGGACGTATTCAAAAAATCGTGGATGCGGGACTTAAACTTCCTGAAAAAGTCCTGACTCCAGCGGAATTGGTGGTTTATAACCGCTATGGGTCAAAACGACGAATTGAATTTTTAGCGGGCCGTTTTTCCGCCAAGGAATCTTATAGTAAAGCTTTTGGAACTGGAATTGGTGCCGCGGTCGGTTTTCAAGATATTGAAATTTTGGATAATGAAGCGGGCAAACCGGAAATTACGCGTCATCCCTTTACCGGTCCGGCGTGGGTATCGATTTCCCATACGGACCAGCTCGTGATGACACAAGTTATATTGGAAAGAGGCAAAATGTGATGGTTGTAATTGGGGAACACCGCCACACACAAGTTAAAGTTGACTTGCAGGCAATCAAAAATAATATTAAAGCGGAGATGGATCGTAAAGATCCGTTGACTGAACTTTGGGCCGTTGTAAAGGCTAACGGGTATGGTCACGGCATTATCCAGGTCGCACAAGCAGCAAAACAAGCGGGTGCAACTGGGTTTTGCGTGGCAATTTTAGATGAAGCGTTAGCTTTACGGGCAGCTGGCATAACGGAACCAATTTTAGTACTTGGCATAACGGAACCAGAATACGCGCCTTTAATTGCCGAAAAAGATATTTCGGTAGCGGTTGGGACGCAAGACTGGCTGGACACCGCTACAACAATTTTGGCAGCCAATGACGTTACCACACCACTGCATGTCCACTTGGCGCTTGATACGGGTATGGGCCGAATCGGGTTCCAGACACCTACTGAATTAGCTGCGGCAGTGACGACGTTAAACCAAACTAACACACCGTTTGATTTTGAAGGCATCTTTACGCACTTTGCGACTGCGGATCAAGCCGACGACACCTACTTTACGCACCAGTTGAACAACTGGAAGACGTTAATTGCAGCGGTCGATGAGCTTCCCCGGTACGTCCACGTGTCAAACTCGGCGACTAGCTTGTGGCACCAAGCCTGCAACGGAAACGTGGTGCGGTTTGGCGTCGCGCTGTACGGCTTAAATCCGTCGGGGCAGGAACTTAGTGCGCCGTACGACTTACAGCCAGCACTATCTTTGACGGCGCAACTTTCTTTCGTTAAGAAACTAGCTAAGGGCAAGTCGATTAGCTACGGTGCCACTTATACTGCGGCGGAAGATGAGTGGATTGGAACTGTCCCAATTGGTTATGCGGACGGCTATGAACGACGCTTACAAGGCTTTCACGTGTTAGTTGACGGTCAGGTTTGTGAGATCGTCGGCCGGGTCTGCATGGATCAAATGATGGTGCGCTTGCCGCACGAAGTTCCGGTTGGGACGCAAGTAACGTTGGTCGGCACGGATGGTGACCAGACCATTACGTTACAAGATATTGCGGATTATTGTGGTACGATCCACTATGAAATTGCGTGTGGATTAGCACCGCGGTTGCCACGAGTATACGTAGATTAATTTTGATGAAAAGTAACGTTGAGGTATTATGATGATTAAATGGTCCCGCAAATCACATCATGTGATGAGCGGGACTATTTTATGCAGATGGCGCTAAACTGAACTGGGTTAATAATCAACTGATTAGCCAAAGTTAGTAAACGGTTGCTAAAAGTGAAGAATTCATGCTATCATGAGTAGCAAGAATAGTCATAATCAAAGTTACAATGGGGTACTGTGAGTAACTATGGGTGTCAGTATAAAGGGAGATGAGGCGATGGCCGCAGCTGATATTAAGCGGGGTGATATTTTCTATGCAGATTTGTCACCCGTTGTGGGGTCCGAACAGGGCGGCATGCGTCCGGTGTTAATCGTGCAAAACAACGTGGGGAACCATTATAGCCCGACCGTCATTGTTGCCGCGATTACTGCCAAGGTCCAAAAGGCTAAGATGCCGACACATGTGAACATCAACGCTGCTCATACAGGAATTGAAAAGAATTCAGTGGTGCTGTTAGAACAAGTTCGTACCATTGATAAACAGCGGTTGAAGGATCGCGTGACGCACTTAGATGATCAGACGATGCGGCGGGTTGATAACGCGCTACAGATTAGTATTGGACTTGCTGATCGGACAAAACGTCATTCACAACGCACCTTACAACCATAGTTGATTGACGGGAATTAGTCAGTTTACATAATTGACCCAGCGCGGTGTGAACCGTGATGGGTAAGCAATGCAAAAGAACGTGTGCCTTTATAATAAGGGCGCACGTTCTTTTTTAGCGGCTAAGTAATCTGAAATCAAGCTTGCGGTCCCGTGACTCCCGTGCTACGATGAAACCCGTTTTGCATTTTTAATACGTGGTTCGTAACCATCCCACGTAAAAAAACTAGGAGGAATTATTAACATGACTCAATCGAAGATTCGACCGTGGATCATTAACGCCCTGGTGGCTGCGATGTACGTTGTTTTATGTCTCGGCCCGGCGGCGTTCAGTTTAGCTTCGGGTGCGATTCAGTTTCGGGTATCTGAAGGCTTGAACCACTTGGCCGTCTTTAATCGCAAATATATCTGGGGTATTGTCGCTGGTGTAATTTTATTCGACGCGTTTGGCCCGGGTGCCAGTTTACTTAACGTCTTGTTTGGTGGGGGTCAGTCCTTACTTGCTTTGCTCGTTTTGACTTGGCTTGCGCCTAAGCTGAAAACCGTCTGGCAACGGATGGTCTTAAACGTGCTTCTGTTCACAGTCTCCATGTTCATGATTGCGCTCATGATTACAATGATGAGTAGCGGCGTGGCATTCTGGCCGACCTACTTGACCACGGCAATTTCAGAACTGATCATTATGACGGTGACCGCACCGATTATGTACGGTCTTGACCGGGTACTCCACTTTAGTGATCGCATTAGTTAATAGTAAATTTTAGAAATTAAGTTTAAAAAAGGCAGTCCCTTGATGGAAAAATCCATTTCAGGGACTGCCTTTTTAACTGTTATTCAGCTTGGAGATCTTCAACTTCGATGACTTTAAACTGTTTACGGTTTAAGTTATCCGTGATGCGCTTGAGTTTCTCGGTGTCCACGTTTTCTGGTAAGGTGAACAGCGTCCGGTGGCCCAGCGTGCCGTTTTGAACGTCAAGAGTCAAACAACCGGCAATTGACGTGTACTTCGTGATGATCTTAGCCATGGCGGCCAAGTCACCACGTTCGCCGATTGAAACGACGGTCAAAACGTAACTGCCGACGTTCACGTTCCAAGATTGTGACAACATGTCCAGTAAGCGGGTATGTGTCAAAATACCATAGAAGTAGCCATGTTCGTCTAAAACAGCGATGTAAGGTAAATCCTTGATCGAGAAGAAGACGTTATAAAAAGCAGAGTCGACTTGAATCGTTTTAGTCGCGTTCTTTAACAGTGAAGTTACTGGTAAAGACATGTCGCCACCACGCGACTTGTGACGGTAGATGTGCATTTTATAGATGTTACCGCGGAAAATATGGCCGGTTTCATCGAGGATCGGTACACAGCGGAAACCGGAATCTTCGAGAACTTGTAAGGCTTCTTCCAAGGTCGAATCGGCAGTGACCGTAGTTAAACGTTCTTTAGGTTTAACGAGAGTTTTTAATAACATAACGGATGATCCCCCAGATTTATTAGTTTGTTTTAATAAATGATACCATAAAACCCGTTCTAAGTTGTATCAATCCACGCTGATTTGACGTCGATTATCAGCAAAAAAGCCAGCCCAATGGACTTGGGCTGACTTTTGTTAAATTAAATTTAAATTAGAAAACGACGACGGGGGTACCGGTTGGCACTGCCGCGAAGACTTTGGCCATGACGGTCGGTGGGGTATTCACACAACCGTGAGAACCGTGCGTCTTGTACCAGGTGCCACCGTAACGGGGTTGCCATGGTGAGTCATGAATCCCTTCGCCAGTGTCGTCAAATGGCATCCAGTAAGAAACTGGTTGGGTGTAGCTGGAACCATTGTCATTGTCGCCTCGCAGCGTGGCGTTGTGTTGTTTGCTCCAGACGTCCCAGACCCCGGTAGTGGTTTCGTGCTTGCCGGGTTTCCCAGTAACGACGTCGGTTGAAACTTTCACTTTACCATCAACGTAGACCCACATGTGCTGGTTGACCTTGTCAACTTCGATGTAGGTGTTACCGATGTCGGTTCCTTTTTTGTTATAACCGGAACCGTTAATTATTGGCGAGCGGGTAAAGTCCTTACCTGCAAGAACTTCTTTGGAGAGGGCTTTGGCTTCAGCGGCCGTTTTAATGCTCCAACCGTAGAAACCGCCACTGACTTTGACCGTTCCGCGGCTCGTACTCTTAAACGTCCGGGTCGTGTGATAAGTATGGTACTTATCGTTAAGTTGCTTAACATAACTTTCAACGGCCGTTTGGTTCAACTTGATGTTACCCTGATGGTCAGCTTGAATCCAACTCAAAATGGTATCGTGCGGAATGTTGAATTTATGACCATTGATATGGTACGTGGCCGTTTCGGTAGCGTATTTTTGCGCCTTACCTTGGGCGGTCTTCAAGCTGGTACTCGTGCTCTTAACCGTGGGAGCCACGTAGGCGTCTTTCAGACTAATCTGGCTCTTACCTTCACTGAGTGATTTGGTGACGAGCGTTTTTAGTCGGGCCTGACTTAACTCGGTTCCTTGGACTTCTTTTTGAATGGCAACGGCGTTATTTTTATAAACTAACTTAGCGTTTTCAGTTTTAGTCCGTTTAGTTTGGTTGGCTTTAGACGTGATGTTTTTAAGCAACGTCTGAAGATCAGACTTAGCAATTGTTACGTCACCAACCGTGGTGTCATCGTCGGCTTGTGCAGAAGCAATCAATGAAACTGGCCAGCGCCAGTAGTTTTGATGTGAAATTAACTTACTAAGTTCTTGGTTGGTATTAATTGAAATACCAGCTGATTTACTCGTAAAAGCGTACTGGGTTTGTCCGTTTTCAATGACGTGGTAAGTTCGGTGATCTAAAGCGTGATTCACTTGGGGTGCGGCCTGAGCAGCGGTTTTTCCACTGATGTCAATGCCAGCAACTTCGGTATTTGGTAAAAAGGTATGCTGGTTTTGCCAAATCAGGCTGGTCGCAATGTATGCCACGGCGAGGACGCCGAGAATACTGCCACCAATGATGAGCCCGCGTTTGTGCTTCATAATAATGTTGGCCTCCATTTGGTTTGTAATTGGTTTGTAATATTTTCACCTTATAACAGAATCACTAGAAGTGCAAACGCTAAGGCCGGTATAAGAGAGGTGAAACCCCAAATAACGCACAAACTACTAGTAAATTAGACATAAATTAATTGAGACTATGAGACACAGTCAACTTAGGTTAATAACTGTAGTATGAAACGGTTCTAGTATAACTATTTTAATTTAAAGTAGACGGGAACGAGGGCCAATCCATGATCCAAGAATTATGGTTACTAGAGGTTATGGGAGTGATTGATCTGTGTGAAATTAGTGAAAGTGAAAGGCTAGGGGGTGAATTTGGGAATTAGCTACTTGGTACCTATTCCGGTTGCCACTGATAACATGCGGTCGTGGGACCGGGCCTAGCCTAGGGAGCGGTCTAGTCCCTCGCCCGTAATAATTGCAAAAAGCACAATTATTACGGACCGTCCGTGGTTTAAGACCGGAAAATCACCGGTCAAACACCACCGTCACGACCGATGTCATTAGTGGCGACCTCCGATGGTCTGATATCAATAACAATAGTAAAACTATTTTTAGCGGAGTCGGGTAGAGTTGGTGTGCTATGTCGGCAAGATTAGTGTGTTTTTTACACTAATCTTGCGGGGCGATTCAAAGACGTGATTTGTCGGCTTTGAATCGAGGTCGCAGACCGCAGTGTGGCTGGGGCCGTCCCCCATAGCATCCAATTCTACCCGACGGAGCGGTCAATTTAAGGATAAATAGTATTTGTGTTACGGCGATGATGATAATTTTTGATCTTTGAACCTTTAGACTAAAAAAGAACCCGGCGCAATGCCGAGTTCCCTGTAATTTAAAACTATTTATTTTCGAGTGCAGCTAAGCCGTCCGTCAAAACCTTCTTCAAGGTTGCAGCGGAGTCTTGCATTTTCTTTAATTCATCAGCTGAAAGTGGTGATTCGATGATCTTCTTCAGACCAGTGCCACCAATAACGGCCGGTGTACCGATGTAAATATCGTTTAAACCATATTGGCCGTCCATGTAGGCGCCAACAGGTAAAATGGCATTTTCGTCACGAAGGATGGCTTTCGAAATCCGCATTAACGCGGTCCCAATTCCATAGAAGGTTGCGCCTTTTAAGTTGATGATGTCGTAAGCTTTGTTACGAACGCCATCTTCTAATTTGGCCAAGTCTTCATCGGAAACGCCTTGTTCCTTAGCGATGTCTCTAACTGGGCGGGTCCCGATTGTTGCAGTTGAGTAAGCAGCGAATTCGGAATCACCGTGTTCACCCATGATGTAGGCATCAACGGAACGAGGGTCAACGTCGAATTGTTTACCTAAAGCAACCCGGAGACGTGATGAGTCTAAGGAAGTCCCGGAACCAATAACGCGTTCCTTAGGGAATCCAGAGAATTTCCAAGTAGCGTAAGTCAAAATGTCAACTGGGTTAGCGGCAACTAAGAAGATCCCGTCGAAACCGGAGTCAACAACTGGTTTTACAATTGAGGACAGAATGTTTAAGTTCTTGTTAACTAAATCCAAACGTGATTCCCCTGGTTTTTGTGGTGCACCAGCGGTAATCACAACTAGGTCGGCGTCTTTGCAATCTGCATATTCACCGGAGTAGATTTTCTTGGGAGCGGTGAAAGCCTGGGCGTCTTCAAGGTCAAGGGCGTCACCCTTGGTACGATCCTTGACGACATCGACAATTACAAATTCTTCAGCAATTCCTTGTTGTGCCATGGCAAAAGCGTAACTGGAACCAACGGCGCCGTCGCCGACTAACACAACTTTTTGATGATTTGGCATGCTTGACAAAATAAGTCATCCTCTCGTAATAAAAATTTGGTTTTTACGATTAGATTATACCATGTTTAACAATCACAAGTCTCTAATTTTGATGTGCTTTTAATGAAATTGTTAGCGGTTGCAAAGCGTACGTTTGACGGGCGTTCACTAATTGATTGTGTTATACTAATTGCACTAAATGGCCCCTATGAAAATAACCGTGAGTTTAGGTGGTCATCACGCATAATATTGAGTTGAAATAAGTAGCAGGCAGGTCGCCGAATCAGGGTAAGTCCCGATTCGGCCTGTTTGGTATGTCAAAAGATAACGGGAGTTCTATATAAGTATGAAAATGATCGTAGGATTAGGCAATATTGGTAGTAAGTATGCAAAGACGCGGCATAATGTAGGCTTCATGGTAGTCGATGATTTAGCGCAGCGGCTCAATGCGGAATTTCAGACGAGTAAGTTTGAAGCTGAAGTAGCGACCGTTTTTAAAGATGGCGAAAAACTCATGCTGGTCAAACCGTCCACGTATATGAACGAATCTGGGCGAGCAGTGGGGCCGTTGATGAGTTATTACAACGTCGCCCCGGCAGATCTATTGGTCATTCATGATGATTTGGATTTACCCTTAGGCAAAGTTCGCTTGAAGCAAAAGGGCTCGGCCGGTGGTCATAACGGAATTAAGAGCATTATTAGTCACGTTGGCGATCCCAAGTTTAAACGGGTCAAGGTCGGGATTGATCACCCTGAAAAAATGAGTGTGGTCGATTACGTGCTCGGAAAATTTTCACCCGCACAGTTAGCGGACTTTAACGATGCTAAGATTACGGCGGTGGCCGCCATCGAAGCGTGGTTAACGACGGATGATTTTGCGGCGGTCATGAATCAATATAACTAAACAGGGGGGCAGTCACATGGATATAGAAGCGATTGTTGAGCAAACGCCCGACTTTCAAACAATTTTAGCGGGCATTAGTCCGAAGAGCCGGCAGTTAATAACCGGTTTGAACGGTTCCGCCCGGACGGTTTATTTAAGCGCGTTATTTCATCAATTGACACATTCTTTATTGATCGTGACGGACAACTTGTTTCATGCCAGTCAGATGGTCGATGACTTAACGAGTCTGCTGGATGATGATCAAGTCTTCTTGTTCCCAGCCGAAGAAATGATGGCTTCAGAAATTGCCACGAGTTCTCCAGAGTACCGGGCACAACGGGTTCAGGCGGTTAACGCGTTACTGCGTGATCAGCCAGCCATCGTTGTGACCTCGGTTTCTGGTGCCCGGCGGTTCTTGCCACCGGTCGAACAATTTAAGGCGGCAAGGTTACCGTTAAAAGTTGGCGACGACCTCGACTTAACGCAGGTTCAAGTTCAGTTACACGACATGGGTTACGTTAAAGAACAGTTGGTTGCCCGTCCCGGGGACTTTGCGGTCCGGGGGTCAATTGTGGATATTTATCCGCTGGATGCCGATTATCCCGTCCGGTTGGATTTATTTGATACGGAAATTGATACGTTGAAGTATTTTGATCCGGCAACGCAGCGTTCGGTTGAAAATTTAGATGCTTATACGGTTTTACCGGCAACTGATTTTATTTTGACCAATGAAATGCTGCAAGCCGGTGCTAAACGGTTGAAGACCGCGATGGCTGCGGAAAACAAAAAGTTGAAACCCGCTGAACGGCAGACGTTAGTGGATAACTTGGCACAACCGCTGTCAGATATGGAAAAGGGTCTGATTGGAAGCGACCTGCTCCTGTATGGCGATTATTTATACGATCGCAAGACGAGTATTTTTGACTACGTCGCTAAGGACGGCGTCGTGGTGTTTGACGAGTACTCTCGGATTTTGGATAGCGAGCAGCAGTTACTGACGCAAGAGGCTGATTGGGTTACGGACCAATTGGCTCATCACCGGGTCTTGTCGACCGCGAACTACGGTAACGAGATGCGCGACTTATTGCGCGACGATCAACACGCGCAAGTCTTAGTGTCGCTATTTCAAAAGGGTATTGGAAACGTCAAATTAGCCCAAGTGACTAACGTGCGGACCCGGCCGATGCAAGAGTTCTTTGGTCAACTGCCAACGCTCAAAACGGAGCTTGACCGGTGGCATAAGCTCAAGCAGACCGTGGTCCTGATGGTTTCGGAAGCGGAACGCTTAACGAAGGTCAGCAACACCCTCGATGATTTTGAAATCAAGGCGATTATGACTAAGGCGGAGAACTTACAAGCCGGCGTCGTTCAGATCGTTGAAGGCAGCCTGCAAAATGGGTTTGAATTTCCAGACGGGCACTTAGTCGTTATCACCGAGCAAGAGATGTTCAAAAAGGTGGCCAAAAAGCGGCCACGACGCCAGACCTTAGCTAACGCGGAACGGCTGAAGAGTTACACCGATTTAAAACCGGGCGACTTTGTTGTGCACGTGAACCACGGGATTGGGAAGTACGTTGGGATGCAAACGCTCGAAGTCGATGGCGTGCACCAGGATTACATCACGATTGCTTATCAGAACAACGCAAAAATTTTTATTCCAGTCACCCAACTGAACTTAGTTCAAAAATACGTTTCGTCAGAGTCGAAGACGCCCCACATCAACAAGTTAGGTGGGACGGAATGGACCAAGGCCAAGCGTAAAGTTGCGGCCAAGATTGAAGACATTGCGGACGAATTAGTCGAGCTATACGCTAAGCGGGAAGCTGAGAAGGGATATGCGTTTCCAAAGGATGACAGTTATCAAGATGATTTTGATAATGAATTTCCGTACCCAGAAACCCCGGATCAGATTCGCAGTATTAATGAAATTAAGCATGACATGGAACGTCCTAAGCCAATGGACCGGTTGCTGGTTGGTGACGTGGGCTATGGTAAGACCGAAGTTGCGTTACGGGCAGCCTTCAAGGCGATTGAAGCTGGTAAGCAGGTGGCGTTCTTAGTACCAACAACCATTTTGGCACAGCAACATTACGAAACGATGCTGAATCGATTTGAAGGGTATCCGGTGAATGTCGGGATGCTTTCGCGTTTCCGGACCAACAAAGAAATGAAGGAAACCGTTCAACAATTAAAGGACGGCGAACTAGACATTGTCGTTGGGACGCACCGGCTCCTATCTAAAGACGTCAATTTTGCGGACTTAGGCCTGCTGATTATTGATGAAGAGCAACGTTTCGGGGTCAAACACAAGGAACGGCTCAAATCGTTAAAAGCGAGTGTGGACGTGTTAACGTTGACGGCCACGCCAATTCCGCGGACCTTGCACATGTCGATGCTCGGCGTGCGGGATCTGTCGGTGATTGAAACGCCACCGACGAACCGGTACCCAATCCAGACCTACGTCATGGAACAAAACTTTGGTGTGATCAAGGAAGGTATCGAGCGGGAAATGCAGCGGAATGGCCAAGTCTTCTATTTGCATAATCGCGTTCACGATATTGAAAAGGTCGTGGCGCAAATCAAGGACCTGGTTCCAGACGCCGCGGTAGCACACATCGATGGGCAAATGCCGGAGTCACAACTAGAAGGCATCTTGTACGACTTTATTCGCGGTGAATACGACGTCCTCGTGACGACGACGATCATTGAGACCGGGGTCGATATTCCTAACGTGAATACGTTGTTTGTGGAAAATGCTGACCGAATGGGCTTATCGCAGTTGTACCAGTTACGGGGCCGGATTGGTCGTAGTAGCCGGGTCGCCTATTCTTACTTCACTTATCAACAAAATAAAGTTTTAACCGAAGTTGGTGAGAAACGGTTGCAGGCCATCAAGGACTTCACCGAGCTGGGGTCGGGATTCAAGATTGCGATGCGTGACCTTTCCATTCGGGGTGCCGGGAACTTGCTAGGTAAGCAACAACACGGCTTTATTGACTCCGTTGGGTATGACCTTTATACCCAGATGTTGTCAGAAGCGGTCGCTAAGAAACGTGGCCAACAAGCGAAGGTCAAGACGGACGCGACGATGGAACTTGGAATCGAAGCGTACTTGCCGACGAGTTACATTGAAGACGAACGGCAAAAGATTGAAATTTACAAACGGATTCGCCAGTTAGAAAATAATGATCAGTACATGGAAGTTCAGGACGACTTAATGGATCGCTTTGGCGATTATCCGGATGAAGTGGCGAGCCTACTTGCGGTCGGTAAGCTGAAAATGCTCGCTGATAACGCCTTAATTGAAAAGATTCAACGAACGGATGGCGACTTGCATTTGACCTTGTCCAAACAAGGAACTGCCAAACTAGATACTAAAGATATCTTTAAAGCGTTGGCAAAAATCAAATTACGAGCGACAGTCGGAATCGATGATGATAAAATGAAGGTTAAATTAGTGATTCAACCAAAGATGCAAACAAAAGAATGGTTGAATGATCTGACCCAGTTCGTTCAGCAGTTAGGGGAGATCTTGATCCCCGCTGATACGGCGGTCAACGCACCGGTCAAGTAATCGGTAGAAGGGGTTTGTTATGCCAAAGGATCACCTGAACACGATGTTCCGGGGTGCCCTCATACTCTCGGTTTCGTCATTAGTGGCCAAGATCTTGAGTGCGGTATACCGGATTCCATTACAAAACATGGTGGGAAATACCGGTTTTTACGTTTATCAGCAAATTTATCCGATCTATGGTATCGGGATGACGTTTGCGTTAAACGGGTTTCCCAACTTCATTTCAAAGTTAGTCGCAGAGCAGCCTGATGAGACGAGTAAGTCGTTAGTGACGCGGCGCGCGTTTCATATTTTAAGTGGGCTGTCGTTGGTCCTCTTCTTGGGACTACAACTAGGTTCTAATTGGATTGCGATTCGGATGGGTGACATCCGGCTAGCGCCGATTGTCAGCGCGGTCGCCTGGATGTTTATCTTCATGCCGTGGTTAGCTACGGGGCGGGGGTATTATCAAGGCCAGTTCTTGATGGGCCCCACCGCTGTCTCACAATTAATTGAGCAAGTGGTCCGGGTCGGTGTGATTATCATGGCCGCGTATTTTAGTATTCACCGCGGCTGGGATGATTACCACATGGGCACGTGGGCAATGAGCTCGGCGGCGTTTGCGGCAATCTGTTCATCGCTTGTCTTTACCAGCTTTGGATTAAAATACCTGTTGGCGCCCGCGCCACTGGCAACGCACCCCTTACCAAGCTACCGTAAATTAACGAAACGCTTCATTATTGAAGGCGGGACGTTATGCCTGGTAGCCGCTGTGGTCATTTTGCTACAATTAGTCGATTCATTTTCGGTCATGAAGGGATTGATGACCCAGGGGCAATTACCTGACGTGGCGAAGTCCCTCAAAGGGGTCTACGATCGGGGCCAACCACTCGTTCAATTAGGATTGGTGGTGGCAACCTCGTTTTCAGCCACGTTGTTGCCGGCGTTAACGAATGCGCTAGCTAAGCGACAATTAATTGAATTTAAACGACACACTCAGGCGATGGTCCACGTGAGTTTGGCACTATCGATGGCGGCGACGGTCGGCTTAATCGTCTTGATGCCTGAAATCAACCGGCTATTGTTCGGTTCATTGGAAGGGACGACCGCGTTGCGCGTCTACGTAATCAGCATTATTTTTGCCGCGCTGATTACGACCTATACGAGCGTGCTCCAGAGTTTGAACCAGTATTCGGCGATGATCATTGGAATCATTGCTGGTCTGGTCATTAAGTTAACCTTGAATTACACGTTGGTCGTCCGTTACGGGATTAACGGGGCGAGCTTCACTACGGTGCTTAGTCTGTTGGTGATGTTTATCATCATGTGGCTAGGGTCACCGGATGATTTACAACAAGTGTTATTAGAAAGCGGCTATGTGATCAAGTTACTAGCCATTAGTATTGGGATGGGAATCGTGGTATTGCTTACCAGCCACGAGATTCAAGCCTTAGTCGGGCCTGCCATGGCCAATAACCGGGGAACTGCGGGAATCATTACACTAATTGGTGTGGTGATCGGCGTTGTTGTCTTCGTTGGTGGAGCAGTCGCCACGCGGTTGTTCTCAATTCGCGAGTGGCTCGTATTGCCATATGGTAAACGCTTGATCAAAGCCGTTGCAAAAGGAAAGGAACATCATTCATGAGTATGCGACTAGATAAATTTTTAAAGGTTTCTCGGATTATTAAGCGGCGTTCCGTCGCAAAGGAAATTGCGGATAAGGGTCGAATTCAGATCAACGGTAAGGTTGCGAAGTCTTCCAGTAACGTTAATGTCGATGACGAATTAATCATTGGCTTTGGTAATAAAACGTTGACTGTCAAGGTAACCCAGTTGTTAGAAACGACGAAGAAAAACGATGCTGAATTGATGTATGACATTGTTAGTGAAGACTACAAAACGGATTATCGCCAACCTTTTAGCGATTAATCGGGGTACTTTGGTTTATTGAAATGGCCCGAAACATTGATGTTATCATAATGATGTCGTTTACACCGCCGGTTGAAGTTGTTATAATTTAGGCAACCCAATTTGAAAGGACTGCACTAGCATGACGAATGGTTCACGGAATAACGTCAAACAGTTAAATAATGATTATTCGCGGCAAGTTGCAACTGACCATCAGGGACAGAAGCAACGCGTCAGTCAAGTTCGGAAACGACGGTTTGTTTTGATCGTGGCAGTATTTGGTGCGTTGATGTTGTTTTTTGGCTATCAGCTGATCAATACGCGAGTAAGTTTGCATCAGGTGAATCAGCAAGTTGCGACTAGTCAGGTCAAATTGAAGAAAGCACAACAAAAAAACGGCCAGCTAGAAACGGAAATCAAGCAACTCAATAATAAGGATTATTTACAAAAGTTATTGCGTTCAAAGTACGATTACACGAAGAGCGGCGAAACGGTTTATAGCTTACCAAATGATAATGCGTCTGACGTAACTGCTAATTAGACGGGGATGCGGTCTTCTTTTTGAAAGTAGACCACTTTTTGCTCGTTGTTCAAATGTTTAACTCGGTATTTCACAAAGTATGCTATACTAAAACCATTATTTCATAGGAGGAACAACTTTTTTTATGGCAATTGAAGTAGGTACGAAAGTCACTGGTAAAGTATCTGGGATCACTAACTTTGGTGCGTTTGTGAATCTGGGTAATAATCAAACGGGACTAGTACACATCAGCGAAGTTTCCGATGGCTTTGTTAAGGATATCCACGATGTTTTGAGTGTTGGCGACGAAGTGACCGTCAAAGTGTTATCCGTTGGGAATGATGGTAAGATCGGATTATCAATCCGTAAAGCGGTCGATCATCCACAGGGTGAACACAGCCACAATGACCATCATAACGCCCATCAAGGTGGGAACCACCAGGGTAATAATCATGGCCATTCTGATCATAATGAACACCAGAGCAATGGGAACCATCGCGAACGTTCCAACAATTTCCATTCACGGGGCGGTAACGGCGGTGGTCGTTTCCAATCACGTCAACATGAAAATAAGAAACAAGACTTTGATTCATTGATGTCCGGTTTCTTAAAGGACAGTGAAGACCGGTTGGCAACGTTGAAGCGCAACACTGAAGGCAAACGTGGTGGCCGTGGCGGTCGTCGCAGCTAATACTCAGTAGCTTGCTGCCATTAATTTAATTTAAATAAAAAAGCACGGACGTGACGCATATGGGTCACGTCCGTATTTTTTTAAAGATGACTAAGGGTTGAAAAGTCTAAAATTGCTATTAACACCGTAACAATGGCGATAGTTATTCCTAAATTATCCGCTTCGGCGGACAGAACCGATGTGCTATGGGGGGCGGTCCCAGCCAAAGTGCGGTCTGCGACCTCGATTCAAAGCCGCCAGCCCACGTCTTTGAATCGCCCCGCAACGGTAGTCGACGAAAATCATCGGCTACCGTTGCCGACACAGCACATCAATTCTGTCCGCCTGCGCTAAATTAGCTTTGTTATTATTATCGGATAATCGGAAGCTGTCATCAGTGGCAGCCGGAATAACTCACAAGTAGCCAATTTGAGTTTGGATACTGATACAACGGTAATCAATCCCTAAATTTAACTTTCAATCTTCAGAAAATGACGACTGATTGGACAATGTTAAGATCAAGACACTGTGCTTTGAAATTAAGTGAGAGGTGATTTAATGACCCCAGTTCAACAATTTAATCGCCAATTGGCACGCGCGCAGTTACTTAAACCAGATGTGACGGTGGTCGTCGCCGTTTCGACCGGTGTTGACTCAATGGTGCTGCTAACGTTATTGCAGCGGCTGCCCGTCGCGCAACGGCCGCAAATCGTGGTCGCACACGTTAACCATCATTTGCGAGCGCAAAGTCAACGCGAAGCGGAATTTTTGCAGGCATACTGTGCACGGCATGACCTCACACTACGACTGGCGGATTGGTCGGTCGCACAACACCCGCTTACCGGTGTCGAGGCAGCTGGGCGCGCGTTTCGGTATCAGTTTTTCACTGAGGTGATGCGGACCACCCATGCGAGTGCGGTGCTGACCGCACACCATGCAAATGATCAAACTGAGACCTATTTAATGAAGCTAGCTCGCGGAGGAGACCTGGCGCAACTGACGGGAATTAGGCCACGGCGGCCCTTTGCATCCGGCCAACTCGTGCGTCCGCTGTTGACGTGGTCCAAACCGCAGATTCGCAAATATGCGGCGGCGCATCAAGTCACGTTCTTTGAAGATGTGACTAATCAAGACGTGCGGCTGACGCGTAACCGAATCCGTCACCGGGTAGTCCCCGAACTTTTAGCGGTTAATCCTGAACTGTTGACGCACGTTGCGGCGTACGAACGACAGTTGCAGACTTTATTGGAAGCAAAGCAAGCCATGGTGACACAATTATTACCGACGGTTGTCGGGGCGGATAGTCGTTTGAAACTGGTTGCATTTAACCAAGTATTACCACAGTGGCAAGTTCCCGTTTTGAAAGGTTGGCTTGAACAACGGACGGGGCAGCTCGTTAGTGAAGATAAGTTAACCCCCGTACGACACTGGATTCAAAATGAAAACCAGCCGACCGGGAAGCGCCAAATAAGTGGGAACGTGGACTTGGTGAAAAGGGTTGGTACCATTGATGTTCAACCACATAAAAAAAGGGTTAAAAAGTTAATGCCCGGTGAAAAAACTATGGTAGACTTAAACCAATGGCAGAAAATAACTGCAACTCAAACTGTGGGTTTATTCACGCGGATGACTGAGCAAACGGCCCAGCAAACGGCCCAGCCCTTGCGATTAACGGATACGGATTGGCCGCTTTACTTTCGACCATGGCAGGCGAGTGACCAGCTCACACTTCGGGGTGGCGGTCACCAGTCGATTCGACGGATCTTGATTAATCAAAAGGTCCCGGCTAATCAGCGCGATGGAATCTACGTGTTAGTGAACGCACGGGGCGAGGCCTTATGGGTCGTGGGGCATAAGTTTACTTATCGTGCCCATGACTTTGGAACGCAAACAGTATTTTTAGCCTTAAAACATGAGAGTTGAAAGGAGTACATCTGAAACGATGAACAACGACATTGAACGAGTACTTTATAGTCGCGAGGATATCCATCAGGTTGCACAGAAACTTGGAAAAGAATTAACGACCGCTTATGCCGGCAAGAACCCACTAATTATTTGCGTACTCAAGGGTGCCGTGTTATTCACAACGGATATCATCCGGGAGATGGACGTTTATGCGGATCTTGATTTTATCAACCTGTCCAGTTACGGTAATGAGACCATCTCAAGTGGTGAAGTTCAGCTAACGAAGGACCTTGATGCGGATGTCACTGGCCGCGATGTGCTAGTTATCGAAGACATTATTGATACTGGTCGGACACTGAAGTTTTTGGTGGACTTGTTAAAACGACGGGACGTCAACTCTGTAAAGGTCTGCACGCTGCTAGATAAACCGGCAGGGCGCCTCGTGGATATTAAGGCTGATTACATTGGGTTTGAAGTGCCAAACGAGTTTGTCGTCGGCTACGGATTAGACTATGCGGAACGCTATCGTAACTTACCGTATGTCGGAATTCTTAAGCCAAAAATTTATGAGCATTAATAATTGGTCAATGATAGTCAAATGTGCTATTATTTAGACTATCGAAGTATAGTACCATGCTTTTAATAGTATATAAAAAGTTTCGATGAAGGAGGCACATATGAACAATCGACGCAATGGACTCTTTCGTAATAGCTTATTTTATATTTTGATCTTCTTAAGCTTGATGGGGATTATCTACTTCTTTTTCGGTGGGAATTCCAGCTCACAGACCCAAAATATTCGCTATAGCGAATTTGTCAAACAATTAGACAAGAATAACGTTAAGAACGTTAGCATCCAGCCTAGTGGTGGCGTCTACAAAGTAACCGGTTCATATCGTAAGGCACAAACAACTTCTTCCGCTAACGCGTTAGGGATTAAGAGTGCTTCAACGAAGACCACGTCGTTTTCAACGACTATGTTGGAAAACAATTCGACGGTCGACCGCGTTTCTAAGTTGGCGGCTACACACAACGTTAATTTGACGGCAAAAGCTGAAGAATCTAGCGGGATCTGGGTCACGTTGTTGATGTATATCGCGCCATTGATCCTGTTTGTATTCCTATTCTATATGATGATGGGACAAGCCGGTCAGGGTGGCGGTAACAATCGTGTGATGAACTTTGGTAAGACTAAGGCTAAACCAGCCGACAGTAAACAAAACAAAGTTCGTTTCTCAGATGTTGCTGGTGAAGAAGAAGAAAAGCAAGAATTGGTCGAAGTTGTCGAATTCTTGAAAGATCCGCGCAAGTTCGTTTCATTGGGCGCTCGGATCCCATCGGGGGTACTTCTCGAGGGGCCTCCGGGTACTGGTAAAACGTTGCTTGCCAAAGCGGTTGCCGGTGAAGCCGGCGTGCCATTCTTCTCAATCTCTGGTTCTGACTTCGTCGAAATGTTCGTCGGGGTTGGTGCTAGCCGGGTTCGTGACTTGTTTGAACAAGCTAAGAAGAACGCACCGTCAATCATCTTTATTGATGAAATTGATGCCGTTGGGCGGCAACGTGGTAACGGTATGGGCGGCGGTCATGATGAACGTGAACAAACTTTGAACCAATTGTTGGTTGAAATGGATGGTTTCACGGGTAACGAAGGTGTTATCGTCATGGCTGCGACTAACCGTTCTGATGTTTTGGACCCTGCCTTACTTCGTCCAGGTCGTTTTGACCGGAAGATCTTGGTTGGTCGTCCTGACGTCAAGGGCCGTGAAGCCATTTTGAAAGTCCACGCTAAGAACAAGCCATTGGCTGCCGATGTTGATTTGAAAGAAATCGCTAAGCAAACGCCTGGGTTTGTGGGTGCCGACCTTGAAAACTTATTGAACGAAGCGGCTTTATTAGCTGCTCGTCGGAATAAGAAACAAGTCGACGCATCTGACTTAGATGAGGCTGAAGACCGGGTTATCGCTGGTCCAGCCAAGCATGATCGCGTGGTCAGCAAGCGGGAACGGGAAACCGTTGCCTACCATGAAGCTGGTCATACGATTGTCGGGTTGGTCTTAAACGATGCACGGGTCGTTCATAAAGTTACGATTGTGCCACGGGGTCGTGCTGGCGGTTACGCCATCATGTTGCCACGTGAAGATCAAATGTTGATGTCGAAACGTGATGCTAAGGAACAGATGGCTGGTTTAATGGGTGGTCGTGCCGCCGAAGAAATTATCTTTGACGCACAGTCATCCGGTGCTTCTAATGACTTTGAACAGGCAACGCAAATTGCCCGTGCCATGGTCACTCAATACGGGATGAGTGAAAAACTCGGACCGGTTGAATTAGAAAATGCCAACCAGCAAGCTGCTTACCAACAAGGGATGGGCGCAAACGCCTTTTCACAGCACACGGCGCAATTAATTGATGACGAAGTTCGACGGTTAGCTGAAGAAGCGCACCAGACAGCAACGGATATCATTCAATCACACCGTGAACAACATAAGGTGATTGCGGAAGCCCTCTTGAAGTACGAAACCTTGGATGAAAAGCAAATCCTCAGTTTATTTAAGACTGGTGAAATGCCAATTAAAGATAGTGCTAGCGAATTTCCTAGTGAAAAAGCGGCCACTTTCGAAGAATCCAAGCGTGAACTGGAACGGCGCGAAGCTGAAAAGCAAGCGTCACAAGCCAGCGAAGGCACTTCACAGAGTAGCGAAGCAACTTCAGCAGCGTCTGCCGCAACAAGCAGCGTCTCTGAAGCGCCAACCTTCCCAAGTGAATCACAAGCAACTTCTGAAGCAACTAGTGCACCGAAATCAGCGGATGCTTCCGTTGACGATACGGAGACTGGTTTGCCAGGCGAGGACAGTGCTGAAAGTGCTGCACCGAAGTCAGAAGATAACAACGATGATAGCCAAGCTTAATTAAAATCAAGCTATAAAGGAGCCGGGACTTTGTCTCGGCTCTTTTTATGCGGTATGATATTGCAGAATATTAAATGTGAGATAGGAGTATTTAAATGGCAGATTATTTAGTAAAGAGTGTGGCGGGTAACGAAATGTTTCGGGCATACGCTGTGAACGCAACGGGCATTGTTGCGGAAGCACAACGCAGGCACGATACTTGGAGTGCAGCTTCAGCAGCGCTAGGACGGAGCTTAGTCGGAACGTTGTTACTAGCGTCATCCGTCTTAAAGGGTGACGAACGGATGACCGTTAAGATTAACGGGAACGGTCCAGTCGGTGGCATTGTAATAGATGGGAATGCCAATGGGACGGTGAAGGGCTACTTACAACACCCTCATATCCACTTACCGTTGAATGAAAAACATAAGATCGACGTTAAGGGTGCCGTTGGGACCGAAGGATTTTTGTCGGTCACGAAGGACCAAGGTGTCGGTGATCCGTTTACCGGGACAGTTGCCTTAGTCTCTGGTGAGCTCGGTGAAGACTTTACGTACTATTTGGCGCAGTCTGAACAAATTCCGTCGGCCGTGGGCTTATCCGTTTTTGTGAACGACGATAATACGATTGGTGTTGCGGGTGGCTTCTTAGTACAAGTTTTGCCAAATGCAACTGACGAGGCCATCGATACTTTGGAAAATAAACTAAAAGACATGCCGTTAGTTTCGCAACTCTTGCGGGAAGGTAAGACGCCAGAAGACGTTTTGGACCTGTTATTTGATGGTGACGTGAAAGTCTTGGATAAGATGCCGGTCAAGTTTGAATGTGACTGTTCTAAGGAACGGTTTGCAGAATCATTGATGGCGCTACCGAAGCATGAAGTTCGTGAAATGATCGATGAGGACCATGGTGCGACAGCCGTTTGTCATTTTTGTGGTAATGAATACCGCTTCAGCGAAGCAGAACTAGAAGCAGTTCTTTCACGTTCTAAGGGTGATGCTTAGCATGAACCTAAACACACCGTGGCAGATTGGAGACGTGACGATCCCGAATCGATTAGTTGTGGCGCCCATGGCAGGGGTAACTAACGCAGCGTTTCGGGTGATCTGTAAAGATTTTGGTGCAGGACTAGTCGTTTGCGAGATGATCTCAGACCGTGGCATTATGTACCATAATCAAAAGACGTTAGATATGATGTTTGTTGATCCTAAGGAACACCCAATGAGCATTCAGATTTTTGGTGGCTCTAAGGAGACCTTAGTTAACGCAGCCAAGTTTGTCGATCAGCAGACGACGGCAGATATTATTGACATCAACATGGGGTGCCCGGTTAACAAGGTCGTCAAGACGGACGCGGGTGCTAAATGGCTGTTAGATCCAAATAAGGTTTATGAGATGGTAGCAGCCGTTACCGCAGCCGTTCAAAAACCGGTGACGGTCAAGATGCGGACGGGTTGGGATGACCAACACGTGTACGCGGTTGAAAATGCGCGGGCCGCTGAACGAGCAGGCGCTGCGGCACTGGCCATGCACGGGCGGACCCGGAAACAGATGTACCGGGGAAATGCTGACTGGGATATCCTGAAGCAGGTGGCCGATGCGCTAACCATTCCGTTTATGGGTAATGGGGATGTTCGGACCCCGCAAGATGCTGAAAGGATGTTAACGGAAGTCGGTGCGGATGCCGTTATGATGGGACGTGCCGTTGAAGGTAATCCGTGGATCTTAAAGCAGACGGCCCATTACTTGGAGACGGGGGTATTGTTACCCGCACCAACACCGGTCGAAAAGATGGCGACGGCACAGGAACATTTGCGCCGATTAGTGGCTCTGAAAGGTGAACGGGGAGGCGCACACGAATTTCGTGAACAGGCGCCTTACTACTTGAAGGGGATTCCCCGTTCGGCGCGGACAAAAATTGCCTTGATGGAATCAGAGTCGTCAGCGGAAATGGTGACGATTTTACAGGCATTTGCGGCCCAAACGGAAACTTATTTGGCAACGAAAGCGTTAAAGTGAAGAATTCACTTGCATTTTTGCAACGTGACTGTGAAAATTAACATGTAGTGATTGTTTAGGTGCGGTTTAAATGCACGCTAACTAGAAATGGAGGAACACTAGTGGCACGACAAGAACAGACGATGAACGACCAACTTAAGGTTCGTCGCGATAAGATGAATGAACTGCGTGAAGAGGGGATTGATCCCTTCGGTCACCGGTTTGAACGAACAGATTTGGCTCAGGACCTGCATGATAAATACGGGGACATGGACAAAGACGACTTAGATGCAAAAAAGGTTACCGCAACGATTGCGGGCCGGATGCTTGCTAAACGTGGTAAAGGTAAGGTTGGCTTTGCTGATATTTGGGATCGTTCCGGTAAAATGCAATTGTACGTCCGGAAAGATGTTGTTGGTGAAGACACCTATCACATTTTCAGACGTTCAGATATTGGTGACTTCTTAGGGATTACTGGGGAAGTCTTCAAGACAGACTTCGGTGAGTTGACCCTTAAGGTAACTGGATTGACGTTCTTATCTAAGGCGTTACGGCCATTACCAGACAAGTTCCATGGTCTCCAAAATGTGGAACAAATATATCGCCAACGTTATTTGGACTTAATCTCTAACCGTGACAGCTTTAACCGGTTCTTGAAGCGGACAAAGATCATTTCGGCCATTCGGCATCATTTGGATGGTCAAGGTTTCACTGAAGTTGAGACCCCAATGTTGCATAACCAGGCTGGTGGTGCGGCGGCTCGTCCGTTTGTAACCCATCACAATGCCTTGAACATCGACTTATACTTGCGGATCGCGCTGGAATTACACCTTAAGCGCTTGATTGTCGGCGGTATGGAAAAAGTCTATGAAATTGGCCGTGTTTTCCGGAATGAAGGGATGGACCGTGAACATAACCCTGAATTTACGATGATGGAAACTTATGTGGCTTACTTTGACTTCCACGACGTCATGGACGAAACGGAAGGCATCTTTAAGGCGGCGGCAGAAGCTGTTACCGATGATGGGATTGTGACTTATCACGATCAAAAGGTTGATTTCAACCAACCATTCCATCGGATTCACATGGTAGATGCAATCAAGGAAAAGACTGGAATCGACTTCTGGCAACCAATGTCATTAGAAGATGCACGTAAATTAGCAGATGAACACCACGTGAAGTACGAAAAGTACTGGAAGGTGGGACACATTATCAACGCGTTCTTCGAAGAATTTGTTGAAGACACGTTAAATGAACCAACATTTGTTTACGGGCACCCAGTGGAAATTTCCCCATTAGCTAAGAAGAATGAAGAAGACCCTCGGTTTACTGACCGGTTTGAATTATTCATCTTAGGTAACGAATATGCGAACGCCTTTAGTGAACTGAACGATCCGATCGATCAACGGCAACGGTTTGAAGCCCAAGCTGCTGAACGGACTGAAGGAAACGACGAAGCTGAACATATTGATGAAGACTTCGTTGAAGCATTGGAATACGGTATGCCGCCTACTGGTGGTTTAGGTATCGGGATTGACCGCTTAGTGATGTTAATGACTGATGCGGATTCTATTCGCGACGTGCTCTTGTTCCCAACGATGCGTCCTGAAGACGATAAAGCGTAAATAAATTTTAAAGCGACTTTGAGATTAGTGTAAACTAATTTCAAAGTCGCTTTTGCGTTGTAAACCGGCGATTATGGGTGAAAAAATGGAATTTTTAGAAAAAGTTGCAATTATTTTAAAACGAACGTTAATTTCTACTTTGGTCTTTAAAATAAAGAAAAGACGAATTATCGCTCTGGAAAACGGGGCTTTGAAATCAAAATGGCCCGTTCAGATTCGATATATCCGTACATTATAAAAATCGGGAAGCTAACATGGTAATAATTACTGGTTGAAATTGCAATTTGGGGCTTGCAATTGGAAGGGATAATTGGTAAATTAGTATACGTTGTTGAGGCGCACAAAGCGGTTAGCCGCTTAGCTTCAACAGAAATCATTTATAAAAAGTTGTTGACAAGTTGCTAATGACTTGATACGATGATTAAGTTGCGTTGAGGTAATCAACTTAACGATTTAGATCTTTGAAAACTGAACAAAGTTTCGACAAATCAAATGTGTAGGGTCTCTTGATCTTG
>NZ_JQCL01000058.1 GCF_001438845.1 Lactiplantibacillus xiangfangensis
TCACTTAAAGCACTATGGATCACGGCTTTATCTTTAGCCCAGGTGGCCACGTAACCGAGTGAGTAGTTGCTGGTATCAACGCCAATATTTTGCATGGCAACGTACGCAACCGCTTCGGCTTGGGTTTCCTGATAGGCTCGTGGCCGGTCTTTAAATTCTGACGTTAAGCCGTGTAATTGGCTATGGGCGTATTCATGATATAACGTCTCCAGTTTCAAGGCATTGTCGGGCTCATCGCTACCGATGACGATTTCATTAGTGCTGGGTTGAAAATAGCCTTTAGCGCCACCAAGTTCTGACAATCTCTTTTCACTGACTTTAATATCAGTATTGTTATTCAAATAATTTTTGAGTTCGTTGTATAGGTTAGTAACGTTTTTATGATCCGCTAAATTTTCTTTGACAAAATCTTTAGCACTTAGGACTGGTTCGCCGCTTGTCTGTGATATGTCAAATACTGGAATATAGCGATAACCAACTATGGCTTTTTCTTTGGTCGTATCAAGCCTTTTCTGATCCTCTGGAGTTAGTTTTTTAATCATAGGGGCCGCAATCCTGATCCCTTTTTCTCCCTTATTAACTGATCTGTTAAAATCATTTTTCCATTGTTTAAAACCTGCTATTTGAGTAGCTTCTGGGTTTTGAGAGTAGATTAAATCAATATTTCTAGCGCTATAACGATGAAATTTTGCCACAGTATTAAGATAGTTCTTGAACTTGTCACTATCAGTTAAGTTCAAAATTTGTTGTTCTGCATTATCTACAAGTTGTTTCTTCCATTCTTCTTTAGTTGGCATATTTAAACCTCCTCGGCGTCTACAAACTCTACAGAATTATCAATTTGGGGTAACTTGATAGATTGTGTGCCGTAAAGTGCTAAATATTCAGCATTCTTTTTTTGCCACGCAACTTGAATATATTTGCCATTACCCGCAATTTCCGATAGGTACTTATAACTGCTTTTATCCGTCAAAATAGGTAATTCGCTTGCCAATGCTTCCAGTTCATTTTTCATGATATATCCTCCTTCTTTTACAATTACACTCGTTGGTTAGGTTCACTTTTTGGTTTTTGAAAAGTAAACCTAAATGACGAGTTCACCAACCGAAACAACGTGCAGGGCGGTAGGCAGGTTCTAATCAAAATCAAAACTTAATTTATGGC
>NZ_JQCL01000059.1 GCF_001438845.1 Lactiplantibacillus xiangfangensis
ATGGCCTTTTTGGTCCAATTATTTAAGTGGTGCACTTGAATTGTAAATCAGGCAACCAAAAAAGTGCCATTATTGATTCGCGTAACGGTCGTGAACAGCGGCCCCACGGTGATTTACATTATCAAATAAAGCAATTTAATTATCCTAATGACGCCGGTACGAGTTTGAGCGACGTCCAATTTGACTTAAAAGCGGGCCAAACCCTTGGCATCGTTGGACGCGTCGGCGCTGGTAAATCGACGATCATGAAGTTGATCCTCCGTGAATTCGATAATTATGATGGTCAGATTGTTTACGGTGGTGACGATATTAAACAGTATGCGTTGGATAGCTATTTACCCGCAATCGGCTACGTGCCACAGGACAGTTTCTTATTCTCCAATACGATTCGTGAAAACATTCGGTTTGCGGACCCCACGGTGCCTCAAACCGTTGTCGAAAGTGTTGCGGCCAAGAGTGATTTAAGTGGTCAGATTGCCAACATGCCAGCGGGTTACGATACCCAAGTCGGTGAAGAAGGAATTTCACTTTCTGGTGGGCAACGGCAACGCTTGGCGATTGCGCGGGCATTGTTAATTAACCCTGAACTGCTGATTTTGGATGACGCTTTGTCCGCCGTTGATGCGGAAACTGAGTCTGAAATTCTAGCTAACTTGAAAGCCGAACGGGCGGACAAGACGACGATTATCGCTGCGCACCGATTGAGTTCGGTGATGAACGCTGATGAGATCATCGTTCTCGATGCGGGCCACGTTGTTGAACGTGGGACGCATAGTGAGTTAATGACGCAACACGGTTGGTACCAGAAAATGTTTGAACGGCAACAATTGGAAACTAAAGTGGAAGGGGCGGTGCAATAATGGCGGCACGAGAATCAGTTTGGGCGCGCAGTATGCCCGTAAAAGAACAGCTGACCGTTATTCGGCGCTTATTGCCGTATGCGAAGCCGTTTAAATGGTTCTTCATCGGAGCCATTATCCTTTCAGGATTAGTCAGTGTTGTTAACATCTACTTACCAAAAGTTTTGCAGACCTTTATTGACCGTTATTTACGGACGGGTCACGCGACGATTACGGTGATGTGGTACTTTGCCGGGCTCTACTTCTTTGGGATGCTCGTGCGTGCGCTGATGCAATTTATCCAAAATTATACGAGCACGATGGGTGCTGAATACATGTTGGAAAACGTGCGGCGGCAGATGTTCAAAAAGTTACACCGCATGGGGATGCGCTATTTTGACCAAGTTCCCGGTGGGTCCATCTTGTCACGGCTGACCAACGATACGATGTCGTTTTCTAACTTTTGGGCCCTTTTTAATACGTTGTTTACCGCCTTCTTTGCGGTGATCTCGTCGTTCATTGCCATGTATTTGACGGACCGTCAGATTGCATTGTGGTTATTGATTTTTATGCCGTTTCTAGGCGTGACGGTTTGGTATTATCAACGTTATAGTTCGAAGGTCTATCGCCGCATGCGTGAACGATTGAGTGAACTAAACACGAAATTAAGTGAAGCCATTACGGGAATTAGCGTCATTCAACAATTTCGGCAGGAACACCGGATTAACGGTGAATTCGATCATACTAACGATGCGTATTTCCGGACGCGTCAAGCGATGATTCGAACCAACTCCTTACTTTTAAGTCCGTTAATTGACCTATTTTACGCGTTAGGAACCGTGATGGTTTTGGGTATCTTCGGGGTCCGGGGCTTAAATGGCTACGTGGCTGCTGGGGTGGTTTACGCGTTTATTACGTACCTCAATAACTTCTATAATCCCATGACGCAAATGATGGATAACCTGTCTGACTTTCAAGACGGGGTCGTTGCTGGTTCCCGGGTCTTACGGGTCATGGACGATCAAACGATTGCCCCAGCACAGCACGCTGATCCGACTGCGAAGATTACGCGGGGAAAGATTGAATTCAAACACGTGACCTTTGCGTATGACGGTGAACATCCCGTCTTAAAAGACGCCTCGTTTGTCGCTGAACCGGGTCAGACGGTTGCCTTGGTTGGACAGACTGGGAGCGGTAAAACATCGACTATCAACGTTTTAATGCGCTTCTATGAATTTCAATCGGGCGAGGTCTTGATTGATGACCGTGACATTCGGGACTATCCGGCGGCGGAATTACGCCAAAAGATGGGCTTGGTCTTGCAGGAGCCATTCATGTTTTACGGGGACATTAATTCTAATATCCGGATGTTTAACAACGAAATTTCGGATGAACAGGTTCGAGCAGCTGCTAAGTTTGTGAAGGCCGATGATTTTATTAATGATCTACCTGAAAACTATGAATCCCGGGTCATTGAACGGGGCGCTAGTTATTCGTCTGGTCAACGTCAACTGATTTCCTTTGCCCGGACGATCGTCACGGATCCTAAGATCTTAATCTTGGATGAAGCGACGGCTAATGTTGATACCGAGACGGAGGAAATGATCCAGACGGGACTTAGTCGTATTCAAAAGGACCGCACAACGATTGCCATTGCGCACCGGTTATCCACCATTCAGAACGCTGATTTGATTCTGGTCTTAAACCAGGGCCAGATCGTGGAACGGGGAACCAACGACGAGTTATTAGCACAGCGTGGGTACTACTACGATATGATTCAGTTGCAAAATTCTGCACACGTTAAGTAGCCTGTGGTAAGCTAAATTAAAACAACTTGGAGTGGTTCGGATGCGACGGAAAATTTCAGTATTAGTTGTGCTTTTAACGTGGACGTGGTCCGTGTTAAAGCTGTTTGTGCAGTGGCACCATGCATATCACCAAGTGCCACGCAAAATTAAAATTAAAATCAAGTTTAAATAGTTATTCTGATTAACCTAATAGACTGCCAGCTAAAGTAGCAATCATTGCTATTTTGGCTGGCAGTCTATTGATTTAAGCCGGTTGAAATAAGTATAGTAGTCCGCCCGTCATTAAGCTGTTCATTAAAGCAAAAATGGCCACTAGGCTGGCACGGGCACTATCGGTGGTTGGAAGTAATCCCGCGGTCAAGCTGGCAATTCGAATGACGGCAATCAGCCAGAGCACGAGTGACCCCAACAGTAACCAGTAGCAAAGTCGGCGCCACCAGTTGAGTGTCAGTGGCGGGACGGGGTGTTGCGAACTTTTAAATTGGGCGAGACCCAGAATTAGAAGTAGCGTCAGATTGAGGATTGCGGGTGGCCCCTTTGGCAGTAAGCAGGCGTTACCGAGTGTACCAAGGAGGGCTAACGGCAAGAAACGTTGTAGCGTTGCGCGTGAGAAAAATAACTGTGCAAATGAGCAATCGATAATAATCACCTACTTAATGGTCCTTTTGGTTCATATTTTAGCAAGCTGATTCGTAAATGGTATTGGACGGAACTTGATTGATAAAACGAATAAACTAAGGGTAACTAGTACCGATGAATTCAGTAAGTGTGTGAACATCGTTGATTAGACAAGCAGACTTTTTGGCCCGGTGAAGCCACAATTATTTATTTAAATAAATATAAAAATAATGCAAAAAAGGGCTTGCCTTCGACCAACACGAAGCGACTAAAGTAAAGATACACGCTGAAACAAAATCGTCGTTTTAAACAAGGGAGGAAGTAATCATTAACTAAAACATAGAACAATGTAGAAAGGAATACCAAGTTCCCCACAGAGAGTAAATATGGAGGTGGCAATCTTGGTAATGATTAAATCTAGTAATAATCCATCATAGTTCGTATGCTGTAAAAAGTGAAAATTCGCGTTGCGTATTGCCCAACTAAGTCAGTCTTATTTATACCAAAGAAGTTATTCTCAATGATCAAATCACTGACATCAATAGTGGCCTAAATTATAATGAAAAGTGAAAAGACAACACTAATTTGGGTGGTGATGATGCTGATGATTCGAACACAAAAAGTAAGACTTTATCCCAATCGTCATATTAAAAAGGTGCTCGATAGCCTTTGTGATTATCGGCGATACTGCTGGAATGAGGGATTGGCTACTTGGAATGACATGTATGATTTATATACACTTGATTCCAATAGTCCCCGTCCTAGTACTTACTCAGTTCGAAATGAATTAGTTGCTAATAAAGCTGATTGGCAGTATGAGTTATCAGCACGTACCTTGCAGTTAGCGATTACTGATTTGGGGAATGCTTGGAAGAATTTTTTTGATAAAGCGCAACCTGACTGGGGCAAACCAACATTTAAGTCGAAAAAGGCTGCTCGGCAAGGCTTTAAAACTGACCGAGCTAAAATTGTCGCTGGTAAGCTTCGATTGGATAAGCCACGTGGCGTTAAGGATTGGTATGACATCAGGATTAGCAAGCATGCTGATTTGTCAGGCGTGCTAAAGGTGATCAGTATTTATCGTGAAAATGGGAAATACTGGGCCAGCCTTCCCTTTGAAGTTGAACTTGATGTTAAGCCAAAAGCTGGTGATAATTCAGCCGTTGACGTGAACGTTGGTCATTTGAATTACACGGCTGGCGTCATTAATACCTTGCCGAAACGGTTACGTAAACTATATCAGCGGATCAAATTCTACCAAAGGCAGTTAGCTCATAAGCGAGTTGTGAATGGTAATAAAGCAACTAAAGGCAGTCGTTACATTGCAATGAGAGCCAAATTGCAACGTAATTATCGCAAAGTTGCCAATATCCAACACGACATCATGCAAAAATTTACGACGGACCTCGTCAATGATTACGATAAAATTGTGATTGAAGACCTATCCGTCAAAGTTATGCAGATGAGTCACGTTGCTTCTAAAGGTTTGCAACGGTCAATGTTTGGCTATTTCCGGCAGACACTAACTTATAAGTGTGACTGGTACGGTAAGGCGTTGATTTTTGCAGATAGCCAATACCCTTCAACACAGCGCTGTTCAAAGTGTGGTCATATCAAAGTTGGGGACGATAAAATCACGTTACAAGGCAATGCAGTGCATCAAACTAAGCATAGTGAATATGTTTGTTATAGCTGTGGCACAAAACTGAACCGTGATGAAAATGCCGTTGCCAATTTACTAGCTTTAATCTAAAAAATAATAATTTAACGGGGCTGGCTAAAGTCCTTAAGCTGTCATAGTTGGTCAATGCGATTACTCCCTAGTGGAATATCGGAACACCGGCGTTATAACGGTAGCAAGCAAAAATCAAGAAAGGAAATATGCAACCTTTCTAAATGTAGAAATCAGTAATGTTTTTCTACATTTCTCCATATTTTGCATAGCAGCCAGATTTAAATGAAAAAAATTAACCAACAATATTTAACTGGGGAACGCGCCTTATTTAAGGCCCGTGATCTCCAAATTAATAACAGTACGTTTGCTGACGGTGAATCACCGTTAAAAGAAAGTCGTAATATCAACTTGGACCAGTCAATTTTTAAGTGGAAGTACCCGTTATGGTATAGCGAACACGTTAACGTGACACATTCAATCTTTGAAGAAATGTCACGTTCCGGAATTTGGTATACCAAGGATATTTCAATTGAAAACAGCACGTTACAAGCGCCTAAGCTGTTTCGGCGGGCTAGTCAAATTAAATTAAATCACGTGCACTTCTCACATGCCGAAGAAACGTTGTGGAACTGTACTGACATTGAGATGCAAGACGTTCAGGCTGCCGGCGATTACTTTGGGATGAACAGCCAGAATATTAATGTCGACGGTTTTAACCTGGTTGGTAACTACGCTTTTGACGGCGCCAAGAACGTGGAGATTCACAACGCCACGTTGATGACTAAGGACGCTTTATGGAACTGTGAAAACGTAACGGTTTATGATTCTCAAATCATTGGGGAATACTTAGGCTGGAATTCTAAAAATATTCGCTTTGTCAACTGTACAATTGAAAGCGACCAAGGGCTGTGCTACATGGATCACGTGACGTTGGAAAACTGTACGTTGCTTAACACGGACCTCGCCTTTGAATATTGCAGTAACATCGATGCCGATGTGATTTCGACCATCGATAGTGTCAAGAATCCAATCAGTGGTAAGATTCACGCGCAAGGTATTCAACAGATCATTGTGGATGACCCTGAAATTGACGCGACTAAGACGATTATCAGTGTTGACCAGGAAAGTCAGGCCCGCCATGCCGTATGATTTTGAAACTGTGATTAATCGGCGCCACACGAATTCCGTCAAGTGGGACGTTGGCCCTAATGAACTTCCCATGTGGGTGGCGGACATGGACTTTGCGACGGCGCCCGCCATTACCGCTGCACTAACCAAACGGGCCCAGTTTGGCCTGTTTGGCTATGAGGAAGTTCCCACGGCGTATTACCAAGCGGTAGCTGATTGGTGGGCCAATGAACACCACTTCCGGCCGCAATTAGACTGGCTGATGTTTTGTACCGGTGTGGTGCCGGCCATTTCATCGATCGTTCGTAAGATGACCGCGCCCGGAGATAATATCTTGGTGCAAGCGCCAGTCTATAATATTTTTTACCATTCAATTGAAAATAATGGTCGGCACACGTTAGCAAGTAACCTTGTCTATAAAGCTGGGCAGTACCAGATTGACTGGGCTGACTTGGAGCATAAGCTGGCGGAACCTTTGACGACGATGATGATTCTTTGTAATCCTCAAAATCCAATTGGCATCGTCTGGTCACGGGCCACGCTACAAAGAATTGGTGAGTTGGCATTGAAGCACCACGTGTTGATCGTAGCAGATGAAATTCACTGCGACTTGACGTTGAACGGCAACGAGTACGTGCCATTTTCGTCACTATCTGACGAAGTGGCCGCTAACAGTATCAGTTGCGTGTCGCCAAGCAAAACGTTTAACGTGGCGGCCTTACACGCAGCGACGTTAATTATTCCTGATGAAAACGTGCGGGCGCTAGTAAGGCGAGGCATCAACAATGATGAGTTGGCCGAACCGAACTCGTTTGCCATCCCGGGAAGTATCGCGGCCTATACGCAGGGTCAAGACTGGGTCCACGCCCTCCGAGAAAAATTGGCGGCTAACCAGCGCCAAGTGCAACAATTTATGGCAGGGGTGCCCCAGGTGACTGTACTTGAAGCACAGGCGACATACTTAATCTGGTTAGACGTTAGCCGGATTACGTCCGATAGCGCGAAGTTGGCGCAAGTGATTCGGGCAAAAACTGGGTTGTTCTTGTCAGCTGGGGATGTTTACCGTGGCGATGGGAATCGTTTCTTGCGGATGAACATTGCTTGTCCAACTGCGGAATTGACCGATGGCTTAGCCCGGTTAAAACGAGGCATTGAAGGCTACTTAGTCGATAATAAGGGTTAGTTGAAAAAAGCGTATGCGCTCATCAGCGTGTACGCTTTTTGAGTGCATTCAAGTTTAAAAATCGGTATGATGGTTTTGAGGCAGGTGATTAGTATGGAAATTGGAATTATTGGTGCGGGGACGGTCGGTACCGTTTTAGCGAAGACGTTTGCGCGCGGTGGACACCAAGTGATGCTTAGTCGGCACAGTGGTCCGGCCAGCTTGGCACCGCGGCGGCAAGCCTTTGCGGATAACGTCAGTTTTGTAGAGGTCACAGCGGCATTACAGCAACCACTAGTTGTTATTGCGGTGCCATTTGAACAGGCGCCAACCGTTTTACAGCAGGTCACTGATTACCAACAACGGATCGTGGTCGACGTGACGAATCAGTTTACGGCGGACTTCAAAAAGATTAAGACGGCCCCGTTAACGGGGAGTGAAGTGATAGCTAAGTCGGCCAATAACGCTCGGGTGATCAAAGCCTTTAATACGTTGCCACCCGAATTTATGGATGGACACGTCGACGGTGTGGGCCGGCGGGTCTTGTTTTACGCGGGAGACGACGTCGCGGCTAAAAAGGAATTCGCAGCCTTAGTTCGGCCGTTGAATTTTCGGCCGGTTAACCTAGGTAAATTACGTCACGGTGGCAGCGTCATGCAAGTCGGTGGCGGTCTCGGCAATACTCACTTTGTGCAGATTGATGAGTAAGATGAGCCTAATCAAGAAGGGCTCTATGAAACTAGAACTAAATTAAAATCACTGTTCAGAAATACACCGTATTTCTGAACAGTGATTTTTCTATTATTATGGTCAAAACATAGCTTATTTACTAAGCAGTAACTGCTGTAACTGGTCAAAGTTAGTGACGGTAGCGGTGGGGTGGACGTCACTAAGGTTAGCAAGATGATGCGGATTGAACCAGATGCTGGGGAGGCCAACGTTGGCTGCACCCGCAATGTCTGACGCTAAGCTGTCACCAACCATCACGGTGTTTTTGGGTGACAGGTCGGGATACATTGCAAAAATGGCATCGAAGAAGCGCCGGTCCGGCTTGGCAAACCCCACTGTTTCTGAAATGAAGACGTGGTCGAATTGGTTAGCTAATCCAGAACCAACTAGTCGCTTTATTTGGGTGTCTTGAACACCGTTAGTTCCAATGAGTAACACCAGTCCGGCGGCCCTTAACTTTGTCAGCATGGGGGCAACGCCAGGTAAGACCTGAAAGCCTTGGCCCAGTAGGTCATTGTACTGGTGCTGAACTTTGGGTCCGTCAACGGTAATGCCTAGTTTGGCAAACACAATTTTAAAGCGCTGGTCTAGTAATTGGTCGCGGTTGGCGCCGTGTTCAATTTGCTGCCAGACTTGTTGATTATGTGCGAGGTAAATCCGTTTAGCAACGGCTAAGTCGGGCACGTGGTAACGAGTTAGAATGGTTGTTAAACTCGCCTGTTCAGCCGCTTGAAAGTCTAATAGCGTATCATCCAAGTCAAAGATAACGTATTTCACTACAGCCCACCACCTTAATCATGATAGGGCCATCATACAGCAAATCTTGTGAGTGTGTTATGCTTAAACTATCAACTATTAAAGGAAGTTTAATTAAAAAATGGAAATCGATAACGATCCGGCGTACCAACAGATGATCAACGGCGAACTTTACATGGAATCACCAATTTTACAACGGCGGCGACGGGAAGTCCGGACTAAAATTATGCAGTATAACCAGATTGCTGATAGCGATGAACGAAACACGAAGATGAAAACATTGTTACGTTCAGTGGGTGACCGTTTTTTTGTAGAGCCAACCTTTGAATTTAGCTACGGTGTCAACATTACGATTGGTAATCATTTCTATGCGAACCACGGGGTCACGATTTGTGACGAAGGTCTGGTCAAGATCGGAAATGATTGTAAGTTTGGCCCTAAAGTTGGTTTGTATACGCCACAACACCCACTTGATCCAACGGTGCGGCGTACGGAAGCCGAACGAACAGCGCCAATTACAATCGGTAACGATGTTTGGATCGGGGGGAGTGCGATTATTCTTCCCGGCGTAACATTAGGTAACAACGTGATTGTGGGTGCCGGCGCGGTTGTCACGCATTCTTTCCCAGATAACGTGATCGTTGTCGGAAATCCGGCCCGGGTTTTAAAGGAAAATAAACCGAACGCCTAAATTGACAACTGGCTATGAAACAGTGAGAATAAAGATGAAATCTGTCTAAATTTTCCAGATGAGGAGTGGATTAATATGTCAGATATGAGTCCCAAGGAATTTAAACATATTTTAGTTGGGGTCGATGACTCCGACGATGCTCAGATGGCCTTTCGGTATGCCATCAACCGTGCCAAAACGGACGGTGCTAAGTTGACCATTGTGTCAATTTTGGAGCAACAAAATATGAACGTGTACGAGGCAATGAGTAAGGACTTTATCCATGGTCAGCGTAAAGACTTGGAAGAGCACGTTGTGGAGTATCAAAAGTTAGCGCAGGAATTTGGGGTTAAAGACGTTAACGTTGTCGTTGACGAAGGTGACCCTGGTGAAACCATCGTTAAGGATATCATTCCAGCGATTAAGCCTGATCTATTAGTAATTGGCTCCGTTTCAAAGCAAGGGGTCCGAAAGTATTTCGGTTCACAAGCGGCCTACATGGCTAAGAACGCACCAATTTCGGTGTTAGTGATTCGCTAATCAGGACGTCATTAATTTAAATAAAAAAGCGAGTGGCCCCGTGGTCGCTCGCTTTTGTGCTAAAATGATTGAATAATCTAAAACTAAACGGAGAATACCATGAAATCAATCAACTTACATTTGGTCGTTGCGGGGACGACGTACTTTAATCAATTGGACCGGTTCCAAGGATGGAGTGGCACCCCATTAACGGCCGCGGGTCAACACGCAAGCTCAACCGTCGGCCAACAGTTGACGGACGTTCATTTTGATACGGCGTTTGCTAATGATACGAGTCGGAGTGTTCAGACTGGCCAAGCGGTACTCAAAGCAGCAATTAATGGTGTCGAGCTACAACTTCTTAGTGCGTTACGGGCACCGTTTTTTGGTGGCTTTGAAGGCTTAAATCGGGCCGATGTCTGGTCGGGATTTGCAACCAAGTTGGGTTATAGTAGCTTGGAAGCTTTTGCTGCGGATCAAACGCCTGGTGAATTACAGACGTTACTGCATGACCATGATAGTGAAGGGTTGGCTGAAAGTGGTATGGAGTTTTGGGAACGATATAGCCAGGGCTTAAAGGCCGTTTGGACCGCCACACCGGATCACGGAAACGCACTTTTAATCTTGGACGAGTCCGTTTTACGTGATTTGTGGTACCGTGCGACTGGCGAACAAGCGCACCGAGCCACTCTGGCGCCCAGCCAATATGTCCACATGACCTTTGATGGGGATAACTTGGCTTTGGTAGATTAAAAGTTATGCACAGTGGATAACGAGTGAAAACGTTATCCACAAGGCGTTTATCCCCATGCTTGCGATGGTGTGAAAAATGCGCTAATGTGGATTTGAATTAAAATTAACTAACTAGGAGTTTTTAAAGATGCAAGTAAACGTAGTAACGAGTGTTGTAGCGGGCCAAGAGACAGTTAAGACCGCTGACGTACAGGCTTTTATGGATGCTTTAAGTGAGCAAGCGGGTAAGAACTTTACGTTTGTCATGGATACGGATTACGGTCAAAGTTTGACGGATCACAGTGCGGATGTCTACTTGGTTTACTTTGGTTCACAAGCAAACTTATCCCCAGAACAACGGGCCCAAATGATTATCTACTATTCTGATGAAGATGTGCATAACTTGGATACCCACCGGTTTGTGGATATGTTACAACAACTAGATAAGAAATAAACGGATTTGTGTTAGGAAGTGTGCACATGCAGTTATTAATTTTGGGACTCATTGCCATTGGCTTATTTGCTTTAGAAGAATTCGTATTTACGGCGAGTCGGTACTTTTGGGTAGGCGGCATTGTGCCCATCCTGTGGACCCTCTTTTTGGCGTACCTCGTAGTTATGAATGCGGCTAACTTGGATGTTCGCGACTATACGCTGGCAATTATCGCTGTTATTATTCCCTACGTTTGTTGGGGCAATGGGTATCAGCGGGGCGTTAACCGGCGGGCAAAACGTTGATTAGCGCGGTTAAAGCGGACCAGCTCCCGCGTGAATTATTGTTATCAGCTGATCCGGATTGGTCAATTGTCCAAAAGTATTTGGAACATGCGGCCTGTTATGTCGAATGGGTAGACGATCAGATTGTCGGTCTGATCGTGTTAACATCGCGGGATGGAACAACGGATGAAGTGCAAAACTTGGCAGTTGCGCCGAGTTATCAACACCGGGGGATTGCAAAACGCTTGTTGGCGTTTGCGATTCAGCGTTGTCGCCAAGATAAGACCTGCCAGGCGCTCTGGGTTGGAACGGGAAACTCATCTTTACGGCAGTTAGCGCTCTATCAACACGCTGGTTTTGAGATGCAGGCAGTGTTGGTGGACTATTTTGTGGATAACTATCCAGAGCCCATCTACGAAAACGGCTTGCAGTGCAAAAGTATGGTGCGACTGTGCATAAAAACTAATTAGGAAGTGAAGAATCGATGTGGCGAGCAGGAAACTTAATCAGTAGTTGGTTTTACGGCGCAATTGCGGTCTTTATGATCATGTTCTTTACGGCTCACCAGACCGTTAACCGGATTATTTTACAATTTAACCCGCTGGTGATCTACAGTATCATCTGTGCGTTGATTCTTTTTCCGATTGTTAAATACCGGTGGCCAAAGGTTTTTCAGGTCTGGCATAAGAAGCCGACGCCCCCATCGACGCGACCGGATGATGATCAGGTTATTCAAGACTCTGGTCGGCCGTGGTCGGTGGCGGCTAAGCGGACTAAGCCCAAGCCCGTACCGAGTGCGTTAACACCACAAGTGGAAGCCAAGAGTGACTTTATGGACGGCTTCATCAACTTCTTCAAAAATATTTTGATGGCCTTGATCTTGGTGCCGCTGAGCCCGTTTGTGTGTGGCTTTTTCTGGGTTCAAGACCGGCGAACGGGTGACCGCCATTAAACGGCAGCGTCAGGTCAGTCACTGGCTAGTGCCTATTATGATGGGGATAGTTATTGCTGGAATGGCGTGGGTTAGCCCGAACCAGTGGGGCCAATTCACTATTTTGCTGGTAGGGTTAATCTTGGTGGATCAGTGCCGGCCAGGCCGAGCGCTGAATAGCTTAGTTATCCACTTATTGACGAAGTAAATAAAAGTTATCAACTGTGGATAAATCAGTATGTGGGTTTTCAACAGACCATGTGGTGATAACTGTGACTAAAAAGGCTCTTTGTCAACTTTTCTAAAGTAAGAGGTATTAAGATTGTGACGCGAATCTCGATACCTCTTTTACTATACCCAAATTGAGGATTAGGTAGTTAACATCAGTGGAATAAAAATAAATTGGCCCATCAATACGTAGTGAAAAGTTAGATTTAGAATGTGTGTGTTTAAAATCGGACTTAGAAAATGAATGGATCTGCGCTATTGTTACCTTTGTTTAGTAATGTCCAGTTTGTCAAGATCTCAGAGACGCTTCATGTTTTCTTTCAATTGCTGGGTAAGGCTATCGAATCAAAATGTAGATCACTCAGGATGTAGATATTGGTTTTCCCGTCACTCATTATTTACACCTCGGTTAGAAAATATTTGCTTAAATATACTCTAGTGGTGGTGTAAAAGAGATGGTAAATTACCTAACAAAGTCTGAATTAAATAATCAGTATAAGTTGGACTGTGCGAGAATATTTTTTGTTGTCTGGAGAACGAGGATATATACTGACCACAAGTAAAGGTAAAGAAACGATTGTTATGTCAAATGTGTTCAAAGTGGTTGAGCCAACTGAATTAGATTCCATTTCAGCAGGATTAGGCCCATTAGATGATGACTTAGAGAGCGGAGAGATTGGCTATGATATTAGATGCATGATTGCTAATTCCAGCTGGATGAAAAAGCTCTGGCATACTAATCAAGATGTTTGCTAAATACTAAAGATAATTCAAAGGGGCCTGTGTTATTTGAACACCGGTCCCTTTATATCAAAGATTAATTAAGTATGGGGTGATAACGTGAAAAGTAAACAATTATTTTTCTTAGTGCTGGCAACGGTTTCAATGTTTATTTCTTTATTATCACCAGTGAAAATTGCGTTTGCGGATACAGTAACTAAGTAATCCAGCAAATATTGAAACAACTGTGACAACAATTACCGAAGATCAGTACTTATCTAATATTAAAGGTGTAAAGTACCTTTCTGCTTCAGCGTATTTGGATATGCTGAAAAATGGACAGAAGTTTGTTTTGTTTATCGGTTTCAAAGAATGTCCATATTGTAGGAAATTTTCAACGACTTTAAATGCTTATCTAAAAAATCCAACTACACAAATATACTATTTAGATTTAGACCAGTTTGATAACGATAGTATGCAGAATCTATTTGATCAGGTAATAACTGATAGCGGATTGCAGTATACTCCAACAGTGGAAAAAATTAATCAGGGTGTCATCGTTAATAAGCTGGTTGGTTCTACAATTACTTTAAGTCAATTAAGATCACTTTAGTAAATGGAAGATAGAAAGTGTTTAATTATGGAAAAAGAATATTATAAAACAACTAAGTACCAAATTGGTTTATTCTTTGGAGGAATACTGTTGATAACAATATCCTCAATAACAGCTAGTATCATTGCTGTTGCACTTCTTTGTTTGGTTTCGATGAATATGTTAACGTTACATTTTATCGTGTTTAAAACGACTCGAAATAAAAACAAGCTTAACAACCTAGACTTCATAGTTCAGATTTTGTTATTTTTGTTTTCAGTTGCAAAATTTGTTGTATTGACCAGCTGACTGAATCATAGTAATTAAGCGCTTGGCCTTTTTGAGGGTTAAAGATTATGAGCGTCTTTAACGTCTCTGTGGTTGAGCGCTTTAACATATTCTAGAGCCGGATAATTTAAGTATAACAAACCCGCAAGTCAAAATGGCTTGCGGGTTTATTGGTTATACATTATGGTTGGAAGCTGTTAATGTACTGCTTCCGGTTTTGCCAAGGCCAAGCCTTAACGACACCAATCATTTTACTTTGTGGGACGAGTCCCCAGTAACGGCTATCGTTGGAGACGCTGCGGTGATCCCCCATGACGAAATAGTAACCCTTAGGGACCTTATTTGTCGTAACGGACTTCTTCCAGCCCTGATCGTGACTCAGACTGTCGAGTGTCCAGCCGGTCACCTTACTGTGGCTGTTAGGCATGAAGGAACCGGTCGTTTGTTGTGACTGGTTCTTCAAGTAGGTCTGCTTGACTAGCTTATTGTTGACGTACAGTTGACCGCTACTGGTATAACGGACGGAATCGCCGGGCATCCCGATGACCCGCTTTACGTAAACGGCGTTTTTAACGGTTTGATCTGGATCTAAGTTGTACGCATCAAAGACGACAACTGATCCAGCTTTAATCTTGCTTGTCTTGAAGGCGACGACGCGTTCGTTATTCTGAAGGTTAGGTTGCATTGATGTCCCGTCAACCTTGACCATCGTAAACCAGAATTGACGAATCAGGAATGCGAGTAATAACCCGATGGCAATCGGTACGACCCAACTCATGATTGTTTTAAATGTTTTCACGGTTTTATCTCCCTTAAATATGTGTATAACTCCTATTATAAACGATGGCTCCCATTTGGCGAGCTAAAAAAAGCTTAAAAGTTAGTTATAGTTAAGAAAATGGGCGTGATTGATTTTAGAAATGGCTGTAATTGGTATTGTAATCGGTCCCATTATTTGGTTAACTAGGGCGGTAAACTAAATTAGGATGGTGATTAAAATGAAATCACAAAAAGAACGCATGTTAGCGGGTGAGTTGTACGTTGCCCAAGATGAAGAATTAGGTCGTGAAAATAAACGGGCCAAGCGGTTAACACGTTTGTTTAACCAATCAACTGAGGAACAGCAAGAAGAACGGCAACGCTTATTAAACGCCATGTTTAAGCAATTTGGTGCTGGGGGTTACGTCGAACCACCGTTTCATACCGATTACGGGACCAATACGGTTATTGGCAAAAACTTTTACGCCAACTATGACGCCATCTTTGTAGATTGTGGCCCCATCACGATTGGGGATAACGTCTTTATGGGTCCCCGCGTGGGTTTGTACACGGCGGGTCACCCCATTGATGCGGGAATTCGAGCGGAGCAGTTGGAATATGGAAAAGGAATTACGATTGGCGACGACGTTTGGTTTGGCGGTAACGTCGTCGTGAATCCCGGTGTCACCATCGGTAGTAACGTGGTCATTGGGTCTGGCTCAATTGTGACCCACGATATTCCCGATAACGTGGTGGCGGTTGGCAATCCTTGCCGGGTCTTGCGTCCCATTACGCAACAAGACCACGACGAATGGGCTAAACAGAAAGCCGCTTATTACGCGGATCGGTAGGACAAAAATGCTGCTCGGAAGGTTCTGAGTGGCATTTTTTGTATACGGGAGGTTGGTCGCCACGTTTTTAAGCGGCTAAGAACCGGATTAGGACGTTTGCAAGTTTGCTTAGTTTAATAGTGTAAACTTAACCGTCTGGATGAAAAGTGGGGTATCATAAAGTGTAAGCGAATACATCAGGAGGTGCGGGGATGGCCTATATTGAAGTTATTAACGAAACACGTACGTTTAAAAATGGCGAGCAGCAGACGGTTGCGAACGCGGATATCTCGTTTGAGGTTGCTAGGGGAAGCGTTGTGACGATCCTAGGTCCTAGTGGTGCCGGCAAGTCAACGCTGCTGAACATTCTAGGTGGCATGGATAGCCCAACGAGCGGGCAAGTGCTGGTGGACGGGACCGACATTGCCCAATTGTCGGCCCGGCAGTTGACGACTTACCGGCGCCAAGACGTCGGCTTTGTTTTTCAATTTTATAACTTAGTCCCGAACTTAACGGCCCGGGAAAATGTTGAACTGGCGTCACAGATTACTAAGGGCGCGTTGGACGTTGACCAGACGTTAGCGCTAGTCGGACTGACTGAACGGGCCCGGAATTTTCCCGCCCAGTTGTCAGGTGGGGAACAACAGCGGGTTGCCATTGCGCGGGCCGTTGCCAAGCAACCTAAATTGTTGCTGTGTGATGAGCCGACCGGTGCGCTGGATTATCAAACGGGGAAACAAGTTTTGCAGGTGATTCAAGACGCTGCCCGTAAAACGCAAACAACGGTCATTATCGTGACCCATAATAGTGCGATTGCGCAGATGGGGGACCAGGTAATTCGGATCAATGATGCCCGGGTCCAGTCAGTCCAGCATAATGCACACCCGACGCCGCTAGCCGAAATCGAATGGTAGGTGGGAAGCAATGACAACCGCATACTTAAAGACAATTTTGCGCGAAATCTGGTCATCTAAGGCCAGATTCGCTTCAATACTATTGATCATTTTCCTTGGCGTCGCTTTTTATACGGGGATTCGGGCGACCGGTCCCGATATGTCGCAGGCTGCTAAGGACTATTACCACCAGCAGCGACTGGCGACTAATAGTGTCCAATCCACGATGGGGCTGACAAAACACGATACGCGGGCTTTAGCGCAGCACCAGAGTCAGATTATCACCCAACCCGTTAAGTATTTAGATGTCAATCAACTTAATAATAACCGGGTCGTGCGGGTCACTGAATTACCTAAGACCCAGCAACTGAATCAGCTGCGGGTGGTTGCGGGGCGATTACCCAAGGCGGCTAACGAGATCGTTTTGGACAACCAAGCCCGGCAATTACAACCGAAACTCAAAGTTGGGACCACTTATCGAATTGTGAGCACGAAGGCACTGAATAAAAAGTTGACCCGGCAGACGTTTAAGATTGTTGGCTTTGTAAATTCGCCGACCTACGTTGAAAATGCAAGTCGTGGGGTGACGAACGTCGGTAAGGGGACCTTGGACTATCTTGTGTACGTTCAACCGAAAACGTTGAAACAGTCCGTTTACAGTAGGATTGATGTTCAGTTTAAGAACCTCACCAACGTCACGCCGTATTCGGCACGGTATCGGCGGTTGAACCGGCAAAATACAGCTACGCTGAAACGCTGGTTAAAGCCCCAAGCTAAAAAACGACAGGCGGCTTTAAGGGCGTCAGCGAGCCGCAAATTAGTACCGCTGCAAACGGCGGTCACTGGTCTGCAGGCCCAACTGCCAGCCAATGCGCCGCAATTAGTGGCGTTACAGGGCAAGTTAAAAGCGGCCCAAGCCCAGGTTGCGGCAATTAAGGCACCGACCTATTTATACAGCGACCGTAATGATAACCCGGGTTATACCGAGTACCATGAAAATACGCAGCGGGTGGTCGCGTTATCCACAGTCTTTCCACTGTTCTTCATTGCGATTGCCGCGTTAATTTGTTTAACAACGATGACGCGAATGGTTGAGGAACTCCGGTTACAGATGGGAACCTTGAAAGCGTTAGGGTACAGCAATACCGCAATTGGCAGTGAATTTCTGATTTACGGGGGTCTTGCCGCGTTGATTGGGACCGTCCTCGGAGTGGCCTTCGGGGTTAACTTCTTCCCACGGTTCATTGCACAGGCGTACGGCAGTATGTATAATTTACCGGCTATTCACGTCCAATATCTCTGGACCGACATCTGGGTGGCGTTGGCGATTGCGTTACTCTGCACGTTAGGAACAGCGCTCGTCGTTTTGCGGGTCGATCTTCGCAGCAACCCGACGCAATTACTTCAACCGAAGGCCCCTAAAGCGGGACAAACGTTGTGGCTAGAACGTTGGCAAGGGTTATGGCGGCGACTAAGCTTTAACCATAAAATTACGTTACGGAACCTCTTCCGTTATAAACAACGACTGTTGATGACCGTGTTAGGCATCGCCGGTTGTATGGCGATGATGATTACGGGATTCGGGTTGAAAGATTCGATTGGCGATATCAGTACGAAACAGTTCAATGAACTATGGCATTATGACGCGGTCGTCACGCGGAGTGGGAACGAAACGTCAGCGCAGCGGCGCGCCTTGGCAAAATCGAACTTGTACCGGGCCGACCTGAAATTATTATCGAAACAGGTGACCATTCAAAAGAGCGGTGTCGCGGAGCAAACGGCCACGTTGGGCGTTCCCGCACAAACTGCGCAATTACAAAAATTTGTCGTTCTGCGCAACCGGAAGAGTCAGCGTGCGGACCATTTGAACGCGACGGGGGCGGTTATTGATGAAAAATTGGCGAAACTCTATCACGTTAAAGTGGGTGACAGGTTAAACGTTAAGTTGGCTGGACAAGCTGCCAAGCCAGTTAAAATCAGTGCCATTGCGGAAAATTACGTCAATCACTTTGTATACTTGAGTCCAGCTGCTTACCGGCATACGTTTGGCAAACGGCCGGTGTATAACGCAAATCTGGTTCAGTTTAACCGGGCAAGCGAACAACGAGCCAATGGGTACGCTGATCAACTCTTAAAGCACGCGGGAATCCTAAACGTCACGTTAATGAGTACTGAAAAGAAGACGAACTTTAAGATGCTCGATAGTATGAATTTAGTCGTTTTGATCTTTGTTATTTCAGCGGGCGCCCTGGCATTAGTTGTGCTCTACAACTTGACGAATATTAACGTGTCGGAACGGATTCGAGAACTTTCGACCATCAAAGTCTTGGGTTTCTACGACGGGGAAGTCACGATGTATATCTTTCGTGAAAATTTGATTCTCACGTTACTGGGAATCTTCTTCGGGTGTTTCTTAGGCGACTGGCTCCACGCCTACATTTTGCAAACCGCGGAGACGAACGCCTTAATGTTGTCACCGGATATTCACCCGCTGAGTTACGTTTATTCAGGCCTGTTGACCTTAGCATTTAGTTTGCTGGTCATGGTGTTAATGCACTGGAAGTTGAAACGGGTCAATATGTTAGACGCGTTAAAGTCCGTTGATTAGGTTAATTGGCTTGAACAACCGGTGTAAAAGTGCTGTAATTTAGGTAGAACGATTAAATTGATTATATCAGTTTATACAGAATGCTAATGGGGATGAAGATATGGATGAAACAGAGCAAGCATTAACGGACATTGTGAAAATGAATACGGTGAACGACCATGAAGAATTGGTTGCTAATTACTTACAAAAGCTATTTGCAGACCATGGAATCGAGTCTAAATTAGTGACGTACTCGCCAAGACGCGTGAGCTTAGTTGCGGACATTGGTGACGGTAATGGGCCCTTAGTTGGGTTCGATGGTCATGAGGATACGGTTGCCTTGGGTGATGCCAGCAAGTGGGCGACCGATTCGTTATCCGCAACGATCAAGGACGGCCACTTGTATGGTCGGGGCGCCACGGACATGAAAGCTGGTTTGATGGCCGGTGCCTTCGCATTCATTCATCTGCATGACCAGGCCGTACCGCTCCACGGAACGTTGCGTTTTATGGCAACGGTTGGGGAAGAAAATGGCCATTTAGGTGCGGACCAGTTAGTTGAAATGGGCTATGCTGATGGCATGCAAAGTGTGATCGTTGGTGAACCAAGTGGCGCGGATAAACGGCTACTCGGCCAAAAGCAGATCCAAGCCATGCTTGGCATCGATGCCGCAACGGCTGAAAAGATGGCCGCAGCTAATCCGACGGGCGAACAACACTTTATCGAGTTAGCGCATAAAGGGTCGTTGACGTACACGATTCATTCTCAAGGGGTCGCGGCACACAGTTCCATGCCGGAATTAGGTAAAAACGCAATCGAGGCGTTACTGACCTTCTATCAGAAGCAGGCCGATTATTTCAAGCAGCATACGGCAGCGGTCAACCCGGTACTAGGGCCAACCGTACCCGTCGTTACGTTGATTAACGGTGGCGAACAAATTAACACCGTACCAGCGAGTGCTGAGATGGGCGTTAAGATTCGGACGATTCCCGAACTTCGTAACGATAAGATCATTGCGGATGTGCAGGCCATCATTGATGAATGCAATGCGAATGGGGCACAGTTGTCCATGGACATCTCCAGCAGCTTCTATCCGGTACACACACCGGAAGACGCGCCACTGATTAAGTCCGTAAAAGCAATTGGTGAAGCCGTACTTGAACAACGGTTACCATATTTTGGGGCTCCTGGTGGCACGGATGCTTCTTCATACATTGTTAAAAATGACAAGATGCAGATCGTTGTCTTTGGCCCGGGAAACATTACCGCGCATCAAGTGAACGAATACGTGGATTTGGATATGTACCACCGGTTTATTAAGTTATATGAACAATTAATGACCGAATTATTGGCCTAACGTTTAAAAAGGCGCTACTCAGAAGTTTCTGAGCAGTGCCTTTTTAAACGTTAGATTTTACTCCTGATGACCAAAGCGTTGCAGGTAGTTGGCAAAGTCTTCGTGGTCCTGAGTGACGCCGGCTTCCTTTTCTTCGTACCAATTGATTTTATCGTTCAAAATTTGCAGGTGGTGTTGGACTTCCGTAAATTGAACCAAAAAATCAGCTTTAACTTGTTTTAACAGTTCCAAACGTTGCGGAATTGTTTGATCCCCAGCGGCCCGCCAGACGACGTACTGTTTGAGTTCGCTAATACTCATGCCGGTTCCTTTGAGGTGTAGTAAAAATTTGACCCAGTTGACGTCAGCGGCTTCATAATAGCGCCGGCCATTAGCTAGTCGGTGTGGTTCAATCAAACCTTCATTTTCATAGTAGCGTAGCGTGGGTGCGCTGAGACCAACGGCTTTGGCGAAGTCGCCAATTGAGTAACGAACTTCCGTGACAGTTGCCATACTAAAACCTGCTTTCTTAAAGTTACTTTAACAATGATAATAGCACAAAAGCTTATTTTAACAAATTTGAACTTTTATATTGACTTAAAGTTCACTTTAAGTTGTAATCTTAATTCATCGATTAGAAATTCAGTTATTTAAAGGAGTGCTAAAAATGGAAAAAGAAGCAAAAAGTGGCGTATTTGGTTTAGGTGAAAAGAACGTAGCTTATCAAAAATATTTTATCGGTCAAAGTTATTTGAATAGTTTAGCTGGTGGGGATGACATTGACGTGAATGTCGCCAACGTTACCTTTGAACCAGGATGCCGCAATAACTGGCATATTCATCACGATGGCTATCAAATTTTATTAGTTACCGGTGGCGAAGGCTGGTACCAAGAAGCTGGGAAACCCGCACGCTTGTTACACGCTGGGGATGCAGTGACGATCCACGAAGGCGTTAAACACTGGCACGGTGCGACTAAGGATAGCTGGTTTAGTCACGTGGCGATTACGAAGGGTACGAGTGAATGGTGCGAACCCGTTGACGATGAAGCATACGCAAAATTAGGTTAAGGAGAAATCAATTATGGCTGAAAAGCAAACTGCAGGTCGCGATAACTTGGGACAATTAGCACCCAAGTTTGCGGAACTAAATGACGACGTCTTATTCGGTGAAGTGTGGTCGCGTGAATCCAAATTAAACTTACGTGATCGGAGCATGATCACGATTGCGAGCCTGATGACGAGTGGTAGTTTTCCGCAGTTAAAAGCCCATTTCCAAATGGGAAAGGCGCACGGAATTACTAAGGATGAAGCGGTTGAAATTGTGACCCACCTTGCCTTTTACGCGGGTTGGCCTAAAGCTTGGTCCGCAATGGCGTTAATCAAAGAAGTATACGGAGAGTAGGGAGAAAATTAGTGACAGTCAAAGATAAAGTAATTGTGATTACCGGTGCCTCGTCTGGCATTGGTGAAACGACTGCAAAATTATTAGCCAAGCACGGTGCAAAAGTTGTTTTGGGTGCACGGCGCGCGACACGTTTACAGGCCGTGGTCGATGACATCCAAGCCGATGGTGGTCAGGCAGTCTACCAAGTAACTGACGTGACTAAACCAGCGGAAGTGCAACAACTCGTTCAACTCGCCCAAGATAAATTCGGTGGCTTGGACGTGATTTTCAATAATGCGGGTATCATGCCAACGTCTCCAATTAGTGCGTTGCACACGGATGAGTGGAATCAGATGATCGACATTAATCTCAAAGGGGTCCTGAATGGCGTTGCGGCCGTAATGCCAATTTTCACTGCCCAAAAGCACGGTCAGATTATCACCACTTCTTCAGTAGCTGGTATTAAGAGTTTTGCTGGTGCAGGGGTCTACGGTGCCACCAAGTTTGCGGTTCGAAACTTGATGGAAGTTATTCGGATGGAAAGTGCCCAAGAAGGGACTAATATCCGGACGGTCAGCTTATACCCAGCAGCCATCAATACTGAATTGCTACACACAATCACGGATAAAACGGCTAAACGTGATATGGACGCTTTTTATCAACAAGTCGGCATTGAACCATCGGCGGTCGCAAACGTCGTGAACTTTGCCATTGATCAGCCAGAAGATGTCAACGTTAATGAATTCACGATTTACCCAACTAAACAGGCTTAAATCAATAAAAAACGGGTGGCAAAACTAGTCCAGTGAAGTGACTAATTTTGGCTCTAGAATATTGGGTGTTGATGGATTTCCATCAACACCCAATTTTTG
>NZ_JQCL01000060.1 GCF_001438845.1 Lactiplantibacillus xiangfangensis
CAGAATTAGCTCAGCAAGATGCAGATCGCAAAAGGCGGAATTGCGGTCGTCGTTCGATGCTGACGGCAGCATTAGCGACTTTAATTACCAATCACTTACGATTAACCTGGTCACCAGAAACCATTGCGGCCGCTTATAACTTGAGCACTGCGTCAATTTATAATTGGCTTAATCGTGGCTGGCGCCCCTTCAAATTGACTGATCTACCCAATCGGAATGTCCGCCAGCACCGAGTGAGCGAAAATCGTGGGAAATTTACAAGTGGGACTTCCATCGAACAACGGCCAACAACTGTTAATCAACGGTTAGCTTTTGGTCATTGGGAAGTAGATACGGTGCTTTCTAGTCGAAGTGAGTCACGATCATGTCTGGTTACATTCGTAGAACGTAAGACCCAACTTCTATGGGCCATCAAAGCCCCTAATAGAACGGCTAAGGCTCTAAACACCGCCTTTGGCAAGTTTATGGGGGCCTTCGGTCCCCAAGTAAAATCCATTACTGTTGATCATGGTAAAGAGTTTGCCAATTATCAGGCCTTAGAACAGGATTATCAGATCAAAGTTTATTTTTGCCATCCATATTCACCATGGGAGCGAGGTTCCAATGAATATTTTAATAGACGGTTACGCTGGTTCTTCCCGAAAAAGACCAATTTTAGCCAAGTAACGACTGATGAGATCCTAGCAGCACTTGAACTAATTAATCAACGACCATTAAAAATACATCATCAACAGACTGCCATTGAAAGATTCCGGG